>CAVUYB010000014.1:0-236922 GCA_963745595.1 uncultured Actinomycetota bacterium | reverse complement strand
TCGGCGTCGGCCGCGACCCGTCCGGCGACCGGCAGGGCCACTCCGGCTACGCGACGTACGACCGCGTCTCGTCGAACGCGGACATCGCCGCGTACCTCCTCTGGCGCAACTTCCGGGTCCGGCGCACGCTCGACGTCGGCTGTGCCCGCGGCTACCTCGTCGAGGCCCTCCGCGAGCTCGGCGTCGACGCCCACGGCTGCGACGTCAGCCGGTACGCGGTCGAGCATGCCGCGCCCGGCGCGCTCGGCTACGTCCGGCTCGGCGACCTGTCGCACGGCCTGCCGTACGACGACGGCGAGTTCGAGCTCGTCTCCGCGCTCGAGATCCTCGAGCACCTGCCGCCGGCCGCGGTGCCGGCCGCGCTGGCCGAGCTACGTCGCGTCTGCGGCGGCATCGTCTACGCGACGATCCCGTCGTTCGGCCACAACGCGTCCGGGCCGGACGGTCATCTCGACGGCAAGGTGCGGCCGGAGCGGCTGGCCGACTACGAGGCGCTCGGCGACGGCCTGACCGGCCCGGTGCCCGAGGACGACCTGGCCGTCGACGCCGACGGCGGCCCGATCGAGGGCCACCTGACGATCGCGTCGTTCGGGTGGTGGACGGCCCGGTTCGCCGATGCCGGCTTCGACCGCTGGGCGGACGTCGAGCAGCGGCTCTACGCCGACATCGCGCCGGCCGGGCTCGGGCGGTTCTGGAACCTCTACGTCTTCGCCTTGCCCGACACGCCGATCGAGCTGGCCGCCCCCCGGCGGCCGGACGTCACGCTGCGGGATCTCGGCCTCGTCCACCCGCTCATCGAGCACTCGGCGATGGAGGCCGCGGCGGCCGAAGACGGCTGAACAGCTGGCTCAGGCCCGGGGCCGGGGGCCGGTTCAGCCGACGGTGACGAGCGTGCCGATCGGCGTCATCGGCCAGACGACCGCGGCGTTCGACGGCGGCATCTCGACGCAGCCGTCGCTCTGGGGGAAGCCGTAGCTGCCGCGGACGTACCCGTGCAGGGCGTCGCCGCCGTTGAAGTAGCTGACCCACGGTATGCCGGGGTCGACGTAGTGGGACCCGTCCGGGTTCGTCCCGCTCATCGTCGTCACCTTGTACCGGGCGTAGACCGGGAACGTCCCTGTCGCGGTCGCCGCGGCCGGCACACCGGTGTTGGCCAGCGTCGAGTAGGCGACCGAGCCGTTCTGGTAGACCGTCGCCGTCTCCGGGAGTGTCTTCGTCACCGAGACGTAGCCGTACGGCTGCGGGTCGGTCGCCCCGGTCGTCGCCGCCTGGAGCAGGTCCGTCCAGACCTGCGGGCCGGCCAGCCCGTCGGTGGTCAGGCCGTGCTGTGTCTCGAAGCTCATCACCGCGCCCTTGGTGATGACGTTGTATGTGCCGGGCGTCCACAGCGACGTCAGCGTCGCCGGCTGGTTGGCCCAGCGCCACGAGAACGTGCCCTGCTGCGGGTCGGCCTCCTGCTGCGGCGACGTCGACGGCGTGGCCGGCGTGAAGCCGACCGGCAGGTAGCCGAGCTGGGCGAGGAGCTGCTGCAGTCGCAGCGTCGAGCCCTGGGCCACCGTGAAGCCGACGGTCACCGTCGACGAAAGCTGCTGGCCGTCGGCGGCGACGAGCCCGGTCGGACCGCCGGGGATCGTCAGCGACTCCTGGGAGCCGGGGACGAGCGGCCCGCTGGCGACGAACTGCAGGTCGTCGGCGGAGAGCGGCGACCAGTCGCCGGCGACCGCCGGCGAGAACGACGGCATCGGGCTCGTCGGGGCGAGCGGCGTCGAGAGGTCGACGGTGATCGTCGCCGACGGCACGACGTCGGTGGCTCCGGTGGCCGGCGTCGTGCCGACGACGTCGAGCGGCACGATGGCCGGCGTGCCGGTGGCCGCGGCGGTGCTGCCGTGCGGGGAGTGGAGGTAGAGGGCGACACCGCCCCCGACGATGGCCAGGAGCACGACGACGATGGCGATCGTCAGCCAGAGCCCGGTCCGCCGTTTCGGCGGCCGGCCGTGGGCCGGCTTCGTGCTCATCTGTCCCTCCGATTCCGCCAACCTGATCCGCCATTCGAATGATATATGCGTCATGACGGCGGAAACCGTCAACAATGTTCACTTTTTCCCTGGCTACGGAGGAATTTTCTCTTCTGTCGTCGGCGGGCGACGACTATCGACGTCCGGGCGGCGATCCGGGGGTCCCGCCGGAGGCGCTGGTTACTCGATGGCGTCGGTCAGTCGCTGGGCCATGAGGCCGAGCGCCCGGCCGTCCGTCACCTTCTGGCCGGCCGCGTCACGCACGTAGAACGCGTCGACGACCGCGTCGCCGAACGTCGATACCCGGGCGGAGACGACGTCGAGGTCGCAGTCGAACAGCGTCCGCGTCACCCGGTGCAGCAGGCCGACCTCGTCGACGGCCCGGATCTCGACGACCGTGGACGTCGCCGACGCTTCGTTGCTGACGAGGACGTGGGGATCGACCGGCCGGGCCGCGGACGGGCGGCGGCCGTTGGCGTAGTCCCGGGCCTTCGCCTCGAGCCGGTCGGTGAGGGCCAGCCGGTCGGAGAGGACGGCTTCGAGATCCTCCCGGAGCTTGGCGCCGTCCGGCCACGAGCCGCGCCCGACCTCGACGGTGAACACCTCGGCCGCGACGCCGCCGTCGCCGGTGACGTCCGCGCTGCGGACGTCGAGGCCGTGCAGGGCGAGGACGCCGGCCACCGACGCCAGCAGCCCCGGTCGGTCCGGCGCGGCGACGACGACCTCCGGTGGATTCAGGACGACCGCGGCGCGCCCGGACGACCGGACGTCGTCCATCACCGCCCGGTGGGCGTCGGTGACCCATCCACCACCCGGGCCGGTCGCCGGCCGGTCGCCGCCGTCGAGGAACCGGTCGACCCGGCTGACGAGATCGGCGACGAGGCCGGCCTTCCACGATCCCCAGGCGGACGAGCCGGTGGCGAGGCTGTCGGCTTCGGTGAGCGCGCCGAGCAGGCGGAGCGTCCGCCGGTCGACGACGGCCGCGGCGACCGTCTCGATCGTCGTCGGGTCGTCGAGGTCGCGGCGGGTCGCCGTGTCCGGCAGCAGCAGGTGCAGCCGGCACATGGCGACGAGCGTGTCGACGTCGTCCGGGGCGAAGCCCATCCGCTCGGCGATCGTCCGGACGAGGACGACGCCGACGTCGGTGTGGTCGCCGGGGTAGCCCTTGCCGATGTCGTGGAGCAGCGTGCCGACGAGCAGCAGGTCGGGCCGGTCGACCCGGTCGACGAGCGCGGCCGCGTTGGCCGCCGCCTCGAGCAGGTGCCGGTCGACGGTGAACCGGTGGTAGGCGTTGCGCTGCGGCCGGTTGCGGACGGCCGCCCACTCCGGCAGGAACCGGACGAGCAGGCCGTCGTGGTCGAGCGTCTCGAGCGCGTCGATGGCCGGTCGGCCGGTCGCCAGCACCCGGACGAGGGCCTGGCGGGTCTCCGGCGGCCACGGGTCCGGCAGCGCCGTCGCTTTGTCGGCCAGCCGGTGCAGCGCGGCCCGGGCGATCGGCACGTTCCGCTCGGCCGCTACCGCGGCGACGCGCAACGGCAGCGACGAGTCGTCGGCGACCGCGGCGGCCGGCGTCAGGCCGGCCTCGCCCTGGACGATCGCCACGCCGGGCTCGACCTCGCCGTCGGCCGGCGGCGGCCCGTCGCCCACCGCCGTCGACCGCCGTCCGAACCGGCCGCGACCCCGACCGCGACCGGTGTCGGGCTGCCAGAGGCGCTGGCGTCGCCACGCGTCCTCGCTGACCCACGCCACCTTCCGTCCGGCCTCGGCGACCGCCGCCATCAGCCCGTCGGCATCCGGGTAGTCGAGCACGGCGGCGATGTGGTCCTGGTCCTGTAGCAGCAGGCGGTCGAGCTCGCGCCCCGCGCTCCGGTGCAGCTCGACGCGGATCTCCGTGAGCAGCCCGGCCGTCGGCTCGAGCGAGGCCAGGTCGACGTAGTCGGCGAGCAGTGGGGCGTAGGCGGCGACGGCCCGGAGGACGTTGACGTCGCGGAGGCCGCCGTGGCTGTCCTTCAGGTCCGGTTCGAGCAGGAACGCCAGGTCGCCGTAGGTCCGCCGCCGCTCGTCCATCTGGGCGGCGAGCACCGGCAGCCACGTCGCGCCCAGCCGGCTCTGCCAGAGCTCGGTCGCCTTGGCCAGCAGCGGTTCGGCCACCCGGGCGTCGCCCCAGACCAGCCGGGCGTCGAGCAGGCCGAGGGCGACGCGGAGGTCGTCGACCGCGGCGTCGACGACCTCGGAGGGCCGCCGGACGCTGTGGTCGAGGTGGACGCCCTCGTCCCAGACCGGGTACCAGATGGCGTCGGCCAGCTTGGCGACGTCCCGCCGACCCTCGTGGACGAGGACGACGTCGAGGTCGCTGTACGGGCAGAGCTCGCCGCGGCCGTAGCCGCCGACCGCGACGAGCGCGAGCCGCCGAGAGTTGCCGTCGCTCGCCCGGTCGGCCAGGCCGGACAGCCAGGCGTCGGCCGCCGCCGCGTACGCCCGGCAGAACGCCCGGCCCCGCAGTCCCGGCTGGTCGAGGAGGGCCTGGCGCCGGTCACGGAGCGACACCTCGGCCATAGCTCGGCAACGTAGCATCGGCCCCACCGGGAACGGCGCGCCGGGCTCCGGGCGTCACGGGACGCCGGCGGGCCCCCGACCGACCGACAGGAGGCTGGTATGGCAGGCGATATCGAGAAGCGTAAGAGCGGTGGTCTCCGGGTGGTCGACGGCGTCGTCCTCGTCGCGGTCGGCGTCGTCGGCGTGATCGTCGCCTTCTGGGTCCTCGGCGCGGTCGCCGGCATCCTCTGGGGCCTGATCAAGATCGTCATCCTCGTGGCGATCGTCGTCGGCATCCTCTGGCTGCTCGTCGGCCGCCGTCGTAGTTAGCCACTCAGCGTAGTTAGCCACTCAGCGCAGCTAACGACGAGGCGCAGTTAGCCACTCAGCGCAGTGAGCTACCCGGCGCAGCGGGCGCCGACGGTCAGGTCGTCGGCACCTTGGCGACGAGGCCGGTCACCGTCATCTGGAACGTCCCGTTCGACGCCCGGAAGTACGGCGCGTTCGAGCCGACGAGCTCGAGCTCGATCGTGTCGCCGGGGGCGAACCGGTAGTCGTTCGGGTTCAGCTCGAAGCGGACCGTCGTCGTGGCGACCGTGGTCGCCGGCGTGCCGGCCGCCTGGTCGCCGACCCCCTGGTTGACGGGCGGCCGGACGACGCCCATGGCGGCGATCTGGCGCGTCCCGTCCGGGTTGACGTCCCACAGCCGGCCGACGAGCTCGGGGTAGTTGCCGGTGATCCGGAGACGGGCGGTGACCTGGACGCCGCCGAGCAACGTCGCGCCGGCCGGACCGGCGGCCCGCTGGTAGACCGCGGTGCCCGGCTCCGCGGTCGCGGGCATTGGATCGCAGAGGGACGACGAGTACGCGGGGTTCAGCGCGGCCGCGACCGTCGGGTCGCCGCCGGACGACGTCACGACCTGGTCAGCCGGACCGGTCAGCCGGACCGATCCGTGCTGGAGGGCGGTCAGGCTGCGACCGGTGATCGGCGGGCCGGACGGCGATGTCTTCGGGCACGTCTGGGCGATGGCGACGGTCCCGGTGGCCGGCCGCCGTCGGGCGAGCATGACCGAGTCGAGGAACGCCAGCCCGCGCTGGTTCGTCTGGGCGATGTCGGCCGTCTTGTCCTGGGCCCAGCCGTGGCCGACGTCGTCGAACATCAAGAGCAGCGGCGTCCGAGCGCCGGACGCGGTGACCCGGTTGGCGTAGTGCGTCGCCTCGGACACCGGGAAGAGCGAGTCCGTCCAGCCGCTCTGGATGGCCGTCGGCGCCGGGCCGCCCCGGGGCATCGGGATGCCGATCGCCGACTTGTACGTCTGCAGGGTCGTCAGCGCCTGGGCCGCCGACGCGGTGTACGGCTCGCCGGCGGAGATCTCGTGGTACCACGTCGTCAGGTCCGACTGCGGATCGACGCCGGGCGGCGAGAGGTAGTACGACGCGGTGACGCCGTAGAGGAGGGTGTTCCAGCTCTGCTTCTCGACGCCGACCGGCACGCGGTCTGTCCGGGCCGGCGTGTTCGCGGTCGTCGACAGCCGGCCGTTCGGGACGAGCGCGGTGACGAGGTCGTCCCACGGCCACATCGCGTAGACCGCGGCGACCGCCATCGGGACGTGCCGGCCGGGGCTCGTGAACGGCGCGAACCGGCCGTTCGGCAACCGGATGCGGTTCTTGAGCATCGCCAGCTCGAGCGCCTGGCCGGCGCCGTACGAGACGCCGGCGACCGCGATGTCCGGCTTCGCCAGCCCCTCGTCGACGAGCCGGCCGGCCAGGTACTGCGTGTCGCGGACCTCGTAGCGCTGGTCGGCCAGCTGGATCCAGCCCTTCGCGCACGCCGGCGTCCCCGTCCGGCTCGCCGCGGTGCCGCACGAGTCGCCGAACCCGCGGGCCGTGTACATCAGCACCGCGTAGCCGCGGTCGGCCAGCGTGACGTCGTCGATCCCGCCGTCGTCGCTATTGACCTCGTACTCCTTCTTCGATTCGCCGAGCCCGTGCAGGAGGACGATCAGCGGGAACGGGCCCTTCCCGGTGGCCGGCAGGGCGACGTCCGCGTCGAGCGGCACGCCGTCGAAGCTCGGCACCCGCCGGTCCGCGGTCCCTGCTGGCCGCCCGGGCAGAACCGGATGCCGTACTCCGGCGTGCATGTCAGCTGCCCGAACGGGCGGGGCGCGGCCGACGACGGGGGAGCGGCCGGCGTCGTCGCCGCGCCGGCCGGCATCGTGATCGGCATCGTGATCGGCAGGGCGAGCGCGCCGACGATCGCCCCCAGCACCGACAGTCGAGCCACCCCCCGGGGCCTCTTCATGTCATCCGCTCCCGACGAACGACTCGAAGAGATCGAGGTGGTCGGCGACCATCCGGCCGGTCGAGAAGTAACCGTCCACCGCGGCCCGGCAGTTGGCCCGGTCGATCTGCTCGAGGCGGAGGATCGCCTCGGTCATCGCCCGCTCGTCCGCGCAGAGGAACCCGGTTTTTCCGTCCTCGACGACCTCCGGTGCCGCGCCTTCCGGGAACGCCAGGACCGGCGTGCCCGAGGCCAGCGACTCGAGCATGACGAGGCCGAACGGCTCGTTCCAGCGGATCGGGAAGAGCAGCGCGGCCGCCCCGCCGAGCAGCTCGAGCTTCTGCTCGTGCGGCACCTCGCCCAGGTAGACCGCGTCCGGCCCGAGCAGCGGCTCGACCATCTCCGTGAAGTACCGGACCTCCGCCGGCCTCGCGCATCTTCGCCGCCATCAGCAGCCGCATCCCGGCCTGCCGGGCCGCGGCGATCGCCCGGTGCGCGCCCTTGTCCGCGGCCATCCGCCCGAGGAAGAGGCAGTACGGCCCGTCGCCATCGCCCTGACCGTCGCCGACCGGGAACTGCGACGAGTCGATCCCGTGGTGGATGACCCGGGCCACCGGGACCTGCGGCGCGGCGCGGTGCTGCGCGGCCGAGATGCAGACGATCGGCACCCGGTCGCCGAGCGCCTCGTAGAGCGGGATCAGATCGTCGTTGAGCGGGCCGTGCACCGTCGTCACCACCGGCGCCGTCGCCCCGAGCGACGCCGCCAGCAGCGGCCCGGCCAGCGTGTGGTCGTGGACGACGTCGCAGTCGCCGAGCTGCTCGTACGCGCCGATGACGTGCCGGAGCTCCGGCACCGCCGCCCCGATGCGCGTCCCTTCCGCCGCTGGCAGGACCCACTTGCGGCGGACCGGGCACGTCGAGTCGCCCGTCGTGAACAGCGTGACGTCGTGGCCCGCGGCCGCGAAGCCGCGGGCCAGCTCGTCGACGACGAGCTCGATACCGCCGTAGAGCGGCGGCGGGACCGGCGTCCACGGTGGCGCGATCAGACCGATGTGCACCGGGCGATTCAACCACCGACTGGGTGCGCGGTGTGACGCCGCCGCCGTCCGGGACCGCTGGCGTCGCGTCCGATGGGCCGTTCCCGGGCCCGAGCCACGACTTCCCAGGCCACGGCGTTGTTGTCGAAATACGAAACGAAACCGTTGCGTTTCGCTGGCGGCGGGCGTATGGTGTGTACGGAACAGTTTCGTACAGCCAGTTTCGTGCAGCCAGTTTCGTGCAGCCAGTTTCGTGCAGCCAGTTTCGTGCAGGGAGAGCCCCGATGACGATCGAGACGACGACCGAAGCCGAGATCGACGGCGCCGCCGCCGTGGCGGCACCGGTCCGACCGGGCCGGCCGCGGTCAGAGGAGCGGGGCCAGGCGATCCTCGACGCCGCGCTCGAGCTCGTCGCGGAGGTCGGCTACGACGGCTTGAGCATGGACGCGCTCGCCGAGCGCGCCCGGGCGTCGAAGGCGACGATCTACCGCCACTGGTCCGGCAAGGCCGAGATCGTCGCCGAGGCGGTGCGTTGTCGGGCCGAGGAGACGATGGAGGTCGTCCCGGACACCGGCTCGCTCCGTGGCGACCTGCTCGAGCTGCTGACGGCGTCGTGCCAGATGCTCGCGGCCGCGGACGGCGCGCTGATGGCCGCCGTGCTGTGGGCGATGCGGACCGACCCGGTCCTCGCCGAGCTGATGCGGTCGCACATGATCGACGGCAAGCGAGACGTCGTCCGAGAGGTCGTCGAGCACGCGATCGCCCGCGGCGAGTGCCCGGCCGGGACCAGCTCGGTCAGTGCGGGCGAGGTCATGCCCGCGATGGTCATGTCGCGGCTGCTCGTCACCGGCGAGCCGCTCGACGAGGCGTTCTGTGTCCACCTCGTCGACGACGTCATGCTGCCCCTGCTTCGTTGACCCACCCGCCCGGTACCCTCCGGGGCACCGGGTACGAGCCGTCCGACCACCGCCTTTCCGACCAAGACCGTCCGAGCACCGACTTCCCGACACCACCGACCACCGATCAGTTCGCGGCCTTCCCGGTCGTCGAACCTCTCGAGCGCACGACACCAGACGTTGGAGTGAAAGCCCCCATGACGAACATCGACGACACCGCAACTGCCTCACCATCGGAGGCGTCCCCCGATCCCCGCCGCTGGCTGGCGCTGGCCGTCATCGCCGTCGCCCAGCTGATGGTCGTGCTCGACGCGTCGATCGTGACGATCGCCCTGCCGTCGGCCCAGAAAGCCCTGCACATCTCGGTCGACGACCGCCAGTGGGTCATCACCGCCTACACCCTCGCCTTCGGCGGCCTCCTGCTCCTCGGCGGCCGGATCGCCGACTTCATGGGCCGCAAGCGAATGTTCATCGTCGGCCTGATCGGCTTCGCCGCCGCCTCCGCGCTCGGCGGCGTCGCCCAGAACGCGGCCATGCTGTTCGGGGCCCGGGCGCTGCAGGGTGGGTTCGCCGCCCTCATGGCCCCGGCCGCTCTCTCCCTGATCACCGTCACCTTCACCGAGCCGACCGAGCGGGCCAAGGCCTTCGGCGTGTACGGCGGGATCGCCGGCGGCGGCGCGGCGATCGGCCTCATCGCCGGTGGCGTCCTGACGCAGTACGCCTCCTGGCGGTGGTGCCTGCTCGTCAACGTGCCCGTCGCCGTCCTCACGGCCCTCTTCGCCACCCGTCTCGTCCGGGAGAGCCGGGCCACCGGCAACACCCGTTACGACATCCCCGGCGTTATCGCGTCGTCCGCTGGCCTGGTGGCGCTCGTCTACGGGTTCACCAAGGCCACGACAGACGGCTGGGGGTCGCCCGTTACCCTGGCCTACCTCATCGCCGCCGTCGTCCTACTGGCCGTCTTCGTCGTCATCGAGCGGCGGACGACCAACCCGCTCCTGCCCATGCGGGTCGTCCTGGACCGGAACCGTGGCGGGTCGTTCCTCCTGTCCTTCCTGGCGCCCATGGCCATGTTCGGCATGTTCTTGTTCCTGACCTTCTACTTCCAGGGCACCCTGCACTACTCGGCCCTCAAGACCGGGTTCGCCTTCCTGCCGTTCTCGGCCGGGATCATCGTCGGCGCCGCCCTGGCCAGCCGGCTCCTGCCCCGGGTCGGCCCGAGAGCGCTCCTGGTCGTCGGCATGGTGCTCGCCGCCGTCGGTTGCGCCTGGCTGACCCAGATCGGCGTCGACAGCAGCTTCGTCGCGCACCTGCTGCCGACCGAGGTCCTCATGAGCGTCGGTCTCGGTCTGGCCTTCGTGCCGATGAGCAGCACCGCGCTCATCGGGGTCGCGCCCCACGACGCCGGCGTGGCCAGCGCGGCGCTGAACATGAGCCAGCAGGTCGGTGGATCAATGGGGACGGCCCTGCTGAACACCATCTACGCCACCGCGGCGGCCAGCTATCTCGTCGCCCACGGCAACAGCGCGGCCGCGGTCGTCCAGTCCCAGGTCCACGGCTACGCCGTCGGGTTCTGGGTCAGCACGGCCCTCCTGGCGGTGTCGGCCGTCGTGGCGCTGGTCTTCATCCAGGCTCGTCGGGACCAGGTGCCCGACCCCGCCCTGGCGCTCGCTGCCGCCGCCTGACCGGCGCCCGGAGTCGGGCCCGGGCGGTCCGGGGCCGGGCTACCTGGGCTGGGTGGTCGGGGCTCGAAGGGCGGATAGGCTCTCCGTTCTGCCGGCGGCGTGGCCGAGTGGTTTAGGCAGGGGCCTGCAAAGCCTCGTACGGCGGTTCGATTCCGCCCGCCGCCTCCAACAAGTGTTCTGAAGTACGGGCTCGAGCCCAGAGGCGCTCGGGCGCTCGGTCGAGCCGCACCCCTATCGTGGGAATGGCACCCGATGAACCGCCCATGACGGACCCACTCAGCTCATTCACCGAACAGGGGCCGTGGGAGGTCACGTTCGAGGACCTGCCCTGGCGGCAAGGTCTCGACGCGGTCCGGGCCCGCACGCGGGCCCAGGTCCCCGACCTCGTCCGGCGCCGGCGCCTGCCTCCCCTGGCCAGGCTGCTCAAGACGAGCGCGTATCTCCTCACCGCGGTGGTCGGGTGGGCGATCCGGGGCCGTCGGCGGGGTGGCGAGGCTTCGAGGGAGGACATCGCTCGGCGACTCCGCCAGGCGTTCGAGCATCTCGGCCCCACGTACATCAAGCTCGGACAGGTCATCTCCTCAGCCCAGGGGATCCTCCCCGACGAGCTCGTGACCGAGTTCAGCGGCCTCCGGGACCGGGTGGTGCCCGAACCCTTCGAGGTCGTGCAGGCGACGGTCGACGAGGCCTTCGGAAGGCCACTTCGCGAGGTCTTTGCCCACTTCGACGGCGAGCCCGCCGCCGCGGCGTCGATCGCCCAGGTCCACATGGCGACGCTTCCGACGGGTGAGGAGGTCGCCGTCAAGATCCAACGCCCGGAGATCGATCGTCTCGTGCGAGAGGACATCGCCGTGATGGCCTGGTTGGCCCCGCTACTGGCCCGGCGGATCGACATCCTCAAGATCGTCAATTTGCCGGCCGTCATCGAGCTCTTCGCCGAGACCATCGTCGAGGAGCTCGATTTTCGTCTCGAGGCCGAGAACATGCTGGACGTGGCGATGGTCCTGGACCGAGCCGGCCAGGGTTCGATCGTCGTCCCGCGGCCGCATCCGACCCTGGTCACCCCCCGGGTGCTGGTCATGGAACGCATGTACGGGTTCGCCTTCACCGACGTCACCGGGATGCGGGAGGCGGACGTCGACACCGCGGCCGTCGTCCGGGCCTGCCTGGTCTCCGTGCTGGAGGGGGCCATGATCTATGGCGTCTTCCACGGCGACCTCCACGGCGGCAATCTGCTGATCCGGCCCGACGGTCGGGTGGCGCTCCTCGACTACGGCATCACCGGCCGCCTCGACGACCGGCGGCGGACCGTGTTCCTCCGCATGTTGCTGGCCGCCATGACGGGGGACCATCGGGCGGTCCTCGTCGGCTACCAGGATCTCGGCGCCATCTCGCCCGACGCCGACCTGGACGAGTTCATGCGAGAGATCCCGATGGACCGCCCGGTCGTCGACGCCGCCAACGCCAACGCCGATCAGATGATCGTCGAGATGCGCCGTGTCACGAAGGCGCTGGTCAAGCACGGAACCCGGCTGCCCAAGGAGCTGATCCTGTTCATGAAGGACTTCATGTTCATCGACGGCGCCATCGGGACGCTGGCGCCCGACCTCGACGTCTTGGGCGAGATGCTCTTCGTCAGCCAGTACTTCGTCCGTCAACACGGTGCCCAGATCGCCTCGGAGATCGGGCTGGATCCCGGTGCCCTGGCGCTCGATCCGTCCTCGTGGGCCTCGTCCATGGGGGTCGACGGCGAGCGGCCGAGCCTGACCCACGAAGAGATCCAGCAGCAACGGCGCGAGGTGCGGACGATGATGGCCGAGCGCCGTCGCCGGCGGTGACGGTGACGGTGACGGCGGGAGCCAGTGGGTTCATGGCGCGGGATCAGGCTCGGATAACGTTGGCAGGCTCCTATGGCTTCTGACACAGCTCCCAAGCGTCGCCGGCTCCGCAAGCTGCGGACGGCACCGGCCCGCCTCATCGCCCGCGTCCCGTGGCTTCGTCGCCGGCAAGCTCGCCGGCTGGTGAAGACCCTTGAGAAGTACCGGGAGAAGGGCCGGCCGATCCCGGAGAACCTGAGCCGGCTCGAGCGTCAGCTCCGGCAGATCCCGAAGCACAAGCGGGCGGCCGCGGTCGAGCAGATGATGGAGATGAGCGTCCAGCCGGACCAGACGACGAACCGGACACTGCGGCGGGCCGCCGGCCGCCAGGACCGCCAGAAGGGGTCCAAGGGCGGCGGTCTTCGCCCGGGCACGCTGCCCGGTCAGCGGCAGCGCCAAGGACCGGTCCGCTAACGGCGGAGTGCCGGTTCAGCGGGCTGAAACGACCGGAAGTTCAGCGGGCTGAACCGAGCGGCGAGTCCACGGCCGGTCCGGGTACTTCCGGCGCCGACCGACGGCTTGGCGCTGGTCCGGGCGACGAAGCCGCGGACGGACCGGGATCGGAAGTCGCGTCGATGCCTTCGGGCCACCGTCTCATCGCCAAGATGGCCACGTCGTCGGTATTGTTCGTTCCGACCAGTTCGGACACGAGCCCATCGACCAGTCCGTCGGCCGACGACGTGGCACGGGCGGCGATGGCGGCGAGCCGCTGCAGGCCGAGGTCGATGTCCTCCCCTCGCCGTTCGACCAGCCCGTCCGTGTAGGCGACGAGGATGTCGTCCGGGCGAAACGGCGTGGTGACCGATATGTACCGCTGCGATGCCACCCCGAGCGGAGGCCCCGTCGGCACGACGAGAAAGCGGCCGCCGCGTCCGCCGGCGCTATCGACCATCACGGGCGGTGGATGCCCGGCCGACGACAGGGTCACCTCTGTGCGAACGAGGTCGACCGTCCCGACGAGCACCGTGGCGAAGTAGCCGTCGGTACTGATGTCGATCTCCTGGTTCGTCCGGTCGAGGATCTCGGCCGGCGAGAATCCCAGCTTCGCCAGGGTCCGCACCGTGTAGCGCATGGCACCCATGATGCTGGCCGCACCGATGTCGTGCCCGGAGACGTCGCCGACGACGAACGCGAACTGCCCTTCTGAGACCGAGACGACGCTGTACCAGTCGCCTCCGACCGCGGCGCCCGACGCGCTCGGGATGTACCGAGCCGCGAACTCGACCCCGGGGATCTCGGGGAACGCCTTCGGCAGCAGGGCGTGCTGCAACGTCGTCGCGACGTCCCGCTGCTGCCGGTAGAGCGCGCTGTTCGCCAGCGCGAGCGACTCGGCGACCGATCGGCGTCGGACGAGGTGCTCCGTCATCAGGGCCCCGAACGCCGTCAGGAGAAGGCCGACGAGCAGGATCCCCCACGGCAGGAACTCGGTCCACGGGCCCGACAGCGAGCCTCGCGGCGACACCACCAACGTCAGGACGTTCGAGCCGAACGGCACCGTGCTCGTCGACACGATGCCGGTCAGCGGCGGGCGGACGTTGGACTCGATCAGCGAGCTGGCCCCCGGGTGGCGCCCGAAGTAGATGGCGAAGTTGAGGTCGGCATCGGGCGAGCTGGTCGGGACGTTCGTCAGCTTGCCCAGTGGGAGCTGCTGCGACGCGCCGACGACGAACGTCCCCGGTTGCCCCCGGGCGGAGACGAAGTAGCCGAGCCGCTGCACCCCGCGGCCGACGGCCCTCGTCGTGACCAACGCGCTCGACCGGGCCGCCCGGTTGTAGACGGCCACCGACTTCGCGCTCTGCGGGCTGCGAATGGCCTTCTGGCCGACGTGGGCCAGCACCTGCTGCTGGCCGCCGCCGACGAGGACGAGCACCGCCGACGCGAACGGGCCGGTGGGGGAGAGCGAGGGGTCGATCGCCTGCTCGAACGTCGCCGCCGGGTCCGGCGATTCGGCCGAAAGGCCGACGACTCGGGCGAGCTGTCCTTCCAGCTGAGCCGGCGCCGTCCCGATCAGCGACGCCGTCAGCTTCGACTGGAGTGTCGTGAGCCGCTGTTCGTTGTGCCGGTAACTCGTCTCGGAGACGACCGTCAGCGTCGCCGTGACCAGGAGACCGGCCACGATGACCGCCAGCGTCGTCGCACTGATGCGTCGGGTGCCCTTTTGGACGGGATGACGTCGTCTCGGCGACCGGGTCGCTGGGATCGTCGAGCTCGCCGCCGAGCAAGGTGGCGGCGTCTCCTGGTTGCGTCCCTCGCTGCGACCCCCTGACCAATGCGACCCTTTCAAGACCGTCCGGACGTTCCGCGGTGCCACTTCCTCGGACACTGCGATCGCACAAGGATCACGAGCCAGGCGATTGCCCGGCCATTGCCGATGGTGAGTGTACTGCGGCGTCTCGTCCGCCAGCAGTGACAGCCCCCAGCGGTGCTGCCCGCTTGGACTGGCTCGGACCGGCACCGTGGCGCGCCGGAGGTCTGCCCGCTTCCGGTCGCCGACCGGCCCGCCGGTTCTCCGCCGTCAGTCGGATTCGGTACTCGGCGCCGGCTGCCGGCGGCTTGGTGCCGGGCCGGCCGTACTGGGGCCGGCCGTACTGGGGCCGGCCGTGCTGGGGCCGGCCGTGCTGGGGCCGGCCGTGCTGGGGCCGGCTACCGGAAGCCAGTGCTCGCCTCCTCTCGGCTGGGTAGGCTACGCCCGTTGCGGTTTCATTTACGTTCCGTGACAATCCAAGAAATAGCCACCGGCGGGCGAACTCGAGGAGTGACGATGAGAAATAGCGCGAAGGCGGCGATTGGCATCCTGGCGGTGCTCGGGGCCGCAGCTCCGGTGTCCGTTGCCGCTGCGGCAACGACGTCCAGTACGACGACCCCGTCCAGCGGGCCGATCAAGGTGTGGGTGACGCCGGCCGGCCAGAACACAACGACGAAGACCCCTGGGAAGATCCTGATCACCGGGGCGATCGCCGACCACGGCACCGTGATCACGACGAACGCGGCGAAGAAGCCGACAACCAAGGGCAGCTACAAGCTGCTGCGGTTCGAGGACGGCACGATCCTGGTCGACGGCGCGCAGCTGAACAAGGCGCTCACAACGGGGCAGCCGTCGACACTCAACGCGTCGAACTGCTCCGCCATCTTCGGCGCCACGGCCCCGGTGACGTTGGGCAGTGGGACCGGTGCCTACGCCGGGATCAGTGGCACGGTGACAATCACCGCGACGTTCGCCTTCATCGGTCCGAAGACGAAGAGCGGCACCTGCACAATGAAGACAAGTGCCCAGCCGGTCGGTACCTACACCTCGATCACCGGCTCTGGCACGGTGAGCTTCTCGTAGCCACCGACGCCTGCGGAGCCGTGACCCGCCGGACGATCGACGTCTGGCGGTCCCGGTCCCGCAGGCGGCCGGGTGCGGTGCCGGCCGCCGTTCGGGTGCCCAGGAGCGTGGTCGGCGTTCTTTAGGCGAACTGGCTCAGCTGCTCGACCAGGGCGTCCTGCTCGGCCGCCCGGCGGCGGGCGTCGCGGGCCCGGGCCAGGCGCTGTCTTGCCAGCTCAGGAGCTGTCGTGGCGGCCGCGACGGCATCTTCCAAGGCCATCGCGGCGGCTCGCTCGGCCAGCGCCTGGTAGCGAGCGCTCCTGATCGCCCGTTCCTGGTGGACGTCGGCCCGGCGGCTCCTCGGACCCCTGGTGCCGCCGGTGCCCTCGGGGCCGATGCTCTGGGCGCCAGCGCCCGGGGCGGTGCCGCCCCTGGTGCCGTGGCCTCTCGGGCTGCGGTCGGTGGTGCTCGTACTGCGGTCGGTGTTTCCCACGCCCTATCTCTTGACCGTTGGCCGGTCGGCGTTACAGACAAGTCGTTACAGACCTGTGGCGGACGTAGGACGACCGCCGCGCCGCTGATGGCCAGGCCGGTCGGCGAGCGCAGGTGGCCAGGCCGGTCGGCGAGCCGGACTTGCTACGGTGACCACATGGCAGGTGGAGACCGAGCAACCGAGCCGTCCGGCGTGCCGGTCGTGACGCTCGACAACGGCGTCGAGATCCCCCAGCTCGGCTTTGGCGTCTTCCAGGTCCCGCCGGGACAGACGAAGGAAGCGACGCTCAGCGCGCTCGACGTCGGCTATCGCCATATCGACACCGCGGAGATGTACGGGAACGAGGCGGAGGTCGGTGAGGCCGTACGGGCGTCCGGCATCGACCGGGCCGAGATCTTCGTGACGAGCAAGCTCAACAACGGCTTCCACCGCCCCGAGCAGGTCGCGACCGCGTTCGGTGGCACGCTCGACACGCTCGACCTCGGCTACGTCGACCTCTTCCTGATCCACTGGCCGTTGCCGACGATCGACGTCGACTACGTCGAGACGTGGAAGGCGATGGAACGCTTGCTCGACGGCGGCGCGGTCCGGGCCATCGGCGTGTCGAACTTCCAGGTCGCGCACCTCGAGCGGCTGCTCGACGAAACGACCGTCGTCCCGGCGGTCAACCAGATCGAGATCCATCCGTACCTCGTCCAGGACGAGCTCCGGGCGTTCGACCGGGCCCACGGCATCGCCACCGAAGCGTGGTCGCCGATCGCCCAGGGCCGGGTCCTCGACGACCCGACGATCACGGCCATCGCAGCCGACGTCGGTCGGACCGCGGCCCAGGTCGTCTTGCGCTGGCACGTCCAGCGCGGCGAGATCGTCTTCCCGAAGTCCGTGACGCGGTCACGGGTCGAGGAGAACTTCGCGATTTTCGATTTCGAGCTGAGCGACGCGCAGGTTGCGGCGATCACCGGGCTCAACCGGGACGAGCGGATCGGGCCGGACCCGGACACGTTCGACTACGTCCCCCGCTGACGGTCACTCCCTGACACCGGCCGGCCCGCGCTGACGCCGGCCGGCCCGCGCTGACGCCGGCCGGCCAGCGCTGACACGGCCGGGCTCGCGCTGACACGGCCGGGCTCGCGCTGACGTCGTCCGGCCGGCAGTGCGGGCGGACGATCACATCGTGAACCGTGTGCGCTCTTTACACACCGTTGGATGATCGCCCTGGACCATTGCTCTCCAATTCCCGCGGTGTTACAACTCCTATTGATATGAGGGGCCCCGAAAATATGACGGGCCTCGTCGAGAAGGCGAGCAAACCATGACTTCGATCATCGACCTTCCGGTTGCCGTCCTCCCGATCCGGTTGGCGGCGGAGGAGGAGCGCGGCGACCCGTCGCGCGGGCCGGCATCGCCGAAGCGCGGCGAGGACCCGTTGCCGTGCGACCTCGGTGGCAACACGCCGCCGCCGGTGTGCGACGCAGGGACGTTCAAGTGCGCTTGCACCGACACCGACGGGAGCCCCGATCCGGGGACCGACCCCGACCCGGGTACCGACACCGGTCCGGACCCGGGTACGGACACCGGTCCGGACCCCGGCCCGGACACAGGCGAGCGCCGGTTCCTCGAGGACTACCAGGATCCGGAGTGGGTGCACCTCGAGATCGAGCTCGACCGCATCCTGTTCGCCCGTCGCTGACCGGGCGCTGATGGTTCCGGCGGCGCGAGCCGTACCGGCGGAAGGCGATCTGCGGAGGCTTTCCGACGGTGCGCTCGCGGCTGCCGCCCAGCTCACCCGGACGACGGACGTGCACGGGTTGGCGTCGTTCCTCTACCTCGCCAACTGGGTGCCGTTCTCGCCGGTCTGGGCCCGACGGTTCCCGGACGTGCCCGCGCTGGAGCAGTTCCTCGTCGGCGACGACGCGGTCCGTTCGCTTCTCGCCCGGCACTGGAGGCCGCGGCACGACACGCAGTGGCTCCACTGGGAGCCGAGGACGCCGGTCCGGTCGTCGACGACGCGCAAGCTCTACGTGAGCTCGCGGCCGGACGACGCGGCGGACGTGCTGCGGCGGACCGTCGAGGTGATGGCCGACGGCGACGCGCCGCCGTTCAAGGTGACGAGGCTGCCGAGAGGCCTCCTGCGGCCGGACCGACTGGTCGTCTACGTGCGGTCGAGCCAAGAGCTGGACGACCTCACCGCGGCGCTCGAACCGGCGCTCACGGACTACCGGCCCCAAGGCGTGCCGTTCACCGCACCGGCCGGCCGGTCGGGCATCGTCTCGTGGGGGGCCGACCCGCCGGCGTCCGTTCGGGAATTCGGCGCGAGCTGGCGGCGATGGGTCACCCGCAAGCTGGCCGCGTACCTCTGCGCGAGCGACGCGGACGAACGCGCCGGGTCGGGCGGCGTTCGCCCGGGCGAGGATCCACGACGACGGTGTCGATCCGGCGTCGTGGGCGCCGAGGCCGGATCTCTGGGCGGCGTGATCTCGTGGCCGTGATCGTGGCCGACGAGCCGATCGCCGACGAGCCGATCGCCGACGAGCCCGTCGCCGACGAGCCGATGACCGTGATCGACGGGCCACTCGTACTCGCGCCGCAGGTCGTCGTCTTTCCGGCGACCGAGCTCCCGGCGCGGTTTCGGAAGCTGACGGCCGATCGGGAATCGTTCGTCGTGACGAAGGTCGACTCGCGGTCGACGTCGAAGCTCGTGGATGCCGGCGTCGCCGGCGTGCTCGAACACCTCCGGGAGCCGTGCCGGTTGGTCGACGCGGTGCTGGCGACGAGCGACGCGGAGGACGTCGACCCACACGATCTCCTCGGCCGTTCGTACCGGGCGGTCGCGCGGTTGCTCGCGGCCCGGATCGTCGTGCCGGCGACCGCGGCCGCGTCGCCGGCCGGTGCGCTCGTGTCGCCGGGGGAGCGGATCGGCTCGTTCGAGGTCGTCCGGTGCGTCCAGGCGCTCGAAGGCGGCTCGGTCTACGAGGCGACCGCGGCGGACGGCGGCCGGGTGGCGGTGAAGGTCGGGACAGACGACGAGCGGTTCGCGGTCCGGGACGCGCTGACCCGGGAGGCCGCGGTCCTTCGCCGGCTGATCGGGCCGAGGTTTCCGCGCCTCGTCGCGGACGGCTCGGCCGACGATCGACCGTACCTGGCCGTCGAGTGGCGGGACGGGGAAAGGCTCGAGCCGTTCGCCCAGCGCCTGCGGACGCCGTGGGGGGCCGACGGCCACGGCAGGCTGTTGGACGCGGCGATCTCCGTCACCGAGGGGTACGCGGTGCTGCACCGCCAGGGCGTCGTCCACGGTGACGTCCACCCGAAGAACGTGCTGATCGCCGAGGGCACCGCGACGCTCATCGACTTCGCGTTCTCCGTCGTCGTCGGCGACGACGAGCTCGGGACGGCGCCTCGAGCCGGCCTGTTCGGCTTCTACGAGCCGGAGTGGGCGGGCGCGCGGCTGGCGAGACGACCCGCGCCGCCGGCGTCGTTCGAGAGCGACCAGTACGGCGTCGCAGTCCTCGTTTATCTCCTGCTGACCGGGCACGGCTACTTGCCGGTACGTGTCGACAAGCGGACCGCGCTCCGCGACGTCGTCGCGGCGACGCCGTTGCCGTTCGACGTCCACGGCGTCCGGCGGTGGCCGGCGGTCGAGCGGACGCTGGCCAAGGCCCTGTCGAAGGACCCGGCCGACCGGTTCGAGTCGCTCGACGAGATGGCCGACGCGCTCCGCGGTGCCCGGGCCGGCGTCGCCGGTCGTCGTCGGCGGAGCGGGCCGCGCGACCTCCTCGGTGACGTCGAGCGCCGGCTGCAACGCCCGGACGGTCTGATCGAGTCCGGTTTGCCGGAGCCGCCGTACGCATCGGTCAACTACGGCGCGGCCGGGATCGCGTACTTCTGGTACCGGCTCGCGATGACCCGAGGCCGACCGGAGGATCTCGTCACCGCTCGCCGCTGGCTCGATTCGGCCGACCGCGCCGGTCACGACACGGACGCGTTCACGAACCCCGACCTGACCGTCACTGCGGGTCGCGTCGGCCACGTGTCGATCTACCACTCGATGGCCGGTGTCGACTGCGTCCGCGCCCTCGTCCTCAACGCGGCCGGCGATCTCGAAGGGGCGACCGTCGCGGCGTCGCACTTCGTCGCCGAATCCCGCCGGCGGTGCTCGAACCTCGATCTGACGCTCGGGCGGTCGAGCACGCTCGTCGGCGCGGCGCTCTTGCACGACGCGCTCGCCGGCACGTCGGTCGCCGAGTCAGCGCGGCTCGCCGATCTCGGCGACGAGCTCGTTGCCGACCTGTGGGACCAGCTCGGTCCGGTATCGCTCGACGACGGCCCACTCGGGTACTGGGGCGTCGCCCACGGCTGGGCCGGCGTCGTCTACGCGACGACCCGGTGGTGCGCGGTGAGGGGACTCGCGCTACCGGACGTCGCGCTCGTCAAGGCCGACTCGCTCGCCGACCGGGCCGCCGGCGACCGGTCCGGCCGGTGGTGGCGCGGGCCCAACGACCCCGCGCCGTCCGGTTCGTGGTGCCACGGCACGGCGGGGTACACGCATCTGTGGGCCGAGATCGGTGGCCTGACCGGCGATCACCGGTACGACGAGCTCAGCGTGGCGGCGGCCGAGCACTGCTGGTCGTCGCCGACGGCCGTCGGGACGCTGTGCTGCGGGAGTGCCGGGCAGGCGTACGCCATGCTCGTCGCCCACCGATTGACCGGCGACGGGACGTGGTTCCGCCGGGCCCGCCAGCTGGCGGGCCAGAGTGTCGCGACCGTCGGCACGAAGTGGTCGATCCCGAACTCGCTCTACAAGGGCGACGTCGGGATCGCCCTGCTCGCCCATGACCTGTCGACCGCCCACGACCCTTCGACGAGTAGCGGGTCGATGCCGTTCTTTGCCGGCGAGGGCTGGGGATCCGGCGAGGGCTGGGGATCCGGCGAAGGCTCGGAATAGCGCACCGGCGGCTCGAACGGGGGGACGGTGAGTCCCACCGGTTGTCACACCCCGCTGCCAAGCTCCGGGCATGTTGCCGACCGGCTGGCACGACCAGGAGCTGCTCGGATTCGATCTCGAGACGACGGGCATCGACCGGTTCTTCGACGTACCGGTCTCGTTCGCGCTCGTCACCGTCGTCGGCGGTGGGGTGGTCGAGCGGCGGACGTCACTCGTCGATCCGGGGCGGGAGATCCCGGAGGGCGCGACGGCGATCCACGGGATCACGTCGGAACGAGCGCGGGCCGACGGAATGGCGCTGACCGACGCGGTGGTGCTGCTGGCCGACGCGATCGTCGCGGCCAGCCGCCGGGGCATCCCGATCGTCGGCATGAAGCTCGACTACGACCTGACGATCCTCGACTTCCAGTGCCGCCAGCTCGACGGGCCGGGCCTCGCTGACCGGGGGTTCGCCGGACCGGTCCTCGACGCGCTCGTCCTCGACCGGCGGTTCGACCGCTACCGCAAGGGCCGGCGCACGGCTCGTCGACCTCTGTGCGGAGTACGGCGTCGTCATCGACCGGGCCCACGACGCGGCGGCCGACGCGGAAGCGTCCGTCGCCGTCCTCGGGGCGATCGGCCGCCGGTTCCCGACGTTGCACCAGATGCGACTGGCCCGACTGCACCTCGCCCAGGCGAACTGGCATCGACAGTGGGCGGACTCCTACGACGAGTGGCGGCGGAGCCAGGACATGCCGCCGCTCGAGCCCAGCGAGTGGCAGTGGCCGATCGCGCTGGCGCCCGACGACGCCGAGCGCCTGGCGATGCCGGCATAGCCGGTCCGGCGGATCGCCCGGAGCCGGTGGCCCGGTGTCGATGGTCGGGGACCGATCGCCGGGGTGGGGGAGATTGGGGTAGGGGAGACTGGTGGCGATGAAGGCGTGGGAGGTCGTCGAGCCCGGACCGATCGACGGCGGTCCGCTCCGGCTGGTCGACCGTCCGGTGCCCGAGCCGGGTCCGGGTCAGATCCGGGTGCAGGTCTCGGCATGCGGGGTGTGCCGGACGGACCTCCACGTCGCCGAGGGGGACCTGCCGGTGCACCGGCCAAGGGTCGTCCCCGGCCACGAGGTCGTCGGTCGGGTCGACGCGGTCGGCCCGAATGCCGGACGGTTCTCGATCGGCGACCGGGTCGGGCTGGCGTGGTTGGCGACGACGTGTGGCGTCTGCCGGTTCTGCCGGCGGGGTGCGGAGAACCTGTGCGTGCAGGCGACGTTCACCGGATGGGACCACGACGGTGGGTACGCGGAGGCCGCGGTGGCGAACGAGCGGTTCGCGTACCGGTTGCCGGACGATCTGCCGGACGACCAGGCCGCGCCGCTGCTCTGCGCCGGGATCATCGGCTACCGCGCCCTGCGGTCAACCGGCCTCCGACCGGGCGGCCGGCTCGGCCTCTACGGGTTCGGCGGCTCGGCCCACCTGACCGCGCAGATCGCCGCGGCCGAAGGGGCCGAGCTCTACGTCGCCACCCGATCGGCGGAGGCGCAGGCGCTGGCGGCCGATCTCGGCGCGGCGTGGGTCGGCGGCGCGGCCGACGTCCCGCCGGACCCGCTCGACGCGGTGATCCTGTTCGCGCCGGTCGGCGACCTCGTCCGGCCCGGCCTGGCCGCGCTCGACCGCGGTGGCGTCCTCGCGATCGCCGGGATCCACCTCACCGACGTCCCCGCGCTCGACTACCAGCGACACCTGTTCAACGAGCGGGTGCTCAAGAGCGTGACCGCGAACACGCGGCGTGACGGCGAGGAGCTGTTGCGGCTCGCCCCCCGCCTCGGCGTTCGGGCGACGACCGTGCCGTACCCGCTGGACCGGGCCGACCAGGCGCTGGCCGACCTGGCCGATGACCGGATCACCGGGGCGGCCGTGTTGCACATCGGGTGACCGCGCCGGCCATCGGATGACCCGGCCGGCCATCTGGCGGTGGTACGGCGCGCCGGGCGCAGCGCTGGGACACGGCCGCTGGCCCGGACAGGGTGCTAGCGTTGTCCCTTCACGGGCGGTTGGCGCAGCTGGTAGCGCACTTGCATGACGCGCAAGGGGTCACAGGTTCGAGTCCTGTACCGCCCACCACAGGAGACCAGGTCAGAGGTCATGAATCTGACCGCCGGGAGAGCCGGCCCGGTAGTCGGTGACCTTCGGGTGACCTTCAGACTCACTCTGTTGTGCTTACCCGCGTTGTCGGGACCGTCGTGGTAGTCCTTGTCGAGCCAGACGATGTCGGTCCTGTCTCTGTATGGCCTGTCGCCGGGCTGGTCGTTGATGTTGACCGTGTCCCTGTCTCAGATGTTGTGGGTGTTGCTGGCGGCGGGCCGTGGACTATCTGGACCACCTTGCCGACGATGGTCGAGCCCTTGACCGGTCCCCACATACGACTGTCGCACGACCGGGTCCGGTTGTCGCCCATCACGAAGTAGTCGCCGGTCGGCACGGTGACCGGCCCGTAGTTGGCCGTGTACGGGTTGCTCTCGCTGGTCGCCGCCGGCAGCCACGGCTCGGGCAGGACCCTGCCGTTGAGGTACACCTTGTTGTCGCGGACCTCGACGGTTTCGCCGGGCAGGCCGATGACACGCTTCAAGAGGTCTGTGACGGGTTGGCCTCGACAGCTTTCGGCCGCCGGGCGACGGAAGACGATGATGTCACCGCTTCGCGGATGCGATGTCGAGTACGCGGTCGTGTTCACCACCACGTGATCGCCAGGAGTGACGGTGGGGTCCATCGCTGTAGAAGGGACGGAAAAGTTTTTCAGTTCCTGGGGCGTCGCCAGATCAACCACGCATCGAGTCGGAGCAAAGCCCGGAATAATCCGTACATCCGCCTGCCATGGCCCCTCTTCACCCGGTACGGACGCTGAATGTGCAAGACCTTGGAGGTTGAGGACGGTGCCGGGTGCATCGAAAACCGAGACTGACAGTGAGAGATGGCCTAGGCCGTCCTTCTTGACCTGACCCGAGGCGATGACGGAGCTGCCGGTGCCGCTGAGTTCGCATGAGGCCGAGATGTCGTTTCGATCGGCGCCCATGACCCGAACCGATAGAGCCTTCGGCGAAGCCGCGTCAGCTCCGACTGCGAAGGCGCCAACAAGGAGCGCAAGCGGCAGCACGGTCGCGGCGGCCTCGAACAGTCGGCGCACCGCTGCAGCGTACGTGAACCCGACAGAGCCCATCTCGGTGAATCGACGGGGCACGATGCATCGTCGTAGGGGCAACGGTCGCCACTCGACTTCGCTCTGCACCACGATCGCCGCTGGACGCTGCGGCACCGGTCGGTTCAGCGTGCCCCATGAGGGGTCCATACCCCTCCCGGCGCGCCCATCAATCCACATTCTAGCGTTCTGACCCATGGCTTTGGAGCGACGCATGACGTTGATTATTCCGCTCAATGGATCCTGAAAGTTGGAAGCCGAGTACACCAAATCATCTGCAAGTTCTGGCCCGATATTGTTTCTTCGGTGTATCGGAGTCCGCAGTCACCTAACCCGGTACAATGACCAGCCGGGAGTGTGGGGCGGGGGGCACGAGGTTGCGGCCTGCCTCCGGCGCGTCCTGGACATCCTCCCGAAGGAGAACTAGCAGCTGAGCCGGCCCAGATCAACCGTCTTGCGGGTGCGCTGGCGCACTGGAGGTCCTGACCGGCACTAGGGCTCCAGGGGCGTAGCGGGACCGGCACCCTTTGACGTCGCCACTCGGTCAGTCAAACGTGCCTCTGTGTGCAAAAAACGTATCGACTATTGAGGCCCACTTCATCCAGGGGTTGACATGCCATCTGTCGAAGAGGATACTCGCTGATATGTCTACGAACGTTGGATCAAATCAGCGCGGCGATACGCTGGTCGCCGACAAGATGTATCTGGTCTCGGCCGACGCGCACATCGTCGAGCCGCCGGAGCTGTGGGAACAGCGGCTGGACAAGCGCTTCCGCGACCGGGCGCCGAAGGTCAGCCAGCTCGAGTACGACGGCGTCATGGTTGACGTGTGGCACGTCGAGCACATGGACCCAGTGCCCGTCGGCGGCTTCGTCGGGGCGTCCGCCAAGGGCGACGCGCTTCGCGAGGCGTTCCGGCAGGGCTTCGCCGCCGCGCCGAAGAGCGTCTGGGACCCGGCGGAGCGCCTCGTGGAACAGGACCTCGACGGTGTCAGCGCCGAGGTGCTCTACAACACCTGGTGCATGATGCTGTTCCACCTCGACGACCTCGAGCTGCGGGCCGCCTGCTTCCGGGCGTACAACGACCATGCCGCCGAGTACACCTCGTACGCGCCGGAAAGGATGTTCGGCGTGGGCGCCATCGACGTGGCCGATATCGATGCTGCGGTTGCCGAGCTCGAACGCATTGCCGCCAACGGCCTTCGCGGTGCCAGCATCACCGGCTTCCCGCCGCTCGACCGGCCGTTCCACAGCCCGATCTACGACAAGTTCTGGGCCGCCGCCCAGAGACTTGTCGATGCCGATCAGCTTGCACACCGGGACCGGCGTCCGTGGCTTCGGCGGATTTGGCAACGGTACGTTCGCCAACTACATCATGAACCCGTTCGAGATTCAGCTCTCGGTCGCCGACATCATCTTCGGTGGCGTCTTCGACCGGTTCCCGGACTTCAAACTCGTCCTCGCCGAGGCGGACGTCTCCTGGTTACCCCACCTGATGTACCGGATGGACCACGCGTACACCAAGTTCGACTCGGCGCGGATTGCCACGCTGTCGATGCAGCCGAGCGAGTACGTGACGCAGCGCGGTCTGCTGGCGACGTTCCAATTCGAGGATCGTAACGTCGGCTTCACGGTCGACATCCTCGGTCCCGAGCATCTCGCCTGGGCCACGGACTATCCGCACATCGAGACGAAGTTCCCGTACTCACAGGCCGCGGCGGCCGGCAGCGTCGCTGACCTCACCGCGGACCAGGCCGAGCTCATCACCTCGGCGAATGCGCTCCGCTACTACGGCAGGAACTGATCCCGAGTCCGAGGACGAAGCGCCCAGCGAGCACTGAGCAAGTGGTGGGCGGCGTAGGGCGCCGTTCTCAGCCCATCTTGCGGAAGTCCCAGCTCACCACCTTGGTAGGGACGAGGCGTACCCACGCGTGGGCACCGTCGGCGACGAACGGTCCAGCCAGGTACTTCTGTCCGTAGTGCTCCTCGACCGCACGAACCGATTCGTCGGGGGTTGCGCTCCGAGGCACGTCGGCGGCCGGTGACGCTTCGCCGATCATCTCGACCCCGCGCAGCTCGGTAAAGGCCTCGCCGCCGTCGACGATCACGCTGATTCGAGGATCGCGCTGGAGGTTTACCCAGCGCTGGCTCTTGACGACGGAATTCAACCAGAGCGCGCCATCGATCCAGACGAACCAGAGCGGTGACACATGCGGTGACCCGTCGCCGTTCACGGTGGCGACCCGGCAGGTTCGCTCCTGCTCCAAGAAGTCGTCGACCTCCTCGGGGGTCATCGCGATACGCCGGCCGCGACGCTGAGCTCTCATTGCCCGCTCCAAACTGGGCGCCGCTTCTCTAGGAACGCGGCCACGCCCTCTCGTAGGTCATCAGAGTCACCAACCCCGCGGTACGCCGTCGTCGTCGCGGCCCAACCGAGCTCGTCGTCGGACTCGAGCACGCGGCCGATCGCGGCCAGGCAGGCCTGGACCGCGAGCGGCGCGTTCGAGCACAATCGCCCGGCCAGCTCGACCGCCCGGTCCAGGGCGTCGCCCGGTTCAGCAAGCAGGTTCACGAACCCGACGGCGTACGCTCGACCTGCGTCAATCGGGTCGCCCGTGAGGACCATCTCACGAGCCAGGTTCACCGGAAGCGCACGCGGTCCGCGAAATAGGGCGCCACAGGTCGGGACGACCCCTCGTTTCACCTCGGGGAGGCCGAAGCGAGCTGACGTCGAAGCGACCACGAGATCGCACGCCAGCACGACCTCGAGCCCGCCGCCCAGGGCGAAGCCCTCAACGGCCGCGACGAGCGGCTTGCGTCGCTCACGCCGGATGATCCCGTACTCGCCTCCCCGCTCGGTCACATAGTCTCCGCCCGCGGTGAGATCACTCCCGGCACAGAACGCGTCACTCGTACCGGTCAGCACGCCCGCCCAGAGCTCATCGTCATCGTCGAGCTGGTTCAGCGCCGCGTCCAACTCGTCGGCCATCTGTCGGTTGACGGCGTTGTACTTCTCGCCACGCTGCATCGAGATCACGAGGACGTGGTCGGTCCGTTCAGCGGTGACGAGCGACCGACCGATCACGGGTCCGTCTCCGGCGCCGTTCGAAACTCGAGGGTGAGCTCGTCGAGCTGCCGCAAGAGCTCGTCGTCGAGCGGCGCCATCTCGGCGGCGACGGCGTCGTCCAACTGCTCGGGTCGGCTTGCGCCGACGATCACCGACGACACGGTTGGCTGCGCCATCACCCACGCCACGGCCATCGTGGCCATCGAGATCCCGGCCTCGTCGGCGAGCGGGCGTAGGGAATCGACGACGTCGAACGAGCGGTCGTGCCAGTAGCGTTTGCGGTATTGGGGGCCGCCCGTCCCGACGATAGCGAAGCGGGTGCCTTCCTCCGGCGGGGTGTCGCGTCGGTGCTTGCCCGTCAGTAGGCCGCCGGCCATGGGGTTGTACGGAATGACACCGAGACCGGTCTCGGCCGCGAGCGGCAGCAGTTCCCGCTCGATACCGCGCGAGATCAGGTTGTACCGGGGTTGATGGCTCACGAAGCGGACGACGCCGCCGGCCTCGCTGCGTCCGAGCGCCAACGCGGTTCGGTAGGCCGCGAAGTTCGAGCAGCCGACGTACCGAGCCCGCCCCGACGAAACGATGTGGTCGAGGGCAGCGAGCGTCTCATCGAGCGGAGTCGCTCGGTCGTCCTGATGCAGTTGGTACAGGTCGACGTGGTCGGTCTGGAGCCGCCGGAGAGACTCGTCAATGGCCGACAGGAGGTGCTTGCGCGAATTGCCGCGGTCCCACGGACGGGGCCCGGTCGGATTGAAACCCTTGGTCGCGATGATCACCTCGTCACGTCGACCGCGCATCCAGCGTCCGACGATCTCTTCCGTTAGCCCGGTCGTCGAGGAGTCGCCGCCGATCGGGTAGACGTCCGCCGTGTCGAGGAAGGAGATGCCCGCCTCGACGGCCGTGTCCAGGATCGCTCGCGAGCTCGGCTCGTCGCATTGCACGCCAAACGTCATCGTGCCAAGGCAGAGCCGAGACACCTGGAGACCCGAGCTTCCGAGCGGCGAGTGGTTCATGGCTCGCTTCTCGCCCCTCGACGCGGGACCTCGCTCGCGCTTGAGTAAGCGAACGGTTCACCGGTGCAGGTGAACGGGCGGGCCACCGCGTCCGAGACGCCGTCGAGCAACGAACTCATTCCGCCGTGTTCCCCAATCGACCGCCACTACCCCCGCCATCCACGATACACACTTTCGGATATTGACCACGGCTCGTTGTGTGGGCCATCGCGTTCGTCGCTTCACCGTTCAAGTCGTCGCGCCCCGCAGCCGATAACCGTCGGCAGGCTGGCGAGACGGGCGGCAACCGGCCGGGGACGGGCGGCGGCAACGGGCAGGATGACCGGAGGCAAGGCGATGGGGAGACGACAGCACCGGCGTCCATTCCTGCGAGCCGGCGTTGCCGCTACCGCGGTGGCCGGACTGGCGGGACTCCTGGTGACGCCGGCCTTCTCGGGAGCTGCCGATGCGGCAGTGGGCACCCGGGTGACCCTCCCGCAATCGATGGTGGCGGCACCGGTCGGGGCGTCCATCCGTCGGGCTGCTCTCGGCTGCCGCCACCCTCCACGTCGAGGTGTCGCTGAAGGTCCCCGACCCCCAGGCCCTGCAGTCCTTCGTCGACGCCGTCTCCACGCCGGGGTCCCCCGCCTATCACCAGTACCTGGCCCGGGGGCAGTTCGCCGACCGGTTCGGGCCGAGCGCCGAGGCCGTCGGCACCGTCCGCTCGTGGCTGGCCTCGGAGGGGCTGAAGGTCGGACCCACCTCGGCCAATGGGCTACTGGTCCCGGTAACCGGGACCGCCGGCCAGGTGGCGGCGGCATTCGGTACGACCTTGTCCGACGTACGGCTGGTCTCGGGCGTCACCGACTACCTGGCCACGAAGGTCCCGTCGGTCATCGCCTCCGTCGCCGGCTCGGTAGAGGGGGTGGTGGGTCTCGACGACCTGCCCCAGGTCGTGCTGCCCCGGCCCCCCCGGATCGGGATCGGCACTGCGTGCCGGGCCGGCCGCCAGCGGCCGCGGGCCGACCCCGGCGGAAGGGGGATCGAGTAATGCCATCCCTGCCGTCCCGGCCACGACTCCCTCCGGCGTCCCGGTCCCGACGGCCTGCAGCGACGCCGTCGTCGACGCCGGCGGCGGTGACGACGCTGGATGGACCCAATCGGCCATCGCCGGCCTCTACGGGTTCTCGACCCTCTACGACCAAGGGCGCCTCGGCTACGGCCAGACCATCGCCCTGGCCGAAGTCGATCCGCACAGCGACGGGGAGATCGCCACCTTCGAGCAGTGCTACGGCATCACCACCCCGGTCACCCGGGTCGAGGTGGACGGGGGGACCGGCACGCCGGCCCAGGACCAGATCGGCGAAGCGGCGATGGACATCGAACAGGTGGCCGCCTTGGCGCCGGGCAGCTCGATCGTCACCTATGAGGGACCGAACAGCGGCAACGGGCCGACCGACATCTTCGACGCCATCGCCAACGACGACCGGGCCCAGGTGGTCAGCGCCAGCCTCGGCGCCTGCGAGTCGGCGATCACATCGGCCGAGGCGACGACCGAGGCGGCGATCTTTGCCCAGATGGCGGCCCAGGGTCAGACGGTCGCCGTCGGCACCGGCGACTCCGGGTCCGAGGGCTGCGGGAACACACTGAGCTCGCTCGCCGTCAACGACCCGGCGACCCAACCGGACGTCCTGGCCGTCGGCGGGACGGCGATGCTGCTCGGAGAGTTCGCCACGACGGACCAGTACGCCTGGAACGACTGCTACGTGCCGTACTTCGGTGGCGCCAACTCCTCCGGCTGTGCCGACAGCACGCCGATCGGTATCAACCCGGGGGCGGGGACCGGAGGGATCTCGTCGCTCTGGCCGATGCCGTCCTGGCAACGGACGCCGGGAACGGGACGGTGAACGCCTACTCCAGCCCTACGCCCTGTGGGGCGCCGGCCGGCTCGTACTGCCGCGAGGTCCCCGACGTCTCGGCCCTGGCCGACACCATGGCCGGCTACACGATCTACATCGACCAGACGCAGCTCCCGACACCGGTCGACGTCGAGCTCACGCCCGGCTGGACCCGTGACGCCGGCACGAGCGCGTCGACCCCGCTCTGGGCGGCGCTCCTGGCCGACGTCAACCAGGGTTGTGCCGCCCCTCTCGGCATGGTCGATCCCGCGCTCTACCGGCTGGGGGCGGCGTCGTCGGACGCCTTCACCGATATCACCACCGGCAACAACGACTACACCGACACCAACGGTGGCGCTTACCCGGCCACCCCCGGCTACGACCTGGCGACCGGCTGGGGGACCCCCAACGGCGGCCCGCTGGCCGAAGGGCTCCAGCCGGCCGGCGGCTGCCCCTCCCTCACCGGCCTCTCGGCCAACCATTCGACGACGGCCGGCGGCGGCACGTTGGTCATTTCCGGCGACGATCTCCAAGGCGCCACCGCCGTGGCCATCGGCTCGGTCGACGCCCCGATCGTCAGTGACAACGGCTCGGCGATCACCGTCGAGATCCCTCCGGCCCCGGCCGGGATCGACGACGTCACCGTCACCACCGACAACGGGACCAGCGCCGTCACTTCGCTGGCGCAGTTCACCTACACCGACCAGGGCTACTTGGAGGTGGGTGGTGACGGCGGGATCTTCGCCTTCGGCGACGCACCGTTCTACGGCTCCATGGGTGGGCAGCCTCTCAACGCGCCGATCGTCGGCCTCGCGGCCACTCCCGACGGCCACGGCTACTGGGAAGTGGCCTCGGACGGCGGCATCTTCGCCTTCGGCGACGCCACCTTCGACGGGTCGGTTGGAGGTACGCGACTCGTCAAGCCGGTGGTGGGTATGACGAGCTGATCGCCCGGACCTCGCTCGCTTTGTGATGTAGCCCGGGGCCAACGGCCGTCGGAGCTACGCGAGCAATTTCGCCTTCTGCGCTTCGAACTCCGCGTCGGTGAGTGCGCCGCTGTTCTTGAGGTCGACCAACTTTGCCAGTTCGTCAGCGGTGTTCGTGGTCCCCGCGGACTGCCGCACGTACGCCTCGAACGCCTGTTGCTGCTGTTGCGCCTGCTGGGCGGCTCGTTCGTGCATCCCGCCACCGCGGGCGATCAGGTAGACGAGGATGCCGAGCAACGGGAGGACGATCACGAAGATCGTCCAGAGCGCCTTCGCCCACCCGCCGATGTCGTGGCTGCGGAAGATGTCACCGAAGATCATGATCAGCAGCCAGATCCAGATGATGAACCCGAAGATCCAGAGGATCGTCCAGAACAGGTCCAGTAGGGGATAACTGCTTGCGATCACCGGTGCCTCCAATGGGGATTGTCCGGGAGCACACTACGGCGTCCGTGCTGGAGATGCATCCATCCATTCCCTCTTCCCCGCCGTAGATCCAACGACGACGAGCTACGGGAGACCCTTGGCGATGGACAACTCGGCGAAACACCAGGCGCGTCCGCGCTTCGACCTCATGACGTTCTTGTCGAGCGAGGACCATGAGACCCGTGCTCCCGTGGCCATCGTGGGGGCCGGGCTGCTGATCGCCGTCTGCATCGTCCACCTCCAGGACCAAGGCGGACTGCTGGGCGGTGAGAGCCCGATCTGGATGAAGTGGGGGTACTACCTCGTCGAACTGGCGAGTCTCGTCGCAGCGGCATTGGTGCTGCGAAAGAGAACCTTCGGTTGGCTGCTCGGGATCGGAACCACTGCCCTTCCTTTCATCGGCTACCTGCTGACGCGATCGGTGGGCCTGCCGGGCGACGCCGGAGACATCGGCAACTGGAACTACACGCTCGGAACGGTGAGCCTGATCGTCGAAGCGCTTTTTGTCCTCGTCGCCTCGGTGTGCCTGCTTCGCATCCACCGAGAAGGTCGCGAGCGCGCCGCCCAGGCCGTCAGCCCGGTGAGCGCGCCGAGCTTCGCCGGGCAACGCTGATTCTCGGACTCGGCCACCCCAGAGCACCGCTTCAGGTCCACCTCGCTGATGGTCTGGTTAGGCGAGTGGGCGAGCGGGGTTCCAGAAGGCCGTCATGTCCGGGAAACGCCGGAGTGAGGTCCTGCCGCCCACGGTGATCGACTCTCCGGTAACTCAAGAGGCTCCGGCGAAAACGTCATCGTTTCGACCTTGTTTCTCGAGAGAGTCGGGTGTTCACTCGACCCAGATTGCCCGATCGAGCGCCGGCCCACAGGAGGGAACCATGGGGACGAAGGAAGACGCCGAGTTGGTCCGTCGAGGCTATGCGGCCTTCAGCGCCGGGGACATGGAGACCCTCGCCGAGCTCTTTGCCGAAGATGCGGTCTGGCACGTTCCGGGCAATGCTGGAATCTCGGGGAACAAGGAGGGCCGAGATGCCATCTTTGCCTTTTTCGCTGAGCTGTTCTCCCTGTCGGGTGGAACCGTGAAGGTGACGCTGCAAGAGGTGATCGCCGGGGACGAGCACACGGTTGCGCTAGATCATTTGCAGGCGGAGCGGAACGGCACCGTCCTCGACCAGAACTCGGTGAACGTGTTCCGCATTCGTGGCGGCAAGGTCATCGAAGTGTCACAGTTCAGCGAGGACACCGAAAGAGCCGGCAGCTTCTGGTCATAGTCAGCCGAGACGTCCTGGGTCCGCGTGCTTGCGGCCACCACAACGTCCCTGGTTCACCTTGGAGCGGACGGCAGGATTCGAACCTACGACCTCAGCCCTGGAAGGGCTGTGCTCTACCGCTGAGCCACATCCGCACGAGTGATCGCCGTCGGCGTCACCGATGTAGAGAGCGCAAGGCGACCGAGTTGATACGCGGAAGCGTTTCTGGGACCCCGCCCGGACGGCGCACCGAGCCAGGGCGCTCACGCCGCCGCCGGTCACTGGTTCCGGTCCGGCCGTCGGGCGGGCCCCGATGGCCCAACTGGCGGACCCACGGCCTTGGCCGGGCGGTGGCTTGCGTAGCCGGGCGGTGGCTTACGTAGAGGCGAGCCTTGAAGGCGGGGGAGCGCGAGCGGCGATCAGTTCCCTTCGGCCGGTCTATCGGTGGCCAGAGACCCGTGATCCCAGAACCAAATGAACACCGGCATTTTTTCATGCATACGTACGACTTGCACCGAGGATCCCATAGGGTAGAGGGATGCCAGCAACCAAGAGAGCAAAGACCAACGATCGGCGGGGTACGCGGATGTCCGAGGCCCATAAAGCCGCCCTGGCCAAAGGCCGGGAAGAGGGTAGAGCCGTGCGCCTGTACCTCGAGGCGTTGGCGTCGGGTAGACGTCGCCCCGGGCGCCAGCGCACTCCTACGAATATCAAAGAACGGATGGCCAAGCTGGACCAGAAGATCGAAACGGCTGATCCGTTCGATCGGCTGCACCTCGTCCAGGAGCGACGGGACCTCGAGGTCAACTTGGCCAAAGCCGAGCAACCGGTCGACCTGGTCGGCCTGGAGAAGGGCTTCGTGAAAGCCGCCAAGACCTATGGCGAACGGCGGGGCATTGCCTACAGCACGTGGCGGATGGTGGGTGTCCGGCCTGACGTGTTGCAGAAGGCCGGGATCGCTCGAACCAGAAGTTGAAGGCGGGGGCTGGCCTCCAGGGTTGTCTTGCCCAGGCGAGGTGTCTGCGGATCTCGGTCGCCGCACCCGCGGGTTATTCGGAGCGAGAAGGGCGGTTGGCCGCTTCGGAGATTCTTCCTTGGACGAGATCGTCGCCGACCGTCTCGGGCACGACGCACAGCCAGAGGAGACGGTGACGCCGACGGTCGATCTTCCAGCCGTCAGGCGTGCGCAGCAGCTGGTCCCGGTAGTGGATGCCTCGGATGATGACTTGGCCGCACTCGGTGTGGCGATCGACGAGATGGACGACCGCGTAGATCTCTGATTCGGCGCGGTCGCCGTCGACGACGATGTGCACGTTGCTCATGCTGTGGCTCGAGTGCGCAAAGCGCACTATGCCGTCCAACCACGTACTGAGGAACGATCCGATTGGTTGCGGACCGTTTCGATCATCGTCGCTGGCGAACTCGTACGTCGCGGTACTCGTGAAGACGGGAGCCATGAGCTCTGGGCGACGGCTGTCGAGGGCGAAGAAGTACTGGTTCAACACTTCTACGATCTCTCGACGATCGTCCGGCTCGGTCATCTTCTTCAGCCCTCACGGTTCTCTCGAAGTCGGCGACGCCCCTCACCACCAGTCTGGCCGAATCGGAACCGAAAATAGATGGTACGAAACTGCATGCCACGGACCCTGTCGCGGTTCAGTCGGCTGAGCCGCGGAACGTTCCCGCCGCTAGCGTTGGCGAGATGACGCAGCTGGCCGATTTCAACTCGCAGATCATCGAAGAGTTCCGAGCCAACGGCGGTCAACTCGGCGGTCAGTTCGCCGAAAGGTCGGTGGTGCTCGTCCACCACAAGGGACGCCGCAGCGGGATCGAGCGGGTGAACCCGCTGGCCGCGCTCCGGGTGGCCAGCGGATGGGCGGTATTCGCCTCCTTCCAAGGCGCCCCACGGCACCCGGACTGGTACTTCAACCTCTTGGCCGAGCCGCGCACCACGATCGAGGCTGGCACCGAGACGAGCGAGGTGATCGCCCGTGAGGCCGTCGGCGAGGAGCGCGACGAGATCTTCGATCGCCAGAAGGCCGCGGTCCCCGTCTTCGCCGAATACGAGAGAGAGGCCGGAGGGCGCGTCATCCCGGTGGTGGTGCTCGAACCGGCGGAATAGGCGACCGGCCTCCGGCGTTGTCCGGGCCGTGAGGGTAGAGATCTTTTCCGACCTCGTCTGTCCGTGGTGTGCCATTGGCAAGCGGCGCTTCGATCGGGCTCTCGCTCGCTTTGCCCACGCGGGCGACGTGGACGTCGTGTGGCGAGCCTTCGAGCTCGATCCCTCGGCTCCGGACACCGCGGCAGGCGACCTCACGAAGCATCTGGCGGAGAAGTACGGCATCTCCGAAGACCAGGCTCGGGCTTCCCAGGCCGGGCTGACGACCATGGCCGAACAAGAGGGCCTCGATTTCCACTTCGACCGGGCGCAGCGGGCGAACACGTTCGACGCGCATCGCCTCCTCCACTACGCGCTCGAGGTCGGTGCCCAAGAAGCGCTCGGAGAGCGGCTCTTCCGGGCGTACTTCACCGAAGGCGCCGCCATTGGTGATCGCGGGATGCTCGTCCGTCTAGCCGAAGAGGTCGGTCTCGACGGCGCGAGCTGTGCCGAGATCCTCGAAACCGGGCGCTATGGCGCCGAGGTGCGGGCCGACGAGGCCGATGCCCACGCGCTTGGCGTCTCCGGCGTGCCGTTCTTCGTGATCGACCGCCAGTACGGCATCTCCGGGGCCCAGAGCGCCGAGACGATTCTCGGGGTGCTCGAAGAAGCCTGGTCCCGCGCCGCGTCAGCCAGTAGCGGTGCCGCGTAGCTCCCACCGGTTGCCGGCCGGGTCCCGGCAGAGCACGATGCGACGCCCAGCGCTGTCGATCGCCTCGTACTCGTAGCCGGCCTGGTCGAACCGCTGCTCCAGGGTGGCGAGATCGTCGTCCAGCTCGAGGGCGACATGGGCACGGGCCGCCGGGCGATGGTCGGGATCCTCGCTCAGGTGGACCTGTTGGCCGTCGTCGCTCTCGAACCACCTGGCCGTGGATGACGCTTCCGGCGTCAGCTCGGCTCGCCGGTAGCCGAGCAGATCGACGAGGAAAGCCGCTTCGGCGTCGCCGCCGCCGGCGGGAACACCGAGGTTGACGTGATGGAAGCGGAGCATTGATCCGAACCTAGTGCCGGACCGAGCGCCGGCTCACTCCTCGAAGGCGCGGGGATGGATCGTCCGGCCGTCCCGGTACCAGACCTGGTGAGCGGTGGCCCCCCCGTCGATGACGAACGTCTGGCCGGTGATCCACGACGCGTCGGGCCCGGCGAGGAAGGTGACGAGCGGGGTCACGTCCTCCACGGTGCAGTGCCCCGGGAGAAGCCAGTTCCCCTCGAACGCGTCGAGCATTTCCTGCGACATGAAGCGCTGCACGAGGTCGGTGAGGATGAGCGCGGTGGCGACGGCGTTCGCTCGGATGTTCTTGCGGCCGTGCGTCGTCGCGATTGATCGCGTCAGGGCGTGCAGGCCGGCCTTGGCGACGTCGTACGACATGTGGCTGAGATCGCCGTACATGGCCGCGATGGCGGAGATGTTGACGATCGACCCTCCGCCCTGGCGCACCATGTGCGGAATGACGAGCCGGCAGGCGGCGAGCGGCGCCCGCAGATCGACGGCCAGCGTCCGGTCCCAGGCGGCCCACGTGGTCTGCTCGACGTCTCGGTCGTTCCCGACGATCTCGGGCTCGTTGGCCATCGCGTTGTTGCAGAGAATGTTGATCTGCCCGAACTCGGAGATCAGCTCCGCCACCGCGTCGGCCAGGCGGTCGTCGTCGGCGATGTCGACGTGCTGGCTGATCGCCCGCCCGCCGGCGGCCGTGATCTCGTCGGCGACCTGGTCGGCGAGCGCCCCGTTGATGTCGAGGACCGAGACCGTCGCGCCGGCGGCGGCCATCGAGTGGGCGATGCCGCGCCCGACGCCTTGGCCGGCGCCGGTGACGATCGCCACCTGGTCCTGGAGCTTCTTGGTGACCTCCGCGCTCACGATGGGTCGTCGTCCCAGACGCTCTGGGCGAATGTCGGTTTGTGGGCGAGCGATCCGCCGTCGACGATCAGCTCGTGCCCCGTGATGTACCGGGCATCGTCACTGGCCAAGAAGGCGACCGCCGCCGCGATGTCCTCCGGGACGCCGAGGTAGGGGGTGAGGCAGTTGCCCTCCCAGATCGACAGCTGGCGAGGGGAGATCCGGCTCTTGTTCTCCGGCGACAGGATCACGGAGGGGACGACGCTGTTGCAGCGGATGCCCCGCTTTCCGTACATCGTGGCGATCGACCGGGAGAAGGCGATGACCGCCGCCTTGGACGCGGAGTAGGCGGAACGAAGGGACTCGCCCGAAAGAGCGGACGACGAGGACGTGTTGATGATCGAGCCGCCACCGTTCTCGATCATGACGGGCAGCGCATGCTTGCAGCCGAACATCACCCCGCGCAGGTTCACGGCCATCGTCGTGTCCCAGACCGCCGCGCTGAGCTCGATGACGTCGGCGTCCTGGTTGAAATGGTCGGGCGCGAGCAGCGCGGCGTTGTTGTGGAGGATGTCGATCGGCCCGAGCTGGTCCACGACGCCCTTCACTGCCGCGGCGACGGCCGCCTCGTCCTGCACGTCCGCCTGTAGAGCGATCGCCTGGCCTCCGGCGTCGCGGATCTGGTCGGCCACCGCGGTGGCCCCACCTTCGTCGAGGTCGACGACGGCCACCGACGCGCCTTCGACGGCGAGCCGGTGCGCGGTCGCTCGTCCGATGCCGGAGGCGCTCCCGGTCACCATCGCGACTCGACCTTCCAACCGACGTGTTCCAGTCCCCTCCATGGCCGGAATTGAGATCAGTTCAGGCTGACAAAGCAAGCGACTAATTGATTTCTGCAGCGTGCGCCTCCGGCGGCGACACCGCTGGTCAGAGCCGCAAGAGCGCGGCCGCGTTGCCCCCGGCGATGGCCAGCGCGTCGTCGTCGTCGACGTCGCGGAGGGCCGCCGCGAGCGCCTGGCGACTGTGCGGCCAGAAGCCGTCCGGATGGGGGAAGTCCGAGATCCACAACATCCGGTCGATGCCGATCTCGTCGCGCTGGCGGATGGCGGACGGGTCGTCGATGAACGCCGCCTTCACGCGGCCGAGCAGCTGCGACGGCGGTACGTCGCGCACCGTCCCGGCCCCCCGGGCGTGCTCGTAGCGCCAGAAGAAGTCGATGCGTTCGGTCAGGTAGGGAAGCCAGCCCGCGCCACCTTCCACGACGACGATCTCGAGTTCGGGGTGGTGGTGGAGGACGGGGGAGTACGCCAACTCGACCACCGCGCCGAGGACGTCGAGGTTGGCCAGGGTGAGGTACGAGACGAGGGGCGCGTCGGGCGACCTGCCGGGAGCGGTGCTCTCGCCGATCGTGCCGATGTGAAGCAGGAGCGGCATCCCGTGCTCCTCGATGGCGGTCAGGACCGGGTCCCAGTTCGCCGCGTCGTGCCAGGACGGAAGGCCCAGCAGGCCGGGGTTGCACGGCAGCGTGACCGCCCGCACGCCGCGGCCGACGGCCCGGTGCACCTCGGCCGTGGCGGCGACGGGGTCCCCGAACGGGAGGATCGCCACCGGGACGAGCCGGTCCGGTGCGACCGCGGCGTACGCATCGATGACGTAGTCGTTGTAAGTGGCGACGCACGCCGCCCACACGTCGAGGTCGTCGACGAACCGGAGCTGCTCACCGGCGCAGCCATGCGACGACGACGGGAACAGGCAGTGCACGTCGACGCCGTCGGTGTCCATCGCCTCGAGGCGAGCCTGGGCCGAGCGGGTGCTCTCGGGGGCCTCCTCGTAGCGCACCGGCCGGGCGATGATCTCGTCGAGCGGACCGGAGATCTCCACCCCGGACAACGGCATCACCTGATCGCCGTAGCGCCAGGCCTGGGCCTGGCCGTCGGCGATGTCGATCAGGCGGGGTGCCCGCGCCGCCATCGAGGCGGGCAGACCCGTCGAGTACAGGTCGGGAGGCTCGATGTGGTGGTCGGAGAGCGAGATCAGACGGGCATCGTCCGGCAGCATCGCTACACGCTCGTCCGGGAAAACCTCGCCGCCGCGCTCGCCGGCCGGAAGCTAGGCCAGGGAGTAGACGCGAGCGGCGTTGTCATGGAAGACCTGGGAGCGGATGCCCGCGTCGAGGTCCGAGAAGTTCTCGAGCAGGAAGTCACGGGGGACCTGCGCGGCCGACCCCGGCCCGGGGCTCATGCTCGTCGGGTGCGGGAAGTCGGTCTCGTACATGACGTTGCCCGGGCCGATCAGCTCGAAGATCTTCTTCGCCGGGTCCGTCTCGAACCAGAAGCTGCAGTAGATCTGCCGGCGGAAGTACTCGCTGGGCAGCAGGTCGTACTCCGGGCGCTCCAGGGGGACGCCGGTGTTCTTCCACTGCCAGTCGAGCGAGTCGAGGAGGAACGGGATGTAGCCGGCCCCGCTCTCGACCGAGACGAAGTTCAGCCGCGGGAACCGGTGGCACATGCCCGAGATGATGATGTCGGACATCATGTGCGCGTTCGACAGGAACGACAGCGTCGTCATCTTGACGATGTTCGCCGCCTGACCGTTCGTCGGCTCGTCCTCGATCACGAAGGCCGCATTGTTGAAGCCGATGTGGAAATTGATCGACCACCCGAGGTCCTGGGCGGTGGCCCAGATCGGGTCCCATCCCCGGTTCGTCAGTCGTGGCAGGCCGACCGTCTCCGGACGGCTGCCGAAGAACATCCCCTTGAACCCGAGCTCGGCGCACCGTTCCATCTCGGCGACCGCGGCGGGGACGTCCCAGAACGGGACGCCCATCATCGGCACGAGGCGGTCGGCGTCGGCGGAGGCCCACTCGATGACGAAGTCGTTGTAGGCCCGTACGCAGGCCTCTCGGAGCTCGACGTCGTTGATCGACATCCACGATCCGAAGCCGCCGATGTTGGGGTAGACGACCTGGGCGTGGAGCCCGTACTCGTCCATGCGCTCGAGGCGCTTGCGGGCGTCGTAGATCGCCGGATCGGCGATCTCCTCGAACGTGCTCGGGCGGTCCGGGTAGAAGTTCTTCCAGCCGGCGGCGGCCACCATCCCGACCGAGAGGTTGGGCTGGCCGGCGACGAACCAGGTGTCCTCCGGTCCCTTCGAGCCGAGCAGCCCGACGTTCTCGTAGAGCCGTACCGTCGGCACGTCCGGGTGATCACGGAACTTCTTCGGCACCCGGGTCGTGAAGAGGTCGTAGGGCTCGACGATGTGGGCGTCGACGTCGACGACCTTTGTCGTCTCGACCCAGGTTTCGGACGCGTTGGCGAGAGCCATGTGAAGTCCCCTCTTGCGTTTGTGGTCCAGTGGCGATCCAAGCCGACGGCCGGGGTCGTACGTGCCTCTGGCACTCCTCATCGAACGTTACGGCGGCTACCCAAAATAGTCAAGCAACCCACTGATTTAACAGCCGAGGAGCTCGATGAGGTTGCCCTCGGGGTCTTTGACGTAGGCGTAGCGGAGCCCCGGCAGCATCATCGCGGCCGCGGGCGCCGACACCGACGTTGCGCCGGCGGACAGCACGTCGTCGTAGGTCGTGTCGAGGTCGGTGACCTGCACCGCGAAGTGGAAGTACCCCTGGACGGACGCGCCGTCGTACACATCGGCGAAGTTCTGCTCGGTGGAACCCGTTCGCTCGATGAGCTCGATCCGGAGCCCGTTCGGTGCGTGGAGGATCGCCATCCGGACACCCGCCCGTGGCATCTCGGCCTGTTGCTCGGGGGTCAGGCCGAACGCGTCGCGGTAGAACCGTCGTTGGGCGTCGAGGTTGCCGACGGACAGGCCGACATGGTGGAACGCGAATGTCGTCATGATCACTCCTCGGTTCCCCGTTGGGTTGACCGTTCCGAGTCGGGCCAGACTACCGGCCTTTTTTCGGCGGCCAGCCGTGGCGAACAGCACCCGTCGAGGATGTGAGATCTCCGTCTAACCTCCGAGCATGCATCGTTCGGGGCCGGGCCTGCCGTGAGCGGCGACGTCGGGATGCGCCTCGACGGTCGGCGCGTGCTCGTCACCGGGGGCAGCGGCGTCATCGGCTCGGCGATCGCTCGGACCTGTGCCGCCGCCGGGGCGGATGTCGTGATCGTCGCCCGACGCGAGGAACCGCTGCGTGATCTCGCCGGGCAGCTCTCGGACGGCAGCGGTCGGCGCGTGCGTCGCGGTACCCGGCGACGTTGGCGATCCGGCGGTGGTGCCGCGGATCGTGGCCGACGCCGCCGACGCGCTCGGTGGGATCGACGTCCTGGTGAACAACACGTTCGCGCTCGGCGGCGAGGCGCCGCTCGTCGACCTCGAGATCGACGACTGGGACGAGCCGTGGCGGGTGAACGTGATGGCCCCCTTCCTCCTCTCGAAGCTCTGTGCGCCGGCGATGGTCGAGCGCGGTGACGGGCGGATCGTCAACGTGCTCAGCACCGCGGCGTTCCTCCCGCTCTCGCCCCTGGCGCCCTATGGCGTGACCAAGTCGGCGCTGTGGACCCTGACCCGCTACCTGGCCAAGGAGCTCGCACCCGCGGTGCGGGTCAACGCGGTCTGCCCGGGTTCGACCAGCGCGGACGGCGCGATCACGATCGAGTCGTGGCGGGCTGCCCTGCCGCACGTGCCGCTCGGCCGGATCGGATTGGCCACCGAGACCGCGGCGGCCGTCTTGTTCCTCGCCTCCGACGCCTCGAGCTATACGACCGGTCAGAACCTCTTCGTCGACGGCGGCCGGGTGAACACCGTCACGGGCAGCCCTGGGGGCTCGGCCCCCGCCACCGACGACTGATCGTCTCCCCGGTGACCGTCACGTCGGCCGGGCCATGCCGGCGTTCACTCGGAACACGTTGCCCGTGGCCCGAGCGGCCGCCGGCGAGACGAGGTACAAGATGAGCAGCGCCTGGTCGATCGGGTCACAGACGTCGCCCAGCGGGGTCATGGCCCGCAGGCGCTCGAGGTAGCTCTCCCATTCGGCCGGGTCGACGTGGCCGTCCTCGTCGACCACGCTGTGCTGGGCGAACTCGGTGATGGTGAAGCCGGGCGCCACCACGTTGACCCGGAGGCCGAGCGGTCCGACCTCGTCGGCCAAGATGCGGGTGAGCATCGTGATCCCGGCCTTGGTCATGGCGTAGACGGCGTTGCCGGCGATCGGCATGTCGATGATCGACGACGCCACGTTGACGATGGCGCCCTTCCCGGCCGGGGCCATCACCCGGATCGCCGCCTGGCAGCAGAAGAACGTGCCCTTCAGGTTCACCCCGACCACCCGGTCGAGCTCGGCCTCGTCGATGTCGACCACGTGGCCACGGGCCGCCCAGACGCCGGCCACGTTGCAGACGATGTCGAGCCGCCCGTGCTCGGCCACGACGGCGTCGACCACCGCGTCGACCGCCAACCGGTCACTGACGTCGAGCGCCACCGCCGAGCCGCCGATCGCCGCCGCCACCTCCTTGGCCCCGCTGACGTCGATGTCGGCGACGACGACCGTCGCCCCGGCCTCGGCCAGGACCTCAGCGGTGGCCCGGCCGATGCCGTTGGCGCCGCCGGTGACCAGCGCCACCTGGCCGTCGACCCGGAAGGCGTCGAGGAAGTTGCTCATCGGCTCACCGACCCAGCCGGACGGGCAGCGACCGGGGCCCGTTGGCCCAGTTGATCTGCCACTTCTCCCGGACATAGCCCGGGACCAGGGAGGCCTCGGGGATGCGCCGCAAGAAGGTGCTGACCGCCACCCGGCCTTCGAGCCGGGCCAGCGGCGCCCCGGGACAGAAGTGGGCCCCGCCGCCGAACGCCACGTGCCGGTCGGCGTTGGCCCGGTCGACCCGGAAGTCGTCGGCGCCGTCGAAGACCTCTTCGGTCCGGTTGGCCGATGCCAGCCCGAGGATGACCCGCTCGCCGGCCTCGATCGTCGTGCCGGCCACGGTGCACTCGGCGACGGTTCGTCGGCCCTGCCACAGCGTCGGGGAATCGAGCCGCAGCGACTCTTCGACGGCTCTCGGGATGAGCCCCGGGTCCTCGCGCACCGTGCGGTAGGCATCGGGGTCGGCGACGAGCCGGTACAGGAGGTTCGAGATCAGGTTGGCCGTCGTCTCGTTGCCGGCGATGATGAGCATCGCGATGAGCACTCGCCGCTCGGTCGTCGTCAGCCGTTCCCCATCCACCTCGGCCTCGACCAGCCGGGTGAACAGGTCGTCACGGGGATGGCGGCGCCGGTCCTCGGAGATGGCGTCGATGTAACCGGAGAACTCGGGGTGGGCGCCGTCGAGGCCTTCGCCCCGCTCGTTGCGGTTGAGCGCCGGATACGAGCCGTTGAGCACCTCGTCGCTCCACACCCGGAACCGCTCGTGGTCCTCCTCGGGCAGGCCGAGCACGTGGGCGAGCACCTTGCACGGCACCGGGATGCCGTAGGCGGTCACGAGGTCGACCTGGCCGTCGCCGCTGCGGTTGTCGGCAAAGGCGTCGATGAGCTCGTTGCAGAGCTTCTCGATGTAGGGCTCGGACGAGGCGATCAGGCGGGGATGCAGCGCCGTCTGGAGCAGGCGGCGCAGCCAGATGTGCCGCGGCCCCTCCATCTCGGCGAGCAGCTTCTCGTTCTCGGGCACGACGACGCCGGTCGCCCGGTTCTTGCCCTCGTGCGAGAAGACCTTGACCTTGGCGCCGCCGTCCTTCAGCGCCGCCGCGACGTCGTCGTAGCGCGAGAAGTACCAGAATCCCGTGTCGAGCCGCGCCACCGGGCATTCACTGCGCAGCTCGGCCATGACGTCGTAGGCGACGTCGGTCGGCGCGTTGTCGTACGGGTCGAACTCCGCGAGCGTCCCCATGCCCACCCCTCTCTTGCGCTCCACCACGAGAAACTCATCCGGCAGTGAAACGCCTGATTTAGAGCTTGGCAGAACGGCGTCAGGCGATCAACCGGCGCCTCGGTGTTCGGTGGCGAGGGTTCCGAGGACGTCCCAGGTCTGTTGGAGGTCGCCGACGTCGTGGAGGACCGCGATCAGGTCGGTCGCGCCCGCGGCCGCCAGAACGGCCAGCTTCTCCCGGATTTGCTCGGTCGTGCCGATGAGCGCCATCTCCGACGGGCGGGTCAGGCCTTCGCGCTCGAACGCCTTCCGGTAGGTCGGCAGCGTCCAGGCGAACGCCTCGGCGTCGTCGACGAACCGTCGAGCGGTTTCTTGCTCGGCGGCGGAGCGGCCCGTCGCGATGACGGGTAGTCCGACGAGCACCCTCGGTGCCGGACGGCCATAGCGGTCCGCGGCCTCGGTGATCAGCGGCACGATGTGCGTCGCCAGCGCGACCGGTCCGGTTCGCCACAGAACCGTGCCGAGCGTCCGCTCGGCCGCGAGGTCGAGCATCTGGGGACCCAACGCGGCGAGCACGATGTCGGGGAACGGAAACGGTGGCAGGGCCAGCTGGGCCCGTACCTGGAAGTGGACGCCGACATGGTCGACGTCGTCACCGCGCAGGAGTGCTTCGAGGACGGTCAAATACTCCCGGAGCCAGTCGACGCGCCGAGGGCCGCCCTCCCCGTACTGCTGGTCGAGGAGCGCTCGATGGCCGAGCCCGAGGCCGAGCGTGAACGGGCCCTGGACGGCCGTGATCGTCGCCACCTGCTGGGCCAGCAGCAGCGGGTGTCGCGTCTGGGCGGGGACGACCGCCGTCCCCATCTCGAGCCCGGGCACCGGCTCCCACGAGGCGAGCAACGTCGGGGCGTCGACGCCGGTGCCTTGGGAGACCCACGCCGAGTCGAGCTGGTGCGCGGCGGCGAGACGCCGTTCCTCGGTCATCGCCGCCGCGGTCCAGTACCGACGGCCGCGGACGCCGAGCGCGACGCCTATCCGCACCGATGACCGACCGCGAATGACATGGTCCCCATTGAACCACGATGCTCAGATCGGCACGTCGCCCTTGATCGTCACCCGCTGGATGACGCGGTGCTGGTCGCCGAAGTCGCCGACGACCGAGTGCTGCGTCGCCCGGTTGTCCCAGAAGCCGACGTCGCCGGCGTGCCAGTGATAGCGGACGACGAACTCCGGTCGGACGGAGTGCGCGTAGAGGAACGAGAGCAGCGCGTCGCTCTCCGCCCGGTCGAGCTCGACGATGTGCGAGGTGAAGCCGGGGTTGACGAAGAGCGTCTTCGCGTCGGTCTCCGGATGGACGCGGACGACCGGGTGGACGACCGGCTCGAGCGCCGGGAGCTTGTCGCCCTCCCACTGCCCCTCACCGACCTGGTCGAGGACGTTCTTGAACTGCGCCCGGCCGTCGTGGACGGCGTGCAGCGTCGACAGGAACTCCTGGAGGGCCGGGCTCAGCGCCTCGAACGCGGCCTGCTGGTCGCTGAACGCGGTGTCGCCGCCGGCGTCCGGGATGACGACGGCCCGGAGCACCGAACCGGCCGGCGGGCGCTGGACGAACGTGACGTCCGTGTGCCAGTGGATGCCGCGGCTCCTCGTCGCGACGTCGCCGTACGAGCCGTAGAGCTGGCGGGCCTTCGAGTAGTCGATCTCGAAGATGTTCGGGAAGCCGTCGACGCCGGGGACGACCGGGTGCCCCTCGGTGAGCTCGCCGAAGCGCTCGCCGAACGCCTGGTGGGCGTGCTCGTCGAGGTGCTGGCCGGGGAAGAAGACGACTTTGCGGTCGAGCCAGACCCGGCGGATCGCGGCGATCGTCGCGTCGTCGACGTCGCGCAGGTCGACGCCGCGGATCTCCGCGCCGATCGACGCGGAGAGCGGGCGGACGTCGAGGTCGGTGGTCGTCAAGGTGCTCGTCATGTCAGGTACTCCTGTCGTGGATGGATTGGTAGGGCATCGGATGAGTCGGCGACGCCGAGCTCGGAGAGCAGGCGCGATCGCAGCGCCGAGAACGCGACGTCGCCGTTCCGCCGCGGCCGCTCGACGAGCACCGGCAGGTCGAGCGACAGCCGTCCGTCGGTGAGGACGAGCACCCGATCGGCGAGCAGGATCGCTTCGTCGACGTCGTGCGTGACGAGGAGGACCGCCGGGTCGTGCCGCTGGCAGAGCTGTTGGACGAGCGCATGCATCCGGATCCGCGTCAGCGCGTCGAGCGCGCCGAACGGCTCGTCGAGGAGGAGCAGGCCCGGGTGTCGGACGAGCGCCCGCGCCAGCGCGACCCGCTGGGCTTCACCGCCCGACAGCGTCTTCGGCCAGTCCCGCTCGTGGCCGGTCAGACCGACTTCTCGCAGGGCGTTCCGACCGTCGGCCGCGGCGTCCGGCCGGTCGAGCCCGAGGACGACGTTCTCGAGCACCCTCGCCCACGGCAGGAGGCGGGCGTCCTGGTAGACGACGGCGCGGCGCTGCGGGACGAACACGTCGCCGGTCGCACCCCGGTCGAGCCCGGCCAGCGCCCGGAGGATCGTGCTCTTGCCCGAGCCGCTCCGGCCGAGCAGCGCGACGAACTCGCCATGCCGGATCTCGAGGTCGATGCCGCGGAGTACCTCTCGGTGGCCGAACGTCCGGCGCAGCCCGTGCGCCACCACTGCCACGTCCGGCATGACGACCGTGGATTGGATCATCATCGGCCCGGCACCCACGGCAGTAGGACACGTTCGAGCGTCCGGACGAGCACGTCCGTGAGCAGCCCGAGCACCGCGTAGCAGGCGAGGCAGACGACGATGACGTTCGACTGGAAGTACGTCTGCGCTTCGACGATGAGGTACCCGAGGCCGCTCGACGCGTTGATCTGCTCCGCGAAGACGAGCAGCAGCCACGCTACGGCCATCGCCATCCGCAGGCCGACCAGGAAGCCGGGCAGCGTCGCCGGCAGCACGATGCGGCGGATCCGTTGCCACCGGCCGAGCCCGATCACGTCCGCCAGCTCGTGATAGCGAGGGTCGATCGACCGCACCGCGGCGAACGTATTGATGTAGATGGGGAACATGACCCCGAGGCTGATCATCGAGATCTTCGCCGTCTCGCCGACGCCGAGCCACAGGACGAAGAGCGACTCCAGTCCGATGATCGGGACGAAGCGCAGCATCTGGACGTTCGCGTCGATCAGGTTCTCGCCCGACCGACTGATGCCGGCGAGCAGCGCCAGCCCCGCGCCGAGCGGTACGCCGATGGCGAGACCCCAGAACACCCTCTGCAATGACGCCCAGAGCGCCGACTGGAGCGCGCCGGTGGCGACGAGGTGGGCGCCGGCCGACACGACCGCGGTCGGCGCGGCCAGCTCCTCCGGCCGGATCCAACCGGCCAACGACGCCATCTCCCAGAGGCCGAGGAGCAGGACGACGCCGATCAGCCGCTGGCTGCCCCGGCCGAGCGACCGGTGACGCTTGGTCTTCGTCGCGACCGTCGCGCCGGCCAACGGGAGCTTCACCAGAGAGGAGAGCCCCGCCGGCGGCTCGCCGGTCGGTGCGGGGGCGAGCACGTCCGCGAGCGTCATGAGCCCGTGACCAGCTGGTTGAAGCGCGGGTCGAACTCCTTGCCGACCGGCACCGTCGAAGGGATCGCGCCGGCCGCCTTGTAGAGGCCGGCCAGCCGTTGCTGCGGGGCGAGCATCGCGCCGGGCAGCGTGAAGAACGACGACGGCCCGATCGTCGTGGACACCGCCGCGGCGCGGGCCGCCGAGAGACCGTACTGCTGCTCGTAGACCGTCTGGATCACGACGCTCGGGTGGTTCTTCAGGTACGCGTACGCCTTGATCAGGCGCGTGATGTAGTCAGCGATCGCCGCCGACTTCGCCCGGTCGGCGAGTGCGGACGAGTCGGAGATCAAGAAGTCCGCCCGTTCGGTCAGTGCCGTCGGCCGGGTGATGATCTTCGCGCTCGGGTTCGCCTGCAGGTAGGCGCTGAGCAACGGCTCGACCTCGATACCGGCGTCCGCCGACCCGCCCTGCAGCGCCGCCGCGACCTGCGTCGCCGGCACGTTGACCGGCGTGATGTCCGAGAGATCGAGGCCCGCGGAGTGGAGGCCTTCGAGCAGGGCACCTTCGAGCGCGGTCCCCTCCTGGAACGCCACCCGCTTGCCGCGGAGCCCGGCCCACGACGTGATCGAGTGGGCGCCGGGCGACGAGACCAGCGCATAGCCACTTCCCTGGCTGGCCCAACCGGCCACCGCCGTCACCGTCTGGCCGGCCGACTGGGCGAGGATCAGCGGCGTGCTCTGGATGAACCCGACGTCGAGCGATCCGCCCTCGAACGCCTGGAGCATCGGCGGGCCGCCTACGAACTCCGAGTACTGGACCTGGTACGGCAGGTTCTTGTCCTCGCCGCTCAGCGACAGCACCAACGACAGGTTCTTCAGCTGCTCGCCGACCCGCAGCACCGTGCCCGGAGGGATCGCCGTCGCCGCGTTCTTCGCCGACGACGTGGCCCCTTGCTGGGATGACGTCGCCCCGGCCACGTCGTTACCGACGGCGGTGACCGTGAGCAGGGCCGCGCCGACCGTGGCCGCGCCGAGCACCGAGATCAGGCGACGAGTCTTCGGGCGGTCGGTCTTCGGGCGGTCGGTCTCGAGGAGTTGAGTCTTCATTGTCGACATATTTACTAAATCAGACTGGTTGAGTCAAGTATTAATCGGGATCGGGACGGGGATGACGTCGGGACCGAGCCGGCACGAGGCCGGGACCGCGGCTGGGATGATGTCGGGGCCCGGTCCACGCCGGGGACCGGGCCCGGTATCGGGAGCGGCGGGACGCCTGAGGAACGCGAAGGAGGATCCGTGATCGACCTGGAGCCGGCGAGCCGCCGGATGATCGAGTTGCTGGCCGGGGTGACCGACGACCAGCTGGCCGGCCCGACGCCTTGCGCCGCATTGACGGTCGGCGGTCTGATCGACCACGTCGATCAGGCGTCGCAGCAGTTCGCCGCCCTGGCCGGCTATCGCCCGCCTGAGCCGACTGGTGACGGCCGCCCGACGGCCGCCCGCTTCGGTCCTGGTTGGCGGGAGCAGGTGGGCGGGCATGTGCGGGCGCTCGCGGTGGCGTGGGACGATCCGGCCGCGTGGCAGGGGAGCACCGGAGCCGGCGACGTGGAGCTGTCGAACGAGCGGTGGGGGATGATCGCGCTGACCGAGCTGGTCGTGCACGGCTGGGACCTCGCCCGGGGGACCGGTCAGCCGTTCGACCTACCGGATGACACCCTGCGGGCCTGCCTCGACCACGTCGTCGAGTTCGTGCCGAACGCGCCGTTCCCCGACCTGTGGGGCCCACCGGTCGATGTCGCCGCCGATGCGTCGGTCCTCGACCAGATCGTGGCGATCACCGGCCGGACGCCGTAACTCCGTCGATCGATTACTCGTCGACCCGCCGGTAGAGGGCCATCTGCATCGGCGACCCGCTGAGACCTTCCGCGTGGCGGTCGCGGAACCACAGCCACGTCGACCCGGTCAGCAGCTTCTCGTTGGTCGCCTGGAACGTCCCGAGGTCGGGATAGCCGCTGAGCCACGCGAACGCGCCCATCGTGCCGGTGACGGCCCGGACGAACAGCGACGGGACGCCGGTGATCTCCTCCGACTTCTTCAGGATCTCGACGCCGGACGTCAGGCCGCGGTCGAGCGTGCCTTGGGCGCCGACGGCCTCGAGGCTCCGGACGTACCGGCTCGACATCTCGACCGCCGGGTCGCCGTGGACGACGCCGAGGATCACGTCGTCGGCTGGCCCGACTGCCGACGCCGCGCCGTCCCGGGCGAGCTGGCTGTAGGCGTCGTCGTCCCGGAGCCCGCCAACTGCCCGGTCGAGCGTGGCGAGGTCGTCCCACCACGACGTCCACCGCACCGTGCCCGTACCCGGCGAGTAGGCCTTTTCCCACAGCCGGACGTCGTTGCCGGTCACCTCGGCCATGCGGGCCCGGACGGCCGCCGCCCAGTCGACGTCGGCGTCGTTCTGCAGTTGGCGGCTGCGCACGTAGAGGTACATGGCCCGAGGTTATGCGCTCGCCCACGGCCCGGCCGACTAGGTTTCGTCCGGTGAGACGGCTGGCCGCGGCACGGGCGACCCTGCTGGCCGCGCTGCTCGCCGGGGCCATGCTCGTCGGCGTCGCGCCGATCGGCCCGGCGGGCGCCGTCGCCGGCCTGCTGCCGCCGAACTTTCCGTCGGCCAACATCGGCTGGCAGTACGGGCCACCGTGCGCCAGCGGCCAGCTCGACCAGTCGACGGCCTGCCAGGCGTCGGAGCTGTCGCAGATCGACTCGGCGAGGGCGAACGAGGCGACCGGCCCGATGAACCTGCCGTCGAACTACGCCAGCCTGACGGTGCCGGAGCAGATCTTCGTCGTCACGGAGCTCGAACGGGTCGACCGCGGCCTACCGCCGCTGCTCGGCCTGACGGCGACAGCCGACGCCAGTGCGCAGGCCGGCGCGGCCGCCGGCACCGACCCGGCGGCCCCGGCGGGCAGCCGATCGGCCGCGACGGCCTGGTCGGGCGGCGACAACTCGCCGCTCGAGGCTGATTTCGGCTGGATGTACGACGACGGCTGCGGCACCGGTCCGGCCGGCGGTCCGGGGAGCGGGAACATCGCCTGCACGACATCGACGGCGTGGGACCCAATGGCCGTCGTGGGGTCACCGCGACGTCATCCTGTCGAGCCTGCTGCTGCCCGGCTGTGCCGCCTGCGTCGCCGGCGCCGGTTACTCGACCGCACCGGGGTACCCGTCGTTCACGCTCGTCGTCGCCGCGCCGTCCGGACCGACGCCGCCGCTCGTCTTCACGTGGTCGGCCGACGTCCGCCCGTTCCTGGCCGTCGCGCCGCCGGGCTGCACGACGACGGACCCGAACGCCGCCCAGGGCTACGCGCTGGTCGGCGCGGACGGCGGCGCGTTCGCGTTCGGCAGCACGACGTTCGCCGGCTCGCTCGGCGGGACGAACCCGACATGGCCGCTCGTCGGCATCGCGGTCACGCCGGGCGGCGGCGGGTACTGGCTGGTCGACGACGACGGCGACGTCCACGCGTTCGGCGACGCCCCCGACCTCGGCGGCGTGCTCAACAGCCCGTCCGGCCCGCGGCAGTACCGGCCGGGCAAGGTGGCGTCGGCCATCGCCAGCACTCCCGACGGCCAGGGTTACTGGGTGACCGATCCGACAGGCGACGTCTACGCGTTCGGCGACGCCAGTTCGTTCGGCTCGCTCTCCGGGACGCACCCGACCCAGCCGATCGTCGGCATCGCGCCGACCGACGACGGTCGCGGCTACTGGCTCGTCGGCGCGGACGGCGGCGTCTTCGCGTTCGGCGACGCCACCTTCGACGGCTCGATGGGTGGACGGCCGCTCAACTCGCCGATCGTCGGGATCGCCGCCGACCAGTCGACCGGTGGGTACTGGCTCGTCGCGGCCGACGGGGGGATCTTCGCGTTCGACGCGCCGTTCTACGGCTCGATGGGCGGGCAGCCGCTGGTCGAGGGGATCGCCGGCATGGTGCCGACGCCGAGCGGCGCCGGCTACCGGCTCGTCGCGTACGACGGTGGCGTCTTCAACTTCGGCGACGCCCAGTACCAGGGGTCGGCGGCCTGCCTCCAGTTGGCCGCGCCGATCGTCGCGGTCGCCGACTGACGTCGGCCGGCACCGAGGCTGATCGGTGGGAACGACCTGACCCGGCGGTTCCACGCCGCCTACCACGACTCGTCGTTCGTCGTCCTCGAAGGCTTCCACCCGGCCCGCCACGCCATCCGGTTCGGGTCGGCACTGCAGACGGCGGTGACGTACGACCGCGACAAGCTCATGAACCTCGCGGCGCGGCTCGCCCCCGACGTCGTGGCGGCCATCGACGACGTCGTCCAGGTCGTCGACCCCGTCCGGTTCGCCAACCTCTGCCCGCGCAGCCTGTCGAGCCCGCTGCTGTCGATCACGGCCCGGCCGCCGGTCGACATCGCCGGCTGTTCGCGGCCAACGGCCGGCCGGTCGTCCATCTCGAAGGGCCACGCAACCCCGGCAACGTCGGCTCGGTCATCCGCGTCGCCGCGGCCGCCGACGTCGCCGCGGTGACGGTGTCCGGGCAGGTCGATCCGTGGTTGCCGGTCGCCATCCGAAGCGCGGCCGGCCTGCAGTTCGCCGTCGACACCGTTTCCGCCGAGCTGCCGTCGACCACCGACCGGACGATCGTCGCCCTTGACGCCGACGGCGAGCCGTTCCGGCCGTCGACGCTCGATCCGAACACCATCCTGGTCGTCGGTGGCGAGCGCTACGGACTGTCGGCCGCGGTCCGGGAACGGGCCGACCGGACGATCGCCGTGCCGATGCGCCCGGGCGTCTCCAGCATCAACCTGGCCACCGCGGTCTCGGCGGTCCTCTTCTCGTGGAGGATCGCCGTCGAGGAGCGGACCGGGGCGCCGCCGTGGTGACCGACTAAGTGGCGCAGGGCAGCTTCGGCCACCACGTCGGGACGACCGGCGGTGGCGTCCCCGACCAGTGCCCGGTCGACGACGTCTCGCGGTGGTCGCGACCGAGGCGGACGAGGTCGGGAAAGAGGCGCGGCGCCAGCCACTCGCCGGCCGCCTCGGTGAAGTGGACGCCGTCGCCGCAGCGGAGGTCGACGCCGTCGACGTTCTGGTCGAAGTGGTCGCCCGGCGACGTTAGCGAGCCGAGGTCGAAGGCGGTGACCGACGGCGAGTCGACCGACCGGACGACGTCGTCGATGATCGCGTTGTCGGTGACGACCCGTGTCGGCTCGTCCTCCGGCCACGGGCTGCCGTCGGGCTGGTTGCCGCTGTCGTAGTACGGCGTCGTCAGCAGGACGACGGCCGCCCCCCGGGACCGCAGGACGTCGACGGCCTGGTGGAACCGGCCGGTGAGGTAGCGGTCGAAGCCGGTCTGATCGATGTTCGACCACCGGTCGTCGACCTGCTGGTCGAAGAGCTCGCCGCGGGCCAGGTAGACGACGACGTCGGGGTTGAACTCGTCGACCCACCGCCGCCACTGGTCGATGAGCTCGTCCGGGTCGCCGAGCTGGCACGGCGCGCCGGGCGGCACGGTGTAGTCGAGCACCTTGATCATCTCGTCCATCGAGAGCGAGCAGCCGGGCGAGCCCTCGTTGACGAGGTCGACGTCGTAGTGGGCGGCCGTCAGCCCGAGCCCGACGCCGAGCGAACCGGCGAGCGAGTCGCCGACGAGGAGGACCTTCGTCGCGCCGGGGCCGGTCACCGTCGCGGACACCGGCGGCGACACCTGGCTCGTCAGGACGAACGTGGCGACGGCCACCGTGACGAGCGTCAGCCCGGCCGCGACCGGTGCGGCGACGAGTGCTCGCCAGCCCGGGACGACGCGGTGCCGGATCGGCAGCTCGACGAGGCGGTACGAGATGGCGGCGATGCCGACGGTGACGACGAGCCGTTCCCCGAAGAGCAGCCAGCTGCCGGCGTGCAGCCGGGGCCCGGTCATGACGAGCAGGACCGGCCAGTACCAGAGGTAGACGCCGTACGAGATCCGGCCGAGCGCCCGGACCGGCCGCCAGGCGAGCGCCACTGCGGCCGGACCGCGCGGCGCGCCGACGACGCCGGCGACGATTGCGGTCGCCGCCACCGCGGCCAGGAGGAAGCCGCCGTGGAACGCCAGGGCGGACGTCTCCGGGACGCCGAACCACAGCGCGGCGGTGCCGACCAGCCCGGCCACCGCGACGCCGGCGAGCACCGGGCGGGGGACGGTCGGCCGCCGGTGCGCCGACCGACCGGCTCGCCGGGCGAGCACGATGGCCAGTGCGGCGCCGACGAGGAGTCCCTGGGCGCGGGTGTCGGTGCCGTAGTACGCCCGTGTCGTCAGCCCACCGGTCGGGGCGAGCCACGCCATCGCCGCCGCGGACGCGATCGTGCCGACGACGGCCGTCCCGAGCAGGACATCGAGCCGGCGGCGGTACGTCAGGCGGCGACCGACGCGCAGGATCGCCAGCACGACGAGCGGCCAGACGAGGTAGAACTGCTCCTCGATCGCCAGCGACCACGTGTGGAGGAACGGCGACGGTTGGGTGATCGCGCCGAAGTACGTCGAGTGGCCGCCGATGAAGTACCAGTTGCCGACATAGAACACCGCGGCCGCGGCCGACGGCACGATGTCGACGTCGCCGAACGTCGCCGGCCACAGCGCGGCGACGATGCCGACGACCGCGACGAGCAGGAACAGCGCGGGCAGCAGCCGCCGGGCCCGCCGCCCCCAGAACCGGACGAGGGCGATCGTCCCGCTGTCTCGCCACTCCGTCAGGAGCAGCGACGTGATCAGGAAACCGGAGAGCGCGAAGAACGTGTCGACGCCGTAGTAGCCGCCGGGGAGCCACGAGAAGTTGTGGAACGCGATGACCCCGAGCACGGCGACCGCCCGTAGCCCATCGAGGCCCGGCTGGTAGCCGAGCCGTGGGTCATCCCCCCTGCGGACCATGCCGACGACCGACCTTCCGATCGAGCCGACCGGTGCCTGCCCGGCCGGCGCCAACTGCGGCCGGCGAGGCGCCCTGGCCCGCAGATGACCTGCAAGCCACCGGCCGACCTCAATGGTACAACTCGGTGTACTTAGGTGCCAGGCTCCGGTCCGCGGTCGTCGGGAATGGCGACGCTGACGGTCGCGGTGACCGCCATGACCGCGATCCCGACCCACGTCGCGGTGGTGTAGCCGGCGTCGGTCGGGAAGAGCCGACCGGTTGCGGTGGCGGCGGCCAGGACGAGCCCGCCGATGGCGGAGCCGAGCGAGAAGCCGGTCCCGCGGACGACCTGGTTCACGCCCATCGCGCTCGACGTCTCGCTCGGGGGCGTCGTCCGGAGGATGACCGCGGGCATCGCCGCGGAGAACGCGCCGACCCCGAGCCCGAGGGCGGCCATGGCGACGACGAGCCCGGCCAGGCTCGACCGGGCGACGCCGAAGACGATGAACGCGACGAGGACGACGGCCGCGGCGCCGCCGAGGACGCGGGTAGCCGGCGCCCGGACGCGGGGGACGGCCCGGCCGGCGACGAAGCCGAGGGCGGAGAACGGGACGAGGACGAGGCCAGCCGCGAACGTCGACAGCCCGAACCCGTAGCCGGTCGAGCGTGGCGTCTGCGCGTACCGGGTGACGAGCGTCAGCAGCAGGTACATGCCGATCCCGCCGGCGAGCATCGCGACGTTCGCCGCGGCCACCGTCGGCTGCCGAAGCAGTCGCAGGTCGACCAGCGGCGTCGCCACCCGACGTTCGACAGCCGACCACGCGACGAGCAGCCCGATCGCCACGACGACCAGTCCGACCGCGGCCGGAACGTCGGTCCGCCAGAGCCGTGTCTCGCTGGCGACGACGAGCAGCGCGGTGAGGCCGCCGGCGAGGAGGACCGCGCCCGCGACGTCGACCGTCGCGGCCGGTCGCGGGGGAGCGGCCGGGATCGTCGCGGCCGCGACAAGCAGCGCGAGGGCGGTGACGGCCAGGCCGAAGCCGTAGGCGGCCCGGACACCGCCGACGTCGGCGAGCAGGCCGGCCAGCGGATAGCCGATGCCGATCCCGACCGTCGACGCCACCGAGACGAGGGCGATCGTCGCCGCTGCCCGTTGGGGCGGCAGATGGTCGCGGGCGACGCCGATCATCAACGCGGTCAGCCCGAGGCCGACGCCCTGGGCGCCGCGGCCGACGACCAACCAGGCGAACGGCAGCGGCAGGACGGTCAGCGCGCTGCCGACGACGACGACACCGAGCGTCGCCAGTACGGTTGCCCGCCGATGCTTCCCGGCGCCGAGGCGGCCGAGGACCGGCGTCGCCACGACACCCGTCAGCAGCGTGATCGTCAAGGTCCACTGCGCGGCGGCCAGCGATACGTGGAACGTCGTCGCCACGCTCGTGATCAGCGGCGCGCCGAGGCTGCCGACCGCCGCGACGACGAGCGCGACGATCAGCAGCGCCGGTGCCGTTCGCCTCAACGGTTCGTCGCGGTCGTGATGTGCTCGAACAGGCCGGGCTGGATCCGGGTTCGGATGCCCGCCGCCCACGGTTCGTCGAGCTCGCCGACGTCGACTGCGGCGCCACTGTTGAGGAGCATGCCGAACGCCAGGAACGACTTGATCGTCACCGGCTCCAGTCCAGTCATGGCGACGACATTCCACATCCGGCTCATCCGGCCGCGGACGGCCTGGCGGACGTCGTCGTCGCCGCAGGCCGCGAACCCCTGCAGCTGGAGGAGGAGCGTCGTCCGGTCGGCCAGCAGGTCGTAGTACCGAGCGCCCATCGCGGCCAGCCCGTCGAGCCCGGTCGCGGTCCCGGCAGCCGCCTGCATCCCGTCGGTCATCCGGTCGAACGCCGCCTCGACGACGAGCAGGAAGAGCGACTTCTTCGTGCCGAACAGGCGGAAGACGTACGCCTGGGTGATCCCGGCCCGGCGGGCGATGACCTCGGTCGACGTGCCGTGGAGCCCACCGGCCGCGAACTCGACGGCGGCGATCTCGAGCACCTGCCGCCGGCGTTCGTCGCCCGTCATCCGTCGTGAGCCCGTCGCCACGGGGTCGAAGTTACTAGTTACTAACTACTTATCAAGCGTCGAGGTCGGCCTGGACGACCATCGGCACCGCCTCGCCCTCCGCGGCGAGATCGGGGACGGGGGCGGGCCGGTTGACCTTCGGCGAATGGATGAAGACCGCGGTGACGACGATCGCCAGGCCGACGCAGCCGGCGGCCACCGCGAAGGCCAGGTGGTACCCCCCGGTGAGGGCGCTGGCCGTCGACTGGCCCCGAGCCAGGAGCGTCGTCGTGCGCTCGTCGGCGATCGTGCCGAGGATCGCCACGCCAAGGGCCGCGGCGATCTGCTGGGCGACGTTGATCACCCCGGAGCCGAGGCCGGCGTCCACCGCGGGCACCTCGGCCAACGCGATCGTCAACATCGGCATCAACGCCGCCGCCGCACCGATGCCGATCATCAACGACGAGATCAACAGTCTCGGGACGAAGGCGACGTGCTGTCCGGACTGGCCGAAGATGAGCAGGCCGACCAGCAAGAGCACGAAGCCGGCCATGGCCGTCCACTTCGGTCCGAACCGGCGCATCAGCCGCGACGTCACGCCGAGCGACATGACCATGACGGCGAGCGTCATCGGCAGGTACGCCAGCCCCGTCGTGATGCTGTCGTAGCCGAGGATGTGCTGGAAGTAGAGGACGCCGATGAACAGCGTCGAGTACATCCCCATGATCGTCAGCCCTCGGGCGAAGCTCGTCGGCACGAGGCCACGGCAGCGCAGGATGCGCAGCGGGATGATCGGGTTGCGCAACCGAGATTCGAGGACGCCGAACGCGACGAGGAGCACGACGGCGAGCCCGAGGAAGCCGAGCGTGTGGGCCGTCAGCCAGCCGTCCTGGCTGGCGCTGACGATGGCGTAGATGCCGACCATCATCCCGGCGGTGCTCAGCACCGCGCCACCGACGTCCAAGCCGGCCCGCAAGCCGAGACCGACGTTCTCGTCGATCAGGAACCACCCGAGCCCGAGCGTGACGACGCCGATCGGGACGTTGATGAAGAAGATCCAGTGCCAGCTCAGCGCCTGGGTCAGTGCGCCCCCGAGGAGCAGGCCGACCGCGCCCCCGCAGACCGCAACGAAGACGTACGAGCTCATCGCCCGGGCCCGCTCGCGGGCTTCGGGGAACTCGGCGACGATGATCGCCAGGATGACCGACGACGAGAGGGCAGCGCCGAAGCCCTGGACGAACCGGGCGACGATCAGCATCGCCTGGTCGGTGCTCGCGCCGCAGGCGGCCGACGCCGCGGTGAACACCAAGACGCCGATCAAGAAGACACGCCGGCGGCCGAAGAGGTCGCCGAGCCGTCCGGCCAGCAGGAGCGCCCCACCGAACGTGAGGAGGTAGGCGTCGATGACCCAGGCCAAGTTGGCCTGCGTGAAGTGGAGGTCGTGCTGGATCGTCGGCAACGCGACGTTGACGATCGTCTGGTCGAGCGAGTTCATCAACATCGCGAAGCAGACGACGATCAGGGCGTACCAGCGACGGCGGTCGTGCGACGGCGACATCTCGTGGCGAACGATACCACACAGACTGGGATAATCACTGCGGCAGTGACTATCACTAGACCTACAATACGACGCCGAGAACCGCTACTATCTGGACGATGAGCGCGACCGGAGTAGTCGACGGGGTCGACCTGGCGGCGCCCGGGACGGCGCTGGCCGGGCCGGAGACGCTGGCCGGATCGCCGACGCCGGCCGGACCGCCCGGCGTCGTCGTCCTGCTGACCCAGTTGGCTCGGGTCGTCTATCGCCGGACGCCCGAGTCGGTGCTCGGCATGCGGTTGAAGGAGTTCGTCGCGTTGAGCCTCCTGCGTGACCACCGGGCGGCTCCGCAGCAGGCGATGGGGGAGGCGATGTGCCTCGACCCGAACAACCTCGTCCTGTTGCTCAACGACCTCGAGGCCGCGGGCTATGCCCGGCGGCGGCGGGACCCGGTCGACCGGCGTCGGCACATCGTCGACATCACCCCGAAGGGCGTGCGGGCGTTGCAGCGCGCCGAGCGAGGGCTCGAAAGCGTCGAGGACGACGTCCTGTCCGCCCTCGACCCCGGTGAGCGGGCGGCGCTGCGGGCGCTCCTGGCGAAGGCCCTCGACGGCGGCTAGCCGTCGACGACTCGGTCGAGGAGGGCGAGGAACTCCGGAACGTTCAACGGCTTCGTCAGGTACGCCAGCGCGCCGCCGTCGAGCAGCCGGCGCCGATGGCCCTCGGTCGCCGACGCGGACAGGATGACGACGGGGATCGCCGCGGTCGCCGGGTCGGCCTTCAGCTCCCGCAGGACGTCCTCGCCGCTCAGGTCCGGGAGGTGGAGGTCGAGGACGACGAGGACCGGCTGCACCACCTTGGCCAGGTCCAGGACCATCTTGCCCTGGATGGCGACCTCCAGCGTCTCCGGCCGGCGAGCGAAGACGCGCTCGATGACGCCGAGGCTGGCCAGGTTGTCCTCGGCGTAGAGGACGATGCCGGCGTCGGTTGTCCGGCCGGCCGGGTCGTCGGGTCGAGGCCTGCTGGTGATGACACCACGCGGCCGGTCGGGGCTGGGGGGTAGCTCGCCGGCCGGCAGTTCGGCGGCCGGCAGCGTGACCGTGAACGTCGACCCCCGACCTCGTTCGCTCGACGCGTCGATCGTGCCGCGCATCGCCTCCGTCAGGGCCTTCGAGAGCGAGAGGCCGACGCCGGCGCCTTCGACGCCGGTCGCCTCTGCGCCGAGGCGGTCGAACGGATCGAAGAGGCGGTCGACGTTCTCGGCGAGGATGCCGATGCCGGTGTCTTCGACCACGAGCTCGACCGTTGTCGCCGACCCCGCTTCCGACCCCGGCCCCGGCCTCCAGGACACGGCGACGGTCCCGCCGACGCGGTTGTACTTGATGGCGTTCGAGACGAGGTTGAGGACGACCTGCTTCAGCCGTTGGCGGTCGGCCTGGACGACGCCCGGGCCGACGCCGACGATATCGACGGTGACGTCTCGAGCGGTCGCCTGCGGGCGGAGGAGCGAGACGGACTCGTCGACGACGTCGCCGAGCAGGATCGGTTCGAGCGAGAGCGAGAGATGGTCGGTCTCGATGCGTGAGATGTCGAGCAGATCCTCGATGAGCGCGAGCAGATGCTCGCCGGCCGAGACGATGTGGTCGGCGCTGTCCGCATCGTCGGCGGCGAGGTCCTCCATCTGCAGGAGCTGGCCGAAGCCGAGGATGGCGGTCAATGGGGTCCGCAGCTCGTGGCTCATCCGGCCGAGGAACGTGTCCTTCGCCCGCGTCGCCGCGACGGCCTCGTCCCGGGCGGCCTGCAGCTCCTGTTCCCGTCGGGTGACGAGGTCGGCCGCGCCGAGCAGCACCGTCTCGAGGTGGCCGATCTCGTCCTTCGTCGGCTCGTACAGGTCCATCGGCTGGCCGGCCAGGAACCGCTCGGTGTTGCGGTTGACACTCGTGACCCGCCGGATGATGCCCCGCAGGAGGAGGACCATGGCGAGCAGGCCGGCGAGGATGCCGACGACCATGCCGACGATGTTGATGATGTTCGCCGTGTCCTGGGCGTTGGTCACCTGGCTCTGCTGTTCGGCGAGCGCTTGGCGCTCGCGGTCCTGGGCGGCGGTAATGGTGGTCCGGAGCTGGTCCTCGATGTGCTTGCCGTCGAGCAGCTGGGTCTCGAGCGCGGTCCCGTGCAGCGTGCCGTCGGCGACGCCGTCCTTGACGGTGGCGAGAACGACGATGGCCTGACGGCCGAGTGTCCGCAGCCGGGCCGTCTCCTGCGGCGTGAGGCCGTCGATCGTCTTCGCCTTGCGCAGCGGCCGCAATGCGGCGATCGCCTGGTTGTACGGCTGCAGGAAGACCGGGTTCCCGGTCGCCGCGTAGCCGCGCACGCCGGTCTCCGCGTCGAGGGCGAGGTCGAGGCTGTGGTTGATGTCGACGATCGACGCGGTCGTGGCGGACGTCGAGCTGGAGAGGTGGTCGAGCTGGTTGGCGACGACCAGGTTGGCGGTGCCCATCGCCAGGAGGGCGACGACGGGCAATGCGAGGACGAGCGCGCCCTTCACCCAGAGCCGGGCATTGCGCCACCACCGGGCGACAGCGCGCCAGGGCGTCATTCCACGGTGACGCTCTTGGCCAGGTTCCTCGGTTGGTCGATGTCGACCCCTCGGAGCAGCGCGGCGTGGAAGGCGAGGAGCTGGAGGGGGATGCCGAGCAGCAGCGGGTCGAGCTCCGGCTCGGACTTCGGGACGAGCAGGACGTCGTCGGCGACCGTCGCCAGGGACTCGGTGTGCCCGACGGCGATGACCGGACCGCGACGGGACCTGATCTCGGCGATCGTCGACAGGTTCTTCTCGAAGAGGTGGTCGTCCGGTGCGACGACGACCGACGGGACGTCCGGGCCGATGAGGGCGAGCGGGCCGTGCTTCAGTTCGGCCGACGGGTAGGCCTCGGCGTGGACGTACGAGACCTCCTTCAGCTTCTGGGCCCCTTCGAGGGCGACCGGGAAGCCGTTGACGCGGCCGACGAACATGGCGCTCGTCGCGGCCGCGAACCGTTGGGCGACGTCGGCGACGTGGTCCTCGATCGACAGGAGGTCGGCGATCAGCTCCGGGAGGGCGTCCATGCCGTCGATGATCCGGTCGCCGTCGGCCGTCCCGAGATCGCGGACGCGGCCGAGGTGGAGGGCGAGCAGCGCCAGCGCGGCGACGGTGCACGTGAACGCCTTCGTCGACGCGACCGAGATCTCCGGGCCGGCGTGCAGGTAGATGCCGGCGTCGCACTCCCGGGCGATCGTGCTCCCGACGACGTTGACGACGCCGAGCACCTGTCCGCCCTTGCGCTTGACCTCCTGCACCGCCCGCAGCGTGTCGAGCGTCTCGCCGGACTGGCTGACCGCGACGTAGAGCGTGTCGGGTTCGATGATCGGGTTCCGGTAGCGGAACTCGGACGCCGGTTCCGCCTCGGCCGGGATCCGGGCGAGCTGCTCGATCAGGCTCGCGCCCGACCGGCTGGCGTAGTACGCGGAACCGCAGCCGAGGATGCGGACGCGGCGGAGGCGGAGGATGTCCCGCGGCTCGAGCGCGATACCGCCGAGGTGGGCCGTCGACGCCCGCCGGTCGAGGCGGCCGGAGAGCGTCCGCCGGACGGCCTCCGGCTGCTCGTAGATCTCCTTGCGCATGAAGTGCGAGTGCTCGCCCTTCTCGTACGTGTCGAAGCCCCAGCTGATCGTCTCCGCCCGCCGGGTCGTCTCCGTCGAGTCGAGCCAGAACGTCCGGATGCTGTCGGCCCGGACGACGGCCATCTCGCCGTCTTCGAGGAACACCGCTTGCTGCGTGTGCCGGACGATCGCCGCGATGTCCGACGCCACGAAGTTCTCGCCGTTGCCGAGGCCGAGAACGACGGGGCTGCCGTTCCGGGCGACGACGATGCACCCGGGCTGCGTCCGGTCGATGACCGCGATCCCGTACGTCCCTTCGACGACGGCGAGCGCCTTGCGGACGGCGTCGGCCAGATCGTCGGCGCCCGCCGTGGCGACGAGGTGGGCGATCACCTCGGAGTCGGTGTCCGACGCGAACTTCGCCCCCTGCTCCTCCAGACGCTCCCGGATCGACGTCGCGTTCTCGATGATCCCGTTGTGCACGACCGCGATTCGGCCCGAGCCGTCGGTGTGCGGGTGGGCGTTGACGTCGCTCGGCTCGCCGTGCGTCGCCCACCGGGTGTGGCCGATACCGGTGCCGAGATCGGCGGACGGCAGGTCCATCGCCCGGAGGGTGGCGACCTTGCCTTTCGTCTTCACGACCGATAGGCCATCGCCGGTCTCGACGGCGATCCCCGCGGAGTCGTAGCCGCGGTACTCGAGTCGTTCGAGGCCTTCGATCAGGATCGGTACGGAGCTGCGTTCCCCGACGTATCCGACGATTCCGCACATGTCGCCAGACTACGACGACGGACGAGCAGGAGAGCGGTAACCGCGCTGGCCAGGGAGAGGGCAGCGATCACCCACCAGCCGTGCCGGAACGCGTCGAGCCGACCGACCGGCGTCGTGGGCGAGCCGAGGACCGCGATCAGGACCGCCACACCGATGGCCAGCCCGACCTGGCGGATCATGTTGATCGTCGCCGACCCGGACGCGAACGACGGCGGCGGCAGCGACGATGCGGCCGCGGCCAGGTACGTCGGCATCGTCAGGCCGACGCCGACGCCGGTCAGCAACATGCCGGGCAGGAATTCGGTCAGATAGTCGGCATGGAGCCCGACGGCCATCGCCCACCACGCCGCGCCGACCGCGAACACGACCGTCCCGAGCGCGATCACCGGGCCGTTGCCGAGCCGGGGGATCAGCCGGCCGGCGACCACGAACGAGAAGATCGGGACCATCAGTGGCCCCGGCGCCACCGCCAGCCCGGCCTTCAGCGCCGACCAGCCCCAGTCGTCCTGCAGCCAGAGGACGACCGAGAGCAGCATCGCCCCGAACGCCGCGGAGAAGAGGAGCGAGACGACCGTCGCGCCCGAGAAATTGCGCACCTTGAACAACGAAGGTTCGACGAGCGGGTTGTGGTGCCGCAGGCAGCGCACGACGAATAGGCCGAGCAGTACGACCGACCCAGCCAGCGCGCCGACGATGCCGGCCGAGCCCCAGCCCCACGCGCTGCCTTGGACGAGCCCGAACGTCAGCAGGCCGACACCGGCGGTAACGAGAACCGCCCCGATGGCGTCCGGTCGGGGGACCCGGTGGCCGGCGACGTGCGGGAGCCGGCGCCAGCCGACGACGAACGCGACGACGCCGATCGGGACGTTGACGAGGAACACCCACCGCCAGCTGGCCGTGATCAGAAGGCCGCCGACCACCGGTCCGAGCGCGGCCGCCAGGCCGGCCGTCGCCGTCCACGACCGGACCGCACCGTGCCGCCGTTCCGGCGGGTACGTCGCCAGGACGAGACTCAACGACGTCGGCGTCAGTAGCGCCGCTCCGGCTGCCTGGACCAGCCGGAACGCGACCAGCATGGCGACGCTCGTTGCTCCCGCGCACGCCGCCGACGCCACGGTGAAGACAGCCACGCCGAGTAGGAAGCCCAGGTCCCGGCGGTGCCGGTCGGCCAGCCGCCCGAAGAGTACCAGGAGCGCGGCGTAGACGATCGCGTAACCGTTGAGCACCCACGACAGCTCGCCGAGGCCGGCACCGCCGAAGTCCCGGGCGATATCCGGAAGCGCCACGTTGACGATGAAGAGATCGAGGCTGGCGAGGACCACGCCCGCACAGACGATGACGAGCACTTCCCGGGGGGACGCCGGCCCCCGCCGCCCCGCTCTCTTTCCGCTGGCGGTCGGCGGGGTCGAGCCGTCGCCCCCCGCCGGGGCGCCGACCTGGGCCGTTGGCATCTGGCTTAGGTGAATCATAGCCAGATGGTAGAAGCTGACTCAAGGTAAGTCAAGCCAGCTATACTGCACGCATGGGGACGAGCATTCGCATGACCGGCGCTCTCGATCCGAGGAGTGGTTGGGAGGCGACGCGGTGCCCGATCGCCCGGGCGCTCGAGGTCGTCGGCACCCGGTCGGCGTTCCTGCTCCTGCGGGAAGCGTTCTACGGGACGACGCGGTTCGACGACTTCGCCGAGCGAGTCGGGATCAGCGAGCCGGTCGCCGCGGCCCGGCTACGGGAGCTCGTCGGCGAAGGCTTGCTCGAGCGGGAGCCGTACCAGGAACCGGGTCAGCGGACGCGCCTGCAGTACCGGCTGACGGAGAAGGGTGCGGGCCTGTTCCCGGCGCTCGTCGCCTTGATGCAGTGGGGCGATCGGTGGCTCGGCCCCGGTGGCGTCGCACTGGCCCACCGGGACTGTGGGGAAGAGATCAGGGTCGAGCTCGGGTGCGCCGCCGGCCACCAGGTGGCGGTGGGGGACATCGACCTGGTCCGGCGCGAGGCTACTGGGCCCGGGCGATGACGCCGCGGAGGAACGCGGCCTGCCCGACGTGCTGGAGGTCGTCGGCGATGACGCTGACGAGCCGGGTCGCGAGGGTGACCGGTGGGTCCCACGAGCCGTCGACGACCCGCGTCAGATCGGCGTCGGCGACGGTCTGCAGGTAGGCGATCGTCCGGGCGTGGACGGCGTCGTGGTAGCCGGTCAGGAGCGCGGCTTCGGCGCGGACCTGGGCGACGTCGTCGGGACCCTGTCCGTAGCCGGTTTCTCCGTCGTCGAACGGCAGGCCGAACCGGTTGACCCAGCCTTCGGCCGTCCACGCCTGTTCGGTGCCGGCGACGCCGGCGACGTGGTCGTCCTGGATCCGGGTCAGGTGCCAGACGAGCCAGGCGATCGAGTTTGCCTCGGCGTCGAGGCGGGCCGCGAGCTCGTCGGTCGTCAAACCCTGGACGGCCGGATGGACGGCATCACGGACACGGTCGAACGCGTCGGACAGTAGGTCGACACTGGTCATCGGGCCTCCTCAGGCAGTTCGAGAATCTCCTTGGCGTCGTCGACCCAGGCCGCCTCCCAGGCGAAGAGCGGGTGGATGACGGCGAGGAACGGGGCGGCCAGCCGGCCGAAACCATGGCGGCCGGACTCGAGCGTGCAGCGGACGGTCGTGACGCCGTGCCGCTTCGGACAGCTCGTACGACATCGTCGGTCGGATCGGACCGCCGGACGTCACCACCACGGCGAACGTCGTCGGGCGCTCGTAGGCCGTCAGCCGGTAGTCAGCGGAGACCTTGAAGCCGAGCGGGTGGCGGACCTTCTGGCGGAAGACCGTCCCGATCCCGACCGGTCGTCCGGGTTCGGTCGCGTTCCGTGCTGGCGACCATCGGCTGCCAGTACCGGTTGTTCGTCCCGTCGGCGAGGAAGTCGAAGACGTCCTCGATCGATCGGTTGACGGCGACGTCGTGGGTGGCTTGCACGGTGCTCCGATCAGAGAAGGAACGAGAAGAGCGGCGACCCCGGCGGGACCTGCTCGATCTGCAACGGGCTCTCGTCCATCCGCCGGACGAGGTCGTCGTAGTCGGCGGCGTCCTCCAGGTCGATGCCGACGAGCGCTGGGCCGGTCTCGCGGTTGTTCTTCTTCACGTATTCGAAGACGACGATGTCCTCGCGGTGCGTCAGCACGGTGTCGAGGAACTGGCGTAGCGCGCCGGGCTCTTGGGGGAACGTGATCAGGAAGTAGTGCCGGAGACCCTCGTGGAGAAGGGACCGCTCGACGACCTCCGCGTACCGGCTGACGTCGTTGTTCCCGCCGGAGACGATGCAGACGACCGGTCCGTCGGCCGGGTAGCGGCGGGCGGCCGCGCTGGCCAGCGCGCCGGCCGGCTCGGCGATGATTCCCTCCGACTGGTAGAGGTCGAGCATCTCCGTCGAGACCGCGCCCTCCGGGACGGTGACCATCTCGTCGACGAGGTCCCGGACGATCGGGTACGTCAGGTGGCCGACTCGGCCGACCGCGGCGCCGTCGACGAACGTGTCGACGTCGGGGAGGTCGATCGGGTGGCCGGCGGCCAGTGCGGCCGTCATCGACGCCGCGCCGGCTGGCTCGGCGCCGACGACTCGGATCTCCGGGTGCCGCTCTTTCAGCCAGACCGCGATACCGGCGATCAGGCCGCCGCCGCCGACCGGGACGACGACCGTCCCGATCGGGTCGCGGTGCTGCTCGGCCAGGTCGACCGCGACCGTCCCTTGGCCGGTGATCGTCCGGGCGTCGTCGAACGGGTGGACGTAGATCGCGCCGGTCCGGGCGCTGTCCTCCTCGGCCGCCGCGCTCGTCTCGTCGAACGTGCTGCCGGCGATGACCGGCTCGACCCAGGAGCCGCCGATGGCGACGATCCGTTCCCGCTTCTGGCGCGGCGTGCTCGCCGGCAGGAAGACGCGGCCCTTGATCTCGAGGGCCGCGCAGCAGAACGCCAGCCCCTGGCCGTGATTGCCGGCGCTCGCACAAACAACCCCGCGCGCTCGTTCATCCGCGGTGAGCGACGAGATCAGGTTGTACGCGCCGCGTACCTTGTACGAGCGGCCGACCTGGATGTCCTCGCGCTTGAGGAAGACCGGGACGCCGACCGCCGCGGAGAGGCGGTCGCTGCGGTCGAGTGGCGTCTGCCGGACGACCGGCCGCAGCCGTCGGGCCGCGTCGTCGATCGCGGCGGCATCGATTCCCGGCATGGTTTCGATGTTACGAGGGATCGGTAGGGTATCGTCCGAACGACCACAGAGACCCAGGAGCGACCATGGCCGACTACACCCTCCCCGACCTGCCATACGACTACGCCGCCCTCGAGCCCCACGTGTCCGGTCAGATCATGGAGCTGCACCACGACAAGCACCATGCGGCGTACGTCGCCGGCGCGAACACGACCCTCGAGAAGCTCGCGGCCGCCCGCGACAAGGACGACTTCGGCCCGATCGTCGGCCTCGAAAAGACGCTCGCCTTCCACATCTCCGGCCACGTCCTCCACTCGATCTTCTGGCAGAACCTCTCTCCGGACGGCGGCGACAAGCCCACCGGGGATTTGGCGGCGGCCATCGACGAGCACTTCGGCTCGTTCGATAAATTCAAGGCGCACCTCACGCAGGCCACCAACACCATTCAAGGCTCCGGCTGGGGCGCGCTGGCCTGGGAGCCGCTGGGTCGCCGGCTGATCGTCGAGCAGGTCTACGACCACCAGAGCAGCCTCGGCCACGGCACCACCCCGCTGCTCGTCTTCGATGCCTGGGAGCACGCGTTCTACCTGCAGTACAAGAACGTGAAGGCCGACTTCTTCAACGCGCTGTGGAACATCGTTAACTGGGACGACGTCGCCGCCCGCTACACCGCGGCCAAGGGTTAGCCGACCAGGGCGTCCGTCAGCGGATCGATCCCGGCCAGCTTGGTGACGAGGTCGGGGGAGAGCCCGTAGCGGGTACCGAGGGCGGTCGGTGATAGGTACGAGACCTGAGTCCCGTTCTCGTCCGCCCAGACGAGGACCTTGAGCGGAAGGTCGAGGGCGGCGAGCGGCACCGCATCCATGACCGGCGTGCCGCCCACCGGGTTGCCGAAGACGACCAACGTCGTCGGGCGGAGGTGGAGCCCCGCCTGACGCGCCTCTTCGGCCTGGTCGATCACCGCGAACACCTTCATTCCGCGCGCCTCGACCATCTCGACGAGCCGCGTCACCGTGCTGTCGACCGATCGGTCGCTCGGCTTCGTAGTGATATCCGACATGCGCTGCCTCCTGGTCTCGACGAGCGGAGCGTACGCCGTCGGCCAGTTCGCCGACCCCCCGGGGAAGGGGGGGGACCCTCCCCGACCCTTCCGGCCGCGAACCGTAGGCTGGCCCACCTACGGCACCGACCGCCACGCTCCCCGAGGCCCCCGCTCCGGTTGGGCCCCCCCTGCTGCCGCCACCGACCGGTGGCCGGCACGCGTCCCGGCGCGTCCGCCGGAACCGCCTGTGGTGGGTGGCCGGCCTACTGGCGCTGGCTCTGGCGATCGGTCTCATCGTCGGCTTGTCCGGTGGGACATCCAGGGGCTCGAGTGGTGGTCATGCACCACCGACGACCGCCCCGGCCAACCCGATGCCGCAGAAGAACCCACGACTCGACCCCGACTGGACCGGCAACGGCAAGCCGGTGACGTTCGCGTTCGGCGGCGACGTCAACTTCCCGTCCGGGTCCAATCTCGGTGATCGCCTGGCCGACGATCCCGCGACAGCCCTCGGGCCGACCGTGCCGGAGCTCCTCTCCGGCGCCACACTGACGATGGTCAACCTCGAAACCGCGCTCACCCAGGGGACGTGCCCGTCGCCGCAGCCGAAGACATATGTTTTCTACGCACCGCCGACCGCGGTGACTGCCCTTCAGCACGCCGGCGTCACGCTCGTGACGGAGGCGAACAATCACGGCGAGGACTGCGGCGTCGCCGGTCTGCAGCAGGCGATCGCCATCCGGACACAGACGAGGTTCCCGATCATGGGCATCGGGCAGAACGTCACACAGGCGTTCACGCCGTACGAGACGACGATCAAGGGTGAACGGATCGCCATCGTCGTTGCCACCCAAGTCATCGACTCCGACCTCCAGGCGACGTGGACCGCCACCCCGACGCAGCCGGGCCTGGCGTCCGCCTACGACATCGGCGCCCTCGTTGGTGCGGTCGAGAAGGCCCGGGCGTGGGCCGATACGGTCATCGTCTACGTGCACTGGGGCACGCAGCTCGACGCCTGTCCGAACCCCCTCCAAGAACCGCTCGCCAACGCCCTCGTCAAGGCCGGCGCGGACATCATCGTCGGGACCCACGCCCATGTCCTGCTCGGCGGCGGCTACCTCGGCTCTGCCTACGTCGACTACGGCCTCGGTAACTTCGCCTTCTACAACAACACACCGCCCGAGAACCAGAGCGGCTCGCTTGTCGTCACCGCCACCGGCCGTCACATCGACAGCGTCACCTGGCGGCCGGCCGTCATCGTCGACGACCTCCCGCAACCGTTGGGTGGATCGGCCGCCACAGCCGCCATCGCCGCGTGGAACTCCGCCCGGAGCTGCACCGACGCCGCGGCGACGCCCGGCGCTCCGTTGGCCAGCACGACCACCGAGACTTCGCCCGTCACACCGACCGTCGGCCAGCAGCTCTCGATCAACGGCACATGAGCTAATCGGGTCCGACCCACCGTCGAGCGTTTGGTGGTCCGACGAGGCGGAACCCGCGACGGGTCTTCATCGCGTGGTGCGGTGGGCAGAGCCGCTGCAGGTTGGCCAGCTTCGTCGGTCCGTCCTTGGCGAAATCCCAGCAGTGGTCGATCTGGAGGCGCAGCGTCGCGTTGCAGCCCGGCACCGCACACGTGCCGTCCCGTTCGGACAGGGCCCGGCGCAGCGCCGCCGGGATCGTCCGCTTCGCCGACGTGACCGCCTTCACGTCGACCCCGTCAGTGACGACCGCGTGGAAGACCGAGTCGCCGAGCAGATCCTTGGCCACCGCGACCGGGATCGGCCCGACGCCGGGGATCTCGCAGACCTCGTCGCCGTCGACGTGGCCGCGCCGCAGTGCCCCGGCGTCGACCCGCACCGCGACCTGTGCCGGTGCCGGCGCCTCACCGGTGACGACCCGGACCAGGGCGTCGGCGACGTAGGCGTCCGGCCGGTCCCGGAGGCCCGCCCGGCGGGCCTCGTCGAAGACCTTGTCGGCCGCGTGCTCCAGCGCGGCCTTCACTCGGGCGCCTTCCACCGTCGGCAGCCATGCGTCGAGGCGGACGCCGCCCTCTGGGCACGACCAGATCCGGCAGTAGCGGCGGCGGTAGACCGACGCCTCCCGTTGGCGGACCCAGTCCTCGCCGAACCGCCGGCGCTTGACCCGCGACGCCTCCGCCTTCAGGTCCTTCAGCGAGCCCGTCGTCGCCAAGCCGACCAGGTGCTGCTGTGACGACGGGTCGAGCGCGCCGGCGTCGGCGGCCACCTTTGCCTGGGACAGCGACAGCCGGCCGTCCTTGAACGCGTCGTCGACCACCGGCGCCTCCGAGAGCTGGGCGGCCGTCTTCAGCACGCCGAGGGCCTGGCCGACCGACTCCCCGGACTGCTCGGCCAGCCAGCCGGCCGCGTGCTTGTGGCCGCGTTGCTCGTACGCGCCGGTCTGTGTCACCCGCCGGGCGAACCGCGTCCTCGCCGACGCGCCGAGCCGCTCGATCCGGACCGCCCGCTCGACCACCGCCGCGGCGTCCGGGCCCGACACCGTCTCGGGCTCGACGGCCGAGAGGGCGTCGGTCAGCCTCGTCAGGTGCTCGTCGATCGTCTCCAACAACTCCACACGTCAATCGTGCCAGGAGGGTGTATCAGTAGCGTTCGGTCAGGTCGGAAGGCGACTACCAAGAGATAGCAGCAGCCGGGTCAGTAGTTCCGGATGACCGAGTCCGGACCCATCACGATCATCGGGTCCATTGTCGGCCGGAGCCACTGCAGGACGCTGACGAGGTCGCCAAGCGGCAGGCTCACGCAGCCGTTCGTCGGCACACCGATATCGGCGTGGAGGAAGATGCCGGAGCCGTACGGGCCGGCCGCGGGCGTGTTGAAGTCGATGACCGCGAGGTACGGGTACGCGTTCGTCTCCGTCCAGAGGGCTTCGCTTGTCGCCGCGAACGGTGGCGTTGTCCCGCAGGCGACGGGCTCGAACGTGTTGTACCCCGGGCTCGACGAGTCCTCGTCCCACCAGTCGCCGCACGTCAGCTGGTGGTATGGGTACGCGACCCCCGGGTTGGCGTCGTTGCCGTAGATCGTCGACCCGATCGGATAGCCGCCGATCGGCGTGCTCCCGTCGCCCTCGTGCCGGTTCGCCGCGTACTCCCAGCCGCTGTAGCCGTTTGTCGCCGGCATCGGCGGGAGCGCCGGTTGCCACGTCGAGCCGGTCTTGACCCACGTCGTCAGCGTCGCCGTCGTCGACCCGAACGACGGTGCGTCGACGACGACGAGCTGGCGGGCCGAACCCGTTGTCGCCACCTCTTCGGCCACGTTCAGGACTGTCGCGCCGTAGAACACGGCGCTGCCGAAGCTGAAGATGCCGCCGTCCGACGCGATCATCAAGTAACCACCACCGCCCGGCGCCGCGGCCATCCCGACGACCGGTCGAGCGAGTGGTTGGCCGCCCATCGACCCGTCGAACGTCGCGTCGCCGAACGTGAACAGTCCGCCGTCCGACGCGACGAGCCAATAGCCGTGCCCGTCGCCGGTAGTGGCCATCCCGACGATCGGCTGGTTGAGCGCCATCGCACCGGTCGACCCGTAGAACGCGGCGTCGCCGAACGCAAAGATCCCGCCGTCCGACGCGACGAGCCAGTACCCGTGGCCGTCACCCGTCGCGGCCATTCCGACGATCGGGCGGTTGAGCGTCATCGCGCCCGTCGACCCGTAGAACGCGGCGTCGCCGAACGCAAAGATCCCGCCGTCCGACGCGACGAGCCAATAGCCGTGCCCGTCGCCGGTAGTGGCCATCCCGACGATCGGCTGGTTGAGCGTCATCGCGCCCGTCGACCCGTAGAACGCGGCCTCGCCGAACGCAAAGATCCCGCCGTCCGACGCGACGAGCCAATACCCCTGGCCGTCCGGCGTCGCGGCCACGCCGACGATCGGGCGGTTGAGCCGGGTCGACGACACGTCGCCGAGCATCGGTGCGTCGCCCTCGGCCGATACCGTCCCGTCGTCACGGACCGTCCAGTACCCGCCACCGTCCGGCGTCGTCGCCATCGCCACCGCGGCAATCGGCTGCGGCGCGGCCAGCGACGCGCCGGCCGGCGTTCGTCCCAGGAGTGCGACGCCGGCGGCGAGGACCGTCGCGGCAAGCACGGCGGCCGCAGCCAGGGACGACGTCCGTAAGACGGTGCGGACACGGCGCCCGTCGTCGCCGGTGCCGCCGAGCCGGGACGAGCCGGGGGACTGGCGGGAGCGACGGGACGGAGGGCCAGAACGGCGGGCCAAGACGGTCATCGTAGGTCGGGTCGGTCGCCGCCAGGCCTCACCAGCGGCATCACGGGGTCACGGCGGCGTCACGCCGGCGGCCGCGGTCGACGTCGGGCCTCGATAGCGGAGGCGGAACGCGCCGTAGGCGAACGGACCGGCGGCCAGCGGCGCCCAGTAGGAGGCAAGCCGGTACGTCAGCGTGGCCAGGAACGCGTCGCCCGAGTTGACGCTGGCCAGCACGAGCAGCCCGGTCAGGCTGGCTTCGACGATCCCGAGGCCGCCGGGAGTGATCGGGACCATGCCGATGATGCCGGCGACGGCGTAGGTGACGAGCACGAGGGACGGGCGCGGATCGCTGCCGGTCGCCCGCAGCGCGGCGAGGAGGCAGAGGTAGTCGAGGGCGAGCCGGCCAGCGGAGAGAAGGACGGCCTGCCACCACTGGCGACCGAGGACGCCGCGGATGAGGTCCCGCTCGTGCAGGAGCGAATCGTCGAGGCCGGTCAGCGGTGGCCGCTTCCGCAAAACCCAGTTACGCAGGCGTTGCGCGACCCGCCCGCACCAGCGGAGCGGCCCGTCGGTGACGAGGACGACCGCGGCGAACGCGGCAAAGACGACGAAGCCGACTGCGCCGAGGGCCGCGGCGTTGATGAGGCCCCGGTTCGTCGCCTGCGACCCGATGAGGATGACCGGGAGGGCGAAGACTGGCAGGGCCAAGAGGCCACCGACGCCCAGGAGCGAGAACGCCGCCAGCCCGCCGACCGTCGAGCCGGTCTCCTGCCCGCTGGCGGCCAACATCCGGAACTGCACGGCGGCGCCCATCGGCGCGCCGCCGGGCATGATCAGCGTGATGGCGTTGCCGGCGAGCTGCGACGTGACGACCGGGAACCACGTCCTCGTCCGCAGCGCCAGGCGCTGCAGTCCGAACGTGCAGATGAAGTGGCCGATCTCGAAGGCGATCGCCAGGGAGAACCAGATCGGGTCGAGCGTGGACAGGCGGGGCCACGAGGCCAGCACCTCGGTGATCGACGGGAGGACGAGGTAGATCCCGAGGCCGGCGATGACGATCGGCACCAGTTTCTTGACGACCGACTTCCACGGGACCGGGTGGCCCTTTTGCTGGTCGACCTTGACCGAGAACGACGTCCTGTCGGCCCCGTCGGCCCCGTCCGATCCGTCGGCCCCGTCCGATCCGTCGGCCCCGTCCGACTGGCCCGATCGGTCCGCCCCGGCCGACCCGTCAGCCAGGCCGTTCGGCGGCTCGTCGGGAGGGGGCGGCGCCATCGTCGGGCCAGTCTGCTTGCCGGGCACCGGCCCGGCAAGGGACGCGGCGCCACCGGTAGGGCGGTGATCGCACCGGTAGGATGCGCAGCAGCGCCGACGACACATGCGAGGGAGCGGTGGCAACGACCAGACTGCCGAGCTCGACAGGTCGCACCGACTGGGGTCCGATGGAACGACCGTTCGCGTCGGCCTGGCGGCGAGCGCACCTGACCGACGCCGAACGGGTCGCCCGCGGGAAGGCGGCTCGTCAAGAGGCGCCACGGTCGGCCCACGGGCGGTGGAAGTCGTCGGCGGACCGGCCGGATCCGATCGCCCTGCTCGAGGAGCAGGAGGCGACGCGGGTCCCCGAGCTCGTCCCGATCCGCCATGGCCGGATGTTGATCTCGCCGTTCACGTTCTTCCGCGGCGCCGCGCTCATCATGGCGGCCGATCTGGCATCGACCCCGAGCTCGGGCATCACCGTCCAACTGTGCGGCGACGCGCACCTCTCGAACTTCGGCGTGTTCGGCACGCCCGAGCGCCAGATGGTCTTCGACCTCAACGACTTCGACGAGACGCTCCCCGGTCCGTGGGAGTGGGACGTGAAGCGGATGGCCGCGAGTTTCGAGGTGTTCGGGCGCGATCGGGAGTTCGACCGGTCCGACCGGCGGGCGATCGTCGCGGCCGGGGTGAATTCGTACCGGATCCAGATACGCCGGGCGGCCGGGATGAAGACGCTCGACGCGTGGTACCAGCATCTCGAGGTGGGCCGGTTCCTCGACCGGATCCGGGACGAGCAGCGGATGAAGCGCGTCGGGAAGGCCGACGTGCGGGCGATCGAGCAGGCCGTCGCGCAGGCCCGGGCCCGCGACAGTGTCCGGGTTCTGGCCAAGCGGGCGGCCAACGTCGACGGGCAGCTGCGGTTCCGGGCCGATCCGCCCCTGATCGTGCCGATCGAGGACCTCGTCGTCCCGGGCTCGGAGTGGGAGCAGTCCGACGTCTTCATCAAGAAGCTCCTCGACTCGTACCGCCGGACGCTCGGGCACGAGCATCACCCGCTCGAGGAGTTCCGCTACATCCACGCGGCCCGCAAGGTCGTCGGGGTCGGCAGCGTCGGGACGCGCTGCTACATCCTCCTCCTCGTCGGCCGGAACGACCGAGATCCCCTCATCCTCCAGGTGAAGGAGGCGCAGGAGTCGGTCCTCGAGCGGTTCGTGGGCAAGAGCCAGTACACGCACCACGGCCAGCGGGTGGTGGCCGGGCAGCGGCTGATGCAGGCGGCCGGGGACATCTTCCTCGGGTGGCAGCGGATCAAGGGGCTCGACGGGGAGCGCCGTGATTTCTACGTGCGGCAGCTCCACGACTGGAAGGGCGCGATCGACGTCGACAAGCTGCAGGTGCCCGGGGCGATCCTCTACGCGCGCACGTGTGGAGCAACGCTGGCGCGCGCTCATGCCCGCTGGGGGGACCGGATCGCCATCGCGTCGTACCTCGGCGGCAGCGACAACTTCGACCGGGCGGTCGCCGCGTTCGCCAAGCACTACGCCGACCAGAACGAACGGGACTACGAGACGTTCCTCGACGCCGTCCACGCCGGACGGCTGGAGGTCCAGATCGGCATGTGATCGCCGTCAGACGTACTCGTGCCGTCGCAGCCACATGAGGCTGAACCATCCCCAGATCGGGGGGAGGTAGGCCGTGAACAGCCGCTGGACGAAGACCGCGGCGGTGGCGTCGACCTCGGAGAGGCCGGCCGCGGTGAGGCCGAGGATCAGGCCGGCCTCGACGACCCCGACACCGCCGGGCACCGGCGACACGCCGCCGATCATGCCGGCCAGCGTGATCACGACGATCAGCGTCGCCAGGCTGAGGTGGTCGTCGAACGCCCGCACGGATACGGCCAGCGCCAGGGCGACGAAAACCTGGGAGACGAGCGCCCCGCCGAAGAGCTGGGCCATCTTCAGCGGCGATCGGGCCACCGCGCGGGCATTGGCCCACATGTCGCGCAGCCTCGGTCGCAGCTTGTCGCTCGCCAGCCGGCGGAGCCTGGGGATGGCCAGCACCAGGCCGGTCACGACGGCGACGGCGACGACGACGGCGAGGATGATCCACACCGTCTTCGAGTTCCCGCCCGACTCCGGCGTGACCTCCAGGTTGATGGCGCTCCAGGCGAGGGGCAGCGACACGAGGAACAAAACGCCCTTGACGAACCAGCTGGCCGCGGTGACCGACGCGCTCGAGCTGATCGCCACCGAGGCGTCGTAGCCCTGCTGCTGGAAGAACCGGACTCGGGTGGCGAAGATCGCCGCGGTCCCGCCGGCGACACCGCTGAAGCTGTTGGCGATCTCGAGGCCGAGGACGCGGTTGAACGGCAGGTCGCCAGCCACACTGCCGAGGTCCTCGACCGCGGAGGCGGCAAAGGCCAGCTGGGCGAGGACGAACGCCGCGACGACCCACACCCAGTCGGCGCCGACGATGGTGTCGAACGAACGGGTGACGTCGATGAGGACGCCGATGAGCGCCCAGCCACCGATCAGGGTGCCGACGACGAGGATCAGGTTGGCCCAGCTGATCCGGCGGGGCTCGACGAGCTTCGGGACGTCGATGGCCTTCAGCGCGGCCGCTCGCTCGCGCACGTCGTCGAGCAGCGCCTTGCGCCCGCGGAGCGCCCGGACGAGGTTTGGATCGAGCCCGGCTCGGCGGAGGTGGCCGAGCACGCCGGACAGCACGTCGGCGGGCAGGCAGCGGGCGGCGGTCGCGCTCGCCCGTTCCGGCCCGACGGCGAGGGCGATCGCGGCCAGTGCGCCCGCCAGGTCACGGTCGAGCTGCTCGGGTCCGGCGTTGGTGGTCGCGCTCCGGAAGTTGGTCAACGCGGCCGTCTCGGTCGTCGGGTCGACGAGCACCGTCTCGCCGCTGATCTCGCCGTGCGCGACCCGGGCGGCGCGGAGCGTGAGCAGCTGGGCGAAGACGTCGTCGAGCGCACGGTCGGACACCTCACCGTCGTCCTCCGTCGCCGACAGCGGGCTCCCGGCCGGCAGCCGGCAGACGAGCACCGCGTCGCCCGACGGGCCGGCCTGCCCGGCCTCGACGACCACCGGTACGGTGACGCCGGCCTGAGCCGCCCGCAGCGTGAGGTACGCCTCGTGCTCGACCTGCTGGAGGCGGGTGAACGTCAGCGTCGGTCCGGAGTCGCGGTACATGAGGAACCGACCGGTCTTCGCCAGGAGCTTGGCGTCGGCGGCGTCGCGGCCGTAGACCGAAATGGTGAGCTTGTCCACCGGGCCGACCTGGCCGATCTGGTCGGCGGGACCGATCTGGGCGACCTGGCTGGCGGCGTCGTTGGGCGCGCCTTCGAGCGTTGCCTCGAACCGCGCCACCCCCCACTCCTGGCGAGGCCGAGCCGAGACGTCGACGGCGCGCACGCCGAGCTCGCCGAGCAGCGCGGCGACGTCGGCGGTGGACGGAAGGCCGAGGGGGGACCCGAAGACGAGGTGGACCGCGGCCGTCACGCCCCAGCCGATGGCCAAGCTGCCGAGGACGTTGACCGGCAGCCCGTGGCCGCCGACGACCGAGGCCATGGCGACGAGGACGACGACGAGCTCGACCAGCCGCTGGACCGTCCGGGCGAGGTACGGCAACGCCGCGGTGGCGATGGCCATGAACGCGGCGATCTGGAAGACCGGGAAGGTCACGGAATAGCCGTCGATGACGACGCCGGTCCCTCGACCGCCGTCGGCGCCGAGAACGAGGATGAGAAGGCCGGTGACGGCGCCGGTGGCGAGCACGCTGACGCCGAGGTCGCGGGCCACCTCCCAGCGCCGGGCTACCAAGGCTAGGACGACGAGCACCGCGGCCACGCCGAACGCGCCGACGTCGTAGACCGTCGTGACGAGCCAGTCGATGCTGCCCGGCGGCGGACTGACGACGCGGGTGATCGTCCGGTCGACCCGGTAGCCGTAGCTGATGACGAGAAGGCACGCCAACAGCGCGACGACGGCCGCGGCGATCCGGATGCCGTCGCTGCCCCGACGCCGTCGCTGACCGTCCCCGATCGGCGCGAAGGCGATCGAGCGCCACCGCTGCCAGGGCGACGGTACCGGCGGGTCCGCTGCCGTCTCGATCGCACCCCCGGCACCCTCGGCAGGGTCTGCACCCATGCGCCCTCTCCCGTCTCGCATGAGCGGTGACCCCTTTCGGCACGACAGCCTATCGACGCGTCGATAGCCGAGCGAGGTCCCACGATCCTTGCGGCCGGGGTGTCGCCAGCACCGTGCCGGCACCGTTCGGGCACCATCGGCGACATCGCCCGACGTCGGGCGATCGACTGCGCTACGAATAGGGGCATGACTCAATCGCAATGGACGGCTGTCGACGACTACTTGACGAAGCTGCTCTTTCCGCCCGACGACACGCTCGATCACGCGCTCGAGTCGGCGCAGGCCGGCGGCTTGCCGCCGATCAACGTGACCGCGGCACAGGGCCGGCTCCTGCACATCCTGGCCAAGGCCCAGCAGGCACGGACGATCCTCGAGGTCGGGACGCTCGGCGGGTACAGCACGATCTGGCTGGCCCGAGCGCTGCCGGACGGCGGACGCGTCGTCACGCTCGAGGTCGATCCTCATCACGCGGCGATCGCGCAGGCGAACATCGACCGGGCCGGCGTGGCCGACGCCGTCGAGATCCGGGTCGGACCGGCGGTCGAGTCGCTCCCGGCGCTCGCCGCCGAGGGGTTCGGGCCGATCGACTTCGCGTTCATCGACGCCGACAAGCAGCACAATCCCGACTACTTCGAGTGGGCGATGAAGCTCTCCCGGGTCGGCACGACGATCGTCGTCGACAACGTCATCCGCGACGGCAAGGTCATCGACTCGTCGTGCCACGACGCTGACGTCGAGGGCACCCGCCGGTTCAACGAGCGGCTGGCGGCTGAGAAGCGGGTGACGGCGACCGAGATCCAAACCGTCGGGAGCAAGGGCTACGACGGCTTCGCCATCGCGCTCGTCACGAGCTGACGACCGGCCAACGATGCGGGCTGGTCGGCGGTCGTTCATCGGCGTTGGCGCGGCCGCCGCCATCGCCACGGCGCTGATCGTCGGCGCTGGTCTCGCGGTCGTCGTCGCCGCGGGCCCGGCCGCGGCCGGTCCCGCGCTGTCGGTGGCGGTCGACGGCAACCACTTCGTCAATGGCGCCGGGAAGGCGATCCGCCTCCTGGGGGTGAACGTTCCGGGGACGGAGTACGCCTGTGAGGAGGGCTGGACATACTCGTCGGTGCCAATGACCGCGGCCTCGGCCGACGCCATCGCCGGCTGGGACGCCGACGCGGTCCGGGTGCCGCTGAACGAGGACTGCTGGCTCGGCATCAACGGTCAGCCGACGTACGACCACGCGGCCGGTGCGGCGGGCTACCAGGCGGCCGTTGAGGACTGGGTCGCCGATCTCAACGCGGCCGGCCTCTACGTCATCCTCGACCTCCACTGGTCCGCCCCGGGCACCTACGTCGCCGATGGCCAGCGGCCGATGCCGGACACACACTCCGCCCAGTTCTGGTCGTCAGTGGCCACAACGTTCAAGGCGAACGACGCGGTCGTCTTCGATGCGTTCAACGAGCCGTACTCGCCGAAGACAGACGGCGTGTCGACACTGGCCGTGACCTGGACATGCTGGGAGCACGGCGGCTGCGCCGTCCCGGTGACGAAGGACGGGACCACAGCCCGCACCGCGGCGACGTACACAGCGGTCGGGATGCAGACACTCGTGACCGCCATCCGGTCGACCGGGGCCCGCCAGCCGATCATGCTCGGCGGCCTCGACTACGCCAACGACCTGACCGGATGGCTCGCCCACGAGCCGGTCGATCCCGACGACGCGCTCGTCGCCTCGTTCCACAACTACGACCACGGCGGCGCTCCCGGCGCCTGCGACACCGCGACCTGTTGGAACGCGGACGTCGCACCGGTCGCCGACGACGTGCCGGTCGTCACCGGCGAGCTCGACGAGGGGTACGACTGCGCCGACCCGCCGAGCACAACGACCCGACCGACAAGTTTCGACGCCACGTACATGCGCTGGGCCGACGCGCACGGCGTGAGCTATGTCGCGTGGGGTTGGTACGTGTTGACAACAGCCGGGCGGACAACGGCCGCCACCGACTGCTCGCTCCTGCAGGATGGCGGGAGCGACGCCTACTCGCTCATCACTAGCGCGTCCGGCGGCACACCGGTCGCGCCCGACGGCACCACGTTGCGGGCGCACCTCGTGGCGTTGGCGTCCGGCGGCACACCGGGAACGACCCCACCGCTGACCACACCGCCACCGACGACCGGCGCCACGACACCACCGCCGATTGCGCCGTCCCCCCCGGGGCCGACCGGGCCATCGCCCCCGGCCACGTCGGCGACGACTCCCGCCTACGACCTGGTCGGCGCGGACGGAGGCGTTTTCGTCTTCCCGCCGGGCGGGTCGGGCGGCTTCTACGGGTCCCTGCCCGGTCTCGGCATCGATGTCGACGACATCGCCGGGATCGTGCCGTCGTCGGACGGTCGCGGCTACTTCCTCGTCGGGGCCGATGGCGGTGTCTTCAGTTTCGGCGACACGACGTACGAAGGGTCCCTGCCCGGTCTCGGCATCGACGTCGACGACATCGCCGGGATCGTGCCGACGACGGACGATCGCGGTTACCTGCTCGTCGGCCGCGACGGGGGTGTCTTCGCGTTCGGCGACGCTCCGTTCCTCGGCTCGCTGCCGGCAGCCGGTGTGCACGTCGACGACGTCGTCGGGATCGCCGCCGCGGCGGGTGACACCGGCTATTGGGTCGTCCAGGCCGACGGCACGGTGACCGGGTTCGGTTCGGCCGACAATTACGGGAACGCGTCCGCCGGTGCCGGTTCGATCACCGGCATCGCCGGCACGCCCGCCGGCACCGGCTATTGGGTCGTGACGTCGAACGGCGGCGTCGACGCCTACGGGACGGCGGCCTACCTCGGCTCATTGCCGGCGCTCGGAGTCACGCCGACGAAGCCGGTCGTGTCCGTCGTCCCGACGCCAGATGGCGGCGGCTACTGGCTCGTCGGCGCCGACGGCGGCATCTTCAGCTTCGGGGACGCCACGAATCTCGGATCGCTGCCCGGCCTCGGTGTCGACGTCGACGACGTCGTCGACGCGGTCCCGACGTTCTGACTCAAGACGGTTCAGCCGCCCGGGCCGGCAGCGCCGCCCGACGGGGATCGGGCCGGCGCGGTCCACCGTTCCTCTATTCGGCCGAACCGCCAGACCGCGACGGCGATGGCCCAGGTGACGACGAAGAGGCCGACGATGACGAAGCCGGCGGTGTTGATGTCGAAGCCGCCGACCGCGTGCCAGAACCCGCCCTGCCAACCGGCTTCGGTCCCGAGCAGGCCGAGCAGCTCGACGGTGCCGATGAAGAAGGCGACCGTGACGGACAGCCCGGTGATGACGAGGTTGAAGTACACCTTCCGGGCCGGCTGGGAGAACGCCCAGTCGTAGGCGAAGTTCATGAAGCAGCCGTCGAGCGTGTCGAACAGGCTCATCCCGGCGGCGAAGAGCACCGGTAGGGACAGGATCGCCCAGAACGGGAGCCCGCTGGCGACGGCGGTCCCGGACAGGACGAGTAGTGCGACCTCCGTCGCGGTGTCGAACCCCAACCCGAACAGGATGCCGACCGGGTACATCTTCCACGGCGCGTCGACCCGGCGGGCGAGCGGCCCGAAGAACCGGTTCATCAGGCCGCGCTGGTCGAGCTGCCGTTCGAGCTCGCCGTCGTCGAACCGGCCCCGCCGGAGGTCCCGGGAGACGCGGACGATCGAGACCAGGACGACGACGTTGAGGGCGGCGATGACGTAGAGAAACGCGCCGGAGACCGTCGTCCCGACGACGCCGGTCACGTCGTGCAAGCCGGACGCGCCGTGGTGCACCTGCGCGTCGACGGCCCGGAGGCCGAGACCGAGGAGGACGGTCAAGGCGAAGACGACCGTCGAGTGGCCGAGCGAGAAGAAGAAGCCGACGCTCATCGGGCGTTGGCCGTCGGCCATCAACTTCCGGGTCGTGTTGTCGATCGCCGCGATGTGGTCGGCGTCGAAGGCATGGCGCATCCCGAGCGTCAGCGCCAGGATGCCGGTACCGACGCCGAACACGTCCGTCCGGCTCACCCGATAGTGGTGCGGCGCGGCCGCGAGGAGCAGCACGAAGCCGACGACGAAGAGCCCGATGATGGCGACCGCGATGCCGCCGAGGCGGACCCGTTCCCGGGGGGTCAGCGATGCGACGGCCCGGCGGACGGGGACCGAAAGACGCAGGCATTGGTCGCTGACGGCCACCGATGCCTACCGTACCCTATTGCGAATACTTTGCAACTGAGCGTGCCGTCTAACGTGGCGTCATGAGCCGTCCGGTCGTCTCACAGGTTCGTCGTGGGCCCGACGGTCCCCCCGCGAGCGCGGGCGCCTACCCGGCGACCGTCGACGACGTTCTCGCCCTCATGCGGGCCAAAGGCGGCCGGGCGACGTTGTCGCGCCGCCTGCTGCTCGAAGTGCTCTTCGAGGCCGGCGATCACCGAACCGCCGAGGAGCTCGCCGACGACGTCCAGCGCCGGGCGCCGGACGTCCACCTCTCGACGATCTACCGCAACCTCGACGACCTGCAGGAGCTCGGCGTCGTCGCCCACTCGCATCTCGGCCACGGTCCGGCGACGTACCAGCTGGCGTCGATGGCCCACGCCCACTTCGTCTGCGAGCAGTGCGGCGCGATGATCGAGGCGCCCGACGAGCTGTTCGACGGCCTCGCCCGGACGGCCAAGGCGCGGCTCGGGTTCGTCATCGACCCGCACCACTTCGCCATCCTCGGCCGCTGTGCTGACTGCCAATAGGGCTGACTGCCAATAGGGCCGACTGCCAATAGGGCCGACTGCCAATAGGGCCGACTGCCAATAGGGCCGACGGTCAGTAGCGGCCGGAGCAGGGCTCGAGAAGCAGGTGGTCGCCCGTCGGAGCGCCCGGCTATCGGTGCGGCGGGCGCCACGCCCCGCTCCACAAGACGGGCGGTCGGGCCCGAGTCGTGGTATCGATGGGACCCGCGATTGGGAGGCGGACGACGTCGAGGCGTGGTGAGCGCCCCGACCGGATGCCCAGACGGGGCAGACAGGACCGGACAAGGAGAGGTGTCGTGGGCAAGCTGTACGGATCGTTGGTGGTGCTGGTCCTCGTCTTCTCGGCCGCCATGTGCTTCATCACGCTCGGCGTCTACGACCTGACGTGGTGGTGGTCGGTCATCGGCGTCGGCATCCTGCTCGTCTTCGTTGCCCTCGGCGGGCTGCTCATCCCGGCGGCCCGCAAGCAGGTCGCGGAGGAGGACAAGAAGACGGCCAACGGCATCATGCAGCTCTTCGGCGTGTTCCTCATGACGGAGTTCCTGGTGATGGCCCTCATCTGCTGGATCCTCGGCAACCGGAGCCTCCACGGCAACAACGCCTACCAGACGCTCGGCCTACTCATCTTCCTGGCGCTGCTCGGCGCGGGCGCCCAGGGCATCATCGTCACGTTCTCTCGCTGGCTGTACTTCCGCAACGAGGTCGTCGCCGCCCACCGCGCCAGCCCGGTCGCCCAGGCGGCTCACGAGCCAGCGCCAGCGCACTGACCCTGATCTGACCAGCTGGCTCTGACCGGCCGGCCAACGCCAGCGTCGCGGCCCGTCGGCCCAGCCCCGGCCCCGTCCGCCCGGCGGCCTAATCGGCGCAGCGGCCCGTAGACTCCTCGACATGACCGCGTCGGCTACGCCGGTGATCGTCGGGGCGTTGCTGTTCCTCTGCGCGGTCGCCACGGTGGCGTTGGTGGCGGCGTTCTACGGCTGGCGGTGGGCTCGCCGCCGCCTGCTGATCGCCCGGACGGCCTGGCGCGGCGTCGAGCGGACGTGGATGGCGACTCGCACGGGCCGGACGGTGCTCGGCCGATGGCATCATCTCGTCGGTGCCGGCACCGCCAGGCCAGCGGGTAACGGGCGGATGGTCCCGCTGCCGGAGCTGCGCCGACAGCTCTGGCAGGGCGTCGGCGACGCGGACCGCGCGGTGTGCGACGCCGCGGCCGCCGGTGCGCCGGTCGGGGATCTGCCGTCCCTCCATCGCCGGTTGCGGTCGACGGCGACCGCGCTGGACGGCCTACTGGCGACCGCCGACGATCAACACCTGTCCGGCGTCCGCCGGCAGGTCGCCGATGTGCTGTCGACGGCGAGCGCGATCCGGTCGGCGGCCACCGCGGCGACCGTGGCGGTCGTCAGCGATGCCACCGACATGCATCTGCGCGAGCTCGTCGCGGACACCGACCGCGAGGTGCAGAGCCTGGCGGCTGGGGTCGATCGGTCACGCCCGACGCAATGAGCGACCAGGCGACGTCGAGCCTGGCCGAGATGATCTACGCCAATACGACGATCTCGGCGATTGGCCGAATGACGGTAAAACCTAAGTGCACAAAGGAGGTTGCGCTACCGTTGCCCGATGATTCATAGGTATTTGGGGGGGCAGTGCCGGCTCGCCCGCTGAGCCTCGAGCAGCGACAGAAAATTCGTGAGACGGTGCTCGGGCTGGCCGTCGACCACGGCTTCGACGGCTGGCGGATCAGCGACGTCATCGACCAGACCGGCATCTCGTCGCGCACGCTCTACAAGTACTACCCGTCCAAGGAGTACCTGCTCCTCGACGCCATGATCGAGACGGCGAGCCACATGCTCGCCAACCTGGTCGACGAGGCCGTGGCCGGCAAGACGCCACGGGTGCGCGTCCTGCGGACGCTCAACTCCCTGACGAACGCGCTCGTCGGGTCGCCGTCGAGCAGCCGGGCGATGGTCCGGGCGCTGACGTGCGGGCAGGAGGCCGTCGCGCCGATGCTCCGGACGTTCAACAACTCGATGCACCTCGTCGTCGCCCGGGCCATCGCCGGCGGTGAGCCGGACGACGCCGAGTGGGACATCGCCGGCATCGTCCAGCAGGTCTGGTTCTCGGCCGCGATCTCCTGGGCGGCCGACATCCACGGCCCGGAGTACATGGAGGAGTCCGTCATCCGGGTCCTCCACCTCATCGACAAGACAGGCTGACCCGGCCCCGGCCCCAGTCCCGCCCCCGGCCGGCGGCCCGCCCGGATAGCCGGGGCGTTTACGAATCGTTTACGGGTCCCGACCCGACGTACACCCCCTGTTGACGGCGGCCGGCGCAGAGTGGCCGTATGGGTGATTTCCTCGCAGTGCTCGGCACGATCGTCTTCACGGTTGGCATGCTCGGGCTGATCTGGGCCCTGGAGCGGGTGTAGTGAACGCCGTCCAGGGCATCCTGCTCGGCGTCTCCGCGGTGGTGTTCATCTACCTCGGCATCGCCATGTTCAAGCCGGAGTGGTTCTAGATGGGGTTCTTCTGGACGATCGTCGTCCTGGTCGTGCCTTCTGGCCATCTCCTGGCGGTACCTGGGGTCGTACATGGCGGCGGTCTTCGACGGCCGGGTCCACTTCCTCGGGTGGGCCGAGCGGCCGGTCTACCGGCTGCTCGGGACCAGCCCCGACAAGGAGCAGACCTGGAAGCGCTACGCCGGGTCCTTGGTGGTCTTCTCGGGGGTGTCCATCCTCCTCACCTACCTGCTCGTCCGGCTCCAGGGCAGCCTGCCCCTCAACCCGCAGCACCTCGACGCCCCGGGCAACGCCCTGTCGTGGAACACCGCGGTGTCGTTCGTCACGAACACGAACTGGCAGAACTACGGCGGCGAGTCGACGATGTCGTACTTCTCCCAGATCGGGGCCCTGACCGTCCAGCAGTTCGTCAGCCCGGCGGTCGGGATCGCCGTGGCGATCGCCCTGGTCCGCGGCTTCGCCCGCAAGGGTTCGCCGACGATCGGCAACTTCTGGGTGGACATCACCCGGTGCATGCTCTACATCCTGTTCCCGGTCGCCTTCATCGCGGGGATCATCTTCGTCGGGCAGGGCGCGGTGCAGACGCTGTCCGGCCCGGCCCACATCCACAACGCCCTGAACGGCGTGTCCCAGACCATCGCGGTCGGCCCGATCGGGTTCATGGAAGCCATCAAGCAGTTGGGGACCAACGGCGGCGGGTTCCTGGACGCCAACTCGGCCACCCCGTTCGAGAACCCGACCGGGCTCACCAACTTCCTGTCCATCTTCCTGCTCCTGGTCATCCCCTTCTCGCTCACCTACACCTTCGGGAAGATGGTCGGACGGATCCGCCAGGGCGCGGCCCTGCTGGCCGCCATGGTCATCATCTTCGGGGTCTGGGTCGGGTTCACCGCCTACGCCGAGCACCAGCCGAACCCGGCGGTGCAGGCGGCCGGGATCCACCAGACGGCCGCCGGCGAGGTCGGGAACACCGAGGGCAAGGAGGTCCGGTTCGGCGACACCACCACCGCCCTCTTCGGCGTGGCCTCCACCAGACGTCGACCGGCTCGGCCAACGCCTCGTACGACTCGTTCAACCCGATGGGCGGCTTCGGCCTGCTGACCGGCATGATGCTCGGGGAGGTGACCCCGGGGGGCACGGGGAGCGGGCTGTACACCATCTTGATCTACGCCATCATCGCGGTCTTCATCGGCGGTCTGATGATCGGGCGAACGCCGGAGTACCTGGGCAAGAAGATCCAGGCCCGTGAGGTCAAGCTGGCCGGCATGGGCGCCCTGATCATGCCCATCGCGGTCCTCGTCGCCGCCGGCATCGCCGTCTCGGTGGCGGAGGGCCGAGCCGGGCCACTCAACGCGGGGCCGCACGGGTTCACCGAGATCCTGTACGCGCTCACCTCGCAGGGGAACAACAACGGGTCGGCCTTCGGCGGCCTCACCGGTAACACCCCCTTCTACAACGTGATCGGTGGCATCCTCATGCTCATCGGTCGCTTCGGGATCATCGATCCCGGCCCTGGCCCTGGCCGGCGGCCTGGCGGCCAAGAACGTGGTGCCGGCCTCGCTCGGCACCTTCCGGACCGACAACACCATGTTCGTCGGGCTGACCATCGGCGTCATCGTCATCATCGGCGGCCTGACCTTCTTCCCGGCAGTCGCCCTGGGCCCGATCGTCGAGCAGCTGAGCCACGGGAGGTTCTTCTGATGGCGACCGCGTCCGCACCCTCGCCGGCGGTCGGCACCCCCGAGGGGCACGAGCCGGTCGCCCCGGGAACCAGCGCGCACGGCGTGGCCGAGGCCCGGAGCCTGTTCGACCGGCGAGATCCTGCGCCAGGCGCTCGTCGACGCGTTCAAGAAGCTCGACCCGCGGGTCCAGGTCAAGAACCCGGTCATGTTCGTCGTGCTCGTCGGTACGGTGGTGACGCTGATCGAGTCGATCGCCCATCCGGGTCTGTTCGACTGGTCGATCACGGCCTGGCTGTTCCTGACGGTCGTCTTCGCCAACTTCGCGGAGGCGATGGCGGAGGGCCGGGGCAAGGCCCAGGCGGACACGCTGCGGCGGATGCGGTCGGAGACCGAGGCCCGACGGCTGCGTCCGGACGGCACGGAGGAGCGGGTCGCCGCGGCCGAGCTGGCCAAGGGCGACCTCGTCGTCTGCGAGGCCGGCGACGCGATCCCGTCGGACGGCGAGATCGTCGAGGGTGTCGCGTCGGTCGACGAGTCGGCGATCACCGGCGAGTCGGCGCCGGTCATCCGGGAGTCCGGCGGCGACCGCTCGGCGGTGACCGGCGGCACGAAGGTGCTGTCGGACCGGATCGTCGTCCGGATCACCGCGGAGAAGGGCCAGACGTTCCTCGACCGGATGATCACGCTCGTCGAGGGGGCGAACCGACAGAAGACGCCGAACGAGATCGCGCTGACGATCCTGCTGGCCGTGCTCACGATCGTCTTCCTGCCGGTCGTCGTCGTCCTGCAGCCGTTCGGCGACTACTCCGGCGCCACGGTGTCGGTCGTCATCCTGGTGTCGCTGCTGGTCTGCCTGATCCCGACGACCATCGGCGCGCTGCTCTCGGCCATCGGCATCGCCGGCATGGACCGGCTGGTGCAGAAGAACGTGCTGGCGATGAGCGGTCGGGCCGTCGAGGCGGCCGGTGACGTCCAGACGCTGCTGCTCGACAAGACCGGGACGATCACCCTCGGCAACCGGATGGCGTCGGCCTTCTTCCCGGCCAGCGGCCACACCGAGCAGGAGGTCGCCGACGCCGCCCAGCTGGCCTCCCTGGCCGACGAGACGCCGGAGGGCCGCTCGATCGTCGTGCTGGCCAAGGAGCGGTTCGGCATCCGCGAGCGCGAGCTGACCGGGGAGCACACGTTCGTGCCGTTCTCGGCGACGACCCGGATGTCCGGCCTCGACGTCGACGGCCGGCAGGTCCGCAAGGGGGCGTCGGAGGCGGTGAAGCGCTGGGTCGTCGAGCAGGGCGGGACGACGCCGGCCGGGCTGGACGAGATCGTCGACCGCATAGCCCGGGCCGGGTCGACGCCGCTGACGGTGGCCGACGGGCCGCGAGGTCCTCGGCGTCATCGAGCTGAAGGACGTCGTCAAGGAGGGCATCGCGGAGCGGTTCGCGGAGATGCGGTCGATGGGCATCCGCACGGTGATGATCACCGGTGACAACCCGCTGACCGCGGCGGCGATCGCCCAGGAGGCCGGGGTCGACGACTACCTGGCCGAGGCCACCCCCGAGACGAAGATGGAGCTGATCAAGTCGGAGCAGGAGGGCGGCAAGCTCGTCGCGATGACCGGCGACGGCACGAACGACGCGCCGGCGCTCGCCCAGGCCGACGTCGGCGTGGCGATGAACACCGGGACGACCGCGGCGAAGGAAGCCGGCAACATGGTCGACCTCGACTCGAACCCGACGAAGCTGATCGACGTCGTCGAGATCGGCAAGCAGCTGCTGATCACCCGGGGGTCGCTGACGACGTTCTCGATCGCCAACGACGTCGCCAAGTACTTCGCCATCATCCCGGCGCTCTTCGTCGCCACGTACCCGCAGCTGAACACCCTCAACATCATGAAGCTGCACAGCCCGCAGAGCGCGGTGCTCTCGGCCGTGATCTTCAACGCCCTCGTCATCGTCGCGCTGATCCCGCTCGCCCTGCGGGGCGTCAAGTTCCGAGCGCTGAGCTCCGCGGCGATCCTGCGGCGCAACGTCTGGATCTACGGGGTCGGCGGGATCATCGTGCCGTTCGTCTTCATCAAGCTGATCGACCTGTTCCTGACCGCCGTCCACTGGTACTGATGGAGATCGCCTGATGCTCGCCCACCTTCGCCGTTCCGTCATCATGGCGGTGATCTGCCTGGTGTTCTTCGGCTTCGTCTACGCCTTTGTCGGCACCGGGGTAGCCCAGCTCCTGTTCAAGCACCAGGCCGACGGGTCCATCACCGCCAACGGCTCGACGCCTGATCGGCCAGAACTGGTCGAAGGTCAAGTGCCCGGGCCACCTGGTCGGCAGCTGCGTCTTCCACGGCCGGCCCACAGACACCGGGCCGTACGCCGCCAATCCCAAGACAGACGTCTCCGGCGGCGACAACCCGCTAACAGCGACAGGGGTGAGTGGCGAGTCGGCGGCGTCCAACCTGGGCCCCCGCTCGAAGGTGCTGCTGCACAAACACGAAGCAGCTCGTCGCCTACTGGCACAAGCTCGGCGTCGACCCGACCCCGAACCTGGTGACCACGTCGGGCAGCGGGTACGACCCGGACATCACCCCGGCCGACGCGTACGTGCAGGTGCCGATGGTGGCCCGGGCCACCGGCATCGCGCCGGCCCGGCTGCGGGCACTGATCGCCAGCCAGACGAACGGCGAACAGTTGGGCTTCCTCGGCTCCAGCTACATCAACGTCCTCCAGCTGAACGAGGGCCTGGCCGAGCTGAAGTGAGCGGCTGGCTGTCATGACCGGCTGGCTGTCATGACCGGCTGGATGGCCGACGGGACCGACGAGTGGGGTGGCCGCCCGGTGGCCCGCACGGTCGCGGCGGCGGACTCCCGTCGGCGGGCGGCGCTCACCGGCACGGTGCGGGCGGTGTCGGTCCGCGTCCGGCGTGGGCTGCGCCACCGACGCCGAGCTGGACGACGGCACCGGCACGATCGTCCTGCGGTGGGTCGGTCGGGATCGCGTCCCCGGCGTGACGGTCGGCGCGTCGCTGGCCGTCGAGGGGACCGTGCTGGCCGACCGCGGGCGGCGGGTGCTCCTCAACCCGCTCTATCGGTTCAGCTAGTCCTCCAGCAGCTGGTAGCCGATGCCCGGCTGGGTTCGCAGCAGGTGGCCGGCGTCGCCGAGCTTGCGGCGGAGCCGGTGGGCGTAGACCCGGAGGTAGTGGGCCTCGCTGCCGTAGGACGACCCCCAGACGTCACGGAGGATCATCTGATGCGTGCAGACCTTGCCGGCGTGCCGGGCCAGGTAGGCGAGGAGGTCGAACTCGCGGGCGGTCAGGTCGAGGGCCTGGCCGTCGAGCCGGGCCATGTGGTGGACGAGGTCGACGTCGATCCGACCGACGGTGATCTCGGTCGGCGTGTCGTCGCCGACCGAGCGGGCCGATCGCCGCAGGGCGGCCCGGAGCCGGGCCTCGAGCTCGGCCATGCCGAACGGTTTCGTCACGTAGTCGTCGGCGCCGGCGTCGAGGGCGGCGACCTTGCGGTCCTCCGTCCCGGCCGCGGAGAGGACGATGATCGGCACGGCCGACCACTGCCGGACGCGCCGGCAGACCTCGATGCCGTCGATGTCCGGCAGCCCGAGGTCGAGGACGACGACGTCCGGGCCGGCCAGCGAGACCTGGGTGACGCCCTCTTCGCCGGAGTGGGCGACGACGACGTCGTAGCCGCGGGCGGCAGAGCCCGATGCGCAGCGCCCGCAGGAGGGCCTGGTCGTCGTCGACGAGGAGGATGCGGGCCACTACGACCCTGTCTCGACGGGCAGGACGGCGATCGGCATCGTGAAGACGAACCGGGCCCCGCCGTCCGGCGCGTCGCCGACCCAGATCGACTGGCCGTGGGCCTCGACGAACGCCTTGGCGATGGCCAGACCGAGCCCGGCCCGTCCACCGCCGCTGACCCGGTTGAACATCTGGAAGACGCGGGCCCGGTCGTCCGTGGGGACACCGGGACCGTGGTCGACGACGGCCAGCTCGACCGAGGACCCGTGGACGGCCGCGGCGATCGTGACCGGTTCGCCGGCCGGCGAGTGGCGGACCGCGTTCTCGACGAGGTTGGCGAGGACCCGCTCCATCAGCAGCTGGTCGACGTCGACCGGCGGCAGGTCCGCAGGCAGGTCGACCCGGACGGTGTCGCGGTGGACGGCACCGGTCAGCAGCGCACCCTCGACGACGTCGACGACGGGGCTGACGTCGCGGCGCAGCTCGAGCGCGCCGGACTGGATGCGGGTCATGTCGAGCAGGTTGTCGACGAGCCGGTCGAGCGTGTCGGACTGGTCCTCGATCAGGTCGAGCAGCTCCCGCCGGTCGGCGGCCGACAGGTCGTCGCTGGAGCGCTGCAGCGTCGTGACCGCGGTCTTGACGGACGCCAGCGGCGTCCGCAGGTCGTGGGAGACCGCGCCCATCATGGCGTCGCGCAGCCGGTCGACCTCCTCGAGCAGCTCGGCCCGCAAGGCCTGCTCGCGGAGCTGGCTGCGCTCGAGGGCGAGCGCGGCGTGGTTGGCGTACGTGTGCAGGAGCTCCCAGTCGTGGGGCCGGAGCGGGCCGCCGGCCATCGCCACCATGCCGACCGGTCGGCCGCGGGCGGTCAGGACGATCGCGGGTCACCGACTCCGCCGGCTCGCCGGCGTCGCGGCCCCCGGTCCGGTCGGCCGGCGGCCGCAGCTGCGCCGGTCGCCCGGGGGTCGGCGACAGGTCGGCCAGCTCCTCCGCCGACAGCGGCTGGCCGGCCGTCGCGGCCAGGGTCAGGCGGTCGTCGTCGGGGCTCTCCGGCAGCAGGGCGGCGACCCAGCGGGGCCCGAACGCGTCGTGGATCGTCGTCACGACCTGCTGGAGCAGGTCGGTGACCGGCTCGGTCGCCGATCAGCAGGTCGGAGAGGACGTAGAGCCGCTCGGTGGCGTCGGCCTGCCGGCGGGCGTCGGCCCGGGCCCGCTGCAGGAAGACGACGACCCGGGCGACGACGAGCATGACGACGACGTAGACGACCAGGGCGACCCAGTTCTGGGCCTGGCCGACCGAGAGCGTGTCGTACGGCGGGATGAACAGCACGTCGTAGGCCACGAAGCCGGCGACGACGGCGACGAGACCGGCCGGCAGGCCGCCGACGGCCACCCCGCCGACGACCGGGACGACGAGGACGAGGGCGCACGTGGCGATCGAGAGGTGGTCCCGGGCCGGCACCATCACCGCGCTGAGCACGCCGATGCCGACCAGGGCGACGACGATGCCGGCCAGCGTTCCTCCTCACCGCGCAAGTGTACGAGCGGCGGGAAACCCGGCAGAATGAGAGCGTGCCCGACCGGACCTTCGATGATCGACCGTTCGGCGGTCGACGACGAGTCCCGTCAGGCCGTGCGGCCCGACGGGCAAGTTCCGGATCTACCTCGGCTCGGCCGCCGGCGTCGGCAAGACGTGCGCCATGCTCGACGAGGGCTGGCGCCGCCACCACCGGGGCGCCGACGTCGTCGTCGGGTTCGTCGAGACGCACGGCCGGCCGCACACGGCCGAGCTGATCCGCGACCTGCCGGTCGTCCCCCGCCGGGTCGTCGACTACCGCGGCACGGCGTTCGAGGAGATGGACCTCGACGCGGTGCTCGCCCGGCGGCCCGAGGTCGTCCTCGTCGACGAGCTCGCCCACACCAACGTCCCGGGGTCCGGGACCCACGAGAAGCGGTGGGAGGACGTCCTCGACCTGCTCGACGCCGGCATCGCGGTCATCAGCACCGTCAACATCCAGCACGTCGAGAGCCTGGCCGACGCGGTCGAGGCGATCACCGGCGTGCCAGATCCGCGAGCGCGTCCCCGACTGGGTCGTCCGCCGGGCGGACCAGGTCGAGCTGATCGACTCGTCCGCCGACCAGCTCCGCCGGCGGATGCTCCACGGCAACATCTACCCGACCGACAAGGTGCCCCAGGCCCTCACCGGGTTCTTCAAGACCGAGAACCTCGTCGCCCTGCGCGAGCTGGCGCTGCGCTTCGTGGCCGACGAGACCGAGGAGGAGCTCCTCCGCTACCTGCAGAACCACCACCCCGGCGCGGTGTGGGACACGACCGAGCGGATCATGGTCGCGGTCACCGGTGCGCCGGGGAGCGACGGCGTCGTCCGCCGGGCCGCCCGGATGGCCCGGCGGGCCAAGGGCGACCTGCTCGCCGTCCACGTCGCCAGCGTCGACGGCTCGAGCCACGCTGACCGCCTGGCGTCGGTGAAGCAGCTGGTCGACGACGTCGGCGGCCACTGGCACGACGTCACCGGCGACGACCCGGCCCGGACGGTCGTCACGTTCGCGGTCGAGCACCACGTCACGCAGATCGTCGTCGGCGCGACGAGGCGCAGCCGGTGGGAGGAGTGGCACCGCGGCTCGGTCGTCCGCAAGGTCCTCCGCTTCGCCGCGGAGACCGGCATCGACGTGCACGTCATCGCCCGGCGCGACGTGCCGGACCCGAGCCACGACGGCGACCAGCCGGCGTCGCTCGGCGGAGGGGAGGACTGATGGCATCGACGGCCGACGCCGGTGACCGCCCGACCGACGCCCGGGTCGACGAGCTCGTCGACGGGCTGCTGGCCGACTTCCCGCCGGGAAAAGTCGACGACCGGGCGTTCCTCGGCGCCCAGTTCGACCGCGGGCTGGCGTGGGTCCACTTCCCGGAGGGGCTGGGCGGCTCGGGACTGAACCCCGGCCTCCAGCAGCGCGTCACCGAGCGACTGCTCGCAGGCCGGTGCGCCGTTCCCGAGCCCGGTGAACATCATCGGTCTCGGCATGGTCGCGCCGACGCATCGTCGCCCACGGCACCGACCGCCAGCAGCAGCGGTACCTGCGGCCGCTGTTCACGTGCGAGGAGATCTGGTGCCAGCTGTTCAGCGAGCCGGGCGCCGGCTCCGACGTCGCCGGCCTGGCCACCCGGGCCGTCCGGGACGGCGACGAGTGGGTCCTGAACGGCCAGAAGGTCTGGACGACCGTCGCCCACCTGGCGAGCTTCGGCCTCCTGCTCGCCCGGACCGACCCGGACCAGCCGAAGCACCGGGGCATCACCGCGTTCCTCGTCGACATGCACGCGCCCGGTGTCGACGTGCGGCCGCTCTTCCAGATGACCGGCGAGGCCGAGTTCAACGAGGTGTTCTTCACCGACGCCCGCGTGCCCGACGCCGACCGGCTGGGTGGCGAGGGTGACGGCTGGCGGGTGGCGCTGACGACGCTGATGAACGAGCGGGTGGCCATCGGCGGCGGCGTCGGCCGCCGCGGCCAGGGGCCGATCGGCGACGCGGTCCGGCTCTGGCGGGAGCGGTGGCAGGACGACCCGTCGCCCCACGCGGCGGCGCTGCGGGACCGGTTGATGGCGGCGTGGACCCGCAACGAGGTCGCCCGGCTGACGAACCTGCGAGCCTCGGTCGCCCGGCGGGCCGGGACGCCGGGGCCGGAGGGCTCGGTGGCGAAGCTCACGTACGCGGAGGAGAACAAGCGGACGTACGAGCTCTGCCTCGACCTGCTCGGGCGCCGACGGCATGCTCTACGGCTCGGACTACCCGATGGTCCGGCCGGCCGGCGTCGCCATCGGCACGCCCGACGTCCACAAGGCGTTCCTGCGCGTCCGGGCGAACTCGATCGAGGGCGGGACGTCGGAGGTCATGCGCAACATCCTCGGCGAGCGCGTGCTCGGCCTGCCCGGCGAGCCTCGGGCCGACAAGTCGACGGCCTGGAAGGACGTGCCCCGCAGTTGACCGATCAGCCCCCGACGTCCCCCGGGACCAGCTCGGAGGCGCCGGGGGACCGGGCTGTGCCGGCGGCGCCCGGCGATCGGGCTGTGCCGACGGCGCCGCCGGCGGTGCCGACGCGGGCGGTGCCGGCGGCCTGGCGGACGGCCCGGCGGGCGATCTCGGAGCAGTCCTCCGACCGCTTGGGACTGGCCGCGTCGGGGGCCGCCTTCTGGCTGCTGATCGCCGTCTTCCCGGCCGTCCTGGCCGCCGTCAGCCTCTTCGGCCTGCTGTTCACCCCGGCCGAGGTGGCCCGACGGCTGGCCTCGGTGGCGGCCGCCGGGCCCGACTCGCTGGGGTCGGTGGTGGCCCGCCAGCTCCGGCACGTCGCGGCCACCAACCCGGCCCGCCTCTCGGTCGGCCTGGTCGTGTCGGTGGTGCTGGCCCTGTGGAGCACGTCGGCCGGGGTCTACAACCTGGTCCGCGCCGTCCGGGTGGCCTACGGCCTGCCCACCCTCCGGTACGTCGACGCCCGGCTGCACGCGCTCCGTGGCGCCGTCATCGTCGTCCTCGGTCTGGGCCTGGTGGCCGCGGTGTCGGCCACCATCACCGACCTGCTGGACCGGTCGGCGAAGGGGGTGGAGGCCCTGGTCGGGGTGCCCTTGCTGCTGCTCCTGGTCACCGGGCTGGCCGCCGGTCTGTACCGGTTCTCGGTCCGCCGACCGGTCGCCCTCCGGCGGCTCCTACCCGGGGCAGTGGCCACCGGGGTGGCGGTGGTCGGCCTCCTGGTGGCCTTCGACGTCTACCTGCATCTGTCGACGCACTTCACCGCCGTCTACGGCGCCCTGGCCGGGGTCGTCCTGGCCATGCTCTTCGCCTATCTGGCCATCTATGCGATGCTGCTCGGCGCCGTGGTCAACGCCCAGCGGGGGGAGCCGACATGAGCGAGCAGCCCGTCAGTTCCGACGACCCGATCGCCCCGATCGAGGCGTCCGAGGTGTCCCGGTGGGACGCCGACGCCGACGTGGTGGTGGTCGGGTTCGGGGCGGCCGGGTCGACGGCCGCCTTCACCGCGGCGGAGGCCGGGGCGGACGTGGTCGTGGTCGAGCGGACCGGCGGCTCCGGCGGGGCGGCGGCGCTGGCCGAGGGGATCGTCTACCTGGGCGGCGGGACGCCGATCCAGAAGGCCTGCGGGTTCGAGGACTCCGTCGAGGACATGTTCCGGTTCATGATGGCCGCCTGCGGTCCGGACCCGGACGAGGCGAAGATCACCGCCTACTGCGACCACAGCCTCGACCACTTCGACTGGCTGGTGGCCCGCGGCGTGCCCTTCGACCCCACCTTCTGCGCCGAGACGTCGCATGGCGCCGGTGGGGGAGGAGGGTCTCGTCTACTCCGGCGGCGAGGACGCCTATCCGTTCAACCAGATCGCCCGGCCGGCGCCCCGGGGCCACCTGGCCAAGACCAAGCGGGCCACCGGTTGGCTGCTGATGCAGCACCTGGCCGCGGCCGCCGAGGCGGCCGGGGCCGTCCCCCGGTTCGACACCCGGGTGGACCGGCTGGTCGTCGACCACGGCCGGGTGGTCGGGGTCCAGGCGCGGCAGTTCGCCGACACCGTCCATCTCCGGGCCCGCCGCGGCGTGGTCCTCACCGCCGGTGGGTTCGTCTTCAACGACGACATGCTCCGCCGCCACTGCCCGCCGCTGGTCCGCGGCAGCTTCAAGGTCGGCACCGAGGGCGACGACGGTCGGGCCATCCGGATGGCCCAGGCGCTGGGGGCCGCCGTCCGGAACATGCACAGCGGCGAGGTCTCCCTGCCGATCACCCCGCCCCGGGGCCTCATCCGGGGCATCCTCGTCAACGGCCGGGGCCAGCGGTTCATCAACGAGGACACCTACATGGGCCGGGTCGGTCGGACCGCCCTCTACGAGCAGGACGGCGAGGTGTACCTGATCGTCGACGAGGAGACCTACGAGCCCAACTGGATGGGCCTGAAGGCGACCTGGGTGTGCGAGACCGCGGCCGAGCTGGAGAAGGAGATCGGCCTGCCGCTCGGCGCCGCTGGAGGCGACCGTCGACCTCTACAACCGGCACGCCGAGCGGGGGGAGGACCCGGTCTTCCACAAGGCGCCCGCCTGGGTCCGGCCCCTCCGGCCGCCGCTGGGCGCCTTCGACCTCCGGGTCGGCCCGGCGCCCTACGCCCCGTTCACCCTCGGCGGTCTCGACACCGCCGTCGACGGGTCGGTCCTCGACCTCGCCGGCCGGCCGGTCCCCGGGCTCTTCGCCGCCGGGCGGACGACCGCCGGCGTCTGTGCCCTCGGCTACGCCAGCGGCCTGTCCATCGGCGACAGCACCCTGTTCGGCCGGTTCGCCGGCCGGACCGCGGCCACCGCACCGGCCTGACCGGCGTGACCTCCGGCGGCGAGGAGACGCCAGCCGTCGTCAGCCCGGACCGACGGCTGGTGGACGGCGGCACCCAGCCGGACGGCGATGTCGGGCCGGACGACACCGGGCGGGGTCGGCTGCTCGGACTGGCGACCGCGGCCGTCACGTTCCTGGCCATCGTCTTCTTGGCCGGCGCCATCGCCGATGTCCCGGCCGCGTTCTCGAAGGTCCACGGCGAGGACTGGCTGTGGCTGGTCCCGGCGATCGGCAGCGCGGCGGCTGTCTTCTTCGCCGCCGCGGTGGCCCTCTCCGGTGCGGTCGACATCCGCCTGCCACCGGGGCGGACCGTCCTCTTGGAGGTCGGCCGGTCCTTCACCACCATGGCCACGCCGGGCGGCGTCGGGAGCTTCGCTCTCACCGTCCGGTTCGTGCAGCGGCTCGGCATCGAGGTGGCGGCGGCCTCGGCCTCCGCCGCCCTGGTCTCGGTCGGCAGCCTCCTGGTGGACCTCGTTGCCCTGCTGTTCGGCGGGATCCTGTCGGCGTCGACCTTCCAGACCGAGAACCTCCACAGCGCGGCCGGGTCCGACGGATGGCTCCTCCTGGCCGGGGTCGTGGTCCTGGCCGCCGCGGTGGCCGCGGTGTGGCACTTCCCCCGGCTGCACCGGCGGGTGGTTCCGCAGCTGAAGATGGCCGGCGGCATGGTCCGGTCGGTTTCCCGGCGACCGCGCAAGGCCCTGCGACTCGTCGTCGGCCAGGCGCTCCTGCTGGCCGCGGAGGTCGCCTGCCTCTACTGCACCGCTCGCGCTGGTCCACCAGCACACCAGCATCGCCCTGCTGCTGACCCTCGTCGTGCTGGCCACGATGGCCCAGCGGGCCGTCCCGGTCCCCGGTGCCCTCGGGCGCCCCCGAAGCCATCTTGGTGGCGGGGCTGACCGGTGCCGGCCTGGCCAGCTCGCCGGTGGTCGCGGCCGCCCTGACGTACCGGCTCCTCACGTACTGGCTGCCGGCCGTGCCCGGGTTCTTCGCCATCCGCTGGCTCCGCCACCGGGGTGCCCTGTAGCTGACGGGCCCTTCGCCGGCGAGCGCCCGCGTCGCGCCGGGTGGGTAGCGTCGGGGCGATGGGTGACGACGTCGCGGTGGCGATCGTCGGTGGCGGCTTCTCCGGCATCGGCATGGCCATCCGGCTCCGGCAGGCCGGGGTCGGCGACTTCGTCGTCCTCGACCGGGGTGAGCGGGTCGGCGGGACGTGGCGCGACAACACGTACCCGGGCGCGGCGTGCGACATCCCGTCGCACCTGTACTCGTTCTCGTTCGCCCCGAACCCCGACTGGAGCCGGGTCGTACTCCCCGCAGGCCGAGATCGAGCAGTACCTACAGGCCTGCGTCGACCGGTTCGGGCTGGCCGACCACTTCCGGTTCGGCCAGGACGTGACCGAGGCCGCCTTCGACGAGCCGTCCGGGCGCTGGCGCCTGCGGACGGCGACCGGCGACCGGCTGACCGCCCGGGTGCTCGTGTGGGCGACCGGGCCGTTGAGCGAGCCGCTCGTCCCGGACCTGCCCGGCATCGGCGACTTCGGCGGCCGGGTCGTCCACACCGCGGCATGGGACGGCACGCTACGACTGGCGCGGCCAGCGGGTGGCCGTCGTCGGCACCGGCGCGTCGGCCGTCCAGGTCGTCCCCGAGCTCCAGCCGCTGGTCGCCGAGCTCGTCGTCTACCAGCGGTCGGCGCCGTGGATCGTCCCCCGCAACGACCGGTCGATCGGCGCCGGCCGGCGGTGGCTGTACCGCCGGCTCCCGCCGGCCCGGCTGGCCGTCCGGGCCTGGATCTACCTCCGTCTGGAGCTGCTCATGGGCCCGGTCCTGCTCGGCCGGGACGAGCGCCGCCAGGCGGCTGCTCGAGAAGCTCGCGACCGCGTACCGCCGGCGGCAGGTCGCCGATCCGGCGCTGCGGGCGGTGCTCGAACCGGACTACCGGCTCGGCTGCAAGCGGGTGCTCGTCTCCGACGACTACTACCCGGCGCTGACCCGGCCGAACGTCGAGGTCGTCCCGGCGGCGGTCAGCCGGCTCCGGGCGTCGTCGGTGGTCGACGCGCTCGGCGGCGAGCGGGAGGTCGACGCGATCGTTTTCGCCACCGGCTTCCGGGCCGCCGAGCCGTCGTTCGCCGGCGCGTTCGTGGCGTCGGCGGGCAGCTGCTGTCGGCGGCGTGGCAGGACGGCATGACCGCGTACCTCGGTTCGACGGTGCCCGGGTTCCCGAACCTCTTCATGCTGATCGGCCCGAACACGACGCTCGGCCACAACTCGATGGTCTACATGATCGAGTCCCACCTGAACTACGTCGTCGACGCCGTCGAGTTCCTCGACCGACCCGGGGATCGGCACGGTCGAGGTCCGCCCGGAGGTCGCCGAGCGGTTCGACCAGCAGATCCAGGCCGAGCTGGCCGGCGCCGCGTGGGCCACCGGCGGCTGCACGAGCTGGTACCTCGACCACCGGGGCCGCAACACCACGATGTGGTCCGGCCGACGTACCGCTTCCGGCGCGAGACCCGCCGGTTCCACCCGGCCGACTACGACGTCAGGTCCGGCGCCACCACGGCATCAGCGTCTCGACCGCCGGCCGGGCGGTGAAGTCGAGGACGAGCCGGTTGTAGAGGTCCGGCTTCTCCATCGGCACCAGGTGGGACGTGCCGGGTACGACGGCCAGCTGGCCGTGGCGGACCCGCCGGGCCAGCTCGTCACCGTGCGCCGCCGCGACGAGGTCGTCGTCGCCGAGGACGACGAGGACCGGCGCGGCGAGCCGCTCGAGGCCGGCCGAGAAGTCGAACGGCGTGGCCCACATCGTCCGGACCTTCTCCCAGACGGCCGGGAAGTGGTCGGGGCCGTCGGGGGAGGCCGCGGCGTACAGGGCGGCGAACATGACCATGTCGTCGTCGCCCGGCTGGAGGGCGACGAGCTCCTCGATGCCGCCGGGGACGTAGCCGGCCGAGGCGAACCCGGCGCCGGTCATGACCAGGTTGCGGACGAGGTCCGGGCGGTCGACGGCGACGAGGAAGCCGACCATCCCGCCGTCGCTCCAACCGACGACGTCGACCGGCCCGAGGTCGACGGCGTCGAGGAACCCGATCGTCTCGTCGGCCATCGACTGGTACGAGATCGGGCCGTCACGGTCGGGGGTATGGCCGTGGGCCTGGCGTTCCGGTGCGACGACGCGCCGGTGGGGGGAGAAGCCGTCGAACTGCGCGTTCCACGTCGTGTTTGTCGCCAGGCCGCCGTGGAGGAGGACGATCGGCTCGCCGTCGCCGGCCGTCTCGTACCAGACCGGCGAGGCCGTCGACGTCGACGATGGCGTGCGTGCGGGGGGTCGTCGGTCGTGGGCACCGATCGTCACCCTACGCCGGCCCGGACGCTGGCGGTTCGCTGGCCGGCCGCGGCGGGCGCCAGACTGGGGCCCGTGGACCAGCGGAGCGCGGGGGACGACGACCAGTCGGCGGTGCCGACGGCGTCGGTCGAATGGGCTCGGGAGTACGTCTACGGAACGATCTCGACCATGGTCGCCATCGGCGGCCTGAGTCTCGAGAACCGGCCGGACTCGGTCAGCGCCGGCGGCGTGATCGTCGTCGGGGCGATCGCCATCGCCCTGGCCCACGCGGTTCGCACCTCGTCGTCGCCTGGTCGACCGGTCGGACGACGTGCCGTTCACCTCTCGGACGGTCACCGACCAGCTCCGGCGGTCGCGGCCGATCGTCTCCGCGGCCATCCCGGCGACGATCGTCCTCGCCCTCTCCCGGACCGGGCTCTACACGACGTCGACGGCCCTGTGGGTCGACGCCGGCGTCGGCGTCGCCGCCCTGGCCGTCGTCGGGATATGGACGGCCGGCCCGCACCGGCCGGGCAGTCACCGGCTGGCGTACGTCGTCGCGCTCGTCTCGGTCGGGCTGTTCATCGTCGGCCTGGAGGTGGCGGCCCACCAGCTCTGACACCGGCCGCGGCGACCAGGTGGGCGACCGCGACGGTGACCGCCTCGGCCATCGGCAGGTGCAGGAACTCGTTGGGCCCGTGGGCGTTGCTGCCCGGCCCGAGCACGCCGGTGGCGACGAGCTGCACGCCGGGGAAGCGGGCGCCGAGCATGGAGAGGAACGGGATCGTCCCGCCCTCGCCGTACGCCGACGGCGGCCGGCCGAACGACGCGGTCGACGCCGCGGTCGAGCGCGTCGGCGACCCACGGCTCGGGCTCGGGGGCGAGCCAGCCGTCGGCCGGCGTCTCCATCGTCACCGTGACCCGGGCGCCGCTCCGGCGGGTCGGTCGTCAGCGCGGCGTCGAGGCGCGCCCGCGGCAGCCGCCGCGTCGACGGTCGGCGGCAGGCGGATCGACAGCTTGGCGGTCGTGGACGGCCGCAGGACGTTGCCGCCGTCGCGGACCGACGGGATGCCGTCGATGCCGGTCACCGCCACGGCCGGCGCCCAGGCCCGGGCGACCAGCCGGTCGGCCTCGGACGGCCCGGCGAGGACGAGGCCGGGGACGGTCGGCAGGCCGCGGCTCGACCGCGTCGGGCAGCTCGGCGGCCACCGCCGCCAGGTCGGCCCGGTGGCGGTCGGGCACCTCGGCCTGCAGCTCGGGCAGCAGGACCGCGCCGGTCGTCTCGTCCTCGATCCGGGACAGCAGCTGGCGCAGGACCCGGAACGACGAGGGGACGACCCCGCCGGCCTAGCCCGCTGTGCACGCCCTCGGTCAGCACCTCGACCTCGACCTCCGCCGACGAGGTTGCCGCGCAGCGACGAGGTGGTCCAGAGCCGGTCGTAGGTCAGGCAGCCCGAGTCGAGGCAGACGACCAGGTCCGGCCGGCCGATCCGCGGGCCGAGGCGCGTCGAGGTGGGCCGGCAGGTCGGGGCTGCCGCTCTCCTCGCTGGCCTCGATGAGGACGACGACCCGGGGGTGGGGCGTGCCGGCCGCGGCGAGCGCCTCGAGCGCGGTGACCGCGGCGAAGACCGCGTAGCCGTCGTCGGCGGTGCCCCGGCCGTACAGGCGGTCGCCGTCGCGCACCGGCTCGAACGGGCCGAGGCCGTCGCGCCAGGTGCCCATGCGGCGGCTGCTTGTCGAGGTGGCCGTAGACGAGCACGGTGCCCGCCGGCTCGGCGCCCGCCCCGTCGCCGTGGCCGCCGGACGCCGGCACGTCGACGACGATGACCGGCGTCCGCCCGGGCAGCTCGACGACGTCGGCGACGAGGCCGGGGACGGCCCGGCCGGCGGCACCAGTCGGCCAGCAGCCGGGCGGCCCGGACGAGGTGGCCGTCGGCCGCCCAGTCGGCGGCATAGGCGGGGGAGAGGCACGGGATGCGCGTGTACTCGGTCAGGGCCGGCAGGATCTCGTCCTCCCAGCCCGGTGGACGGCCGCCGGTGCGTTCCGTCGCTGGTCACGGCGGCGAACTTACCGCGCGGGAAGTGTCGGGGCCCGCTCCGGCGTTGACCCGAACGTCATGGCGATCGCATCCGGCCCCGTCCCGCTGTCGGTGCTCGACCTGGCCACGGTGGCCGACGGGTCGTCGCCGGCCCAGGCGCTGGCCGAGGTGACCGACCTGGCCCGGCAGGTCGAGCCGCTCGGCTACCGGCGGCTGTGGGTGGCCGAGCACCACGGCATGCCGGCCGTCGCCAGCTCGGCCCCGGCCGTCCTGATCGCCCACCTCGCCGCGGCCACCGAGACCATCCGGGTGGGCTCCGGCGGCGTGATGCTGCCGAACCACGCCCCGCTCGTCGTCGCCGAGCAGTTCGCCACGCTCGAGGCGCTGCACCCGGGCCGCATCGACCTCGGCCTCGGTCGGGCGCCGGGCACCGACCCGCGGACCGCCCGGGCCCTCCGTCGCACCGCCGACCTCGACGCCGACCGGTTCCCCGACGACCTGGTCGAGCTGATCGGCTACTTCGCCGGCACGATCGCCCACCCCCGGCCGGTGCCCGGCGAAGGGTACCTGCCGGAGATCTGGCTGCTCGGCTCGAGCCTGTTCAGCGCCGAGCTGGCCGGCATGCTGGGCCTGCCGTTCTCGTTCGCCCACCACTTCATGCCCGCAGTACACCGAGCCGGCCCTCGACCGGTACCGGGCGGCGTTCCGCCCGTCGGCCGTCCTCGACCGGCCGCACGTCATGGTCGGCGTGGCCGTCGTCTGCGCCCCGACCGACGACGAGGCCCGGTACCTCGCCGGCCCGGCCGCCCTGTCGATGGTGCAGCTCCGCACCGGCCGGCTCGGGCCCGCTGCCGACGCCGGAGACGGCCGCGGCGTACCGCTACTCGCCGGGCGAGCAGGAGCTCGTCGACTCGACGACGGCCAGCTGGGTCGTCGGCGATCCGGACGCCGTGCGGGCCGGCCTCGACGACCTGGTCGCCCGGACCGACGCCGACGAGCTCATCGTACGAGCCGGGTCCACGCCTACGACGACCGGGCCCGCTCGTTCGAGCTGCTCGCCGCGCCTGGGGCGTCGAGCCGCCCGCTGGTGGTCGGCCGGCTGGCGCCAAAGTGGACGGCGAGGGCCGACCCGCCGGGGCGGCCGTCGCCGGCTGAACGCGTCAGCTGGCCGGGCTGACCGAGCTCATGTTGAAGTCGGGGACCCGCAGCGGCGGCATCGCCGTCCGGTTGACCCACTCGCCGAACTCCCGGCCGAGGGCCCGGACGGTCGCGCCGGCCTCGGTCGCCCGGGCCAGCAGGTCGACCGGGCTCTCGTTGAAGCGGAAGTTGTTGACGGCGCCGACGACCTCGCCGTCCTCGACGAGGTAGACGCCGTCGCGGGTGAGGCCGGTGAGCAGCAGCGTCGCCGGGTCGACCTCCCGGATGTACCAGAGGCAGGTGAGCAGCAGGCCCCGCTCGGTCCGGGCGACCAGGTCGTCGAGCGAGGCCGGTGGCGCCGGGCAGCTCGAGGACGAGGTTGTCGACCGGGGCGCGTGGCGGCACGCCCGAGCGGGCCGCGCCGGCCCGGTGGTAGCGGCAGGCGGTCGAGCCGGCCGCCGTCGATCCAGGCGGTCCGGCCGAGCGGGCAGGCCGTTGTCGAAGACCGAGACGTCGGGCCCGACGCCGGCGTCGCCAGGAACGGCGCGCACTCGAGGCCCGGGCTCGGCCGGGTCGCTCGCGCAGGTCGAAGGGCAGGGTCGACAGAGCGCTCGCCGACCCGGGTGCCGCCGCCGGGCGCCGAGAAGACGGTGCGGCCGTCCTCGGCGTCGCGCCCGCCGGCCGCCTCGGCGAGGCCGACCATGAGGTCGGCGACGGCGTCGGGGGGCAGGATCGACCTCGTAGCGCCCGGCCGGCGAGCTCGACGCGGCGGCCGGCCCAGCCGAGGCGGCGGGCCACGTCGCTCGTCGAGGTCGCCGACGCGACACGTCGGCGAAGTCGGCCGTGCCGCGCGCCGGCCCAGGCCGAGCGGGTGCCGTCGGCGCTCCGGGCGACCAGCTGCGAGGGTGCCGGTCGGCTGGCGTGGCGCCGCCGCAGCCCGGTCGAGCTGCCGAGGTAGGTGGTCGCCACGCCGGTGCTCGGCGAAGCCCGGCGAGCACCCGGCCGGCCGCCCGGGCCCGGTCGAAGGCGCCGGCCAGGCCGGCGAGCACGCCGCCGAGCACGCCGAGGTCGGTCGTCGGCCGGGCGGCGTCGGCGAAGTCGGCGTCGGCGCGACGCCGCGTCGACGCAGGGGCGCGGCGTCGTCGGCCGGCCCGGCGCCGCGGGCGTCGGCCTCGGCCGCGGCCACCAGCGCCGCCGACGTCGACGTCGCCGCTCCGGCGGGCCACCCCGGCCGCCACGACCGCCGCCGTCGACCGTCGACGAAGCGGATCGACGGTCACCCGCCGGTCGCGGCGGACGCCGTTGGTCGTGGTCGGTGTTGTTGGCGAAGCGGACGTCGGCCTCGCGGGCCTCCTCGACGATGACGACGCAGTCGCCGCCTCGCCGCGGCCGCGGCGGCGAGCGCCCGCTCGACGACCTCCTGGGCCGGCGGGAGCCGGCGGTCCGCTCATCGGCCCGACTCCGCCCGGGTGTTCAGCACCCGCACGCCGCGGAAGAGGGCGCGACGGGCAGCCGTGGCTGACCGGGGCCACCTGGCCGGGCTGGCCCTTGCCGCAGTTGAAGGCGCCGCCGAGCAGGTAGGTCGACCGGCCGCCGACCGCCTCCAGCGAGCCCCAGAAGTCGGTGGTCGTGGCCTGGTAGGCGACGTCGCGGAGCTGGCCGGCGAGGCGGCCGTGCTCGATGCGGAAGAAGCGCTGGCCGGTGAACTGGAAGTTGTAGCGCTGCATGTCGATCGACCAGCTCTTGTCGCCGACGACGTAGATGCCGCGCTCGACGCCGGCGATCAGCTCCTCGGTGCGTCGGGCCGTCGCCGCCGGCCGGCTGCAGCGAGACGTTGGCCATCCGCTGGATCGGCGACGTGCAGCGGCGAGTCGGCGAAGGCGCAGCCGTTGGAGCGGCCGAGGCCGGCCGCGGCGGCGATCGGCCGGTCGAGCTGGTAGCCGACGAGGATGCCGTCGCGGACGAGGTCGAAGGACTGGGCCGCGACCCCCTCGTCGTCGATCGCCGACCGTGGCCAGGCCGTGGGCGGTCGGTGCGGTCGCCGGTGACGTGCATGAGCGGCGAGCCGTAGCGGAGCGTGCCGAGCTGGTCGAGGGTGGCGAAGGAGGTCCCGGCGTAGGCCGCCTCGTAGCCGAGGCCCGGTCGAGCTCGGTGGCGTGGCCGATCGACTCGTGGATCGTGAGCCAGAGGTTGGTCGGGTCGATGACGAGGTCGTAGCGGCCCGGCTCGACCGACGGGGCCGCGCAGCTTCTCGGCCAGCAGCTCGGGCAGCTCGGCCAGCTCGGCGTCCCAGTCCCAGCCCTCGCCGTCAGGTACTCCCAGCCGCGGCCGACCGGCGGGGCGAGGTCCGCATCGTCTCGAAGCCGCCGCCGTCGTCGACGGCCAGGGCCTCGACCGCGGGTGGACCCGGACCCGGCGCTGGCGGGCCGTCGTGCCGGAGAGATCGGCGTAGTGCTTGTCCTCGCCGACGGCCAGCACGTACGCCGTGACGTGGTCGACGCCGGCGCGCGAGCAGCCGCTCGCTCCAGTCGCCGAGGAGCGCCACCTTGTCGGCCAGCGGGACCGTCGTCGGGTCGGTCCGGTACGGCGACGTCCACTCGACCGTCGCCGTGGGCCGGCTCGTCGGCGAGCTCGACCGGCCGGCCGCCGGCCAGCGCGGTCGTCCGGGCCGCGCTCGACCGCCTGGTCGGCGAGCGCGGCCGCGGCGTCGGCGTCGACGGCCACGGTGGCGGCGAAACCGATCGAGCCCGTCGCGGACGACCCGGAGGCCGATGCCGATCTCGGTGTCGTCGGCCGCCGTCTCGAGCCGGCCGTCGCGCAGCGCGACCACCTGCGAGCGGATCCGCTCGACGCGGACCTCGGCGTGCGACGCACCGAGGCGAGCCGCCTCCCGAGGGCGGCGTCGCGGACCGCGGCGACCACTTCGGGGTCCAGGCCGTCGGTACCGGGCGGGGGCATGCTGTGGAGGGTAGCCCTATCAGTCGTTGTCGCAACCGATCGGTACGTTGCCGATGTGGACGCCGCCCAAGTGCTCGCGCGGGTCCTCCGTGGCGACGTCGGCAACGTCGCCTTTCGGGACCTGGTGCAACTGCTGCACGACTTGGACTTCGTCGAAGTGGGCGGTCGGGGGAGTCATCGGGTATTCGCCGCCGTCGGCGTCTCGGAACTGGTGAACCTCCAGCAGACCGGCGGCCAGGCGAAGCCATACCAGGTACGGCAGGTCGTTCGGTTGGTTCGCCGGTACGATCTGCAGTTGAAGGAGGACCGGTGACCCGGGACTACCGCATCGAGGTCAGGTCGAGTGACGAGGACGGTGCCTGGTTGGCCGACGTCCCCGACCTGGCCTTCTGTACGGCCCACGGGCCTACCCCCGAACACGCGGTCAGTGAGGCTCGGGTGGCGATCGAAGCGTGGCTCGGCGCGGCCCGAGCGGAGGGACGGGCGATCCCCCCGCCATCTCGATCCGCGACCCCAGCCTGACCTGGGCTCCGCAGACCGGGTCGTCGTCGATCGACGGGCTGGGCACGGACGATCAGAGGTGGTTGAACCCGCCCGCCTCGGCGGGGGTCATGGCCACCGACACCGGGTGGCGATCGAAGTGGGAGACCGCCGTCCGGAAGTCGTCGAGCAGGAGTGTGGCGAGGTCACGGTCGACGCCCTGGCGCACCAGGATCCGCTGGACGGCGATGTCCGACGCGCTGCCGGTCAACGTGTACGCGGGGACCTGCCAGCCGCGGTTGCGCAGCCGGTCGGCCAGGTCGAAGAGCGTGTAGCCGGGATCGTCGCCCTCGGCGATGCGCCAGGTGACGGCCGGGATGCCGGTGGCCGGGTCACTGCCGCGAGCAGCTCGAACGGTCCGAGCTTCGGGATCTGCGCGGCCAGGAACTGTCCGGTGTCGTAACACGCGCCGTGGATGGCCGTGTAGCCGGCCCGGCCCAGCCGGATGAAGTCGTAGTACTGGGCGATGATCTGGCCGGCCGGCCTCGAGAAGTTGATCTGGAAGTCCGGCATGTCGCCGCCGAGGTAGTTGACGTGGAAGATCAGGTCCTCCGGCAGCTCGGCCGCGTCGCTCCAGACGACCCACCCGACCCCGAGCGGGGCGAGCCCGAACTTGTGCCCCGACGTGGAGATCGATTTCACCCGGGGAAGGCGGAAGTCGAACGCGACATCCGGGGCGCAGAACGGGGCCAGGAAGTCGCCGCTCGCCCCGTCCACGTGGATGTCGACGTCGAGGCCGGTCCGCTCGTGGAGGTCGTCGAGGGCGGCCGCCAGATCGGCCACCGGTTCGTAGGCGCCCGTGTACGTCACGCCGAACGTCGGCATGACGAAGATCGTGTTCTCGTCGACCCGGCTGAGCATCTGCTCGACGTCCATGCAGTAGCGGCCCGGTGCCATCGGGACCTCGCGCATCTCGACGTCCCAGTACCGCGCGAACTTGTGCCACACGACCTGCACCGGACCGCACACCATGTTCGGCCGGTCCGCCGGCTTGCCCGCCGCCTCCCGGCCGGCCCGCCAGCGCCACTTCGCCGCCATCCCGGCGAGCATGCACGCCTCGGAGGAACCGATCGTCGACGTCCCGACCGTGTTCGCCGGCGTCCCGGGCCTGCCAGAGGTCGGCCATCATGTGCACGCAGCGGCGCTCGATCTCCGCCGTCTGCGGATACTCGTCCTTGTCCTCCAGGTTCTTGTTGATCGAGAGGTCCATCAACGCATGAACCTGGGGCTCCTCCCACGTCTGACAGAAGGTGGCGAGGTTCTGGCGGGCGTTGCCGTCGAGCAACAGCTCGTCGTGGATCACCTGAAAGGCCAGGTCGGGCAGCGTCTCGTCGTCCGGGAACTTGTACTTCGGCAACGCCACCGAGAGATCCTTCGACGCGAACAGGCAGTCGAGGAGCTGGTCGGCCACTTCCTTCTTCTGGTGCAACCCCATCTCGGTCTCCCCTGATCGTCGCGAGAGCCTCACTGTAACCAGCCCACCTCGCCCGAGACGGGGTCGATTCGGTCGCCGAGGTGGGGCTGCGTCGGGCGGGGATGGCGCCGGACGGTTGCGCCGCCTCTGCGTCTACTGTTCGGGCTCTTCGCTCTCGGGCGCGGCGATCAGCGGAGGGACAATGGACGTTCGAAGGGTGCGGGACGGCCGCCGGATGGCGTTCGCCGGCCGGCGGTGGGGGGCCGTCGTCCTGGTCCCGCTCGTCCTGGCCGTCCTGGCCGTCCTGGCCACCGGGCTCGGGTTCTGGGGCCCGGCCCTCACGGCAGAGACGGCCGGCGCGGCCGCCCCGGCGAGGTCGCCGGCACCGGGGGCGTACCAGAACCCGCTGACGCCCGACGACGCGCCGGACCCCGACGTCGTGTCGGTCAACGGGACGTACTACGCGTTCACGACCGGTGGCACGTTCGGGCACATCCAGGAGTTCCAGTCGACCGACCTGACCGACTGGACGCCGGTGCCGTCGCCGGGCCCGCTGGCCGGGGAGCCGACATGGGTGAACCCGGGCCTCGAGTGGGCGCCGAGCGTCGCCGAGATGGACGGGACGTGGGTGATGTTCTACGCCACGTTCGCTGAGTACCTCGACGCCGAATGCATCACGGAGGCGTTCGCCACGACAGTGGCCGGCCCGTACGTGAACTCGTCGACCGGCCCGTTCGTCTGCCTGCCGTCGCCGACGGCCAAGGGTTCGACCTTCAACGCCGGTGACATCGACCCGGATGTCTTCGTCGACGACGACGGCACGCCGTACCTGCTGTGGAAGGCCAATCCCGGCGGCCTGGTGGCGTCGGCGACGATCTGGTCGCAGCCGCTCTCGCCGGACGGCCGGTCGTTCGCTCCGGGCAGCTCGGCCACCGAGCTGATCGACCAGGACCAGAGCTGGGAGCTGACCGTCGAGAACCCCGACATGGTCCTCGACGGCGGGACGTACTACCTCTTCTACTCCGGCGGGACATACGAGGGCCCGTCGTACGCCGTCGGCTACGCCGTCTGCGCCGGCCCGTCCGGGCCGTGCGGGAAGCCCGACGACGAGCCGATCCTGCGGTCGCGCACATCGGTCGTCGGCCCCGGCGGGGAGTGGGCGTTCCAGGACGGCGCCGGGCAGTGGTGGATGGCGTACGCGGCCTGGACGGCCGGCGCGGTCGGCTATCCGAAGGGAGCCCGGTCACTGCGGATGGACCCGCTCTGCTTCGTCGACGGCGACCCCGTCGTCCCCGGCCCGACGACGACCCCCAGCCGCTCGCCCAGTCGTGCCCGACGGCCGACCCGGACACCGGCTACCGGCTCGTCGCGTCCGACGGCGGGCTGTTCGCCTACGGCGGCGCGGCGTTCGACGGGTCGCCCGTCCCCGGCGACCGGTGGCTCGGCCGTCGCGGACCCGATCGTCGGGACGGCGACCGATCCGGCGACCGGCGGCTACTGGGAGGTCGGGTCCGACGGGACGGTGGACGCGTTCGGCGCGCCGTTCGACGGCGACCTGGCCGGCCGGCCGCTCAACCACCCGATCGTCGGTATGGCGGCCAGCCCGGACGGGGGCGGCTACTGGCTCGTCGCGTCCGACGGCGGCATCTTCGCCTTCGGCGACGCCGGCTTCTACGGCTCGACCGGGTCACTCGTGCTCGACAGCCCGGTCGTCGGCATGGCGGCCAGCCCGGACGGGCAGGGGTACTGGCTCGTCGCGGCCGACGGCGGCATCTTCGCGTACGGCGACGCCGCGTTCCACGGCTCGATGGGCGGCCAGCACCTCAACGAGCCGGTCGTCGGTATGGCCGCCATGCCCGATGGCCTCGGCTACTGGCTCGTCGCGTCCGACGGCGGCATCTTCGCGTACGGCGCCGCCGCGTTCTGGGGCTCGACCGGGTCGATGACGCTCAACCGGCCGATCGTCGGCATGGCGGCCGACGGGGTCGGCGGCTACTGGCTCGTCGCGTCCGACGGCGGGATCTTCGCCTTCGGCGCCGCCGCGTTCTGGGGCTCGACCGGGTCGATGACGCTCAACCGGCCGGTCGTCGGCATGTCGCCGTCGTGATCCGGGCCGACTGCGCCGTGGGCCGGGCCGTGAGCCGGCCCGACCGTCACGGCGCCGCGCCGGGATTTGTCGTCGCGGCTATCGTCTCGGCAGGCAGCGCTTCCTGGGTCCGGCAGTGGGCCCGAGCAGGTCCGGGGGCGGTGGGCGGTGCGGAGAGGACTGGGCGGAAGGTGGAAGTGACGGACGCCGATCTCGGCGGCGCGGTGGTCGGCGCGGACAAATGGCCGCGCCTGCTCGCGTTCTTGCGCGAGCAGATCGCGGTCTACGACCGGTCCGGGCACTTGAAGGCCCGCGTCGGCCCGCCGCAGGGCATCCTCGGGCTCGGTGAGTCGATCGGGTCGGACATCAGCTGGCTCTGCCACCCCGACGACATGGAGAAGCTCGTCCGCATGGGCGCCTTCGGCGTCGCGTCGTCGCCGGGCTGGCAGACGTCCGGCCGTCTCCGCCTCCGCCACGTCGACGGGACCTGGCGCACGTGCGAGGTCCGGGTCTGGAACTGCGTCGACGACCCCGACATCGAGGGCTTCGTCATCGCCTCCCGGCTCGTCTTCGACGACGGGGAGGAGCAGGGGCAGTTCGTCGGGCCGGACGGGGCGCCGCTGGACGAGCTGACGCCCGCCCTGACGGCGACGCTCGAGGTGCCGACGATGGCCATCGACCCGCAACGGCGGGTCCGTTTCGCCACGCCTGCCGTCCAGCGGATGCTCGGGCGGTCCCGGGACGACCTCTACGGCACCGACCTGGCGGAGCTGTTGGAGCCGCTCAGCCGCCTCCGGCTGCTCGGCATCCTCAGCCAGATGCGGGCGGACGAGACACAGACCGCGCTCTTGACGTTCGATCGGCCGGGCGACGGCCAGCTCGACGCGGAGGTCCGGATCATCGCCAGCGGCGTCGGCGACCGGCGGGGCATGGCCACCCTCGTGCTGACCGACCGCAGCACCGAACCGGCCCTCGTCCGCATGGCCATGCGGGACCCGTTGACCGGGGTGGCCAACCGGGCCTGGGCGCTCGAGACGATCGCCGGCCACCTCGAATCAGGCGACGAGTTCGCCGTCCTCTTCGCCGACATCGACGGGTTGAAGGCCGTCAACGACGAGCTCGGCCACGCGGCCGGTGACGCGGCCATCGTCGTCGCGGCCCGCCAGCTCGAGTCACTCGTCGCCGATGACGGCCTTGTCGCCAGGATCGGCGGTGACGAGTTCATCGTCATCTGCCCCGACTTCGACGAGCCCGCGGCCACCGCCCTCGCCGGACGGCTCGTCGCCACCGCGTCGGTCCGGGCTGACGGGAGCGACGGCACCCGGCTCAGCGTCGGCAGCACCGTCGCCGTGTCCGGGGACGACCCCGAGAGCATCCTCCGGCGGGCGGACCAGGCGATGTTCGCCGACAAGCGCCGTGTCGGCGACCGGGCGCAGCACGGCAGCCAGCGTTCACCGGGGCCCGGTGGCTGACCGGTCGTCGTCCGACAGCCAGCGCCAGTCGCCAGCCGGCGGGTCGCCAGCCGGCTAGCCGGTCGTCGCCGGCGTGATCTCGTCGGCGAGGTCGCCGGGCCCGGTGACGGGGGCGGGCGGCGGCCCGCCCGATGAGCTGGTCGAGGTCGATCGGGTTCCCGGTCAGCAGCGGCTCCACCCGCTGGGCGGGGACCGGCCGGGAGAGCAGGAAGCCCTGGATCCGGCGGCAGCCGAGGCGGATCAGCTCCTCCATGTCCGCGCGGGTCTCGACCCCCTCGGCCACGACCTCGAGCTCGAACGCCGCGCCGAGACGGACGATCGACTCGACGATGCCCTGATTGGTCGGGTCGGTGGCGATGCCGTCGACGAAGACCCGGTCGATCTTCAGCACGTCGACCGGGAGGTTCTTCAGCTGGATCATCGAGCTGTAGCCGGAGCCGAAGTCGTCGATGGCCAGCTGGACGCCGAGGGCCCGGAGCTCCCGGAGCACGCGCACGGTCTGCTCGACGTTGATGACGGCGGTGTCCTCGGTGATCTCGAGGCAGAGCACCTCCGGCGGCAGGCCGGTCTCGACGCAGAACTCCCGCACCCGGGCGACGATGCCGGGAACGACCAGCTCGGCGGGGGACATGTTGACCCGCAGGACGATGTCGAGCCCGGGGTACTCGGCCCGCCAGCCGGCCATCTGCGCGCAGGCCTGCTGGAGCACCCAGCGGCCGAGGTCGGCCATGAGGTGGGTCTCCTCGGCCACCGGGATGAACTCGCCGGCGGCGAGCAGGCCGCGGTCGGGTGGTTCCAGCGCACCAGGGCCTCGACCGCGGCCAGTCCGCCCGTCGACGAGGTCGAACTCGGGTTGGTAGTAGACGACGAGGTGCTCGTGGTCGGCGAAGTTCTGCTGGTCGGCGAAGGCCTGGCGGAGCATCAGCTCGGTGTTCGATCGCTCGGCCACCTGCGCTTGCAGACGTGTCGTCGAAGACGACGTGCTGGTTGCGCCCGCGCCGCTTGGCCGCGTAGAGGGCGATGTCCGCCCGGCCGAGCAGCTCCTCGGCCGTGTGGCCGTCGTCGGTGGAGATGGCGATGCCGATGCTGCCGGAGTGGACGATCTCCATGCCCTCGATCCGACCGGCTGGGAGATGAGCTCGAGGAGGTCCTCGGCGATGCGCCGATCTCGGCCTCGTGCTCGTCGTGGTGTCCAAGAGGATCACGAACTCGTCGCCGCCCAGGCGGGCGGCGAAGTCTCCGGGCTGGATCGAGTCGCGGATCCGGTCGGCGATGGTGGTCAGCACCTTGTCGCCGACGCCGTGGCCCAGGTAGTCGTTCATGACCTTGAACCGGTCGAGGTCGAGGAAGAGGAGCTTCAGGGGCGTCACCGCCGTCGGTCGTCGCCGGTCGACCTCGGCCAGCAAGGCCCGGCGATTGGCCAGCCCGGTCAGCTCGTCGGTGAGCGCCCGGAGCCGCCAGTTCGGCGCCATCTCGAGCCGGTGCGTCAGGTGCACGAGGAGCGAGGCCACCATCCGCAGGGCGCTGATCTCGTGCTCCGCCCAGTTGAGGATGGAGAAACGGACGAAGGCCAGGCAGCCCTCGGTGACGTCGCCGTAGACCAGCGGCACCCCGGCGACGGAGAAGCCTGACGATCCCCCGGGCCTCCTCGACCCGCTTGGTGTAATCGTCGTCGACCTCCTCGGGGTTGCGGATCACCATCGGCGCCTTGAGGTCTCGGGTGGCGGCGAAGATCGGGTCGGCGTCGAAGGAGACCACGGCCAGCGGGTCAGGATCCGGCGCATCCGCGTTCGGGGTACTCCGACAGCAGGATGCTGACGTCGTTCGCGTGGTCGTTGCGTCGGAGGAAGGCGGTGTCCGCCTTGAGGTAGAGCGCCAGCGTCTCGACCGTCCAGTCGAGTGAGCTCTGCATCGTCTCCAAGGTCGTCGACATCAGCCGCTCGGCGATCTGGGAGACCAGCTCCTCAATCTGTCGCTGATGTTCCAGCGCCTTGGTCATGTCGGAGATGCCGGCGGCGCTGGCACACAGGCTGGCCACGACCCGGATGGCCCTGACCTGGTTATCGCTGACGGCGGCCGAGGCCTCCGGTCGGGCTCGCTTGGCCACGCCCAGAGCGCCCGTCCTCCGGCCCTTGCGCCGGACCGCGTCGGTCTCCTCAGGGCGCCGGGCGCCACGTCCTCTCTGACCCAGTCTCTTCGCATGCCGCCTCGTCGGCCGCTCCGAGGTGGCGCAGGCCCCAGGGCCCATCGTGGTCCAGTGCCTGCGCGACCAGCGTCGCCAGCTGGACCACCAGGTCGCCGGATTGGGGGCCGTCCACGTCCCGCGGTCGTCGGTGGCCACGAAGACGACCGACGACTGTCCCCTGGACAGCCTCGCCGAGCGTCGTCAGCAACCCGGCGAAGTGGTCTTCGATGGCTAAGGACTCGTAGGACATGATCCTTCTGTCGGCGCCGACCGTGCGGCCGGCCCGTGACCGACAATCGTATCGTCCCCCGTGCGGCCAGGGCTTGATTTGCGGACCCGCATGTTCACGCCACGCGGAGCGCTTATGCGGGTGGTTCGGAGCTGAGGAGCACCTCGTCGAGCGGCAATCGCTGACTGAGAGCGGTCGCCGGCGGCACGTGACTGAGGCGCAGGACGAGGGCCATGGCGTCTGTCGGGGCCAGGTCGAAGACCTGGCGGAACCGACGCGAGAGCGATCGCAGCTCGTCGGCCCAGCGCTCGCCGCCCAAGGTGACGTAGTCGGCGTCCTGGACGGCGAAGACGAACACCGGCGAGATGGGCTGGACCCCGAGCCCCGCCTGCTGGGCCGTCACCCATACCCGTTCCACCGCCGATCCGCCGCGGACATAGGACGTGGGGCTGGCGTTCGGAACGGTCACGACCAGGCCAGGGCGGAGCTCGACTGCACGGCGCCGCGGGCGTTCTCGCCGAGTGCCTGCCCGGCATCCCAGTCGGCGAGCAGTTCCATGACGTCGCCCCGACGGGCCACCTTCAGCGTGGCCACCTCGCCCGGTTGCAGTTCCAGCGTGCGGATGTCGATCCCGGTGCGCAGGTCGTCGCCGGGCCAGCGCAGCTCGCCCATCATCTCCCGGTGCAGCGTGGCCGTCAGGAAGCGGATGCGCTCGGAGGCGCCGAGGATCTCGGCACAGGTCGGCCAGCTGCTCCCGGTCGGTCACCAGGTGGAGATGGGCCGCCTTCGGCGATCGCCGCCCGGGCCAGCTTCGGCGGCGAGCGAGAGGTCCAGCGGCTCGTGGGTGCCGCGCCGGCGGTTGGCGTGGCGGGCCAGGACGGCGGGGTAGAGGCCGGCCAGCTCGGGGTCGCTGCCGTCCCCAGCGTCATCGTCGCCACTACGTCCGGATGGGGCGCCGTCGGGGAACAAGGAGACCGGGCCGAGCTGGCCGGCCGCGGCGGCGGCCACCCGGGCGTTGAAGAGGGCGGCACCGATCGCGACGTAGCTGCCCCGGGAGCGAACGTCCATGGTCGAGGTCCGCCGCCGGTCCAGGTCGATGGAGAACGATCCGCGGGCCGACCGACGAAGCGCCACGGCTGGGCGTTGCCGCCCGAAGGGGCCAGGGTGGCCGCGTGGGCGATCACGCATCACTGGGTCGTCGGTCGTCGGGCTCCGCCGGCGACGACGGGAGGTTCCGCCCACGGCGGTGCGGTCGACCGCGGGGGGTGCGCTCGAGGTCCCGACGATGGCGTCGAGATCGACCCGAACCCGGCCCGAGGGGAGCGGCTCGCCGAGGCCCAGGCGGCGAACGGCGGCGGCCACCGCGGCGCCGCCCAGGGTCACGTCGCCGGCCAGCTGGGGCCAGGTCGACAGCGTCCGGCCGATCTCGGCCAGTCGAGGCCGCTCCCCGGGCGGAGGTCTGGCCGGCGTCGACGATGTCCAGCACGTACGGGATCTTCTGCGGCAGCGGGAGCGACGGCCAGCATGGCGGCGGTAACGCCCGGGAGCAGGTCGTGGAAGATCGGCCGTTCGGGCTCGAGGTCGAAGCGCTCCACGTCGAGCAGACCCCGGTCGCTGGTCTCCATCACCACCGGTACGCGGTGGCGACGGGCCACCTCGCGGACGAGCATCTTCATGTCGATCGAGTCGCACTCCTCGACCAGGACGTCGAGACCGGCGACGAACTCCTCGACGTTGTCCTCGTTGATCCCCTCCGGGAGCGACCCGCACCGGGAGGTAGGGGTCGATCTCGGCCACCCGCCGGGCGGCCAGCACCGCCTTGTTGAGGCCGATGTCGAGCACGCTGGCCGGCAGGCGGTTCAGGTTGGTCAGCTCGAGGTCGTCGAAGTCGGCCAGCCGGAGCTCCCCGCAGCAGACCCTCCAGGGCCAGGGTGGTGGCGATCGAGTGGCCGGCGCTCAGTCCGACCACGCCCACCCGTTGCGTGCGCAGGCGGTCCTGCTCCTCGCGGGTGATCCGGTTGCGGTTGCGGTCGAGCCGCACGCACCGGGAAGGCGCCCGGGCCCGACCATCCGCACGACGGTGTGGCGCCACGGGTAGTAGACGTGGCGATCGGCGTCCTCCAGCAGGTCGGTGGTCGGCGGCGGGCAGCAGCTGGACGCAGCTCGGCCCGCTGGCGGTCGGCCACATCGACCTCGTCGATGCCCGGATCGGCCCGCAGGTTGGCCACGATCTGGCGGTCGGTCCGCGTGGCGTGCGTCCAGGACGACCGGGCGCCAGCCGGCGTCGTCGACCCGGATCGGGGGCCGGCCGCAGCTGCTCGCGTCTCCTCGCGGATGAGCGTGGCCTGGTCCGGCCTGGTCTGGCGGCCCGAAGTCCGACCGGTGCCAGGCCATGAGGATGGTCCGGTACCGCTCGCTGGGGTAGGTGGCGCTCTCGGTGCCCACCTTCCGTGCCCCGGTGAGGCTGGCCAACGCCTCGAGGCGTTCGGCCACGGCGGCCAGCGCCACCTCGGCACCGAGCCACTCGAGCGCATGGATGATGCACCGGACGAGGGCGTCGGCCACCACGTGGGCACCGTTGCCGCTGGCGGCCCGCCAGGCCCCCTTGATCTCGATGACCCCGTGGGGTACCGTCGCCGGCACGATCTCCAGCAGCTCGGGGGCCTCGGGGGAGGTGGCCATCTCCGACGAGGGCCCGCGAGGTGGAGACGTCGTCGATCGGACCGTGGCAGCGGAAACCAGCCGTCGACGTGGTCCCTGGCGTCGAGGCCGACGAAGAACACCGAGACGCCGTCCGCCTCTGGCCAGCCGCTCGCGGTCGATCAGCTTCGACAGCCCGTACCGGTCGTACTCGCGGGCCGCCCCGTCGAGGTACTGCGGCCACCGGTCGGGGCGGGTGGACGGGTGGTGGGCCTCGCAGCGGAGCCCCGACGTCCGGTCGACGAAGCACGCACCGTAGCGGTAATGACCGCGGCAAGGCGACGGTCGCCTGCGCGAGGGTCATCGACCGGTGGGTGCCCTGGCCAGGAGCCGGTTGAGCGCCGACAGGGTGGCCCGGCTGGCCGCCTCCGACTCGTCGAGGCCGCCGGCTACGCCGAGCCGTCGCTCGATGTCGGAGATGTCGTCCCCCCGGCGCCCACCAGTGACACCACCACCGGGGAGCCCGTCGTGCATCGTCGTTCGCTCCACCGATGTCACGTGGTAGGGCACGTCGGCTCCGAGGGCGGCCACCGCCGAGAGCGTCGCCTGGGCCGCGCCGGTCATGGGGCTTCCGGTGGCCCGTCCGATGGCCCGCAGGCCACGCCAGGCCAAGGACACCTCGCTGGCGCCGGTCGACGGGTCGAAGGCGCTGAGCAGCAGCACCACCCGCGGGCTCTCCGGCCGCAGATCGTCGGACCAACCGGCGTCGTCCGGCCCCCCGACCGCCCGCCGCTCGTCGACCGGCCGGACACTGTCGGCGGGCGCCGACGGCACGTCGGTTTCGACCCGGGCCGCCCGCCGGAGGCTGGCCGGCGCGGGGTCGCCGCCGCTCTCGAGAAGCGGTGACGTCGACGTCGCCGAACGCGTCGGCGACGACCGTGCTCGGCGGCCTCGCGTGCAGCGCGTCGTCCCGGTGCCGGGCGACGACGACGACACGGCCTGTCGCCAGCGCTGTCGTGTCGACCGACAGGACGCCCGGGCAGGCAGCGCAACGCCAGCTCGACCTCGGACGGTGGCGTCCGCCGGGGTCGGGGCAGTCCGGCGTCGGGTCCTCGCCGGCGACCTGCTCGGCCAGCCGGCGCTCGCAGAGGCGCCAGAGCTGGTCCGGGTCGACCGAGTCGCCCGGCGCGGACGCCGGCCCGACGAGCAGGCGGACGTCGCCGCCTTGGGCGGCGAGGGCGGCTCGCAGGCGACGGACGAACGGTTCGACCGCGTCGGCGCCCGAGTTGGCCAGGATGGCCATCGCCCGACCGGTGCCGGCCACGCCGACCTCGTCGCTGACCCGCAGGCAGTCGCCGAGGGCGCGAGCGAGCAGGTGCCAGCGGGCGCCCGGTGCACCGGACCGGTCGTCGTCAACAGGAGCATCGAGAACGGCCAGCGAAAGCGGGAGCTGCGGCTGGCGGCCCGGCGGACGGCCGCGTCGACCGTCGTGCGCGCCCCGAGCCCGGTCGTCGCGTCGACGGCCACCCGGTGGCGGGCGACGTGGGCGCTCAGGGCCATCTCGCAATAGCCGGTCAGCGCGTCCCGGACGGCGGCCGGCACCGCGTCGGCTGTCGTGCGTCGGCTGTCGTGTAGAGGCCGGACGGACGGCGGGCGAAGTCGGCCGCCCACCGTGGTGTCGCGTGGCCGCGTCCGAGGACGAAGATCTGCGGCGAGAACGGATCGGCCCGCAACAAGAGGAACGCTTCGGGCAGTTGGTACCGGGCGGCCACCAGGTCGAGGGCCTGGTACGCCACCTCGATGCCGTCCGATTGGCCGTGGAATCCTCCGAAGAGGGCCAGCGTCGGATCACCCGGCGCGCCCGGACCGGATACGACCTTCTCCATCAGTAAGCCTCCACTGGTCGGTGCGGTTCGTCTGATCGGTCGGTGTCCCGTCGCCGAGATCCGACGGTCACAGGTATCAGGACGCGGGTGTGCCGCCTCGCCCAAAGGTCAGAGGAGGACCATCGAGAGGAGCGCACGACGACGGGCCCCCCCAGCGCGGGTGCCCCCAGGCGTCTGGCCGGGAAAAACATGCCGATATCTACATTGACACGTACGAGCGCGGTGAGACGTGGAACGCCCGTTGGCGTGTATCACCGAGCGGCTGACTGGCGGCCGAGTGCTGACCGGCGACCGAGTGCTGACCGGCGACCGAGTGCTGGCCGGCGAAGGAGCGCGGTAGGTGCCGGACGTCGGGCTGATCGCCCGCGGCCGGGAGCTTGCCCACCTCGACGACCTGTTGTGGCGCGCCCGTGGCGGCACCGGTGGCGTCGTCGGCCTCCACGGCGAGTCCGGCGTCGGCAAGAGCTCGCTGATCGAGGCGGCCATCGCCCGGGCCGCCGAGTTCCGGGTCGTCCAGGTCCGTGGTCGGTCCGACCCCGGGTCGGCGGCGACGCCGGTCGACTGGCCGCAGCCACTCGGCGACCTGGCCAGCCGGCTCGAGATCGTCGGCGAGGCCAGCTCGCGGCCTGGGCGCCGGCGCCGACGCCGTCCGCCCCGCCGCCCCCGAAGCGGGCCGTCGTCCAGGCCGTGGCCGGCACGCTGCGGGAGATGGTCGTCGGCGGCCGGTGGCCCGCTGCTGCTCACGATCGACGACTGCCAGGCCCTGCCGACCTGGTTCGTCGACGCGTCGGCCAGGCGGTCGCCGGTCACTTGTCGACGACCCGGTCAGCGTGGTGCTGGCCTGGAAGGACACGCCCCACCTCGCCCCGTTCCATCCGGTCGAGCGGGACCTGCCCCGGCACCGGCTGGCCGGCCTGACCGAGGGTCAGGCGGCCCAGCTGCTGTCGACCCGCTTCGAGCGCCTCCCGGTCCGGCCGTGCTGGCCGAGCTCGTCGCCGGCACCGGCGGGAACCCGCTGGCCCTGGTCGAGGTCTACGGCCGGCTGACGGCCGACCAGATCGAGGGCTGGCAGCCGCTGCCGGACCCGCTCCCGGTCGGGAGCCTCGTGGCCGAGGCCTTCGACGTCGCGGCCCACCTGCCGACGGCCACCCGCCAGGCCCTGGCGGTCGTGGCCGCGGCCCGGGCGCCCCGCGACACGCTGCTCGCCGTCCTCGACGGCGTGGGCGTCGACCCCGCTGACCTGGCGCCGGCCACCGATGCCGGCGTCCTCGTCGAGCGGGGCCCGCGGGTCGACTTCGCCCATCCGCTCGTCCGGGCGGCCGCGTTCTTCTGTGCCCCGGCGTCCGTCCGCCGGGCCGCCCGCCAGGTCCTCAGCAACGAGCTGGCCCGGCAGCACGCCGATCGAGTCGAGCGCGTTCCATGCCGCCGCCGACGCCGACGGGCCCGACGACGTGGTCTCCCGCCGCCTGGCCCAGGCCGCCCGGGCCGCCCTCGACCGCGGCGATCCGGAGGCCGCGGCCCGCTACGAGGAGCGGGCGTCCCGCTTCGCCACCGGTGACGACGCGGTCGTCCTGCACATGGCGACGGCCGCCGGACTGTGGATCACCGCCGGCCGGCGAGACCGGGCTCGTCGTTGCGTCGACGTCGTCGGCCGCCTCGCGTCAGCGACCCCGTCGCCGGCGAGCTCGCCTACCAGCGGGCCCGGCTCGTCCCCGAGACGGCCGGTGCGGACGTCGCCGACCAGATGGTCGCCGCGGCCGACCGCTGCGTCGCCGACGCCCCGAACCGGGCGGTCGCCATGCTCGTCGACGCGGCCGCCTGGAAGTTGCTGGCCGGCGAACTGCTGGCCGCCGAGACGGTCGTCCAGCGGGCCGACCGCCCTGGCCGCATCGGTGAGCAGCCATGCCGAGGTGCTCGTCGGGGCGATGCGGGCCGCCACCCTGCTCGCCCAGGGCCAGGACGTCGAGGCGCTGGCCGAGCGGAGCCGCATCTCGCTGCTGATCGGCCAGACCGAGCGGTTCCCGTCGACGCCGGAGGTCGCCCTCGTCGTCGGCACGAGCCTCGTGCGCCAGGGCATGTGGCGCCAGGCCGAGCGCTGGGCCCAGTGGGTCGAGCGCTGCGCGGCCGGCAGCGGCGACGGTGCGCTGGCGGCCGTGCCGTTCCTGCTGCGGGCCTCGGTCCACCTCGACGAGGGCCGGCTGGTCGACGCCGGCGCGGCCGTCGACGCCGGTGCCGCCCTGGCCGAGCAGCGCGGCAGCGTCGCCGTGGCCGCCTGGGCCTGGTCGGTCGCCACGCAGCTCCACGCGCTCACCGGCGACCACCAGCGCGGCTTCCGGGACTGCGCCAAGCTCTTTGCCGTCGCCGACCCGGTGGCCGCGACCGGCCCGGCTGCGGGCCATGCCGGCGCTCGCCCTGCTCGAGCTCGTCCAGGGTCGGGTCGGTCCGGCGCTGGCGTGGGTCCGCACCGTCGAGGACGACCTCGCCCACCTGCCGGCCGCCGACGGCGCTTCGGCCGGCGTCGCGCTCGACGTCGTCACGACCGAGATCGCCGCGTCGGCCGCCGCCGTCCTCCTCCTCGCCCGTGCCACCGTCGGCCCCGGGCGGTGGACCGCTCCGGCGACCCGGCTGACCGTCTGCCCGGCGACCCGGGCGACCCGGCGACCGATCCGTCGAACGACCATGGCCGGGCGCCGGCACCCTTCGGGCCGGGCACGCCCGGACGGACGGCTGGCGACGCTGGCTGGACGGCGCCAGCTGCGACGACGTCGACCGGTCGGTCGACCAGCTCGTCGCGGCCAGCGACGCGTTCGTCGGACGCCCCGCTCGTTCAGGCCCGGGTCGACCTGTGCCTCGGCGTCCGGCTGGCCGACGCCGGTCGGGCCGACGAGGCGACGGCTCGGTTCGACCGGGTCGAGGATCGGGCCGGCGAGGCCGGCGCGACCGGCCTGGCCGCGTTGGCCCGCCAGGAGTTGGCTCGCTTGCCACCTCGCCGTCGCCGCCGACCGCGACGGCTGGTGCCGACCGGGTGGGCGTGGCCACCGCCGCGACGGTCCCCCCGGCGCCCGTCGCGACGATGGCTCACGATGCTGCCGACCGTGATCTCGGTCGGTTCGACGTTGCCGGCGCGACTGTCGCCGCGGCCGTTTCCGCTCCCGCCCCCGGTCGCCGCCGCCATTTTCTCGGCGGGTCCGGTCGAAGGCGGGCCGGTCGCTGGTGCGCCGGAGTGGGAGCTGATCCTGCTCGGTGGCTTCGAGGTCCGCCATCGCGGCCGCCCGGTCGCGTTGCCGGCCAGCCTGGCCGCGCAGGCGGTCAAGATCGTCGGCCTGCAGCAACGCATCACCGTCGACGAGCTCGTCGAGCTGTTGTGGGAGGACGCGGAACCCGGCGTCGGCGCCCGCCGGCTGCGCAACGTGCTGTGGCGCATCCGGTCGTCCTGCGGCGAGCTGCTCCAGCGGGACGGCAACGTCGTCCGGCTGGCTCCCGGCGCGGTGACGGACGTCGAGCGGTTTCGAGGCCAGGCCGAGGAGGCGCTCGACCCGACGGCCAACCCGGCCGAGGCCGGTCGTAAGGCCCGGGTGGCGGCCGACGGCTACCGAGGCGAGCTCCTGCCGGCCGACCGCTACGCCGACTGGGCGACGGGGACGAGGGAGTCGGTGGCTCGGACGTACCTCCGCCTGCTCGACCTGCTCGTCGACGAGGCAGTGGCCGAGGGGCGGGGCGGCGAGGCCGTCGACCTCCTGGGCTCTCTGGCCGCGGCCGACCCGTACGACGAGCGCCACTTCGTCCGCATGGCCGAGATCCACCTGGAGCTCGGCAACCGGGGTCGGGCCCTCGACGCCCTCGGCAAGGCCGAACGGGTTCTCGAGGATCTCGGTGTCGCACCGTCGTCGCCGGTCGAGCACCTCCGGGAGCGGCTCGGCCGGTCCTGACGCGGTCGACGGCTGCGCTGTCCGTCCTGAGCCGGCCGGGGGCCGGGGCGAAACCGGCGTGTAGGGAACCTCCGTCACGAGAGCAGTATCCGGGGCCCGCGTCCCGCGAACGTCTCCGCCTGGTTCGGGGTGCGGCAGGCGGTCGCGTACGCCGGCGGGACGGTCCTGGGATGGGCCAATGCAATTGATATGGCGTGCGAACGTTGATGGTCGCGGCCGCGGGCGGTCACGTGGAGGAGCTCTGGCGGCTCCGCCCACGCCTCGTCGGCCTGGGAGGCGACGTGACGTGGGTGACCGCGGACACGCCCCAGACCCGATCGCTGCTGGCCGGCGAGCAGCGGCTCTTCGCACCGCCGGCCCGACCGCGAGACGTCGGCGCCACGCTGGCCAATCTCCGGCTGGCCCACCACATTCTCGCCCTCGACGACTGGACGGACGTCGTCAGCACCGGGCCGCTGATGGCCGTCCCGTTCATGACGCTCGCCCGGACCAAGGGCATCCGCTGCCACTTCATCGAGAGCTCGTCGCGGGTGCTCGGGCCGTCGTTGACCGCCAAGATCCTCGAACGCACGCCCGGCGTCGTCTGCTACAGCCCGTACCCGTGGTGGGAACGCCGGTCGTGGCGGTACCGCGGCTCCGTCCTCGACGGCTTCGCCCCCGCGCCGACGTCGACGCCGTCGCTGCGGCGAGCCGTCGTCACGGTCGGGACGAGCGGGTACGGCTTCCGGCGGCTCGTCCAGCGGCTGATCGACGTCCTGCCGGCGAGCTGCGACGTGCTCTGGCAGACCGGCGCCACCGACGTGACCGGCCTCGATATCGCCGCCCGGCGGTTCGTGCCGCGGACGGAGCTGGCGACGGCCATGCGCGACGCCGACCTCGTCGTCTCCCATGCCGGCGTCGGTTCGGCCCTCACCGCGATGGGCACCGGTCGGGCGCCGCTGCTCGTGCCCCGTCGCGCCGGCTACCACGAGCACGTCGACGACCACCAGCAGCAGATCGCCGACGAGCTCGAACGGCGGGGCTTGGCCCTGACCTGCGACCTCGGCGACGTCGAGCCGGACTTCCTCTGGAAAGCCGCGTCGGCCCGGGTGACGATCGCCGAGCCGGCCCGGCCGTTCGCCCTCGACGGCGTCTGAGGCATCGGTAGTACGAGGCGTCAGGCCGGGAGTGGCGCGTCGTCGCCGGTGCCGCCGGCGGAGGCGGCATCGGCGACGGCCGGTTTCGTGGCGCCGTGCCACTGCATCAGCCGGCGGGCCAGCTTGGCCGCGTCGACCTCCAGCCCGGTCCACCCGGCCCGGGCCGCGCCCCGCCCGACGGCCATGAGCGCCCGGGCGATCGGTTCGGCGAGGCGCGTCGGCCCGACGGCGCCGACGGCCGCCCGCAGGGGGACCGGCAGGTCGGCGACGAGCCGCTCGCGGCGTGAACGGGCCGAGCCGGTCCGGGTGGGCCCGGTGGAGGGCGGCTCGTCCCTCGCCCTGCCGCCGGGCGTCGCGGAGGAAGTCGGCGTCGGTGCGGTCGTGGAAGTGGCGGGCGACCAGGGACCGGTCGAGCCGGCCGACGAGGCCGGCCGCCCGCAGCCGGAGGCCGAGATCCTGGTCGGCGTGGTAGTGGGCGGTGAACGCCGGCGACGGCAGGCCGACGCGGAGGCAGTCGTCCCGGCCGATCGAGAGGTTGCCGGTCCACAGGACGTCGAGCACGTCCACGTCGCGGCGACCGAGCGCGTCCAGGTGCGCGTCGTACTCGGCTGCGTAGAGGCGGGTGGCGACACCGGGCTGGCGCCCGTCACGGCTTCGGCCCCGGCCGCCGTCGAGGGGATCGAGGGCGACCGGCATCGGACCGACGACGACCGAGCCGGGCCGGTCGCGGTGGGCGGCGACGTGGCCGGCGATCGTGCCGGGGGCCGGCAGGACGTCGTCGTCGAGCAGGACGACGACGTCGCGGGTGGCGACGCGGACGCCGGCGGCCAGGGCTCCGAGTTGGCCCTGGTGGGGTACCGTGACCGGGTGGAGCCGCGGTCGGGTGACGGCGAGGGACTCCAGCACGGCCACCGACCGCTGGTCCGGGCCGTCGACGACGACGACCAGCTCGGCGGCGGCCGGGTCGACCAGGACGGCGTCGACGAGCCGAGCGAGGCGATCGGGCCGGCCGACGGTGGCGACGACGACGGACGCGCCGGTTGTCGGGTGCTCTTCGTCGCCTGGGGGGCGGTCGCCGGCCGCTCGGCCGAGCTGGCCGACGCGGTCGGCGGGCAGGCGGTCTGCTTCTTCCCGCCCGGCACCCGCCGGCCGCCGGTCCTCGTCCGCTGGGCGCTCTCGGCCGTCGCCACGACCGTCCGCATCTGGCGCGACCGGCCGGATGTCGTCGTCGTCACCAACCCGCCGCTGGTGGCCGCTCTCGTGGCCTGGGCGGTCGGTCGGGCCGTCCGGGCCCGGGTCGTCCTCGACAGCCACCCCGGCGGCTTCGGCGCCCAGGGCGATCGCGTCGCGGCCCGCGTCCAGGGACTGCACCGCTGGCTGGTCCGGCGGGTCGACCGGTCGCTGGTGGCCGCGCCGGTCTGGGCCGACCTGGTCGAGTCGTGGGGGGGCCGGGCGCTCGTCGTCCACGAGGCGCCCGGGTCGTGGCAGTTCACGCCGGCGGTCCGTCACCGGCGCCTCCAGGTGCTCTACGTCGGCCGGTTCGCGCCGGACGAGCCGTGGTTGGCCGTTATCGAGGCCGCGGCGGCCCACCCGGAGCTCGACGTGCTCCTCACCGGCGACCCCGGCCGGGCTCACGTCGACCCCCACGAGCTGCCCGGCAACGTCCGCCTGGTCGGGTTCCTGACCACCGACCGGTACCGGGCCGCGGTCGCGGCGGCGGACGTCGTCGTCACGTTGACGACGGAGCCGGGATCGGTCATGCGGGCGGCGTACGAGGCCGTCTGGGCCGGTCGCCCGGTCGTCGTCTCCGACTGGCCGGTCGCCCGGTCGGTGTTCCCGTTCGCGGTCCACGTCGCCAACGACGGGGCGGCGGTCGGCGCCGGGCTCGGCCTCGTCGACCGGGAGTTCGATCGGTTGGCGGCCGGTGCCGCCGTGGCCCGCGACCGGCAGGCGGCCCGTTGGGCCGAACAGCGCCGTGACCTGCGCCGGCAGCTCGGGGTCGACCCGGCGCCCGGCTGACGGCCCGCGGTCACCGCACCGGGACGTCCTCGTCCCAGTGCACCTGCGCGGCCGCGCTGTCGACCTCGAGCGCCTGCGAGGCGGCGGTGTCGAGGACGAACGCCGTGATCTGGTCGGCGTTGCGGACCGGCCCCTTCCGGCGAGTGGCGATGGCCTCGATCTCGCCGACGAACCGGCCGTCGGCCAGGTCGTCGGAGCGGAGGCGGAGGACGTACGAGATCACCATCTCGGCACTCTACGAAGGGTCCGTCCATCGACTGTCCGCCCGGAGCCCGCGGCCGTCGATGGACGCTCGTGGGACGCGGTGGCCATCGTGACCGGCGACGCGGACGCTGGTGGGACCGCCTTTTCTTACCGTGCTCCCCGTGAGCGACGACCAGCGCATTGCCGGCACACTCCGGCTCGCTGCGGACCTGTGCATCGGCATCGGCGCGTTCTTCGTGACGCCGGCTGGCGTGCAGACGTTCATCTCCCCGTTCATGACCCCCGACGACGGCGTCCGCCGGGTCGAGGGGTTGGCCGAGAGCTGCCTGGCGCATCCGGGGTCCCGGGGTCGGGCCATCTTCTGGAACGCCGAGGACGCCGACCAGGTGGGATCGGTCGACCGCTCGTTGGCCTGTGTCGTCGTCCCCGCGTGGGCCGGCGAGCACTGGACCGGACTGCTCGGTGTCGTCGACCTCTGGCTGCCCGAGCTCGACGACGAGCAACGGACCGGCCTGCTCGCCCTCGCTGCCCAGATCGCCGCCACCCAGATCGCCGTCACCCAGGTCGCCGCCGTCACCCAGGCTGGCGCGCCGGTCCGCGGGCCGGCACCGGCACCGGCGACGACCGGCGGGCCCGTCGACGCCGAGCCGGACGTCGATGGCGGCGGCGGCCATCTCGCCGGCTGGACGGCGCCGGCGTACCTGCCCGAAGAGGAGCTGGGGCCCGACGAGCCGGAACCGAGCGCCGCCGGGCCGATGGCCGCCGGAACGACGGCGGTCGGACCGATGGCCGGCGGACCGATGGGCGCCGCCGTGCCGGCCCCGACCCGTCCCGTCGAGGCGCCGAGCTGGGTGGACGAGGGGACGACCCGACCGGGCGGCGAGCTGCTGTCCGAGCCGTTCCTGGGCGAGGTGCTCGACAACCTGCCCGACGGGCTCGTCGTCACCCGTTCGGACGGGGCGATCGTGCTCGTCAACCAGACGTTCACGACCCTGTCGGGCCTCGACGTCGACGACGTCCTCGGGGAGGACGTGGCGGCGATCATCTCGGACGCGGGTCGCCTGCCGGCGACGACGGGGCCGGGCTGGATGGACGACGTCCTCGGTCGGCCCGAACCGGGGCAGCGCGTCGTGATCGCCCAGCGGTCGGGCGAACCGCTGGCCGCCGGGGCGAGCGGACGGCGGATCTCCAGCCGGTTCGCCGGCGACTGCTTCGTCACGCTGGTTCGGCCGGCGGTCGACGCGGCACCGACCGGTTCGGGAACCACACCACGAACCGCTTCGACCGCCGCGGCACCGACCGGTTCGGCGACCGGGCCACCGATCGAACCGATCCGGATGGCGGACGTCGGGGGTGCGGTGCCGATCCAAGAGCTGCTCGACAACCTCGACATCGGCATCGTCTGCTGCGACGTCACCGGCACGGTCGTCCTGGCGAACCGGATGGCGCGGGAGCTGCAGGGGGTTCCGGTGGACCGGCCGATCGGCCTGCCGTTCCCGGACACGACCGACCTGCGCAGTCCGCAGGGCGAGCTCGTGACCCGCGACGACCACCCGCTGTTCCGGGCGCTCCACCACGGCACGCCGGACGCGGCCCATTTCGTCCGGGGCAACGACGAGGGGGGCACGCACATCGCGATCTCGGCCCGGCCGGTGCTGGTCGGCGGGCGCAGCGGGGCGATCGCGGTCCTCCGGGACGTCACGGCGGAGTGGGAGGAGCAGGTCAACCTGGCGCACCACGCGTTCCACGACCCGCTGACGGGGGTGGCGAACCGGTACCTGCTCATCGAGACGCTGGTCCGGATGCTCCACGGCCTCAGCCGGCGCGGTGGCGCGGTTCTGCTCGTCTTCCTCGACCTCGACCAGTTCAAGCGGATCAACGACGAGCACGGCCACGAGGTCGGCGACCAGGTGCTGACCGCGGTCGCCCGGCGCCTCCAAGGGGTGGTGCGGAGCGACGACATCGTCTCGCGGTTGGGCGGCGACGAGTTCGTCGTGGCCCACGTCAGCCAGGAGCGGACACCGGACGGCGACGTCGTCGTGGCCCGGATCCGCAAGGCCCTCTCGGCGCCGTACCAGTTCGGCGGCCTCGTCGTCGACGTCGGCGTCTCGGTCGGCTGGGTGAGCACGTCGTCCAGCGAGGTGACGCCGGAGTACCTGCTCAGCCAGGCGGACGACAAGATGTACCGCAACAAGCGCCAGCGCGCCGGCACGGGGCGCAGCCCGGACTCGTGAGCGGCGGCCTCGTGAGCACCGGGTTGGACGGCACTGGTTTGGACGGCACTGGGTTGGACGTTCTCGCGCCGAGCGGCGGCTGGATGCCGCGCCACCCGCAGGCGGCGTGGGCGGCCGGCGCTCGGCTGGCCGGCGAGGTGGCCGCGTCGACTGGTCATGGGGCGTCGTCGAACGGTCAGGGGCCGAACGGTTACGGGCCGAACGGTTACGGGCTCGGACGGGTCGGTCGACGCGCTGGCCCGGGCCAGCCTGCCGGTGTTGCGGGAGCTCGGCGTCGACGCCGGGGTCGTCCGGTCCCGGTCGAACTGTCTCGTCGTCCGCAGCGTGCCGGCCCGCGGCGACGACGCGGCGTGCACGTGTGCGTTCGTCAACGGCTGGTTGGAGAGCCTGCCCTCGCTGGCCGGCGTCGCCCGCGGGGCGGTGGTCGAATCGACGTGCGTCGCCCGGGGCGGGGCGGCGTGCCTGTACGCGCTGATGTGGCAACCGTCGCCACCGGCGGATCCGACGGTGGCGGACCCGCCGCCGCGACCGGCGCTGCCCCGACACCGGACACTGCTGCCGTCGCCCCGCCCGGTCTCGCCGCCCGTGCCCGCCGGACCCGGCGCGGCGGCGCCCGGGTCGTGGCCGACGTTCGAGCGGCCGGACCACCGGCCCGCCGGCCGGGTGGCTCGGTCGGGGCCGCCAGACCGACCGTCAGGCCGGCCGCCGAGCCGCCGGTGGGCCTGGGCCCGCCGCCGCGGCTGGATGGTCGTCCTCGGGCTGGTGGCCGGGGCGGCCGGCGGGTACGTGGCCGGCGCGCACCACACGACGAGCTACCGCGCGACGTCGACACTGGTCGTCCAGTCCGGCGCGTCGGTAGCCGGTCCGGGCAGTGCCAACGACGCGCAGACGCTGGCGGTGACGTACGCCGCGCTGCTCCCGCGCGACCAGGCGGTCGTCGACCGGGTGGCGAGCGATCTCGGCGTCCCGGCGTCGACGGTCTCGCGCAGCCTGGGCGTCGAGGCGGAGTCGGGGACGGCGCTCCTGCAGGTCAAGTACACGGCACCGACGGCGGCGCGGGCGGTGACGGGGGCCGACGCGGTTGCCCGGGCGGTCTCGTCGCTGGAGCCGACCGGCCGGGCGATCGCCGGCGGCTCGGTGGCCGTCGTGTCCGTCGCCGGGACCGCGTCGCCGTCGGACCCGCTGTACCACTACGCGCTGCCGCTCGGCGCCGTCCTCGGGCTGCTCGTCGGGGCTGGCATGGTCCTCGTCGCCGAGCGGGTCGACCGGCGGGTGGACGACCCGGAGACGCTGGGCGAGGCGGCGTCGACGCACGCCAGCCCCCGACCGGGTGGACTGTCGGCGACCGAGCTGGCCCGGGCGCTCGACGGGGAGATCGGGAGTGGTCCGGTGGCCGTCGTGCCGATGCGCCCGGCCGAGGCGTCGGCCGCCGATCACTTGGCCGACGAGCTGACCGCGGCGTGGCCGGACGGCCAGTCCGGCCCACCGGTCACGGCTGGCCTGCCGTTCGCGGTGGCGCCGGACGAGGTCGGCGCGGCGGTGGCCACCGTCCTGGTCGTCGGAGCCGGCGAGCGGCACCGGGCGGTCGTCGAGGCGGCCGATCGCCTGCGCCTGCAACGGCGCGGTCCGGTCTGGTCGGTGCTCGTGGCCCGCAGCCGGCGGCGGTGAGCCAGTCGCACGATGACGGCTGACCGGTCCGACGTCGCCGCGCTCGGCGCCGCCCTGCCAGATGCGAGCTGGCTCGGCTCGCGGCCGCGGCCGGTCCTGCTGGCCGTCGTCGGCGCCGTCGTCGCGCTCGTCGTCGGCGCCGTCGCGAGCCGTGACCCGGTCGCCGCGGTCGGCCTGCTGGTGGTCGGCGCGACGGTCGTCGCGGTGCTCCTGCGGCCGGTCGTCGGCGCGGTGCTCCTCGTCGCGGTCGTGCCGATCACGTCGGGCCTGAGCACCGGCTTCCCGTTGCCGCACGTCCGGCTCTCGGAGGTCGTGATCGGCATCGTCGGGCTGACGGTCATCGCGTCGACCCGGCGGAGCCACGTGGTGCCGTGGCGGGCCCTCGACTGGGCGCTGCTCGCCTACGGCCTCGGCTGGGCGGTCCTGGCGATCGCCGCGACGGCGACGCAGCGCCAGCACCTCTCGCTGGCCGACTGGGGCACGGTCTTCGGGCAGCTCCAGTTCCTCCTCCTCTACCGCGGCATCCGCCTCGCCGTGCGGACGCCGGCGGACCGCCGGCTCACGCTCGGCGTCCTCGTGCTCTGCAGCGTCCCGGTCGCCGCACTGGCCGTCCTCCAAGAAGCCCGGGTGCCCGGCGTCGCCGGCTTCGTCGACTCGATCACCGGCGGCCTGGCGGCCAGCGGGACATCGGCGAGCGCGGGGTCGATGATCCGGGCGACCGGGCCGTTCGACAACTGGGCCGCCCTGGCCGGCTACCTCCTGCCGATCCTGCTCGTCATGGTGGCGATCGCCCTCGCCGGGTTGGCGGTCCGGCACCGGCGGTGGTTCGTCGCCACCGGCGCGCTGGCCGCGCTCGCGCTGGTCTTCACGGCCGAGCAGTCGGCGATCCTCTGTCTCGTCGTCGGCGTGATCGTCCTCGCCGCCCGCTACGGCGACGGTCGGTACCGGCGAGCGGTGCGCCTGGGGTCGGTCGGGCTGCTGCTGGCCGCGGCCGCCTTCCTCGCGTCCCGCGTGGCCGGCGAGCTGGCCGCCAGCGCCGGCAGCGGACGGATCGGCTGGGTGCCGCAGACGCTCAGCTTCCGCTGGTCGATCTGGACCGGCCAGTACTTCCCGGCGATCGCCGGCCACCTGCTGACCGGCTACGGCGTCGTCCAGCCCACCGCGGTGCGGTGGCCGTACCCCGAATCGCAGTACGTCGCCTTCCTGGTCGAGGGCGGCGTCGTCATGCTCGCCCTCTTCGGCATCCTGGCCTGGGCGATGCTCCGGGCCTGCGGCCAGGCCCGCCGGTCGACCGACCCGCTCGAACAGGCGCTCGGACGGGCGCTGACGATCGCCACCGTCGCGCTGCTCGTCATGAACGGGCTCTGGCCGTTCCTCAGCAACGGCGGCCTGCCGCAGGTGCTGTGGAGCCTGCTCGCCCTGGCCGCGCCCGGCGTCGTCGTCGCCGGCCGGGCTTGGCAGCGGCCGGGTCGGCAACGGTCGAGATAGCGCCGGACCGTCCGGCCGCCGGCCGGCGGCGCCGCGGCCGCCGGAGCTCGTCTCGCCGCCGGCCCTGGTGGCACGGCCGTGACGCGCCCTGGCGGGGCGCCGCATCCCCCCGGTCGTCGTCGTCCTCGTCGCGATCGCCCTGGTCGCCGGCTTGGTCGCCCTGGCGTCGGCCCGCTACGCCGGGTCGTCGTCGTCGTCGGCCGCGCCGCCGAGCCATGCCGGGAACACCGGTCGGGCCGGCGCCGCCCATCGTGACCGGAGCGACGGCCATTCGACGACGACGACGACGCCGGCCGGTTCGACGCTGACACCGACGACGACCCCGACGACGACACCGGCGACATCGACCGCGACGTCGACACCGTCGGCGCCGCCGCTCGGCGTCTACGCCGGCCCGGGCGCGGTGGCGACCGTGGACACGGTCGACGAGCAGCTCGGAGGACGGGTCGGCGACGCGTTCGACTTCCTGCCGTACGGCACGTGGACAACGCTGACCGACCCGTCGTGGCTGGCCGACGACTGGCGGGGCTCGTCGTTCGACCTGATCCTCGGCGTCCCGATGCTGCCGACGGCCGGCGGCACGCTGGCCGAGGGGGCGGCCGGGCAGTTCGACGGGCAGTTCGCCGGGCTGGCCGAGCGCCTCGTGGCCGACGGGCTCGGCAACTCGACCCTCCTGGTCGGGTGGCAGCCCGACGACCCGGGCACCCCGTGGTCCGTCGGCTCGGCGGCCGAGGCGGCCGACTACGTCGCCTTCTGGGACCGGATCGAGTCGACGATGGCCGCGGCGGCCGGCGCCCACTTCGTCTTCGAGTGGGACGCCGGCGACGCCCGGACATCGCCGATCCGGCCGACCGAGACGTACCCGGGCGACGCCGCGGTCGGCGTCGTCGCCACCGACGCCTTCGACACCGGTTACCGCAATCTGCCGGCCACAGCAGCAGTGGACCGCGCTGCTCGAACAGCCGTACGGGCCGGCCTGGACGGCCGACTTCGCGGCGGCGCATCACAAGCCGATGGCCCTGGCCATGTGGGGTGCGGTGCCGGTCGCCGCCGGGGGCGGGGGTGACAACCCGACATTCGCGGTCCAGCTGCTCCGCTGGGCCGCCGCGGCCCACCTGGTCGACTGCGTGCTGTGGGACTACGGCGACTGGGCGACGATGAGCGGCGACTTCCCGGCCACGGCGGCCGCCGTCCGGCAGTGGTTCGCGCCATCGGCCGGGTGACGGCTACTCGGGTGACGATCGAGGGACGCCGGGCAGACGGGGGCGGGACGGCACCGCCGTAACCTCGGGATATGGCCGTTGGGCAGTTCGTCGCCCCCTGAGGGAGAATGGGATGTCGATCGTCGCGGAGCGAGCCGGAATGCACGACAGTCTGAGCGGAGCCACCACGAACCTCCTCCGGATGGCCCGGAGCGAGTGCCGCGGCGCGCTCGCGTTCGTCGCGCTCTCCCTCGACGACAACCTCTTCGCCACCGCGTCCTACCCGACGGTCTCCGACGACGATCTTTTCGGGGAGGAGGAGGTCGAAGAGGTCGTCCACCAGGCTTGGGCCGACCCCGAGTTCGGGCAGGCCAGCGTCTTCGTCCGGGCATCGCGGCTGAAAAGCCGCCGCCTCGCCCGCCCGAAGCGGTTCGTCGTCGCCATCGTGCCGCTCGGCGACGGACCCGGCGGCCGGCCGTGGGGGATGCTCGGCGTCGTCGACCCCGAGAGCGGCGGGTTCGAGCCGCCCCAGCTCGACCTGCTCGACCAGATCGCCCAGCGGCTGGCTGCCCATCTCCGGGCCCGCCAGGAGGTCCGGGAGACCGTGGCCGCCAGCACCGCGGCCAGCAACGGCCCGGCCGCCCCGATCTCGTGGCCGGCCGACGACCCCGCCCGGCGCCGCCGGACCGGTCGGCGTCCCGGCTCCAGCGGTGACCGCCGTACGGACCGACCGACCCCAGTCACCGTGACCCCAGCCACCACGACCCAGGCGGCGAAGACGAGCCGTGGTGGTCGGTGGAGCCCGGCCACGTGCCCGCCCACCCGGCCGAGGGGGCGGAGCTGGCCGCGGACCGCCCCGAGCCGGCCGCCGATCGGCCTGAGCCGTCCCTACCGGCCCCGCCCGATCCCGAGCCGGCGTTCAGCCGTCCTGACCCGTCGGCGGACCTTCGCGGCCCGTCGGCCATCCGGCCGGGGCCGCCGCTGTGGGCCGCGGCTACCCAACTGGGCCAGCTCGGCGTGCGGCGACCGCCGGGAGCCGACCCCTCACGGGCCGTCCTGGCCGGCTTCGTCCGCGACGACCCGAGGCCGGACGACGACTCGTCTCCGGTTGACCAGCGCGCTGCCGCCCAGCCCAACGCCGTCCGGTCCCAGCCGGTCCGGCCGGAGCCGGACGTGCGGTTCGTCCGGTCCGAGACCGAGCGGCGCGTCCAGCCCGAACCGGACCGGCGGTTCGTCCGATCCGAGGCCGAGCGGCGCGCGCAGCCCGAGCCGGATATCCGGTTCGTCGAGCCCACCCAGTCGCCGTCGGCTGACCCGGACCTCCTGCCGACGTTCCTGTCGGCGAGCTCGACGCCCGGCCTCGTCGGCCTGGCGGCGTTCGTCGGCCGGGCCGGGCGCATGCTCGGTGCCGGGGCGGTCGCCGGGGGCGGCCCGCTGGCGGTCGTCGTGCTGGAGATCGTCGGCTCGGGGCCGCTGGGCGAGCCGGCGGTCGCGGAGGCGACGGCGGCGATCCGACGCGAGCTGCGGTTCGATGACCCGGTCGCCCAGCTCGGGCCCACGGTCTTCGCCGCCGCGGTCCCGCTCGTTCCCGGCGGGTCGGACGGCCCGGCGGTCGAGAGTCGGCTGGCGGCGGCGCTGCGGTCGACCTCGGGCGACCCGCAGCGCCGGGTCCGGGCGGCCCATGTCGTGGCCGGCCCGACCGAGCGCGCCGACGCCGACGAGCTCCTGCGCTCGGCGATGGCGATGCTCCGTGAGGAGTGAAGCGCCGGAGCAGCGCGGCGATGACCCGATCTCCCGACGACGCGACGGACTCGACGACGTCGGCCAGCCCGCTCGGTCGGCCAGCCAGCCCGCTGGTCGTCGGACAGCCCGCTCCGTCAGATCGCCTTGCGCAGCGGGGCGTACCTGGCCGGTCGGGAGGCGGCCGGCATGGTGGTCCGGCTGGTCGGGGTGGCGATCGTCGTCCGCCAGATCGGGCCGAGCGCCTTCGGCATCTACAGCGCGGCCGTCCTCTTCGCGCTCTTCGTGACCGGCCTGGCCCAGATGGGCGCGGAGGTCTACCTGATCCGGCTGCCCGGACCGCCGGACCGCCGGACGTACGACGAGGCGTTCACGTTCCTGCTGTGCAGCTCACTGCTGATCGTCGGCCTGTCGGAGGCGCTCACGGTGGTGATCGGGCCGTGGCTGCGGCCGGTCGGCGTCGTCCTTCCGCTGCGCATCTTGCTGTTGAGCATCCCGCTCAACGTCCTGTGGGCGCCGGCCCAGGCGTCGATCGAGCGGAACTTCGCCTACCGGAAGATGGGCATCCTGGAACTGGGCGGGGACATCGTCCTCTACGCCACGGCCATCCCGCTGGCGCTGGTCGGGGCCGGTGCGTGGTCGCTGGTGGCCGGCTACTTCACGTGGCAGGCGTGGCTGCTCGCCGGCAGCGCCGCCTTCTCCGGCCTGCGACCGCGGTGGGCGTGGTCGACGGCGACGATGCGGGACCTGCTGCGTCACGGCTCGGGCTACTCGCTGTCGACGTGGCTCACCGCGGCCGAGCGGCTGGTCATCCCTCAGGTCGTCGGCGGGTTCGCCGGCGCGGCCGGGGTCGGGTACGTCGTCTTCGGCCAGCGGCTGGTCCAGACGCTCAGCGTGGCGCAGCGCGGCATCTACCGGATCGGCATGGTCACGGTGTCGCGGATCGGGCGGGACGACCCGGATCGGCTGACGCGGGCGATCGAGGAGGGCTCACTGCTCTTGATGGTGGCCGCGGCCGCGCCGTTCGCGGCGTTCGGCCTCGTCGCCCACTGGGTCGTACCCGCCGTCTTCGGCCGGGAGTGGGTGGCCGCGATCCCGGTCTACGTCGTCCTATCGATCGTCGCGGTCCTGACAGTGCCGAACCTCGTGCAGTGCACCGTCCTGTTCGCGTTCGGCAAGAACCTCCAGGTGGCGCTGTCCAACCTCATCCAGGCCGTCGCCCTGACGGTCGGCTCGCTGCTGCTCGTGCACACGTTCGGGATCGTCGGCTTCGGCTACGCCAGCCTGCTCACGCTGGTCGCGACGGTGTACACGCGGTACGCGGCGTCGCAGGTGGCGCCGATCCGCTATCGGCGGCTCGCGCTGCCGGTCCTGGCGATGCTGCCGCCACTGTTGGCGCCGGTCCTGCCGGCCCCGTGGTCGCTGCTGACGGTCGTGCCGCCGGCGCTGTTGCTGCTCTTCCCGGCCAGCCGCCGCGACCTGCGCCTGCTGGCCGACGTCGTGCGAACCGGCCTCGGTCGCCGGCGGAACGCCAACTCGGCCCCGGCCGCGCCGGCTGGACCAGCGACGCCGGCTGGACCGGCAGCACCGGCCCAACCGGCCTAGGAGGACGGGATGCCGACTGACCACCCATCGCCCGACGACCCGTCGACTGACGACCCGTCGACCGACCGCCGACCGCCGATCGAGGCGCCGGCGTGCCGGGTCGGCGTCGACCTGACCGCGGTGGCGGACGTCGAGCAGTCGTTGGCCACCCAGGGCGAGCGGTACCTCGCCCGGCTCTTCACCGAGCACGAGGTGGCGAGCTGCCAGGGCGCCGGCGGTCCGCGAGCGGAGTCGTTGGCCGGTCGGTTCGCGGCGAAGGAGGCGGTGGTCAAGGTGCTCCGGCCGAGCGGCGCGCGGCCGGAGTGGCGGGACATCGAGGTCCGCCAGCAGGCGAGCGGCGCCTGTGACATCGTCCTGCACGGCGGTGCGGCCGAACTGGCCGCGTCGGAGGGCATCGATCAGCTCTCGGTCAGCCTCAGTCACGAGGCCGGCCTGGCAGTGGCAGTGGTCGTCGCCTGGTCGTTCGGCACGGCGTCGCCCGGGGCGACTGATCGGGGAGGGGAGCAGTGACGGTCGTCAGGGCAACGAGTGAGCAGCCAACCGAGCAGCGAACAGGCGGCGATGTCGGGCTGGCGTTCGGCGAGCGGTGGGAGTGCGCGGCGCTGCCGCCCGGCGCGGCCACCGACCCGGTCGGGCTGGCGAAGCTGGCGGCGGACTGGCTGCCGGCCGAGGTGCCCGGCACCGCGGCCGGGGCGCTGCGGGCGGCGGGCCGGCCGGCCCAGTACCGAGAGCTGGACGAGCAGGACTGGTGGTTCCGCTGCCGGTTCGACGGCCGCGTCGACGGTGCCGCGGGGCCGCGCCTGCTCGAGCTCGGCGGCCTGGCGACGGTGGCCGACGTCTGGTGGAACGGCGTGCCGGTGCTGCACAGCGAGAACATGTACCGGGCGCAGCGCGTCGCCGTCGACGTCGACGCGGGCGAGAACGAGCTCGTCGTCCGGTGCGCCGCGCTCACCCCACTGCTGACCGGGCGCCGGGCGCGACCGCGCTGGAAGACGTACATGGTCGAGCACCAGAACCTCCGCTGGTTCCGTACGAGCCTCCTCGGTCGGATACCCGGCTGGGCGGTCGTGCCGCCGATCGTCGGGCCGTGGCGGCCGGTGCGGCTGCTCGGCCCGGGCGACGTCGTGCCGACGACCGTCGCGCTGCGGGCGACCTGCGACGGCGACGGCGGTGTCGTCACCGCGTCGTTCGACCTCGTGGCCAACGCCGCTCTGGCCGACGCCGCCCGGCCGACGCCACGCTGCGGATCACCCGTCTGGGCGCGCCGGCCGCGTCAGCAGGGGAGCCGGCGGGGACGGACGGCGACCGGGGGACGGCGGCGCTCGGCACGGTGAACCTCACGGTGGGCGAGCACGACGGACGGTTCCGCCTGGAGGGGACGGTGCAGTTGGCCGCGGTCGAGCGCTGGTGGCCGCACACGCACGGTTCGCAGCCGCTGTACGAGGTCTGGGCCGACGTCGACGGCCGGTCGCACCGGCTCGGGGAGGTCGGGTTCCGGACGATCGCGGTCGATCGCCGCGACGGCGACTTCCGGGTGGCGGTCAACGACGTCGAGGTCTTCTGCCGCGGTGCGTGCTGGATGCCGGTCGACCCGGTCGCGGTCGCGTCGCCGGCGGCGGTCGTCGAGCACCGGTTGGCGCTGGCCCGGGCGGCGAACATGAACATGCTGCGGGTCCCGGGGACGACGGTCTACGAGGACCGGCACTTCCTCGAGCAGTGCGACCGGCTGGGCATCCTGGTCTGGCACGACTGCATGTTCGCGTTCTTGGACCCGCCGCAGGACGACGCGTTCGTCGAGGACGCGGTGGCCGAGGTGACCGAGGCCGCGGCGGCGATGGCCGGCCACCCGTCGGTGGCGGTCGTCTGCGGCAACCAGGAGGTCGAGGAGATCGCGGCGATGAACGGCCAGGGTGGCGAGCGGTCGTCGACGCCGTTCTTCGACGAGACGGTGCCGGCGATCGTCGGCGCGGTCCTGCCCGAAGTGGCGTACGTGACGTCGAACCCGACCGGCGGGACGTTCCCGTTCCGGATGGACAGCGGCGTCAGCCAGTACTTCGGCGTCGGCGGTTACCTGCGACCGGTCGAGGACGCCCGCCGATCGCGGGTGCGGTTCGCGGCGGAGTGCCTGGCGTTCGCGACGCCGCCGGAGCCGGTGACGGTCGACGAGCACTGTGGCGGCGCGTACCGGGCCAACCACGACCCGTCGTGGAAGCGGGGGGTGCACCACGACGCCGGCCGGAGCTGGGACATGGAGGACGTGCGGTCGTTCTACATGGCGTCGCTCTTCGGCGTCGACCCGCTGAAGGAGCGCTACGTCGACGCCGAGCGGGCGCTCGAGCTCGGTCGGGCGACGAACGCCCAGCTCATGGGGGCGGTGCTGACGGAGTGGCGCCGCCCGGGGTCGACGTGCGGGGGCGGGCTCGTGCTGTCGTTCGCCGACCTGGCGGCCGGCGCGGGCTGGGGCCTGGTCGACGTGGCGGGGCGGCCGAAGGCGCCGTGGTACGTCCTGCGCCGGGCCTTCCAGCCGGTCGCGCTGTTGGCGGTCGACGAGGGGTTGAACGGGCTGGCGTTGCACGTCGTCAACGACACCGCGGCGCCGGTGCGCGGCCGCCTCGTCGTCGAACTGGTGGCCCGCGGCGAGCTGTACGTCGAGCGCGGCGAGGTGGCCGTCGACGTGGCGCCGCGAGGCTTCGAGACCGTCGACGCGGAGACGGTCGTCGGCGGCTACCGCGACGTCTCGTACGCCTACCGGTTCTCGCCGCCGGCCCAGGACGCGGTGGTGGCGACGTTGGTCGACGACGACGGCGGTCAGATCGCCCAGGCCGTCCACCTCCCGCTCGGGCAGGGGCGGCCACTGGAGAACGACGTCGGGCTCCGGGCGGTCGCCCGGCCGGCCGGCGACGGCCGGTGGGTGGTCGACGTCCACGCCGACCGGCTGGCCCAGTGGGTCACCGTCCGGGCCGATGGCTTCGTCGCCGACGACTCGTGGTTCCACCTCCCACCCGGGGCCGACCGGCAGGTCGTCCTGCGCTCGGAGTCCGTAGGTCATCGGGATGGGCAAGGGTCGTCGCCGCCCCGGGGCGGCACGGTCCAGGCGCTCAATGCGGTCGCCCGGGCGGCCATCAAGATCGAGAAGACGCCGGACGTCGAGGCGGAGCGGGCCTGATGGCCGACCGCCGTCGGCGAGCCGGACCGGGTGGCGGCGGCCCTCGGTGGTTCGGTTCGCCGGCGACGCCGCTGTTCGGCTGGGTCCACGAGCCGATCGGTGCCGGGGGCCACGGTCTTGGATCGAGCGGCTCTCGGATCGAACGGCCCTGGATCGAATGGGCCCGGATCGAATGGCGCGGTCGTCCTCTGCCGGCCGCTCTTCGGCGAGGACACCGTCGCCGACGCCAGCTACCGCCAGCTCGCGCGCTCGCTGTCGGCGGCCGGCCTGTGGGTCGTCCGGTTCGACTACGCGGCGACCGGTGACTCGGGGACAGTCGAGGGCGGACCGAGCGTCGCCGCCTGGTTGGACAGCGTCGACCGGGCGATCGACGTCGCCCGGTCGTGCACGCCCGGGCCGGTCGCGCTCTGCGGCCTGCGGATGGGCGCGCTGCTCGCGGCGACGGCGGCCGGACGGCGCGAGGACGTCGACGCGGTCGTCCTGTGGGACCCGTGCCGTTCCGGCCGGGACTTCCTCCGCCGCCAGCAGGCCCTCCAGGCCGGCCGGTTCGCCGGCGTCGGGACGGACGGGGTGCTCGAGGTTCCGGGCTACGTCCTCGGCCGGGCCCTGGCTCGGGAGCTGGCGGCCCTGACCGTGCCGCCGGCGCTGCGGGCCCGGCGGGCGCTCGTCGTCACCCGCCCGGGCGAGCCGACGGAGGCCCGGGTCGCCGGGCCCGACGGCACCGGGCCGGTCGTCCCGGCCGACGTCGTCCGGGCCGGACCGGGCGAGCAGGAGGCGTTGCTCGACGTCGACCCGCTGACGTGCCGGGAGCCGGCGGGGGCGATCGCCGGGATCACCGGTTGGCTCGGCCGGACGATGGTGGCGCTGGCCGCGGCCGGCCGACGCGAGACAGGGCGATTGGCCGGACCGGCCGCGGCCACGGGTCCGGTCGAGCCCGCGTGGACGCGACCCGCCGCGACACGGGTGGCCGTCGACCGCCCCGGCGACGAGGCCTCGGGGCTCGTCACCGAGCGGGTCGTCCGTATGGGCGACATCGGCCTGTTCGCCGTCGAGACGTCGCCGGCCGCCCCGGAGACCGGGAAGGTCGTCGTCTTCCTGTCGAGCGGCCTCGACCGACACACCGGTCCGAGCCGGCTGTGGGTGACGCTGGCCCGGCGGTGGGCGGCCGACGGGGTCCGCTGCGTCCGGGTCGATCTCAGTGGTCTCGGCGAGAGCCCGGCCCGTCCCGGTCAGGCCGAGCAGGTCCTGCGGGCCCCCGAGGCGTTCGACGACGTCCGCCAGGTGGTCGACGCGGTGGCCGGCGACGCCGGCGACGTGGTGCTCGTCGGCCTGTGCTCGGGCGGCTACCAGGCACTGGAGAGCGCCCTCGAGCTCTCGCCGGGCGGCGTCCTCGCGGTCAACCCGCTGCTCCGCTTCACCCCGCCGGAGCTGCTGGCCGGCGGCGGCGTCGACCCGCGGCGGCGGCTCTGCATCCCGAAGCGGCCGTGGGTCGGCGCGGTACGGGCCCGCGTGCCGGAACGGCTGGCCGGCCCGGTGGCCGCGCTCCGCGGCCGGTGGTCGGGGACGCGGCTCGCCGACGATGGCGGCTGGCTGGCCGAGCTCGTCGACGCCGGGGTCGACGTCTACGGCATCTGCGGCGAGCAGGAGGCGCAGCTCCTCGGTCCCGCCGGCACCGAGATCGACCCGGCATCGGCGACGCGCACCGGCGGCCGGGTCAGGTCGCAGCCCGTCGTCGAGCGCGGGACCGCCGCGGATCGAGATCGTCCGGGGGCTGGACCACGCCCTGCTGCCGGCGACCCAGCGGGCGCTGGTGTGCGACCGGCTGTCGGAGGAGCTGGCGCGGATGGTCGGTCGACGGCCGGCGGTGACCGTGGCGGGCGACCGATGACGGGAGCTGGGCGATGACAGGAGCGGTGGAGACGCACCCGGGGGAGAGCCGGACGGGCTACTGGACGTGGACGTCGTCGGCCGACGCGCCGAACTACCGGTACCTCGTACCCGGCGTGCTCGACGCGCTCGTCCGGGCGGGTGGGCGTCGGGTGCTCGACCTCGGTTGTGGGAACGGCGCGCTGACGGCCCGGATGGCCGCGGCCGGCTTCGAGATGGCCGGCCTCGACGGCGAGCCGAGCGGCATCGAGCAGGCCCGGGCGGCGCATCCGGCGCTCGACTTCTTCGTCCACGACCTGACCGACCCACTGCCGCGTTCGCGGTGGGGGACGTTCGACACCGTGCTCTCGGCCGAGGTCGTCGAGCACCTCTTCCTGCCCCGGGAGCTCTTCGCCCGGGCCCGGGAGGCGCTCGGCGACGGTGGCCGGCTGGTCGTGACGACGCCGTACCACGGCTATGTGAAGAACCTGGCCCTCGCGGCGTTCGGCCAGTTCGACCAGCACTGGGTCCCGCTCAGCGACTACGGGCACATCAAGTTCTTCTCGAAGGCGACGCTCGGCGCGCTGGCCCGCGAGTGCGGCTTCGAGCCGGTCCGCTGGCAACGGCTCGGCCGCGTCGCGCCGGTGGCGGCGACGATGGTCATGACCGCCGAGCTCCGGCGGCCGGCCCGGTGAGCCCGGCGAGCTCATCGCGGACGGCGACGCAGTCGAGCTCGACGACGCGCAGGTCGGCGTCGTGGGTGACGGGGAAGAGACCGGAGACCGCGAAGCCGTGGGCCCGCAGCGTCTCGAGTGACGTCGCCATCGTCGGCATGTCCCGGTAGACGGGCCGGCAGGACACCTCCGTCTGGAGGGCGTCCAGTTGGCGGACGGTCCGGCCGCCGCCCTTCAGGACCTCGAGGTCCCACCCCTGGGTGTCGAGCTTCAGGTAGGCCCGGGGCTCGGCGACCCGGTCGAGCACGGCGCCGGCGACGTCGTCGAGCGTGGCGATCTCGACGGACTCGATCGCCGCCACCTCCGGCTCGGTGCCGAACGTGTCGGTGGCGTACGTGGTCAGGCCGAGGAAGGAGCTGAAGACGGAGTTGCGGGCGACGTTGATCTCGGCCCGCCCGCCGACCGCGCCGAGCGCGGTCGGGAACACCAACCAGCGCCGGTCGCCGGTCGACCGGCGACGCAGGGCGGCGAAGTTGGCGGCCACCGGCTCGAACGAGGCGATCCACCCGCGGTACCCGTTGCGGCGGAGCCAGGCGCCGTACTCGCCGTGGTGGGCGCCGACGTCGAAGACGACGTTCACGCCGTAGCGGGCGAAGACCTGGTCGACGTGGAGCCGGAGGAGGCCGGCCCCGTTCGTCCGGACGACGTCGACGCCGGTCCGGCGCACGAGCGTGCGGGCGCGGTAGGCGACGGCATCGACCAGTCGAGCGGTCGTCGACTGCCCGGTCGTGACCATGCCGTTCGTGACCATGACGGATCGGACCTCGGGGGGTTCGGTAGTCGGGGATCCGGCGGCCGGGCTCAGACGTCGGCGCCGAGCTCTTCCATGATCCGGCGGAGGTGCTCGAGGCAACGTCCCCGGGTCGGGCCGATGCTCCCGATCGGCATCGACAGCGTCTTGGAGATCTCCTTGTACGACGGGGGGTTGTCCCCGGCGAGCAGGCCCAGGAGCCGCTGGCAGTGCGGCGGCAGGAGGGCGAAGGCCCGGCGCACCGCCTCGGAGCTCTCCGCGGCGATCGGTCCGGCGTCGAGCGGCTTGGCGTCGACGTCCGGCCGTTGGAGGAGACCCTCGTGGTCGAAGGTGACCCGGGCTTTCGAACGGATGATCCGCAGGCTCTCCCGCTTGGCGGTGGTGGCGAGCCAGGCGCCGATCCGCTCGGGCTGCTCGATGCGGCCGATGTTCTCGACCAGGCGGAGCCAGGTCATCTGGTGGACCTCGCCGACGTCGGCGTCGTTGAGGCGGCAGCTGCGGGCGACGGCCATGATCATGCCGCCGAACCGGTCGGTCAGGACGTTCCAGGCTTGCGAGTCACCGGCGGCCGCGGCAGCCACCACCTCGCTCAGCTCGGTGTCCTGGCGGATCCTCTTCCTCGGGGCCCTCGGGGGGGCGGTGAGCGTGGTGCTCGGGCTCTTCTCGATGACAACCATTGGTGGGATTTCCTTTTCGCCTCGCCGCCCCGACGCTTTCCGTCGACCGGCTTGTTGGGTGTTGCTCCGACACCTCCAGGCTGAAGGAGCAAGGCGAGTGGTTCATCCTCAAAATGGGGGAAATCGCGGCCGGCGGCCGAGATGGCCCGGGCGGCCCCGGGGCCGGCTAACCCTGGCGCTTGGACCGGGAGAAAGCGTGGATGGCCTGGGAGAACACCGACGGGATGGTCGAGAACAGGATCGAGATGTCGAGGTACAGCGACCAGTTATCCACATAGCGGAGGTCGAGGCGCCGGTAGGCGTTGAACGACGGGTTGTGGCGGGCCTCGACCTGCCACAGGCCGGTCACCCCCGGCCGGACGGAGTGGCGCCGCTGGAGGTCGCTGTCGAACTGGGCCGCCTCGTTCGGGAGAGCCGGTCGGGGGCCGACGAGGCTCATTGTCCCGCAAAGCACGTTCCACAGCTGGGGCAGCTCGTCGATGCTGGACGCCCGGATGAAGCGACCGACCTTGGTGACCCGAGGGTCGTTCGACGCCTTGAACAGCGGGCCGTCGGTTCGCTCGTTGATGACCGTCAGGTCGGGTGCGGCCGCGGTCGGGATCGGCGACGTACATCGACCGCAGCTTCAGGGCCTGGAACATCTTGCCGTGCATGCCGACCCGGTCGCCCTTGTGGAAGACCGGGCCGCGGTCCTCGAGCTTGATCAGCAGGGCGGCGAGGCCGATGATCGGCGACGTGAGCGCCAGGACCGTGCCGGCGACGGCGATGTCGATGGCCCGCTTCACCGCCAGCTGCCACGGCGGGTTGCGCCTCGGCTCGACGTAGAAGAACGCCTCCCCGGAGACCGGGACGTGACGCAAGCGGGGGCTGCCGACGCCGCGGAACCCGGGCCAGACCTGGACGTGGAGGTTGGCGTCGGCGGCGATCATGATCGCCCGCTGCATGGTGTCGCTGGACAGGGCGTACGGGACGACGAGGATGCCGCTGGCCCCGGTCGAGGCGGCCAGCGTCGGGATGCTCGTCATCGACGCGCTGTGCGGGATGTCGCTCCACGCCGGGGCGTCGTGGTTGTCGCCGACGACCGCGGCCACCGAGTAGCCGAGCTCCGGCTCCGACCGCAGCATCGTCCGCAGCTGGGCGGCGTCGTCGTTGGCGCCGACGAGGATGACGTCGCGGAGGTACTGACCCCGGGCCCGCCGGGCTCGCAGCCACCGCCCGTACTGCCAGCGGCCGGCGCCGACCAGGGCGATGCAGGCCGCCCCGCAGGCCAGGAACTCGGTGCCCGGCATGGCGAGCTGCCACTCGACGATGACGAACGCGACCGCCCCCCAGAGGTTGGCCGCGAAGATCCGCCAGAGCTCGTCGGCCCGCCGGACGCAGAGCCGGGAGCGGTAGAGGCCGGTGGCCCGCATGGCGATCAGGGTGGCCGCGGCGCCGGCGATGCCCGGCAGGACGCGGCCGGGGACCGTCTTGGCGTCGGTCAAGACGTAGCCGAGCCAGGCCCAGCAGACGACGGCACCGATCAGGTCGATGACGAAGAGGCGGGTGCGCAGGACCCGGTTGCCGGTCGACCGGTCGGCCGCCGGCTCGGGCGTCTCGGCTGGTGTCGGCGACGACGCCGAACGCCCGCTCGAGGGTCGACGGCTCGGGCGTGATGATGGTGCGGCCGATCGAGGGGCTGCCGATCGGCGGAGTGGCGATCGGTGGCGCGGCGATCGAGGGGCTGTCGAGGATGGTCCCGGCCGCCTCCATGCTGGAGCTGAGGGCCGTGCGGTCTTGCGGTCCGAAGGTAGTGGCGGACGTCAGGTTCAGGTACGAGGTCGGCTGCAGATCGGATGCCATGTTCGTCGCCACCTCCTCTCTTCTCTCGTGTGGGCGGTTTCGTCGTCGGGACTGCCGGTGAGGCCGGTCCCCCCTTCCGCATGACTGAGTCGGCCGGCGAGGTTTGGATACGTCGAGATGTCGAAGAGACGCGCCGATGGCCCGGAAACCCCGCGGGCGGAGCGGAGCGTGGCGGGGGTGTCGCGACGGGACGCGAACGGTGCCGCGAGGGCCACAAGAGATACAGCGCGTCGGCGAGGGTGGGGGCCCTCGGGGCACGTCGGGAAGGGGTGGCCCGCCGGAAACCGGCCGCCACCAGCCAAAGGAGTACACACCATTTTACTGATCGGTCCCGGGCTGTATCACCCGGTGACCCGACGCGCTCGGTACGGCGTTGCCCGAGAACTACGAGGGCGTCCGCCCAGGCGGCACGGGGGTTCCCCCGGGCCGGCTGGGGCCGCGTCGGGTGGTCCCAGGTCGGGCTGGAATTACACAGGATATCCACCGCAGGCAAACGAGTCTGGGGAAAGATATTGTTAAAGGGAGCAATGGAAGGGAACACGGGGTCAACTCAAGTGCCGACTATCGCCGAACCTGTCTGTCGCCACTGCCCTCTCCACTCGTCCGCGGTCGCTTTTGCCGGTGTCCGGCCGATGAGCGCGGTCGTCGAGGGAGTCGAGGAAGAGGTCACGGAGACGTGTGCCCTGTGCGCGGTCGCGCAGCCGACGATGGAGATGCTGGCGGCCGAGCCGGGCTCGCGAGTGGTCGCCTACCTCGACAGCGAGCTCATCGCCCTGCTCGAGCCGGGCGTGCCCGGCGTCCTGCTGGCGCCACGGTCGCACGTGAAGGGGTTGTCGACGTCCCCCGGTCTCTCCGCCGTCTTCCTGGCCGCCCTGCGCCGGGCGGTGACGGAGGTGCAGGCGTCGTACGGCACGTCGGGAGCGATGATCGAACCGACGACCGAGGTTCCCGGCGCGGTCGGCCACGTCTGTTACCACGTCGTGCCGACGCTGCGCGACGAGTCGTCGACGTCGTCGGAGCCTGATCTGATGACCGAGGCCCGCGGTCTGGCCGTCGCCCTCAGCGAGCAGCCGTCGATCGCGCTGCGCCCTGCCCCCGAGCCGTGGAGCCCGTCGGCCGACTGGTCGTGATGCCGGCGGCGCGTCCGGTGGCCGATCGGCCGTCCGTGATACGCGTGATACACCTGGCCAGGGAGAAAGCCGTTCGAGAAGCCTGACGACGCGCGTCCAGCCCGGTATGGTTCGGGCCGCGGACTACGGCGCAACGTGCCCGTAGCGGACTTCAGCAGAGGGGTCGCCTGTGCCCTTGCGGGCTCGAAAGTTGGCGGTGGCGGGCATGGCGGTGGTCGTCATCGTCGGCCTTTTCGGTTGGTGGGGACTCGGGCTCGACGGCTTCCGTCTCGACCGGTCGCCGGCCGCCTCGGCGGCGACGGCCAGCGCGGCGACGAACGCCGCGACAGCCGGTTACTGGTTGGTGGCCAGTGACGGCGGCGTCTTCTCGTTCGGCGGCACGACATTCTTCGGCTCGACCGGCGGTACGCATCTCAACTCCCCGGTCGTCGGCATGGCCGCGACCTCGGGTGGCGGCGGCTACTGGCTGGTGGCCAGCGACGGCGGCATCTTCGCCTTCGGCAACGCCAACTTCGCCGGCTCGATGGGCGGGACGCACCTCAACTCCCCGGTCGTCGGCATGGCCGCCGATCCCGAGGGCGGCTACTGGCTGGTCGCGGCGGACGGCGGCATCTTCGCGTTCGGCGGGGCGCCGTTCTACGGCTCGACCGGCGGCATGCACCTGAACCAGCCGGTCGTCGGCATGGCCGTCACCCCGGACGGCGGCGGCTACTGGCTGGTCGCGGCGGACGGCGGCATCTTCGCCTACGGCGACGCCGCGTTCTACGGCTCGACCGGCGGTACGCACCTCAACCAGCCGGTCGTCGGCATGACCGCGACGGCCAACGGCGGCGGCTACTGGCTGGTCGCGGCGGACGGCGGCATCTTCGCCTACGGCGACGCCGCGTTCTACGGCTCGACCGGCGGCATCCACCTCAACCAGCCGGTCGTCGGCATGGCCGCCACGGCGGACGGCGGCGGCTACTGGCTGGCCGCGGCGGACGGCGGCATCTTCGCCTACGGCGACGCCGCGTTCTACGGCTCGACCGGCGGTATCCATCTGAACAAGCCGGTCGTCGGCTTCGCCGCCCTGGCCGGCACGCCGACGGCCGGACGGCAGGTCTGCGGGAACCCGACCGTCCTGACCGGACCGTCGACGCCACCGGCCGGTGCCGTGACCCTGCCGGCCGGGACAAACTCGAACGCCGCGGTCGGCGCGCCGAACACGACGTACTGGCTCGCCCCCGGCACCCACACCGTCGGTACCGGCCAGTTCGGCCAGTTCCAACCGGCCAACGGCGACACGTACGTCGGCGCCCCCGGCGCGGTGATCAACGGCCAGAACGCCAACGACTACGCGTTCGTGTCGACAGCCACCGGCGTGACCGTCGAGTACCTGACGATCGAGAACTTCGTCGCCCCGCAGTCCGAGGGGGTCGTCAACCAGAACTCGGCCAGCAACTGGACGATCAGCAACGACACCATCCAGAACAATCCGAACGGGGCCGGCGCGATGCTCGGCACCAACGACGTCCTCACCAACAGCTGCCTCACGAAGAACGGCCAGTACGGCTTCCAGTCGTACTCGGCGACCGGCCCGTCGAACGTCACGGTCACGAACAACGAGATCAGTTACAACGACACGCAGAACTACACAGCGAACACATCGGGCTGCGGCTGCGCCGGCGGCGCCAAGTTCTGGGACACCAACGGCGCCACGGTGACGGGCAACTACGTCCACGACAACGAGGACGTCGGGCTGTGGGCGGACACCGAACAACCGCGGGTTCGACATCTCGTACAACTACATCGCCAACAACTACGCCGAAGGGATCATGTACGAGATCAGCTACAACGCGCTCATCTCGCACAACGACCTGGTCGGCAACGCGCTCGGCGCCGGGTCGAGGGGGACCTCGAACCTCTACGCGGCCATCTACATCTCCGAGTCCGGGAGCGACCCTCGGGTACCCGGGCCGTACGGGAACAGCTTCGCCATCACCGACAACATCTTCACCGACAACTGGTCCGGGGTGAACGCCTGGGAGAGCTCGAACCGGTACTGCGGATCGCCGGACAACTCGTCGGCGACATACTGCACGCTCGTCGATCCGAGCGTGTACACCGTCGCCAGCTGCGCCGCCCACGTGCCGACGTCGTCGCCGGGTCAGACACCGGACTACTACGACAACTGCCGGTGGAAGACCCAGAACCTGTCGATCACCGGCAACACCTTCACCTTCGACCCGTCGGCCATGCCGGCCGGCGTGCACGGTCGCCAACGGCTGCGGGCGTGAACACCCTGATCTCCCAGTACGGGACACTCCCGCCGTACCAGGGCGACGTCGTCCCCGATGCCATCGCGAAGACCCAGAACAACCACTACGCCGACAACGCCTACCACGGCCCGTGGAACTTCGAGATCCGCGAGCAGGGCCAGATCGTGAACTTCGCCACCTGGCAGCACACATGGAGCCAGGACACCGGCAGCACGATTTCCTGACCATCCCGCTCCCGCGCTTCCCTCCCCGACCGTCCGTTCCCGAGAGGCCATTTTCCTTCGGGCCTGGATTTCCTCTTTCCGAGCCGGATGTATCACGACCCCCGATCGGGGCTCCAATCCGTGTAGCGATCGACCTGACGCACCGCCCAGCGAGGGATGCGCCAGCAGGTCGCGCTGACGGAAGGGAGCAGGAAGGTTGTCCGAACAGACGCTCGATCTCAAGGGCTCGTTGCGGCTCATTCGCCGGTTCTGGCGGACGGTGGCCGTGTTCGTGCTGGTGGGCCTGGTGGCCGGTGGTGCCTACGAGCGGCTCAAGCCGCCCGAGTACCACGCCACGGCGCTCGTCCTGCTGCCGACCGGTTCGGCCTCGGCCACAGGTTCCGGTGCGACGCCGGCCAACGCCCTGACAACCGACGGCCGCATCGCCACCAGCGCGTCGGTCCTCGGCCCGGCCGGCCAGGAGGTCGACCGTTCGTTGACGGTCAACCAGCTCCAGCAGCGGGTCTCCACCAGCTCGGCCGCCACCGGCGTCCTCAGCATCACCGCCACCGGCACGACCGTCCGCCCAGGCCGTCGCCCTGGCCAACGCCGTCGCCAACAACCTCGTCTCGTTCGTCACGAGCTCCGGCTCGGTCAACGACACCGGGGTGCTGACCGGCCTCCAGGCTCAGGAGAACGAGCTCAACAGCCAGATCGCCGACGTCAACAAGGAGCTGGCCGCCGCGAACAGCCGGCTGGCCACCGACGGCGCCGGCACGACGGCCGGTCAGCAGGACGCGACACTGGTCGGCAAGCTCACCTCCGAGCAGTCGAGCCTCACCCTCCAGCTCAACAGCGTGAAGAGCCAGATCGCCACGACCAAGCTGGGGCAGGTCTCGGCCAACCAGGGCACCCGGGTCATCCAGCACGCCTCGCAGGCGTCCGGACCGAAGATCACGACGCTGGTCACCACCGTCGTGATCGGCGGGATCGCCGGACTGCTGGTCGGCAGCCTCTACGTCCTCGCCCGGCACCGCAAGGACCCGCGGCTGTGGACCCGGGACGAGCTGGCCGAGTCCCTCGGGTCGCCGGTCGTCCTGTCGCTCCCGGCCCCGGCGAAGAGCTCGCCGAGCAACTGGGTGTCGCTCTTCCAGAGCTACCAGCCGGGATCGACGGAGCAGTGGAACATCCGCAAGGCCCTGCGCGAGCTCGGGCTCGTCGACGGGGCGGCGACCCTCACCGTGCTGTCGTTCACCGGCGACGTCGCCGGGACGGCCCAGGCGGCCGAGGTGGCCGTCGGGGCCGCCGACTCCGGCCTCGAGACGCTGTTCACGGTCGTCGCCGACGAGGCGGGCTCCCCGGGCCTGCAGGCCGCGTGCGTCCAGTTCGGCACCGACCGGCCCCGCCAGCGCCTCGAGCTCAAGATCGGCACGCCGCCGCAGCGTGACGTCCCGCCGGACCTGATCGTGACGGCCGCGGTGGTCGACGCCGACCGCCCGACGCTGTCGGACTTCCTCCGGCCGGGCGGCACGACCGTGATCTCCGTCTCGGCCGGCTACGCGTCGGCCGAGCAGCTGGCCCGGCTGGCCATCCTGGCCGCCGATGCCGGCCAGCCGGTCCGCGGCATCTTCGTCGCCAACCCGGGCGCCGACGACCAGACGGTCGGCCGCTACCCGGACAGCAGCTCCCGGACGTCGCTGGTCCTGCACCGGCGCACGCTGGCCGTGAAGTCCGGCATCGCATCGGGGCAGAACCGATGATCGCCAATTCCCCTACCACCCGTATTGCCGCGACGACCCGTAGGAGCCAGAGGCAGCCATGACGTTCGATCCAGATCTGATCTCCCGGGCCGACCGGTCGGTCCCGTTGGAGCACGAGTCGGTGCACATCCCGGCCGGCCGCATGGTCAGCCTGCGTTTCCTGCGGCTCGCCCTGCACCGCCGTCGGAAGCTGTGGCTCGGGCTGGCCGTCCTCGGCCTGGTGGTCGGCGTCGCCTACCACGTCGCCGTGCCGGTCCAGTACTCGGCCACCTCCACCCTCTACCTGGCCCACCCGTCGGGGACGAACGAGACAGTCGGGTCGGCCAACGACCTGGCCATGCTCGACACGTCCGGCGTCGCCAACGCGGCGATCAAGCAGCTGCACGAGCCGGGCCTCACGATGGCCAAGCTCTTCGGCAAGGTCCCCGGCAAGGTGGTGAGCGACAACATCCTGAGCATCACGATCTCCGGGTCGTCGCCCCAGGAGGCCGTGCGCCGGGTCAACGCGGTCACCACTGCCTACCTGGCCTTCCGCAACGCGCAGTACAACGGCCAGAACGAAGCGGTCGTCGGTGCGGCGAACAAGCAGATCGCCAAGCTGCAGGCGACAATCTCGTCGTTGACGACGAAGATCAACGCCCTCGGCTCGGCGGCCGGTGGCGAGCAGGGGACCGCGCTCATCGCCCAGCGCACCGCGGCGACAGCCCAGATCACCAACCTCCAGCAGGCCATCCAGCAGGACAACCTGACCGCGCTCTCGGTGTCCCAGGGCAGCCGGGTCATCACCGCCGGCACCGCCAACCACACGTCGAAGACGAAGGTGCTGGTGCTCGACGGCCTGACCGGGTTGGTGGTCGGGCTGGCGCTCGGCATCGGCATCGTCGTCCTGCAGGCCGTCCTCAGCGACCGGCTCCGCCGGCGTGAGGACATCGCGGCCATCCTCGGCGTCTCGGTGGACGTCAGCATCGGCCGGATCGGCCGCAAGCGGTTCTTCCGCCGGTCCGCCCGGGCGTTGGCCAGGTCCCAGGACCCCGGCCTGCTCCGGCTGGCCGAGTACCTCGGCGACCGGCTCGACGCCGGTGGCCCGAAGCCGACCGAGCTGGTCGTCGCCATCGACGACGTCGACGTCCCGGCCGCCGCGGTGGCCTCGCTGGCCGCCAAGCTGAGCCGGGCCGGACGGCGGGTCTGCCTGGTCGACGCCACCGCCACCCGGGTGCTCGGCCGGGCGGTCGGCGCCGGGTCGCCCCGGGGATCCCAGCAGGTGCCGCTCAGTGGTGGCGCCGAGATCACGCTGGTGACCCCCCGCCAGCCGTGGGAGCCGGACCAGGACGGCCGGTGGGAGTACGACCTGGCCGACGTGGCCAACGCCGACGCCATCGTCGTCGTGGCCACCGTCAAGCCGACGGTGGGCGCCTGGCACCTGCGGGCGTGGGCCAACGACGCCATCCTCACGGTCAGCGCCGGCCGCTCGACGGTCCAGGAGATCAACACCGTCGCCGAGCTGCTCGACGCGGCCGACATCACGGCGGCCTCGGCGGTGCTGCTCGACGCCGACACCGACGACGAGAGCGTCGGTCTGCCCGAGCCGGGCGCCGTCGCCTTCGGTCGCCGCCAGCGCCTCGACCTCGTCCACGCCGCCGTCTCGGCCGCTGCCGCTGCCGACGACTGAGCGTCTCGACCACCCTCTCGCGGTTGCGGACCCCCGCCCCGGCACTCGTCCGGGCGGAGGCCGAGGCCGCCGCGCCCAGCGAGGCGTCGGTCCGCCGGCGCATCGGCTGGATCTGGGGACTGCTGTTCCTGAACGTCCTCCCGTACTCGGCCAAGTCCGTCCTGGTGCCGATGCCGACGTCGATCGGCAAGATCATCACCCAGGGCGCGCTGGGCGTGGCCCTCGTCCTCGCCCTGTCGATCAACCGCAAGGTGCTCGTCCGGCCGAACCTCTTCCTCATCTTCATGTCGATCCTCTGCGTGACCGCGGCGATGATGAGCATCCGGGGGTACTTCGGCTTCGGCTCGATGGTCCGCTGCGGGCGGCTGATCGGGATGATCTCCGTCCTGTGGCTGCTCACGCCGTGGTGGGGCCGCCGTGACCTGCTGTTCCTCAAATACCATCGCCGCGCCCTGGCGATCGTCCTCGGCACCGTCGTCGTCGGGCTGTTCCTGTTCCCCGGCCCGGCCTTCGCCCAGGCCGGCGGGGGTCGCCTCGGCGGCGCCATCTGGCCGATCCCGCCGACCCAGGTCGCCCACTATGCGGCCGTCCTCGCCGGCACGACGGTCGTGCTGTGGTTCACCGGGCTGGTCAAGCCCAAGATGGCGGCGGTCATGACGATCGGCGGCCTCGGCATCATCGTGCTGTCGCACACCCGGACCGCGCTGATCGCGTTCTTCGTCGCGCTGCTCGTCGCCTCGCTCAGCCTCTTCCTCAGCCGCAAGCGGGTGCGCAAGGCCATCCTCGTCACCGTGGTGCTCGCCGCCCTGATCGCCCTGTGCTTCGCCCCGTTCCTCGGTCACTGGTTCACCCGGGGCCAGACAAGCAAGCAGCTCACCAGCCTCACCGGCCGGGGCACCGTCTGGACCGCGGTCAAGGCGGAGCCCCGCCAAGAGGTGAACGTCCTCTTCGGCTACGGGATGTCGAACGACTCCTTCAACGGCCTGCCGATCGACTCCAGCTGGTACTCGACCTACCTCGACCAGGGGCTGTTCGGCGACGTCGTCGACGGCGGCGTCCTGCTGCTGCTCCTGTTGATCGCCGCCTTCAGCCCACGGGGACCGAGACGGGCGGCGGCGCTGTTCCTCGTCGTCTACTGCCTCATCGCGTCCTTCACCGAGACCGGGTTGGGGGAGGCCTCGCCGTACCTGCTCGACCTGGCCGTCGCCATGTCGCTGCTCATGATGCCGGCGACGGCGTCGCCGTCCGGCGAGCTCGTCACGCCCGGCCTCAAACTCTGACGGACGAGCGCCCACGGTCGGACGAGCGCGGTCGGCGACACGGTCGATCCGCGTTCTTCTGCCGTTCCACCGTTTGCAGAATTCGCGAGCTCCCTGGTCACTGCCGAGTGAGTGCACCGGCCGTCACGGACGTTCGAGGCTGGTCAGGGTCTTTCTGCAAACGGTGAGACGGAGCGAGATCGCGAAGGGTGGTCTCGGATGGCCGCGTCGGCCGGAGGCGGACGGCGTCAGGAGGTGAACTGCACCTCGGTGACGAGCTCGACGGTGGCCGCGTGCCCGGTGCCGACGAGCGTCGTCGTCGGCTGCTTCTGGCCGAAGCCGGCGGAGTACCAGCCGAGCACGGGTCCGGTGCTGCCCCGGTGGGCCTTCCAGGTGAGCTGGCCCGGCAGGAAGAGGCGGGCGGTGCCCGCCTCGCCGTCCGGTCGGTCCCATCGCAGCGTGGCCTGGTCGCCGTTGACGACCGCGTCGACGGTCGGGCCGAGGTGGAAGGCCAGGCGCAACGCGTGGTCGCCGTCAGTCTCGACGCGGTCGACGATGCGCAGCGAGCGGGCGGCCGCCTCCAGGGTCAGCGACCGCCGGTGATGGGCGGGGACGGGCAGATCGGCGTAGCCGTCGTGCTCGGCCACCCAGCGCTGAGAGCCGTCGTCGTCGGCGTGGAGGTCGAGGAGCCGGGATCGGGCGTGCTGGGTCCAGAGGAACGGGCCACCGGACGTCGACTGGTCCCGGCCGTCGATCTCGAGCGTGTTGTGGCCGATCGTCGAGCGGAAGTACGCCCGCCAGTCGGGGCTGTCGTGGTAGCAGTAGGTGCCCGGGTCGACGAGGAGCTCGACGCCGTCGCAGCGCAGCTCGATCGAGAGGGCGTCGGCGTGGGCGTGGGCGGCGATCGACAGGAAGCCGTGGGGACCGCTGTCGGCCCGGCACCAGATCTCGTGCCCGTCGTCCGAGGTCGATCGAAGGAGGGTGAGCCCGCCGTCGGGGAAGTGGGCCGGCCGCGTCGTCGGCCGCGAGCCGACGTCGACGGGCTGGCCGACGAGCCCGGCGAGCAGGACGGACTGGGCGTCCGGCTCGGTCGGCGGCCACCACGGTCGGGGACCGAAGAGCGCGGCGCCGACGGCCAGCAGCGACGTCCAGCGGTTGTCGGTCGGGTCGGTGACGACCAGGGCGCGGCCGTCGTCGCCGTCGCCGTAGCGGGGCGGATGGCCGGCGCAGTCGAGCACCGCGGCGAGGGCATCGAGCATCCCGCCAGCCGTCGCCAGGTGGCCGGTCCGAGCGACGCGCCGGCCGCCTCGGCCTCGATCGCCGCGACGAGGCCGAGCTCGGCGACGAGGCCGTGGTAGTCGAAGGCCTGCTCGCGGTTGAGCCCGCTCGGGAACGTGTTGTGGGCCAGCTCGTCGTCGAGCAGCCGGCCGGCGTCGTCCCGCCAGCGGCGGCTCTCGGCGAACCACGGGAACGCGCCGCTGGCCACCAGCTGCCCGGCGGCTTCGGCGATCACGTGGTTGTTGGCCGACGAGCCCCGGCTGCGGAAGGTGGCGAGGAACCGCTGGTGCCAGTAGATCTGGTGGGCGGCGACGATGTTCTCCTCGAAGAGGGCGGCCGCGCCGGACCAGCCTTCGAGCAGCCGCCGGGTCCAGACCCACGAGATCAGGCGGATGCCGAGCTCGATGCCGCTGCACCAGTTGACCCCCTGGCCGACCGGGTTGGCGCTCCACCACGAGCGGAGGTGGGCGGCCACCAGCTCGGCGTACCGGTCGTCGCCGGTCAGCCGCCAGGCGCAGGCCAGGACGGTCAGGTGGTGGTGGCGGGAGAGCTCCCAGACCTGCTTGACGTTCCTCGGGTCGCCGGCGTCGCGGTAGTCGATGTGGAACGCGGCGCGGTCCGTCGGGAACGATCGCCGGCTGATCGGATCGACCGACCACGCCGGCGACGCCATGTCGTCGCGGACGGCCCCGAGGATCTCCATGTGCCCGTCGGCGATCTGTCGGGCCGCGGCGATCACCCGTTCCTTCGCCGTCGTCGGCAGGTTGTCGAGGCCGGCCAGGCTGGCCGGCGGGAGCAGCCGGACGACCCGGGTCTCCTGCCCGACCGGCGCGGTCGGCGGCCCGAAGCTGCGCCGGGCCCACGCCTCCTGCAAGACGCGGTCCTGGACTCGCCAGCCGACCTCCGCCGGCGACATGCCCTGCAGGCGCCGGGCGTACCAGCCGAGTCGAGAGTTGGTCACCGCCGCTCCACCGGCGTCACAGCGTAATCGGACCACCCGAGGCCAGGCTGCGCCCGACGGCCAGGGTGGCGGCGGTCGTGGCGGCCAGCGAGTCGAGCGAGATCGGCATCGGGCGGCCGGACCGGACGGCGTCGACGAAGCGGGCGACCTGCTCGGCCTGGCCCTTGTCGACCGAGCCGAAGGCCCGCCGGGCGGAGTGCCGGCGGCCGGTCCAGACGGTGGCCTTGCCGAAGTTGTCGAGCCGGGCCGTCCGGCCACCGGCGGAGACCTCGAACGTCTCCTTCGGGTAGCGCGGGTTGCCGTGGGTGACGTAGTCGATGCTGGCCAGCGAGCCGTCGTCGTAGCGGACGACGACGTGCAGGTCGTCGGGGTCGGCGGCCGTCATGGCCAGCACCTCGCTGGGCCGGGCGTCGAGCCACCACGAGATCGTGTCGAGGAAGTGGCCGCCCTCGCCGGCGAAGCGGGAGCCTTCGAGCTCGGTGTTGCGGTACCAGCTGCTGGCGCCGAGCGGCCCGGCGTTGACGAGGTAGCGCACGACCGCGCCGTGGGTGTTCGACCCGAACCGGTGTGCGCAACGACGGTCAGCAGCGGGGCGAACCGTCGGTTGAAGCCGACCATGAGCCGGTCGTTGCCGGTCGTGCGCACGACGTCGAGGATGCGGCCGAGCTGCTCGTCGTCGAGGGCGAGCGGCTTCTCGACGAACGTCGCCTTGCCGGCCTCCAGCGACCGGCAGACGAGCTCGGCGTGGGTGTGGTGGCGGGTGACGACGAAGACCGCGTCGATCGTGTCGTCGGCGAGCAGCCGGTCGACGTCGGTCGACGCCTCGGCGAAGTCGAACCGGCGCTGGGCGTTGGCGGCCGACAGCGACGTGTTCGTCACGACGTGGGCCAGCGTCGACGTCCTCCCGCTGGGCCAGGTGGGGCAGGAGCATCGACGAGGCGTAGTTGCCGGCACCGATGAAGCCGACGCGCAGCGCCCCGGCGCGGTGGTCGGGCGGCCGGTCCGCGGCGCGTCGAGGCCGGGACGGCGGCGATCACCGAGGCCGCGGCGGCCGCCGCCTCGCGATCGGTGTCGCCGTCGACCTTCGGGTACTCGAAGAGGAAGCCGACGCCGTGCAGCTCACCGGCCCGGAGCCGGCCGTAGACGTCGGCGGCCTCGGTGACCGCGAACGACTCGGCGACGAGCAGGTCGACCGGCAGCGCCTCCCGGGCGAGCAGGTCGACGAAGCACTCGAGGTTCCGCCGCTCGGTCCAGCGGACGTAGCCGACGGGGTAGTCGACGCCCTCGAGCTCGTAGATGTCGTCGTAGCGGCCGGGGCCGTACGACCGGGAGAAGCGGACGTCGAGCTCCTTGTCGTAGTAGGCGTTCCACGGCAGGTCGAGCTTGAGCTTGCCGACGTCGACGATCCGGGCCCGGTCGCGGGCCAGGCGGGCGGCCGCCTCGACCGGGCCGTTCGACTGACCCGCCGGCGATCAGGAGGACGTGGTCGGCGCCGATGCCACCGGTCAGATCGGCGAGCGCCTGCTCGATCCGGTCGAGGCCGTCCGGGTCGGGCGAGTCGCAGGCCACCGCGCCGGCCTTCTCGGCCAGCCGGCAGCGGTCGGCGACGACGTCGAGGCCGACGACGCGGACGCCGGCGGCGACGAGCAGCTGGACGATCAGCTGGCCGACGAGGCCGAGACCGACGACGCAGGCGGTGTCGCCGAGCTGGGGCTCGGCCCGGCGGACGCCCTGCATGGCGATGGCGCCGACGGTGGCGAAGGCGGCCAGCTGCGGCTCGACGCCGTCGGGCACCGGCACGCAGAGGTTCCGGGGCACCCAGTTGACCTCGGCGTGCAGGGCGAACTCGTTGCCCGGCGCAGGCGACGACCTGGCCGGTCTTGAACTCCTCGGCGCCGCGGCCGACCTCGACGACGACGCCGCAGAGCGAGTAGCCGAGCGGCGTGTACGAGTCGAGCTGGTTCATCGCCTTGGCGTACGTGCTGCGCACGCCCTGCTGGGCGACGCTGTCGACGAGCTTGCGCACCTGGTCCGGGCGGGAGCGGGCCTTGCCGAGGAGCGACATGTTGGCCTCGGTGACCTTCATGACCTCGGTGCCGGTCGAGATGAGCGAGTACAGGGAGCGGACGAGCACCCCACCGGGCCGGCAGGCCGGCGCCGGGACGTCGAGGACCTGGAGGTCCCCGGTCTTGTAGTTCTGGGCGACTTGCTTCACCGTGCTCCTCTGTTCTGGTCGTCAGGGTTGTCGTCGGGGTGGTGGTCTGGGCGGCGGTCGGCTGGGCGGCTGGCGGCGATCACACCGTCACGCCGCTGGACCGGGCCTGCCGGCACCACATCTCGGTGGTCAGCAGCTGCCAGATCTGCTTGGAGTTGTCCTGGCGGCCGTTGCGCTCGTCGAGGATCAACTGCTCCAGCGGCTCGCGACGGAGGAACCCGCTCGCCACCAGCTCGCCGCCGAGCAGCTCCTGGTCGACCGTGTCCTTCAGGTCGCGGGAGATCCAGGCCCGCAGCGGGGCGCTGAAGGAGGCCTTGGGCCGGTGGATGATCTCCTGGGGCAGCCAGGCCGCGGCGGCGTCCTTCAGGGCGGCCTTGGAGGTCCGGCCCCGGATCTTTGTCGGCCCGGGGGTCGAGAAGGCGGCGGCGACGACGGTCGGGTCGACGAACGGCACGCGGACCTCGACGGAGGCGGCCATGCTGGCCCGGTCGGTGTAGGCCAGGTTGAGGCCGGGCAGGAACAGCCGGCTGTCGGCCAGGCACATCCGGCTGACCGCGTCCGGCAGGGTGTTGTCGGCGTAGATGGCGTCGTGCTCGTCGATGACGTCGGCGACGTACGGGCCCAGCTCGGGGCTGACCAGACCGACGAGGTCCGGCGGGTCGTAGAGGGTGTAGCTCCGGCGGAACGCCTCGGCCTCGGGGAGCTCGGCGAAGTCCAAGAACCGCTTGGTCCACCGGACCTGGCGCAGCCCGCGGCCGCCGGCGACCACCGGGAGGAGGTCGACACCGCCCTTGACCATCCGCCGGGCCGGGCCGGGGACCCGCCGGTAGGAAGCGCCGAGCAGGCAGGCGAGATGCTTGCGGTAGCCGCCGAACAGCTCGTCGGCGCCCATCCCGGACAGCATCACCTTCACGCCGGCGTCGCGGGCGGCCTCGCACATGAGCAGCGTGTTGATGGCGGCCGGATCGCCGACCGGCTCGTCGAGGATGTCGACGATCCGGGGGAGGAGCTGGACGATGTCCGGTGTGGCCTCGATCTCGTGCAGCGTGATGCCGAACTGCCGGGCCACCTTGCGGGCGTAGATCGGCGTCGTCCGGCATCGCCTCGAGGCGGTGGTCCTGGGGGCGGAAGGTGATCGTGTAGGCGTCGAGCCCCGGGTTGTGCCGTTTGGCGAGGACCGAGATGATGCTGGAGTCGAGCCCGCCGCTCAGGAAGGTCGAGACCGGGCACGTCGGCGACGAGGTGGGCGGCCACCGACGCCTCGATGACCTCGCGCAGGTCGGCCGGTGGCCCGGCCGCGGCCTCGGCCGCGACCTCGGCGATCGACCAGTACCGGTGCACGGTCGAGCGGCCGTCGGGCCGGAACTCGACCCAGGTGCCGGGAGGCAGCTTCTCGACGCCCTTGATGGCGCAGCGCTCCGGCGGGATCCAGTAGTAGAGGAGCGACGCGACGAGGGCGCCCGGATCGGCCTCCATGCCCTGACCGACCGCGCTGACGATGCTCTTCAGCTCGGAGGCGAAGACGACGCCGTCCTTGCGGGGCAGGTAGTGCAGCGGCTTGATGCCGAGCTGGTCGCGGGCGAGCACCAGCGAGCCGGTGCGCTCGTCGAAGATGGCGAAGGCGAACATGCCGCGGAAGCGGGGGAGGGCGTCGGGGCCCCAGTACCGCCAGGCCTCGAGGACGACCTCGGTGTCCGAGGACGTGTGGAAGCGGACGCCGTGGGCCATCAGCTCGGTCCGCAGGTCGCGGTAGTTGTAGAGCTCGCCGTTGTAGCAGAGCGTCAGCCCGTCCCGGCTGACCGGCTGGTGGCCGCCGGTCGAGAGGTCGATGATCGAGAGTCGGCGGTGGGCGAGCTGGCACGGAGATCTGGCCGCGCTGGAACGAGAAGAGGCCGTCGTCGTCCGGGCCGCGGTGGGCCAGTCGATCGCTCATCGTCCGGACGAGTGACTCCCCGTCCACCTGCTGGTAGCACCCGGCGATGCCGCACATCTCAGGCCGTCCTCCCGGTGAGGTCGTCGAAGACCCGCACGTAGCCTTCCTTCTGATGTGTCCAGGCCAGGCTTTCCTCGACCCGGCGGCGACCGAAGTCGCCCATCGTCGCGCGGCGCGGCTCGTCGTCGACGAGGTCGACGACGAGGTCGGCGAAGGCCGGCACCTCGTTCGGCTCGGCATAGACCGCGGCCTCGGCGGCCGAGACCCGCGTCTCGTGCAGGTCGAACGCCACTACCGGCAGACCGTAGGCCATGTACTCCATCGTCTTGTTCATCGTCGAGACGTCGTTCAGCGGGTTCTTCGGGTCCGGGCAGAGGCCGACGTCGGCGGTCGAGAGCAGGCCGGCGACGGTTTCGTCGGGAACCCGGCCGGTGAACTGGAGGAAGTCGTCGACGCCGAGCTCGGTGCTCAAGGCCCGCAGCTCGTCGAACGACTCGCCCGAACCGATGAACGTGAAGCTGATGTCGGTCCGTCCGAGCTTGTGGACGATGTGGTCGACGGTCCGCACGGCCAGGTCGACGCCGTCCTGGGCGCCCATCACGCCGAGGTAGACCGCCAGGTGGGGCCGGCCCCGGCGCAGGCTCGGGTCGGCTTCGCCGGCCCGCAGCTTCTCGGGGTCGGGGCCGGTGCGGACGACGGTGACGTCGTCGGGGCGCTTGCCGCCCCGCTCGATGGCGATCGCCCGGTACGAGTCGTTGGTGGAGATCACCCGGTGGGCGCTGCGGAACGTGCACCACTCGAGGAACCGCAGCCCGCGGTAGAAGACCGACGTGTCGTTCTCGAACTTCGACTCGTAGAGCTCGGGGCAGAGGTCGTGGTGGTCGAAGACGAACCGCACGCCGGCCAGCCGGAAGGCCAGGGCGATCGGCCAGAAGATGTCCGGCGGGTTGCAGGCCTGGATGACGTCGAAGCGGTCCCGCCGCCACGCCCGGGCGGTCAGCCACGCGGTGGCGACGAACGAGTAGACGTACTCCCACAGGAAGGCCGCCCTTGCCGGTGCCGGTCTTCGGCGGCCGGTACTTGTAGAGGGTGACGCCCTCGATGACCTCCTCGCCCGGGTCGCCGGGGCCGCGGGGGCACACCACCGAGACCCGGTAGCCGGCCGCCGTGAGCGACCGGCACTCCAGCCAGACCCGCCGGTCGAAGGGGACCGGCAGGTTCTGGACGATGATGTGGACCCGGGGCGGTCGCCCTACCACGCCACCCCCTCGTAGCTGGAGAGCGTCTCGACCTCGGCGCCCAGGCGCCCGGTGAGGTCGATGACGGTGACCGGCGGGTCGGTCGAGAAGGGCGTCGACGACCGACGGGTCGGCGCTCGAGACGAGGGCGAGGTCGGCGCCGTGCAGCGCGTCGGCCGCGGTCGGCAGCATGGCCCGCTGGACGTGCGGGCAGCTTCGACATCACGTAGTTCAGGTTCGCGCCGACCAGCTTGGAGGTGTCGACGAGCGGGTCGTAGATGCGGACGTCGAAGCCCTTGCCGATCAGCGTCTCGGCCAGGTCGACGTACGGGCTCTCCCGGAGGTCGTCGCTGTCCATCTTGAAGCTGAGCCCGAGCAGGGCGACCGAGCGGGCGTCGGTGGCGAGCACCCGGTTGACGACGTCGCCGACCGACAGCGTGTTGCTGGCCAGCGTCCCCGACAGCAGCGGCAGGTCGACCGAGTTCATCCGGGCCAGGTAGAGCAGCGACCGGAGGTCCTTCGGCAGGCACGAGCCGCCGAAGGCGAAGCCGGGGGACAGGTAGGTGGTGGAGATGTTGAGCTTCGTGTCCTCGCAGAACAGCTTCATCACCTCCCGGGAGTCGACGCCGAGCAGCCGGAACAGCCGGCCGAGCTCGTTGGCGAACGAGACCTTCGTCGCATGGTAGGCGTTGCAGGCGTACTTGAGCCCCTCGGCGTCCCGGGTGCCGACGACCTTCACCGGCTCCGGGAGGAACGTCAACAGCCGTTGCACGGTGGCGCCGACCCGCTCGTCGGCCGTGCCGACCGCGGTCAGCGGGGAGTCGTAGAAGTCGGCGATGGCCGATCCCTCGCGGAGGAACTCCGGGCACATGCCCGTCCCGACCTCGACCGGCGACGACCCGAGCCGGCCGGCGACGAGCGGCGTGACGACCTCGTCGACGGTGCCCGGGGGCACCGTGCTGCGGATGACCACCGCGTGGTGGCCGGTCGGCGAGCCGGCGCCGGCGGCCAGGGCGTCGACGATGTCGCTCACGGCCCGGCGGACGTAGTCGAGGTTCGTGCTGCCGTTGGCCGACGACGGCGTGCCGACGCAGACAGCGACAGCTCGGCGCCGTCGATCGCGCCGTAGACGTCGGTCGTCGCCCGTAGCCGGGACTCGGCCACGGCGTTGGCCACCAGGCTCTCGAGGCCGGGCTCGACGACGGTGCTCTTCCCGTCGTTGATGGCCTGCACCTTGCCCGTGTCGACGTCGACGCCCCAGACCTCGTGGCCGTTGGACGCGAGGACCGCGGCGGTGACGGTCCCGACATAGCCAAGTCCGAAGACGGCGACCTTCATGCTTGCTCCTCGATTCGCCTGGAAAGGGGAGGCCCGGCTGGACCCTTGGAAGGTTGTTGCACCAGGTAGAGCCGGCGGCCCCCGACGTGATACATCGGCCGCGATCGATGGCCCGGCTCCCGGTACCGGTCCGTCGGCCCCCGGTGTCCGGTTCCCCGGCCGGCCCGAGGGGCGGTGGCGAGTCGCCTAGCCTCCTGAGGAGTGGCTGAAGGGCTACTGTGCAGGGGCTTTAGTCGGCAAACCGTGGTATCACCTTTGGCGGCAGGCCCTCGTCCGATGGCCGGCGACGGGCGTTGCGCCGCCGCTGTCCGCCGACCCGGGTCGACCCGCCCGACCGCGCCCACTGCCAGACTGCACCACCCCACCGCGACAGCCGATCGAGACGGAGAACGACCTGTGACGAAGGCCCGGATTGTCCATGCCCGCGACCTGACCCCCGAGGACGAGGGGGCCTGGCGGGCCATGGCCGACCGGGTCGTCGAGCCCAATCCGCTGTTCGAGCCGGACTGCGTCATCCCGGCCGCCCGTCACCAGCAGTTCGGCGACCAGATCGACATCGTCTTCGCCGAGGACGGCGGCCGGATCGTCGCCTGTCTCCCCGTCCGCGAGGTGACGCGGTGGCGCCAGTTCCCCTACCCGTTCGTCACGAACACCGTCCGACGGATGATGTACTGCGGGACCCCGCTGGTGGACCGGGACCGCAGCGGCGAGGCGTTGGCCGCGGTGTTCGGGGCGCTCCGGGACCGTCGGGGCCTGACGCACGGCCGGGTCCTGGTCCTCCAGGAGCTGGCCGAGGGCGGCGCGGTCGAGGACGCCGTCCGTGACGGGGCCCGCGAGGCCGGCCTTCCCTCTTACCGCTACGAGTCGTGGGAGCGGCCGATCGTCGTCCGCCGGCCCGACGCCGACTACCGGGCGAGCCACGGCGGGAAATTCCTCCGCAACCTGGCTCGGCTCCGCCGGAACCTCGGGACGACCCTCGGCGGCGAGGTCGTCCGCGTCGACCGCAGCGACGACCCGACCGCCGTCCAGGAGCTCATCCGGCTGGAGGGAGCCGGCTACAAGGCCCGGACGGGCGTGGCGATGACGACCGTTCCCGGCGAGCCGGCCTACTTCGCCGAGATGGCCGACCGGTTCCGCGCAGGCCGGCCGGCTCCACGTCCACTCCCTGGAGGTCGACGGTCGGGTCTGCGCGATGCAGCTGAACATGCAGGGGCGCGAGGGCCTGTTCCTGCTCAAGCTCGTCTACGACGAGGAGCTGGCCAAGTTCCGCCCCGGCCTCCAGCTCCACCTCGACGTCATCGACGACTTCCACCACCGCACCGACGCCGACTGGCTCGACACGTGCACGTACAAGGACAACGAGACCCTCCTGCGGATGTACCCCGACCGCAAGCGCTTCTGCTCGTACTTCGTGCCGCTCGGTCGCAACCCCGTCGACCGGACGGCCGCCCGGGCGTTCATGGTCGTGCGGCCGCTCCACAAGCGGGCTCTACGAGGCCATCGAGGCCCGCCGGAACGGCCGCTCGACGAGGCGCAGCGATCGAAGACGGCCGACGGCGGAGCCGAAGACGTCTGATGACGCAGCGCCGAAGAGCTCCAACGGTTCGACGCCGAAGCCATCGGACGACCCGGCACCGGCCGCCCAGTCGGCGACCTGAGGCGGCCGTCGGTCCGAGTCGGGTGCCCTGAGACGGCGAAGTCCGGCCGGCGTCAGCCGGCAGTGGCGCCGACCGGGGCCGGGTGGTCGTTGGCGGTGCGGCCAGGGGTGTGGCCGTCAGTGGCGGCCAGGCGGTGCATGTACTCGGTGACCCGCCGGCGGACGTCGGCCCGCTGGTCGGTGATGAGCAGGGCGTGCTCGAGCCCGGGGATCAGGTCGAGGCGGTAGCGCCCGGTCCGTTCGAGCCGCCGGAACGACCACGTCGTCCCGCTGAGCTTGATCGGTCGGGCCTCGCGGTCGCCGCAGATCAGCAGGACGTCGACGTCGGCGTCGGTGAGCTTCTTCAGCCAGGCGGCCGGCCGGCGCTCCCGGGCGGCGGTCAGGGCTTCGAGCGTCTCGGAGAGCTCGCGGCCGCGGACGGCGAGCCGGGGGAAGCGCTTGCGCAGGCCGGCGAGCCGCCCGTCGCCCCGGAAGGCCTGCATGGCCGAGGGCCGGGGGATGGCGACGTGGCGCCGTGGGTCGAGGGTGTCGCCGGTGACGAGCTCGGGCGGCAGGAACGAGAGGATCGGGTTGATCGAGACGACGCCCCGGGGGAAGACGTCGAAGGCGCTGTCGAGCGCCTGGTAGGCGGAGGCGCAGAGCCCGAAGAGGACGACGTTCGACGGGTCGTCGGGGGAGACGGCCCGGCAGACGTCGATGACGTCGTCGAACGACTCGGGGGCCCGGGTGACGAACCGCCGCTGGTCGGACTGGCGGGTCGGGCTGTCGCCGAGGCCGCTCAGGTCGAAGCGGACGGACCGGATGCCGGACGCGGCCCACTGGCGGGCGAGGTCGACCCAGAGGCGGGCGGGACCGAGCCGGTGCTCGTTGGCGACGTTCAAGAAGACGGCCGTCGGCCCGCCGGTGCGGCCGGGCACGTCGGTGACGACGCCGAAGAGCCCGGCCGGCCCGAGGGCGGTCGGCGTCTCGACGATCGCGGTGCCGTCGGCCAGGCGGCCGATGGTGGCCGGGCCGGCTGGTTCGGGCGGCTGCAGCCGGGCCGACGTCGCCGGCACGGCCGACGACACCCAGTCGGCGATCCGGTCGATGTCGTCGTAGGGCATGACCTGGTTCGGCGACCCGGTGTCCATCAGCTCGGCCTGGCCGGTGACCTCGGACCACTCGACGTGGGGCTGGTCGAGCCGCTTGGCCAGGCGGGCGAGCGGCTTCTCGGGGCGGGGGAGGACGAGCACGCGCTCGGCGAGCGGTCCGACCGTCTTGGTCAGGTCGACGGCCCGGAGGGCCTCGACGGTCGGCGCCTCGAACCGCATGCCGGGGGTCTCGACGGCGCCGTCGTCCCGGTCGGTCGACTCGGTGAACGAGAGGGCGCTCAGGGCGCGCTGCTCGGAGAGGTAGGCCTTGCCGGACAGTGACGGGGTCCCACAGGACGAGGTCGTCGACGTCGCCGCGGCGCTCGGCGACCGCGCCGGCGAAGGTGGCGCCGATCCGCATGCCGATGAGCACGGTCGTCTCGGCGCCGGCCGCCCGGACGACGTCGAGGGCGGCGTCGACGGAACCGAGCCAGGCGGCTACCCGGTCCGGGTCCTGCGGGCCGCCGGCCGAGTCGCCGGTGCCGTCGTAGTCGAAGCGGAGGACGCAGACGCCGTGCTCGGCCAGCCGCTCGGCGAGCAGGCGGAGGGCGTAGTGGGCGTGCATGTAGTCCCGGTCGAACGGCGGGCAGATGACCGCGCCGGCCCGGGCCCGGCCGTCGGCGGGGGTGTGGAAGAGGCCGAAGAGCGGCCGGTCGTCCGTCCCGAACCAGATCGGGGTGGTCATCGTCGGTCCTCCGGGTCCGGGTGCGGCCGGCGCCGTCTCGGGCGCCGGCGCGTCGAGCGACGGGTTCATTGTGCCGCCGCCCCGGCGGTCAGGCCGTCGAGGGTCGCGTCGGGAGGGGCGGCGGCCGGAGCGGTCGGAGTCGGGGCCGGGCCGGGGCCGGGGACGAGCCCGTCGGCCTTGGCGGCCCGGTACGCCCGGTGCTGGAACCACCGGATGCCGACGACACCGACGGTCGAGGTGGCGATGGCGGCGATGGCCGCCCCGTTCACGCCGTAGGCCGACGAGAGGACGGCCACGCCGACGACGGAGACGACGAGGGCGGCGGCGACGGTCCACAGCAGGCTACGGGTGTTGCGGGTGGCCTTGAGGACGAGGATGCAGCCGAGCCCGGCGACGGACACGGTCTGGGCGATGCCGAAGAGGACGGCGGCCGTCTGCAGGTGGGCGAACTGCGGCCCGTAGACCAACGAGAGGAGCTGGCTACCGACGATGGCGATGACGATGGTGCCGGCGGCGACGCTGGCGACGCTGATGGCGGTCACGAGCCGGGAGACCTTGAACAGGCCGGGCCAGCCGCGCTCGGCGTACGCCTTCGACGCCTCGGGCAGGCCGACGCTCCCGCCGGCCTGGATGAGGACCATCGACGGGCCGGTGACGAGCGTCTGGGCGGCCTTCAGGCCGCCGAGGCCGGCGGGGCCGAGGATGAAGCCGGCGATGAAGACGTACGCCTGGGACGCGCCCCAGTTCATGAGGGAGTTGGCGACGATCCACCGGCTGATGCCCCAGTGCCGCCGGAGCAGGGCCCAACCGTCGACGAACGGGACGGCGGCTGAACGGAAGCCGTCGGCCAGCGAGTGGCGGGGCCCGAGGTGGCCGATCAGGCGGAACTGGAAGAGGCCGAAGACGGCGCCGACGAGGGCCCCGGTACCCCAGGCGGCGAGGATGACCGCCGGCCCGCGGAAGTGGCTCACGAGCACGAGCGAGAAGGCGACTGCCTCGACGACGTCGAAGACGATGTCGTTGAGCAGGGACTTCATTGGCTGGGCGGTCATGAAGCCGACCCACCGCCAGTAGTCCTGGAGGAGGAGGACGATCAGCCAGGGGGCGACGGCCAGCATGGCCACACCGAAGGTGCGCTGGCCGAACGCCATCAAGATGCCCCCGACGAGGGCGAAGCCGAGGGCGGCGATCGTCCCGAGGATGAGCTCGGACCCGGCGCCGCGGCGGATGCCGAGCCGGTTCTCGGGGTCCCGGGCGTCGCCCTCGATGGCCATCGGGTCGGTGACCAGCGAGCGGTGGATGCTGGCCAGCAGCAGCCAGGCGGCGTAGGCGAGGGAGAACACGCCGAGGCCGGCCGGCCCGGACAGGCGGGCGACGATGACGCCGACCGCGAAGTTCGACACCGACGAGAGGCACTGGTCGGCCAGCGTCAGCGCGGCCCGGCGGCTGCCGGACGCGACGGTCTTGCCGGTGGTGGCGTCGACTGGTTGCCAGCTGCGGAGCTTCATGGGGCGAGTCCGACGGGGTCGCGGCGGGTCACGGCGGGGCGGCCGGCGACCGCACCGTCAATCGCCGTACCGATCGTTCAGGATGGACGCGGCCCGTTCCCAGGCGACGGCGAGCGGCTCCATGACCGCGTAGAGGTCGACGTTGCGGCCCCGGGCCGCCCGGGCCAGGGTGAACTCGGCCGCCTTGGCGCCGGTGGAGACGGTCCGGTAGCAGTCGGCCGCCTCGGCCAGGGCCGGCCTGGTCGGCGCCGTCGTCGTGGCGGGCGAGCCAGTCGACGAAGGTGGCGGCCAGCTCGCCGTTGGCGCCGAGATGGCGGCAGCTGCCGAAGGCGTAGCGGTGGAAGGCGTCCATCCCGTCGGCGGCGATGGCCGGCAGGTCCTCGGTCATCCGCTTGGCCAGCCGGGAGACCGGGTTGTCGATCGGCCGGCGCCCGAGGTGGACGCGCAGGCGGCCGGCGACCAGGTCGAAGAGGTCGTCCGGGTTCGGCGGCCCGCCGTCGACGCGGACGACCATGGCGAACGGCGGCATGGCGACGGCCATCGGGTCGGCGTGGGCGCCGAGGTGGAAGACGGCGTCGAAGTCGTCGCCGGCCAGCTCGGCGTAGCCGGCGTTGTGGAAGTAGCCGAGCGCCCGCTGCTCGCGGTCGACCATCTGGACGGCGATCGTCGTCTTCTGGTGGGCCAGCTGGTAGGTGACGCCGACGGTGTCGGGCAGGTAGTAGGCGTCGACGTCGACCGGGACGAGGTGGCCCAGCCGCAGGTGGTCCTCGACGTGCTCGATCAGTGGTCGCCAGACGTTGAGCTCGTCGACGTCGATGCCGTAGAGGACGCGCAGATCCTCGTCGGGGTACGTGAACATCGCCCACTGCTCGCCGTCGAAGTCGGTGCCGACGGTGAAGGCGAGGCCGGCCACCGGGTCGAGTCCCCACGAGTGGAGGATCTCGATCCACATGTCGGTGGCGCAGTTCGTCTCCGTCCAGTCGACGTCGCCCGAGTGCAGGACGTTCGACGAGTACGACGTGGCGTCGATCGGGAGGAGCTCGAGCCTCATGCCCAGAGTCGCTCCCGGACGTCGGCCGGCCAGGTGGCCGGGTCGAGCCCGTGCCGGTGGAGCAGGGCGAGGGCGATCCGGTCGATGCCGAAGGCGACGCACGAGCTGTGGGCGACCTCGCCGGTGCTCGTCGTGATGTCGAACGGCTCGCCGAAGTGGTCGCGGGCGCAGTTCCCCGAGATGATGGCCGTCGGCTTCTCCGTCCGAGCAGATCGGCGTGACGCCCTCCAGCTTCAGGTTCTCCTCGAGCTGGGCGGACGCCTTGAGGGTGCCGAGACGGCCGAAGAACGGGTCGTTGGCCGGCACGACGTCCATCGGCAGGCCGAGGTCGGCCAGCAGCTGGACGCCCCTGGGGCAGCATCGTGTCCCGGTAGGTCTGGGCGGTGTCGGGGTCGCCGACGTAGACGAGCTCGTGCATCCGGAACGCCACCATCCGGGCCGGGTCGGGGCTCGGCTCGTGACGGAAGCACCAGTTCTGGATCTCGAAGTAGCGGCCACCCGTCGGCAGCGTGCCGGTGCACAGCGGGTAGAGCGAGTGGCAGGCGGCCGAGCTGAGGACGACCTCGGCCGGCTCGAGCAGCTCGGGCCAGTTGCCGCCCTCGTCGTAGCGCTTCGACAGCTCCCGGTGCTCCTTGTTGCCGCCCCGGAAGACGTGGACGGACCCCATGAGGTCGGGGAACGAGTGCAGGTAGCCGGTCCGGTCGAACGTGGGCCGGACGAGGACGCGGCGGGAAGTGCACCGGCTCGAAGGCGGACGCGGCCGAGCTCGGTGACGAGGCGGTCGAGCCCGGTGACGATCCGCTGGTACGTGCCGGAGTAGCCGTAGACGCCCTCTTGGCCGGTGTCGAACAGGACGCCGCTGGCGAAGAGCGCTTCCCGGAAGTCGTCGTAGGCGTGGGTCCCGGCCTCGATCCGGCTTTCGGAGTCGGTCGCGGTCGGGCGGGGCCTCGGTCGAAACGGTGTCGACGGTCATCACATGCCTCGATTCATGAGCAGGAGCTGGGCGTTGTTGGCCAGGATGCGGTCGTTGTTGACCATGACCGCGCCGCCGTGGGCGTCCCGCAGCAGCCGGCCCATGGTGAGCGGCGAGTCGAGCCGGTAGCCGTTGATGCCGCAGATGCCGAGGGCGGCGCCGACGATCTCGACGACCATCGTCGACGCGTTCACCTTCAGCGAGTTCATGCTGACGGTGAAGCTCAACCGGGAGAGCGCCTCCTCGTCGTCGGCGATCTCCTCGAAGGTCAGGGCGGCGCCGTGGACGAGCGACGAGAGCTGTTCGTAGAGGGTGGCCAGCTCGGCCAGCCGGAGGGCCGACGGCGGGGTGACGCCGGGGTTCTTGCGGGCCTCGGACTGGACGCTCTTGCGGGCCCGGTCGAACGCCTCGGTGGCGATGCCGAGCCAGACGTGGCTCCACAGGATGTGCGAGACCGGGAGCATCGTCTGGGTCGAGATGTCGGCGAACGGCACCGGCAGGATGTTGGCCTCCGGCCCGGTGGCCTTCAGGGCGAACCCCCGGCTGCAGGTGCCCCGCAGGCCGAGCGTGTCCCAGTCGCTGAGCGGCTTCAGCTCGACGTCGTCGCTGGTGCACAGGACGAGGGCCTGGTCGCTCGGCGGGCTGTCGGGGCCGCGCCGGCAGGTCACGAGGACGCCGTCGGCGTGCTCGCCGTAGGAGATGACCGGCGCCTGCTTCTCCAGGCGGTAGCGACCGTCCTCGCGTTCGAGGGCACAGACGCTCGAACGGGTGTCGCCGCCGGTCCCGAGCTCGGTCGTCGCCGACGCCAGCAGGTACTGGTGGGTGACGAGGTCCCGCACGTAGGACTCGAGGTGGTCGTTGAGCGGGTGGCGGACGAGGCAGGCGACCTGCAGGTTGTGCATGGCGTAGACCATGGCGGTCGACGCGCAGTGCCGGGCCAGGGCGGCGGTGGCCTCGGCCACCGTGCGGAGGCTGGCCCCCTCGCCGCCGAGGCGAGTCGGCACGAGCGGGGAGAGGATCCCCTCGGCCCGCAGGGCGTCGATGGCCTCGAACGGGAAGCGGGCCTCCCGGTCGACGGCGTCGGCGGCCGGGCCGGCGATCTCGCTGGCGACGGCGGCCACCCGCGTCGGCAGGTCGACCACCGGCCGCTCGATGCTGGCCGTCGTCATGACGAGGCCCCGACGGTCGTCAGGTCGGTGATGGCGTCACGGATGGCGGCCACCGAGGCGAACGTGCTCCGCCGGAGCATGGCCTCGGGGAACTCGAAGTCGAAGGCGTCCTCCAAGGCCAGCATCACGTTGACGTTGGCGTGGGACGTCATCCCGGCCTCGAACAGGTCGTCGTCGTCGGAAAGCGTGGCGATGTCGACGGGGATCCGACCGTGCGTAGCCAGAATCTGACGAATCTCGTCCTCCATTGCTTCCTTTCGTGGGCGTCGGTCGTGCCCCTTGCCGGGACCTGTCCCGCCGGAGCGGCAGTCGAGAGAGTTCCCCCGACCTGCACCTCGGAGCCGGGCTCGTCGGTGGGCAGGCGTTGCGGTGTGTCGAAGAAGAGAGCGGTCAGGCGGCGGCGTGATACGTCAGCGCCGGCCGGTGGCCGGGATCTCCCGGACCGTGCCCGGGACGGCCGTCTCGCGGCCCGCGAGGCTCTCGTCCGGACGGGGGGCCAGCTCGACCCAGAGGTGCCAGCCGAGGTAGCGGCCGCCCGGGAGCCCGTGGACGGGCAGCGGCGGCGCATGCATGAACCACTTGCGCGACTGGACGATCCTGAACGACGGGAAGTCCTGCTCCACCCGGGCCTGGTCGTAGACCCGGGCGAACGGGTTCTTCGGTCCGTCGGTGTTGGCGTGGGTGAACCGCTCCAGCCGGAGGTAGTTCGAGAACCCCTCCCGCCGGGCGTTGTCGAGGTGGTCCCCGAGGATCCCGTCCGGCCGGCGGCGCAGGGGGGCCGCCGAGAGGAGGGCCAACCGGCGCAGCGTGGCGATCGAGACCCAGTAGTTCAGGGAGTTGCGAGCGTAGAGCATGGCCACGAGCCGTCCGTCGGGTCGTAGCACCCGGTGGATCTCGCGCTGGGCGCTCAGGATGTCCGGCACGTGGTGCAGGACGCCGTGGGAGAAGACGAGGTCGAACGAGTTGTCGGCCACCGGTATGTCGACGACCGAGCCGCGGATGATCTCGGCGTAGGGGAGCCCCCGTAGCTCGAGCCGGGTGCGTACCCGCTGGACCGACTCCTCGGTGACGTCGAGACCGGTCCAGATGGCGCCCCGCCGGATGAGCTGCTCCGACTCGGCTCCCTGGCCGAGGCCGATCTCGAGGACCCGCTGGCCTTTCAGGTCGAGCCGGTCGAGGCAGCCGGGGATGTGTGACTCCATGCCGTAGCGGAGCTCGTCGTAGTCGTCGAAGAACCGCTCGTAGTCCTGGCGGTACCGGTCCGACAGGCCGCCGATCATCTCGTCGCCGCAGGGGTGCGACTCCCAGAAGGCGGCGATCGAAGCCTCGGAGGCCGCGCTGCCGTGCTCGCCGGAGATCGGGGTCGATGCCGGGATCGACGTGCTGCCACCCCGGTTGCCCGAACCGCCCGTCCCGCTCGAGCCGTTCGGCTCACTGGAGCCGTTCAGCCGAGCCGAGCCGTTTTGCCCGTTCGGCCGCCTTGTCCGTTTGAACCGTTCGCGCGCCGGGTACGTTCGAACCCGACGGCCGATCCGACACGTCCGCCATGGTCGATACCGTAGACGCGCTCTGGGGGTTCACCAGGTCAGCGAGGCCCCAGCCGCCCGAACGGGTCCGGTTCCGCCGGCGCGGATGGTCGATGGCGTAGCGGTAGATCGTCTCCAGCTCGGCGATGTTCTTGGTCGGGTGGAAGCGACGCTCGTACGTCCGCCGGGCTTCCTGGCCGAGCTGGTCGAGCGAGACCGGGTCGTCCTCGACGACGTCGAAGATCCGGGCCAGGGCGGTGGCGTCGCCGGGCGGGTAGAGCAGCCCGTCGACGCCGTCGGCGATCATGTCGACGAAGGAGCCGTGGGCGGTGGCGATCGGCGCCACGCCGGCGGCCATGGCCTCGGGGACGACGAGCCCGAACGGCTCGGGCCACTCCGACGGGGCGACGGCGACCCGGGCCCGGCGGACGAGCGCGGCGCACGCCTCGCGGTCGAGCAGTCCGACGACGTCGACGGACGGGCGGGTGCTGGCCCACGACCGCAGCGTCGTCCTCGAGCGGGCCGGACCCGGCGAAGGCCAGCCGCAGCGTCGTCGCCGGCCGGCGCTCGAGGAACCGGTCCCAGGCCCGCATGAGGACGTGGACGCCCTTGGCCTCGGTGAAGCGGCCGGCGTAGACGACGAGCGGCTCGGCCTCGCCCCGCGGCGGGGCCGGGAGGACGAGGTTCGGCTTGACGAAGCACCGGTCGAGCGGGAACGCCATCGACTCCATCTCCCGGCGCTGGGCGTCGGAGAGGAAGATGTACGCCGAGGGCGCCGACCGCCAGATCGGCCGCTGGCGTGGTCGTCGCGGTGGCGATCGGGAGGGTGGCGGCCGACGAGCCGCGGTAGCAGCCGTGCTGGACGCCCGGCAGCGGCACCTTCAGCCCGACGCAGTCCCGGCAGGCCGCCCCGTCCCGGAAGAGGCTCCCGCCCGGGCAGATCAGCCGGTAGTTGTGCAGCGTGACCACCGTCGGGACCCCGCGGCGCTGGCAGGCGGTGAGCACGGCCGGGCTCAAGAGGGGGAACAGGTTGTGGACGTGCACGACGTCGGGCTGGAACTCGTCGAGCACCGGCACGATGTCCCGGCCGGACTTCGGGTTCCAGACGACCTCGGCCGGGACGAGCGCCTTGCGGGCGGCCGAGAACGTGGCGATGTCGTCGCTGAACAGCTCGAACCGCCGGACGATGTGGCCGGCGTCGACCAGCGCGGCGTGCTCCTGGTCGACCACCCGGTCCTCGCCGCTCGGCGACGACGACCGGTAACGGTTGTGGACGACGAGGATCTTCATTGGCGCGGTACCTCCGGTTGGCCTGGCGGGGATGGACAGATCGAGGGTGGGGACGAACGGTCGGGTCGGCAGCCGGACCGTCGTCCCGGTGACGACGGTCGGCCGGATCCGGCCGCCGCCGCCATTGCCGTTGGGGTGGTTGTCGTTGGGGTGATTGCCGTCGTGATGGCCGAGGCGCTCGCCGGTCCGGCCCTGGTCCTGCTCCGGGGCATGGTCTGGCGCTGGGTCGAGAGCCACCGGCACCGGCTCCTCGGCCATCAGGGTACCCCCGGCGCTCAGCTCCTCGGCGGCCCGCTTGGAGGTGACCCCAGTGAACGATGAGGAGCCCGAGGGTCATCGTCGCCGTGCCGACCAGGGTGGCGACGGCCGCGCCGGTGATCCCGAACCGCTGGACGAGGACGATGGTGGCGACGATCGAGACGACCAGGGAGACGGCGCTGACCGGGACCATCCGCTGGGCCTTCCGGGTGGCCTTCAGGCTGAGGATGGCGCCCAGACCCCCGGCGGCGACCAGGACCGAGACGGCCAGGATGTCGGCGACGGTCGCGAACTGGCCGAAGGCCTTCCCGTAGATGTGCACCAGGAGGGTCTGGCCGAAGAGGAAGATCGTCAGGGCGATGAGGCCCACGCTGAAGAGGCCGGCGACGGTGACGATCCGCTCGACCCGCCGCAACCCCGGCCAGCCGCGGTTCTTGAGCGCCTTGGTGGCTTCGGGCAGCCCGATGCTGCCGCCCGCTTGAATGAGGACCAGGGAAGGGCCGCTGACCAGGCTGTTGGCCGCCTTCAACCCCCCGATGCCCACCGGCCCCAGGAACCCGCTGGTCAGCACCGGGGTGGCCTCGTATGTGGCCTGGGCCATGGCGTTGACGGCGGCGATCCACTTGCTGAGTCCCCATCGCTCCCGGATCCGGGTGAACCCGCCCCGCAGGGCGGGCCGGGTGGAGAACTGCCACAGCCCGAAGAGGGCCCCGGCCAAGGCGCCGGCCCCCCAGGCGAAGATGGCCAGCAGGGCGGAGTGGATCCCGGCCAGGTAGAGCCCGACGAAGGCGGCGACCTGGACGATGACGAAGACCACGTCGTTGGCCAGCGCCTTCTGCGGCTTCGACTGCATGAAGCCCGACCCACCGCCAGTAGTCCTGGGCCAGGAGGAACGGGAAGCCACGGGGCGAGACCGATGAAGCAGATGCCGAACTGGCGCTGCCCCAGCGCCAGCAGGGCCGCGCCGATGCCGGCGAAGACGACGGCCGCGCCGAGGCCCAGCGTCAGCTCGGCGGCCAGGCCGATGCGGACATGCCGGGCGGCGTCCGGCTGGTGGATGTCGTTCTCGATCGACATCGGGTCGGTGATCAGGGACCGGTGCATGGCCGCGACCACCAGCCAGCCGGCGTAGGCCAGGGAGTACGCGCCGAAGCCGGCCACGCCGGCCACCCGGGCGACGCCGACGCCGACCGCGAAGTTGGACAGCGACGACACGCACTGGTCGATCGCCGTCAGCCCGAACCGGACCGGCATCTTGTGGTGGCGGCCCGACCGCCGTCCGTCGGTCATCAGGCCGGTTGGGGAAGTTCCTGGCGCGGGTCCTTCCGGGGTGCGCCGATGGCCCCACCGGCCGACGACGGCCGGCCGGCCACCGACGCCAGGAACCGGTGCAGGTCGGGGCAGACCGCGGCCGCGTCGTAGTGGTCGACGAACCGCTGGCGGGCCGCCGCGCCCATCCGGGCCCGGGCCGGCTCGTCGTCGAGCAGCTCGATCAGGACGGCGGCCGCGCCGTCGGCGTCACCGAGGTCCCAGAACCGTCCCTCGACCGGGTCGTCGAAGAGCGTCGGGATCCCGCCGACCGGCGGGGCGACGACGGGAACGCCGGCGGCCATCGCCTCGATGAGCGCGAGGCCGAAGACCTCGCTCTTGGCCGAATGGGCGTAGGCCCGGTACCCGGCGAGCAGATTGCCGGCCTCGGGGACGTAGCCGAGCAGCCGGACCTGATCGTCGATCCCGAGCGCCTCGGCCTGGTCGAGCAGGTGGCGCCGTTCCGGTCCGGCCCCGGCGATCTCCAGCGTGTAGCGCCGGCCGCGCCGCTTGGCCGCGGCCAGGGTGTCGAGGAGGAACCGGTGGTTCTTGCGGGGCTCGAGCGTGCCGATGCTCAGCAGGTCGGCCCGCCGGGCCACGCCGGCCGGCACGGGCTGGACGGTCAGGAAGTTGGGGATCGTCGCCGTCGGGACGGCGACCTCGCCGGTCCAGAGATCCTGGCGGGCCGACTCGGAGACGAAGACGACGCCGTCGACGTCGGTCGAGGACGCGGCGTTCGAGCGCCCGGATCGAACGGAACACGTGGCCGTCTTGGGGGATCAGGCCCTTGCCGACCCACTCGTCGGCCTGGGAGACCGCGAAGTGGACCGCCATGACGACCTTCTGGCGGGAGCTCCGCCGGGCCCGCAGCGCGGCCAGCGCCGACACCGGGCACTGGCAGTAGACGACCGCGTCGTCGAGCGTCGCCAGCTGGCGGCGGAGCGCCTGCTGCAAGAAGACGACGTGCCCGAACCGGTACCACGCCACGTCGGCCGACCCGCTGAACGGGGCGACGATCCGGCGGATGCCGAACGCCGCGTCCCGGACGACGCCGCCGTAGGAGAACGGCGTGACGAGCGAGACCGGCACGGCCTCGGCTTCCAAGAAGCGCATGAGCTCGACGAAGTGGGTCTGGACGCCGTTGCCGCCGCTCGGCGGCAGCAACGTGGCGATGACTACCGGGACCGACGGCGGGCCCTTCGGGCGGTCGCCGTCTTCGGCCGGGCTCAGTCCGGCGTCGGTCCCGCTTGGCTGTTCCACCCTCGAAAGAGCCGATTCGGCCCCTCGTGATACATCGTCGACACCCGGCCGACGTGGGGCGTCAGGCGACCTCGGCAGCCCACTCGACGTGGGAGAACGCCGACGCCGAGTCGAGCTCGGCGTGGCCCAGGAGGTCCCGCAGCGCGGTCACCGCGTCGCGGGCGAGCAGCGCCTGGTCGATGACGACGATGCCGGTGTCGCGCAGCCGGCACGCGGTCGCCTCGCCCGGCTGGGCGGTCAGGGCGACGACGTCCACCTCGGCCGCCTGCAGGATGCCCACGAGCTCGGTGACGTCGGCGTCGTCGAGGTAGTCGACGTTGAGCAGCGCCAGCTCCGGGCCCCACTGGACGACGTCCCGGAGGTGCGCCGGCGTGACCGGAAGAGCGAAGCGAGCGGTGACCCCGCAGGCCGACAGCGCGGTGACGAGCGCCTCGGCCGAGAACAGGTCGTCGTCCAGGACGATCGCCCGGTGGTCCCGCCACTGTGGGGACGTGCAATTCCGAACCAACTGCCCGATGGGCTCCATGGCTACTCCGCCTCGCCTCGGTCCCGAGTGAAGCACCACCCGGGAGGTTTCTCCGCCACGGGTAAGCCGGTTTCGCCCTCGCTCCCCGTGGCCTTACGGCGACCAACTACAGCCACGGATCAGTACGTCAAACCCAGCGACAGAGTAACGGTGGGGGGGTGGACCGTCAACCACCCTATCGAGCCCTGTGATGGTACTCATGAGGTGGATTTCCGGTGTCTGTCGGCGCCCGCGGGCGGGCGGCGGAGCGGCGTCGTGACGGGCCGTCGCCGGCGCCTCGTCGGGCCGTCTCCCGGCGCTCCTTCGGGTCTTGGTCAGTTCCGGTTTCGGGACGACCGCGCCAAGGGAAAGACCAGTATCAGCGGGGATCGGCGTCGCTCTGTCACGTGCAGAGTGTCCTGAAGTGCTGGTCCTGGACCCGTGCCATACGCCGGCTCGAGCCGGGTGGGTCCATGAGTTGGAAGAGAGCGTAAGGATTAGTGCCGATTGTCCATTCCCTCACGGACGCGGAGGTGCCCGACGCGGCCCGGCGACGGTCGCTGTTCTCGGGCGACGTGTTCGTCTACAGCCCGCGCCCGACCACCGTCGCGTTCTGCGCGGCAACGCGGAACGTCATCGAGCAGATGCTCGGCGACGAGCCGGGGTGGGCGCAGCAGCGAATGTCGGAGACCGAGTTCGCGGTCCTGTTCAAGGCGGCTGCCCGGAACTTCAGCCATGTGGTCACCGACTTGGCCAGTGGGGTCGTCGCCGACTTCGACTGCGACCCGGCGACGACGTTCATCGGCGCACCGTCCCTGACGGCGACGACCGGCCGCGGCTTCATCGCCCACGGCCTCGGCGTCCCGCAGCATCCGCACCGCGACACCTGGTACGCCGCGTCGCCGTGCCAGCTCAACTGGTGGCTGCCGCTCTACGACCTCGACGCCAGTGCGGCGTTCGCCTTCCATCCGGCCTACTGGGACCTGCCGATCCAGAACAGCTCGTCCGACTTCGACTACGAGGAGTGGAGCGACGCTGACCGCCTCGGCCAGGCCGCGACCGCCGCCGAGCTGTTCGCCCAGCCTCGCCCGCTGGCCCCGATCGAACTGGACCCGGAGCTCCGGGTGAGCTGCCCGGCCGGCGGGGCGATCCTCTCGTCGGTGGCCCAGCTCTACTCGACCGTCCCCAACGAGACGCTGAAGACGTACTTCAGCGTGCACTTCCAGACGGTCAGCGAAGAGGACCTCGAGAACGGCGAGGGCGCGTCCAACGTCGACGCCGACCCCCGCGGCACGTCGCTGGCCGGCTTCGTCCGTTGCAGCGACCTCAGTCCGATCCCGCCGGCCGTCGTCCAGCGGGACCTCGAGCGGCGCCAGTTCGAGACCGCCCGTCGGCGGTCGATCTGACGGGGCCGGTACCGGTCGTGGCCGCCCGGGCCGACACCCTGCAGATCGTCTCGCGCCGCGTCAAGCGCCCGTTGAAGGCGGCGACCCGACCCGTCGTCCGGCGGATCGACGACGCCCGCGACCGGCGGCACGGCGTGCCGGTACCGCCGTGGTCGCTGCGGGCCCAGGTGCCCGGCGACTTCCGGGCGGTCGGTCGGGCCTTCCTCGGCTACATGGTCGATCTCGGCGGCCTCCGGCCGGACGACCGCCTGCTCGACATCGGCTGCCGGGCCGGGCGGATGACCATTCCGCTGACCGGCTACCTCGGCCCCGACGGCGCGTACGACGCGGTCGACGACTGGCCGGAGGGCACCGCGTGGTGCCAGCAGGTCATCACGACCCGGTACCCGAACTTCCGCTTCCGCCAGCTGTCGATGGGCGGGCCGCCGCCGGTGGCCGGCGCCACCGAGGCGACCCGGCCGGCCGCCGCCGACGCGCCCGCACCGGCGTCCGAACCGCTGCCGTACGCCGACGCGACGTTCGACTTCGTCACGCTCGGCGCCATCCTCCAGCTGACGCCCGAGGCGTTCGACTGGTACCTCGCCGAGGCGGCCCGGGTCATCCGACCGGGCGGGACCTACTTCGGCACGTGGTTCCTGTGGAACGACCGCCGGCCCGACGGAGATCGGCCAGCGGGGAGCCGGACCGGAGCGGCGCCGGCCATCGCCTGCACCGAGGACGAGGCCCGCCGCCGGCTCGGGTCACTCGGCTTGACCGTCGACGCCGTGCACCGCGGCGCTTGGGACGGCTACGAACCGTCGTTGAGCCACCAGGATCTCGTCATCGCCCGCAAGGCGGCGGACTGACGGCCGCCGGAGGAGCTGATGAGCGACGCCGGCTCGGCTACGCCGAACGAGCCAGCAGCGTCGGCTCGCCGTCGGCCACGGCGTCGTAGGCCCAGCCGGCCTGGCGGGCCAGCGCGGCGACGGCCAGCTGCGAGTTCACCCCGAGCTTCTGGAGGATCGCCTTGATCTGCGAGCGCACCGTCGAGATCGAGACGGACGCCCGCCGGGCGATCTCGTCGGCGCAGTGCCCGTCCATCAGCTCGGACAGCACGTACTTCTCTCGTTCGGTCAGGACGTCGAACGGCGCCAGCTTGGCCCGGCGAGCCCGGGACTCCCGCTGGTACGGCTCGGTCAACCGCTGCTTCATCTCCTCGGTCATGACGACGTCGCCGGCCAGCATGCGGACGATGATGCCGATCAGCTCGTTGAGCTGTGAGCTCTTGTCGACGACCGACGACGCACCGGCCTGGATGCACTGGCCGAGGAGGAAGCCGTCCCGGTTCCCGCCCATGACGGCCACCGGGATCTCGGCGTCCCGGAGGATGCCCACGCACTCGATGCTGGTGGCCGGGTCGACCGAGTCGATGTCGAGCAGGGCGAGGCCGGGCTTCCAGCTGACGAGGTCCCGCACGTGGTCGGCGGCGACCGGAAGGGCGAACCGGGCGGTGAAGTGGATCTGGCTCAGCGCCAGGACGATCGCTTCGGCGGTGAGCAGGTTGCCGTCGATGACGAGGATGCGCGCGCCCTCGGTCGGCGAACGCTCCATCGAGGGGAGGCTGGACGTCCCGTGCGTCCGAACTTCGATGTCCCCGCGTTCATGACGCAAGGACTCCACGACATCCATACCGACCTTTTCCCGCTCCTGGATCGGGCCTCGGACTCCGCTGCCGAGGCAACAATCGGGAAGGTCGGTTTCGCCCTCGCTCCCTGCAGGACACGGCGACCAACTAAAGACGCCTGCAGATCAACACTCCAATCCCGATGCGTACGATAACGGGACGGGGCCGTTCGGTCAACCATTTTTCTGCGGAGTTCTTGCACCGAGAGTGTCGTCGGCGACCCGGCGATCGGCAAAAACCGCTGGTCGTTACCGTCAGGTCGATCGGCTCTATCGGCAAATGACGTGACCGAAATTTTATGACCGGCCTTACGCTCGGCGGCTGACCGTCGCCATCCGGCGGTCGGCGGTCGCCGGCGTGGCGTCGCCGTCGACCGGCTCGGGTTCGTCCGGCATGCCGGAAGAGGGATGCCGGTGTCGTGCGCCGGCCACGGCCTGGCGGCGTGACAGGGCGTCGTGGAGCTTCTGGTGGAGCGGCTGGAGGGCCATGAACGCCTTGACGGCCAGCCGGTCGATCGGGTTCTGGCCGAGCGGGACGAAGTAGGACGTGATCCGCCGCCGGTCGGGATAGATGCGCAGGAGCACCTCGAACCGCGGCGACGAACAGGTGTCGATCCACTCGGCGTCGTCGGCGCCGAAACAGGCGTCCATGACCGCGAAGTGCAGCAGGACGCCCGGCGCGTACTTGGCGAACTGCTCGTCGTAGCTGACCTTGATGGCGAACCGCCCGACGCCGGCCGTCAGGACCAGCTGCATGGCCAACGTCTGGCCGCCGGCCTCCAGACAGAACGCCCGCAGTCGGCCGTCGGCGGCGAAGCGGGCGCACATCTCGCGCAGGTACGCCGACTCCCCGGGCACGGTGGCAACGGCGACGTCGGCGTCGCTCTTGTAGCCCGCCGCTTCGAGGGCGATGAACTCGTCGATGACCGCCGGGTCGGCCGACCGGTCGACGAGCCGCGGCTCGGAGCCGAGGGCGTCGGTCAGCCGCCGGCGGCAGCGCGCCAGCTCCTTGCGGTCACGCCGGCTCTGCCGGGCTTCGTAGTTGCCGTCGTCGCGGCGGTTGACGACGCCGCGTTCCCACGACTCGTAGCGGTACGTCGACAGCTTCCGGGTCGCCGCGGCCGCCGTGAGCGCGGCGTCCGCCGGGCCGTCCTGGGTCAGCTCTTGGATCACGAGTACACGACCGCGGGTCAGTCGCCGATCGGCCCGGAGAGCGTCGAGCATGGCGGCGACGGCCTCGTCGCCGCGTTCGGGATCGACGAGCGGCGTGCCGCAGTAGATCATCCGGCGGACCTGGGTGACGACGAACGGGTACGGGAAGCTGCGCCACTGGCGGAGCTGCCGGACCGGCATGCAGCCGTAGATCCGGCCGTCCTCTTCGGCGAAGACGACATGGATCTCGTCGCCGAACGTCTGGTGCCGGGCGGCCGGCACGAGGCAGTTCGGCTCGTACAGCGGGTTCGGTTCGGCCGCCCGAGCGGCGAGGGCCGTCCAGGCCGCCTCGTCGTCGGGCGACAGCGTCCGTACGGGCGCGATCCGGCCGTGCATCATGTCGTTCCGTCCTCCTCGCCTGCGGTTGGGGCCGAGCGGAGGTCCCTGGTGACGGTCTGACAGGAAAGAGCGCGTCCGACGGCTGCTGATACGCCGGCGTCGCGCCGCACCGGCCGATCGGGTGCCGAGACCGGTCAGCCGGTGGCGGCGACGAGGTCGGAAGAGGCGGACTTGGAAGACGTCGAGGCGGTGGTCGGGGCCTGGTGCTCCACCAAGACCAGCGTCGGCACGAGCGAAGAGTCGGGCTCGGCGGTCACGACCTCGGGGCGGGGGGTGGCGTCGGCCACCTTGGCCGGGTCGGCCCCCTCGGCCGGGTCGGGATGGCGGGTGCCGGACCGCTTGTCGTGGAGCTTCTTGTGGAGGGGTTGGAGGGCCATGAACGCCTTGACGGCCAACCGGTCGACCGGGTTCCGGCCGAGCGGGACGAAGTACGACGTGATCCGCCGACGGTCGGGGTAGATGCGCATGAGTACCTCGAACTGAGGTGACGAGCAGGTGTCGATCCACCGGCCGTCGGTCGTCTCGTGGCAGGCCTTCATCGAGTCGAAGTGGAGCAGGACACCGGGCGAGTACTTGGCGAACTGCTCGTCGTAGCTGATCTTCATCCCGAAGATCCCGTCGCCGCCGGTCACGAGGATCTGCATGGCCAGCGTCCGGCCGCCGGCCTCGAGGCAGAAGACGCGGAGCCGGCCGTCCGCGGCGAAGCGGGCGCACATCTCACGGAAGTAGTCGGCTTCGCCGGCGACGGTGGCCACCGCGACGTGGGCGTCGCCCTTGTAGCCGGCCGCTTCGAGGGCAATGAACTCGTCGATGGCCGCCGGGTCGGCCGACCGGTCGACCGCGACCGGCTCGGACCCGAGGAGCTCACCCAGCCGTCGTCGACACCGCCGCAGCTCCTTGCGGTCGCGTCGGCTCTGCGATTCTTCGTAGTCGGCCTCGTCGCGCCGGTTGACGATGCCGCGCTCCCACGACTCGTAGCGGTAGATCGGCAGGTGCCGGCGCTCGACGGCGGCCTGGACCGACGCGTCGACCGGGCCGTCCTGGGCCAGCTCCTGGAGGACGAGCACCCGGCCTTTCGTCAGCTTTCGGTCGGCCCGGAGGGCGTCGAACATGGCGTCGACGGCCTCGTCGCCGCGTTCGGCGTCGACGAGCGGCGTGCCGCAGTAGATCATCCGGCGGACCTGGGTGACGACGAACGGGTAGGCGAAGCTGCGCCAGCGCCGCACCCGGCGGACGGGCATGCAGCCGTAGATCTGGCCGTCCTCCTCGGCGAAGACGACGTGGATCTCGTCGCCGAACGTCTGGTGCCGGGCGGCCGGCACGAGGCAGTTCGGTTCGTAGAGCGGGTTCGGTTCGGCCGCCCGGGCGGCGAGGGCCGTCCAGGCGGCCTCGTCGTCAGGGCTCAACGAACGAACATGGACTATTCGGCCGTTCATGATGTTGCAGCGCTCCCTTGTCCGCATCCCACGGTCAGAGCGAGCCGCGGCTGACCGTTCGAGTTGCGAGACTGCCACCGTGATACACCGGTGACGGATTTCGTCGCTGCGGTCGGGATCAGCGGCGCCGTGTCCGGCCGCCGACCGCTGGGTGGAGTCCCTCGAGCAGCGGCCGGGGATCCTGGACGACGACGTAGAGCAGGTCGATCAGGGCTCGGGTGGGGGCCGAGGGCAGGCCGCGGCTGCGCAGGGCGACGCCGACCTGGCGACGGGGGAAGCCTTCGAGCGGGACGAGGGCGAAGCGGTCCCGCAGGTGCCCGGGCACGGCGGTGGCCGGGAGGATCGCCGGGCCGTAGCCGTCGAACGTGAGCGACGCGATCATGCGGAGGCCGTCGAGCTCCATCGACGGGCGCAGCGTGATGCCCGCCGGCTGGACGGCCGCGTCGATCTCCTCTCGCAGCGCGGTGCCCGGCATCGGCAGCAGGAGCTCGATGTCGGCGAGCGCGGCGAGCGGCAGCGGGGCGACGCCGTCGTCGCCGGCTGGCCGATCACCTGGGGCCCGGCTGGCCGTCGGGCCACCCGCCCCTGATCCGCCGGTTGCTGGCCCGCCGGTCGCTGACCCGCCGATGGCTGGGCGGTTGGCCGGTGCGGCCAGCGATCGATCGCCCCCGCCGACCCGCTGGGCGCCGACGACGGGGTGGTCGACGGGAGCGACGAGGACGAGATCCTCCTCGAAGAGCGGCGACGCCGAGAGCTCGTCACCGGGAACGGGCATCGTGACGACCGCCAGGTCGAGCTGCCCGGAGAGGAGTTGCGGTTCGAGGGTGGTGCTCGTGCCGTCGGCGACGGTCATGCGGACCTCGGGGTGGCGTTCCCGGAGCCGGGCGAAGAGCTGGGGAACGAGCCAGCGGCCGGTCGTGCCGATCATGCCGACGCGGACGGTGCCGCGCACCTCGTGGCGCATGGCGACGACGTCGGACACCATGGCGTCCATCTCGGCCATCATCCGGCGGGCCCGGGCGACGACGACCTCGCCCTCCTCGGTCAGCCGGCCGGATGCGCGGTCGACGAGGACGACGTCGAGCTCGCGCTCGAGCCGGGCGACGTGGGCGGAGATGTTCGACTGGACGGTGCCGATCGCCGCGGCCGCGGCCGAGAAGCTTCCGGTGTCGGCGATGCCGACCAGTGCTTGCAAGTGTTTAATATCCATGGCAGCTCGATCTGGACATTCGATCTTCGATTGCTTGCAACTGTACCGTAATACATCGCAACAAGTGATGAGAAGTATCTCTTGAAGCTGCTTGACAGATCAAGGGGAGTGTCGCAAAATGTCTTCAGGCCGCAGGGATTACCGGAACCCCCCCTCCGTTCCTTGGCGGGTCCAGTGAAGGGATCGTCTCCCCCCCGACGATCCCTTCACCGCGTTCAGGGACTTTTTTTCTTCTGTTCCCGTCGTCGGTCCTCCCTCTCATCTCCGGCGGCGACTCCCGTCGTCTTCCCGCCGTCGGCGCTCTCCTCTTCCCGTCGTCGGCTTCGCCTCCATCGGGGCGCCCGGTCGGTACCGGTAGCCTCGGAGCGGTGGGAGCCGTCTTCGTGGACCTCGACCGGACGCTCCTGCGCCAGGCCAGCGGCCAGGTGCTGAACGCCGCGCTGGAGGCCGAGGGCGTCGTGCCGTCCAACCGCGGCATCCCCGGCGACCGGCTGCTCTACGCCGCGTACGACCGGTTCGGCGAAAGCCTGCCGGCGATGGCGCTGGCCCGGGCGGCGGCATTCGTCGCCCGTGGCTGGTCGCAGGCGTCGGTCCGCCAGGCCGGCCACCGGGCGGTCGGTGGGCTCGTCGACCTGGTGGCGCCGTTCGCGCCGGGCATCCTCGCCGACTTCCGGGCGGCCGGCCACCGGCTCGTCCTGTCGACGACGACCCCCTACGACCTGGTCGTACCGTTCGCCGACGCGCTCGGTTTCGACGCGGTCGTCGCCACTCGCTACGAGGTCGTCGACGGCTGCTACACCGGCCGGCTGGAAGGCGGCTTCGTCTGGGGGCTCGGCAAGCTGCAAGCGGTCAAGCGGTGGGCGGCGGAGGAAGGGCTGGACCTGGCCGACTGCCATGCCTGCTCGGACAGCGTCTTCGACGTCCCGTTGCTCTCGTCCGTCGGGTTCCCGCACGCGGTCAACCCGGACGCGACGCTCGGCGTGGTGGCGGTGGTCCGCCGGTGGCCGATCGAGTACTGGGACCGGCCGTCGGGCGTGCCGTCGCTGATCGGGCTCGAGCCGTACCACCTCCTCCGGCCGTTCGTCCGGCCACAGTCGTTCCCGTACGCCCGGTTCGACGTCGACGGTGTCGACGCGATCCCGGCCCGGGGGCCGGTGCTGCTGGCGTCGAACCACCGGAGCTACTTCGACGTCGCCGCCCTGGCGCTGGTGGCCGCCGGCCTCGGCCGGCCGGTCCGCTTCCTGGGCAAGCAGGAGCTGTTCGACGCGCCGGTGCTCGGCTGGGTGGCGCGGGCGATCGGCGGCATCCCGGTCGATCGGGGCAGCGGCTCGTCCCGCCCGCTGCAGGCGGCCGAGGCCGCGCTGCGAGCCGGCGAGGTCGTCGTCGTCCTGCCGCAGGGGACGATCCCGCGGGGCGAGGCGTTCTTCGACCCGGTGCTCCATGGCAAGACGGGCACGGCCCGCCTGGCCGCGGCGACCGGTGCGCCGGTCGTGCCGATCGGCCTGTGGGGCACCGAGCAGGTCTGGCCGCGGTCGGCCAAGCTGCCGGACGTCACCGCGCTGGCCCACCCGCCGACCGTCCAGGTCCGCGTCGGCCGCCCGGTCCAACTCGGGCTGACCGACGCGGTCGCGGACACCGAGACGCTGATGGCGGCGATCGCCGCGCTGCTGCCCGACGAGGCCCGGCGCGGTCACCAGCCGACGGCGGCGGAGCTGGCCCGGACGTACCCGCCGGGCACGCGGTCGACCGACCGGTGACGGCCGGCCGACCGGCGTGCCGGGCCGACCGTCCTGCCGCCGCGGGCGCGCCTGGCAGTGGCCGCGACGCGGTCGGTCAACGCGGTGTCCCGGGCGCTGCGGGTCGGCAGCGGGACGGTGCTCGGCGGCCGGGCCGGGTTGGCCGTCGACGCGTCGCTCCTCGACCGCCTCGCCGCCGGTCGGCCGGTCGCGCTGGTCAGCGGCACGAACGGCAAGACGACGACGACCCGTCTCCTGGCCGTCGCGGTCGAGGCGGGAACGGCCGGCGCGGTCGTCACGAACGCCACCGGGGCGAACATGCCGGCCGGACACGTCGCCGCCCTGTCGGCCGGGCCGCCGTCGGTGCCGGTCGTCCTGGAGGTCGACGAGAGCTACCTGGCCGGGCTCGTCCGGTCGCTCGGGCCGGCCGTCGTCGTCCTCTTGAACCTCTCCCGGGACCAGCTCGACCGGACGAACGAGGTGCGGATGCTGGCCGGCCGCTGGCGGGAGGGGCTGGCCGCGGCGTCCGGGCACACGGCCGAGACGACGGTCGTCGCCAACGCCGACGACCCGCTCGTCGTCTGGGCGGCCGCGGCCGCGCCCCGCGTCGTCTGGGTGGCGGCCGGTCTCGGCTGGCGCCTCGACGCGGTCGGCTGCCCGGCCTGTGAGGGTCGGATCGAGTTCGCCGACGCCGGTCCGGCCGATGGTCCGGCAAGCGGTCCGTCGGGCGGCTGGTCGTGCCGCTGTGGCTTCGCCCGACCGGCGGTCGACGTCTGGCTGGAGGAGGGGGAGGACGGGTCGACCGTCGCCGCCTGGGCCGACGGCCGCCGGTTGCCGGTCGTGCTCGGCATCCCGGGCCGGTTCAACCGGGCCAACGCGGCCCTCGCGGCGGCCGGCGCGGAGGGCCTGGGGGTGCCGGCCGAGCGGGCGCTGGTGGCGATGGCGTCGATCGGGGAGGTGGCCGGTCGCTTCACGATCCGTCCGATCGCCGGTGTCCCGACGCGGTTGATGCTGGCCAAGAACCCGGCCGGCTGGCAGGAGCTCCTCGGCCTCGTCCGTCCGGGCACCGGGCCGGTCGTCGTCGGCATCAACGCCCGTATCGCCGACGGTCGGGACCCGTCATGGCTGTGGGACGTCCCGTTCGAAGCAGCTCGCCGGGCGGCCGGTCGTCGCCACCGGCGAGCGGTGCCTCGACCTGTCGGTCCGTCTCCGCTACGCCGAGGTCGAGCACACGACGGTCGCCGACTCGGTGGCCGCGGTCCGGTCGGCCGGCTCGGCCGCCGGCCCGGACGCGGCCACCGGCTCGAGTGCGATGGTCGAGTTCATCGGCAACTACACCGCGTTCGCCGATCTCCTGGCCGGCCGGTGATGGGATACCGGTGACGCCATGGCGTTGACGATCGTCGTCGTCCACCCCGATCTCCTCGGCACGTACGGGGACGGCGGCAACGGGCTCGTCCTGGCCCGTCGGGCCGAGTGGCGGGGGATCGACGTCGAGCTGGTCGAGGCCCCGTCGGACCGACCGCTGCCGGCCGGCGACGTCTACTGCCTCGGCGGCGGCGAGGACAGCCCCCAGCTCCGGGCGGCCGAGATCCTGCGGACGGACGGCGCGCTGGCCCGGGCGGTCGACGGCGGCGCGGCGGTCCTCGCGGTCTGTGCGGGCTACCAGATCGCCGGCCGGACGTTCCCCGGGGCCGACGGGCGGGCGTTGCCCGGCATCGGCCTGCTCGACGTGTCGACCGTCAAGGGGTCCGGGCGCCGAGCCGTCGGCGAGGTGCTGGCCGAACCGGTTCCCGGTGGCCCGACGGTCGGCGATGGGCCGGCGGGAGGAGCGGCGGCCGATGGCCGGCCGGCCGAGCCACTGCCGACGCTGACCGGCTTCGAGAACCACGGCGGCGTGACGACCGTCGGCCCCGGGGCGCGGCCGCTGGCCCGGGTCGCCGCCGGCGTCGGCAACGGGTCGGGTGACGGCACCGAGGGTGCGTGGGCCGGCCGGGTCGTCGGGACGTACCTGCACGGGCCGGTGCTCGCCCGGAACCCGGCGCTGGCCGACGTGTTGCTCGGCTGGGCGATCGGCCGGCGCCTCGACCCGCGGTCCGACGACGAGGAGCAGGCGCTGCGCCGGGAGCGGCTGGCGACGGTCCGGCGGGCGACGCGGGGGTCGTGGTTTCGGGCCGGCGGCCGCCGCGGGGATTGACCGACACCCGAACTGAGCGACCGGCCGAGCGGGAAGTCAATCACTTGACCTAATCTGGCGTGGGGGTCTTCGCAGTCGGGGAGTGGTGCCGGTGACAGATCCGCTGGTGGTCGAGCTAGCCAAGAACTACGACTCGACGGACGACTCGGTCGCCGAGAACCCGTACCCCGTCTGGGAGCGGTTCCGCTCGTCGGGATCGGTGCTCCGGAGCGAGCAACTCGGTGGCTTTCACCTCGTCACTCGCTACGAGGACGTTCGGGCGGTCATCGGCGACTACGAGCGGTTCGTCTCGAGCCAGAAAGTGGCCATGCCGCCGATCCTCGGGCCGCAGATACCACCGGTCGAGTTCGATCCGCCCGAGCACCGGGACATGCGCCAGCCGCTGAACGCCTGGTTCTCCCCGCAGGCGACCCTCGAGCTGGAGCCCGAGATCCGCGAGCTGGCGGTCGAGCTCATCGAGCCGATGCTCGAGCGGGATCAGGTCGACCTGATGGAAGAGTTCGCGGGCATCCTGCCGCGACTCGTCGTGATGCGGCTCCTCGGTCTGCCCGATGGTGACCGGGAGATGCTGGCGGAGTGGGTGCACTGCATCGAGCGCCTGCGCTCGACCGATCCGGACCGGGTGCGGGCCGCCACCGAGGACTTCCTCGCCTACCTCTCGGCCGATCTCGAAGACCGCCGCCGAGTGCCACGCGAGACCCGCGACATCGTCGCCTCGCTGATGACCGCGGCGATCGACGGGCAACCGATCGCCGACGACGTCCTCCTCCTCTACTACTTCAACCTCGTGATGTCCGGTCTCGGCACGACGACCGCCGCCCTCGCCCTCTTGTTGCGCCACCTGGCCGGGCACCCGGACGCGGCGGCGATGCTGCGAGTCCATCCCGAACGGCTCGATCCGGCGATCGAGGAGCTGTTGCGGGTGTACACCCCGACCCAGGCGCTGGGTCGGACCGCGGCGGTCGACACCGAGATCAACGGCTGCCCGATCAAGGCCGGCGACAAGGTCCAGGTCGTCTTCGGGTCGGCCAACCACGACCCCGAGGAGTTTCCCGACGCGGACGAGGTGATCCTGGACCGCAAGCCGAACCGGCATCTGGCCTTCGGTGGCGGCGTGCACCGTTGCATCGGGTCGAACCTGGCTCGCCGGATCCTTCGGGTCGGGATCGAGGAGATCCTGGCCCGGTTCGGCGAGTTCCGCCTGACGGACCCGGCGGCTATCCGGTGGGAGATGAACGGAACGGAGCTCCGTACGCTCGCCGCGCTGCCCGTCACGAGAAAGGCCGGTTAGCCGTGCGCCTCATCGTCAACCGATCGCTCTGCCAGGGGCACGCTCGTTGTGCCGCGGTCGACCCCGAGCTGTTCGTCCTCGACGAAGACGGCTACATCGCCATCGACGAGGCCACCGTGCCGCCGGAGAAGGCCGAGGCGGCCCGTGACGGGGCGGCGGCGTGCCCGGAACTGGCCCTGTCCATCGACGAGGGCTGAGGGTCCACCGACGAGCGCTGTTCGTCGACGAGCACTGTTCGTCGACGAGCTGGGGACGGAGCCGGAACGACGCCTACCGGGCCGTGAAACCGGCGTCGACCGGAAGCACGACACCGGTCACGTACTTGGCGGCCGGAGAGACGAGCCACAGCACCGCATCGGCAACGTCTTCCGCGGTGATCATGTCGACCGGCAGCGGGTTCTTGAAGTCGCCGGCCAGCTCGGGGTTGGCGTTCATGAAGGCCTCGACGGCGTCGTTCATCAACATCGGCGTGGAGACCCCGGTCGGCAAGACGGTGTTGACCCGGATCGAGTGCGGCGCCAGACCGAGAGCGAACGAGCGCATCAAGCCGACGACGCCGTGCTTGGACGCCGTGTACGCGAAGTCCCCGGCGTCGCGGTTCATCCCGCCCTTCAGCCCGGCCGTCGAGCTGGTGAGCACGATCGAACCGCCCCGTCCGCCGGCGATGATGGCGGCGGTCGACACCCGGACGGTGTTCCAGACGCCGGTCATGTTCACCCCGACCACGTCCTGCCAGACCTGGTCGTCGGCGACCGAGCCGTCGCCGCCGATCGGGGCGATGCCGGCGTTGGCCACGACGATGTCCAGTCGACCGAACCGCGCCACACCGTCGGCCACCACCGCCGTCAGCGCCGCCGCGTCACGAACGTCGGCTCGACGAGCGACGATGCGGCGCCCTTCGGCTTCCACGAGACGGGCCGTCTCTTCGAGGTCGGCCTCGGTGGCCATCGGGTACGGGATGGTCGCGATCGGCTCGCAGATATCGACGGCGATGATGTCCGCCCCTTCGTGAGCGAGCCGCACCGCGTGGGCCCGCCCCTGGCCTCGGGCCGCACCGGTGATGAACGCCACCTGGCCGTCGACGACTCCCATCCTGTTCCCCGTTCGTTCGTCCAACCCCCGCCGTGGTTGCACCCCCGACCGATGCTACCGGCGAGGCGGTTTGGCTACGCTGCTCGGGAGTCGGGGCAAGGGGGGACGGTGTACGCGGGAAGCGGGTGCGGCAAGCGGCTCGTGACGGTCACCGGCCACGCGGCTTCGGCGGGACTACTGGCGGTGCAGCTGACGCTGGGGATCGGCTTCTCTGTCATCTTCCGCCCGCCGGTTCCTTGGCTGCTGGTGATCGCCCTGCTCGGGATCGCGGTGCCGGTGGCCGGGTTCGCTCTGCTGGTGGCCACGTGGCGGGCCGACCGGTCCGCGATGACCGGCAGGTCGCTCCTCATCGAGTCGATCGTCGTGCCCGTGAGCATCGCCTGCATCCTGCTGTTGGGCTTGGCGTCGCTGATCACGCTCGGGTTCGGCGCCTGAGGAACCGAAGGGTGTCGGTGAGCCCAACGGCCGAGGGATGAACCTGGTTCATCCGGTCAACCTACCGACGGGTTCGGGGGCGGCGCTGGCTCCCGGTGCGGTTCGTCGTACCAGCGGCGGATGTGCAGCCGGTACCAGATGGCGAGCAGGTCGAGCAGCATGCCGACGGCCGCCCGGACGGAGACGGTGCTGCCGAACCGTTGGCGGATGCGGACGGGGACGCCGACGAACCGCCGGTAGCCGAGGTGGCGGGCGACGACGAGCAGCTCGAGGTCGAACGCGAACCGCTTCTCGAGCATCCGGGGCAGGACGTCGGCCAAGACATCGCGGCGGACGAGCTTGAGCCCGGTCTGCGTATCGCGGACCTGCAGCCGGAAGAGGACGAAGACGGCCTGCTGCCACAGCCACGAGTAGAGGCGTCGCATCGGCGGATAGACGACCTGGGAGTCGGGGTGCCGCTTGGTGCCGAGGACGACGTCCGGCGGCGGCGTGTTGCCCGCGCCCGTGCCGGCGCCGGCGCCGGCGCCGGTGGTGGCGAAGGCGGCGAGGACGGCGATCTGCTCCGGCGGCAGGTCGCCGTCGGCGTCGATGAAGCCGAGGAACCGGCCGCGACCCCTCGTGAAGCCGACGCGGAGCGCCTCGCCCTTGCCGGAGTTGTGGTCGAGCCGGACCGTCCGGACGACGTCGCTCGGCAGACCGTCGAGGCTGTGCTCGCTGCCGTCGGTCGAGCCATCCGAGACGGCGATGACCTCGAACGTGGCCGGCGTCGTCCGGAGGGTGTGGACGAGCTCGTCGATGGTCTGGCGGACCCGGTCGCCGGGGTTGAAGTACGGGACGACGACGGTCAGGTCGAGGTCCGGGTCCTGGCCCCAGAGGTCCGGTTCCATGCGGCCCACGTTCTATACGCCACCGCGCGGCGGGTGACCGCCGGCCGTGGGCGGGTGGGATATCGCGAGGCTCAGACCGGCGACGGGGTGGCTCAGACCGGCGGCCAGGGCCGGTCGCCGCTGGCGGGGAGGCTGCGGTCGTCGCCAGCGGTGCTGGCGCCGGTGCGGCCCGCTACCGGTGCCGGATCGAGCGACCAGGCCCGGCGCCAGGGCGCGGTGTCCGGTCCCTGCGGGGAGGGGGTCGACCCGTCGGCGGCGCGGCGACGGGCGCTCCACCAGTCGGTACGGACCTCGTCGGCGAGGACGGCGACCGCGGCCTCGACGCGGGCGCCGAAGCGGCGGGCGTCCTCGCCGTCGGCGGGGTGGAGCGGCTCGCCGAAGATCACGGTGACCGGGGACCGCCGGAGGCCGTGGCCCCGGGCGGACTCGGCGCCGGAGCCGCCGGCCGGTCGGCCGCCGGGCGCGGTGTCGACGTCGGCGGTACGGGGCAGGACGTGCCGGGTCCCGTGCACGTAGACGGGGACGACGGGGCGACCGGTCCGCCGGGCGAGGTAGGCGGCACCGCCCTTGAACGGCTGGGTCCAGCCGTCGGGGCTGCGGCCGCCCTCGGGGTAGATGATGAGGTTCCAGCCGTCGTCGAGCAGGCCGGCCGCGGTGTCGGCCGACCGCCGGTTGACCTTCGACCGGTCGATCGGGATGGCGGCGAGCGAGAACGACCAGAGGACGGACTTCCACGTCGTGTCGAAGAAGTAGTCGGACGCGGCGGCGATGATCGTCCGGTGCCGCATCTCGACCGGCAGCGTCGTGAGGAGGAGCGGCGTGTCGAGGTGGCTGGCGTGGTTGGCGGCGAAGATGACCGGTCCGTCGAGGTGGCGCAGGTGCTCGATGCCCCGCGTCGTCGTCGGGGCGAGGAGCCGGGCGGCCGGGCGGGTCAGGTTGTCGAGGACCATCGCCCGGGCCAGCCGGACGGGGTAGCGGCGCGACCAGTCGTGGTCGTAGTCGAGCCCGACGTGGCGCTCGGGCGCCGGCCGGGGGACGGTCGACGGCCACGTCGGCGCGGCCAGCGGGAACCGGGCCCGGCCGACCTTGGCGGCGAGGGCCGCGGGGCCGACCTTGGCGGCCAAGGCCGCGGGGCCGAGGCGCGCGGCGAGGTCGGCCGGCCGGGGCACCGGGCTCACTTGACGTCCGCCATCAGGACCGGCGGCGAGTGGAGGTGGGTCAGCGTCGGCGACGGGCCGACGACGTCGCGGGCGATCTCGAGCGCGTCGTCCATCGTCGACGCGGGGGAGAAGCCCATCCGGCGCACGGCCTTCGGGTCGCCGCCGACGACGACGACGCGGCCGAGGTGCGCGAGGGCGTGGGCGCACCAGTACCACATGTAGAACGGGTGGACGCCGTGGTAGGCGTGGCCGGTGCGGTAGAGGTGGATGTACCACGGGTCGGTGGCGAACGACTCCTCGTAGACCTTCGACATCTCGACGGGGTCGGTCGTCTCCGAGAGCACCTGCTCGAAGAAGTCGATGTAGCTCGGGTGGTGGCCGGGGTGGAAGTCCCACGGCGTCGGGTGGTGCATGATCACGACGCCGCCCTCGCGGACGAGCGGCTTGCCGCGGTAGAGGTTGAAGAAGTACCCGAGGCCGAGGCAGGCGACGAGGATCGGGTTCATGATCGAGTTGACGTTGTAGGGGCAGATGTACGGCAGACCCATCGTCAGGATGTCGGTCTGGCCGTCGACCTCGACGCCCTGCTGGGCCCAGACGTTGGCGGTCGTCACCTCGTGGACCGCCTCGACCTCGCCGGCCTGGACGGAGGTCAGCGCGTGCGGGGCCTTGATCGAGTGGAAGATCTGCCGGGCCAGGCGCGGCGGCGTCCGGTCGAGCGCGCCGGCGGTGGCCGCGTAGGTGGCCCGGTCGCGCAGGCTCCACTCCCACTCGCGCTTCTGCAGGAACGCGAACTGGCTCGGGAACGTGTCGGTGTTGAGGGTCGTCTCGATCTGGAAGACCTTGACGCCGCTCTCGGCGATCAGCCGGCCCATCCGCCAGTTGGAGGAGTGCAGCTCGGACGCGGGCGCGTCCATGAACGACTTGCTGTGGCGCATCGTCGCCGGGTTGTGGTGGTGGCGCAGGCTCTTGTAGCTGGCGAGCCCGGTGGCGACGCTCTTGTGGCCGCCGTCCATGGCGACGAGGTTGATGTTGACGTAGACGAGCAGGTCGCTCTCGGCCGCCCGCTTGTTGATCTCGACGTCCTCGCCCTGGTCGGTCTGGCCGAGGTGGACCAGGTTGTCGGGGTCCTCGGCGTCGTGCTGGGTGAGGAGGCCGTAGGGGGCGAAGGCGTCGTAGACGCGGTCGCCGAGGGCGTGGCGCAGCTCGGCCTCGGTCATGCGGCGGTGCAGGGCCAGCGCGGCGATGAGGACGACGTCGTCGACGCCGGCCGCCGCGGCCATGTCGAGCACCTGCTCGATGACGAGCTGGCGGGCGTCGGGCGCCTGCATCGGCGGCAGCGGCAGCGAGATGTCGTCGAAGCAGATCGTCAGCTTCATGCCGGACCGCAGCAGCGACGGCAGCGGCTGGCTGTCGCCGAGCGGGTGGAGGAGGGCCTCGCGGATCGCCGCGACGGGATCGTGGAGTGCCTCCAGCGGCTCGGGGGCGTAGATCACCCGGCTGCCCTCGGGCAGCTTCTCGAGGGCGAACCGCTCGCCGTGCCAGAACAGCGTCGGCGGCGTCGACCGGTCGACCTCGAGCACGAAGCCGGGTCTCGGGCTCATGTGCTCCCTTTCCTCGTCGTTGGCCGGGGGGTCGTGCGCCGGGGGGGCGGCAGGTCGAAGGCGATCTTGACGGCGCCGCGCCGGCCGGCCGCGCCGGCGTGGGCGACGGCCTCCTCGAAGCGGTCGAGCGGGTAGCGGGCGGAGACGAGCTGGCCGGTCCGCTTGGCGGCGACGGTCTCGATGGCCAGATCGAACGTGCGCACCGGCGCCGGTCGCGTCGCCGGGGACGGCCTCGACGCCGTAGGCGTAGGCGCCGGCGAGCGTGACCTCGCGGTGCCAGAGCGACGTCAGGTCGACGTGGACGTGGCCGGGCATGCCGACGAGGACGACGCGGCCGCGCGGCCGGACGAGGTCGAGGGCCTGGGCGATCGAGTCGGACGAGCCGACGCAGTCGAAGACGACGTCGGCGCCGCCGGTCAGCCGCTGGTCGCGGACGGCCGGCGGACCGAGGGCGAGCGAGCGGCTCCGGCGGCGGACGGCCCGGCCGAGCTGGTCGGCCGGGAGGACGTCGGTGGCGCCGAGCGTCGCGGCCGAGCTGCGCGCTGGTGGCGCGTAGCGGGCGCCGACGAGCGACGGCGGCGGGCGTCGGGCATGCGACCGGTGGCGGCCAGGTGGGTCAGCGCGGCGACGACGGCGAGGCCGAGGGTGCCGGCGCCGAGCACCGCGACGGTGTCGCCGTCGCGGAGGCCGGCGGCGAGGACGGCGTGGACCGCGCAGGCGACCGGCTCGATCGTCACCGCGTCGTCGTCGGTCAGCTCGTCGGGCACGGCGTAGAGCTGGCTCTGGTGGGCGACGAGGCCGGCGGCCGACCAGCCGCCGCCGGTGTCCGCGCAGAAGCCGGTCTGCAGTCCCGGCCGCAGGTGGCCGAAGGCGACGCGCTCGCAGTCGCCGGTCCGGCCGGCCGCGCAGGCCGGGCACGGCGGGTCGATCGCCCGGGCGACGCAGCCGAGGACCGGTTCGAGGACGACCCGCGAGCCGGCGGCCAGCGGGCGCCCGTCGGCCGCGACGCCGTCGTCGTCGACCGTGCCGACGACCTCGTGGCCGGGGACGAACGGGAAGCTGACGAGGTCCTCGAAGTACCGCGAGCTGCGCCCGTCGAGGGTGGCGAGGTCGGAGCCGCAGATCCCCGACAGCACCGGCGTGACGTGTCGCCAGTCCGGGCCGGGGAGGGCCGGTGGGTCGACGTCGAGCAGGCGGAGCGGCCCGACGCCGACGCCGCGGCCGGAGCCGAGGAGCGACGCCACCCGCGACGCGGCGAAGCGGGGGAGGTTGCGCTCGAAGACGAGCGCCTTCATCGGGCGGCACCGCCGGTGGTGCACGCGTAGCTACGGGAGACGGCGGCCCAGGCGGTGGCGAAGCCGCCGGTGGCCGAGTGGCCGGCCGCGGCCCGGCCGCCGGGCCGGACGACGTCGAGCGGGCCGATCGGCAGCGGGCGGTGCGAGCCGCCGGACGCCTTCGCCCAGTGCTCGACGTGCCAGCCGCGCCGCCGGGCGATGGCGGCGAGCCGGGACTCCGGGTTGACCGCGACGGGGAAGCCGACGGCCTCGAGCATCGCCAGGTCGCTGGCGGAGTCGGCGTAGGCGACGGACTCGTCGAGGGACAGATCGTGCGCCGCCGCGTAGTCGGCGAGCAGGAGGGCTCGGGCCTCGCCGATCGGTGGCAGCTCCTCGAGCCGCCCGTCGTAGCGGCCGTCGTGCTGGCCGAGGCGGGCGCAGACGATGTCGTCGAAGAGCGGGCGGAGCGGCGCGATGACGAAGTCGAGGGCGCCGGTGACGAGCAGCGTCCGGTGGCCGAGCCGCCGGTGCTCGCGGACGCGGGCGAGCCCGGCCGGGAACGAGCGGGTGAGGAGCTGTCGGTGGAAGAGCTCCCACGCGTCCTCGGCCAGCCGGTCGACCGGCGCGTCCTCGTAGCGGCGGTAGAAGGAGCGGAGGAAGTCGCCGCGGTCGCGGCGGTCGAGGGCGAGCAGCGCGCGGCGCCTCGCGCAGCAGGTCGGCGACGAAGCGGGCCCGCTTGGCCGGCCGACAGGTGGCGGCTGGCCAGCCAGGCGTAGGTGTCGACGACGTTCGACGCGATCAGCGTGTGCTCGAGGTCGAAGACCGCGAGGTGGCGGTCGGGGGAGAGGATGGCCTTGCGGGCCCGGTCCGGCCGCTTGTCGACCGCGGACCGCCCCGGCGTCGTCCGGACCCGGGCGTGCTCGACGACCGACGGGAGGTGGACGTCGTGGACGTAGCGGTCCCAGTCGATGACGGCCGGGTCGAAGCAGAACGCCTCCCGGTCGGCCGGATCGAGGGAGTCCGACGAGCTCGAGCAGCCGGTCGACCCGGTAGCGGGCCTCGGTCTCGGTGTACGCGCCGTACAGCTCGACGTAGCCGAGGGCCCGCTTGGCCAGCGCGTTGCGGTCCTCCAGCCGGGCCGCCAGCGCGGCCTGCCGGCCGCGGACCGGGAGGGTGGTGGTCAGCCGTTCGACGGCGTCCATGGCCTTGGTGGCCCGCTGGAGCTGGCGTTGGACCCGGCCGCGGCCGGGGAACGACCACTCCGGCACCGAGATCGGCTGGCCGCGGTCGTCGTAGAGCGGGATGCTCGCCGAACCACTCCTGGACGAGCTCGACGAGCCGGCCGTAGCGGAGCGGGTTGCGGACGCCGGAGGCGACCTGGACGACCGACGGGCCGCCGGGCTCGGGCCCGCGGGCGGCGACCGCGACGATCGCCGCGACGACCATGTCGACCGGGATGACGTCGATGACCCCTTCGGGCACGCCCGGGAACTCGCGCAGCAGGCCGCGGGCGTAGGAGACGATGATCGGCTCGGCCATGCGGAAGCCGCGGATCCACCCCGGCCGCGGCTCGGCCAGCGCGGACTCGATGATCGACGGCCGGACGATCGAGAGCGGCACGTCGCCGCCGTACGTCGTCGTCAGGGCGCGCTCGCCGAGCGCCTTCGTGAACGGGTAGGCGTCCGGCCAGCCGAGCGCCTGGGCCCGGGCGGTGCCGGCGTCGACGAGCTGTCGCTTGATCCACTCCTCGCGGACCTTCTCGGCCCGGCTGGCCAGCAGGTGCTCGCCGGCGCCGCCGAGCTCGGTCCGGGCCTGCTTGGCGAACTCGGCCAGCTCGGCCCGGGCGGCGCGACTCGGCCTCGAGGTCGGCGCGGAGCCGCCGGGCGTTGGCGACCTCGGCCTCCCAGTCGACGTCGAGCGTGAACCGGTTGGTTGTCAGCAGCTCTTCCTTGGCCTCGCCCTGGTGCGTACCGGCGACGTACGCGGTCGAGACGGCGATCAGGTGGCCGGGACCGGGGTGGGCTGGCCGCTGGTGCCCGCCTCGCTGGCGGGCGGCGTCATCGGCCGCCTGACGGCGGGCGGCGGCGACGGCCGCGGCGACCCGGGACGGGCCGAGCAGGTTGATCTCGACGGCCTGGTCGAGCGGGGCGTCGAAGCTGACGGTGGCCGCCGAGTGGATGACGATGTCGCTGGCGGCCAGCAGTCGGCGGCCGTCGTCGTCGAGGCCGAGCCCGTCGCGGCCGACGTCACCGGCGACGGCGACGAGCCGGCGTGACGTCTCGTCGGCGAAGCGGTCGCCGAGCTCGTCGCGGAGGCGGTCGAAGCAGTCGTTCTTCAGGATCTCGCGGGCCGCCCGCTGGGCCGCGCTGGCCCGGCGACCGGGCCGGACGAGCACGACGACCTCGGCGTCGGGGATCGTCCGGAGCAGCCGTTCGACCAGGGCGGTCCCGAGGAAACCGGTGGCCCCGGTGACGAAGAACCGCTTCCCGGCCAGCTGGTCGGCGACAGCCATCTCCGTTGTCTACCACTTGGTAAGAGCGGTGTCTACCATTTGGTAGGCAAGGGCCGTCTACCATGCGGTAGATGGCGACCGGGACGACGAGGGGCGGGAGCGGCACGGCCGACCGGATCCTCGACGCCGCGCTCTCGTCGTTCGGGACCCGTGGCTACGAGGCGACGTCGCTCGACGCACTGGCCGGGTCGCTCGGACGTCGCGAAGCAGACGATCCTCTACTGGTTCCCGAGCAAGGACGCGCTGCTCGCCGCGCTGATCGACCGGAGCGCCGCCGAGCTGGCCGAGGCGATGCAGGCCGCGCTCGACGGCGCCGGCGACGGTTGGGAGCGGATCGAAGCCGTCGTTCGCTCCGTCTTCCGGCTCGCCGCCCGCCGCCCGGAGCTCCTCGGGCTCGTCCGCGAGGTCGCCCGGCTCGGGCCGCCGGCGGCGACGCAGATGACCGTCGCGCTGCGGCCGCTCGTCGAGCGGGCGTCGCAGTTCCTCCGGGCCCAGATGGACGCCGGGCAGATGCGGCGCCACGATCCCGACCTGCTGCTGCTGGCGATCTACTCGACGGTGATCGGGATGGTCACCGAGGTCGAGGTGCTGCGGGCGCTCGGCGAGGAGCCGACGGCCCGGTCGCTCGTCCGCCGCCGGGCCGACGTTCTCGACCTGCTCCGCTCCGCGCTGATGGCCGACCCCGCGCCGAGCTGAGCGAGCTGGGCGGTCGGCGGGGAATCCGGCGGCGGGGGAGCGCCGGTCGTCAGTCGGGCGGCGGGGTCTTCTTCTTGGGCGGCGCCTTCGGCGTGTAGCGCTTGTTGGCGGTCGGCGCGGTCCGGCCGGTGGGGGACGGCGGTGGCTGGTTCTTGCGGGAGCGGCGGCTGGCGTTCGTCGTGCTGCCGCCTGACCGTCCGCCGGCGGCGCCGGCCTTCGGTGCCGGTCCGCGGCGCGGCGGCGTGTACCCGGGCAGCGGCGCCTTGGCGGACGGCGAGCCGTACTTCTGGCTGCGCCACGCCCGGAGCAGCAGCCAGCCGCCGGCGAAGATGAACGGCAGGACGATGATCGTGTTGGCGATGACGGAGCCGATCGCCAGGCCGGTCAGGACCAACGTGAACGCCAGCGGCGCCCGGCGACCGATGCGGACCGTGACGAAGATCGCCGCCGAGAAGACGAGCAGGAGGATGAGCGAGAACGCGTAGTGGCTCGTCGGGTAGACGGTGTTGCAGGTCGCCGCGCTCCCGCTGTGCGTCGTGTACGTGTAGTGGTTCGCGCAGGTGTGGCCGCTCGGCTTCGTCGTCGTCGCGACGGAGACGCGGCGGACCATGTACGGGATGGTCGAGACCAGCGTCAGGACGACGGCCAGCCCGGAGGCGATGTAACCGATCTTCCGCTCGGTCGGGTCGATCTGGTTGACGAGGTTTCGCTTCTGGGTCTCCGTCATCGCCGAGAAGTCCGGCGTCGGCTGCTGGGCGGCCGGCGTCGACCGGGACGACCGTTGTGCGGACTGTCCGGGCGGCGTCACGAACGTCTTCGACAGCCGCTGCCACCCCGTCGTCCATACCGGCGAGTCGGGCGGCCGTTCGCCGCGCCGTCCGAGGCGTCGTCGTCTTCATCGTCGTCTTCGTCGCCGTCGTACTCGTCGTACTCGCCCGAGCCGTCGGCGCGTCTCGTCGACGACCGTGCCGTCGTCGGTGTCGTCCGCCGCGTTACCCGCTACCTGGGCCTCGCCGTCGATGTCGGCGTCGCCCGCTGCGTGGGGGCTCCCTTTCGAGGCCTCGTCGACGGCGTCGTCCGGCGTGCTCGCCGCGCCCGGCTGTCCGTCGGCCGGACCGGTGCCGGATCGTTTTCTTGCCATGGCCCATCAAGGCTACTGGGGGGCATCCCCGTGGCGGAAAACGCGGGTCACCCTTGACGGGCAACCCAGAGGCTGCACATACTTAGGCAACCATATGGTTGCGTTTTTGGACTTGGAAGAAGGGGACGAGGTGTTCCGGGCGCTGGCGGACCGGAGCCGCCGGCGGCTGCTCGACGGCCTGAACGCCCGCAACGGGCAGAGCCTGCGGGAGCTGTGCGGCGGGCTCTCGATGACGAGGCAGTCGGTCAGCAAGCACCTGGCCGTCCTGGAGGCGGCCGGCCTGGTCACGTCGTTGCGGCGGGGCCGGGAGAAGCTCCACTACCTCAACCCGGCGCCGATCAACGACATCGCGGACCGATGGATGAGCCACTACGACCGGAAACGAGCGCAGGTCCTGGCGGACCTGAAGAGAGCACTGGAGGACCTACCAATGGATGCAGCCGACGAGAGCGGGGCAGCAGGCGGGGATGGCGTGGCGAGCGGGGATGGAACGGTTAGTGGAAGCGGAGCGGCCGCGGGATCGGCGGCGGTACGGCCGTCGTTCGTCTATCGGACGTACATCCGGACGACGCCGGAGCGGCTGTGGCAGATGCTCACCGACCCGGTCTTTACCGAGCAGTGGTGGAACACGACGTTCGAGACGGACTGGAAGGTCGGATCGTCGATGGTCTGGCACAACCACGGCGTGACGATCGTCGACCCCGAGCAGATCGTCTTGGAGTACGACCCGCCGCGGCGGCTGTCGTACACGTGGCACACCTTTACGCCGGAGGTCGCGGCGCGGTTCGACTTCAGCGCCGAGCTCATGGCCAAGCTGACGAGCGAGCGCAGGTCGCGGGTGACGTTCGAGATCGAGCCGCTCGGCGACAACGTCAAGCTAACCGTCGTCCACGACGACTTCGACCCGGGTAGCACGGCCGCGGAGATGGTGAGCGAGGGATGGTCGCAGCTGTTGTCGAGCCTCAAGAGCTTCCTCGAGACCGGCGAGCTGCTGTCGTTGTAGCCCGTCAGCGGGTGCCGGCGGTTGGTGCCGGCGGAGGCCGGCGGCAGGGGTGGTCCGGGGTTGGGGAGCAGGTGCGGTGCCCGGGTCCGGGTTCTGCGGGCCGAGGGTTCGGGCGCCGCCGCGCTATCGTCGACCCCCTGGGTGCGGTCGGTTCGGCCGAGCCCACCGGTTGATCCAGTCGACCGGGCGCTTAGCTCAGCTGGTTAGAGCGCAGCCTTCACACGGCTGAGGTCGTGGGTTCGAGTCCCGCAGCGCCCACGCAGGTCAGAGTGTATTTCTGGCCTGATTCAGGGGCGGCCGGAGGAAACTTTGTCCGTCTTTCGTCCGTCTGAGCGAAGGAGGGGGCCGCATGGAGGGGGCGATTTACCCAACTGTGCAGGATGCGCTGGCGATCGCTGACGAGAACATGGACGCCCGAAAGGAACTTGCCCGGCAAGGCCCGAATCACATGATCGTGGCAGAGATTGGGCTAAGACCTGGTGGGTTCGAGTTGCGAGCGGTCACCGTTCAGCCTTGGGCCGTCCAAACCCCGTCGCCTGCTACCCAGTACATCGTTCGCGACGCCGGCCATCCAGAGACATTTGAGTGCCCCGTGTGCACACGATCGGGCACCATCACGCGTCAGGTTATAGCTCCACGCGGAACGGTACCGATCGTTGAGGGTCTCGACCCCGAGCACTGTGTCGGCTGCCATGACACCCTGACGACTCGCGGGAGGCCGCCCACGGTCGTCAGAGCCGGGGATGTCGTAGAGATAGTGCCTCGGCCGGTGTAGTGCGCCGAAGTTCCTCCAGCCGGTCAGCCACCGAGGCGTCGGCTTCGGGGAAGAGATGCCCGTAACGATCAAGGGTAAAGCTGACCGACGTGTGGCCGGCTCGCCGAGAAACCTCCAGCGGGTTGGCGCCAGCGGCGATCCAGAGGGCGACGGCGGTATGCCGAAGGTCGTGCGGCCGCAGGGGAGCAAGGTCGGCCGTGGCGACCCCTTGCTTCCACTGCCGACGCCGCCACTGAGGAACCCGGAGTGGACCACCTTCCGGAGCAGTGAAGACAAAAGCTTGGGGGTCAGCCGGGGTGTAGTCCGCCAAGTGCTCGTCGAGGATCTTCACGACCGACCGGGGGAGCGTCACGATCCGGCGGCCGGCTCGGGTCTTGGGTGGCCCGTAGGTGAGATGGCCAGCCACCTCGACGCAGATCTCGGCCACCTCGATCCGTGATCGGAGGATGTCCACCCGTCCGCGGCGTAGCCCTGCCATCTCCCCGATGCGCAGACCTCCATAGGCGCCGATCAACACGAGCGCCCGGTACCGCGGCGCAATGCTGTCGGCCAACTGGTCGATCTCAGTGGTGGTTAGGAACCGCATCTCTTCCCGCTCGATCCGTGGCAGCGGGACTCGCTCACAGGGGCTCGCTGAGATCTTTCCGGCGTCGACGGCGGTGGTCATGATCTTGCCGAGGATCTGGTGCGCCTTTACGGCCGTGGCCGGCGAGATTGACCGACGCTTCCGCTTCGGCTGTTTGCTCCGATCCCACCACGGCTCAGGCCCGGCGGCCGTGAGCTGCGCCACCCAGCCGGAGACCGTCATGTGGTCGATCGAGCTGAGGGCCATGTCACCGAACGTCGGGAGGATGTAGCGATGGAGATATCCGAGATCTCGAACTCGGGTGGAGGGCCGTAGCCCGACGGTCGTGGCCTTCCACTGCTCAGCCCAGCCCGAGAACTTGATTCGGCCCCCCTTCGGGTCGATCCACTGCCCTCGGGCGATGTCTGCGCCATTGGTATCGAGCCATCTCTCGGCGTCGACCTTGCGCTCGAATCGCTTCGTGCGTTCATGGCCGTCCGGTGCCGTGTACCGGGCTTGCCATGAGGCCGTCTTCTTGCCGGTTCGTCGGGACTTGTAAGTACGCCTTTGGATGTGCGCCACGCTTACTCTCCGTCAGGGTCGTTCTCGATACTTATCTCGTCGCTGGCCACCAACCACTCCGCCTTGGTGGTCAGCTCGCCTCCGGCCTTTCCTGCAGGGGCATTCGTCAGCAGACCACGGCGCCGAGCCTGTCGTACGAAGCCGCGGATCGTGTTCTCGCCGTAGTGGTAAGCGTCAGCCAGTTGTCTCGTCGGGTTTGGCCCATGAGCCAATGCCCGGACGTAGCGCGCTGCCCACCGTGCGTAGAAGCGGTCTTCCTGACCGCGTCGACCCGGTCGCCGCACCGCGCCTAGTTCCTCTTCGGTCAACCGAAGACCCACGTTGGGCGGTAGTCCCGCCATCAACCGGGCTTCGGATCTGAGGTCCTCGAACCGGATACTCCTCACGACCTGGGCGGTGATGCCCTCAGGCGGAGGGGAGAGCGTGGCTGGAGAGAAGGCGAGGTGGGTCAGTGGGGTCCCAGATCGCTGTAGCTCGAACACGGCCGTCATCGCCCAGAGGGGATGTCGCTCAACCCGGGCCTCGTAGATCGCTTGGGCGCCCTCGGCATGGGACGCCATCTCCCAGGCCGAATCACCTCGAAGTCGTTCTCGTTCCTCGAAGTCGCTCAGAAACCTGTCGTTGCTCGGCACCCTTCGAACTCTAGTGACAAGCACTACTAATAGTCAAGGGTGTGTCAAAAAGACTTTGTGTCTGGCAAAATAGCCCTATGCTTGCTGAACAGCCCATCATGACCCCCCAGGAGCTTGCGTTGCTCCTCCACATCCCGGTCGGAACGCTGTATGCGTGGAGGCACAAGGGGCTTGGCCCCCCAGCCGTCAGGGTCGGACGGCACCTGCGCTACCGGACGGGAGACGTCGAGGCGTGGCTCGACGAGCGCAGCCGTATGGAGAGACAGAGTTTGGAACTCTGACATGGTTCTAGCGGACTCCTTGGTGGCGGCCGGCCTGCTACCAGTCAGCCGACGGTGGCTCATGCGATCGGCCATTCAATCGGGGATCGCTAAACGTAAGAGGCTGGGGCCGTGAGTAAGGAAGAGCCCATTAACGCGCTGTCCGATACAGCGGCGCCATCATCCATATCAAGTGTTACAGCTAAGTCCACCGACAAATTGATTGTCAATCCCCGCACCGTACATCTGATCTCCTCTCGGGAGCTGATGCAGATGCCGGACCCGAAATATCTTGTCGATGGACTCCTCCAGAATGGCGGCTTCGCAATGCTCTATGCCGAAGCCGGGGTTGGGAAGACTTTCCTCGCGATGTCCTGGAGCGTAGCGATCGCCGAGGGTTTGACATGGTTGGGCAGAGCGGTAAATCAGGGCCCGGTCGTCTACTTCGCTGCCGAGGGGATCGGTGGGTTCCGGAAGCGCCTCCGAGCCCTTATGGAACATCACGTTCTCGACGAGCCCCCCAGCGACCTTTACTTTGTAAAGGAGACGGTGAGTCTTTTCGAAACAGCCACAGTAGAAAAGGCCGGTCGGGTCATTGAAGCGATGGCCATTAAACCTGCCTTGATTGTCTTCGATACCTACGCTCGCTCGATGGTTGGGGCCGATGAGAACTCCGCCAAAGATGCCGGAAGGGTCATTGCCGCTATCGAACGGATGATGCAGGGATTTGGGTGTGCGGTATTGGTCGTTCACCACACCGGCAAGACGGGTCGAGATGACCGAGGGTCAGGCGCATTGACGGGGGCTGTCGACACGAAATTGTACCTCGGCAAATCTACGGTGCAGGGTGACCGCACCCTTACTATCGAGAAGCAGAAGAACTTCGAAGCGGCTGGTCCAGTGACTTTCTCACTCGACTCTTGCGCGGACTCGCTGGTGGTCAAGGAACCGTCAGCCGCCGCCCAGTGGCAGCTGGCGGCCGGCGCACCCAACACGCGCGATGCGCTGACCGACGCCATCGTTGCAGCACTCAAAGTTGCGGTCGAAAATGGACAGACGCCCATACGTCAGGAGACGCTTCTCGCTTCGGTCCGGGGCAATCGGCAGCGAAAGCTGCACGCCTTGCACGACCTGGCAGAAGACCAGACATCGCCCGTGGTCGTGGTGAAGCGGAACCGATCCAATCTCTACGATCTCAGTTCTGATTCCGACGGGGATTCCGGTTCCGTTCCTCCGACCCCCTAAAGGGGGGGTCGGAACGGGAACCTGGAACGAGTTCCGGAACACCCGAGAACTGTTCTGGAACAGAACTGATGGGTGCGTTGTGGCTGCAGGGCTCACGGCGTGGAGCAGCAGGCAGTACTTGTGGCGGCGAGTGTCGCGGTGATAGGGCCGGATTATCGGGACTCGGCTGAAGCACTGGCCCGGGCTCTTCCGGCGAGGTCCTGGGCTCCGGTGACCGTCTCCCGGTCATCCGGGCGAGGGTCACCCGGTTGGGCCATTGCGGTCCCACGGTCGCGAATCCCGCGTCACGCGCCCAGGCAGTGGTGCAGACGGGTTGCCGGCCAAGGAGTTGAGCGATATGGCGGCGCTCAGCGCCGAGGCGGCCTCCCCAGGACGCCGAACAGATATCGAATCCGGGGCCGCGGGCCCCGGCCGGGCGCTATCTCTCGCCGGGCTCCGCCCCGGTGTTCCAGTGGCTTGGCTCCCATGCCCGTTCCGCCCTTCAGCCGTCTCGGCAGGTCGCTGGCCGGCGCCGAGACCGCCAGGCGATGTGGTGCGTTGGTTGCCCATTGCGTCTGGAGCGGCGTCCGCAGTGGTGCTCAAGCGCCCGTGCCGAGATTGCTCAATCATTATTTCCGCCCACGAAAATCCGCGAAATGCGCGTGCCAGGGGCGCCCCGGAGTCTTCTGCGGGGGGAACCGATGAGGTCCGCGTCAGATCACCGCGGCCAGTGCGTAAGTCGGGTGCCGGTCCAGGTTGTGTCTCGCTCGGTCGTAGCGCCGCGTGGTCCGGGGATCGGCATGACCGGCGGCGTCCTGGACATCTCGGAGGCTGGCGCCAGCATCCAGGCTGAGGGTGACGAAGGCATGGCGCAGGTCGTGGGGGTGCAGGGACCCGGCCTTCTCTGGAACAGCCTCCCTGGCCAGTCTTCGCAGGGTCCTCCATGCCTCGGATCGGTCCCAGCGGCGCCCGCTGGCCGTCACGAAAAGCGGCCCCGTCGTTCGCTCCCCCACATACCTGTCGACGGCCTCAGCGGTCCGGGGCGCCAAGGGCACAGTGGCCCGCCTGCCGCCCTTGCGACGCACACAGAGCACCCGGTGTCTTCGTTCGGTACCCAGGTCCCTGACGTCGGCCCCAAGTGCCTCGGAGATCCGCAGGCCGTTCAATCCGAGCAGGAGGACGAGAGCGTGGGATCGAGGCGAGTCGGCCTCGGCTGCCACCACCAAAGCGCTCAGCTCGTCGCGGTCCAACCCAGTCGAGACAGTGTCGGCGCCCACCTTGGGCCGTTTGACGTTGGCCACCGGGTTTCGGGTGACCGCCTCCTCGGCCACGGCGTACCGATAGAAGCTCGACAAAGTGCTGAGATGACGGGCAACGGTCGCAAGGGATCGACCCTCTACCTCAGCCTGCTGGCGGGCGTAAGCGTCGACGTGAGCCCGGCTGGCAGCGAGGGGATCGGTGTGGACCCCGGCACAGAACCCGAACCAGGACGCGAGGTCGCGGCGGTAGGCATCGCGGGTCTGGCCGGAGTAGCCGAGCAGGAAAGCGGCGGCCATGCGCTCGACGTTCCACGCCCCGGTGGCGACTGATGGTCGAGGGTGCTGGACGGGCACAAGGTCCTTGGTCACATACCCATCATAATGACTCTTATGTTGGGTCCAACCGTGGCCCTTGGTCACCGATCAGGCACCTACAGTGCCCAAATAGGCGCGTGTCGTCTGATGAACCATCCCCACCGTGAGCGCCAAATGGATCGAATGTGTGCGCGTCGCGAAGCAAGCGCACATACCGCGGCGCAGCCGCTCTCTGATTCCTGGGCGGTCGCTGGAATGGGAAGTCAGACGACCGCGAGGAACTACTCGATTCCCTGCCCGGTCAAAGGCCCCATCGCCGCGTTGGCGACGGCGATCTGGGCTTCCCCGTTCTTGAGACCCGCGGCACAGGCGTTGACCTCTGTGGCGTTCGACGAAGTGAACCCCGACTGGCACTCCACCAACGCCTGATGGAAGTCGGTTAGAGCAGCCTGCCAAGGAGTGTTGATGGCTGTATCCGGCGCCGCGGGACCGGCTTGGAGTTGTTCTACGTGGCCGAGGGCTGTGGCAGCCTGAGGGGCTCCTCCTTCGGTCAGGGTGCTCAGAGCGGCGACGAGGGAGCCGTACTCGACGTTGATCGGTGCCCACCAGAGATCTACCGTCTTGGCAAGCGCCAGGGTCGTTGTCAAGGTCGTGGTCGTGGTGGACGGTGGTGCAATGGTCGTCGTGGGTGGGGGTTGAGTCGTCGTCGGTGAAAGTGCACTTGTCTGCGGCACCTGGGTGACTGGCGGAGAGGTTGTAGTCCGAGACGCTGGTGTGCGAGTCCCCACAGACATCGTGGTCGTCGTGACATGGCTCGCCTCGCGGGTAGCGGACGTCGAGGTCGCCTTCAGCGGGTGAGTCCCTCCGGAGGAGATGCCATAGGCGATGCCAACCGCGGCCAAGGCCAGGACCAGCCCGGCGACAGTGAGGATGATCCGACGGCGGCGGTTCGGCGAGGAGGGGGGAGCGGGTGGGGACGTCATCACCGCTGGGCCATCACTCGTTGAAACGTCAGCACCACGTCCGTCCCGCCGCGGCCCATGCCGTTGTACCTTGTGGTCTTCCCGATCAGCTCGTACCCCCGCGCATTGGCGCTGCGCACCGCTGCGGTGACCTTCCGCTCTAGACGTCTGCTGTTGTCACCACCGTTTCGATAGCCCTGAACGACCTTGGTGAAAACTTGGGGTTGATTGGATCGAGGGCGGCCTTGTTGCCGTTCCTGTCGACCCTTGACGACAACGGCAAGGACCACGAAGGCGACGACCACTACCACCCAGAAGATGACTACGACCGGATTCATAGGAGCCGATGTCGTGGCTGCGAAAGTGAGGGCGGTGGTAGTCATCGAGTATCGGTCAGCCGAGCAGATCCGCGGCGGAGCATGAACCGATCCAGGTCGTCCACATCATGACTCCACCTCCGCCAATCTCGGCACATGTCGGGAGGCGCCGCCGATCGCCTGCTTCCTACAGAGTGTCCATTTTCCAGAGGATGATACCGAAGGTTCCGAGAAACTGTCGGAAGTTTCCTATAGGCGCCAACAGCAGGGCCGTCTGGAATGGCTGGGCTATGGCCAAGCCAAACCCGAGCCCCCTTGCCGCAGAGCTTGGCCACCGCGTGCGCGTCCGGCGCGTGCAGCTCCGGCTATCCCGACTGCAGCTTGGTGAGCAAGTGGGCATCAGTCCGGCCTACGTCGGCGATATCGAACGTGGTGATCGCCTCATCAAGCTCGACACGCTGATGGCGCTTCAGCGTGGATTGGAGATGCCTTGGGAGGAGTTGCTGGGCGGACTCTCCGAGATGCCGTCGAATCGCCGGGAGTGGGGTCGCGATCGGTAGCAGAGTGGCTCCCAGTGAGCAGACCGCCAAGGCCAACTGCTCATTCGGGTGCAGCGGGCGGAGTTACTTGCCCGGGTCCAACCCGTTGAGCAGTTCACCGGGGGTCGTGTCGAGTGCCCGAGCCAGCCGCAGGATCGTGAGCAACCCGGCGTCCTGGTCACCCCGCTCGATAGAGCCCACGTAGTTGGCGCTCGTCCCGGCCTCCTCGGCCACCTTCTCCCGTGACCATCCGAGCAACGCCCGGCGGGCAGCGATCCGGCGGCCGAGTTGAACAGCGGCAGAGGAGGACTGGCGACGCTCAGGCATCGTCCAAGTCCAGACGACCGGCCCATCACTGACCATACACGATCACGGTTAATATACCGGTGATAATGGGTGATTAGGGGGATGTGAAAGGCGTTTCTGACGCTATAGGAGGCGACGATGGCAGACGACCCGGTCCCCGACGGAAAGCCCACGGACGCCGAACTCCTGGCGTGGCTGCGGGCGGCCGTCGATCCTGAGGGCACGTTGCGGGTCCGGCGGCTTGTGGTGGCCGACGACACGGGGCAGGAGTGCATCGTCCTCCAACGCGACCGGTTTCGGGCCGAGGTCGTTGTCAGTTTGCCCGAGTCTCCAGGCGGTTCCGCCAGCATTGCTCTCTACGCGCAGAACGGTGAGCCCGGCGAACCGGCGGTCGATCCCACCGTCGGGGCCGTGATCGTGGTCGCCGGGAACGAGGCCGCTTCGGTCGACGTCGTGCCCGACCGGTGGGGCGGGTGGGAGCTGCACGCGTCGACCGAAGGTCCGACAGCGGTCGGCGTGCAGCCTCGGTGATGCGATGCCCTCGATCCCCCCCTGGGAGGGATTGGCGAAACGGTTGACGAAACTCCCAGGCTTCCAGCCCCTCTCGCGGAGCATTGGCGCACCTACCGCGTAGAGCAGATTCCGATGGTCGTGCATCGCCGCCGGGTCCTGAGCAGACTTCGGCGCGGCGTTCTGGATGAACGCGATCATGAGGTCGCTGGCAAGCGTGTCGAAGACCGAGACCCGCTCGACTCCGTTCGCCAAGAGTTGTCGCCGCCATCGCGGGAAGTACGGCCGCAAGAGGTCGATGGACGGTCCCGCTGCCGACCAGCGGAGGACATAGTCCTCGATGTCGCCGTAGTCCTGATCGCTCATGGCCGCAATCGTAGGTAGTCGACGCCGGGTCGGACACGGGCGACTTTCTATGGCTCCGCTAATAGAGGGGGCGATCGTCTATTCGCCGGCTTCGGCATCCGGGGCCGGTCTGAACGCCCCGAGCCACGTCATTCCCGTCGCCCGGAACGCGTCGTCGCAGACCGGACAGATCATGAGCGGGTTCTTGATCGTCCCGTCCGGCTCGCGGGGCTGGGCCAGCGGAAGGATGCCCGACGCCCCACACCTCGGACAATGGCGAGCGTCGATGTGGTCGCGCTCCTCGATCGCCGTGATGGCCGCCTCCTCATCGGTCGTGGCATTGCCACCGTGCCGAAGGCCGGTTGGCGGAGTGTCATCGGGCCAGGTCCCTCGACTCCTCTGGATCTGTGCCACCACGGTACAGGCGAAAGGTGTCAGCAGACCGCCGGTCAGCATCGCTAGGCATACCATTCGACCATGCGTTTTCAGCTTGGCGACCTTGCCACTTGGGCTGGCAGCGTTGTTACGGTCGGCGTCCTCTCCGTGGCCCTTTGGCAGCTAGGCATCCTTCGGAAGGACCGTGAAGCGGAGCAAGCGGCGCTCGTATCGGCGTGGATCTCTGGGACGCCAACGGGCTGCGGCCCTGACGATCCGAACCCCACCGTGACTGTCGCTCTTTCGTTTCGGAACGTAAGCAATCAGCCTATTTCTCGGATCCTCCATCAGGTGACTCTCGGCTCGCAGCGGCACCGCGGGAGCACTGGACCGATTCCTCCGGATGGCTCCATTCGTACGAAGGACGTCCCATTCCGGTCCATCCCCTTGGAGGATGCACAGATGGCACCCACCCTTGACATCTGGTTCACCGATGAGGCCGGGCACCAATGGCATCGACCCCACGCTGGACGACTGAAGGAGAGCGCACCTCCACGCGATTGGAGCGAGCTGCGTATCAAGATCGGACCGGTCCGGAAGAGCGCCCTGATGCGGCAACGCAAATCCATCGAGGTAAGGGTGGTTGACGAACCGCTGTCGCCATAGGCAGACGCCCTACTCGTGAGCCGCCATGATCCCGGCGCGCACGTCATCACCACACCGACCTACGGCTGGGAGACCCACCTCGGCGACCAAGACCTGATGATGACGGCGGGGAACAAGATTCTCGAAGACATGGGCTTTATCAAGCAATAGGACGACAAGATGGCGACGCAGCTCATCCTCGCTCGGTGGGTGAGTGCCGGAGGATCGACTCAGGTCTCGGCAGCGGCGCAAACGCCCCAACAAGTGCCCGGGCCGTACGAAGGGCTGCTCGTGCCGTATCCGGGTCCAGGCGATCTCCGGCGTGAGCGGCCCTATTGCGAGGGCCAGCGAGTTGGTCGGCAATCTGCCCAAGCGAGACCGGTACATCGAACCCGCTGACCATCGCCAAGCGTGCGAGATCCACCACGCCGTTCGCTTGGCCGATGATGGCCCGCATTGTCTTCTCCGTGATTCCTCGGCTTCTGAGATCCGTTTGGAGGCGATCGACGATCGCTGATTCACTTGCAGCGCAGGCGTCGATGACTGAACGGCGTGTGTCGATGAAGACAGCCGACGTGGCCGCAAGGAGAAGGTCGGTCGCGACGGGGAGTGCAGTGCCATCGCTGGCGAGTCGGAAGGCGGCACGGAGTTGGACCGGGCTGGCGGCCGGCTGGGCGCGATGACTGGCGATCTCGATAGAAGTCGTTACCGACGGGCCTGACTTAGCCCCACCCCTCTCGACCGGGGCGTCCACCCAGTTCCTTCCCTTGGACGCGTCGTAGTTCTGTCCCCGCGTGAGGCCAGTCCACGCAGAGAGCCAATCGTGCGTCAGGAGTAGCCAGGGTGGCCACGATGCCCTGAGCCAGTTGAAGACTTGAGAGGCGGCCATCGCTGGCCGAGGGGGGACAGCGGGTACGACCGGGGCAAGGAAGCGGAGGCCGCGCACGAACAAGGCATGGGCCGGTGCGTCATAGACACCCCACCCTTCGCTTGGCCTGGACGCTGTTGCTGGCCTGAAGCGGGGCGCCCGCAAGTCGACGATCTCGCGGGCGTGAGGACCATCCGGGATCTGTGGGAAGAATAGGAGAACCGGGGTTCCCGCGATCAGAGCCGTCGCACGATGTACCCCGGGTTGGACCCACAACGGGGGGTTGGCGACGATGGAACCCTCAGCGAGATCGTCACCTGATGGCATGGGGCCGTCTTACTAGAACCCGGCTATTGAGCCGACGGCGATCGGAAGACTTGGGATGACACAGAATTGCGGACCGTAGTGACCTACTGGCTCGTCACCGTCGACTACCGCTCGTCGACCGGCGTCACGAAGGCGGAGGCGGCACGGGTCAAGGCTCCGACGCCGGAGGTAGCTCTGCGGATGGCCGATAAAGTGCTCGGACGCGGCCAGCCGAACCAACCGCGAGGTAGTGGAGACCGACCTCGGCTGCTGCGATCTAGCAACCGGGAAGCTTGTGCAGCCAGCTGCGTCCTCGATGTAGTCGGCCATTGACTTTTAAAGAGCAGTTCTGACCCATAGAACCGACAACCATTAAAAATAGTCATTACACCTTTAGGGACTTGACACCGCGGTCGAAATCCACTCGGTTACGATGCTCATGATGGCGATCCGATCAGATCAGGTGTACCGCCCATTGACCCGCTACGATCTGCGCCGCCATGAGTTCACGGCCACCGAACAAGCACGATGTGGAACTTCGACGCCTCGATGTCCGAGGAGACGTAGCCAAGGTATTTGCCTATGGGGTAGTTGTTGCAGTATGTCTTGCTGCCTCAGCGTTGCCTCTACTAGTTATCGTCCACATCATTCAGCCACTAGCCGGGAAAAAGACGATTATCAATGCCAATCTCCTTATCTCGGTCTCCATATCGGCATCTGTTGCTATAAACGGAATCCAGTGGATCAAAGGGTGGAGTCGGAAGCAGGAGGTAAGGCGACTCCGCGCTCTGAACCAGGAGTACGAAGGTCGGCTCGGACTGTGAGGGTCCTGATTGGCTTGCGCCCTCACGGGGGACCGGTAGAATAAAGTTCCGTGGGAAATGACGTGGGCAGTCTTGTGGCTCTGTCTTTGCTGGGTGCAGTCTTCCTCGGCCTTGCGGCGGCCCTGGTCACGATCCCGAAGTGGTTCACGATGAGCCTCCATCGGCATCGGATCTGGCGACTTCGAGACGCTCTCGTAATGGACATTCTCGATGGGGAATTGCCGGGTGATCACGAAGCAGTCATTGAGATGCGATCCGTTATTGACACGACCTTGGCGGTCGGGAGCCGTTTCAATATGCGGAATTTTCTGATTTACCGTTGGGCATTCAATGGAATGAGTGTCGCGTCCCAGGCGAAGTTGGAACGCGAGCACTCCCCCTGCGTACTGAAGGGGCTCGACACAGATCAACGCGCCAAGCTCTGCGAGTTTAGGGAGCGTTACTTGGTCTTGTCGGCTGGATCAATCCTTCTTGGCTCATGGCTCGGCCTCGCGGTGGTGGGTCGATTCGTGATTCCGAAGCTGTTTGTGGCGAGAGATGTCGTGGGCGTTATTCCAGAGACTGCCGTCGTCGAATGCGATGAAGATACCGTGACGAGAATTGGACACGCACGAGCCGTAGGTAGGAGAGCTACTGACCAGGCGACCCGCGAGTCAAAACTAGGGCGTAGCTCTCGTCAACAGGCGGAGAAGCAGTCACGGCTGATCTTGATTGGGATGCACTGACCTAAACGTTGGGCGACCGAAGTGTCAGACGGACAACTCGGTGCCGGCGCCACGCCCGATTCCGTGTCGACCCGATCGAAAGAAAAGGTCGTCTACGCTCTCGCCGTGGGAAGACATCGTGACGATGCGTCCGTCCAGGCCGGCTACCGGCCGGACGGATAGTCCCTCGTCGATTACTGTCGCTGAGCCACCTGTTGGCGCACCCTCTGGCAGCCCCGTGGTTCCTCCAAAGGTATTCATCTCGCACGCCAGCGAAGACAAGGGTCGGTTCGTACGTGACCTGGCCACCAAGTTGCGCGAAGCCGGGGTCGACGCATGGTTTGATCGATGGGAGATCGCCGCTGGTGAGAGCCTGGTCCAGCGGATCTTTGAGATCGGTATCGGTGGTTGCGACGCATTCTTGGTGGTGATCTCCAACCACAGCGTCGACAAGCCCTGGGTGATGGCCGAACTCGACGTCGGAGTTGTCCGTAGCATTGAGAGCCAGACCAGGTTGATCCCAGTGCGGCTCGACGGTGTCACGATGCCCGTGGCGCTCCAGGCCAAGAAATGGGTGTCAGTAGTTGACACCAGCGCCTATGACGACGAGTTCCAGGAGATCCTCCGAGCGCTCTTCGAGATTGATGTGCGACCGCCGATCGGCACGCCACCGCCATTCGCCCTGACGACTCGGATCGGCGGTCTCGAAGCGTCCGACAGCGTGGTGCTCCGCCTGATGGCGGAAGGTGCGATTGTCCGGGACTCCGACTTCGTAGATCAAACGGTCGTGGGTGAACGAGCCCAGGCCGCTGGCATCTCCTCAGGCGGTCTTCGTCTCAGTGAAGACGCTCTGAAGGCTGGCCGATATATCGACTACGTAGAAGCGCTCGGCGGGCGCCGCCTCCAGTACTCCGTCACCGGCCTCGGCTGGCAGTTCGTGCTCCCTGCGCTCTACCCGGACATCGTTGAGGCGCGGCAGGCGATGATCGGCCTTCTCGTGAACGAATATGCCGACGGGATCGATGCCGCGGATCTTGCCCGGCGCCTGAATCGACCCAGGAGAGTGGTGATCGCGCTGCTACGACCGCTTCAGGCCCGGCAACTGGTCTGGCTGATCGAGCCACTATCGGGCGAGGTTCGAGTACTACGTGTTGCGCCTCTACTGGCTCGCGAGCTGTCCTGATTGAGGCTGTTTGTCGCCACCGCCGGGCGGCTCCCCCGGGACCGCGCTGTCGTCGTGCCCGACGAGGGACCCTTCACTCCCCACGAGATGCCTTGGGCTCGTAAGAGGGCCCGCGAGAGCCTTGGTCGAGTGCACAATCACTGGCAACTTGTCGAGCTACGGTCCCCGTGTGCTCGAAGCCATGATGCGGGGATTACAGTCGGCCGTTCTTCACGTCCTGAGTCCAGACGCACAACTGCCCAGCGGTCCAATCCACGTCGTCACCGAACGAGACGGCTGGGACTGGGCCGGCATCGTCCTCGCTGGCGTGGCTGCCGTTGGGGCAGCAGTCATTGTCTTCACGTGGTGGACCAAACAACGTCGTACGCCCGAAGTGCAGTTCTCTTGGCGTGCGAACGGCCAGGCGTGGAGTTCAGACGGGGTACAGACGATTCCTCGCTTTGGCGCACTCGACGTTCAACTCGGTCTTACCAACGTCGGAACCGGGGCAGCGAAGCGCCTAGTAATCAACGTCGTTGTGCCGTCCTGGGTCAAGTTGACAGTTGTGAGCCGCAAGCCTGGGCCGATCTTGACGGCCGACGAACCAAATGTTGGGTTCTCAGCAACAGCGGCTCGTTATCGGGTGCTGAGGTCTAAGGATTTCTTTCCGGCGATGGATCTTGCAGTCAGATTCAGCCTGGGGACTGCGACCCAGACGCCACCAGGCGTTTCCTCTTGGGTGGTCGTGTCCGTAGAGGCGGAAGGGCTAACCGCAAACGGCGTCCGAGGGTGGCCCAGCTTCCTGGCTCCAAAGCCTGCCGAAAAGCGTGTGGAATTCTGGGGGAGCCCTGACTGGAGGCGCCTCAGGTATCGGCCCCCATACCTTCCGGGCTGGCTCAGACGGGCCAAGGTGGAGCCGAGAAACGAAGTCCGATGCGGACCTGGGCGTCGAATGGTCCGTCGACCGATCCAACCGGAGTGGGTAACCGACTGAGTAGGAGTGCCCGGCCCCAGCAGCAGATCCTCCAGGGGATCGCCACCGGTGCCGCCCCGAGTAGGTCCCGAGGGGCAGAACCTCGTCCGTCTGTGTCCGTGAGAGGACGAAAAACGTCGCAAGACAACCGGTGATGACAGGAACTGGTTTCCCAGTTCAGAACCTATTTCTGCTGGTCAGGTCAGCGGCTAGATCGCCTTCACACGGCTGAGGTCGTGGGTTCGAGTCCCGCAGCGCCCACTGGCTTCGTTGACCTGGTCCGACGCGTACGGCCTCCTCCCGGTGCGCGAACCGGACCTGGCCGAGCCCTAGCCCAAAGCCATTCTGTCCGACAAAACTGGTAGGCTGGTCCGTGTGCGCATCAGCTGGACTCACGCTTCTCGGCGTCATGGGATCGCCCGGCGCGACGCACGGTACGTGGTGGTGCACTGCGGGCTGGTCTTCCTCCAGCCGGCCCCGGCCGGGTCCCCGGTACCGGAGGATCGGTTCGTCTATCTGGGGGATGACCCGTCAGGGAGAGCACTGGAGGTGATCGGCGTGGAATTGGAGACAGGGGACCAAGAGCACCTGCGGGTCATCCACGTCATGGAGCTGCGGGCGAAGTACCGCCATCAGTACGAGGAGGCCAAGCAATGGCGAGTGTAAAGCGAACGAAGGGCGGTACCGTCCTCACCTCCGAGGTAGAAGAAGCCCTGGCCGACGAGGCTGAGGCTGGCTACGACCTGACGAGGGCCAAGGCTGTCCGAACGGGACGTCCCTCTCTCGGCCGGGGGACGTCGCCGCGCCTCGACCTCCGAGTGGAGCCCGAGTTGGCCGAAGCACTCCACCGGCGTGCCCGGGAGGAACACCGGACCGTCAGCGCCGTGGCCCGCGATGCCCTCCGCCGCTACGTCGCCTCATGATCAGGTAGAGCGAACGTCGAGCCGGGAAGGATGGGAGGCCGGTTCTTATTGTGGGAACCAAGGTCCACTGACTTGGTTGAACTGGTCGAACGTGCGATCGTCGGTTCGGTGCGCGAGCCGGAGCCGACGCGGTTGGCCGCCCTGTCTGGCGTGGTGGTGGCCCACGGCCTGGTGTCACAACGGTCGCCTACGGTTCAGTCATGCCGCCGTTGCCCCGGATCTCCGGGCGGGAAGTGGTTAAGGCGCTGGGCAAACTCGGCTGGGATGTCGTAGCTCAAAGGGGTTCCCATGCTCAGCTCCGGCACCCCGATCGCGGCGGCCGGGTAACGGTGCTGATCCACGCCGGCGAGATCATCGGACCCGCCCTGCTGCGATCGATCCTGGAACCAGGCGGGTCTGACGGCCGAGGAGTTCCGAGCGTCCCTGTGAGAGGATTGTGCTGATGCGGACCTACACGATCGTGGTGGAGCCGGAGGAGTCCGGAGGGTACTTCGTCACCGTCCCCGCCTTGCCTGGCTGCTTCACCCAGGGCCGGACCCTGGAGGAGTGTCGGGCCAGAGCCGCCCAAGCGATCGAGGTACACATCGCCGGCCTCGAGGCCGACGGTGAGGTTGTGCCCGAGGAGTTCGGCACCCCGCAGCTGCTGGCCGTCACGGTGGCTGCCTGAGACCAGCGCTGGTCGGTCCCCGTCCGGCGGTTCAGATGGTGATCTGCAGGCCGCTGATCGTCGTGGTCCGGTTCGTATTGTGGGACCCAAGGTCCACTAAAAGGGCCCTGTTCAGAGGCCCAACGGATCAGAGCCATCCCGAGATTTTTCACCCTCACTGCACTATCAGGGTGACTCCGACTGGCACATGCGGTGGGTTCGGAAGCGAAATGTGCGCGCCGATTTGTTCGGTCCGCGAATGCTCGGAGCTACTGCGTAGCGCATAACCGGTCGAGTCGCTCCAGGGTCTCGGTCATGCCCGTCAGCCATGCCCGGCCGTTGTCGACGGCTTTGCGGACACTCTCAGGGGAATCCGTGCAGTCGTAGGATTCGGTCACGACAGTTGCACCTGGTCCGTCCGGTACGAGGTCGAACCTCCAGCGCGATCCGTTCCTGGCGAGTTCGGGATTTCCGGGTTCCCAAGCGATGCATCGGTCCTCTTCGAACGCCACAATGCGGTTGTGCATTTCGTAGTCGCCCATTGCCGTGAAATACATCTTCGTTACGAACACATCCCCCACACCAACGATGACCTCATTGCTGGCCCCCGTCCGCAGCATCTCTGAGCCATCGAAATCGGGGTGGCGGTCTGGGTCGGCCAGAAGCCTGAAGATCACACTGGCGGGGGCCTTGATGCGACGGGTCACTGCCACGGCCTTGCACTTGTCATTCCCCATCCGGCTCTCCTCTGTCGGTTCCTGCCTCGTGCCCAAAGTAGTCGCCCGTTGGTGAAGGACTTGGGGAGCATGTCTCATCCGGTGACGGGCTGCGGGCGCCTCCCTCACCCGTCAGTGAGCTCCGGGCTCACGAAGGACGGCGAGTTCTGCTGAATCGGGACGTGACGCCTCAAATTGTTGCGATCTGGCCGTGTAAGAATTCGCGTATGGCCAGACGAAAGCGACTTGACACGGTTACGGTCACTCACCCGATGACCGGCGAGAAACTCCGCGTGCTCCCTATGGACGACGGCAATTTCGATATCGACATCGTTCCTGGGCATGCTTAGGCGCTCTTCAACCTTCGTTCAGGCGTTCGCGGAGGGGCCCGGTTCGGACTTATGGCTGTCAGGCACCCGGAATCTGATTAGCCGGGTTGATTGTCAAAAACGACGACGAGAGATCGCTGCATCGCCGGGGCTGGTGACGACTATTGATGGCGTTCCGAAACTGCTGGAGAGGTGTCGTGGAATCGGTTGCCGTGCTCGAAGCGCATCTGCGTCAAGAGCAGCGAGCAGGCGCCCAGCATGGGACGGCACAAGCTCTCGTCGGCTATAGCGGCTCATCCGGGTCCCGACCCACGCGACCGGTTCCGGTCCGCCCGGCGCTGCAAGACGGTGCGTTCGCCCACGTTCGCGGTACGCGAGGCTGCCTCGGTGAACGCCTGGCGTGCCTGCGCGTGCAGCCCAGCCCGCTCGAGGAGGTCCCCGAGCACGCTCGGAAACAGCGGTGAGTCGCCGAGTGAGTCGGCGTCCACCTCCTCCAGCACGGCGAGCCCGGCGCCGGGGCCGTACGCCCGCCCAAGCGCGACCGCGCGGTTGACCTCGACGACCGGGCCGGGCGCGGCGCGGGCCAGGACGTCGTACAACACCGCGATCCGACGCCAGTCCGTGTCCTCGGCGCGTACCGCACGGGCGTGCTGCGCCGCGATCGAGGCCTGCAGGAAGTACCTCCCGACCGGGGTCCCGCGGGCAGCCAGCTGCTTCGCCTTCTCCAGGGCGGCCAGGCCGCGCCGGATCAGCAGCTGATCCCAGAGGTTCCGGTCCTGTGCCTCCAGCAGGACCGGAGCGCCGTCCTCATCGAGCCGGGCCGGTACCCGCGAGCCTTGGATCTCCAGCAGTGCCTGCAGGCTGAGCACCTCGAGCTCGTCGGGAGCGAGAGCGGCCAACATGCGCGCCAGCCGGATTGCCTCGTTCGCCAGGTCGGGGCGCATCCACTCCTCCCCGGCGGTGGCGGTGTAGCCCTCGTTGAAGATCAGGTAGATCACCGCCATGACGTCGTCGAGCCGCTTGGTCCGCTCCGGCCCCTCGGGAAGCTCGAACTCGGCGTGCGCTTCGGACAGGGTCTTCTTCGCTCGTGAGATCCGTTGGCCCATCGTGGACTCGGTGACCAGAAATCCCCGGGCGATCTCGGCGGTGGCGAGCCCGCCGACCAGTCGCAGCGTGAGTGCCGCCCGGGACTCGGGCGTCAGAGTCGGGTGGCAGGACAGGAAGATGAGCCGGAGTACGTCGTCCTCGATGTAGTCGACCTGGCTCTCGACGTCGGGCATCGTCTCCTCCTCCCTCCCTCGGGCATGTTCGAGCTCCGCCACCTTGCGGCGGAGGCTGTCGGCACGCCGGAACTGATCGACGGCGCGCCGCTTCGCGGTGGTCATCAGCCACGCGACCGGGTTGTCGGGGATGCCGGTGATGGGCCACTGTTCGAGCGCGGCAACGAGGGCGTCCTGCGCCAAGTCCTCGGCGAGGCTCACATCTCGGGTCATCCGGGTGAGGGCACCCACAAGACGGGCCGACTCAGCCCGCCAGGCGGCGTAGATGGCCTGGTTCGGGTCATCAGGTCGGGACTCTGCCGGCACGACGCCAGCGTAATGAGCCCGGTTTCAGCCTGGATCCGCCGATCCTTGCTCCAGAGGGCGAAGGACCGGCGGATCCAGAATCAGTCACGCGTCGGGTGCCTCGGGGCCGGTCGAGATCTGGCGCAGGGTGGAGATCACCGTGATCTCGGGCCAGTACTTCGCGTGAAGCTCCGCGAACGACTGCTGGTCCGCCGCGGCCTCCTCGAGGCTGGGGTACTCCATGATGGCCCAGCCGCCGACTACCTCCTTGGCCTCGGCGTACGGCCCGTCGACGCGGGTAACTTCGCCCTGGCGGACGACGTAGTTCACGGCGTCTTCAGTCCCGTACAGACCACCCCCGTCGAGGAAGACGCCCTTGGCGGCGCGTTCGCTGACGTACTCGTCCATCGCGTCGAACAGCGCCTGCGGCGGCGTCCCGACGCCCTCTTCCATCCGCACGAATCCCATGAAACGCGGCATCTCGATCACTCCTTCTGGTTCGGCAGGGGTTGCTTTCTCGTACGTACGTCGAACGAGCATGCGGTCCTTCGACATCGACCTTGAGGATTCTCGACCATGTTGCGGACACCCGTTGCGCGGGTGCCAGCGCGCCCCGGCGGCGTGGTGATCCGCGGGAGTCTCATCGAGACCGTGTTGCCTACTCACTGCGGCGCCACCTTCGGGTCGTGAACCCGAAGGTCGTCAGAGACCTTGAACGCCTGCGGCCGGCATTGAGTAGGCAACACGTAGGGGTGCACCCGGGCGTGCAGGGCGTGTGCAGTTCGACCGGCTCTTTCCAACCAGGAACAACGTACCCACAGCACACAAGAGGGCGCCGATGTGGAACATTCAGCGCCCACGCGAGGCCATGGCCTGCCCTCATGCGCGTCGATATCCTCGCTGCGCGAACCGGGCACCGAGGTGCAGCGCGTCACCCCAACGCGGTGATCGGAAGGCTCTTACGCGGCGGGGATTACGCTGGTAAGCATGTTTCGCCTGGATCGGATCACTTCGGACCCGGCCATCTGCCACGGCCAGCCGACGGTGCGCGGACTCCGCTACACGGTCGAAAGCCTGCTGGAGCTCCTGGCTTCAGGCATGACGATCGACGACGTCCTCGGAGACCACCCTGACCTCGAGCGTGATGATCTCTTGGCCGTGCTCGAGTTCGGTGCGTCGGCGGCCGGACAGCGCCCGGTGGTGCCGCTCGGCGCCGCATGAAGTTCCTGTCGACGCCCAACTCCCCGCGAAGATTGCCCAACTCCTTCGGACGGCGGGACAGGATGCCGTCCATACCTCGGAGCTTCCGGAAGGGAATCGCACCACCGATCAGGCTCTCGCCCGGGAGGCCGACCTCGAAGGTCGGGTCGTCGTCACCAAGGACCGGGACTTCCGCGACGGCCACCTCTTGAGCCGCTCGCCCCGTCACCTGCTGGTGGTGACGACCGGCAACATCACCAACCGTGAACTGCTCGCCCTGTTCGACGGCAACCTGACGGCCATTGTCGAAGCCCTGTCGGAGTCACCGTTCGTCGAACTCAGCCCGGTCGGCCTCATCCTCCACGCCGAGCCCAACTAATCGCGGCCACAGAGCCGCTCGGGTCATCCGAGGCGGAGAGGTGGGCCCGCAACGGTGGACTGCCGGTTCGTATTGTGGGAACCAAGGCCCACTGAAGTCCGAACTTCGACCGGATGGGTGACAGCGTCTTTCCAGGTTCTGCGCTGAGCGCCCTTCTAGATCGCGATCACGCGGGCGATGTCTCCGGTACCGGCGAAGTCTGCCGGGTTCCTGGTCAGCAGGACAGCATCGAGTTCGGCTGCGACTGAGGCGAGCATCAAGTCGATGCGTCGGGGTCGAGGATTCCTTCCCGACTTCCGGACCGAAGCAGCGATTGCTCCGTAGAGATGCGCGGCGCGAGCGGAGTAGGGAACAGGGTCGAACTCGTTGAGCACATCGCGATAGCGCGCTTCGCGGGCGGCAGCGATCAGGGGATCGTCGTGATGGATACCGTACGCCAACTCGGCGATCGTCAGCGTGCTGACGGCGGCGGCCTCGGCCAATTCGTCCATCTGGTCCGGGAAGTCGATGACGCAAGAAGTGTCGAGCAGGGCGAGAGCGTATTCAGGCACGGCTGTCGAGCGGGTCGTCGTCTACCACCCCGTCGGCGTCGCGCAGGTCTCGGAGCCACGCTTCGCGGTCCACGGCGGTCCCCTTCGCTGGCCGCCGCGCCGCGAGGTCCTTGGTCTTGGGGAACATCGGTGGTCCTTTCCGCTCGGCGTGCGGGACGACGTCAGCAACGGCGACGCCGTTGCGGGTCACGACGAAGCTCTCTCCAGCCTCTACCCGGTTGAGGATGTGGGCGTTGTTGTTCCTGAGTTCTCGTTGGGCGATGAGAGTGGCCACGCACAGAGTGTAGCGCAGTCGTAGCACTCTCGTAGCTTTCTGGGTTTTTCCGACGCGACCATCGCCCGCCGGCCGCCGAAGAACAGATCTGGAGTGCGTTCGCGAAGGGGCTCGCTATCTCCAAGGAGGTGGAAGTTCGCGCCGGCAGTACGGAGGGGTGTCCTCAGTAGCCGGAGGGCTGGTTGAAGATGACGGCGAGGCTGACAATCTTGTTGTCCCGGACGCTGAAGTAGCTGGACATGATCAGCTCGTCGGGCAGGTTGGTCTTGTCGTAGGTGCCGTCGAACTTGGCGCGCACGATGATGTCCCCGTAGTGGGCGATGATCTCGCGTACCTCCATGGTCACGCGGTCACCTACGAACTCCTTGGCGATGAACCGGCGAATAGCGTCGACACCGTTGATCTCGCGGCGGTTGTCGTTCACGTAGGCGTCGGCGGCGAAGGTCGCCACGATGGCGTCGGTGTCGAAGGCGTTCACCGCGGCGATGAAGTCGGCCACGACGCTGGTCAGTTGGTTGGTCATGTTGTTCGGCTCCTCTGTCTCGCTCAGCCGTTCGGCCGGCTGGGTACAGGTTCACCCGTGCCCTCGTGGGAGGGTCAAGAGCCTTCTTGGCGCTTGTATCTCCCCTAGGGGGAGGTTTCATACTGGGGGTCATGCGCCCGTCGCTCGGCATCGGTGACTTCTCCCGTGCCACCCACCTCAGCGTGAAGATGCTCCGTCATTACCACCGCATCGGCCTGTTGGAGCCGGCCGACGTCGACCCCGACACCGGTCATCGCCGCTACATGACCGAGCAGATCCCCACGGCCCAGGTCATCCGGCGCTTTCGGGCCCTGGAGATGCCGCTGGAGGAGATCCAGGCCGTGATCGCCGCACCCGATCTCGACGTTCGCAACGAACTGATCGCCGCTCATCTGGACCGGCTCGAAGACAGTCTCGCCAAGACCCAAGAAGCCGCAGCTTCGCTGCGGGACCTCCTCCAGCCGCCTTCAGGGTCCGTCCCGGCCAAAGTCGAACACCGCAGCACCGCGGCGACCGCGGCTGTCGCCGTCTCCGAGGTCATCGACGTCGAGGACGCCCTGTCCTGGTTCCAGGGGGCGCTTGGGGAGCTCTACGCCACCCTGGCCGCCCAGAGCCTCCCGATCGCAGGGCCTGGGGGCGGCATCTACTCCAACGACCTTTTCTCCCACGAGCGTGGCCTGGCAACGATCTTCGTCCCCCACCAGGGCACGGTACGGCCAATGGGGCGCGTGACCTCGCTGGTCGTTCCGGCCGTCGAACTGGCCACGGTCGTGCACATCGGACCTCACACCGATATCGACCGCGCCTACGGGACGCTCGCCACCTACGTCACCCAGCACGCGCTGGCCATCGATGGACCGATCCGCGAGTACTACCTCGTCGGAGCCCACGAGACGAGCGACGAGTCGGAATGGCGCACCGAGATCGGGTGGCCGATCTTCCAGACTGGGCGAACGGCCGACCCGGCCCACTGAGTGGGGCACTGGTGACTCGGCGATGGGACGCGAGGACCTACCGATCGCCGTCGCCCATTCGAAGGACGGCGTTTGCCGCGGCCAGACCGATTGGTCGGCCCTCGAGAATGTCTGTGACCTGGTCTTTTGTCGATCTGGGAGTGTTCGTATAATGACACCTCAAGACCACTCCGGGGGGCGCCATGTGATGTAGCGAGCCGATAGGTGGGTCTAGGTGTGGGACCCAGGGTCCATTTTCCTTCTTCAGGCGTGCGTACCTGAAGTCGGTGGGGTCGATGTGTATTCGGTCCGCTGCCTCCGCCGGCGGGACGCCCGGACGGCGTGCGATGCTCGTCCGATCGACCACCTCGATGGTGGTCGGCGAGCCCACGTCCGCGAGGAGACCTACATGCCCAACACCGTTGTCCTGACCGATCGCATCGAAGTGACCCGGCCTATCGCCGCACCGCCGTCCGCCATCTTCGACATCCTGCGCAGCCCGGCGGGCCACGTGGCCATCGACGGCTCCGGGATGCTGCAGGACTTCACCGGCGAGGCAGCCGAGAAGGTGGGGGACACGTTCGTCATCCACATGGACCGCGAGTCGCTCAACGACATTCCGCTCGGCAAGTACGACGTCACGGTCCACATCACCGTCTTCGAACGCGACCGGGAGATCGCCTGGAACCTCGGGCCCGACGTCCCAGTTCCGCACTTCTACGGGTATCGGCTGGAGGCCGGCGAGGACGGCGTCACCAACGTCACGTCCTACTACGACTGGTCCGAGGTGACCGGCGATCTGAAGGAGCGGTTCCCCATCGTGCCCGACTCCGCACTCCGGGCCACCCTGGGGATCCTGGACAGAACGGTCAAAAGGGAGTCTGTGACGCCATGAGCGACCCTTCGGCGTCGCTCGGTGATCCGACCGGGCAGTGGTACTACTGCTTCAAGCACAAGAAGGTCGAGACTCACGACGAGTGCCATCAGCGGGACCGGATGGGCCCGTACGCCACTCGTGAAGACGCCGAGAACTGGCGGGAACGGGTGGCGGAGCGCAACGCCGAGTGGGACCGCCAGGAGGAGCAGAAGGGCTGACCGCCTCGCGGGCCCGGCCGTCAGGCCGGTGCGAGCGTCGACCGGACGACGCGCCGGGTGGTCCGGGCCGGACAGGCGGTACGTGACGTGTCATCCTCGTCTGATGCCGCCGACTGCGCCGACCGCGTTCGTTCTCGGCGGTGGCGGGCTCCTCGGTGCGGCGGAGGTCGGGATGCTCCGGGCGCTGCTCGAGCGTCACGTCGTCCCCGACGTCGTCGTTGGTTCGAGCGTCGGGGCATTGAACGGGGCACTCGTCGCCGCCGATCCGACGGCCGCCAACGTGGAGCGCCTGACGGCGGCCTGGAACGGGATCTCCGGCCGAGGCGTCTTCGGTGGATCGGTGGCCAGCCAACTGACGACCCTCGCTCGCCACGGGACGTACCTCCATTCCAACCAGGGACTTCGGACCCTGCTCGACGATGCCCTCGGCCCTTCCGTGCAGTTCGGGGACCTTCCGGTCCACTTCGAGTGCATCGCGGCGTGCATCGAGCGGGCTGCGCCGCGGTGGTTTTCGTCCGGGCCGGTCGTCGACGCGGTCTTGGCCTCCTGCGCCGTTCCCGGGCTGCTTCCGCCGGTCGAGATCGGAGGGGAGCACTTCGTCGATGGCGGCCTGGTCCGCTCGGTCCCGGTGGGTCGGGCGGTCGAGCTCGGGGCTCGACGGATCTTCGTCCTGCACGTCGGGCGCCTCGAACGTCCGCTGCAGCCACCCCGTCGGCCTTGGGAGGTGGCGTTGGTGTCCTTCGAGATCGCTCGACGACACCACTTCGAAGAGGAGTTGGCGAACCTGCCGGAAGGGATCGAGCTGCACATTCTCCCGACCGGCTCGACCGCCCCGCCGCTCAAGGTCCGCTACCGGAGCACCTCGGGCATCGCCGGACGGATCGACGCCGCCTACCGGGCGGGGTCGACCTACCTCGACCGCGTCCTGAGCTGAACCGACCGACGTGCGCCCACCGCCGCGTTGGCTTCGGCGTGCCCTCCTCCCGGTCGACCTGGTCGTCGTGCTGGTGCTCGCCGCCGTCCTGATCATCGCCGTGGTGCTGGGGCTCGTGACCGCCCCGCTGGACCGCCACCGCCGCCTCCTGCGGGTGGCCGCTTTCGGGCTGGCCTACTGCTCGATGGAGATCGTGGTGGTGACGCGCTGCGCCGGCACCTGGGTGCGCTCGACGGGCCAGCGGCTGGTCGGTCGTCAGGACGCGGCGGCCTGGTGGATCCGGGTGCACGAACAGCTCCTGGCCCGAGGCTTGGGCGGTGTCCTCGGCGCGGCGGAACGGTGGCTCGGCTTCCGGGTCGTCGTCGACGGCTCGTCGACGCCCGGCCCGCTTCTCGACCACGACCCGGTCCTGGCCCTGGCTCGTCACGGCGGCCCGGGAGACTCCTTCGCCCTGGTGCACCTGCTGCTGACCCGGTACCACCGGTCGGTCCGGATCGTCTTGAAGGACGTCTTGCAGCTCGACCCGGCCATCGATCTACTGCTGAACCGATTGACATGCTGCTTTCTCCCGGCCGTCGTCGGCCGGGGAGAGGCCGAGCTCGCCGACCGGTTGCGCGAGATGGCCCGCGCTCTCGGCCCCGACGAGGTGCTGCTCCTGTTTCCCGAGGGGGGCAACTGGACCCCGACTCGCCGTCGGCGAGCGATCCGGCATCTCCGAGCGGTGCACAAGGAATCGGCGGCTCGAGCCGCTGAGCTCATGACCAACGTCCTTCCTCCTCGTCCGGCCGGCGTCCTGGCCTGCCTGGCCAACGCCCCGGACCTCGAGGTGGTGCTCATGGCCCACACCGGGCTCGACCAGATCGTCCGGGTCGGGCAGGGCTGGAAGATGGTGCCCCTGACGACGCCGATGACCGTGCGAATTCTGGCGGCCGCGCCCACCCCGCGCTCGGCCGATGAGCGACTGGCGTGGTTGACCACGGAGTGGGCCGTGGTCGACGAATGGATCGACCGGCAACGGGCTGAACGGCCGGACGCCTAGGCGCGCCGACGCGGCCGCCTCGACGGTCGTCCACGACGGAGCGCACCGGACATGCATGTTGCGACGTCGGCCGGGTATGGGGAGACGTATGAGCCTCCTCAACCGTACGGCCCGACCGATGCTGGCGGCCATGTTCGTCGTCGGCGGCCTGGACGCCCTCAGGCATCCGGAGACGAAGGTGAAAAAGGCCGAGCCGGTGGCTCTGCCGATCGCCGAGCGAGTGTCCTTTCTGCCACAGGACACGGAGACCTTGATCAAGATCAACGGCGCCGTGCAGGTGGTGGGGGGCAGCCTGCTGGCGATCGGGAAGTTCCGGCGGCTGGCCGCTCTCGCCTTGATCGGGTCGATCATCCCCACCACCTACGCCGGCCACCGGTTCTGGGAGGAGGAGGACGACGCGGCCAAGCAGCAACAACTGACCCACTTCCTCAAGAACCTCGGCCTCCTGGGGGGCCTCGTCTTGGCGGCCATCGACACCGAGGGAGCGCCGTCCCTCAGCTGGCGGGCCAAGCGACGAGCGCGTCTCGCGGGGACGACCCTTATCGCCGGGGCTCGGGCCGGCGAGACGAAGGCCGGCAGCCGAGCTGCCCAGGCCAGGATCCTGGCCGCCGACAAGGCGGCCCACGCCAGGGCCCTTGCCGGGACCGCGGCAGCCGAGGCCAAGAACAAGGCCGCCGACACCAAGGCCCGGGCCATCGACGGCGTGGCCGAGGCCAAGGTTCTCGCTGGGCACGCTCAGGCCAAGGCCGGCGACGTTGCCCGGCAGGTGGCCGACCATCTCCCCGACACGCGCTCGGCGGGCTGATCGGCCCCAACGGAGCCGGTTCCTGCTCTGCCGCGCCAGCGCCGGTTTCTTTCGCACCGCGAGCGTCACCACAGCGTGGACGCGACGGAGCCCCGGCGTAGGAGGGGGATCCGGCCGGGGCTCGACGTCGCATTGCTGTATGTCTGTAGCGAATGTACCCACGACGCCGCGTTGGGGAACCCATTGGCCAAGGAGTTAACAGCCCGGAAACAGCGCGACCGCCGGACGTCCCGGCGACCCGGGCCGCTCAATCGCGAGCGGCGACCTTCTCGCGGCGCTCGGAACGCACCGGGCGTCGGATCCGGGTGGCGGCAGCGTCAGCGTCCTTGACGACGAGCAGCGCCATTCCGGCTCCGACGAGGGCGATGACCGCGGCCGTCAAGAAGGCGGCGTGGTACGCCGTCAAGTCGGCGACGGTCTTCCCGGCCACCTGGCGGACGGGCCCGACCGCGCTGATCACGGTGCTCAGGAGCGCCACCCCGATCGCTCCGCCGAGCTGGCGGTTGGCATTGAACAGGGTCGAGGCCCGGCCCGTCGAGGTCGGAGAGATGGTCGCGAAGGCGGCGGCCTGCATGCTGATCATGACGTGAGCAATCGAGTAGCCCAGGCCGAACATCAGCACCCGCATCCACCACAGACTGGTGTTCGAACCGACCAAGGCCATCAACCCGGTGCCGACGGCGATGCCGACCAGGCCGGCGGCGATCAGGCGACGGGGCCCGATCCGGGGATACAACAGGCGGCTCACCACCTGGGCGCCGATCAGCACGCCGATGGCCTCCGGAAAGGTGCTGAGGCCCGAGGCCAGCGCCGAGAGCCCGCGGCCGTCCTGGTAGAAGAGCGGTACGACGAAGAGGATGCCGAAGAAGGCGATCATCGTCATCTCGATCAACATGTTCGACGCCCGGAACATGCGGTCGCCGAGCAGCCGCAGGTCGACCATCGGTTCTCGGCTGCGTAGCTCCACCACCACCATGGTGGACAGCAGCACGATCCCGACCAGGATCAGGCCGACCACGAGCGGCGACCCCCAGCCCTTGTCCGGGCCCTCCGAGATGCCGTACATCAGGGCCCCCAGACCGATGCCGGCGAGGAAGAACCCGGGCAGGTCGAACCGTCCCGGCCGGGCCTCGCGCTGCTCGACGACGAAGAGCAACCCGAAGATGAACGCTGCCGCGCCGATGGGGACGTTCACGTAGAACACCCATCGCCAGGAAAGGTTGGTGACCAACAGCCCACCCAGCACCGGGCCGGCCGCCGGGGCCAGCGCGGTCGGGATCATCAGGATGCTGGCCAGGCGGACGCGTTCCGCCGGCGGGAACGTCCGGTAGAGCATGGCCATGCCGACCGGCGTCAGCATCCCGCCACCGACCCCCTGGAGGACCCGGAAGACGACCAACTGGGTCAGGCTGCCGGCAATGCCGCAGAGGGCCGATCCCAAGGTGAAGAGGGCGATCGCCGTCAACAAGGTCCGCTTGCCCCCGAAGCGATCACCGATCCACCCTGATGCCGGGATGAAGACCGCCAGCGAGACCAGATAGGCGATCACGACCACATCCACCGACGTCGTCGGAGCGTGGAACTCGCGCCCGATCGTCGGCAGCGCCACGTTGACGATCGTGACGTCCATGATGCTCATGAAGAGCGCGCCGACGTACACCACACTCACGGCGATTCGCTGGTTCATGACCGGTCTGGAGTTGGCGGGGGTGATGGTCGGTGCGCTCATCGGCCGCGGTCGGCCCCGCCGATCACGGGGTCAAGGGCCGGGCGCTGCACACTTGACGATTGTACGGTCTTGGCCTGAACAGTCGGCCGGCCCTACCGCCATATCTGGGCCTGGTGCAGGTGTGCGGGTACGTGCCATCGTCGCCCAGCTCACCGCCGCCTGAGCTCGGGCCGTCAGTTCGGGCCGCGGCCCTTGGCCATGTCGCTCGCCTACGTGTCGTCGGAGAACTGCACGCCCTTCAACGTGACCGAGCCGCGCAAAGGGAGCGTCTCGGACGACGTCCCGACCCGGATCGAGTAGGCGCCGGGCAGAACCGACCAGCGACCGGCCGCGGTGTCCCAGATGGCGAAGCTCGAACGGTCGAGCCGGACGGTGACCGTCTTCGTCTGCCCCGGCGCCAATGAGACCTTGGCAAAACCCTTTAGCTGCACCGGCTCTGTCGTCGCCGACGGGTCCTTGACGTAAAGCTGGACGACCTCGGCGCCTTCTCGGCGGCCGGTGTTCGTCACCTGGGTCGAGACCGTGTAGCCGTCGCTGGCACCGTCGCGGCGCACGTCGAGGTGGCCGAGCCGGAAGGACGTGTACGAGAGGCCGAAGCCGAACGGGAACAGCGGCTGCTGGTCGTGCGCCTCGTAGTACCGGTACCCGACGTCGATCCCCTCGTCGTAGTCGGCGTTCCCGTCAACGCCCGGGAACTCGGCGGGCTGGGTGGCCGGCCCCTGGCTGTCCGACGCCGGGAACGTCACGGGCAACCGGCCCGACGGGTCGACGTTGCCGAAGAGCAGCGCGGCGATCGCCGTCCCGTCCGCTTGGCCCGGGTACCACGCCTCGATCACGCCGGCGACGCTCGATAGCCACGGCATCAGGACGGGACCGCCGCTGTTCACGACGACGACCGTTCGCGGGTTGGCGGCCGCCACCGCCTCGACCAGCTGATCCTGGTTGCCGGGAAGGGCGAGCGTCGTCCGGTCGGTGCCTTCGGTCGTCAGGCTGTTGACGAAGACGAGCGCGACGTGCGAATGACGGGCGGCGGCGACGGCCGCCGGGATTGTCGATGTGCCCGGCGGGAGCCAGCCGAGGTGGAGCCCGGGCGTGAGGCCGGCCGCGCTCGAGTACTCAATGCGGATGGCGACGGGCACGCCGGCACTGAGCGTGATCTGGCCGTCAAAGCTGATCGGGCTGGCGCCGAACTGCGCCAACGGTCCTTCGCTCGCCCCCGCGGTGACGAGCTGGTCGCCGTTCACGACGAGCGTCGCGGTCCCGCCGGTCGGGGCGATCGAGAACGTGTACAAGCCGGACGTCGGCGGCGTGATCGTTCCGGTCCACACTGCGGACCACGGGCCCGAGGGGGCGGCGGCCGGCGCCGAGCCGAAGTCGATGGTCGGGGAGACCGCCGTCGCCGTCGCCGTACCCTCTCCGTTCCCGTTGGCGAAGTAGGTGCCCGTCAACCCCGACCCGGCCCCCGACGACGGCGTCAGGACGTCGGACGGCACGACGGGCAACGGTGCGTCGCCGGCCGTGCCCGGCGCGAAGTGGACGGTGGCGCCGGGTCCCGCGCTGGCCTTGATGGCGGCCAACGGCGTCACGACCGAGCCGGTCTTTGGTCGGACGAACGGCGAGCCGCCCTCGCCGACCTGGTTGCCCTTCGGGACGGCCGCGTGGCCGATGACCGCGATCGACGTGTCTGCGTGGTTCAGCGGCAGCACGCCGTGCGCGTTCTCGAGCAGCACGCTTCCCGACTCCGAGATCGTCGCCGCGAGGGCCTGGTGGGCCGCCGTCGACGCATTCTCCTTCGACGACCCGTGGTTCGCATGATCGAACAAACCGGTGCCGAACACCGCAGTCAGCCAGGCCCGCGCCGCACCGTCGACGGACTGTTCGGTGATCTGTCCGGTCGCCAACGCGGCGGAGAGCGAGGCGACGGAAGAGAACGAAAGGTCGGTCCCCGCGTTGAACGCGGCGACCGGGTCACGGATCGAGTAGACCGCGTCCGGGCCGACGATGCCGGCGAAGCCCCAGCGCCGGAGCGCACCGAGCGTCGACGAGTCCTGGCACGCGTACTGCCCGTTGATCTGGTTGTACGAGCACATGATGCCCAGCGCGCCACCGGCGACGACCGCGGCCTTGAACGGCGGCATGTAGATCTCGTGCAGGGCCCGTGTCGAGACGACGTCGTTCACCGCCGCCGAACCCGGAGGCTCCCCGAACCGGTCGGTCTCCTGGTCGTAGCCGAGATAGTGCTTCACCTCGGCGACGACGTGGTTCGACTGGATGCCCTGTACCTCCGGGGCGACGACCTGGCCGGCCAGGTACGGGTCCTCGCCGAGCGTCTCGGCCTCTCGGCCCCACCGCGGTGAACGCACGACGTTCACCGTCGGGCCCAGGAGCACGTTCGCCCCACGGGCCGCAGCCTCCGCGCCGACGGCCGTACCGAAGCGACCGGCCAAGGAGCGGTCCCAGGACGCGGCGACGTTCTCCGCCGAGGGGAACGCGGTGACCGTGCCGCCGATCGGGCGGCCGTTCAGACCGACGTTGCGCACACCGTTCGGTCCGTCGGTCGCCGCGACGCCCGGGACGCCGAGCGCCGGGAGCCCCTCGCCGACCGCCAACCGCTCCTTCTGCGGCCGCGTCAGCGTCGCGAGCAGCTCGTCGGCCCGTCGGGTGGCCGGCTGCTGCGGGTTCAGCCAAGGACGAACGGCCGTCGAGGCCCCCGACCTTCCGGTCAGGAACAGGCCGACGGTGAGGACGCCCAACCCGATGCCCAGTCCGATGCCCCAACCCATTCGGCGATGCACTGCGTCCCCCCAATCGACGATTGCCCCCCCGGGCCGCACGCCTCGGTTACGGTACCGCTGCCGACAGGGTCCTTGTCGATGGTGGTCGGATCGCCCATGATCTGGTCACGCCGGTGCCGGCGGGTCACCCGACCTCGGCCGGCCAGAGGGGGGAACCGGATGATCCTCGACCTGGTGCTCACCGCGCTGGCGATCACGCTCCAGCCACTGCCGCTTCTGGCCTTCATCCTCGTCCTGAGCGCCGACCGCGGGCTTCGAAAGGGCCTGGCGTTCCTCGCCGGCTGGCTGCTGTCCCTGATCGTGGTCATCGCCATCGCCGTCGCGCTCACCGGCGGGCAGCCGGTGCAGACGAACAGCGCGCCGTCGACCGCCGGACTGGCCATCAAGCTGGCCATCGGCGTGCTCTTGGTCGGCTGGGGCGCGCACCACCGGAAGAAGATCGGTCGTCCGATGACCGAGCCGAAGTGGATGGGGCGCCTGGACACCATCTCGCTCCCGTTCGCGGTGGGGCTCGGGGCGTTCCTCCAACCATGGCCGCTGGTCTTTGCCGGTGCCGCCACCGTGCTCGACGCCCAGGTCGCCAATGCCGGCGAGGTCGCGGCGCTCGTGGGCTTCTGTCTCCTCGCCTCCTCGACCCTCCTGGTGCTCGAGCTCCACGCCGCCTTCTCGCCGGAGGCGGCCCGTCGCCGCCTGGCGTCCCTTCGCCAGTGGATCAGCAGCCACCGGGATCAAGCGGTCGTGGTCATCTCGCTCCTGCTCGGCTTCTGGCTGATGGGGAACAGCATCTACCTGCTCGTCGGCGGCTGACGAGAGGCGTCGCGAACCGGCGGTCCGCGGGGCGGACTCGCCTGTCGGTCAGATGCCGACGACGGGCACGAGGTCGCCGAGGCCGGCGAAGTCGTCGGGATTCCGGGTGTAGAGCGCGAGGCCGTTGGCGTGCGCGGTGGCGGCGATGAGCAAATCGGCGACACGCCGTCGGTGTGACCGGCCGACCTCGGCGACCGCGGCCACCACCAATCCGTAGCTGCGTGCCGCCATGGCATCGAAGGGGAGTGGTTCGAAGGTCGCCTCGACTTGCTGGAGACGGGCCTGCCGGCGCGCGCCCTCGGGGACGGAGGTGGCGAGGTGTGGCCCGGCGGCCAGTTCGGCGAGCGTGATCGAGCAGATGGCGGCCTCTTCGGGAAGGGCAGTCGCCACCATCGGGTCGTCCCAGTCGATGACCACCGACGTATCGAGGAGACCAGCTGGCACTTACAGGCCTTGGTCCACAATCCGGTCGAGATCGGCCCGGAAGCGTTCCGAGTCGATCCGGGGTCCGGCGGCGGCCAAAGCCACGAGCTCGGCGTTGGGAACGAAGGTCCGGCGCGTCGGTCTCATCGGACGCAGCTCGGCGACGGGCACACCGTTTCGGGTCACGACGAAGCTCTCGCCGGCGACGACGGCCTCGATCACCTTGGCGTTGTCGTTGCGGAGCTCCCGTTGCGCGATCACCCTGGCCACGGCATTAGTGTAGCAGATGACGCTACGGGCAGCTACGACCGTGGCAGATGAACGACGTGCGGTGACAGAGGGGAGGGAACGGCCGGCCTCCCCTCTGTCACGGGCCTCACCGCCGACACCCGTACCGAGATGCTCGGACGCCGCGTCGACGTCCGGGCAGTGACGATCTCGGCCCGTGACTACGAGCCGGTCACGGTGAGTGCGACGTAGAGGCGATTGTTCTCACCAGCGTCAGTGGTGAGTGTTGACCTCTTGCTGCAGGCGCCATCGTTTATCTTCACTTCGACGCCAGAAACTGTGACTATTGATAAGAATACTGCTCATTTTACCAGGGATACCGACGGTACTTGATCAGAAAGAAACCCTAGAATCCTTGTATAACTGTTCCCTTAACCACCATGCGACCATGTATGACATCGGCTGTCAAGGTTTATCAAATCAAAGACTGAATCTTCTATGAAGATGAAGTGCCAGATTTCATATCGTTAAATCGTTTACCCCAGGGAGCCCCAGTACGTCACGCCCGGCGTGCGCTGGAGGTAGAAGGGGACGACCGCGCCCTTGAACGAGAGGCCGAGGGCCGTGCCGACGAGGCCGACCGCGGCGGCGCCCCAGTACCCGAGCACTGACGCGGGGAGCAGGAGGGCGATGGCCGTGATCGTCAGGCCGGGCGTCAGCGCGTACCACCGGGCTGTCGGCCACGACGTTCGGAGCATCCGCAGGCCGAGCCTTACGGCTTCCATCGGCTTCGCCGTCGACAGGGCGAGGGCGGGGACGACGAAGGTCAGGAGCACATCGCTCACGACGGCAAACCCGAGCACCAGGCCGCGAACCCACCATCGGGAGATTCGGACATGGTGGGAGGCGCCAGTGTGCGCGGTGATCCCGGCGACGACGCCGATCACGAACGCCGGCAGGACGAAGAACAGCGCGACCCAAAGCCCGAGCAGCAGGAAACGTCCGAGGAACCGGGCACTGGCCGCCAACGCGTCGCCTGGCCCGAGCCGATCGCCGAGATAGGCCCGTAGGAAGAACAGCCGCTCGGTGCCGACCAGTCCGACGAAGCACAGCCAGAAGAGGATCGCCAGGACCGGGAGCAGTCGGGCCGCGGCAAGGATGCCGACGTCAATGGCCAAGACGGCGAGGAGGAACCACCAGTTCCGGCCGATCGTCCGGACACTCCATCGCAAGTCGTACAGGTACAGCTCGCGGGGGCGGTGGGTGGTGGTCGGGGGAGCGGGCATGGTTGCTGGTTCGGCAGTCGATCTCGTTCGGTGCGCAGTCTGGGCGAGTGACGAGCGTACCGAGGTCGTGGTGGTTCGGCGTTGATCGGCGCCCGCCAAAGGGGCCGCCGTCGGCCAGATAAATGGGTCGCTTGATAGGATTGTCGGGTGGCGGCGACGATGCGGGCAGCTCGGCTGTACGGGCGACTGGACCTGCGAGTGGAAGACGTCGCGGTCCCCGAGGTCGGCCAGGGACAGGTGGCGGTGACGGTGGCCCACAACGGCCTGTGCGGCACGGACCTGCACGAGTACTTCGCGGGGCCGACGGTCTGCACTAACGTCCCGCACCCGCTCACCGGTGCGGTGTTGCCACAGGTCATGGGGCACGAGTTCGCGGGCACGGTCGCCGAGGTCGGTGACGGCGTGACCGGGGTAGTGGTCGGCGACCGGGTCTGCGTCGAGCCGATCTACAGCTGCGGTCGCTGTGCGGCGTGCGTCGACGGTTACCAGTGCCTGTGCCCGGTGATGACCGCCCACGGCTGCGCGGCGCCCGGCGGTGGGCTGTCGGAGCGGACGGTTGTGCCCGGAGAGTCGGTGCACCGGCTGCCGGACGACCTGTCGCTGGTCCACGGCGCGCTGGTCGAACCGCTGGCCGTGGCGTACAACGGCGTTGCGTTGTCCGAGATCCGGCCGGACGACGTCGCGGTCGTGTTCGGCGCCGGCCCGATCGGCATCGGGACGTTCCTCTGTCTCGGCTGGGCCGGGGTCGAGCGGGTGGTCATGGTCGAGCCGTCGGCGGCCCGCCGCCGGGCGGTCTCGTCGCTCGGGGCGGACGACGTGCTCGACCCGGCCGTCGACGACGTGCCGGACGTGCTCCGCCGACGGACCGGCGGCCGCGGCGCGGCGGTTGCCTTCGACGCGGCCGGCTCGCCGGCGGCGTTCGACGTCGCGCTGCGCACGGTCGCGCCGAGGGGCCGGATGGTCGTGATGGCGGTGTACGAGGACGACGTGTCGTGGAACCCGATCAGCCTGCTGCGGACCCAGCTCCACCTCGTCGGATCGCTCGGCTATCGGCAGGGCGTGTTCGACGACGTCATCGGCCACCTGGCCGCGACGCCGGTGCCGACCGCGCCGTGGGTCGACCACGTCCCGCTCGACCGGGTCGTCGAGGGGCTGGCCGCGCTGCGCCGCGGCGAGGCGATCAAGCTGCTGGTCGACCTGCCGGGCTGAGGGCCTCGAGCAACGGGGTTTTGGGCCACGGGCGCGGCGAAACCCCCGGAACGGTGTCGCCGGGGGTTTCGCCGAAGGCCCCGGTGGTCCCCGGGGCCGGAACAGCCGAAGCCAACGCTCCGGTCAGATACGACCGCTCCATGGGCTCCGCCGCGAGGCGCCCACCGATGGGATGAGCGGTCGCGGTCGGCGGTGATACGTCGGGCCGGTGGCTAGGCCTTCGTCGGCACCGCGCCGACGACGTCGGTGACGTCCGCACCGACCTGGGGCAGCGAGCCCTCGAACGACGCGTCGCCGTAAGCGAAAATCCCGCCGTCGGCGCCGATCAGCCAGTAGCCCTTGTCGTCGCTCGTCGGAACGAGGCCGATGACCGGACGGGCCGGCGTCACGCCGGACTGGGGCAGTGAGCCGAAGTAGCGGGCGTCGCCGTACGCGTAGACGCTGCCGTTCTGGGTCACGACCCAGTAGCCGTGGCCGTCGGGGGTCGAGTCGATCCCCGACACCGGCGACGGCGCTCCGGTCGTGTACCCGTAGTTCGTCGCGTCGCCGAACTGGTAGACGCGGCCTGTGCTCGTCACCAGCCAGTACCCATCGTCGTCGGGGGTGGCCGCGATGCCGACGACGCCGTCGACCACGATGTGGCTACCGGGCAGCGAGCCGAGGTACGGGGCGTCGCCGAAGGCGAAGACGCCGCCGTCGGCACCGACGAGGAAGTAGCCGCCGTTGTCCGACGTCGGGACGATGCCGCGGATGTCGTCGACCGTGACGTGGCTACCGGGCAGCGAGCCGAGGTACGGGGCGTCGCCGAAGCTGAAGACGCCGCCATCGGCACCGACGAGGAAGTAGCCGGTGTCCGACGGCGTCGGCACCATGCCGACGACGTCGGCGACGCTGACGTGGTCACCGGGCAACGAGCCGTAGTAGCCGCCGGACTGGCCGACCGGGAAGACGAAGACACCGCCGTCGGAGCCGACCATGTCGTAGCCGGAGGACGGCCCCGCCGGCGGGGTGGGCGTCGGTGCGGGGGGTGGCGTCGGTACGACGTAGGTGAACCGATCGGCCGGGCTCGTCGGGCTGGACCCGTCGGCCGTCACGACCCGGACGTCGACGGTGCCCGCGCTGCCGGGTGGCGCGGTGGCGGTGATCGACTGCCCGTTGGCCGAGAGCGACGTCGCCGGCGTTGTCCCGAAGTCGACCGCGGTCACCGGCGGGTACGGCGACGTGAGGTAGGTGCCGCCGATCGTCACGTCCGTCCCGCCGGCGGTGCTGCCCTGGCTCGGACTGACGGACGTCACCGCCGGTTTCGGTGTGCCGTAGAAGACCGAGAAGCCGCCGGTCGTCGGGGTGCCGGGATAGGCGATGATCCGTGTATGGGGGCCGGCCACCATGAAGATCGGCGTCACCGTGAAGTCTGTTGTCGGCCTGAGCAGTGTGGCTGTCGTGAACTGCACGTTCCCGAAGTCGGCCAGCGTCGACTGGCTTGTCGACACGGTGGGAGCCTCTTCGATCCACTCCGCGGAGGTGGTCGGTCCTGTGTAGGCGGTCGTGCCGCCGAATGTCCACCCCTTCGTCGTGTCCTTGATGTCGACCACCCATGTGGCGGCGGTTGTCTCCTTGTAGATCTCGGCGGTCATCTCGTCGCCGGCCGAGACGGGATCGGTGATGGGGATGGCGACGGGGTCTGTCGGCAGGACCTCGTACCAGGCGAAGTACTGCGGTGTTGTCGCCGTGGCCTGCGCGGTTCCGACCTGGATGAGGTCGGTGTTCTCCCAGCCGTCGATGCCAATCCACGTGGCCGAGTACTCGGGTGTCGAGGATGGCTGGACGGCTGGCACGGTCCAGTGGCTGGCGATCCCGTCGAAGGTGCCGCCAGTGGCGACGGCGCCGGCCCAGTTGGTGGTCGCCGCGCTGCCGGCGGCGATCTTGGCG
>CAVUYB010000013.1:0-43819 GCA_963745595.1 uncultured Actinomycetota bacterium | reverse complement strand
GACCTCCTTGACGATGTCGTGCCGGCGCCTGGAGGCGCCCGAACCGTGCGCCTCTACGCCGTCGCCCACTGCCGGTTTCCCCGTTTCGTCATGGACCAGAACGGTCGCGATCGGAGGGCGATCCGTCCCCAAGTCGGTCACCTGTCGACGACCGCGGCCAGGCGGAACGCCGACCGAAGCGACCGCCACCCGAGCCCGGTGGGGTACCCAGGCCGTGGCCGGCCGCCGCGCCGGGCCAGGAGCCCGTCGGGGGCGAAAAGGGCCGCCGGTAGTGTGGCCTCGATGACCGTCCCCGTCCCGAGCGAGCCGCGCTGATGCCACCGCCCGGGCGGGGCATGGGGATGGGTGGCGGCGGCTGGGCCGGGATGCGCTCGTTCCGCCAGGACCGGTCCGTCCTCGACCACCGGATCAAGAAGGGCACGACCCGGCGGATGCTGCGCTTCGCCATCCCCTACCGGCGGATCCTGTCCATCTTCCTGCCGGTGGTCGTCCTCGACGCGGTCGTCGGCGCGGTCAACCCGCTGATCCTGCGGGCCATCATCGACAAGGGCATCCTCGGGCACAGACAGCGGGCTCGTGATCGACCTGGCCGTCCTCGCCGCCGGCCTCGCCCTCGTCGACGCCGGTGCTCTCGCTCTACACACGGCGCATCTCGGCGGTCATCGGCGAGGGCCTCATCTTCGACATGCGCTCCAAGGTGTTCCGCCACATCCAGCGCATGCCGCTCGCCTTCTTCACCCGGACCCAGACCGGCGCGCTCGTCAGCCGGCTCAACAACGACGTCATCGGCGCCCAGCAGGCGTTCACCGACCTGCTCTCCAACGTCGTCGGGCAACCTCATCACCGTGGTGATCGTGCTCGTCGCCATGTTCTTCCTGTCCTGGCAGATCACCCTGGTGGCGCTGGTCCTGCTCCCGCTGCTTCCTCATCCCGGCCCGGCTCGTCGGGCGCCGGCTCGGGGCCATGACCCGCGAGAGCTACAACCTGAACGCCGAGATGAACATGGTGATGAACGAGCGCTTCAACGTGTCCGGGGCCATGCTCGTCAAGCTCTTCGGGCGGCCGGAGGCCGAGGCCGAGCACTTCGACGACAAGCGCGGCCCGGGTGCGCGACATCGGGATCACCCAGGCCCTCTACGCCCGGCTCTTCCTGGTCGCGCTGACCCTGACCGCCGCGCTGGCCACGGCCTTCGCCTACGGCTTCGGCGGCGTCGAGGCGGTCCACGGCGACGCTGGCGATCGGCACGGTCGTGGCCCTGACCGCCTACCTCGCCCGCCTCTACGCGCCGCTCACCCAGCTCTCCAACCTCAACCTCGACGTCATGACCACCCTCGTCTCCTTCGAGCGGATCTTCGAGGTGCTCGACCTCGTGCCGATGATCGAGGAGGCGCCCGACGCGGTCGCCATCCCCCGCGGGCCGGCGACCGTCGAGTTCGACCACGTCGACTTCTCCTACCCGAGCGCCGAGGACGTCTCGCTGGCCTCGCTCGAGGCGGTGGCCGTCCTCGAGTCCGGCCCCGCGGCACGAGGTGCTCCACGACGTCTCGTTCCGCGTCGAGCCGGGCCAGATGGTGGCGCTGGTCGGACCGTCGGGCGCCGGCAAGACGACCATCTCCGCGCTCGTCCCGCGCCTCTACGACGTCGACGGCGGGTCGCGTGCGGATCAACGGCGTCGACGTGCGCGACGCCACCCTCGCGTCGCTGCGCGACATCGATCGGCGTGGTCACCCAGGACCCGCACCTCTTCCACGACACGCTGCGGGCCAACCTCCTCTACGCCCGGCCCGAGGCCACCGACGACGAGCTCCTCGCCGCGCTCGAGCAGGCCCAGATCCTCCCGCTCGTCGCCTCGCTGCCCGACGGGCTCGACACGCTCGTGGGCGACCGCGGCTACCGGCTGTCGGGCGGCGAGAAGCAGCGGGTCGCCCTGGCCCGCCTGATCCTGAAGGCCCCCGACGTCGTCGTCCTCGACGAGGCGACCGCCCACCTCGACTCGGAGTCCGAGGCCGCCGTGCAGCGGGCGCTCGAGATCGACGCTGGCCGGCCGGACCTCGCTCGTCATCGCCCACCGCCTCTCGACCGTCCGCGAGGCCGACCAGCTGCTCGTCGTCGACGACGGCCGCATCGTCGAGCGGGGCACCCACGCGGAGCTGCTGGCCGCCGGCGGCCTCTACGCCGAGCTGTACCGGACCCAGTTCGCCGACCAGGACGAGGCCATCGGCTGACCGGCGCCCGTGGCGTCGCTCGGACGAACCGACCGCCCGACTAACCGCCGCGGGCACGACCGAGCGCCTGGATGCTCGACACGTAGTCCCTAGGCAAGCCGTGCTCGATCGCCCCGGCCTCGAGCTTCTCCAGATATCCCTCCCACGGTGCACCGGGTGCGGCATGTTCGGCAATGTAGGCTTCCGCCGAAATGGATTGGCCGTTCTCGAGCAGTATCTTCGTGGTCACTCGGTGGTAACGTCCACGTCGTACGCCCTCTTTTTGATCGAGCGTCTCGATGTCCTGGGGTGAGACTCCCCAGACAACTCCCCGGACGAAGCTGTCTTCCGACGGGACAATCGTTGCCACACCACGTTCGTTGATCAGGAGCCTATGATTCCAAAGAGTGCCGATATCGACAACTCTCCGCCAGGGCACCTTTCGAGCATCTGGCCCGCAGCATCTTCAGACTCCACGGGCGAAGTATCGTATGGAAGAGCCAGATGAATGGCATCCCTTCAAATGACCCGGCGTTGTCCTCGGTCTCGCCGCATCGTACACCTTCTGGTGGTACCCAGGGACCCGTGTCGTCCCGAGGATCGACTTCTCGGACGATCTCCACAGCGCAGAAGAAGGTGGCGGACCACGATATTGGGTGGTCGTTTGCAACCAGAGCCGACGTCGAGGCGTCCTCGAACCAGCGTTTCTCGCTACCTTTCGGGTCTCTTTGCCCGAACGTGGCTGCACAGTCTTGGGAGTACCGGTCTCCGCCACGACGTCCGCCTGGATCCGGGAGACGAGCGGCTACTATTTCTCGATCCCGCGAATGACCTCCTTCATCCACCGAGCCGAAGGCTACAGACCCGACCGACGGCGATCGGAGATCACCCATGTCGATCGAAGACCTCTTCGGTGCCGGGATGACCGGAGCCTGACGATAGAGGCCATCCGATTCGACGAGAGGAGCCCGACCCGCAACTACCTCCAGGCACGGGCTCTCGGGGCGACGTCTGGACCGTCAGAAACGATTTGGCGAGCATCGCCGGCACTCCAGCGTGCTGACCTCGAGTACGGCGTTCGCTCGCTCGTCACCGTGTTGCGACGGCCACCGAGAGGTTGCGGACCTGAATCGTAGTACCCGCAACGGCGGGTTGCAGCGGCCTCTCACGGGGCCGGTGCGATTCTCATCCTCTCCTCGGAGCCTGGGCGGTACCGCGGGCGTGCACGGTCGTCGTGCCGGCCGTCAGCGCCGGAGCCGCGACCGTCGAGGTCCTCCCCGGCCAGACGCTGAGCGAGCTCGCCGACGCGTACGGCACGACGGTCGCGACACTGGCCGCCGTCAACGGCATCGCCGATCCGAACCTGATCGTCGCCGACACGTTCCTCGTCGTCCCGACAGAGACCGGTCCGACCGGTACCGCCGCCGGCAACACCGGCTCCGGCAACACCGCGGCCGGCACCGGCGCCCGCCGCCTCGTCGACGCCGGCCACGCCGGCCACGTCGGCGACGACGACGTCGGACGGGACGACCGTGCTCGTCTCCCCCGGCGACAACCTCTCGTCGATCGCCGCCCGGTACGGCACGACCGTGTCGACGCTGGCCGAGGCCAACGACATCGGCGATCCGAACCTCATCATCGCCGGGACGCGACTCGTCGTGCCGGTGGCGTCGGTGCCGACACCGTCGGCGGCTGCCGGGCCGTCGCGACGACGACGGCAACGACCACGGCGGCGCCGGCTTCCACCGAGACAAGCGGTACGGCCACCGGCGGGCTGCCGGCCGCGCTGGTCGACGACCCGACAAAGGTGGCGCTGGAGCCGATCTTCACCTACTGGGCGGAGCAGTTCGGGCTCCCGTCGAGCCTGCTGGAGGCGATGTGCTGGTGGGAGTCCGGCTGGCAGAGCGGCGTGACGTCGGTGACGGGCGCCCAGGGCATCGGCCAACTGGAGCCGGCGACGGTGAGCGCGATGCAATCCCAGATCGGGACATGGAGCCTCGACCCGTACACAGCGACGGCGAACATCGAGATGGCCGCGGCCTATCTCCACGACCTCATGGTCGACACCGGCGGGACACCCGGCACGGCGCTGGCGTCGTACTACCAGGGCCTCGCGTCGGTCGAGAAGATCGGCCTGCTCCCGTCGACCGAGCAGTACGTCGCCGGGATCGAGGCCTACACGACCGACTTCTCGTAGCCGACCCGGCTCGGCCGGCCGCCCCTCGAGAGCCGGCCCCGCTCGGTTGGTCCGAGCTACAGCCGGACGGGCGACGTCAGGTGCAGCCGAAGTGGGCGCTCTGGTTGGCCATCGCGGCGCGGACGGCCCGGAGGCCGGGCGACGGTGGCAGCGGGACGGCGGGCGCGCCGTCGTGGAGGCCGTCGAGGAAGTAGGCGACCATCCGCCGCCAAGCGGTCGGCGCGCCATAGGCCGTGCGATGGATGAGGCCGGCGTTGGCCATCAGGAGTACCCCGATGTCCTCGATCTCGAAATCGGGGCGGAGGTCGCCGCTCTCGCGGGCCCGGGCGACGATGCGGGCCAGTCCCTCCTGCGCCTGCCGGCGGGCCTTCTCCAGCTCCGACGCGCCGGGGATCGACATCGTCAGGAGGTCGGCCATGCCGCGGTCCTTGGCCTGCAGCTCGCAGAGGAACAGGAAGTGGTCGGCGAACGCGTCCCACGGATCGGGGTTGGCGAGCGCCCGCTCGGCGGCGACGACGACGTCCTGCAAGGCGGTCGTGAACACCGCGGCGATCAGGTCGCAGCGCGTCGGGAAGTGCCGGTAGAGCGTGGCGTTGCCGATGCCGGCCTGCCGGGCGATGTCGTCGAGCGGCGCGTTCAGCCCGCGCCGGCCGAAGACCGACCGGGCGGCATCGATCAGGGCGTCCCGGTTCCGGGCGGCATCGGAACGCAGCGCCGCCGCCGCCCGCTCCGGCGTCGTCGATCCCCTGGCGGGACGGCCCCCTGCCGGCGTCACCGGGCCAGCGTAGATCGAAACGGGGACCGTTCCACGTCTGTGTTAATCTGACCGAGGGAAACGGGGATTTATCCCCGGTTCATCGTCGTCACGAGGGAAGGACGAGGCACGGACGTGCCAGCGACGATCGACAACCGGACGATCGACAGCACGGGGACGCGCGGCGACCGGTACAAGTGGACCGTCCTGTTCAACGCCACGCTCGGCGTCCTGATGGTGACGATCAACCAGTCGATCCTGCTCATCTCGCTGCCGGACATCTTCCGGGGCATCGGGCTCCAGCCGCTGGCCCCCGGCAACACGTCGTACTTCCTGTGGATCCTGATGGGCTTCCTGCTCGTCACCGCGGTGCTGGTCGTCAGCCTCGGCCGGGTCGGCGACATGTACGGCCGCGTGCGCATCTACAACCTCGGCTTCGCCGATCTTCACGTTCTTCTCGATCCTCCTCTCGGTGACGTGGCTGCACGGCGCAGCCGGCGCGCTGTGGATCATCCTCGATGCGGGTCTTCCAGGGCGTCGGCGGCGCCTGCGTCATCGCCAACTCGTCGGCCCTCATCACCGACGCCTTCCCGGAGGCCGAGCGCGGCCGGGCGATGGGCATCTACGGCATCTCGACCGTCGTCGGGTCGTTCATCGGCCTCATCCTCGGCGGGCTGCTGGCGCCCGTCGAATGGCACCTCGTCTTCTTGGTCTCGGTCCCGTTCGGCGTGCTCGGGACGGTGTGGGCGTACCTGAAGCTCCACGACAACGGCGTCCGGGTGCGGACGTCGATCGACTGGCTCGGCAACGTCACGTTCGCCGTCGGCCTGATCGCCCTGCTGACCGGGATCGTCTACGGCATCCAGCCGTACGGCGGCCACACGATGGGCTGGACGAGCCCGTTCGTGCTGACGATGGTCTTCGGCGGCGTGGCCTTGCTGGTGGCCTTCGTCGTCATCGAGCTCGTCGTGCCGAACCCGATGTTCCAGCTCCATCTCTTCCGGGTCCGGGCCTACACGTGCGGGGTGTCGGCCACCTTCCTGGCCGCCATCGGCCGGGGCGGCCTGCAGTTCATGCTGATCATCTGGCTGCAGGGCATCTGGCTGCCCCAGCACGGCTACGACTTCACCCAGACCCCGCTGTGGGCCGGGCATCTACATGATCCCGCTGACGATCGGCTTCTTCCTCGTCGGCCCGGTCGCCGGCATCCTGGCCGACCGGTTCGGGGCCCGGGGGATCGCCACCATCGGGCTGGCCGGCTCGGGCGTCTGCTACCTGCTGCTCAACCTGCTGCCGATGAACTTCGAGTACCTGCCGTTCGCCCTGATCCTGCTGGCGTTCTCGGCCTTCGCCGGGCTCTTCTTCTCGCCGAACCAGATGGCCGTGATGAACAGCCTCCCGCCCGACCAGCGCGGCGCCGGGGGCGGGATGAACGCCACGTTCATGAACTCGGCGTCGGTGCTGTCGATCGGCGTCTTCTTCTCGATCATCACCCTCGGCCTGGCGTCGTCGCTGCCGGGCCACCTCTACCACGGGCTCGTCGCCGAGGGCATGCCGTCGGGGGCCGCGTCCAACGTCGCCCACCTCCCGCCGATCGGCTCGCTGTTCGCCGCGTTCCTCGGCTACAACCCGATCCAGACCCTCGTCCCCCACCACGTCCTCGCCAGCCTCGGGCCCGCCCGGGCCAGCTACCTGACCGGGCGCAGCTTCTTCCCGACGCTGATCGCCCCGGCCTTCGCCGACGGCCTCCACCTGGCGTTCGACTTCGCCGCCGCGACGACGTTCCTCGGCATGATCGCCTCCGCGCTGCGCGGCGGCAAGGCGTCGGTCCCGGCCCGGCCGCTCGGCGAGGAGGTCGGCGTCGGCCTGCTCGAGATGGGCGAGCTGGCGTCGTCGGAGATCGGCGCCGGCGTGATGGTCGACGAGAGCTGAACGCTCCGGCGGCCCGTTGACACCCTCCTCCCGAACTTATATCATTCGCTTGATTTAGTCGGTTCTGATTCGATCGTTCGGCCGTCGATCCGACAGTCCGGTCGTCGTACGACTGGGCAGGGAGGGGTGCACATGGCCCCAGGGGTGGAGCACGACAGGTCAGGCGGCGAGATCGGTGGCCCGAATGGCGCGGCGGCGCCGTTCGCGGCCACCCAACTGCTGTCGCGATCACAGGGCCACGACCGCATCGACGACCCGTACACCGGCTGGCGGGCGCTGCGGCAACAGGCGCCGGTGCAGAAGCTGGACCTGATGGCCGCGGCCGGGCTCGGCTCGGACGCCGACTACCGGGGGGTCGGCGGCCTGGTCGACGTCTACACGGTCTTCTCCTACGACATCGCCGCCCAGATCCTCCGGGACAACCGCCGGTTCCACATGGCCCATCCGTGGCCGGGCGAGGACCTGCCGCGGATCGGCCGCATCAGCGAGGCGATCGGCCGGAGCTTCCTGGACATGGACGGTCCGGACCACCGGCGGATCCGGGCGCTGCTGCAGGAGGCGTTCTCTCCCAAGTCACTCCAGCGGTGGATGGCCGATCTCGTGCTGCCGGTCATCCACGGCCGGATCGACACGTTCGCCGACCGGGGCCGAGCGGACCTGCTGCGCGAGTTCACCCACGTGTTCCCGGTGGCGGTCATCACCGGCATCCTCGGCCTCGACGACGGGTTCGTCGAGGAGTTCCACGTCCGCGCCGAGGCGCTGCTCGGGGCCATGGCCGACTGGGACGCCGCCGTGGCCGCGTCGGCGTGGCTGGAGGACCACCTCGCGACACTGCTCCAGGAGCGACGGCGCCACCCGGGCGGCAGCGACATCGTCAGCCTGCTGCTGGCGGCCGAGGTCGACGGGGACCGACTGTCGGACGAGGAGATCTACCCGTTCTTGAAGCTCCTGCTGCCGGCCGGCGCCGACACCACCTTCCGCGGCACGTCGAACCTGTTGTTCGCCCTCCTGCACGATCCGGCGCAGCTGGACGAGGCGCGCCGCCACCGCGAGCTGGTGCCGTCGGCCGTCGAGGAGTCGCTGCGCTGGGAGCCGCCGATCACGGTCGAGCCGAAGTCGACCGTCGAGGACGTCGTGCTCGGGGACGTCGAGATCCCGGCCGGATCGGTCGTGACGGTGTGCATCGGCGCGGCCAACCGTGACGAGTCGGCGTTCGTCGACCCGGAGCGCTACGACATCCACCGACCACGGACGCCACCGCACCTGACGTTCGGTGGTGGTCCGCACATCTGTCTCGGGCAGCACCTGGCCCGGATGGAGATGGTGGCGGCCGCCAACGCCCTCTTCGACCGGCTGCCCGGGTTGCGATGGGACCCGGACGCCCCGGAGGAGCGGGTGAGCGGCTTCAGCTTCCGGGCCCCGGCCGCGCTGCCGGTGGTCTTCGACTGATGCCCCTGGTGAAGGGGTCCGACCATCGGGCGTTCCCGTTCGACACGTTTCGGATCGTCGCCCTCGTCTCCCCCACCACCGGGTCGAAGGAGACGTGCGCCTGGCACATCAGCATGGCCCCCGGCAACCCCGGGCAGGCCCACTGGGTCGACCACGAGCAGCTCTTCGTCGTCCTGGCCGGGTCGGCTACCGCGCACCTGGGCGGCGAGGAGCACGTCCTGGAGGCCGGCGACGCGCTGATCGTCCCGGCCGGCGAGACGTTCAGCATCGCCAACCCGAACGACGACTCGTTCGAGACCCTCTGCATCATGCCGGCCGGCGCGGTGGCCCATATCCCCGGCCAGGAGCCGACGGTGCTGCCGTGGGCCCGCTGACCGCCGACGGCCGACCATCCGATCAGGCGGCTGGCCCGCCTGGCCCGGCACGCCCGACACCGGTGACGGTGCGGCGATCGGCGCCGAGTTCCCACCGCCGCCGGCCGAGCTGTACGACTTCTACCGGCGGGCCCGGCAGGCGGCGCCGGTCTTCTACGCCCCGTCGGTCGACATGTGGGTGGCCACCCGCTACGACGACGTCCTGACGGTCCTGCGCGACGGCGAGCGGTTCGAGAAGCACGAGAACGTCCCGCCGTCGACGCTCGTCCCGGAGGCGGCGACGGATCGTCGAGCGGATCGGCATGGCGCCGACGTTCGACCTCAACCCGCCCGAGCACACCCGCGTCCGCCGGCACATCAACCGGGCGTTCACGGCCCAGCGGGTCAACCGCATGGAGCCGGTCATCGCCCGATGGCCGACGACCTGCTGACCGAGATCGAGCCGGCCGGGCGAGCGGACATCGTCGACGGCTACTTCTTCCCGCTGCCGGCCCGGATCATCTTCGACATGATGGGTGTGCCAACGGCCGATCTGCGTCAGGTCGGCGACGAGTGGAGCCGGGCGTTCGTCGAGCTGTTCTTCTCCGAGGTTCCCGAGGACCGGCAGGTGGCGTGCGCGCAGGCCAACCTCGAGTACTGGGAGTACTGCGTCGAGCTGGTCGAGGATCGCCGCCGGCACCCCCGACAGGATCTGGTCGAGCGCGCTGCTGGCCCCGGCGCCGGAGGGGGACGCGCCGCTGACGACGGCCGAGATCGTCTCGCTGTGCGCGGTGCTGGTGGTGGCCGGCCACGAGAACACCACCCGGATGCTGGCCAACACGTTGCTGCTCCTGCTCCAGGACCGCCGGCGTTGGGAGGCCCTGGTGACCGATCCGGCCGGCCCGGCCGGCGCCGCGGCCGCCGTCGAGGAGACGCTGCGGTACGAGTCGCCGCTGAACGGGCTGTGGTACTACGCGCGGCGCGACGTCGAGCTGGGCGGCGCCCACATCCCCGAGGGCGGTCGGGTGTTCGCGTCGTTCGCCGCGGCCAACCACGACGAGACGTACTTCGCCGACCCCGAGACCTGGGACCCCGACCGGCCGGTCACGGCGAAGCACCTGACGTTCGGCGCCGGCATCCACTCCTGCTTCGGCGCGTCGCTGGCCCGGCTGACCGGGCGGGTGGCCGTCGAGACGCTGGCCCGCCGACTGCCGTCGCTGCGCATGGAGGACCAGCCGCTCGACTGGGTGCCGATGTTCGTCCCCCGCGGCGTGCAGTCGCTGCTCGTCGCCTGGGACGCGGCCGGCGACGGCGACCACCGGGACGACAGGGAGGGAGCGCCATGAGCGACGGGCGGGTGGCCGGAAAGGTCGCCCTGGTCACCGGGGCCGGCCGCGGCCAGGGCCGGGCCCAGGCGGTGCGGCTGGCCGAGGAGGGCGCGGACGTCGTCGTCGTCGACCTGGCGGCCGAGATCGACGACGCGCCGTACGCGGTGTTCGCGGCGGAGAACCTGGACGAGACGGCGGCGCTGGTCGAGGCGACCGGCCGGCGGGCGGTGCGCTGCCGGGCCGACGTCCGGGACCGCGAGGCGCTGCGGGCGGCCGCGGCGGCCGGGCTCGACGCGCTCGGCCGGCTGGACGTCGTCGTCGCCAATGCCGGCATCGGTGGCGGCGGCGCGCTGCTCGACCTCGACCCGGCCCAGTGGCAGGCGATGATCGACATCAACCTGACCGGGCTGTTCAACACCGTCCAGGCCACGGTGCCGGTGATGATCGAGGCCGGCCACGGCGGGTCGGTCGTCGTCATCAACTCGATCGCCGGGCTCAAGGGCATCGCCGGCTGCGGCCACTACGCGGCGGCCAAGCACGGTGGCGTCGGGCTGGCCCGCACGCTGGCCATCGAGCTGGCGCCGCACGACATCCGGGTCAACCTCGTCTGCCCGACCGGCGTCAGCTCGCCGATGATGCTGAACGACTGGAGCCGCCGCCTGTTCCGGCCGGACCTCGAGCACCCGACCGACGACGACGTGGCCGAGGTGCTCGGTGACCACCACCTGCTCGACACGCCGTGGGTGACACCGATCGACGTCAGCCACGCCGTGCTCTTCTTGGCGTCCGACGAGGCCCGGTACGTCACCGGCGCGGCGCTCCCGGTCGACGCCGGCGCGCTCACCAAATAGCCGTCTGGCCAAATAGCCGGCTGGCGAGCCGACTGGCCAATAGCCGTCTGGCCAAGTCGATCGACGGCCGCGACCGGTCAGGGCTGGCGCAGGACGGCGGAGAGCTGGTCTGCGACGGGGGTGAACTCGGGCATGACGAAGTCGCGGCGCAGCCAGTTGGCGCCGTCGACGACGAGCGTGTGGCCGGTGACGAAGGCCGCGTACGGCGAGCAGAGCCAGGAGACGGCCCAGCCGAGCTCGTGCAGCTGGCCGAGCCGGCCGGCCGGCGAGCGCCGGGCGTCGACGTCCTCGCCGGTGGGTGCGCAGGGCCTTCAGGTCGTCGCGCATGTCGTCGTGGGGGAACAGCCCGGGGGCGAGGGCGTTGACGCGGACGCCGTCGGGCGCCCACTCGACGGCGAGCGTCTTCGTCAGGTTGCCGACGCCGGCCTTGGCCGCGGCGGCGTGGGCCATGCCGGGACCACCGGTGAACGACTGGGTGGCGAGGATGTTGCAGATCGCGCCGGGCTCGCCGGCGGCCGCGCACCGGCGGTGCAGGGCCTGGCTGCAGAAGAACGTCCCGTCGAGCACGATGCGGACGACGGCGCGCCAGGCGTTCGGGCTCATGCCGGCGGCGAGCACCGGGAAGTTGGCGGCCGCGTTGTTGACGAGCACGCGCACCGGCCCGAGCTCGTCCTCGAGGCGGTCGAAGGCGGCGGCGACCTGGTCGGGCTCGCGGATGTCGGCGGCGGCCTCGGCGGCCCGCCCACCGACGGCTTCGACCGCGGCGACGCCGGCCCGGCGGTGGTCGTCGGACCGCGACAGGATGCCGACGGCCGCGCCGGCCCGGGCCAGCTCGACCGCGAGGGCCTTGCCGAGCCCGGTCCCGCCGCCGGTGACGACGGCGGTCGTCCCGGCGAACGTGTCCGGCGGCAACATCGGCCGGCCGGGCGGCGGCGGTTCGGGCAGCACTACTTGCCCTCGAAGCGGACGGGCTGCTTGGCCGCCTTGGCGGCGTAGCCGGCGGGCATGTCGTCGGAGACGAACTCGACGGACGCGGAGAGCGCCTCGAACTTGAGCGCCTCGGTCAGGCCGCGGTAGGCGAACGCGTCGATCGTCCGCTTGATCGACTGGACGGCGAGCGGGGCGTTGCCGGCGATCTCGCGGGCGAGGGCCATGGCCGTCGGGACGAGGTCGTCCGGCTCGGTGACCTGCTGGACGATGCCGAGCCGCTCGGCGGTCGCGGCGTCGATCCGCCGGCCGGTCATCGCCAGCAACTTGGCCCAGCCGGCGCCGAGCTCGTGGGCCAGCCGGAGGTCGCCACCGGCGTCGATCGAGACACCGATCGTCGCCTCCGGCAGGGCGAAGATGGCGTTGTCGGCGGCCAGCCGGATGTCGCACATCAGCGCGAGCTCGAAACCGAAGCCGAGGCAGTAGCCGTGGACCGCGCCGACGATCGGTTGCGGCAGCTCGGAGAAGACCCGGAACCGCTCGTGGACCCAGCGGATGCCCTCGTAGTAGTTCCGGACCTTCTCGGCCGGCGACCGGCCGGTCACCCGGTCCTCGGGCATCCCGAGGTCGATGCCGGCGCAGAACGCCCGGCCGTTGCCCTTGAGCACGACGACGCGGATGTCGTCGTCGAAGCGGATCTGGTCGGCCCGGGCCCCGAGCTGGCGCGACGCCTCCCAGCTCCAGGCGTTGAGCTTGTCCGGGTGGTCGAGCGTCAGCACGCCGATCCCGTCGTCGACCTCGAGCCGCAGCAGCCAGTCGTCCTCGTCGACGACCGGCGACGTCCGGAACGGCATCGCACACCCCCTTCAGGTCCGGCACGAGTATGCCCCGTGCACGGCCCAGCCCGTGCGCACCCGCCCAGGCATGCCGCCCGACGAACTAGAATCTGTTCTCGTTTCCGGCCATCGGGGCCGGGGACGCCGGCCGAGCGGTCACCGCCCGGCCTCGATGGAGGTGGCCCCCGTGCACAACGAGCTCTGCGAACGACTGGGCATCGAGTTCCCGATCTTCGCGTTCACCCACTGCCGCGACGTCGTCGCCGCGGTGTCCAACGCCGGCGGTCTCGGGGTGCTCGGCGCGGTCGGGTTCAGCGCCGAGGAGCTCGAGACGGAGCTGGTCTGGCTCGACGAGCACGTCGGCGACAAGCCGTACGGGGTGGACATCGTCATCCCCGGCAAGTACGAGGGCATGGGCGAGCTCGACCCGGAGAAGCTCGAGGAGGAGCTGCGGGCGATGATCCCCCAGGGCCACCGCGACTTCGCCAAGAAGATCCTGGCCGACCACGGCGTGCCGGAGCTGCCGGGCGGCCCGAAGCGGGAGCTGCTCGGCTGGACCGCGGCCACCGCGGCGCCGCAGGTCGAGGTCATCTTGAAGCACGACAAGGTCAAGCTGCTGGCCAACGCGCTCGGGACGCCGCCGGAGGACGTGATCACCCAGGCCCACGACCACGGCCTGCTGGTCGCCGCCCTGGCCGGGTCGGTGAAGCACGCGCTCAACCACAAGAACGGCGGGGTCGACATCGTCATCTGCCAGGGCTCCGAGGGTGGCGGCCACACCGGCGACGTCGGCAGCATCGTGCTGTGGCCCGAGGTCATCGACGCGGTCGCCCCGACGCCGGTGCTGGCGGCCGGCGGCGTCGGCAGCGGCCGGCAGATGGCCGCGGCGATGGTCATGGGCGCGGCCGGCGTCTGGACCGGCTCGCTCTGGCTCACGGTCGACGAGGCGGACATCCCGCCGGCCCAGATGGACACCTACCTGGCGGCCACCAGCCGCGACACCGTCCGATCGCGGTCGTTCACCGGCAAGCCCTGCCGGCTGCTCCGCAACGACTGGACCGACGCCTGGGAGAACCCCGAGAACCCCCAGCCGCTGCCCATGCCGATGCAGATGATGGTCGCCATCGACGCGGTGTCCCGCGGCCACGCCTACCCGGTGCAGGCGAAGGACGTGAACTTCAACCCGGCCGGCCAGGTCATCGGGCGGGCGACCAAGGTGCGCAAGACCCGCGACGTCGTCCTCGGCATGGTCGAGGAGTACATCGACGCCATCCAGGGTCTCGACCTCGGGGACTGATCGACCCCGGACGGGTGGCCCCGCCGGCGCGCCGGGCTCGGTGCCGGGCGGCTGACGACTGGCGGCGGCGACGAGCTCAGCGCCGGCGCAGCGAAGGATCGGCCAGCGCCGGCGGGACCCAGCCGCCGTCGGTCGGGTTGAGGTTGGTGCCCGGCGGCACGATCTCGTCGATGGCGTCGAGGACGTCGTCGGCGAGCGCGACGTCGACCGCGCCGAGCTGGGACTCCAGCTGCTCCATCGTCCGCGGGCCGATGATCGCCGCGGAGACGGCGGGGTGCCGGACCACGAAGGCCAGCGCCAGGTGGACGAGGCTGATCCCGGCCTTCTCGGCCAGGTTGGCCAGCGCCTCGGCGGCCTCCAGCTTGGCCTGGTTGCCGGGCAGCGCCATGTCGTAGCGGACCGGGACCCGCTCCGCCCGGTGGCTGACCGGGATCTCCTGGCCCTGGCGGTAGCGGCCGGTGAGCCAGCCGCCGGCCAGCGGGCTCCACGGGATGACGCCCATGCCGTACCGCTGGCAGGTCGGCAGCACGTCGGCCTCGACGCCGCGGACGAGGATCGAGTACGGCGGCTGCTCGGCGACGAACCGCTCCCGGCCCCGGCGCTCGGCCGTCCACTGGGCCTCGACGATCTCGGAGGCCGGGAACGTCGAGCTGCCGGCGTAGCGGACCTTGCCGGCCCGGATCAGGTCGGTCAGCGCGCCGAGCGTCTCGTCGACGTCGCACTCGGGCGACGGCCGGTGGATCTGGTAGAGGTCGATCCAGTCGGTGCCGAGCCGGCGCAGGCTGTCGTCGCAGGCCTGGACGATCCAGCGCCGGGAGTTGCCCTGCCGGTTCGGGTCGTCGCCCATGACGCCGTGGACCTTGGTCGCCAGGACGACCTGGTCCCGCCGGTCCTTCAGCGCCTTGCCGACGATCACCTCCGACTCCCCCGCCGAGTAGACGTCGGCGGTGTCGACGAAGTTGATCCCGGCGTCGAGCGCCCGGTGGACGATCCGGACGGCGTCGTCGTGGTCCTCGTTGCCCCAGGCGCCGAGCATCATGGCGCCGAGGCAGAGCGGGCTCACCCGGACGCCGGTCCGGCCGAGCGTGCGGTACTCCATGGGGTCAACCTACCTAACTGATGCCCACGACCGGCTTGTTCAGCGTCAGCGAACCGGCCGAGCCCTCGAACGGGGCGTCGCCGTAGCTGAAGATCCCGCCGTCGGACGCCGCCAGCCAGTAGCCGCCGTTGTCGGACGTCACCTTCATCCCGACGACCGGCTTGTTCAGCGTCAGGGCGCCGGCCGAGCCGTAGAAGCTGGCGTTGCCGAAGGTGAAGATGCCGCCGTCGGAGGCGACCTCCCAGTAGCCGGCGCCGCTGCTGGTGGCCGCCATGCCGACGACCGGGGCCTTGAGCCGCAACGCGCCGGCCGAGCCGAAGAAGTTGCCGTCGCCGTAGGTGAAGATGCCGCCGTCCGAGGCGACGAGCCAGTAGCCCTTGCCGTCGTTCGTCGTCGCCATGCCGACGACCGGGGCCCGCAGCGTCAGCGAGCCGGCCGAGCCGGCGAACTGGGCGTCACCGAAGCTGAAGATGCCGCCGTCGGACGCGACCTCCCAGTAGCCCTTGCCGTCCGGCGTCGACGCCATGCCGACGATCGGCTTGTTGAGCGGCTTGCCGCCCATCGAGCCGTAGAACTGGGCGTCACCGAAGCTGAAGATCCCGCCGTCCGACGCGACCTCCCAGTAGCCCTTGCCGTCCGGGGTCTTCGCCATGCCGACGATCGGCTGGTTGAGCGGCTTGCCGCCCATCGAGCCGTAGAACTGGTCGGTGCCGTAGGTGAAGATGCCGCCGTCGGAGGCGACCATCGTGTAGCCGGTCGTCGGGATCGGCAGCACGGACAGGTGGTTCGACGCGCTGGCGAGCGTGAACGGCGTGCTCGTCGTCGTGTCGTCGAGCGCGGCCGCGACGGTCAGCGTGCCGATCGGCGTCGACCCGGACAGACCCAGCGCACAGTCGAGCTGCAGCGTCGTTGTCGTCGTCAGCGGCACCGCGACCGAGTTCGAGACGAGTGTGCTCCCCTTGGCGGTGAACGTGAACGTCGACGTCGTCGGGAACCCGGCCGGCGGTGTCCCCTCGTAGGCGCACTGCAGGTTGACCGCGCCGGGCAGCAGGCCGGTGATGCCCGAGAGCGTGAAGACGACCGCGGCGCCGTTGGCCGGCCACGTGAAGTTGGTCATGTCGGCGATGTTCAGGCCGAAGTTGGCGGTCGAGCCGACCGTGACCTGGGACGGGAAGTTCGGGTCGTGCGTGCTCGTCAGGCCGATCGTCGGCGAGCTGACGAGGGCCACCGGCGCACTGGTGCCGGTGGCCGCCAGGGCGGTCAACGTCGTCCCGCTGCCGGCCGAGCAGGGGCTGGGTGGCGCCAGGGCCGGCGGGGTTGGTCACCCCGGCCACGGCCACCTTGAAGCCGGTCAGGAAGTGTGTTGTCGCCACGTGGGTGACGACCGCCAGCACGGCCGCCGTCCCGGGCTGGCCGCTCGTGCCGCCCGCTCCGGTCACCAAGGTGATCTTGGCTGTTGTTGTCGGTGTGCCCGGCACGGTCTTGGGTGGTCACGGTTGTCGGCACTGTGAACGTGCATGTCGACACGGTGTAGGCGCTGGCGGTGGCCGGGAACGTGGCGCCGGCCGCGTAGAGCGTCACCCGGCCTGTGGGCGCGGTCGATACCTGGTGGAGCCCGGACACGGTGGCCGTCCAGGCGGCGTGGGGGTAGCCGACGCTGTTCGGCGTCGCCGTCACCGGGGCGACGGCCAGCGGGCCGATGGCACTACCGCCGGTGGCCGCCAGGGCGCCGGTCCCCGAGGCGAGGACCTGGCCGGGCGCGGACTCGACGGCCACCGAGACCGGCACGCTGCCGGTGACGGTCGGGGCGGTGAGCGGGATGACGGCCGAGACGACCTGGCCGGCGGCGAACTTCCCGCTGAAGTTGGCCGTGGCGCCGAGGTTGTAGACGATCGACGATGCGCCGGTCTGGGCCGGCGTCAGGCTGCCTGTGCTGCCCCAGACGCTCAGCAGTCCGCCGGTGCAGGCCGGTGTGCACGTCAACGCCTTCCCGCTGGGTGTCGTCGGGAACGTCGCCCCCGGCACCGCCACCGCCAGCAGGGCCGGGGTGCTGAATGTCTGGTGGACGGTGAACGTCAGCTTGTAGGTGCCGGCCGCTGTCGGGTTCGTGGTCAGGGTCACCCCGGTCAGCCCGGTTGTCGCCGCGCCAGCCGGTTGTCCGGTGGCGAGGACCGACACCCCGACGAACCCGAAGAGGAGCAGCACCGCCCCCACCCATCCGTACGCGTGACGCAGCGCTCGCGACATACGCCACTCCCTTTTCGCCTCGTTCCGGCCGCGATACCCACGGGCTGGCCGGTCGAACCATCTTGACCAACTTGGCCGGCCGGGGCACGTCACCCCTCGGCGATAGCCTGTCCGGCGACGGACGGAGGGGGCGCAGTGGACCTACTGGAGGCGCTGTACACGACGCGGGCGATGCGTCGGGTCCGGCCGGACCCGATCCCGGTCGACGTCCAGGCCCGGATCATGGACGCCGCGGTCCGGGCGCCGAGCGGCGGCAACCAGCAGAACTGGCGCTTCCTGCTCGTCGACGACGCCGGCCTCAAGCAGCAGCTCGGCCCCCTCTACCGGGACGCGGCCACGCAGCTGTGGGCGACGCACTACGCCCCGATGCTGGCCGAGGCGGCCGCGCACCCCGACGACCCGGCATCGGTCCAGACGTTGAAGGTCCAGCGGTCGGCCCAGTGGCTGGCCGACCACTTCGAGGACGTCCCGCTCTACCTCTTCCCCTTCTGCCAGCACGACCCGACCGGCGGGTCGATCTATCCGGCCGTCTGGAGCGCCATGCTGGCCGCCCGCGCCGTTGGGATCGGCAGCTGTCTGACCCTCCTCCTCGGCCTCTTCCACCGGGAGGAGACGCTGGCCGTCCTCGGTGTCCCGCCGGACGGCGGGTGGGTCATGGCCGGCTGCGTCAGCTTCGGCTACCCGACCGGTCGTTGGGACGTGGCGGCCCGGCGGCCGGCGCACGAGGTCACGAGCCGTAACGGATGGAACGGGGACCCGGGCTTCGACGCTCCCGTCCCCGCTGTGGTCGCCGACGTAGTCCGCCGGTTCGCCCCGACGGCCGCCATCCTCCTCGCCGTCGTCGGCCTGGTCGCGGTCGGCCTGGCCGTCGTCGGCACCACGGGGACGGCGACAGGGGGCGGCGTGCCGTGGCCGGCGGCCATCGCCCCGATCGCCGCCTCCGTCAGCCACGACCGCGGGCTGGCGTTCGTCCGCCCGGTGCCCGTCCACTTCGTCACACCGCGGACGTTCGATCGTGACGTCGCGGCCCAGACAGCGCCGACGTCGGCCGCCACACGGACCGACGACCGCCGGTACGCGGCCGAGCTCCGGGCCCTCGGCCTGCTCGACGGGTCGGTCAACGTGATCGCGGCCGAGACGGCGACCGACGAGAGCGGCGGCGTCCTCGGTTACTACACACCGACAGCCCGGGCCGTCTATCTCCGCGGGAAGGCCCTCACACCGGCCGTCCGGGTGACGCTGGCGCACGAGCTGACGCACGCGCTGCAGGACCAGCACTTCGGGCTCAACCGCCTCTCGCGGCACGCGGTCACCGACGGCGAGCAGTTCGGGCTGACCGCGCTGGAGGAAGGGGACGCGGTGCTCGACGAGGACGACTACCAGGCCACGCTGACACCGGCCGAGCGTCGCCAGGCGACAGCGCAGCCGACAACAACCGGCTCGACCTCGAGCCGTTCGACATCGACCGGCTCGACCTCGACCACAGTGCCGGTCCTGACCGTCACATCGTCCGTCCCGTACGTGCTCGGCCCGGAGCTGGTCAACGCGCTCTACGCGGTCGGCGGGAATGCCCGCGTCGACCGGGCCTACGCGCGGCCGCCGGGGACGGAGCTGGACGTCCTCCAACCGACCGACTACCTCGAACGGACCGGTACCCGGTCGGTGCCGGCCCCGGCGGTCCCGGCCGGCGACCGGGCGGACGGCGGCCCGCAGACATTCGGCGCGTTCACCCTCTACCTGACGCTCGCCGCCCGGCTGCCGGCCCGCACCGCGCTGGCGGCCGCCGACCAGTGGGCCGGCGGCTCGATGCGCCAGTACCGGACGGCGTCCGGACGGTCGTGCCTCACCGCCGAGCTGACCGGCCGCTCGGTCGCCGGGACGGCCGCGCTCGCCGGTGCCGTCTCGACCTGGGCCGCGGCCATGCCGGCCGGCCAGGTGACGACGAACGCCGGGGCCGGCCCCATCGCCACCGCCACGGCCACCGGCCGGGTGGTCGAGCTGACCGCCTGCGACCCGGGGGCGTCGGCCCGGGCCGGCCCGGGGACACTCGAAGGCGCCCTGACACTGGCCAGCCAGCGCAACGGGGTCGAGGTCGACGCGCTCTACGCCGGCGCCTCGCCCGGCGGTCGCGGCCTGCGTCGGCCGCCGGGCCCTGGCCGACCGGGCACTGCTCGTGCACGGGACAGCCGCCCGGGTGCGCCGGGCCGCCGGCCGCTGCTCGTCCTGACGGACCCGGCGCTGACTGGTCGGCGCTGACCGGCGGGCGCCGATCAGTGGGCGGAGGGAGGCGGAAAGTGTTACATATGACGTGCTCCGCCACGCTGGCGGGGCGTCGAACGCTGGAGGCGGAGTCCCATGGCCCAAGAAACCCACGACGCGCTGATCGGCATCGCCCAGCACGACCCGAACGTGCTGGAGAACATCCTCCGGGCCCGGAGCGAGAACCAGGAAGCGTCCGGCCTCGACCCGCGGACGTACGCCCTCGTCAACATCGCCGCCCTCATCGCCATCGACGCCGCACCGGCGTCGTACGTCTGGCAGGTCGGCCTCGCTCTCGATGCCGGCGTCACGCCGGAGGAGATCCTCGCGCTGCTGGTCGCCCTCAACCCGGTCGTCGGCAGTGCCAAGATCGTCGCCGCCGCGCCCGAGCTGGCGCTGGCCATCGGGGTCGACCTCGACGCGTTGACGGGGAACTGAGATGCCGTTCGTCCGTCGCCGTCCGCTCCTCCGCATGGCCGCGGTCGGCGGCGTCGCCTACATGGGCGCCAAGGCCGGGACCAACAAAGCCATGCAGGCCCAGCAAGCGCAGGGCCAAGCCCAGGGTCAGGGCGCCACAGCCGCCCCGCCACCCGCCGCCCGGCACCGGCACCGGCCGCCGCCCCGCCGGCAGCCCCACCCGCCGCCGCGCCAGCGCCGGCCGCACCGGCGGGTGGAAACGATCCGGTCGCCCAGCTCCAGCAACTGGCCCAGCTCCACCAGTCGGGGGCGCTGAGCGACGAGGAGTTCGCCCAGGCGAAGAGCCGGATCCTCGGCTGACGCCCCGCTGCGAGCTCAGGCGGCGGCTGGCGGGGGTGCCGGCTTCGGGTCCAACCAGTTGATCGTCACGAACGACACGACGACCGCGACGATCACGATGGGGGCCAGCGCGGCGCCGTCGTGGAAGAGCAACACGCACGGCAGAGCGACGGACACGACCGGGAGCCGGAGCATCGCCGCGCAGAGCGCGCCCATGCCCATCGCCGCGGCCGGCACGAACGGCAGGCCGGGCAGGTGCGACGCGGCCAGGCCGCCGACCGCGCCGAGCAGCAGCGACGGGAAGATCGGCCCACCACGGAAGCTGCCGAGACACAGCAGGTAGCCAAGGCCCTTGCACAGCAACAGCAGGAGGAGCGCGCCGAGGCTCCACGCCCCGGCATGGGCCAGCACTGTGCCGATCAGGCTCTGACCGGAGAAGAGGACCGACGACGACGGGTGGCCGGTGGCTTCGGCGAAACCGATGGCCAACCCGCCGACGGCGACGCCGACCAACGGCACGACGATGAACAGGTGGCCCTCGGCGATGCGCTTCATCCAGATCCCGCCCCGCCGGATGACGATGGCCAGCAGGGCCGCGGCCACGCCGAGGGCGATGGCCCAGCCGAACTCGGCGGCGGTCGGCCGCACGACCGTCGGCAGGTTCGGGATGACGAGGGAGAACGTCCCCACGCCGGACCATTGACCGAGCCCGATGAAGACCAGGGCGCCGACGCCGGCGGCCAGCAGGCCGGGCAGGAGCACGGCGGAGAGGAGCGCTCCGCCGAGACCGATCCCTTCGATCATGAAGATGGCGGCGAGCAGCGGCGAGCCGAGGAGGGTGGCGATGGCGGCGAAGCTCCCGGCGCCCGCCACGACGACCTGCCCGCTGGCCGGCGCGCCCGGTCGGACCCGGCGAATGGCGAACAGGGCCAGACCACTGCCGAGAGCGATGAGCGGTGCCTCCGGCCCGAGGACCGCGCCGCACGCCAGCGTCGCCACCGCGGCGACGAACACCCCCGGCAGGCTGATCGGTTCGGTCATGCCGGCCGAGAACCCGTCGGCCGGTGAGTGCCCGCCGCGGCCGGGCAGGTACCGGATGGCCGCGGCGACGATCACCCCGCCGACGGCGAGCACCGGGATCGGCCACCACGCCGGCTCCCCGTGGAAGCCGAGGCCACTCGGCAGGTGCTGGTAGAGGGCCCGCTGCAGCACGCTGACCAGCTCGAGAAAGCCGAACGCCATCGCCGATATCGGTGCGCCGAGCAACGCGCCGAACAAGAGCGTGACGATATAGGCGCGGCTCCGCATGATCGCCGCCGGGTCCGGCGCCGGTGCCACGGCGCCCGCCGACCCGTCGGTGCCCGCCGACCCGCGGTTCCCGGTGGGGCTGGGGCCGCGGCCGACGGGGCAGGTTCGGACGGCGCCACGGCCCGAACTCTACGGCTGCCGGTCGCGGGCGGTGTGGACCGTCGAGCCAGCGGCGTCGGCTCGGCTGGCCGGCGCCTCTAGTCTCTCCGGTCGTGGCACCCGGCCCGTCCGTCCACGACGAAGTGCGCCTCCGCCTGGCCGCGGTCGACCAGCGGTACACGCCGATGCGGCAGGTGCTGGTCGACGCGCTCGGCGCGGCCGGGCGGCCGCTGTCGATGCCCGAGATCCTCCAGGTCGCGCCGACCCTCCCGCAGAGCAGTGCCTACCGCAACATGACCACGCTGATCGACGTCGGCGTCGTCCGCCGGGTGGCCGGCGCCGACGACCACGGCCGCTTCGAGCTGGCCGAGGATCTCTCCGGGCATCATCACCACCATCTCGTCTGCGCGACGTGCGGCAAGGTCGAGGACGTGCACCCGTCACCGAGCCTCGAGCGGGCGCTGCGCGACGCGGCGCGGGCGGTGGCCGAGAGCCAGGGCTACGAGGTCACCGAGCACCGCCTCGATCTCCTCGGACTCTGCCCGGACTGCCACTGATCTTGGGCTGCGCAGATCTTGGGCTGCGCTGATCTTGGGCGGCTGATCTTGGGTTGGCTGATCTTGGGTTGGCGCTGACTCAGCCGGCGAGCCCGGACCGGTAGTCCGGCCCGCCGGCCCGGCTGGCCCGCCCGGCCACCGGCGCCCAGACGATCGGCAGCGCGGCGGTCAGCACCGCCGCCCCGGCGGCCGCGGCGACGAACGGCGCCCAGGCCGTGAGGCCGAAGAGCGCGCCGCCGGCGGCCGCGGCGACGGCGATCGACCCGGTCTCGGCCGTCGAGAAGAGGCCTTGTACCCGGCCGGTCTCGGTCGACGCGGAGTACTGGGTCAGCATCGACTGGGCGGCCGGCAGGGCGATGGCGGTGGCCAGCGCCTCCAGGCTGCCGAGCACGAGCAACCAGAACAGGCTGTGCAGGAACGGGTAGAGCGCGCACAAGACGATCGACACCGAGAGCGACCCGACGGCCAGCCGGCGCCGGTCGAGGTGGTCGGCCAACCACCCGCCGGGACGGGCCATGACGACGAACGGCACCGCGAACAGCGTCCAGCTCAGCCCGATCTCCCAGTCCTCGGCGTGGCGGAGCTCCAGCAGCAGCGTCCAGCACGACTCGTAGACGCCGATCGTCAGCCCGAACGCCGCGGCGGCCATCACCGCGCCGATCAGCGAGCGGTTCAGCGCCGGCAGGCCGCCGTGCCCGGGCGTCGGCATCGGCCGCCGCGACGTCGACCGCGTCCTGCCCGGCCACCGACGTCCCGACGACGGCCGGCAGGCAGGCGACGAGACCGGCCGCGCCGGCCGCCACGAACAGCACGTCCATCGAGCCGACGCCGACGAGGCTGCCGACGAGCGGCCCGATCGCCATGCCGCCGAGCTGGGCGCCGTAGATCGACCCGAACGCCCGGCCCCGGCGGTCGAGGGCGACCGCGCCCGACACCATCGCCAGCGCCGCGACCTCGGCCGAGCCGGCACCCGCCCCCTGCAGGGCGCGCAGGAAGATGTCGACGGTCGGCGACGGCGACGCCAGGAAGCCGAGGCTGCCGGCGGCGTAGAGGGCGAGCCCGCCGAGCAGGATCGGCCGGCGGCCGATCCGGTCGGCCAGCCGGCCGGCCGGGTACTGGCAGAGGAGCGCGGCGACGAAGTACGCGCCCATGACGAGACCGACGACCGCGTCCGACCCGCCACGGCCGCGCAGGTACTCGGGCAGCAGCGGCAGGATCGTGCTCGCCCCGAGCCACAGCACGAACGTCGTGAGGGCGAGCGCCCGGACGAGCCGGTCGACCGACGGGGCGACGCCCGGCTCGTCCCCTCGGGCCCGGTCCACCGGATAGACGGTAGGTCAGCTGGTCAACTGGTCCCGGCGGAGGACGCTGAGCAGCTCCTCGTACGGGCCGAGCAGGTACGCCCGGTCGCCGCCGGCGAACCGGGTCCCCCGCCGGGGCGGGTGCTCCAGCTGGCCGGCCGACGCCGCCCGGCTGATGGCGATGACCCGGGTCCGGGCCGACAGGTCCTGCATGGCCAGCCCCTCGAGGCCGCCGCCGGGGGTGACCGAGACGGCCCCGACCAAGAACGGCTGCCGGTCCACGTAGAAGGTCTCGAGGACGTCGAGGCCGAGGGCGGCGCCGGCGAACCACGGCGCGGCGAGGGCGGAGGTGGACCGGACGTAGCGGAACCCGAAGTTCCGCTCCATCATCCGCCCGAGCTGGCGGTCGAACACCCGCAGGACCACCGGGACCTCCTCCCACCGGTCGCCGAGGGACTCGCGGACGGCCAGGCCGGTCTCGATGTTGGTGAAGTCGGCGCTGGTGAGGACGGCCACGGCGTAGGCCTGGTCCAGATTGACCATCTTGTGGGTCTGGCGCTGGGTGGCGTCGGCCACCACCACCGGGACCCGGAGGGCGCGGGCCCGGGCCAGGTACCGGTTGTCCCCGTCCCGCTCCACCACGACCACCCGCCGGCCCTCGGCCACCAGGCCCTCCACCACGCTGATGCCGACCGAGCCGAGGCCGATCACCACGACGTGGTCAGCCATGCCGGGGACCTGGCGGCGCCCCAGCGACTGCTCGATGCGCCGGCTGACCAGGATGTTGGTGAACACGGCGAAGGCGGTCGACACCAGGGTCACCCCGACCACGATGAGCAGGATGCCGAACACCATGACCCACGTCGCTCTGGTGGGCGAAGGAGTAGTCCCCGAAGCCCACGGTGGCCACCGTCTCGACGGTGAAGTAGATCGAGCTGAGCAGCCCCAGATGGCCGTGGCCGCCGGGTTGGTGGTACGTCAGCCGGAGGACCACGGTGGAGACGATCAACAGGCCCAGCAGGCCGGCCAGCACGAAGGCCAGGGCCCGGCTGCTGCTCGTCTGCACGAGCGACGCCGCCCGCCGCCGGAGGCGGGCCAGCGGGCGGACCGACGGCGCGGCGGTCCGGGCCGTCGGGGTCCGGTCCACGTCCAGCCGGTCCAGCTCCTCTGTGGTGCCGAGCACGGCCACCCGGTCCCCGGCGCACCACCGGGTGGTCCCGGCCGGGGCACACCACCATCTCGGACCCGTCGACCGGCATCACCGCCACCGGGGCCAGCTGGCCGAACCGGTGCCGCAGGGTCGACGGCAGCTCGCCGGTGTCGGCCACGGTGAGCTGCTGCACCGAGAACCCGCACGCCGCCGAGTGTCATGTGGTGGGTCGGCCGTCGCAGGCAGGCCTCGACGAAGGACGGGGCCGACAGGGCGGCCACGTCGAGGACGCTGCCCGGGCCGGTGACCCGCTCCAGGGCCTGGCCCACCGAAGGGTTGGCCATCTGGACGACCAGGCGGACGTCCGGGCGGAGCTCGCGGACCCGGAGGGCGATCTCGAGGGTCAGGACCTCGTCGGCCGCCGCGCAGACCACCGCCCGGGCCGTGTCCAGCTCGGCCTCGGTCAGCCCTTCGCCCGAGGTGGGCGCTCTGGTGGATGTGCGGGACCCCCCACCCCCGGACCACCTGGGCCAGCCGCTGGTCGGGGTCGTCGTCGACCACGACGACCCCGCACATCGCTCAGGTGCAGCTGCTCGACCGTGCGGAGCCCCACCCCCTGCAGGCCGCAGACGATGACGTGGCCCTTGCTGTTGGCCGGACCAGCGTTCGGCCGGTCGCCGCTTTGGCCGGTCCAGCGCCGGCCAGGCCCGTCATCGGTGGTCGGGCTCAGCTCGCACGGCGCCAGCCGCGCTCGAACGGCAGCCGCCAGCGGTGCGGGGCGACGAGCTCTCCCATGGCCGGCGGACCCCACGAACCGAGCGGGTACGGCTGCGACCGGGGGCGGGGCGTCGAGCAGCGGCTGGGAGACCTCCCAGAGCCGTTCGATGCCGTCGGCGTTCGGGAAGAGCGTCTGGTCGCCGGTCATGGCGTCGTGGATGAGTCGCTCGTACGCCTCGAGGACGTCGCCGCCGTGCTCGGTCTCCTGGACGGCGAACTGGAGGCTCAGCTTGTCGAGCCGCATCCCCGGACCCGGCCGCTTGCCGTAGAACGACAACGACAGGCGGGCGGCGTCGGCGAGGTCGAACGTCAGATGGTCCGGCCCGAGCGCGCCGACGCCGGAGCCGGGCGGGAACATGCTCTTCGGTGGCTCCCGGAAGGCGATCGAGACGATCCGGGCGCCCTCGGCCATACCCTTGCCGGTCCGCAGGTAGAACGGCACGCCCGCCCCACCGCCAGTTGTCGATCTCGCAGCGCAGCGCCACGAACGTCTCGGTGTCCGAGGCCGGGTCGACGCCGGGCGTCGACCGGTAGCCGTCGTACTGGCCGCGGACGACCTGGTCGACGTCGAGCGGCCGCATCGAACGGAAGACCTTGTTCTTCTCCTCGTTGATCGCCGCCGACTCGAGGGCCGTCGGCGGCTCCATGGCCACGAACGCCAGGATCTGGAAGAGGTGGGTGACGACCATGTCCCGGAACGCGCCCGTCGCCTCGTAGAACGCGGCCCGCGAGCCGACGAGGAGGGTCTCGGGGACGTCGATCTGGACGTGGTCGATGTGCTGGCGGTTCCAGATCGGCTCGAACAGACCGTTGGCGAAGCGGAAGGCCAGGATGTTCTGGGCGGCCTCCTTCCCGAGGAAGTGGTCGATACGGAAGACCTGGTCCTCGTCGAACGTCCGGCGGACGACCCGGTTGAGCGCCCGGGCGCTCTGCAGGTCCGTCCCGAACGGCTTCTCCATGATCACCCGGGCCCGGTCCGTCAACCCGGCCCGGTCGAGCGACTCGACCACCCCGCGGGCGGCGACCGGCGGGACGCTCAGGTAGTGGAGGCGCCGCGGCTCCCCGCCGAGGTCGTCCTCGGCCTGCTTGACCGCGGCCGCCAGCGCGGCGGGGCCGTCGCTCTGCGGGACGAACCGGAGCCGGTCGGCGAAGGCCGGCCAATGCTCGTCGAACGGCCCGTCCCGCACGAACTCCCGGCAGGCATCGAGGGCGAACGCCCGGAACCCGTCGTCGTCGAGCGTCGTCCAGCGACGTCCCGATGACCCGGTACTCCGGGAGAAGGCCGTGGAGCGACAGCCGGAGCAACCCCGGCAAGAGCTTGCGCCGGGCCAGGTCGCCGGTGCCGCCGAAGAGGACGACGACGTGCGGGTGGGCCGGCCGGAGCGCACCCGCGCCGCCGGCCGACGACGCCGCGGCCGTCGTCGGCCCCGGCCCGGCGCCCGCTCCCGTCGTCCGCTCGTCCACGACGTCATCGTACGGACCGTTTGTTTCCTCAATGTGGCCGCCGGGAGAGCATTGGGTGAACCGGCCCTCCGGGCCGTCGTACGGCCGACCGGCTGGTGGACCCTGTCCGACCAGCGCCGTCCGACCAAGTGCTGTCCGGCCAAGTGCTGTCCGGCCAGGTGCCATCCGACCGAGCAATGGCCGCCATCGCGAGATCTTCTTGGTGCGCCGACGGCCGACGGTGCAAGCTCGCTCCATGGACGAGAGCACCCGCCGTCGCCGGTTCCACCTGGCACTCGCCGTCGATGACCTCGACGCGACGATCGCCGACTACACGGTCCGGCTCGGCGAGGCTCCGGCCGTCGTCGTCGGCGGCCGGTACGCGGTGTGGCGGACGCCGGAGATCAACCTCTCCGTCTCCGTCCCCGACGCCGGGCCCGAACCGGGCTCGGCGCCGGCCCGACGGCTCCGCCACGTCGGCTTCGAGGACGACGACGCGGTCGTCGCGCCACGGACGGTCGACGTCAACGGCATCGAGTGGGAGGGGTTCAGCCTCGCCCACCAAGACGCCGAGATCACCCGGGTCTACGGCTCCCCGACGACTTCCCGAGAGCCCTCCTGAACTGCGGTTTTGCCTTTGCGCGCCAGCCACCGCCCTTGACGGTCGACCGTCCCGGACACTAAGCAGGACGCTTCGTGCTCGATGTCAGACGGGCCCCTGGGGGCCGGGAGGACACGATGCGCCAGGCCAGGCGGCGGCGGCTTGCCAAGACCTCCTTCCTCGGCGTCCTGTGTGTCGGAGCGGCGTGTGCAGCGCCGCTGGTACTCGTCGCGCCGGTTGGCGCCGACCAGGTCGCGACCCTCAAGGCCCAGGCCGCCCAGGTCTCCCAGCAGATCGTTCTCGAACAGCTCCAGGTCGGCGGCGACCAGCAGCAGTACGCCACCGCGGTGGCCCGGAGCCAGCAGGACGAACAGCTGGCCGCCCAGACCCAGGGCCAGATCACGGCCGACGAGCAGCGCGTCGGCCGGGACGCCGGCCAGCTTCGGCACGACGCGGTGGCTGCGTACGTCAATGCCGGCACGGCCGGCGCCACCCCGCTCTTCGGTGACCAGGGTGCGGCGGGGGCCCGGTCGGAGTACACCCAGGTCGTCTCCGGCGACCTCACGGTCGCCGTCGACCAGCTGCGCACCGACCGGCAGGTCCTCGGCGTCCAAGAGACCGCCCGCCAGCAGGCCATCGCGGCCGACCAGGCCGCCCAGGTCGAGGCCCACACACTGTTGTCAGCGGCCCAGTCGACCGAGGCCCGGCTGGCCGCGACGAACGCCCAGGTGACCGGAGAGCTGGCCACCGCGGTGGCCCAGCAACAGGCCACGGTGGCCCAGGCCGCGGTCGTCGCCGTGCGGGCCGCGCAGAGCCAGGCGACGAGGACCCCGCCGGCCCAGCCGACCGAGATCGTCGTCGGGGCCCAGACCGCGCCGTCGGGCTCGGCGACAGACCCGGCGCTGAACTCGTTCCTCCAATGCGTCGTCCAGCACGAGTCCGGTGGCAACTACCAGATCGCCTCGCCGAACGGCCAGTACATGGGGGCGTTCCAGTTCAGCCAGCCGACGTGGAACGAGGCCGCCCAGCTGGCCAACCGGCCGACACTGGTCGGCGTCCCGCCGAACCAGGCGTCGAAGGCCGACCAGGACACGCTGGCCGTCGCGCTGTACAGCGCCGACGGCGAGCAGCCGTGGTACGACCCCTGCAACCCGGCCAGCAGCTGACGTGCTCGACCATCTCTCGATCCAGTGCGACGACGTCGCGGCCAGCGCGACCTTCTACGACGCCGTCCTCGCTCCGCTCGGCGGCTCGCGGGTCATGGAGCTCGGTGACGTGATCGGCTACGGCCTGCCGCCGCGGCCGATCTTCTGGATCGGCCCGCAGAGCACGGGCACCGGGTTCCGCGAGTCCCACATCGCCTTCGGCGCGGCCACCCGGGCGATGGTCCGCGCCTTCTTCGAGACCGCCGTCGCCCTCGGTGCCGAGGTGCTGCACGCCCCGCGGGTCTGGCCCGAGTACCACCCGGCGTACTACGGCGCCTTCGTCCGCGACCCGGACGGGAACAACGTCGAAGCCGTCTGCCACGTCGACACCGACGGCTGACGACGCCCGCGAACTTTCGCCCGCGCCGGCCCACATCACGCACCCAGATCGCTCGGCGTCGACCGATCCCCTGCTCGGTAGGTCGATCGGACACAGCAGAGGAGCTTCATCGACGGCGTCCTGGCCACAGTCGTTCCCTTGTTCACCCAGACTCCTCAACATCGCAACGCCGGCGGTTAGTCGCTTGCTCCCCTGCTCGCGCTGACCGACGCGGCTTCGCCCGGCACCGAGCGCCCTGTCGTACCCAGAGGGGCCCGATCCGAGTTGGGAGCTCCCCACCGCCGCCCAGGTGGCTGCCGAAGCCGAGACCGGTCAGAAGCCGGCCTCCCCACGATCCGACGACGACCGGACATCGCGCCCAACTCGCGCCCACACGGGGAATACGGGCGAACCGACGATGAGCACCAACCACCCGTCCTCGAACCGGCGGAGGGGTCAACAACAGAGCGAGTTCCTGGCAGACACCTGGCAAGTCCATGTGTGCGCACGGCGATGGTCAAGCGTTGGGACGCATCAGCGTCGCGGTTGCCATCGAGGTTCGATCAGGGATGCGCCGCGAAGACGTGGGCGACCGCTCCGCCGCTGAAGGCCGTGGTGCTGATCGGCTCGATAGTGAGCGGTGCGGTGAAGAGCTGCTCGCCCGAACCCAGGACGACGGGGTGGATGACGAGACGGTACTCATCGATCAAGCCGGTCTTGACCAGCGACCGCGCGAAGCGTGCACCGCCCTGAGCGAGCAGGTACCCGCCAGAGTGCTCCTGTTTGAGGCGCGTGATCGCTTCGGTCAGGTCGTCGGAGACGATCGTCGTCTCGGTCCAATCGGCCGACTTCAGGGAGCTCGAGAACACGACCTTGGGGATGTCGTTCATTGGCTTGGCGAACGGCCCGGTGGCGCTGGGCCAGAAGCCGGACCACCTGGCGTAGGTGGCAGCACCCATCAGGTGCGCACTGGCATTGCTCACGGTCTCGAGGACCCAGCCCGCGCCGTCGGGAGAGCGGCCCGCGGCTTCCCAGCCGGCGCTCCCGTCGGATGGTGCGACGTAACCGTCGAGCGAGACCGACATCTTCAGGACGAGCGAGGCCATGCGCTGCTTCCTTCCGAGGGCGGAGGCGCCGGTGGAGGATCCAACGCTACTGGCCCCGACCCAGGCCCGCATCGTGACGTCGACCGGAAGAGCTTCCCGGTCGGGCGGACGATCTGATGTTCCCCCGGTTCAGTGGCTTGAGTGATGTCGAGAGGTCGCAAGCCGGCGTCCCGAAGAGCGCTCCCTTGACCGAAGCATCCGCCCGACTTACGAACACTCGTTCGACAGATCATCTAGCCTGGCGGCAGTGGCCCTAAGTCTCGGCCACTGATCAGTAGCCGGCCCTAAGCGAACTCGCTTCCCCGTGCGCCGAGGCTATTGACGTTTACGTTAAGGTGATCTAGGGCGTCGACGGACGCCGCCTACGATCGAGCGGAGCACCGGGCACATGGATCTGGCGGAGGACAGCCGAGGACTGCGGAGCCGCCTCCGCTCGTCGCAACGGCATCTGGAGCCACCGTCGGCCAACTACAAGTGGACCGCCCTGTTCATCTCCACGTTGGGGGTGCTCATGGCGATGATCGACGGGTCGATCACGCTGATCGCCCTGCCCGACATCTTCCGGGGGATCGACATCGACCCGCTGAAGACCAGCAACAGCTTCTTCCTCCTGTGGATGATCCTGGGCTTCCTGGTCGTCACCAGCGTGCTGGTCACCAGTCTGGGACGCCTCGGCGACATCTACGGCCGGGTCCGCGTCTACAACCTCGGGTTCGCGGTCTTCACGTTCTTCTCGCTGCTGCTGGCCGTGACGTGGATGACCGGCACGGTGGCCGGGATCTGGCTGATCGTCCTGCGCATCTTCCAGGGCGTCGGCGCAGCGATGCTACTGGCCAACGCCGCGCCCCTCCTGACCGACGCGTTCCCGCTCCGACAGCGCGGCATGGCCATGGGCGTCAACCAGGCGGCGGCGTTCAGCGGCACGTTCATCGGGCTCGTCCTCGGCGGCGTGCTCGCCCCGATCAACTGGCGGCTGGTCTTCATCGTCTCCGTGCCGGTCGGCCTGCTCGGGACCGTGATGGGGTACCTCCAGCTACGCGAGCTCAGTCCCCGCCGGCCGGCCCGGATCGACTGGCCGGGCAACGTGACGTTCGCCCTCGGCCTGGTCGTCCTCATGGTCGGCGTCACCTACGGGATCGAGCCGTACGGCAACTCGACGATGGGATGGGGCAATCCGCTCGTCATCAGCTGCCTCGTCGCCGGCGTCGTGCTCCTCGTGGCGTTCGGGATCATCGAGACGAAGGTGCCCGAGCCGATGTTCCGGCTCCAGCTCCTGCGGATCCGGGCCTTCACGGCCGGGATCTTCGCCAGCTTCCTGGCCGCGCTCAGCCGGGGCGGCATGATGTTCATGCTGATCATCTGGCTCCAGGGCATCTGGCTGCCGCTCCACGGCTACAGCTTCAGCGCCACCCCCCTGTGGGCCGGCATCGCCATGCTGCCGCTGACGGCCGGACTGCTCATCGCCGGCCCGACCGCGGGCATCCTGTCGGACCGCTTCGGGGCCCGACCGTTCGCCACCGGCGGCATGATCGGCACGGCCATCGGCTTCCTCCTGCTGGAGCTGCTGCCGACGGACTTCCCCTACTGGCTGTTCGCCGTCCTCATCTTCCTGACCGGCCTGTGCATGGCGGCGTTCGGGTCCCCCAACCGGGCCGCGGTGATGAACAGCCTCCCGGCCGGTGACCGCGGCGTGGGATCCGGCATGAACATGACGTTCCAGAACTCCGCGCAGGTCCTCTCGATCGGGATCTTCTTCACCCTCATGATCGCCGGGCTGTCGACGTCCCTGCCGGCGAGCCTCTACCACGGCCTCGTCGCCCACGGCGTCACACCGGCCGCCGCCAACCGGGCGTCACAGCTGCCGCCCGTGTCGACCCTGTTCGCCGCCTTCTTGGGCTACAACCCGATCGAGCACCTGATCGGCGCCCACGCCCTCACCACGCTTTCCACGAGCCAGCACGCCACGCTCGTCGGTCGGTCCTTCTTCCCCTCGATCATCACCCAACCGTTCCGCGACGGCCTCCACGCGGCGATGGACTTCGCCATCGTCGCCAGCCTGCTGGCCGCCGCCGCCTCGTGGGTCCGGGGACCCTACGTCGCACCGGCCTCCACCCCCGATCGCCCGACGGTCGCCGGTAGCATGGCCGGGCGGGAGCCGGCCACCGTCGCGGTCGCCGCTGCCGCTCGGCGGCCGCCACGAGATCGGCTCGGGGGACGTGCCGAGCGGGCTGGCGATCGAAGGGGGTGATGGGCGATGACGACGAGCGACGCGACGGTGACCGGGTGGCGTCACCAGCCAGAGCCGGTCCGCCGTCACAGGGACGGTGCCGGAGATGGCGCGGATCGGCGAGGTCGCCAAGCTGACCGGCGTGACGACGAGGACGCTCCGCTACTGGGAGGAGCTCGACCTGCTCCGCCCGAGCAGCTACGGCGCCGGCGGCGAGCGGATGTACTCGCCGTCGGACGTCGCCCGGGTGACGAGGATCCGCAACCTCCAGGAGCTGCTCGGGTTCTCGCTGGCCGAGGTGCGAGCGGTGTTGAACACCGAGGACATCGACGTCCTCGACCGGCTCCGCTCGGAGCTGTGGTCCGAGGGCGTCGCGCCGGCCCGCCTCCGGGAGCTGCTCGAAGACGGCGTGACGGCCAACGACCAGCTCGTCGTCCGCCTGGACGACACGCTCGCCCGCATCCAGGCGTTCCGGGACGAACGGGTCGAGGCGGGGACCCGGTTGCGGGCCCGGCTCGCCGAGGTCCGCGACCAGCTGGCCGCGGTGGCCGGCGACGCCGGCCTGGCCGGTTAGGGGAATGCCGGCCCGGCCGGATAGGGGTTAGCCTCGGACACCCATGACCTCCGGACCGACCGAAGCGCCCCCCGCGGACACCTCCCCGGTCCCGGACCCGACTCCCACCGACCCACCGGCGAAGCCCCGGCGGCGGCGCTGGATCCTCGAATGGGCGATCGTCCTCGTCATCGCCATCGTTCTCGCCGTCGTCGTCCGGGCGTTCTTCCTCCAGACGTTCTACGTGCCGTCGACATCGATGTACCCGACGCTGAAGCCGGGCGACCGGATCGTCGTCGAGAAGGTGACAAAGAGCGTCCAGCCCGGCGACATCATCGTCTTCAGCCGGCCGGCGGCCGAGGACTGCGGCGGACCGCCGGTCCCGGACCTCGTGAAGCGGGTGATCGGCTTGCCGGGCGACACGGTCGAGGTCCGCAACGACAAGGTGTACCTCAACGGCAAGGTCCTGCCGGAGCCGTGGCTGCCGGCGGCGACGGACGAGAGCAACCCGTACACCGCCAACTACGGGCCGGTCACCGTGCCGGCCGGCGACTACTTCGTGATGGGCGACAACCGGACCCGGTCGTGCGACAGCCGCATGTGGGGACCGGTCAAGGGCTCGTCGATCGTGGGCAAGGTGGTCATGATCATCTGGCCGATCTCCCGCTTCCACTTCTTCTGATCCCCACCGGCTGACGTGACCGGGTTGTCGGCGGCGGCCGGTCGGAGGAGGATGGGCCGATGAGCGACCGACGACCGGTGTGGCCGGAACTGACGCTGTCGGGCTGGGAGGACACCCGCGACACGCTGCAGCTGTGGGCCCAGATCGTCGGCAAGGTGCGCCTCGCCCTCGAGCCGATGGTCAACCACTGGTGGCAGGTCCCGTTCTACGTCTCGGTCCGCGGCCTGACGACGTCGCTCATGCCGGCCGGCGCGGTCGGGCTCGAAGCCGAGTTCGACTTCGTCGACCACGTCCTCGACCTGCGGACGACGGCCGGCCAGAGCCGGCAGGTGGCGCTCGCCCCGCGATCGGTGGCCGACTTCTACGCGGCGACGATGGCCGCGCTCGGCGAGCTCGGCGTGCCGGTCCACCTCTTCGCCCGGCCGGTCGAGCTCCCGACCGCGGTCCCGTTCGCCGACGACGACCGTGATCGGGCCTACGACGGCGAGGCCGCCCGGCGGTTCTGGTTGGCCCTCGTCGAGGCCCGGCGGGTGCTGTCGGTGTTCCGTGGCCGGTTCATCGGGAAGGCGAGCCCGGTCCACTTCTTCTGGGGCGCGATGGACCTGGCGGCCAGTCGCTTCTCCGGTCGGCCGGCCCCCGTCCATCCCGGCGGCGTCCCGAACTGCGCCGACTGGGTGCAGGAGCTCGCGTACAGCCACGAAGTCAGCAGCTGCGGGTTCTGGCCGGGTGGGCGCGACGAGGGGGCGTTCTACAGCTACGTCTACCCGCAACCCGACGGCTTCGCCGACTGGCCGGTCGGCCCGGCCGCGGCCTACGACGCCGAGCTCGGCGAGTTCATCCTCCCCTACCGGGCGGTCCGGCTGGCCGACGACCCGGACGCGGTGCTGCTCGACTTCCTCCAGCGCACGTACGAGGCTGCGGCCGAGCTCGGCCAGTTGGGACCGGGCGGCGCTCGAGGTCGCGCCAGCTCTTTGACGGACGGCTCGCTGAGCGACGACTGACCGGCCGGTGGTCAGCTGTTGAGGATGCCGCCGAGGATCGACCCCGCCGCTCCCCCGCTGCGGTTGCCGCCGTCTTCGTTCTTCGGCAGGTACGGCTCGATGGCGTGGGCCAGCAGCGAGATCGGCATCGTCTGCAGCCAGACCATGCCGGGACCGGTCAGCGAGGCGAAGAAGATCGAGTCGGCCCCGAAGAGCATGTTCTTGATGCCCTTGACCATCTGGATCTCGAAGCTCATGCCGGCGTCGAACAGGCCGACGTGGCCGGGGATGACCCGGAGGTTCTCGCCCGGTGCCAGGTGGTACTCGACCAGCTCGCCGGAGAGGGCGATCCACGACGTCCCCTGGCCGGTGACCTTCTGCAGGATGAAGCCGCTCCCGCCGAAGATGCCGGCGCCGAGCTTCTGCTGGAAGCCGATCGACAGGTTCACCCCGTCCGTGCCGGCCAGGAAGCCGTGCCGGTGGACGAGGTACTCGCGGTCCGGCGCGATCGCCACCGGTCGGATCTCGCCGGGCAGCTTGGCCGCGAACGAGATCGTGCCCGGCGATCCTTGCGCCTCGTACTGCGTGAGGAACAGCCCACCGCCGGCGACCGTCCGCTTCAACGCGCCGAGGACGCCCTTCGAGCCGGCGCCGGACGTCGACGTCGACAGGCCGATCGACGACGTCATCCACGACAGCTCGCCACCGGGCGAGACGACGCGCTGGCCCGGATCGAGATCGACCTGGAGGACCGGCATGACCGTGCCGAGCACGCGGTGCCGGACGTTGGTCGCCGCGTCGACGGCGGCCGGGTCGTCGGGGGACGGAGGGGTCTGGTCAGCCATGGCCGTGAACCTATCCCCGGCCCGGCGGCCTGTCGACCATCCCGCTGACCGCCACCGGGCCGGCGGGATCGTGCCGTTGAACGGAGATCAGGACGTGACCGGGTATCAGTACGTGAACGGGTAGCGGACGACCTGCGCGTCGGCCGGCTTGACCCGATCGAGCAGCCGGCTGGTGAAGCACGGCCCGTGGCTCCCACAGGTGGCACAGCCCTGGTGGTCGTGCTCCCGGTACGGCGAGTCGATCCAGACGAGCCGATGCACCTGCCGGAGGACGTCGAGGACTTCCTCCGCCGTCACGACGCACCCATCCGTACCGGCTCGTCCAGCTCCGTCGCCATACCGTTGCTCCTTCACCGGACGCCGCGGAAGCGGTCGCCCGGCGAAGGACAGAGGCCGTGTCGACAGTCACTGATACGCCGTCGGTGACCGTGGTCGGATCAGAAACGACGGTGGTCGGATCAGAAACGGAAGTGGACGGGGCTCCAGACCCGGGTGACGAGCACCCACACCTGGTTGGACGCCGGCCCGGCGCCCGAGCCGTTGACCGCTTCCACCGTGTAGTAGTAGCTCGTCCCCATCGACTTCGCCGTCGGGTCCGTGTAGCTCGTCTGCCGGACCCCGGTGACCAGGGGCTTCTCGGACCCCGACGACGTGCCCCGCAGGATCGTGTAGCTCGTCACCGTCGAGCCCGACGGCGTGTGCCAGTTCAACGAGACCATGCCCGGCGCGGCGAACGCGGCCAGCTGCTTCGGCGCCGCCGGCACGCTGTTCGACCGGCTGCCCCGAGTGCGGCGACGTCGTGGTCGTCGTGCTCGGCGGGTCGGTCGTCGTCGTGGTGGTGCTCGGCGGTGCCGTCGTCGTGGTGGTGGTGGTCGCGGGGTGGCTCCGTCGTGGTCGTCGTGCTCCGCGGCGGCGCGGTCGTGGTCGTGGTCCGGGGCGGCGACGTCGTGGTGGTGGTGGTGCTCGGCGGCGCGGTCGTCGTCGTGGTCGGCGGCGCGGTCGTCGTGGTCGTCGGCGGGGCCGTCGTCGTGGTCGTCGCGGCCGGCGGGACGGAGAACGAGCCGTTGTACGTCGAGCCGGCATCCTGGGCGCCGAACGTGTCGCCCGACCCGTTCGTGTCCTTGAACCCGGCCGTCCACTGGGCCCACGTCACCGGTTCGCCGTCGGTGAAGCCCATGAACCGCCAGGCGCCGTTGTACGTGTTGTCGGTGAAGTGGTTGTTCTGGTGGTTGCTGATGTGTGTCGGGACGGCCCAACCGGTGAACGGGGCGTATGTGCCGTACTCCGAGAAGAGCCCGTTGTAGCCGCACCCGTCGGAGGCGGTGCAGTCGGAGGCGACGGCGGCCGGTGTGAAGTTGAACGTGTTCGACGAGACGTTGACGTTCTGCACCTTCCAGCGGCAGTTGTCGTAGTAGTCCGGGCTGCCGGTCGGCGTCGACGACGGGACGTTGGCCGCGCACGACGACGTCGTGTACGTGCCCGGTGTGACGAGCGTGCAGTAGCCGGTCGACGTGTTGGCCGTCGATCCGCAGTACCGGTTGGCGTTCTCCCACAGGACGACGCCGGACCAGTTGTTCGTGAAGACGTTGCCCGAGACGTTGAACGACGACCCGTACGCCCCGGGGGCCCGGGGGTCGCTGCCGGACTCCGAGAGGTAGATCGCCGGTTCCGGGAAGCCCGGGTTGGTCGGCCCGACGCCCACCGCGTTGCCGACGAACGTGTTGTCGACGATCTGGGCGTTGTAGCTGATCTCGTAGATGATGCCCTCGGCGTAGTTGTCGGCGAAGTAGTTGTCGCTGATGTTGAAGCCGGTGTTGTCGGTGTCGGCCCAGATGCCGACCGACTCGTTGTCGTGGACGTAGTTGCCGGTGATCGTCGCCCCGGTCGTCGCCCAGAACTTGGCCCCGCCGGTGCAGCCGCAGCCCGGTGTGCTGGTTGTGTAGTTCTTCGTGTCGTTGTAGCTGATCTCGTTGTCGGTGACCGTGACTGTGTGCGGGCCGGCCGCGCTGTAGCTCTGGAAGCCGTACTGGCCGTTCTTGGTCAGGCAGTTGTGGGTCAGGACGTCGTTCGTCCCGAGCATGGCGCCGGCCCCGTTCGGGTTGTTCTCGATCGTGTCGTCCTGGATCGTCCAGTTGGCGGCCGAGTTCTGGTTGACGACCCCTTCGGACTGCGGGGCGACGAAGTTCTCGATCGTCAGGTACTCGACCGTCACGTTCGTCGCTGTCGAGACGAACGCGTAGTCGTTGGCGTTCTGCCCGTTGATGACGGCACCGGGCGCGCCCTCGTAGACGTCGCCGCTGGCCGGCTGGAACTGGTTGTACTGCCCGGTGCCGAGGGTGTGTGTGCCCGGCGCCAGCCAGTACGTCGTGTTCGACTGGCCGGTCGCCTGTGCCTGGTTTGTACCGGCCGCGATGGTCACCGCGCCGGCCGGTGCGGTCGACGGGCCGTTGAGGACCGACGCGTTGGCGCAGACGACCGGGCCGGCGGTCGCCGGTGCCGCGCCGGATGTGGCGACGAGGTGGCCCTGGGTTCCCGGACTGCCGCCCGGACCCCGGCTGACGAGACAGACGGCGAGCACCCCGCCGGCGAGTACGGACGCGACAATGACGATGCCGAAGACACGCTTCACGATGGGTGGCCTTTCTCGGGTCAACTTCTCGGGTTTGCGTTACTCCGCACGTAACAAGGAGCCAGCCGCCTGCCGGCGGTGAGGCGAGCCGTCGACCACTGGCCGACGGAAGTAGGGGGCGGGAGGTACGACCATCGCGGCCAGTCGTACCTCCCGCCCGACAAGCGGAGCATTCCGACCAATGCCCGCCTGACCTGTGCCACGGAATCCCGCCGTGGCAGAGCTCGTGGTCCGATCGTCGTCGTCATCGTCAGCTTCCTCCCTGGTGGTCGCTGAACCGTCGATTTCGATTCCCCACCCCTTGAGGCAGGAATACTCCTGTAATCGGAACCCGATTTAATTTTTTCAGATGCCGACCACTCGTTTCGTGACGTAGTTCCGGTGATCGTCGCCCTGGTCGTCGCCCAGAACTTGGCCCCGCCGGTGCAGCCACAGCCCGGTGTGCTGGTTGTGTAGTTCTTCGTGTCGTTGTAGCTGATCTCGTTGTCGGTGACCGTGACTGTGTGCTGGCCGGCCGCGCTGTAGCTCTGGAAGCCGTACTGGCCGTTCTTGGTCAGGCAGTTGTGGGTCAGGACGTCGTTCGTCCCGAGCATGGCGCCAGCCCCGTTCGGGTTGTTCTCGATCGTGTCGTCCTGGATCGTCCAGTTGGCGGCCGAGTTCTGGTTGACGACCCCTTCGGACTGCGGGGCGACGAAGTTCTCGATCGTCAGGTACTCGACCGTTACGTTCGTCGCTGTCGAGACGAACGCGTAGTCGTTGGCGTTCTGCCCATTGATGACGGCACCGGGCGCGCCCTCGTAGACGTCGCCGCTGGCCGGCTGGAACTGGTTGTACTGCCCGGTGCCGAGGGTGTGTGTGCCCGGCGCCAGCCAGTACGTCGTGTTCGACTGGCCGGTCGCCTGCGCCTGGTTTGTACCGGCCGCGATGGTCACCGCGCCGGCCGGTGCGGTCGACGGGCCGTTGAGGACCGACGCGTTGGCGCAGACGACCGGGCCGGCGGCCGCCGGTGCCGCGCCGGATGTGGCGACGAGGTGGCCCTGGGTTCCCGGACGGCCGCCCGGACCCCGGCTGACGAGACAGACGGCGAGCACCCCGCCGGCGAGTACGGACGCGACAATGACGATGCCGAAGGCACGCTTCACGATTGGTGGCCTTTCTCGGGTCAACTTCTCGGGTTTGCGTTACTCCGCACGTAACAAGGAGCCAGCCGCCTACCGGCGGTGAGGCGAACCGTCGACCACCGGCCGACGGAAGTAGGGGGCGGGAGGTACGACCATCGCGGCCAGTCGTACCTCCCGCCCGACAAGCGGAGCATTCCGACCAATGCCCGCCTGATCTGCGCCACGGAATCCCGCCGTGGCAGAGCTCGTGGTCCGATCGTCGTCGTCATCGTCAGCTTCCTCCCTGGTGGTCGCTGAACCGTCGATTTCGATTCCCCGCCCCTTGGGGCAGGAATACTCCTGTAATCGGAACCCTGTAACTTATTTCAGGAATCTTTCAGAAGTGTACACGGCCGAATCGAGGATGGCTAGGGGGGAATTTGGGAATTTCGGCCTGGTCAGGATGTATCAAGCCGTCACCAGGACAGACCGTCCCCCCACGGCCCGGCCGGACCGCTAAACTGTCGCACTAAAAGACAAGCAACATATTTCCGTCGAGGGTCTGACCAGAAGGACTGGGCGATGACGACGCAATGGGGTTTCGTGACGAACCACGGTCGGGTCCTCCTGTGCATCACCCAGGACCCCGATGTCCGCCTGCGTGACATCGCCATGCGGCTCGGCATCACCGAGCGCCGGGCGTACGACATCGTGACCGACCTCATCGACACCGGCTACCTCGTGAAGACGAAGGAGGGCCGCCGCAACCGGTACGAGGTCCAGGCCGCCGAGCCGCTCCCCGACAACACCGGCCAGGCGCAGTCGATCGGCGACGTCCTCGTCTTCCTCGCCGGCCCCGGGCCGTACACCCCGCACCGACGGGCCAGCGACCGCTTCACGGTCCCGCACCACGACAGTGGGCCGGACCGCCGGGCCGAGGAGTCCATGGAGCGGCGCCGGGCCTGATCGTCCCGTCCGTCCGGTAGCCACCGCCGACCGGCGCGCTCGATCGGTCGCCGTCGTCGTCGTCGCCCGGCGGGTGATCAACGCGTGACCGTGCGCCACCGGCCGCGCCGCCCTCGTTAGAGTCTCCGATCCAACGGCGGGCGACACCGAAAGGAAACGACGACCATGAAGCGATCGGATCGTCACCGGTCCCGCCCGCGTCGATGGACCACGACGGTGCTCGGCGTCCTCGTCACCGTCGGCCCGATCGTCGGCTCGACCACCGTCGTGGCCGACCACGTCGGCGCGGCCACATCCACCGGCACGGTCTCTTCCCACGACGGCGTGACCGTCGTCCGACAGCTGCCCGGCGCGACCGTGAAGCCGTCCACCCCGCTCCCCGCCTCTACCGGCGGCGGCGACGCACCCAGCCCGGGGCCGGACCTCGCCCACCGGATCGGCGGTCACCAACCCGACGCCAAGGTCGCCGCCGGCAGCGCGGCGACCACCAACTGGTCCGGCGCGGTCGCCACCGGCGGCACCTTCGACGGGATCGCCAGCCACTGGACCGTGCCGGCCGTCCAGCCATCCTCGACACCCGAGTACTCGGCCACGTGGATCGGCATCGACGGCTGGGGCAGGAACACAGACCTCATCCAGGTCGGAACCGCGAACACGCCACCGACGACAACACCGCAGTACTTCGCCTGGTACGAGATCCTGCCGACAGATCCCGTCGCCATCCCCATCACCGATCCCGTCTCGGCCGGCGACGAGATGACCGCCGAGATCTACAAGGTAGACAACCGCCGCCACATGGGTCGTCGACATCACGGACACGACGAAGGGGTGGACTTCGGCGACACGACCGCCTACACAGGACCGACTACCTCCGCCGAGTGGATCGAAGAAGCCCCCACCGTGTCGACAAGCCAGTCGACGCTGGCCGACTTCGGGAGCGTGCAGTTCACGACAGCCGTCACTGCCAGCTCGACAACAGACTTCACGCGTGACGCCGATCTTCATGGTGGCCGGCCCCCATACACGGATCATCGCCTATCCCGGCACCCCGACGACCGGCGGCTTCTCCGTCTTCTACGGCACACCGAAACCGGCGGTGACGTCCGTCAGTCCGAGCCAGGGCAGCACCGCCGGCGGGACGAACGTGACGATCGGCGGCACCTACCTCACGTCGCCGTACCCGCCGGTGACCGCGGTCGACTTCGGGACAACGCCGGCGACGTCGTTCTCGGCCAACGGTCAGTCGATCACCGCCACCGCGCCACCCGGCAGCGCGGGCACCGTCGACGTCCGGGTCGTGACCGCCGACGGGTCCAGCCCGACGAGCCCGGCCGATCGGTTCACCTACGTCGTACCGACGCCACCCCCCGCACCGACGCCCACCCCGCCGGCGGGGCCGTCCTCCGGCTACGACATGGTCGGCTCCGACGGCGGTGTCTTCGTCTTCCCGGTCGGCCAGTCCGGCGGCTACTACGGCTCGCTGCCCGGTGACCACGTCAGCGTCGCCGACGTCGTCGGCATGGTGCCGACGCCGTCGGACACCGGCTACTTCCTCGTCGGTGCCGATGGCGGCGTCTTCAGCTTCGGCGACGCCCCGTACCTCGGCTCGCTGCCCGGTAGCCACGTCGGCGGTCGACGACATCCGCGGCATCGTCCCGACGTCGGACAACGGCGGCTACTTCCTCGTCGGTGCCGACGGCGGCGTCTTCGCCTTCGGCGACGCCCCGTACCTCGGCTCGCTGCCCGGCAGCGGCATCGGCGTCGACGACGTCGTCGGCATCGCGGCCACCCCCGACGACGGTGGGTACTGGCTGGTGACGAGCACAGGCCGCGTCTACCAGTTCGGCGACGCGACGAACTACGGGTACACGACCGGAGCGCCGTCGCCGGTGTCGGGGATCGACTCGACCCCCGACGGCCGCGGCTACTGGGTCGTGACCCAGAACGGCAGCGTCTACGCGTACGGCGACGCCAGCTACTTCGGCTCACTGCCCCAGTCCGGCGTGACGCCGGCCCGTCCGGTCATCGGCCTCGTTCCGACGAGCGACGACAAGGGCTACTGGCTGATCGGCGCCGACGGCGGGATCTTCGCCTACGGCGACGCGTCGTTCGAGGGCTCGCTGCCCCAGGTCGGTGCCGACGTCACCGACGTCGTCGGCGCGGTGCCGACGAAGGCGTAGCCACCGGCCCGACGTATCACCGCCGACCGCGACCGCTCATCTCCCCGGTGGGCGCCTCGCGGCGGAGCCCATGGAGCGGTCGTATCTGACCGGAGCGTTGGCTTCGGCTGTTCCGGCCCCGGGGACCACCGGGGCCTTCGGCGAAACCCCCGGCGACATCGTTCCGGGGGTTTCGCCGCGTCCGTGGCCCAAAACCCCGTTGCTCGAGGCCCTCAGCCCGGCAGGTCGACCAGCAGCTTGATCGCCTCGCCGCGGCGCAGCGCAGCCGAGCCCCTCGACGACCCGGTCGAGCGGGACGTGGTCGACCCACGGCGCGGTCGGCACCGGCGTCGCGGCCAGGTGGCCGATGACGTCGTCGAACACGCCCTGCCGATAGCCGAGCGATCCGACCAGGTGGAGCTGGGTCCGCAGCAGGCTGATCGGGTTCCACGACACGTCGTCCTCGTACACCGCCATCACGACCATCCGGCCCCTCGGCGCGACCGTGCGCAGCGCGACGTCGAACGCCGCCGGCGACCCGGCCGCGTCGAAGGCGACCGCCGCGCCGCGGCCGCCGGTCCGTCGGCGGAGCACGTCCGGCACGTCGTCGACCGCCGGGTCGAGCACGTCGTCCGCCCCGAGCGACGAGACCGCCCGGCGGCGGGCCGCCGACGGCTCGACCATGACCACCCGCTCGACCCCGGCCCAGCCGAGACAGAGGAACGTCCCGATGCCGATCGGGCCGGCGCCGAACACGACCGCGACGTCGTCCGGCCGGATCTCGGACAACGCAACGCCGTTGTACGCCACGGCCAGCGGTTCGACCAGCGCGCCGTGGACCAGCGACAGGTCGTCCGGCAGCCGGTGCACCGACTCCCCGGGCACGACCGTCCGCTCCGACAGCCCACCGCCGGGCGCCGCGCAGCCGTGGGCGGTCATCACCGGGCACAGGCACTGGTAGCCGTCGACGCACGCCGCACAGTGACCGCAGCTGTAGATCGGCTCGACGCAGACCCGGTCGCCGACCACTACCCCGGTCACGCCGTCACCGACCTCGGCGACCGTGCCCGCGAACTCGTGCCCCATGACCTGTGGCAACACCGCACCGGTGAGCGGGTGCGGGACGTCGGTGCAGACCGTCGGCCCGGCGAAGTACTCGTGCAGGTCCGTGCCGCACAGGCCGTTGTGGGCCACCGTCACCGCCACCTGTCCCTGGCCGGGCTCGGGGACCGCGACGTCTTCCACTCGCAGGTCCAGTCGCCCGTACAGCCGAGCTGCCCGCATCGTCGCCGCCACCCGACAATCCTATCAAGCGACCCATT
>CAVUYB010000012.1:0-9794 GCA_963745595.1 uncultured Actinomycetota bacterium | reverse complement strand
TCGCGACGATCGCGGCCACGACGAAAGCGCCGAACAAGGCCAACCCCCGGGCCGTGGGGGTGACCGTCGCGGTCACCCGACTGGCCGGTGCTCGCTGGCGTCGACCAGGGGAACCGGGACCATCTCCACGAGCTCGTCCACCAGGCCGGCGGCATCGCGACCGGTGACCTCGGCCCCGACGTCCAGGAGGACCCGGTGGGCCAGGGTCGGCCCGGCCGCCACCTGGATATCGTCGGGGGACACGAACGATCGGCCGTCGGCGACGGCCATGGCCCGGGCCATGCGCAGCAGGGCGAGCGCCGCCCGAGGCGAGGCGCCCACCCGCACGGACGGATGGTCCCGGGTGGCCGCCACGAGGTCGAGGACGTAGTTCCTGGCCGTCGCGGCGACGTGCACCGCGGCCACCGCGGTGGTCAACCGGTCCAGCTCGGCGCGGTCGACGGCGCCCGGAAGGTGGCCGACCCGCACGGCCGGATCGATCCCGGCGAGCAGTTTCTCCTCGTCGGCCCGCTCGGGGTAACCGAGCGAGAGCCGGACCAGGAAGCGGTCGCGTTGGCCGTGCGGCAGCGGTGACGTCCCGGCCGCGTCGTAAGGGTTCTGGGTGGCGACCACCCAGAAGGGCGACGGCAGTGGGAGCGAACGGCCGTCGACGGTGACCTGTCGCTCCTCCATGGCCTCCAGCAGCGCCGACTGGGCCCGCGGCGACGCCCGGTTCAGCTCGTCGGCCATCAGCAGGTTCGTGAAGATCGGCCCCTCCCGGAACACCGGCTGGCGGGTCGCCGGGTCGAGGACCATCGCCCCGGTGACGTCGGCCGGGAGGAGGTCGGCGGTGAACTGGACCCGGAGGAAGCCGAGACCGAGGGCGTGGGCCAACGCCTTGGCCAGCGTCGTCTTGCCGAGACCCGGCAGGTCCTCGACCAGCAGGTGGCCGTCGGCGAGCAGGCAGCCGACGGCCAGCTCGATCGTCCGGTGGTCGGCCAGCACGATGCTCCGGACCGACTCGACGATGGCCTCGAACAGCTCCTCCGGCGACCGGGCGCCGGCCAGCACGTCCCCCTCGGTGCTCACGGGGGCAGAGCCTAAGCCGTCGCGCCGAGCGGCGGTGGGCGTGGGAAACTGGTCCGGCCAGCCGTGGCCGCCGGCCACGTCCCGGCGACCGGCCAGATGGGCGGGCAGCGCGAGCGGGGAGCGGGGGAGATGGGCAGGTCGACAGGCTCCCGGTCCCGATCGCAGTTCCGGTCGCCGGCCTACGACCTGGCGGCATCGGTCGCCGTCGCTCAGGCCGTCGCGGCGGCCGGAGGCGACACGTCGCCGCGGGCGGTGGCCGAGGCTCTCGGTTACCGGGGGACGAACAGCGGTGCCTTCCACGCCCGGATGGCCAGTGCCCGGCTGTTCGGCCTCGTCGCCGGGCGGGGCGACCGGGTGGTCCTGACCGAACGGGGCCAGGTGGCGGCGACCGGCGGTCCGGCGTCGCCGGCCGCGCTGCAGGCGGCGTTCCGGTCGGTCCCGCTCTACGCCGCGGTCGCCGCGGTACTCGTCGGGCGGCCGTTGCCGGGAACGACGGCGCTGGCCACACTGCTGGTCGAGCAGTTCGGCGAGAAGCCGGCCAAGGCGCCTGGCGTTGCGGCCCGGTTGCTGGCGTCGGCCGCCCAGGCGGGACTGCTGGCCGATAACGGCCAAAAAGCCCAGCTCATCATGGGTGCAGTCAAGAGTGGCTGGTCGGATTCGGCTCCTAGTAATTTGGTCGTACCTCGGGTACTCTTGCCGAAATCCCCGGTTGCCGGGGACCATCGCCTGAGGCGGCAGGCCAGACGTGAGGGGGGCGCGGTCGTGGCTCGGGACGGTTGGGACGATGACGGGCGGACCGATGACGGTGGCCTGTGGCTCGAGGACGGCAATACCCCGACGCGGACCCAACGGAAGGGCTACCGGGTGGCGGCGTTCGTCGCCGCCGGGGCGACCTGCCTGGCGGCGGTCGGTGTGCCGGTCGGGCTGGTCTTGGCCGACAGCGGAGGCGGATCCGCGGCGGCGATGCCACCGGACCACCACCACCCGGGATCGACCGGCCACGGGCTGACCGGTGCACCGGCGGAGCAGCAGGTGCTGTCCGCGCTGAGCGCCACCACCGACGCCGGCAGCTTCGACTTCACCTACGCGCTATCGCAGACCGCGGCGACGACGCCGGCCAGCACGACGACGTCGACGACGACCTGCCACGAGGTACCGGTGCCACGGCGAGCCGGGACGTCGGTCGCGATGACATCGTCGTTCTCGGGATCGTCGGTGACATTGACACCCTCCACCGGGGCCGTGACGCGGGAGTGCACGAGGGGAGGGCCGGTCACAGAGAACGACCGGACACGGACAGTGGTGTCCGGGCACGGGGTGATCAACACGAACCCGATGGGCATGGTGGCCACCACCAGCCTGGGTGGCATCGCCGTGCGAATCGACGGGACGACAGTCTGGGAGAGCAGCGGCGACGGGTTGGCACCCACCTCGGGGCAGACGGGGGGCGGGACGCCGCTGGCCTCGTTCGCCAGCCTGGTCGAGAGCACGCTCGGCACCCGGGCGGGCGCGGCCGCCGTGATCGGCATGGCCAGCCCGACCGGCTACCTGGACCTGAACCAGGCCGCGGTCAACGCCGCTGACCAGGTCGGCACCGGCACAGCGGGTGGGCGGCCGGTGACCTACTACGAGGTGACGCTGGACCCGACAGCGCTGGCCCAGACACCGGGCATCACCACCCAGGAGGCGACAGCCATCAACAGCGCCCTGAAGGTGCTGCACGCCCAGGGCCTGCAGGGTCTCCAGGACAAGGTGGCGATCGACGCGAGCGGCTACATCCAGTCGACCGATTCGGTGGCCACGTTCGCCGACGGTGGCACCCTCGTGCTGGCCACGACCTTCTCCAACTTCGGCTGCGCCGGCACGGTGCTGATGCCGGGCCAGCAGGGGGCGGCGACACCGCCGGCCAGCTGCACCAGCCCGGACACCGGCGTCGCCACGACCACGACCACTGCGCCCGGTACAACGTCGTCGACGACCGCCCCGCCGGCGAGCACGACCACGACGACGTCGGTCGCGCCATCGACGACGGCGAGCAGTACGACCCCGGCATCGACCACGACGGCACCGCCGGCGAGCCCGACGACGATCGCCCCCGCGCCGACGATGACCGCGCCACCGGGGTCGACCACCACGACGACCGGCCCGTAGCGGCCAGCGCCCCCGGGCGGCCGGCTCAGGTGATGTCGAGCATCCGCTGCAGGGCCACGCGGGCCCACTCCGCGGTGTCGTCGTCGACGGTGATCCGGTTACGGACGTCGCCGGCGACGAGCCCCTCGAGGATCCACGCCAGGTGCGGCGGGTCGATGCGCGACATCGTCGAGCACGGGCAGACGAGCGGGTCGAGGCACGTCACCGTCTTGTCCGGGTTCTCGTCGCCGAGCCGCTTGACGAGGTGGATCTCGGTGGCGACGCCGAGCACCGACCCGGCCGGGGCGGCGGTGACGACGCGGATGATGTGGTCGGTCGAGCCGACCTCGTCGGCCAGCTCGACGACGTCGTGGGCGCACTCGGGGTGGACGACGACGATGCCGTCCGGGTGCTCGGCCCGGAAGGCCGCGAGGTGCTCGGGCCGGAACCGCTGGTGGACGGAGCAGTGGCCTTTCCAGAGCAGCAGGCGGGCGGTCTTGACGTCGACGTCGCTGAGCCCGCCGAAGTCGGCGCGAGGGTTCCAGACGGCCATGTCGTCGGCGCGGTAGCCGAGCTGGAAGCCGGTGTTGCGGCCGAGGTGCTGGTCGGGCAGGAAGAGCACCTTGTCGCCCTGCGCTCGGCCGGTCCCGGCGGGATCGAGGGCCCAGGTGAGGACGGCGCGGGCGTTCGACGACGTGCAGACCGCGCCACCGTGGCGACCGACGAACGCTTTGATCGCCGCGGCGGAGTTCATGTACGTGATCGGGACGACGCGCTCGGTGTCGACGACCTGGCCGATGGCGTCCCAGGCGTCCTCGACCGCGTCGATGTCGGCCATGTCGGCCATCGAGCAGCCGGCGTTGAGATCGGGCAGGACGACCTGCTGGTCCGGGCCGGTCAGGATGTCGGCCGACTCGGCCATGAAGTGGACGCCGCAGAAGACGACGAACGCCGCGTCGTGGCGGTCGGCGGCGATCCGGGACAGCCCGAACGAGTCGCCGCGGGCGTCGGCCCAGCGCATGACGTCGTCACGTTGGTAGTGGTGGCCGAGGATCAACAGCCGGTCGCCGAGCGCGGCCTTGGCGTCGCCGATCCACGCCGCGAGCTCGTCGGGGGTCGCGCCGGTGTACCGGTCGGGCAGCGGGCCCTGTAGCCGGATCATGGTCGTCGCCGGATCATGGTCGTGTACCCCCTGTGGGGAGCGCTCCGATATGGCCGGCGGGGACAGCCTGGTCGCCCATCCGCGGGGTTGTCGGCCTCGGTGCGAAGTGTGTCGCCGGGGTACCAGGCCGGCAAGGTCCAGTGTAGGGCACGATCCGGCCGGGCGGGCGCGAAGATGGGGTTGTGGAATTCCGCCCGCCGACGAGCTCGATCCCGGACACGCCGGGTTCATACCAGTTCGTCGACGCGGAGGGCCGTGTCCTGTACGTCGGCAAGGCCAAGTCGCTCCGGCACCGGTTGCCGAACTACTGGCAGGACCCGGCCTCGCTGCTGCCGAGGACGGCGCAGATGGTGGCGTCGGCCGACCACGTCGAGTGGGTCGTCGTCGGCACCGAGGTCGAGGCGCTCATGCTCGAGCACTCGCTGATCCAGACGCACCAGCCTCGGTTCAACGTCCGGCTGAAGGACGACAAGTCGTACCCATGGCTGGCGATCACCGTTGGCGAGGAGTGGCCGCGGCCGATCGTCTTCCGCGGCCGGAAGCGCAAGGGTGTCCGCTACTTCGGCCCGTACGGCCACGTCGGCGCGCTGCGCGAGACGCTCGACCTGCTCCTGCGGAGCTTCCCGCTGCGGACGTGCTCGGAGGCCAAGTTCAAGCGGCACGCCCGCCTCGGCCGGCCGTGCCTGCTCTACGACATCGAGCGATGCTCCGGTCCGTGCGTCGGCGCGGTCGACCACGATCGCTACGGCCGCATGGTCGACGACCTGATGCGCTTCCTCTGCGGCGACACCCGGCCGGTCGTCACGCGGCTCGAAACCGAGATGGCGGACGCCGCGGACGCGCTCGAGTTCGAACGCGCCGCCCGGCTGCGCGACCGGCTGACCGCGGTCCGCAAGGCCGCGGAGACCCAGCAGATGGTGTCGGAACGACCGGAGGACTTCGACGTCGTCGGCACCGCGGAAGACGAGCTCGAGGCCGCGGTCCAGGTCTTTCACGTGCGCCGGGGCCGCGTCGTCGGCCGGGTCGGGTTCGTCGCGGACAAGGTCGAGGACCTGACGGCCGGCCAGCTGCTCGACCGGGTCGTCGAGCAGCTCTACGGCCCGGCCGGGGCGGACGTCCCCCGCCGGATCCTGCTGCCCGTCGAGCCGGAGTCCGCGGCCGCGCTGGCGACGTGGCTGGCCGGTGTCCGGCACGGACCGGTCGACCTGGCGGTGCCGCAGCGGGGGACGAAGCGGGCCCTCCAGGAGATGGTCACCCGCAACGCGGCCGAGGACCTCGCCCGCCACCGGATGCGTCGGGCCGCCGACCACAACAGCCGGTCGAAGGCGCTGACGGAGCTGCAGGCCGCCCTCGACCTGCCGATCGCGCCGCTGCGGATCGAGTGCTACGACATGAGCCACCTCCAGGGGACGGACTACGTCGGCTCGATGGTCGTCTTCGAGGACGGCCTGGCGAAGAAGTCGGACTACCGCCGGTTCAAGGTCAAGACGGTCGCCGGCAACGACGACTACGCGGCGATGGAGGAGGTGCTGACGCGCCGGCTGACCGCGCTCATCGAGGAGCGAGCCGAGCGGGACGCGGAACGAGACGGCGCGGCGGGGTCACCGGACGCGCCAGACGAGCTGGAGACCGACGAGGAGATCGGGGCCGGTCGGGGCCGCCGCCGCGTCCGGCGGTTCGCGTACGCCCCCCAGCTTCTCCTGATCGACGGCGGGAAGGGGCAGCTGGCGGTCGGGGAGCGCGTCGTCGAGTCGCTCGGCCTGACCGGCGAGATCCAGCTCGCCGCACTGGCGAAGCAGTTCGAGGAGGTCTACCGCCCCGGCGACCCCGACCCGATCCGCATCCCCCGGGGCTCGGAGGCGCTCTACCTGCTCCAACGGGTCCGCGACGAGGCGCACCGGTTCGCGATCACGTTCCACCGCGAGCGACGCGGCCACCGGATGACGGCGAGCGTGCTCGACGGGATCGCCGGGCTCGGCCCGACCCGGCGGACGCGGCTCGTCAAGGAGATCGGCGGCATGAAGGCGCTACGGGCCGCGTCGGTCGACGACCTGCGGGCGCTGCCGTGGCTGCCGGACCGGGTGGCCGACGGCGTCTACGCCCAGTTGCACGGGCTGTCGGGCCGGACGACGGGCCGCGAGGTGACGCGGGAGGCGGTGCGCCATGGGTGAGCTGCTCGTCGTCGCCGGGATGTCCGGCGCCGGCCGGTCGACGGCCGGCGCGGCGCTCGAGGACCTCGGCTGGTTCGTCATCGACAACCTGCCGGTCTCGCTGATCCCCGACGTCGCCGGCCTCGTCGGCCGCCCCGACGCCGGCGGCGATCGGGTCGCGCTCGTCATCGGCCGGGGTGGCGGCGACCAGCTCGAGGATCTCTCGCCGGTCCTGAAGGGCCTGCGCGACGGCGGGCACCGGGTGCGCGTCCTCTTCCTCGACGCGCCTGACGACGTCCTCGTCCGGCGGTTCGAGGGGACGCGACGACGCCACCCGTTGGCGGGCCGCGGCGTCGAGGAGGCGATCGCCGGCGAACGGGTGATGCTCCAGCCGCTGCGGGCGCAGACCGACGTCGTCCTCGACACCGGTGAGCTCAATACGAACCAGCTCCGCCAGCGTGTCCTCGAGCTGTTCGGCGACGCGGGCCGCGACGGCCACATGCAGAGCTCGGTCGTCTCGTTCGGCTACAAGCACGGTGTCCCGCTCGACGTCGACCTCGTCTTCGACTGCCGGTTCCTGCCCAATCCGTACTGGGTCGACAGCCTGCGACCGCTCAGCGGCCTCGACGGGCCGGTCCGCGACTACGTCCTCGGCCAGCCCGAGACCCAGGAGTTCCTGAGCCGCGTCGACGACCTGCTGACGATGCTCGTCCCCGCGTTCGAGCGGGAGGGGAAGTCGTACCTGACCGTCGCCCTCGGCTGCACCGGCGGCCGCCATCGGTCGGTCGCGCTCGTCGAGGCGCTCGCCGATCGGCTCCGCGGCCACGGGATCGTCGCCGCGCCGTTCCACCGGGATGTCGACCGATGACCGGCGTCGACGCCGCCGGGGTCGGGGCCCCCGCCGGCCCGAAGGTGGTAGCGCTGGGTGGCGGGCACGGGACGGCCGTCACGCTACGAGCCGTCCGGCGGTACGCGGCGGCGATCACCGCGGTCGTCTCGGTGGCCGACGACGGCGGGTCGACGGGCCGGCTCCGGGCCGAGCTCGACGTCGTCGCGCTCGGCGACATCCGCAAGTGCCTGGGGGCGCTGGCGATCGACTCGTCGGTGCTGGCCCGGGCGTTCGAATACCGGTTCGGCGACGGCGAGCTCGCCGGGCACGCGCTCGGCAACCTCGTCCTGGCCGGCCTGGTGGAGGCAACCGGTGACCTGGTGGCGGGGGTCGACGAGGCCGGCGCGCTGCTCGGTGCGGTCGGTCGGGTCCTCCCGGCGACGACGGACAAGGTCACGCTCAAGGCCGAAGGTCCCGACGGCGAGGTCCGGGGGCAGGTCGCGGTCAACGAAGCCGGCCGCATCCGCCGGGTCTCACTGGTGCCCGGCGGGCCGACGCCGCCACCGGAGGCGGTGGAGGCGCTGATCGCGGCCGATCAGGTCGTCATCGGGCCAGGATCGCTGTACACGAGCGTCCTCGCCGCGGTGGCGGTGCCGGGCATCGCGGACGCGGTGGCGGCGACGAGCGGCCAGCGGGTCTACGTCTGCAACCTGCGCCCGGAGCTGCCGGAGACGGCCGACTACGACGTCGGCGACCACGTCGCCGCGCTCAAAGAGCACGGCGTCGACGTCGACGTCGTGCTCTGGGACCCGTCCGCCGGTGTATCTGCGGGCCGAGTCGACTGCTCGGTGGTCGGGACGGCGCTGACCGGTCCCAACGGTTTGGTCCACGATCCTGCAAGACTGGCAGAGGCCCTGTGCCGTCTGCTGCGATGAGCGGGCTCTAAAAAGTGGCGTGAGCTGGCCTTGCCGAGGGAAGCTGTGGCCAGAGGAGGAATATCGAGCATGACGGTACGGGTTGGGATCAACGGGTTCGGGAGGATCGGCCGCAACTTCCTCCGTGCCGTCCTCGACCAGGGAGCCGACGTCGACGTGGTCGCGGTCAACGACCTGACGTCGGCCGAGACGAACGCCCACCTGCTCCGGTACGACTCGACCCAGGGCCGGCTGCCGGTCCCGGTCGAGGTCGTCGACGGCGACCTCGTCGTCGGTGGCCGGCACATCAAGGTGCTGGCCGAGCGGGACCCGGCCGACCTGCCGTGGGGCGATCTCGGCGTCGACGTCGTCATCGAGTCGACCGGGCGGTTCACCGCCCGCCACGACGCGGCCGCGCACCTCAAAGGCGGGGCCTCCCGGGTGATCATCTCGACGGCGACCGGCGACGCCGACGCGACGTTCGTCGTCGGCGTCAACGACGGCGAGTTCGACCCGGACACGCACGTCATCGTCTCGAACGCGTCGTGCACGACGAACTGCTTCGTGCCGATGGTCAAGGTCATCGACGACGCGTTCGGCATCGTCAGCGGGCTGATGACGACGGCCCACGCCTACACGAACGACCAGAACCTCCTCGACCTGCCCCATCAGGATCTCCGGCGGGCCCGCGCCGCGGCCATCAACATCGTGCCGGCATCGACCGGCGCGGCCCGGGCGACGAGCCTCGTCCTGGCGTCGATGAAGGGGAAGCTCGACGGCACCGCACTGCGGGTCCCGGTCCCGGTCGGTTCGATCACCGACTTCACCGCGGTCGTCCGCGGCCCGGTGTCGGTGGCCGACGTGAACGGGGCGTTCGCCGCCGCCGGCCAGCTCGGCGCCGCTCGATCGGGTCCTCGAGTACACCGACGACCCGATCGTCTCGTCGGACATCGTCGGCAGCCCGGCGTCGTGCACGTTCGACTCGAAGCTGACGATGGTCCAGCCGGTCGACGACCAGCTGACGATGGTCAAGACGCTCGGCTGGTACGACAACGAATGGGGCTACTCGAACCGCCTGGTCGACCTGGCCGTGGTCGTCGGCGGGCCGGGCGCCGGCGGTCGTTCGTGACGCAACGGGCGCGGCCTCGGCCGCTGCAGGGGCTCCCCCTGCTCGAGGATCTCGGGCCGGTCCGGGGTCGACGGGTCCTCGTCCGCACCGATTTCAACGTCCCGCTCGTCGACGACGGCCACGGCCACCGGACCGTCGTCGACGACTTCCGGATCCGCGCCACGTTGCCGACGCTCGAGTGGCTGCTCGCCGAGGGCGCGGACGTCACCGCGTGCAGCCACCTCGGCAACCCGCCCGGCGTCTGGGACGCCACGTTGACGATGGCCCCGGTTCGGGACCGGCTGGCCGACCTCTGCCCGGGGGTCTCGCTGATGGAGAACCTCCGGTTCTCACCGCCGGGCGAGAAGGCCGACGACCCGGCGTTCGTGGCCTCGCTGGTCGACGGGTTCGATGCGTACGTCAACGACGCGTT
>CAVUYB010000011.1:0-187392 GCA_963745595.1 uncultured Actinomycetota bacterium | reverse complement strand
TCAGAACCGACTAAATCAAGCGAATGATATAAGTCGGGGAGGAGGCTGTCAATGGGCCGGCCGGACGTTCAGCTCTCGTCGACCATCACGCCGGCGCCGATCTCCGACGACGCCAGCTCGCCCATCTCGAGCAGGCCGACGCCGACCTCCTCGCCGAGCGGCCGGGTTCGGGTCGGCACCTTGCCGCCGCGGAGCGCGGAGGCGATCATGCCGAGGAACGTCGTCGCGGCGGCGAAGTCGAACGCCAGGTGGAGGCCGTCGGCGAAGGCCGGCGCGATCAGCGTGGGGAAGAAGCTCCGCCCGGTCAGGTAGCTGGCCCGGGCGGGCCCGAGGCTGGCGAGGACGTGGTGGGGGACGAGGGTCTGGATCGGGTTGTAGCCGAGGAACGCCGCGAACAGTGAGCCGATCGGCGGGAGGTGGGCGACGTTCGACGTGGCCCCCGACGGCATGCCCTCGGCGACGAGCCCGTGGTAGAGGTGGCCCGGCAGCGACGACGCCAGGCCGAGCGTGATGATCGAGAAGAAGACGCCGATCGACAGCACCGACGCCGAGTTCATGAACGTGGCGTTCATCCCGCCCCCGGCGCCGCGCTGGTCGGGCGGGAGGCTGTTCATCACGGCCATCTGGTTCGGCGAGAAGAAGAGCCCGGCGAAGGCCGAGAAGGCCAGCAGGATCAGGGCGAACGGCAGGTACTCGAAGTTCATCGGCAGCAGGTTGAGCAGCAGGTAGCAGGTACCCGAGCCGGCGAGCCCGATGGTGGCGATCCCCCGGGCCCCGAACCGGTCGGCCAGGATGCCGGCGACCGGCCCGACGAGGAAGAAGCCGATCGTCAACGGGATCATGTAGATCCCCGCCCACAGCGGGGTCTGGGTGAAGTCGTAGCCGTGCTGGGGCAGCCAGATGCCCTGCAGCCAGATGATCAGCATGAACTGCAGCCCGCCCCGGCCGATGGCCGCCAGGAAGGAGGCCGACACCCCGCACGTGTAGGCCCGCACCCGGAAGAGATGGAGCTGGAACATCGGGTTCGGCACGACCAACTCGATGACGACGAAGGCCACCAGGCAGGCCACGCCGCCGAAGACCATCGTCAGCACGAACGGGCTCGTCCAGCCCATCGTGTGCCCGCCGTACGGCTGGATGCCGTAGACGATCCCGGTCAGGAGCGCGATCAAGCCCACCGCGAACGTCACGTTGCCGAGCCAGTCGATCGACGTCCGCACCCGGGCACCGCTGTCGTGGAGCTTCATGTACGCCCACACCGTCCCGAGCACGCCGAACGGGACGGAGACCAAGAAGACGAGGTGCCACTCGATCGGGCCCAGCAGGCCGCCGAGGATGAGCCCGATGAACGCGCCGACGACCGTCGAGATGCCGTAGATGCCCATCGCCCGGCCCCGCTCGGCCTCCGGGAAGGCGTCGGTGATGAGGGCCGACGAGTTGGCGATCACACAGGCGCCGCCGACGCCCTGGAAGACCCGCATCAGGATGATCCACAGCGCGCCGGCTGCTGCCGTGCAGCCACGTCACCGACAGGAGGATCGAGAAGACCGTGAAGATGGCGAAGCCGAGGTTGTAGATGCGGACGCGGCCGTACATGTCGCCGACCCGGCCGAGGCTGACGACCAGCACCGCGGTGACGAGCAGGTAGCCCATCAGGATCCACAGGAAGTACGACGTGTTGCCGGGGGCCAGCGGCTGGAGACCGATGCCCCGGAAGATGTCCGGCAGGGAGATGAGCAGGATCGACTGGTTGATCGTCACCATCAGGACGCCGAGCGTGGCGTTGAACAGGACGGTCCACTTGTACCGGTCGCGGCGCGTCCCCGGGCTGTCGATCGTCCCGTTGTCGATCGTCGCTGGCACGTCCGTGCCCGATCCTTCTCTCGTCCCGCCGGTCAACCGGGGATATCTCCCCGGTTGACCCCGGGCAGATTAACACAAGGCGTGGAACGGTCCCCGTTTCGATCTACGCTGGCCCGGTGACGCCGGCAGGGGGCCGACCCGGAAGGGGATCGACGAAGCCGGAGCGGGCGACGGTGGCGCTGCGCTCCGACGCCGTCCGCAACCGTGACGCCCTGATCGACGCCGCCCGGTCGGTCTTCGGCCAGCGTGGGCTGAACGCCCCGCTCGACGACATCGCCCGGCAGGCCGGCATCGGCAACGCCACCCTCTACCGGCACTTCCCGACCCGCTGCGACCTGATCGCCGCGGTGTTCACGAGCGCCCTGCAGGACGTCGTCGTCGCGGCCGAGCAAGCGCTCGCCAACCCCGACCCGTGGGACGCGTTCGCCAGCCACCTCCTCTTCCTGTGCGAGCTGCAGGCCAAGGACCGCGGCATGGCCGACCTGTTGACGATGTCGATCCCCGGCGCGCCGGAGCTGGAGAAGACTCGCCGACGGACCCAGGAGGGGATGGCCCGCATCGTCGCCCGGGCCCGCGAGAGCGGCGATCTCCGTCCGGACTTCGAGCCCGAGGATCTCGGCATCCTGCTGATGGCCAACGCCGGCCTCATCCACCGGACGGCCAACGGCGCGCCGACCGCCTGGCGGCGGATGGTCGCCTACTTCCTCGACAGCCTCCACGACGGCGCGGCGGCCGGCCCCCTGCCGCCGGCGCCCGGGCTCCGCGCCGTCCGCGCCGCCATGGCCAACCAGAGCGCCCACTTCGGCTGCACCTGAACCGGCCGCCGTCGGTCGGACTCGGTCGCCGGGGTCGCCGCGGTCGCCCCGGCCAAGGACGACTACGAGAAGTCGGTCGTGTACGCCTCGATGCCGCTGACGTACTGCTCGGTGGACGGGAGCAGGCCGATCTTCTCGACCGACGCCAGGCCCTGGTAGTACGACGCCAGCGCCAGGCCGGGTGTCCCGCCGGTGTCGACCATGAGGTCGTGGAGGTAGGCCGCGGCCATCTCGATGTTGTCCGTCGCGGTGTACGGCGCGAGGTGCCATGTGCCGATCTGCGACTGCATCGCGCTCACGGTCGCCGGCTCGAGCTGGCCGATGCCCTGGGCGCCGGTCACCGACGTCACCCCGCTCTGCCAGCCGGACTCCCACCAGCACATGGCCTCCAGCAGGCTGGACGGCAGCCCGAACTGCTCGGCCCAGTAGGAGAAGATCGGCTGCAGCGCCAGCTTTGTCGGGTCGTCGACCAGCGCGGAGGGCAACCCACCGGCGGCCGTGCCGTTTGTCACCGACGACGCGGCGGTTGCGCCCGTTCCGGCCGTCGTCGTGGTCGTCGGCGTGGCCGGCGGCGGCGGTGCCGGTCGACGAGGTGGCCGCGGTCGACGCCGCGCCGGCGGCCGAGGACGGTGTCGGCGCGCCGGCCACCGGGACGACCAGTCGGGTCCCGGCGATGATGAGGTTCGGGTCGCTGATCCCGTTGGCCTCGGGCCAGCGCGGCGACCGTCGTCCCGTAGCGGGCGGCGATCGACGAAAGGTTGTCGCCGGCCGAGACGAGCACGCTCGTCCCGTCCGACGTCGCCGCCGTCGACGACACAGCGGAGGTGGCGGTTGTGGTGTCGTCGGAGCCGGTTTCGCCAGAGGCGGCGTTGCCAGAGGCGGCGTTGCCCGAGCCCGTATTGCTGGCGGCGGTGCCGCTCGACCCGGTGCCGGTCGGGACGACGAGGAACGTCCCGGCGACGATCAGGTTGGGGTCGGCGATGTCGTTGACGGCGGCCAGTGTCGCCACCGTCGTGCCGTAGGCGTCGGCGAGCTGGCCCAGCGTTTGGCCGGGAAGGACCTCGACGGTGGCCGCTCCGGCACTACTGGCCGGGACGACGACCGTGGCGCCCCCGACCGCCAAGGCTCCGAAGGCGAGGATGAGAACGCACCGGCCCCGCGAGAGGCCGGTGCGTCGACCGCGTTCCGACAGACGCATCTGGTCATCATTCCCCGCCGCGGCCGCCGCAAAACGGTGATCGAGCGAGCGAACGCCGTACTCGAGGTCAGCTCACCTGGAGTGTCGGCGCGATTCGACCGTCGACTCAGCGTTTCTGACGGTCGACGTCGTCGGCCCGATAGACACGTGACTGGAGGTACTTGCGCGTCGAGCTCCTCTCGTCGAACCCGATGGCCTCTATCGTCAGCCTCCCGTCACTTCCCAGACCGAAGAGGTCTTCGATCGACAGGGTGTCGACATCGACGTCGTCGGGACCGTAGAGCCTGATCTGCTCGTGTACGAAGGAGCTCATTCCAGCGGGATCGAGAAATAGTAGCCGCTCGTCTCCCGGAGCCAGGCGAAGTATCTTCGTATTGGAGACCGGCACATCCCAAATACTGTCCAGCTCCTTCCCGGGCAGCAAGACCCGAAAGGTAGCGAGAAACCTCGGTTCGAGGACGCCTCGACGCCGGCTCTGGTTGCAAACGACCACCCAATATCGTGATCCGCCACCTTCTTCTGCGCTGTGGAGATCGTCCGAGAAGTCGATCCTCGGGACGACACGGGTCCCTAGGTACCACCAGAAGGTGTACGATGCGGCGAAACCGAGGACAACGCCTAGGGTCGTTTGAAGCCATGCACTCATATCAGTCTGGTTCCCTACGATATTTCGCCTATGGATCGAACATGCTGCGGGCACAGATGCTCGAACGGTGTCCTGGTGCAGAGTTCGTCGATATCGGCACTCTTTGGAATCATAAGCTCCTGATCAACGAACGTGGTGTGGCAACGATTGTGCCGTCGGAAGACAGCTTCGTCTGGGGAGTTGTCTGGGGAGTCTCACCACAGGATATCGAGACGCTCGATCAAAAAGAGGGCGTACGACGTGGACGTTACCACCGAGTGACCACGAAGATACTGCTCGAGAACGGCCAATCGATTTCGGCGGAAGCCTACATTGCCGAACATGCCGCACCCGGTGCACCGCGGGAGGGATATCTGGAGAAGCTCGAGGCCGGGGCGATCGAGCACGGCTTGCCCGGGGACTACGTGTCGAGCATTCAGGCGCTCGGTCGTGCCCGCGGCCGTTAGTCGGGCGGTCGGTTCGTCCAAGCGACGCCACGGGCGCGCCGGTCAGCCGATGGCCTCGTCCTGGTCGGCGAACTGCGTCCGGTAGAGCTCGGCGTAGAGGCCGTCGGCGGCCAGCAGCTCCGCGTGCGTGCCGCGCTCGACGATGCGGCCGCCGTCCACGACGAGGAGCTGGTCGGCCTCACGGACGGTCGACAGGCGGTGGGCGATGACGAGCGAGGTCCGGCCGGTCAGCGTCATCTTGAGCGCCTGCTGCACCGCGGCCTCCGACTCGGAGTCGAGGTGGGCGGTCGCCTCGTCGAGGACGACGACGTCGGGGGCTTTGAGGATCAGTCGGGCAAGGGCCACCCGCTGCTTCTCACCGCCGGAGAGCCGGTAGCCGCGCTCGCCGACGACCGTGTCGAGCCCGTCCGGGCAGAGAGGCCACCAGCGGTAGCACCTGCGCCTGCTCAAGAGCGGCGAGGATCTCGTCGTCGGTGGCCTCCGGCCGGGCGTACAGCAGGTTGGCTCGGAGGCTGTCGTGGAACAGGTGTGGGTCCTGGCTGACGACGCCGATCGAGTCGCGCAGCGAACCGAGCGTCGCCTGGCGGACGTCGATGCCGTTGATCCGCAGCGACCCGCGGCTGACGTCGTAGAGCCGCGGGACGAGGCTGGAGATCGTCGTCTTTCCGGCTCCCGACGGTCCGACGAGGGCGACCATCTGCCCGGGCGCGACGGTGAACGAGACGTCGTGGAGCACCTCTTGGCGGGGCACGGACTCCAGGGTGGCGACCGCCTCGAGCGAGGCCAGTGACACGTCCTCGGCGATCGGGTACGAGAAGTCGACGTGCGCCAGCTCGATGGTCGCCGGCCCGCGGGGGATGGCCACGGCGTCCGGCACCTCCTCGATCATCGGGACGAGGTCGAGGACCTCGAAGATCCGCTCGAACGACACCAGCGTCGTCATGACGTCGAGGTTCAGGTTGGAGAGCTGGGTAAGCGGCGCGTAGAGCCGGGCCAGGTAGGCCGTCAGGGCGACGACCGTCCCGATCGCCAGGTCGCCGTGGATCGCCGCGACGCCGCCGTAGGCGTAGGCGAACGCCGTCGCCAGCGCGGCGGTCGTCGTGAGGGCGACCATGAACAGCCGGGCGTACAGCGCCTGGTTGATCCCGATGTCCCGGACCCGAGCGGCCCGGTCGTCGAAGAACTCCGCCTCCGCCTCCGGTCGGCCATAGAGCTTCACGAGCATCGCCCCGGAGACGTTGAACCGCTCGTTCATGACCATGTTCATCTCGGCGTTCAGGCTGTACGCCTCGCGGGTCATCGCCCCCAGCCGCCGGCCGACGAGCCGGGCCGGGATGAGGAAGCAGGGCAGCAGGACCAGGGCGACGAGGGTGATCTGCCAGCTCAGGAAGAACATGGCGACGAGGACGATCACGACGGTGATGAGGTTCCCGACGACGTTCGACAGCAGTGTCGTGAAGGCCTGCTGGGCGCCGATGACGTCGTTGTTCAGCCGGCTGACGAGGGCGCCGGTCTGCGTCCGCGTGAAGAAGGCGAGCGGCATGCGCTGGATGTGCCGGAAGACCTTCGACCGCATGTCGAAGATGAGGCCCTCGCCGATGACCGCGGAGATGCGCCGTGTGTAGAGCGAGAGCACCCCGCCGACCAGGGCGAGGCCGGCCGCCAGGATCGCCAGGCCGATGACGAGCCCGGTGTTGTGGCCGAGGATGCCCTTGTCGATGATGTCGCGCAGGATCAGCGGGTTGACCGCGCCGACGACCGCGTCGAGGACGACGACCGGCACGAAGATCGTCAGGATGCGCCGGTACGGGACGGCGAACCGGAGCATCCGCCGCGTCGTCCCCTTCTTGATCCGGTGGTCGAGGACCGTCCGGTCCTGGCGGAACGAGCGCATCCCGGCCCAGCCGCCGCCACCCATCCCCATGCCGCGCCCAGGGGGTGGCATCAGCGCAGCTCGTCGCGGTCCGGCGGAGTCATCGAGGCCACACTACCGGCGGCCCTTTTCGGTCCCGGCGGGCCTCCTGGCCCGGCACGGCGGCCGGCCGCGGCCTGGGTACCCACCGGGCTCGGTGGCGGTCGCTTCGGTCGGCGTTTTCGCCTGGCCGCGGTCGTCGACATGTGACCGACTTGGGGGCGGATCGCCCTCCGACCGCGACCGTTCTGGTCCATGACGAAACGGGGAAACCGGCAGTGGGCGACGGCGTAGAGGCGCACGGTTCGGGCGCCTCCAGGCGCCGGCACGACATCGTCAAGGAGGTCTTCACGGCGTTGCTTGCCGATCAGGTCGGTCAGGCGGAGTCGCTCAATGGAGTGAATGCCGTCATTGCCGGACTCGGGGGTGTCGTCACCACCCTGGCGGGCCTCGTTGCCAGTTTGGCGCTGCACGATCTCGGGCTGGCTGGTGTCGCCGGCGCGGGCTCGTCCGTCATTTTCGCGGTCATCGGTCTCATGGTCCGGCGTCCCGGAAGGGAGCCCATCGACCTGGACGGCCTCGTGTACCGGATGCTCCACACGGACGACGTCACACTGACCGAGGACGTGCTGCTCTACGCAGACCTGGAGGCGATCAAGCAGAACGACCGACGGTTGCGGCTGAAGGCCAGGTGGACCATGGCCGCAGCGGTGACTCTGGCAGCAGCCGTCGGGACCATCGTCGCCGCTATCGTTTGTTACGGCAGTTAGGAGGCGCCCCATGGCCAATCCACATTCTGAGGAGAAGAGCGCATCCGGCTGGGAAGGCGCGTACCAGGAGATCGAACGGTCGCGGAGGGAACAGTCGAAGCCGGACCCGTCGAAGTTCAAGAACCTGATGAAGGCGGTCGGCGGCCGGAAGTAGTGCCGACGTAGGTCGATCGAGCCGAGCCCGCGACGCCGATTGGCCGTTCGGGAACCCGTCGGGCGGACGGTCCGTACACTGTCGCCCGTGACCGGCGACGGGTTGGACCTCGGCCGCGTCGCACGGGACGGGTGGGCGATCTACCGGCGGCACTGGCGGACGCTCGTACTCGGCGCCCTCGCCGTCTACCTCCCGCTGGCCGTCCTCGACGGCGTCTTGGGGTTGGTCGCCCCCGACGACGTGACGCTGGCCAGCCTGGAGTCGGCGGGGGAGACGTTCTTCCACATCGCCGGGGACGTGATCTATGCCGGCCTGGTGGCCGCCGCCGTGCTGGCCTGGCGATCGTCGTCCCAGCGGCAGCGACTACCGGCCCTGGCCCGGACCTTGCCATGGCGGACCCTCGTCGCCCTCGAGCTGGTGCTGTCGGTCACCACGGTCCTCCTCTTGGCGCTGTTGATCGTTCCGGGCATCGTCTTCTACGTCTGGACGATGCTGGCCCCGGCGGCGGCGAAGGTCGAGCACCGGACGTTCGGGCAGGCGATCCGGCGGAGCCGGGCGCTCGTCCGGGGCCGGTTCTGGCGGATGACGCTCGTCGCGCTCGTCGTCACCGTCGTGCCGGCCGTCGTCGAGGAGGTCCTGCAGGACCACTTCCACCCGTTCTTCGGTGACGTCGGGATCAGCCTGATCGGCTCGATCGTCACCGCACCGCTGCTCGGGCTGGCGACCGTCCTGATCGTGTTCCAGCTCCGGGAGGTCGTGCCGGGGACGACGAGGCGTCCGACCCGGTCGCCTGAGAGCACCCCGCCGCCGCCGGCCGCCGGTCAGTGGGTCAGGCGGCCGGCCGGTACGTCTGGAGGAGGACGCCGGTGTCGTAACGGACGAGGTCGGTGAGCTCGAGCGGGACCAGGCCCCGGTCGTCGGGGAAGATCGGCAATCCGCCGCCGACGAGGACGGGATAGACCATCAGCCGCAGCTCGTCGACCAGGTCGTCGGCCAGCAGGGAGCGGACGAGGGTGGCGCTCCCGGCGACGAGGATGGGGCCACCGTCGCCGGCCTTCAGCTCGCCGACGGCCGTCCGGAGGTCGGTGCCGGTGGGCGCGACGGCCAGGCGGGTGGCGTTCCACCCGAGCGGGTCGAGGCCGCCGGTGACGACGTGCTTGGGCATCGAGTTCATCTTGTCGGCGAACTCCCCGTCGCGGTCCGGCCACGCCGCCGCGAACCCCTCGTAGGTGGTCCGCCCGAGCAGCAGCGACTCGGCGTCGAGCGTCTCGCGCTGCTTGTACTCGTAGAGGTCCGGCGTCCCGTAGGCCATCGTCCACCCGGCGTGGGGGTGCGTCGGCTCGCCGCCGGGGGCCTCGACGACCCCGTCGAGCGTCATGAACTCGGTCACGATCAGCTGGCGCATCGGCTCCGTCTCCTTCGTCGTCGTTCCCACCGGATCCGACGTCGAGGTCCCCCCGAACTCATCGGTGCCACCGTAGGCTCCGCCGGGGATGGGGTGCACCGACGCGCGCCGGCGACCGAGACGCCGGCTTCGTTCAGCTGGAGGTCGTGACGGAATGAGTCGAGGGACGGGTGTCGGCCGTCGGGTTCGGGGATGGACGCCGACGTGGCGCGGTCGCCGGCCGGCCTGGCGGCGGCGATGGTCGGGTTCGGATGGCCGGCGGCCCTGTCGGTGCTGGCCGCGACACCGGCCGGGGCGGCGACGGCGATGGTGGCCAGCCCGACCGGCGCGGCCCGGCTGCCGGTCGGCGCGACGGTCGGCTCGGCCGTCGCCGGGACGACGCCGCTGCGGGTGTCGGTGGCGCTGCGGCCGTCGGACCCGGCCGGGCTCCAGGCGATGGCGACGGCGGTGTCGACACCGAAGTCCTCCTCGTACCACCAGTACCTCAGCTCCGGTCAGGTCCGGACGCGGTTCGGCGCATCGCCGGCGACCGTCGCCGCCCTCCGGTCGTGGCTGACCGCCGACGGCTTGACGGTCGGGGCGACGACCGGCGACGGCCTCGACGTGCCGGCGTCGGGCAGCGCGGCCGACGTGGCCGCGGCGTTCCGGACGTCGATCGACCACGTCACCCTGGCCGACGGCCGGACGGCCTACGCCAACACGACGGCGGCGGAGGTGCCGGCGACAGTGCGACCGGACGTCGCCGCGGTGCTCGGGCTCAACGATCTCGTCCAGCCGCACGACGAGCTCGCCACAACCGCGGCCGGTGCAACGACCGCGCCGAAGACGGCCGCCGGGCCGGCCGTCCCGGGGGCGGCCACGCCGTGCGCCACAGCCTCGGCCACCGGCGGCATGACCGCCGACGCCATGGCCAGCTACTACCGGTTCACGCCGCTCTACCAGGCCGGGAAGCTCGGGCAGGGGACGACGGTGGCCCTCTTCGAGCTGGCCGACTACTCGACAACCGACGTCGCGACGTTCGAGCAGTGCTACGGGATCGACACCGCGGTGACACGGGTGCCGGTCGACGGCGGGACGAGCCTGGCCGATTCGGCGGACGGGACGGGCGAGGCCACCCTGGACATCGACACGGTGGCGTCGCTCGCCCCGGACACCCACGTCCTCGTCTACGTCGGCAACCGGACATACGGGTTCGTCGGCTTCTACGACACCTACTCGACGATGCTCCAGCAGAACCGGGCCCAGGTGATCAGCACCAGCTGGAGCCCGGGCTCCGAAGCCAACCTGGTGACAAGCGGCATCAACCTGTCCCTCCTCGAGGCACCGGTCTTCCAGGCGATGGCCGTCCAGGGGCAGTCCATGCTGGCCGCGGCCGGCGACTCGGGGTCGGAGGACAACGTCACCGACGTCGGCCCGGGTGGGGTCAACCACTCGAACGCCATCACACCGTACGCGCCGGCCCTCTCGGACCCGGGTAGCCAGCCCTACGTCACCGCGGTCGGCGGGACGAGCCTGCGGGCGACATTGGCCACGCTCGTCCAGCAGGCGTGGAACTCGTCCGGGCCGACAACAGACGGCAGCGGCTACGCCGCGCCGTTCGACGGGGCGACAGGCCGCCACGACGGGTACCCCGGCAACCGGGTCGGGTCCGGCGGCATCTCGATCGACTGGCAGATGCCGCCGTGGCAGCTCGGCCTCGACACCAGCGGAAACTCGAGCGGCGTCCCGTGCGGCGCGCCGCCGACCAAGACCGGGTCGGCCGACTGTCGCGAGACGCCCGACGTCTCGGCGCTGGCGCTGTTCTACGTCGTCTACCAGACGGCCAACGGCGGCCACGGCTGGTCGACGTCGGGTGGAACCAGCGCGGCGGCCCCGCTGTGGGCCGCGCTGCTGGCCCTGGCCGACCAGGGGACCCCCCAGGGTCGGCTCGGCCTGGCCTCGCCCGCCCTCTACCAGCTCGACCGGACAAAGCCGTCGGCCTTCACCGACGTGACGCGGGGCGACAACGACTACCTCGCCGCGACATCGACCGTGCCGGCCGGGAGCCACGGCAATCGGACGTGCACCTACACAGGCGTCGGGACACAGCCCTGCTACGAGGCGACCGCCGGCTACGACATGGCCACCGGGATCGGCACGCCGGTGGCGTCGGTCCTCACGGCCGCCCTCGACGCCCTCCAGGTCGGGATCACGACCACCGCGCTGCCGGCCGCCACCGTCGGCCAGCCGTACTCGGCCACGCTCCAGTCGCTCGGCGGCTCGTCGCCGTACGTATGGGCGGTGACCAGCGGCGCCCTGCCGACCGGTCTGACCCTCGACCCGACAACCGGCACCGTCACCGGGACGCCGGCCGCGGTCGGGACGTCGGCCTTCGCCGTCCGGGTCACGGCCGGCGGCACGCCGACAATGACAAACGGGCCGACAACACCGACAGGGCCGACGACGACCGCCACGACCGCCCTCTCGATCACCGTCGCCGGACCGCCGGTGCCGCCGCGCCGGCGGTCAGTGGCAGCGGGTACTGGCTCGGAGCCGCCGACGGCGGCGATCTTCGCCTTCGGCGACGCCGCGTTCTACGGCTCGATGGGCGGCCAACCGCTCAACGCGCCGATCGTCGGCCTGGCGGCCACCCCGGACGCCAATGGCGCTGCCTCCGGCGGCTACTGGGAGGTCGCCAGCGACGGCGGGATCTTCGCCTTCGGTGACGCCACCTTCGACGGCTCGATGGGCGGCCAGACCTGAACGCGCCGATCGTCGGGCTCGCACCGACCCCCGACGGCCACGGCTACTGGGAGGTCGCCAGCGACGGCGGCATCTTCGCCTTCGGCGACGCCACCTTCGACGGCTCGATGGGCGGCCAGCATCTGAACGCGCCGATCGTCGGCCTCGCGGCCACCCCTGACGGCCACGGCTACTGGGAGGTCGCGTCGCGACGGCGGCATCTTCGCCTTCGGTGACGCGACCTTCGACGGCTCGATGGGCGGCCAGCATCTGAACGCGCCGATCGTCGGCCTGGCGGCCACCTCGGGGGCCGGGTCGAACGGCGTCGCGGCCGGTGGCTATCTCGAAGTGGCCAGCGACGGCGGGATCTTCGCCTTCGGCAACGCGGCGTTCGACGGCTCGATGGGCGGCCAGTCCTTGAACAAGCCGATCGTCGGCCTCGCCGCCACCCCCGACGGCCACGGCTACTGGGAGGTCGCGGCCGACGGCGGCATCTTCGCCTTCGGCGACGCCACCTTCGACGGCTCGACGGGCGGCGTGGCGCTGGTCCGCCCGGTAATCGGCCTGGCGGCCGCCGGGTGACCAGCCCTGGTCCGACCCGTGGTTGCGACTGACGCGCTGACCCGGCTCGGGGGCAAGGCGCTGGTCGTCTTCGACCTCGACGGGACGCTCTACGACGACCAGACGTACCTCCGGCCGGCGGACCGGGCCATCGCCGCCCACCTAGCCGCGGCGTACGGCCGACCCGAGCCGGACGTGGTCGCCGTGCTCGACGACGTGCTGGCGACGACCGGCCGCCACGAGTTCCTGACCCACCTGGTCGCCCGGCTGGACCTGCCCGGGCCGCCGGAGGAGGCCATCGCCGGCTGCCTGGAGGTGCTGCGGACGGTTCGGCCGGCCCTCGCGCTCTACCCGTGGGCCGCGGAGCTGCTCCGGGCGGTTGGCCGAGGGCGGGGCGACGCTCGCCGTGCTGACGAACGGGAACCGCCGGCAACAGGTCAACAAGGTCGACCTGCTCGGACTGGCGACGGCCGATCCGCCGCTCACCGTCGTCTACGCGATCGACCACCGGCAGAAGCCGGCCCCCGACGGGCTCCGCCACCTCCTGGCGACGACGGGGGTGCCGGCCGGCCGGGCGGTCATGGTCGGCAACGACCCGGTCGACGAGGCCGGCGCGGCGGCGTGCGGGGTCGACTACGTCGACGTCGCCGACCTCGTGACCGCGCTGGCCGCCGAGGTGCGCCCCCCGAGGGGAAGTGACTAGGAGCTGACCGGGGTCGGCTGATCGACGTCGTCGCCGGTGAGGACGCTGGCGTCGTCGGCCGTCTTCAGGTGCCGCCGGTGGGGCCACCAGAAGTGCCAGACCCGGATGGCCGCCAGCGTCGGCACGATCCGGGTGGCGAGCACGTTGGCGGCGAGCAGGACGCCGAGGGCGACGGCCAAGCCGATCTCCTCCAGCAGCTGGATGCCGGTCAGCAGGAGCGAGGCGAACGTGCCGGCGAGGATGAGGGCGGCGGCGGAGACGGCCGGCGAGCCGTGGATGATGGCCTGCCGGGCGGCCTCTCTCGGTGCCAACCCCTCGTCGAACCCCTCGCGCAGGCGCGACGAGATGAGGATGTTGTAGTCCGTCCCGATGGCCATGACGAAGAGGTAGACGACGATCGGGATGGTGAAGTCGAGACCGGAGAACCCGAACCCGGTGATGAAGATCAGCGAGATGACCCCGAGGGTGGCGACGTAGGTCAGCACGACGCCGACCAACAGATAGATCGGTGCGACGAGGGCTCGGAGGAGGAGCGCCAGGATCACCGCGACGATGGCGAGCGCCAGCGGGAAGATGTGCTCCATGTCGTGGCGCAAGGCTGTCCGCACGTCGGCCAGCTGCGCGGACGTGCCGCCGATGTACGTGGTCGCCCCCGGTATGGCGTCGGAGGGCGCGGCGCGGCTGATCGGTCCTGTGACCGCGTTGATGGCTGTGACGGAGTACGGGTCGTCCTTCAACAGGACGTTGACGAGCGCCTGGCCCTTGTCCGTCGTGTACTGGGCCGGGAGGACGGTCGAGACTCCTGTGGTCTTGCCCAGCGTGGCCGCCAGCGCGTTCGACGCTTGTCGGGTCGAGCGGGGCCCCGGTGGACGAGACGACGTAGACCTGGGTCGGCCCGAGGTAACCGGCCGGGAAGGAGGCGGCCATCGTGTTGTACGCCTGCTGCGACAGCGTGCTCGACGGCAGCTCGGCCAGCTGGTTGTACGTCGTCTTGAAGCCGAGGATGCCGAACGCCAGGCCGATGAGCACCGCGCTCCACACGGCGAGGACGACGGCCGGGCGCTTGGCGACGATCGCCGCCAGGATCTCCGAGCGGGTCCGCCGGCTCGAGTGCCGGAGCCGCGGTGGCGTCGGCCAGAAGACGTGCTTGCCCAGGAGGCTCAGGATGGCCGGGATCAGCGTCAGCGCGGCGAGCAGCATCAGCGCGATGCCGGCGATCAGTCCGGGGGCGAGCGTCTTGAGCGACTCGAGGCTGGCCACGAGCAGGGCGGCGAACGCGGCGATGACGGTCGCGCCGGCCGACGCGATGACCTCGCCGACCCGTTCGACCGTGAACCGCAGGCTGTCCTTGGCGTTGTCCCCGCCGGCCATCCGTTCTCGATGTCGGAAGACCATGAAGACGAAGTAGTCGGTCCCGACGCCGAACATGACGACGACGAGCAGCGGGGCGAGCTCCGGCCCGACGATGAAGCCGAACCAGTCGGCCAGGTCGGCCGTGAGCGCCTGGGCCATCTGGTGGACGATGCCGATGACGACGATCGGCAGGACCGAGATCAGGACGCTGCGGAAGACGAGCCCGAGCAGCACGACGATCAGGACGACGGTGGCGATGGCGATGATCTTCTCGGCGTTGTCGAACGCGGTCGTCGAGTCGACGCTGATCGCCGCGTTGCCGGTGAGGCCGCCGTTGAGGCCGGAGCCGGCCAGATAGGCGTTCGTCTTGTCGCGGACGATCGGCACCGCGGCGTTCGGCCCGGTGGCGCCCGGTTGGCCGTCGAAGACGACCTGGACGAGCTGGACCTTCTTGTCCTGGGACAGGTAGAGCGGCGACGTCGTGACCGTCACCACCGACGGAATGTGGTCGGCCGTGAGCGCGGCGGCCAGGCCGGCCGTCTTCTGCTGGTCGGCTGTGCTGAGGGCGTCGTGGTCGTCGGCGCTGACGACGATCGTCCCGGTCGCGCCGGCGCTGGCCGGGAAGTACTTGGCCGCCACCTGCTGGGCCTGGACCGACCCGTAGGAGCTGGGCAGGAACGACGAGTTGTTGTTCGACGTGTACTTGACCAGTTGAGGGGAGAGGGTCAGCAGCACGACGGCGCCGATCACCCACGCGCCGATCACCCACCACGGATGGCCCACCACGAACCGGCCGAGCTTCTTGAAGATCACCTGGCCCCCTGTATCCCGCCTGCGTCCCCGGCTTGGTGTCCCCCCTGGTGGGACGCTCGGGAGAGCATAGGCGTGCCGGTCACGGCCGGTGCAGCGATGTCCGCGTGGGTGCCGTGGTGCCCGGCCGGCGGCGCCGGACGGCGGGCGGACCGGCCGACGCGGCCTACTCGAAGGTGATGTCGGCGTCGTCCCAGTAGGCCGAGACCGCGCTGATCCGCCCGTCGTCGGCGACGGTGAAGACCTCGATGCCGCTGATGATCATGCGGCCGGCGTCGAGCTCGACGGCGACCCGGAAGTCGATGGCCGCGTGGTTGGCGGCGGTGTGGACGGCCAGTGCCTCGAAGCGCATGGACTTGGCGGCGTCGACCGCGCTCTGGCGGAACGCCCGGATGGCGTCGTGGCCGACGTGCGGTGGCGCCGACGCCGGATCGAGCTGGACGGCGTCCTCGGTGAAGAGGGCGACGTAGTCGTCGATCGCCCCCGAGCTCGTGACCGCGCAGTACCGGTCGACGAGCTGGCGGAGCTCCTCGGTGGTCGGCACGGGCTCAGGCCCCCACGGCGTGGACGCCGCCGTCGACGTGCAGCATCTCTCCGGTGGTCATGGAGAGCCAGTCTGACAGAAGCGCGACACAGGCCCGGGCCACGACCTCGCTGTCGTGGACGTCCCAGCCGAGCGGTGCCCGGTCGCGCCACGTGTCCTCGAACGCCGAGAACCCCGGGATCGACTTGGCCGCCATCGTCCGCACCGGGCCGGCGGCGACCAGGTTGACCCGGACCCCTTTCGGGCCGAGCTCCTTGGCCAGATAGCGGGTCAGGGACTCCAGCGCGGCCTTGGCGACGCCCATCCAGTCGTAGAGCGGCCAGGCGACCGTGGCGTCGAAGTCGAGGCCGACCACCGACGCGCCGCCGTCCGCGCCGGCCGCCTCCAGCAGCGGCCGGAACGCCGCGACGAGGGCCTTCAGCGAGTACGCGGACACCTCGAGGGCCGTCGACACGTCGTCCCACCCGGCCTCGAACATGCCGTTGCCGAGACACGCCGGCGGGGCGAAACCGATGGCGTGGAGCAGGCCGTCCAGTCGGCCCCAGCGGGCGGCCAGTGCCTCGCCGGCCGCCGCCAGCTGGCCGGCGTCGGTGACGTCGATCTCCAGCACGTCCGGCTCGACCGGCAGCTTCCGGGCCGTGCGGCGGGTGAGCGAGAGACCGCGGCCGGCCCCGGACAGCACGACCTCGGCGCCCTCCTCCTGGGCCAGTCGGGCGACCGCGAAGGCCAGCGACGCGTCGGTCAGGACGCCGGTGACGAGGATCCGCTTTCCGTCGAGCAGGCTCATGGCACGGGGAGGTTAGAGGACGCGGCGGGCCGTGGCGACGGCGGGCCGCCGCCATGGCCTCGGCGGCCGTCAGCAGCCCCACTGCCACAGCACGGCCTTGGCCATCGCCACCTGGTCGTAGACGACGTCGCGGATCCACTGGACCGGGCCGGCCGGGTCGACGCCGCTGAAGGCCATCTGGCCGCGCGTAGCAGCGGCCGATGCGCAGGCGGGCCCGCGTGACCTGGGTGGTGCCGGCGACGACGAGCAGCCGGTCCCAGTGGTGCTGCCGGGCCATCGCGGCGATGGCCCGGGCCTCGCCCTGGGTCGACGCCGGGTGCGGGGCGAAGCAGTGCGAGGTCGATGCCGGTGACCTTCGGGCAGGCGGCCTCGGTGTTGCCGGTCGACAGCTCGACGGTGTCGATGTGGTCGGCCCGGGCGACGGCCAGCCCGTGGGCGAAGCGGTCACCGTAGCCGCCGAGCACGACGACGGCCTGAGGGCGCGAGACCGTTCCGAAGTCGGGGGAGACGAAGAAGACGACGGTGACGACCACGTAGGCGACGACGAGGACGGCGACGACGCCGAGCAGGATCGTCCGCCGACGACGACGGCGTCGGCTCCGGGTCACCGGAGCAGTATGCCCGTCGCCGGTCGGCGTCTCCGGCCGGCCGGGCGTCGGCGGATCGGGCCGGTCGGGTGGGTCGGACAGATCAGGAGGCGTTGTTCTGGGCCGGGGCGCTGATCGATCCGGCCCCGGAGTAGACGGCCTGCCAGTTGCCCTGCGACGGTTGGCTGGCGCTGGCCGGCCCGGCGCCGATCACCGAGTAGAGGTTGAGCATGACCCGCTGGAGGGCGGCGTTGACCGCCGGGTTCGGCTCCGGCAGAACGTTCGGGGGGATGAGCGGGCAGTCGACGAGGTTGCCGACCCAGCTGGCGTTCCCGCTGGCGAAGACCCCGCCGCCGCCCGACGCCGTGTACCACGTGACGTCGGAGTAGTTGCCCCCCCGGTTGGGCACGATCGAGTGGGCGATCACGTCGACGTTGGCCGGCCCGGTCCCGCCCGGGACGTACCGGTCGAACTCGCCGACGACGACGTGAGGCAGCTGCTGGCCGCTCGTCAGGCCGGTGCCGGCCAGCAGCCAGGACGACGCGTCGGCGACGACCATGTTGGCTGTGGCCGCGACGTCCTGGTACATGTTGCCGATGAGCGCGCTCTCCTTCCACGACGTCGGCGGCGACTCCCAGCTCGGCCCGGTGACGACGGCGTCGTTCACGCCGTTCATCGGGTCCTCGGCGGCGTCCTTGTAACAGATCTGCTGGCGGTTCGGCCCGACCGACGAGCTCTGGAACCGGATCTGGCGGTAGCAGGCGTTGGCGCCGAGGAAGGCCAGGTTCGTCCCCTTGGCCAGCGCGGTCTGCGCGCCCTGGCGCATGGGCAGCGACCAGTACTCGTCGTGGCCGAGGCTGACGAGCGCCTTGTGGTTTGTCAGCAGCTGCGGCCGTGTGTGGAGGTCGACGTCCGTCCAGTACGTCACGTCGAGACCGAGATGCTCGGCGTGGAAGATGACCGGCAGCTCGTTGCCGACGAAGTCGGCTGCGCCGGACGCCCAGTCGTGGTCGTACGGCCGGTCGAACGAGACGATGCGCGAGCGGTGTGTGTAGTCGCCGTTGCCCGGGGCGTGGGTGAACGACAGCGAGCCGTCGAGGTTGCCGTAGTAGAGGCTGTAGCCGCCCCACCGGTTGTAGGCCTGCCACGTCGTCACACTGCTCTGGATGACGACGGCCGCGGTCGACGAGTCGTCGCGAACGCACAGCGGGACGAACTGCTGCTCTGTGTCGGCGCCGACCAGCTTGAGCAGGTAGGCCCCCGACGGCCACGCCGCGGTGATCGGGACGGTGATCGACGGCTGCCACTGGCACTCGATCATGTTGGTCGGGCCGACGATCGTCGGTGTCGGCTGGCGGGCCCCGGCGACCTCGGCCGACTGCCAGACGAGCCGGCCGCCAACCCCGCCGTAGTAGCCCATCCGGTAGGCCTCGACGTGGAACTGCGGGGCCTTCGTGCTGACGAAGAGTGTGACCTTTTCGCCGGCGACCGCGCTGACCTGGCTGGCGTACCCCTCGATGTCGCCGGGGTTCTGCGGCGTCGTCACCCACCAGGCGTGGCCGGGTTTGGCGTTCTCGGCGACGATGGCCGGGGAGACCGGGATGGTGACGCCGTCGACGGTTCCCGTGGTCGGGCCGGCGATCGTCGTCGACGTCGCCGTCCGCTTCGGCGTGCCCTTCGACTTGGGGTCGGCGGTGGCGGGGCTCGGGCCGTTGCCGGACAGCGCGTCGTAGACGCCGTAGCCGGCCGCCCCGACGGCGACGACACCCCCGAGGCGGCGACACGCCGGAGGAAGAAGCGTCGGCTCATCTCGGGGCTACGGGGCTGGCGGGCCTGGGCCGACTGGATCTCCCGGCGAGTCTGCGTCCGCGGGCCCGCCGTGGGTCGTCCCCGGGCGCGTGGCTCCCCCTTGGTCTCCGGTCACGACCCGAACGATACCTGCCGGTTGGCTGTCGGTTGGCTGTTTTCGGCTAGTCGGCGGGCCGGCGGGCTTTCGCCGATTGGCGCCGTCGGCCGGCCCCGTGTGACAGTGACCCGATGGACGTGGGTGTGCTCGGAGGGACCGGTCCGGCCGGTCGGGGACTGGCCGTGCGGCTGGCCGCGGCCGGGTTGGCGGTGGCGATCGGCTCCCGCGACGCCGACCGGGCGGCGTCGGTGGCCGCCGAGGTGGCCGGCGCGTGGTCCGGGCGGTTCGCCCGGCTCGATCAGCGGCGCCGACAACGCCGGTGCGGCGGCCGCCGATCTCGTCGTCGTGGCCACCCCGTGGGACGGCGCCGTCGCCACCGTCCGGGCCGCTGGCCGAGCCATTGGCCGGCAAGGTCGTCGTGTCGATGGTCAACGCGCTCGTGAAGGAAGGCCGGGAGATGCTGGCCCTCGTCCCGCCCCGGGGCTCGATGGCCGCCGCCATCCAGGCGGCGCTGCCGCGGCTCGCCGGGTGGCGGCCGCGTTCCATCACCTGCCGGCGTCGGAGATGGAGAACCTCGACTCCGGCCTGCTGGCCGACGTGCTCGTCTGTGCCGACGACGACGGGGCCCGGGAGGCCACCCTCGAGCTGGTCGAGCGGATCGAGGGGCTGCGGCCGCTCGATGCCGGCAGCCTGAGCCAGGCGGCGGCCGTCGAGGCGTTCACCGCCGTGTGCATCACCCTGAACATCCGCCACCGGGTCCACAGCACCCTCAAGCTCGCCGGCATCTGAGGCCACCACGGTGGGCATGCGCCTCTACGACACGGCGCGGGGCGCGGTCGTGCCGTTCGAGCCGGCCGGGCCGACCGCCACGCTCTACGCCTGCGGGATCACCCCGTACGACGCGGCCCACCTCGGCCACGCCGCCGTCTACCTGACCTTCGACGTCCTGCAGCGGCGGCTGCGCGACCTCGGGTTCGGCGTCCGGTCCGTCCGCAACGTCACCGACGTCGACGACGACATCCTGCGCAAGGCCCGCGAGCTCGGCGTCCACTACCTCGACCTGGCGGCCGAGGAGATGGCCCGGTTCGACGCCGACATGGCGTCGCTCGGCCTGCTGCCGGTGGCCGCCGAGCCGCGGGCGACGTCGGCCATCGCCGACATCCTCTCGTTGATCGGCGCCGCGCTCGAGAGCGGCCACGCCTACGAGTCGGGCGGCGCGGTCTACTTCGAGGTCGCGACGTTCGCCGGGTTCGGCGACGTCAGCCATTTCGACCGGCCCGAGATGCTCGAGCTGGCGGCCGTCCACGGCGGCAACCCGGACGACCCGAACAAGCGCGACCCGCTCGACTTCGTGCTGTGGCAGCCGTCGCTGCCGGACGAGCCGAGCTGGGAGTCGCGCTGGGGCCCGGGCCGGCCGGGCTGGCACATCGAGTGCTCCGCCCTCGTCCTGCGCGAGCTCGGCCAGACGATCGACCTCCACGGCGGCGGCCGCGACCTCGTCTTTCCCCATCACGAGTGCGAGACGGCCCAGTCGGAGTCGGTCACCGGCCGGCGGTTCGTGCGGCACTGGCTCCACGTCGGCCTCGTCGGCCTCGACGGGACGAAGATGTCGAAGTCGCTCGGCAACCTCGTCTTCGTCGGCGACCTCGTCAAGCACTGGGAGCCGGCCGCCGTCCGGGTGGCCCTGCTCGGCCACCACTACCGGGGCGACTGGGAGTGGACCGACGCCGACCTGCCCGTCGCGGCCGAGCGGCTGGCCCGCTGGCGGGTGGCCGACCCGCCGCGTGCGTCCGTCGACGGCGCCGCCCGGACCGGCGCGTCGGGCGCCGACCCGGTCCTCGACGCGGTGCGCGAACGGCTGGACGACGACCTCGACGCGCCCGGGTGCGCTCGCCGCGCTCGACGACGGTGCGGCGGCCGGCCGGTCGGTGGCGGCCGGCGCGGCGCTGCTCGGCATCGACCTCTGAACGGCGGACGCCGCCGCCTAGCGGCTACGCTCACCCCTCGCCCTCCGCGCCCGTCGAGTCGTTGCCTCGGCGCCACGTTGGATAGCATCCCCTTGATGGGTGGAACTGGTCGGTCGGGTGGCCTGCCAGATCCCGGGTGGTCGCCACGACGGTGTCGGCGATCCCTGTCGGCGGAGCCCACAGCTGCCCCGACGGTACGAAAGGGGATCGTCTGATGCGATCCACGGATCGACGAGGTGGGAAGCAGTGGGATCAACGACGGCAATGGACTGGACGGCAGTCGGGGTACTGATCGCCGGGAGCGTGGCGGTCGCCGGAGGGATGTGGCGTCTCTTCTGCCGGCTCGAGGGTCGGTTCGAGCGACTGGTCGAACGAGTCGACGACCGGTTCGACCGGTTGCCGAACGGTGGACACCGGTTCGAGCGGCTGGCCGAGGGAGTCGACGCTCGGTTCCGGCCCGAGCACGTCGAGCCGGCCGTCGTTCGCCGAGGCCTCGACGACCGGTTTGCCGGTGACGCACGGTTCGAGCGGACGACTGCGGTTCGACGGCCGCCGAGCACTCGACGACCGGTCGCCGAGCAGGGCGGGCACTTCGACAAGGCCCTGGACCGGCTCGCCGGGGAGACGGCCAGAGGGTTCGCCGCGGTCAACACCGGATCGACGACGTCAGGGCCGACATGACGTCCGGCCTTGCCGCGGTCAACAGCCGGATCGACGACATGAGGGCGGAAACCGTCTCGGGTTTCGCCGCGGTCAACAGCCGGATCGACGACGTGAGGGGCGACCTACGGGGTGTTCGTTCGGCGCTCGCCCGTCATCTGGGTGGCCCCGTTGGATAGGTGCTCAGCGGATAGGTGCCTCGGACCCCGAGCACGTTTCAGTGGCCGACCGCCAGCCGGAGGGCAGTCAGCTCGTCCACGATGCGATCCATCCCGTACCGGCCCTGCAGGCCGCTCGGGTTCGGTAGCACCCACAGCCGGGCCGCCCCGAGCCGTTCGGGCTGCTCTCCGATGCCCGCTTGCGGTCGCCTGAAGGCGGTCCGGTAGGCGGTCATCCCGAGGAACGCGACCGCCTGCGGACGCCACCGGGCCACCTTCGCCTCCAGCACGGCACCGCCCGTTCGCAGCTCGTCCCGCGACAACTCGGCGGCCGTGGCGGTCGTACGGGTCACCACGTTCGTGATGCCGACGCCGACCCGCAGCAGCTCCTGTTCGCGGTCCGGCGTCAGCAGCTCGGCCGTGAACCCCGACGCGTAGAGGACCTTCCAGAACCGGTTGCCGGGGTGGGCGAAGTGATGGCCGACCGCGCCGGACCGCCGCCCGGGGTTGATGCCGCAGAACAGCACGTCGAGATCGGGCCCGATGACGTCAGGCACCGTCTTTCCCTCGGCCGCCGCCAGTTCGGCCGCGCCGAGCTGCCGGGAGGGGCCGGATCGCCCGGAAGGGAGGCGGGGCACCGACGCATGCTCCCACGCTCGCCCTGGCGGGACCGAAACCGGGGTGACGGCTCGACCGTGGCGTCGTTCTACGCTGTCTCTCTCACGAGCCCCGGCCGGCGTGGCCGTCGCCCCGGGGCCGGCACGTCCAGACGGCCCCGACGACGAAAGACGACGACCATGGCAGCGACGGTGACGGTGCGACTCCCCGACGGCTCGGCGAGGGAGCTGGCCGACCGGGTCGACGGCCGGCGACCTGGCCGCCGCCATCGGGTCGCGGCCTGGCCAAGGCGGCGGTGGCCGCCGTCGTCGACGGGCACGAGGTGGACCTGTCGACCGAGCTGCCCGACGGGGCCGAGGTGGCCATCGTGACCGACGTCGTCCGACGCCGGCCGCGACGTGCTGCGGCACTCGACCGCCCACGTGCTGGCCCAGGCGGTGCTGCGGCTGTGGCCGGGCGCCCACTACGCCATCGGCCCGGTCGATCGACGACGGCTTCTACTACGACTTCGAGCTGCCCGGCGGGGCCCACTTCAGCGACGACGACCTCGACCGCATCGAGGCCGCGATGCGCGAGATCGTCGCCGAGGACCAGCCGTTCGTCCGCGACGAGCACACCGTCGACGAGGGCCTGGCGCTCTTCGCCGACCAGCCGTTCAAGCGCGAGATCATCGAGGCGGTCGGCGAGGGCGCCGACGAGGTCGACGCCGCGCCGGCGCGGCGACGCGCCGGCGGACCGGCGACCGGGCCGGTCATCTCGACCTACCGCAACTCGCCGACGTTCGTCGACCTGTGCCGTGGGCCCGCACGTGCCGTCGACCGGCCGGCTCGGGCACTTCAAGCTCATGCGGGTGGCCGGCGCGTACTGGCGCGGCGACGAGAAGCGCCCGCAGCTGCAGCGCATCTACGGCACCGCCTGGGAGTCCGAGGCGGCGCTGGCGGAGCACCTGCACCGGCTGGAGGAGGCCGAGCGGCGCGACCACCGCAAGCTCGGCGCCGAGCTCGACCTGTTCTCCTTCCCCGACGAGATCGGCTCGGGCCTGGCCGTCTTCCACCCCAAGGGCGGCATCGTCCGCCGGCTGATGGAGGACTACTCGCGCCAGCGCCACGTCGAGGCCGGCTACGAGTTCGTCAACACGCCCGCACATCACCAAGGCCGAGCTGTTCGAGACCTCGGGCCACCTGGAGTGGTTCGCCGACGGGCATGTACCCGCCGATGGAGCTCGACGGCGGCCAGCGAGTACTACCTCAAGCCGATGAACTGCCCGTTCCACATCCTCATCTACCGCAGCCGGCAGCGCTCCTACCGCGAGCTGCCGATGCGGCTCTTCGAGTTCGGGACGGTCTACCGCTACGAGAAGTCCGGGCGTCGTCCACGGGCTGACCCGGGTGCGCGGGCTTCACCCAGGACGACGCCCACATCTTCTGCACGCCGCGAGCAGATGCGCCGACGAGCTCGGCTCGCTGCTGGCCTTCGTGCTCGACCTGCTGCGCGACTTCGGGCTCGACGACTTCTACCTCGAGCTGTCGACCCGGCCCGAGGACAAGGCCGTCGGGACGCGACGAGGAGTGGGACGAGGCCACCGAGGCGCTGCGCGCCGGCGGCCGAGGCGCAGGGACCTCGAGCTCGTCGTGGACGAGGGCGGCGGCGCCTTCTACGGCCCGAAGATCTCCGTCCAGGTCCGCGACGCCATCGGCCGGACGCTGGCAGATGTCGACCATCCAGCTCGACTTCCAGCTGCCCGCAGCGCTTCGGCCTGGAGTACGTCGGCGCCGACAACGCCCGGCACCGGCCGGTCATGATCCACCGGGCCCTGTTCGGCTCGGTCGAGCGGTTCTTCGCCATCCTGCTCGAGCACTACGCCGGCGCCTTCCCGACCTGGCTCGCGCCCGGGCAGGTCCGCGGTCCTGCCGGTCCGCGACGACCACGACGACTACGCCGGCGAGGTCGCCGACCGCCTGCGAGGCGGCCGGCCTGCGGGTCGACGTCGGACGACGCCGACGAGCCGCTCGGCGGCCGGATCCGCCGGGCCAAGCTCGCAGAAGCTCCCCTACGTGCTGGTGGTCGGCGACGACGACGTCGCGGCCGGGACCGTCGGGGTCAACCGCCGGGGCAGCGACCGGCCCGGAGCGCGGCGTGGCCGTCGACGACTTCGTCGCCGAGCGTCGCTCGAGGACGTCGGCCGCACGACCAGCCGGGCCCGGCCAGCGTGAGCCGCTCGAGCAGCTCTGGGCCGGCTGGCGGCACGACTACGTCGACCGCGGCCACCGAGCACGAGCGGGCGGACGACGGCGGCGCCGACGGCGGCGACTGCGTCTTCTGCCGCATCGCGGCCAGCGGGCCGCCGTCGGTCGACAACGGCGTCGTCTGGCGCGGCGAGCTCACGTTCGCCGTGCTCAACGCCTACCCGTACGCCAGCGGGCACCTGCTCGTCCTGCCCGGTCCGCCACGTCGGCGAGCTGGACGAGCTGACCGACGACGGAGTCGGCCGAGCTGTGGGCGACGACCCGGCGCGGCCGTCGGCGCGCTCGACGCCGCCTACCGGCCCGACGGGCTGAACCTCGGGCGCCAACCTCGGGCGGGCCGCCGGGGCCGGGCATCCCCGGCCACCTCCACCTGCACGTCCTGCCCCGCTGGTCCGGCGACACGAACTTCATGACGACGGTCGCCGGCGTCCGGGTCATGCCCGAGTCGCTCGGCGACGGCCTGGGAGAAGATCCGCGCCGCCTGGGCCTGACGGGCGTCGTCGGGCCGCCGCGCCGCTCGAGTGCCGTCGGCGCGGTCGCTCGCTCGAGTGCCGTCGGGCGGTATCCACCCCGACCTCGGTCAGGCCGTCGCATGTCCAGGCGCCACAGCCATCAGGCTGCCGTGCGATCAGGCTGCCGTACCGTCAGACGTCGTAGAAGCGGCGGTTCTCCTCGAGGTTGGCGACGATGCCCGGGGGGAGGTCCGTCCGGGCCAGCAGCTCGGCCACCAGCGAGCGGCCGAGGTCGCGTTCGCCGACGTAGTAGGCGCTGATCGACTGCTCGTAGGCGATGCGCCACTGGTAGACGTCGAGGTGGACGAAGAGCCGGTCGCCGCCGAAGCCGTTCCCCGGCTCCGGCGCGCCGACGCCGCAATGGCGGCGGGCCAGGTCGCAGGCTTCGAACGAGAGGGCCCACTCGGCCATGCCAGGCGATAGTGCTCGGCCAGGGACCACAGCGGCTCGGCCCGCCACGGCCGCGCCCCCCAGGCGCTCCAGAGCACCCCGCAGCCCTCGTCGGTCCGGCCCTCGTCGGTCCGGCCCTCGTCGGTCCGGCCCTCGTCGGTCCGGCCTCGTCGCCGGCCCTCGTCGGTCCGGCCCTCGTCGGTCCGGCCCCGTCGGCCGTCCTCGTTGGTCCGGCCTCGTCGGTCCGGCCGCCGGCGAGGAGGCAGATGCCGCCGCCAGCGGGCGTACCACGTCTCCTCGTCCCAGCCGGCTGCTCATGCGCCGGCGGTACCACGTCGCCGCCCGGTCGGCTCGCCACCGTCCTCGTACGTTCGGGCCAAGTAGAACGTCGTCCGGGGATCGTCCGGGTGGTCCCGGTGGTCGGCCTGGAGGAGCGCCAGCTCCCGCTCGAACTTGCTGGCCCGGTTGCCGCCGTCCGCGTGGTGCTCGATCGCGAACGCGGCCGTCCGGAAGAGACGACTCGGACCGCCGGTCCGGGCCAGGTACTCGTGGGCCCGCCCGTGCCACGCCCACTCGGTGTCGGCCCGGACGAGCCGCGGCACCCAGTAGCGGAGCGGCTCGACCCGGTAGACGGCCTCGACGCCGTCGAACTCGTCGGGCATCGACCGCTCCATCTCGCCGTGGAACGTGTCGTCGGCGTCGAGCGTCATCACCCAGTCGGTGTGCGGCCGGGCGGTGGAGAGCCGCGACGTTGCGCGACGGCCCGTAGCCTCGCCACTCATCCTGGACGACCTCGCCGGGCACGCCGTCGAAGACCGCCGCCGCGACCTCGACCGTGGCGTCGGTGCTGCCCGTGTCGACGATCGTCCAGTGGTCGAGCTGGCTGTCGAGCGATGCGGCCAGGCGGGGCAGCGTGACGGCCTCGTTCTTGACGATCATGGCCAGGCCGACCGTGACCTTGGCGCCGGCCGGCTTCATCCGGTACCGCCGTCGGCCACTGTTCGGACGTCGACAGGCGGTCCGGGACGAGCCCGGCGACGAGGTGGTCCGGGACGGCGTCGTAGTGGTCGTGCTCGGCCCGGAACCGGCCGCGGCCGCCGGTGATGGCCCGGAGGTCGACCGCGTAGTGGGCGAGCTCGGCCGTCGGGACGAGCGCGATGACGGTCTGCAGGCCGTCGTCGGTGACCTCGGTGCCCTGGATGCGGGCCCGGCGGGCGTGGAGGTCGCCGAGCACGTCGCCCTGCAGTTCGGCCGGGACGGTGACGGTGACCCGGGAGATCGGTTCGAGCAGGACCGGCCCGGCCTCGGCGGCGGCCTGGCGGAAGGCCAGGATGCCGGCCATCTTGAAGGCCATCTCCGACGAGTCGACGGAGTGGTACTTGCCGTCGTCGACGGTCACCGCGACGTCGACGACCGGGTAGCCGAACGCGCCGCCCTGGGCCATCGCCTCGACGACGCCCTTCTCGACGGCCGGGATGTACTGGCGGGGGATGGCCCCGCCGACGACCTCGTCGTGGAAGGCGAACCCGTCGCCGCGGCCGAGCGGCTCGATCCGCAGGTGGCAGACGCCGAACTGGCCGTGGCCGCCCGACTGCTTCTTGTGGCGGCCCTCGGCGGCGGCCGGGCCGGCGATGGTCTCGCGGTAGGGGACGACGACGTCCTCCCGCTCGACGGAGACGCCGAACTTGCGACTGAGCCGTTCGAGGGTCACGGCCAGGTGGACCTCACCGGTGACGCCGAGGACGGTCTGGTGCGTCTCGTCGTCGCGGGAGACCCGCAGCGACGCGTCCTCCTCGCAGAGCCGTTGGATGGCCGACATGAGCTTGTCGTCGTCGTTGCGGGATGCCGGCCGGACGGCGACCGACAGCGGCGGCGGCCCGGGATGCGGGAGCTCGACGACGACCGGTGAGCCCTTCGGCGCCAGCGTGTCCCCCGAGACCGTTCCGGCCAGGCGGGGCACGGCGACGAGATCCCCGGCGACGGCCTCGTCGACGGTCGTCGCGTCGTGGCCGCGCAGGACCTGGAGCACGTGCAGGCGTTCGTCGGCGCGGGTCCGGGGGTTCGTCAGGACGGCGTCGGGCCGGATGGTGCCGGAGAGCACCTTGCAGAGCGAGACCTTCCCGGTGTGGTGGTCCGACAGCGTCTTGGCCACGACGAGGAGCGGCTGGCCGTCGGGGTCGCACGGCACGTCGACCGTGCCCTCGCCGGCCCGGACGGTGACCGGCCGGTGCCGGCCGGCCGGCGGGCAGAGCTCGACGAGCAGGCGGGCCAGCCGGTCGACGCCGACGCCGGTCGCGCCCGAGCAGCACAGCACCGGGAAGACCGCGCCGGCGGCGACCCCGCCGGCCAGGCTGGCTTCGAGCTCGGACCGGGCGATCGTCTCGCCGTCGAGGTAGCGCGTCATCAGGTCGTCGTCGCCGACGACGATGCCCTCGACGAGCTGCTCGTGGACCTCGTGCTCGGTGGTCGCCAGGTCGTCGGGGATCGGGCCCTCGACGCCGGCCACCGGCGGGCCGGCCCCCGGTTCGTAGACGGTGGCCGTGTCGTCGAGCAGATCGATGACGCCGCGGAACGCCGACTCGGCGCCGATCGGCAGCTCGACGGGGGCGATCCCGGCCCCGAACGCCCGGCGGATCTCGGCCAGCGTCCGGTCGAAGTCGGCCCGCTCGCGGTCGAGCTTGTCGACGACGACGACCCGGGGCAGGCCGAGAGCGGCCGCGGCCCGCCAGGCGTCCTCGGTCTGGGCCTGGACGCCGTCGGTGGCGCTGACGACGACGACCGCCATATCGGCCAGCGTCAGGGCGAGCTGGACATCGGCGGCGAAGTCGGCGTAGCCGGGGGCGTCGAGCAGGTTGACGCGGACGCCGTCGACGTCGAACGGGGCGATGGCCAACGAGACCGAGAGCTGGCGCGACGTCTCCTCCGGCTCGAAGTCGCAGACCGTCGTGCCCCGTTCGACCGAGCCCTGGCGGGGAATGGCGCCGGTGGCCACCAGTAGGGCCTCGGCCAGCGTGGTCTTCCCGGCGCCGTGGTGACCGACCAGGGCCACGTTCCGGATGTCCGACGGCGACCGGTGTGGCACGTCCGTACCTCCCCACGTGGGCAGCGCCGGGGGACCCCCTCCCGACTGCCTGTCCCCGGAGCTTACGGCGCGGCGACCCGACCGTGCCCGGCCTCGGCGACCGGGCGCGACGCCGCCGGTCGAGCCTCGCCGACCGGGCGTCCGGGGTGGGGAAACTGGAGGAGAACGGGCGGGAAACCGGAGGCCGGCGGGAAGCGGATGGTACGATTTCCCTTTGGTGTCTCGGGCACCGGCCCTCAGCACACCGGTAGGGCAACCAGAGGAGCCTGCATGTTCGACGGTCGCTGGCGCACCGCGGTGGACCGGAACACGGGACCGGTCGGCAAGACCCTGGTCCGATGGGGAGTGACGGCCGACGTCCTTACCGCGTCGGGTCTCGTCTTCGCGGTGGCGACCGCGGTCGCGGTCGGCACCGGGCACCTACTGATCGGTATCCCGCTGCTGGCGCTGACCGGTTTCCACGACCTGCTCGACGGCCCGGTGGCCAAGGCCGGGGGGACGGCGTCGGTCCGTGGCGCGTTCTTCGACTCGGTGACCGACCGGGTGGCCGACGCCGTCCTGATGGGTGGTGTCGCCTGGTACCTCGTCTCGGCCCACAAGGGCTACTGACGTCCTGTTGCCGCTGGCCGTCCTCGGCGCCGCCTCGCTCGTCTCGTACGAGCGGGCCAAGGCCGAGGCGCTCGGCATCTCGGCCGCCAAGGGCGGCCTGATGGAGCGGGCCGAGCGGATGATCCTGCTGGGCGTCGGCTTCCTGGCGTCCTGGCTGCTGGTCCCGGTGCTCTGGGTCCTGCTCGTCCTGACCGTGCTCACCGGCGTCAACCGGTTCGTCCGGGTCTGGAAAGCCGCGGACGGCCCGGTGCGAGCCGAGGGTTCCGGGGGCCCGGTCGTCGCGGCCGGGACGGATTCCCGCTGGCGGGCCCGCCGGCAGGGCCGGTCGGCTCGGGCGGCCGACGGGCGGGCCGGTCAGCCGCTGGCCCGTTGGCGAGCCCGTCGCCAAGAGGCACTGACCAGCCGGACCGGCCGGGCCCGTCGGGCTCGCTGGTCGAGGGAGCAGCGGGCCGGCTCGGCCAGTTCGCGTTCGGGGCGACCGTTCGGCTCGCGCCAACCCAGCTCGCGCCAGCCTGGCTCGCGGCAGGCCGGTTCGCGGTCGGTGGACCGCCAGCCCGGCACGGGTCGTCGCCAGCCCTGACCGGTCCCGGCCGACCGCCAGCCGCCGTGCGTCGCTTCGTCGGGCCGGAGGCTCGGGCCCGGAGGACGTACCTCGTCTACCGAGGTCTCGGTGAGGCGATCCAGCGCGTGCCGGAGCCGGTGGTCGACGTAGTGGCGGCGGTCGTCGGCGAGGTCATGGCCCGCCGGTCGGCCGGGCCGAAGGAGCTGCGCGTCCGCCATCTGCAGCGGGTGCTCGCGTCGTCGTCACCGGTCGTCGACCCCGATCCGGACGTCGTCCGGCGATGGGCCGTCCGTTCGTTCCGGGCGTACGCCCGCTACTGGGTCGAGGGCGCTCGCCTGCCGGGCGTGCCGGTCGACGAGGTGGTCCGACGCATGTTCGTCGAGCGAGGCTACGAGCACCTGCAGGCGGGCATGGCCGCCGGTCGGGGGGTCGTCATGGTGCTGCCGCACGTCGGCAGCTGGGAGTGGGGCGGCACGTTCCTGGCCGCCGGGGGCTACCCGATGACGAGCGTCGCCGAGCAGATCGAACCGCCCGAGCTCTACGACTGGTTCGTCGAGCAGCGCCAGGCGATGGGGCTGACGATCGTCCCCCTCGGCCAGGAATCCGGGGGAACGGTGTTGCGGACGTTGCGCCAGGGCGGGCTCGTCGGGCTCCTCTGCGACCGCGACATCGTCGGCAACGGCGTCGAGGTCGAGTTCTTCGGCGAGAAGACGACCTTCCCGGCCGGGCCGGCGACCCTCGCCCTGCGAACCGGCGCCGCGCTGGTGGCCGCGGCCGTCTACAGCGGGCCCGGGCGCTCTCACACGGGCGTCATCTCCGCCCCGTTCGACACCGGCCGGACCGGCCGCCTCCGCCAAGACGTCGCCCGGATCACGCAGGCGATCGCCGAGGAGTTCGAGCGGCTCATCCAGCGGGCCCCGGAACAGTGGCACATGTACCAGCCGAACTGGCCGAGCGACCGGCCGGCGGACCGAGCCGTGCCCGCCGGGCTGGCGGTCCCGCTGTCCGACGCGCCCGCCGACGCCGGCGGCCGCGGCTAGCCGGCGACCGGTCGGGAGAACGATCGCGATGCGAGTGGCGATGGTCTGTCCGTACAGCCTGTCGCGGCCCGGCGGCGTGCAGGGGCAGGCGGTGGGGCTGGCCGGCGCGTTGCGCGCCGTCGGCCACGACGTCGTCGTCGTCGCCCCCGACGACGATCACCCGCCTGGTCCGATCGACCGAACGACGTTCAACGTCGGGCGCACGTGGGCGGTCCGGTCGAACGGCTCGGTCGCGCCGGTCTCGCTCTCGCCGCGAGCGGCGGCGCGGGCTCGCGGCTTCGTCCGGGACTACGGCGCCGACGTCGTCCATCTCCACGAGCCGCTGGCGCCGGTGGTCGGCTACGGCTGTCTCGTGCACGGTTCGGTGCCGGTGGTCGGCACGTACCACCGGTCCGGCGACAGTCGGGTCTACCGCTCGCTCGGCCCGCTCGCCCGGTGGGCCGACCGGCAACTGGCCGCCCGCTGTGCGGTGTCCGACGCCGCCCGCGACACCATCCGCGCCGCGACCGGTGCGGACTACGACGTCCTCTTCAACGGCGTCGACGTCGAGCGGTTCGCCGGCGCGCCGCCGTGGCCGACCGACGGGCCGACGGTGCTGTTCCTCGGCCGCCACGAGCCGCGCAAGGGACTCGGCGTACTACTCGACGCCTTTGCCGGCGTCCCCGACCCGGCGGTCCTGTGGGTCGCCGGCGACGGTCCGGCCACCGGTGAGCTCCGGCGTCGCCACCCGCCATCGGGCCGCGTTCATTGGCTGGGTCGGCTGAACGACGCCGAGGTGGCCTCCCGGCTGGCCGGCGCGGACGTCCTCTGCGCACCGTCGCTCGGTGGTGAGTCGTTCGGCATGGTCCTCCTGGAGGGCATGGCCGCCGGGTGCACCGTCGTCGCCTCCGACATCCCCGGGTACCGGGCCGCGGCCGGCGGTCAGGCCGTTCTCGTCCCGCCGGCCGACCCGTTGGCCCTCGGGCAGGCCGTCGCTCGTGTGCTGAGCCTGGATCGCGCCGTCCGGGAGGCGGCCCACCAGGCCGCCGTCGCCTATGCCGGGCAGTGGTCGATGGCCCGGCTGGCCGGCCGGTACGCCGAGATCTACCGGCGAGTCGCCGCCGGCTGACGGCTCTGCCCGCGCCGGTGGTGCCGGCGACCGTCCCAGGGGTCGGACGGGGGGCGGGTAATCTGGCCGGCGCATGACCGAGCCACCGTCGACGCCTGGCCGCCCCGGATCGTCCGGCGGCGACGGCAGTGGGGCAGCGCGCCGCCCGGGAGGCGGAGGGGGCGGCAGCAACAACGGCGGCAATGGTGGCGCTGGTGGCCAGTCCGGCGGGGGGTCGTCGAGGAACCGGTCCCGTCATCGGTCGCGGTCCCGGGGTTCCGGCGGCGGAGGCGGCGGCGGTGGGGCCAGCAGCGGCGGCGGTGGCAACCGGTCCGGCAGCTCGGGCAGCTCGGGCGGCGGCCGATCGGGCAGCCAGGGCCGATCGGGCAGCCAGGGCCGATCGGGTGGGGCGACGGGTGGCCGGAGCAATGGCGGCCGCAGCGGTGGATCGGCCAATCGGTCCCGGTCGGGCAGCTCGACGTCGGGCAGCCGGCGCGGCCCGGGGAGCCAGGCTCGGGCGCAGGGGGGCGACCGGTCGCGGCCGCGTCCCGGCGGGCCCGAAGCCGCGGTCGCCGCTCGGGTAGCCGCCACGACCTCGACGTCCACCGGGACGGACGGCACGGCGGCGGGCGCTGGCCAGCGGGAGGTGCGGGCCAACCGACGCCGGGCCCGGCGGCTGTTCGCGGCCGGCGGCGTCTTGCCGGGCCTGCTGCTCGGGGTCATCCTCGGCGCGGTGCTCGGACCGATCATCGGTGCGGTGGCGGGCGTCGTCGCGCTCGTGGCAGTCGCGCTGTCGATCGAGCGGTCAGCCCGGACCGTCGCGCTGCGAGCGCTCGGCGGCGGACCGGTCGACGAGGACGACTATCCGAGGCTGGCCAACCTGGTCGAAGGGTTGTGCGCGTCGTTCGGCGTGGCCCGACCCGAACTGTGGATCGTCGTCGACCACGTGCCGAACGCGTGCACGATCGGCGACCGCCACGGCCGGAACGTCCTCGTCGTCACCAGCGGCCTCGAGGATCGGCTCGGCCTCATCGAGATGGAGGGCATCGTCGCCCACGAGCTGGCCCACGTGAAAGTGGGCGACCCCGTCGTCTCGGCTGCCGCCGTGGCCGTCGTCGGACCGCTGGCCAGGCTGACCGGCAACGACCGGCTCCTGCACGCCGCGGTGGGCCGGGGTCGCGAGTACCGGGCCGACCAGCTCGCTGCGCTGACCGTGCGCTACCCGCCCGGCCTCGGCGAGGCGCTGGACGTCCTTCAGCAAGGGCCACCCCCGGCCGCGACGTCGATCTTCACCGGCCGGCGCTGGCCGGCCACCCGGTGGCTCTGGGTCGACCCGATGGTCGGCGACCGCGGGACCGCGGCCCCGGGCGAGCTCGACGCCACGGCTGTCCGTCGGAGCGCCCTGGCCGAGTGGTAGGCGCCCGCCGGCGCTATCCGGTGCAGCGGGCTCGGTAGGATGGTGGGATGACGATGCCATCGCCGACGTCCCGGGAGACGGGGACCTTCACGGTAAAGCGCGGCCTGGCCGACATGCTGCGTGGTGGCGTCATCATGGACGTCGTCGACGCCGGGCAGGCCAAGATCGCCGAGGACGCCGGCGCGGTCGCGGTGATGGCCCTCGAACGGGTCCCGGCCGACATCCGTCGGGACGGCGGCGTCGCCCGGATGAGCGATCCCGCGCTGATCCAGGGCATCCAGGAGGCCGTCACGGTGCCGGTCATGGCCAAGGCCCGGATCGGGCATTTCGCCGAGGCGCAGGTGCTGCAGGCACTGGGAGTCGACTACGTCGACGAGAGCGAGGTCCTCACCCCGGCCGACCAGGCGCACCACATCGACAAGTGGGCGTTCGCCGTCCCGTTCGTCTGCGGTGCGACCAACCTCGGCGAGGCCCTGCGCCGGATCTCGGAGGGCGCGGCGATGATCCGCTCGAAGGGGGAGGCCGGGACCGGCGACATCGTCGAGGCCGTCCGGCACCTGCGGTCGATCGTCGGCGACATTCGCCGGATCACCCAGGCCGACCGGGCCGAGCTGTTCGGCTGGGCCAAGACGCTGCAGGCACCGATCGGCCTGGTCGAAGAGATCGCCGAGACCGGGCGGTTGCCGGTACCGCTCTTCTGCGCCGGTGGGATCGCGACGCCGGCCGACGCGTCGCTCGTCATGCAGCTCGGCGCCGAGGCCGTCTTCGTCGGTTCGGGCATCTTCAAGAGCGACGACCCGGCCCGGCGGGCCCGGGCCATCGTCGAGGCGACGACCCACTTCGCCGACGCCGAGCACGTCGCCAAGGTGAGCACCGGGCTCGGGGATGCGATGCGCGGGCAGCAGGTGGCCGAGTTGACCGACCGGCTGGCCGACCGCGGCTGGTAGTCGGCACCCGCCGCCCGACTGCCGCCCGACTGCCGCGTGACCATCGGCATCCTGGCCCTCCAGGGCGACGTCCGTGAGCACGAGGCCGCCTTCGACGAGCTCGGTGTCGCCACCCGTCTCGTCCGCCGGCCGGCGCAGCTGGACGGGGTGGACGGGATCGTGCTGCCCGGGGGGGAGTCGACGACGCTCTCGATGCTGCTGCAGTCGTCCGGGCTCTTCGACCCGCTCGCCGCCGCGCTGGCCGACGGCCTCCCGGCCTTCGGCACCTGCGCCGGTCTCGTCCTCTTGTCCCGGCGGATCCTCGACGGCCGACCGGACCAGCGGTCGTTCGGGGTGCTCGACTGTGCGGTCCGCCGCAACGGCTACGGCCGCCAACGATTCTCCTTCGAGGCCAGCCTGGCCGTGAGCGGACTGGCCCTTCCCGGGCTGGACACTCCCGACTTCGATGGCGCCAGCATCGATGGCGCCGGTATCGAGGCGCGGATGCCGGCGGTCTTCATCCGGGCGCCGGTCGTCGTCGAGCTCGGTCCGGGCGTCGACGTGCTGGCGACGCTGGACGCCGGGCCGGACGGCCACGCGGACCCGGTCGCCTGTCGGCAGGGGCCAGTGTTGGCCACGGCGTTCCATCCGGAGCTGACGCGGGACCGTCGGCTCCATCGGCTGTTCGCCGAGATGGCCGGGCCCGGCTCGTCGAGCCGGCCGTCCGGGGGGCATTGGTAGCATCGGGGGGCCGGGCCGCTCCTGCGGGACCGCCTGGCGGGGAGGAAAGGACGAGATGTCGGGTCACTCGAAATGGGCCACCACGAAGTACCGGAAGGGCGCGCAGGACGCGGCCAGGGCGAAGGTCTTCGCCAAGCACATCCGGTCGCTCGAGGTGGCGGCCCGGGACGGCGGGAGCGACATCGAGAACAACGCCTCCCTGCGGCTCGCGTACCAGAAAGCCCGCGACGTCTCGATGCCGATGGACACGATCGAGCGGGCCATCAAGCGGGGGACCGGCGAGCTGGAGGGCGTCCGCTACGAGGCGGTCAACTACGAGGGCTACGCGCCCGGCGGGGTGGCCGTGATCGCCGAGACGCTGACGGACAACCGGAACCGGACGGCCGCGGAGATCAGGAACCTGTTCAACCGCAACGGCGGGTCGATGGCCGAGCCGGGCGCGGTCAGCTGGCAGTTCGCCCGCAAGGGCCAGATCGAGCTCGTCCGCAGCCTGGACGAGGACACGATCATGGAGGCCGCGCTGGAGGCCGGCGCGGAGAACCTGGCCGACGGCGGCGAGCGGTGGGTCGTCACCTGCGCCCCGCACGACCTCGGGGCGGTCCGCGACGCACTGGAAGCGGCGGACATGAAACCGACGTCGGCCGAGCTGGTCTTCGAGCCGACGTCGACGGTCGAGGTGGCCGACGAGGGTGACGCCCAGCGGGTGCTCCGCCTGCTGGAGATCATCGACGACCACGACGACGTCCAGGCCGTGCACGCCAACTACGACATCCCCGACGCCATCCTCGCCGGCTACGCCGGCTGATCAGCGCCGTCGGTGAGCCCGGCCGGTCCGCCGGGGGTGGTCGCCCCGCCGACGACGGGTCCAACGGCGTCGGCTTCGGGTAGGACGCCGCGGTCGCGTTCGGCCCCGCGGTCTCGTTCGGCGACATCGGCATCGGCAGTCGGTGCGGTCCTCGGCCACGGTGCGGGCGGTCGCGGCCGTGGTCATCGGTCTGGCCGGGGCGTACGGGCTGGTGCTGCGGCTATGGCTGCTCGCCCACACGCCGGTCAACAGCGACTGGGCGGTCGCCGGCCTGATGGCCAAGTCGATCCTGTCCGGCCACTTCTGGACGTTCTACTGGGGCCAGCAGTACGGCGGCGTCGAGCCGTACCTGGTGGCGCCGGTCGTCTGGCTGTCCGGCGGCAGCCCGTGGGCGATGGGCGTGACCGCGGCGCTGCTGTCGGCGGTCGCCGCGGCGCTGGTCGGCCTGGTCGTCGGGGCGTCGACCGGCCGCCGCTGGCTGGGCTGGGCGGCGGGCACGCTGGCGTGGGTCTGGCCGTACGCAGTGGTGTGGAACTCGATCCGGGAGTACGGGTTCCGCGGCGTGACGATGGCCTGCGGGCTGCTCGCCCTCTGGATGGCCGTCCGCATCCACCGCGGGCCGACCCGCGTGGTCGACAGCGCGGTGCTCGGGTTGGCGGTGGGCATCGGGTGGTGGTCGTCGCCGGAGCTCGTCTACTTCGCCGTCCCGGTCGCGGTCGTCCTCGTCCTGTCGTGGGACCGACTGTTCGACCGCGACCGCCGGCTGGTCGGGCCATGGCGACCGGCGCCGGTCGTGGCCGCGGTCGCCGGAGCCGTCGTCGGTGCGTTGCCGTGGCTCTACACGAACGTCGGCACCGGGTTCGCGTCGCTGCAGACCGGCTCGCTGCCGTCCTACCGCGGCCTCGGTTACGGGGCGCGGCTCCGCGTCTTCTTCGACGACATGCTGCCGGTACAGCTCGGCGTCCGCACCGTGCCCGGCGGTGCCTGGGTGGGTGGGCGCACCGTGGGTCCGGTGCTCTACGGGATCGTCGCCGCGGTCGTCGTCGTGGTCGTCGTCGCCGCGCTGGGATCGGCCCGGCGGGGCCGGGCCGCGGCCCCGGCGTTGGCGGCGGCGGCGGGGATCGTCCTCTTCCCGTTCCTGTACGCGCTCGTCCCGTCCACCGGCTACTGGGTCGACGGCCGGTACGGCGTGTACCTGCCGGCGTTCATCGCCATCGCCGCCGGCGTCGTCCTGGCCGGCGCCCGGCCGGCGGTCGATCCAGCCGGCGCCCGGCCGGCGGTCGACCTGGCGGGCCCCCCGCCCGACCTACCGCCCGACCTACCGTCCGGCGTGCCGTCCCACGTCCGGGGGCACCGAGCGGGCGCACATCGCCGTCATCGGCGCCGGCGCGGCGCGGCCGCGTTGGTCGCCGGCACGGCCGGGCTGGTCGCGGCCACCGTCGGATTGGTGGGCGCCGGTGGGCTGACCGGGCTGGCGGCCCGGGCCGGCGGCGTGCCGGCCCGTCCGGCGGCGTTCACGAGCGGCTGGCGCGATCCGGAGGCGCCGGTCCGGCAGATCGTCGCGGCGATGGACGAGCACGGGCTGCGGTACGCGTACGGCACGTACTGGACGGCGTACGTCCTCGACTACGTGGCGGGCGGCCGCGTCGTCGTCACGCCGTCGCCGCTCGACGTCGTCCGGCTGCCGTCGGACGCCGCCGCGGTGGCGGCCTCGCCCGGGCCGGCGTGGCTCTTCTACCCGACCGGGCACACCGCGGCCGCGGCGGCGGCGTTCGCCAACCCGGAGACCGGGCCGGGGAACTACACGGAGGCGCAGTTCGAGTCGCTGCTGACCGGTCGCCACGTCCCGTACACGGTCGTCCACGTCGGGGTGCTCGACGCCGTCGTGCCGGCCCGCCGGATCACCCTGCCGAAGTGACGGCCGCGCTAGAGTCGAACGCGTGTTCGTCCTCGGCATCGACCCGGGCCTGTCGCGATGCGGCTACGGGCTCGTCGCCCGGTCGTCGACGACGTCGGCGCTGACCGCCGAGGCGGCCGGGGTCATCGAGACCGATCCGCAGGCCGAGCTGCCCCAACGGCTCTGGATCGTCCAGCGGGAGCTGCGGGCGTTGATGGTCGAGTACCGGCCGACGGCGGTGGCCGTCGAGCGGGTGTTCTTCCAGGTGAACGCCCGCACGGCCATGTCGGTCGGGCAGGCCAGCGGACTGGCCCTGGCCGCCGCGGCCGAGGCCGGCTGCGAGGTCGTCGAGTACACGTCGAACGAGGTGAAGCAGGCCCTCGTCGGCTACGGCAGTGCCACCAAGGAGCAGGTGCAGCGGATGGTCACCTCGGTGCTCGGCCTCGGCGTCGTGCCCCGGCCGCCCGACGTGGCCGATGCGCTCGCGCTGGCGGTCTGTCACCTGACGACGCTGCCGCTCCGCCGAGCCGTCGCCGCGGCGTCCACGAGAGGAGGGCCAACATGATCGGGTCGCTGCGGGGGGCCGTCGTGGCCCGGACGGCCGAGGCGGAAGTCGTCGTCGAGGTCGGGGGCGTCGGGTACCGGGTGTCGGTGACGACGGGCACGGTGGCGGCTATCGGCGCGGTCGGGTCGGAGGTCTTCCTCCACGTCCACACGCACGTCCGGGAGGACGCGATCGTCCTCTACGGCTTCGCCCACGACGACGAGCGCCGGTGCTTCGAGGCGCTGCTCGGCGCCCACGGGGTCGGGCCGTCGCTGGCGCTGGCCGTCCTGTCCGCCCTCTCGCCGGCGGCGCTGTCGACGGCGGTCCTCGAGGACGACGTCGAGACGCTCTGCTCGGTCCCGGGCGTCGGGCGCAAGACGGCGGCGCGGCTGCTCATCGATCTGAAGAGCCGCCTCGATCTGCCGGACTTCTCGGCGGCGGCGATCACCGGTGACAGCCCGGCCCGATCGGCCCGGGCGGAGGCCCGGGCCGCGCTGGCCGAGCTCGGCTACGGGCCGGACGAGATTCGCGGGGCGCTCGACGGCCAGCGCGAGGATGTCGGCGTGGAGGAGCTGCTGCGCCTGGCCCTGCGGGAGCTGGCCTCCCGGTGACGCCGGAAGCCCGCCGGGAGGTTCTGGCCGGGGAGAAGGACGCCGCCGCCCACGACGACGGTGCCCCGACGCCGCCGCCCACGACGCCGCGCCCGAAGACGGCGGGGCCGCCGCGGACGGGCGGAACGTCGATGCCGCGGCCGCCCCGGCAGAGGAGATCGAAGAGGCGGGGCTCCGGCCGCGCAGCCTGGCCGAGTTCGTCGGCCAGGCCCAGCTGGTCGAGCATCTCGGCATCGTCTTGCAGGCGGCCCGTCGACGCCGGCAACCGGTCGACCACCTGCTGTTCGCCGGGCCGCCCGGACTGGGCAAGACGTCGTTGGCCGGGATCGTCGCCGCCGAGATGGGCGTCGGGCTGCGGGTGACGTCGGGCCCGGTCCTCGCCCGGGCCGGCGACCTGGCCGCGCTGCTGACCGACCTCCAGGAAGGCGACGTCCTGTTCATCGACGAGATCCACCGGCTGCACCGGTCGGTGGAAGAGGTGCTGTACCCGGCGATGGAGGACGCGAAGCTCGACATCCTCATCGGGAAGGGCCCGACGGCGCGGTCGATCCGTCTCGACCTCCCGCACTTCACGCTGGTCGGCGCGACGACCCGGACGGGACTGGTGGCCGGGCCGCTCCGGGACCGGTTCGGGTTCGTCGGGCGGCTCGACCTCTACATCCCGGCCGAGCTCCAGGCCATCGTGACCCGGTCGGCCCACATCCTCGGCGTCGAGGTCGAGCCGGAGGGGGCGGCGCGGATCGCCGAGCGGTCGCGCGGCACGCCGCGGATCGCCAACCGGCTCCTTCGCCGGGTCCGGGACTTCGTCGAGGTCCGCGGCGACGGGACCGTCACCGCGGTGACGGCCGAAGAGGGCCTCGACCTGTTCGGCGTCGACGGACTCGGTCTGGACAAGGTCGACCGGGCGATCCTCGACGCGCTCTGCGTGCGGTTCGATGGTCAGCCGGTCGGGCTGACGACGCTGTCGCAGTGCGTCGGCGAGGAGCCGGACACGATCGAGGACGCCTACGAGCCGTACCTCCTCCAGCAGGGACTGATCCAGCGGACGCCCCGCGGCCGGGTGGCGACGGCCCGGGCCTGGACGCACTTGGGGGCCGTGCCCGAAGGGGTCGGCTACCGGATGGCCGGCGGCCGGCGGCCGGGCGGCGTGGACCCGCTGTTCTAGAACTGGTCCTGGTCTAGGACTGGTGCTGGCGGTAGCGGTAGCCGAAGCCCCGGACGGTCTCGAGCGGGGAGTCCTCGGGGACGTCCCAGTCGAGCTTGCGTCGGAGACGGAGGACCGCGTACTTGACCCGGGCCGGCGCCAGACCGGACGGGTCGTCCCAGGCCAGCTCGATGAGCTGGTCGGCCGAGAGGATCTGGCCGGAGTGGCGGACGAGCGCGGACAGGAGCCGGTACTCGGTCGGGGTCAGCAGCACGGGCTCGCCGCTGAGCGTCACCCGCTGGTTGACGAAGTCGAGCCGGATACGGCCGTCGTCGAACGCGGTGTTGGCCGGTGACGTCGTCACCTGGCGCCGGCGGATGGCCTGGAGCCGGGCGAGCAGCTCGACCCGGCTGAACGGCTTCGTCAGGTAGTCGTCGGCCCCGGCGTTGAGACCCCGGACCTTGTCCCGCTCGGCCGACCGGGCGGTGAGGACGAGGACCGGGGCGTCGCTCATGTCACGGATCCGTTCGAGCACCTGCCAGCCGTCGAGGTCCGGCAGGCCGACGTCCAAGATGACCAGGTCCGGACGCTCCTCGTGGAAGGCCCGCAGGCCGTCCCGACCGGTCGCGGCCTCGCTGACGACGTAGCCCTCGCGCCCGAGGAGGGCACGGAGAAGCTGTCGGATGTCCGCGTCGTCCTCGATGGCCAACACGGACGTGTCGCCCTCGCGCACCCACACCGTCCTCAGCGTCCGTGCCGAGCTGGGAGGGGTCCCAAGCGACGGCGGCAGCGGCTCTCGGGGAAATCCTATCCCCGACACGGCCGTGCACCTTGTTCCCTGCTGCCGCCGGCGGCTTCCCCACGTTGTATGGTGACGCTCCTGTGCGTCCGACGAACGACGAAATGAGCCGATGACCATGACCGTGCTCCCGCACGTTCTCGCCGCGACCAAGTCGAGCGGCGGTGGCAGCATCGGCTTCCTCGTCGTCATCGTCATCATCGGCATCGCCGGCTACTTCTTCTTCCTCCGGCCCCAGCAGCAGAAGGCCCGCAAGCAGAAGGCGCAGCAGCAGGACGTCGGGATCGGCGACGAGGTGATGACGATCGGCGGCATCGTCGGCACGATCCTCGACATGGAGAACGACCGCGTGACGATCATCACGGGTCTCCAGGACGGCGACGAAGGCGGCAGCCCCGGGCAGCCGACCCGGATCGTGCTGATCCGGAGCGCAATCGCCCGGAAGATCGAGCCGGTGGTCAGCGAGCCCGACTCGGCGGTCGACGGGTCACCGGACGCCGAGCTGCACTACGACGACAGCACTGACGACGACACGGCGGAAGCCGATGGGGGGGACGGCGAACGCCGGGCCGATGGGGGGTCCGGGGAGGGTAAAGGGCCGTGAGCCCGTCGTCGTCGCGCTCGCAAGCCCGGCGGCAGCGGTCTCTGGTCATCAGCCTGACGATCGTCATCGTCGTCGCCATCGGCGCGCTGGCCGGAACGCTGGCCGCCAACTGGTCGCCCCGGCTCGGTCTCGACCTGGCCGGCGGCCTCTCGGTCGTCTACAAGCCGGCCCACCAGGTCTCCCAATCCGACCTCGACGAGACGGTGTCGATCCTCACCGACCGGGTGGACGGGCTCGGCGTGTCGGGGGCGACCGTCGGGACGCAGGGCGACGAGATCGTCGTCCAGGTCCCGGGGGTGAAGAACGCCAAGCAGGTGCTGACAGCGATCGGCCAGACCGGTCAGCTCTACTTCCGGCCGACGCTCTGCTACGCGCCGCCGTACACCGCGCCGAAGTCGACCGGGTCGACGACGACCATCCCGAAGTCGCCCCCGACGAGCTGCACATCGAAGTACCAGCTCGTCACGTCCAACCTCTCCGAAGGCCTCGACAGGCGGGGTCGACGTACAACCTCGGGCCGACACCGGCGCTGGCGCCGTACCAGTCCAGCACGGCCGACAACCCGCAGGCCACCGTCCTGCTGCCCGGGCTGACAGGCACGAAGACCGACCGCTACCTGCTCGGGCCGGCCACACTGACCGGGCACATCGTGAAGAAGGCCATCGCCGAACAGACACAGATCGGCAAGTGGGTGGTGAACATGTCGTTGACCTCGGCCGGTTCGGCCCAGTGGGACAAGATGGCGACAAAGTACTTCCACGAGATCATCGGCATCGAGCTCGACGGCGTCGTCCAGTCGGCCCCGCTGACCCTCCCGTCGGCGACGAGCTTCACGTCGTTCGACGGGCACCGTCCAGATCTCCGGCAACTTCACCCAGCAGTCCGCCCAGACGCTGGCCCTGGCGCTCAACTACGGCTCCCTGCCGGTCGCGCTCGTGCCCCAGACCACCCAGACGGTCTCGCCGACCCTCGGCCACTCGGCGCTGATCGCCGGGCTGGGCGCCGGCCTCGCCGGGCTGCTCCTCGTCCTGCTCTACACGATCTTCTACTACCGGCTGCTCGGCATCGTCGTGCTGAGCGGGCTGGTCGTCACCGCGGCGCTGCTGTGGGCCATCATCTCCGCCCTCGGCCACACGTCGGTGGCCCCGAGCTTCGACCTGGCCGGCGTGACCGGCATCATCGTGTCGATCGGGATCACCGTCGACTCGTACATCGTCTATTTCGAACGATTGAAGGACGAGACGAGATCGGGCCGGACCGTGCGGACGAGCGTCGACCGCGGCTTCCAGAGCGCCTGGCGGACCGTGCTGGCCGCCGACCTGGTCTCGCTGGCCGCGGCCGTCGTGCTGTTCTTCGTGGCCGTCGGCGAGGTGCAAGGGGTTCGCCTTCTTCCTCGGGCTCTCGACGCTGCTCGACATCTTCATGACGTACTTCTTCACCCGACCGCTCGTCGTCATCCTCGGTCGGAACGAGCGGCTGACGCAGGCCCGTCGGTTCGGCATCTCCCGCGGCCTGGCCATCGGGTCGGGAGCTGAGCAATGAGCTTCGAGCACCGCGACGAGCGTCTCCAGGACCTCCAGATCGGCGGCTCCGGGCAGCTGGTGCCCGGCGGGAAGCCGGGCCCGTCCGACGGCGACGAGCCCGAAGACGGGGCCGTCGCCGATGAGCTGGACGGCGAGGAGCTCCAAGAGGACTGCTCGAGGACGAGGTCGAGCGGGAGGAAGTGAAGGCGGAGGTCGAGGCGACCGGCCACGGCCCGGGCCCGCTCCGGCGGCTCTACCGGGGTGAGACCTCCTTCGACTTCGTCGGTCGCCGGAAGTGGTGGTTCCTGATCTCGGCGATCATCATCGTCGCCGGCCTGGTCTCGCTCGGCTTCCGCGGCCTCAACCTCGGGCATCACTTCAAGGGCGGAACATCCTGGACGGTGCTCGCGCCAGGCGTGAGCCAGGCCAGGCCGTCGACCGCGGTCGAAGCGGCGGGGCTCAACCAGCCGACCGTCGAGGTCCTCGGCAGCGGGAGCCGGCAGCAGATCGAGGTCCAGGCCGACCTCAACAGCCTGACGCCGAACCAGCGCAAGGCCGAGCAGACCAAGGTGACCGACGACCCTGGCCAAGCTGGCCAAGGTGACAGCGAACACAGTGTCCCAGGAGACGGTCGGGCCGACCTGGGGCAGCCAGGTCACCCAGCGGGCCCTCATCGCCCTGATCGTCTTCCTCGCCGTGGTGGCCGTCTACATCAGCTTCCGCTTCGAGCCGAAGATGGCCATCGCCGCCTTCGTCGCGCTGCATCCACGACCTGCTCGTCACGGCCGGCGTCTACTCGCTGGCCGGGTTCCAGGTCACCCCGGACACGGTGATCGCCGTCCTGACCATCCTCGGGTACTCGCTCTACGACACCGTCGTCGTCTTCGACCGCGTCCGTGACAACACCAAGGGGTTCGGCGCGTCCGGGCGGATGACCTACTCGGAGATGATCAACCTCTCGATGAACCAGACGCTGGCCCGGTCCATCAACACGTCGCTCGTCGCCATCCTCCCGGTCCTGGCCGTCCTGCTCATCGGGGCCGAGCTGCTCGGGGCGACGACCCTGCAGGACTACGGCCTGGCCCTGACCGTCGGGCTGCTCAGCGGGGCGTACTCGTCGATCTTCATCGCCTCGCCGGTCCTCGCCATGCTGAAGGAGCGCGAGCCGCGGTACATCGCGATCCGGCAGCGGCTCGAGTCGCGGGGCGAGCGGAGCGGCCTGCTGACGCCGTCGGCGGCGGCCGCGCTGGCCGGTGCCGCGGCCGGCGGCTCGGCCCGGGGTGCCGCCCGCCCGGCCAAGGGCGCCCGGCCGGGCACGATCCGGCCGGGCCAGTCGCGGCCGACCGGCCAGGGCCGCCCCGGACCGACGTCGAAGGGCACGGCGGCCGGGTCCACGGCCACGGCCACCGTGACGGCCGATGGCGCCGCCGGCGGGTCGTCGACCGGTGCCGGCCGGCGCGGTTCGACCGGGTCCAGCGGCACCGCGGCCCGCCGGCCACCGCCCCGACCTCGCAAGGGCGGCGGCAAGGGAGCCAAGGGCAAGCGCCGGCGCTGAACAGTCCTGGCTACGCAGGGATTTGCGGCCGGTCGGGTAGCGTAGAGGGATGGTGAGCCTGGCTCGGGTGGCTGCCCCGGACGACGGGGGAGCGGTCGGCGAGGGAGCCGCCGCGGTCGATGCCGGGGCGATGGGCGAGCTCGGTGAGATCGGCGACCTGATCGAGCCGGTGATCGCGGAGTTCTCGCACCGACGACCGGGGGAGGACCCGGCGACCATCGTCGCCGCCGGTCGGGCGGCCGTCCTGGCCCACGCCGGGCAGTACCGCCGGTCCGGCGAGCCCTACGTCACCCACCCGGTCGCCGTCGCCCAGATCGTCGCCGAGCTCGGCCTCGACGCGCCGACGATCGCCGCCGCGCTGCTGCACGACGCGGTCGAGGACACCGGCCTCGAGCCTGGCCGAGATCGAGCAGCAGTTCGGCCCGGTCGTCGCGCGCGGTCGTCGACGGGGTCACCAAGCTCGACCGGCTCCAGTTCGACTCGAAGGAGGCCCAGCAGGCGGCCACGATCCGCAAGATGCTCGTCGCCATGGCCAACGACTGGCGGGTCCTGCTCATCAAGCTCGCCGACCGGCTGCACAACATGCGGACGCTGGCCGTGATGCCGGAGTGGAAGCAGCGCCGGACGGCCCAGGAGACCTTCGACGTCTACGCCCCGCTGGCCCACCGGCTCGGCGTCCAGCAGGTCAAGCTGGCAGCTCGAGGACCTGGCCTTCGCGACGCTGCACCCGAAGCGCTACGCCGAGATCGAGCAGATGGTGGCGGTCCGGGCCCCGCAGCGTGAGGAGTACGTCGCCCGGGTGCTCGTCGCCGTCCGCGAGCGGCTGGTCGGCACCGGCATCGAGGCCGAGGTGACCGGCCGGCCGAAGCACCTCTGGAGCATCTACGAGAAGATGGTCGTCCGCGGCAAGGAGTTCGACGACATCCACGACCTCGTCGGCATCCGCGTCGTCGTCGCCTCCGAGAAGGACTGCTGGGCCGCGCTCGGCGCCATCCACGCCATCTGGCCGCCGGTGCAGGGGCGGTTCAAGGACTACATCAACACGCCGAAGTTCAACCTCTACCAGTCGCTGCACACCACGGTGATCGGCCTCGACGGCAAGCCGATCGAGGTCCAGGTGCGGACCGCAGGAGATGCACCGCCGGGCCGAGTACGGCATCGCCGCCCACTGGGGCTACAAGGAGAAGGAGGACGTCTCCTCGGAGATGGCCTGGATGCAGCGGATCGCCGACGTCGACGCCGAGACGTCCGACCCGGTCGAGTTCCTCGAGGCGCTGAAGCTCGACCTCGAGCAGGACGAGGTCTACGTCTTCACGCCGAAGGGCCGGGTCATCGCCCTGCCGGCCCGGTCGACGCCGGTCGACTTCGCCTACGCCATCCACACCGAGGTCGGCCACCGCTGCATCGGCGCCCGGGTCAACGGCCGGCTCGTGCCGCTCGACACGAAGCTGGCGTCGGCCGACACCGTCGAGATCTTCACCTCGAAGTCGCCGACCGCCGGCCCGTCCCAGGACTGGCTGCAGATCGTCGCCTCGCTCGCGGGCCCGCAACAAGATCCGCCAGTGGTTCAGCCGGGAGCGCCGCGAGGACGCCATCGAGACCGGTCGGGAGGAGCTGGCCAAGGCGCTGCGCCGCGAGGGCCTGCCGCTGCAGAAGATCATGGCGTCGAGCGCGCTGGTCGACGGTCGCCGAGTCGATGAACCTGGCCGACGTCGACGCGCTCTACGCGGCCATCGGCGAGAGCCAGGTCTCCGCCCAGTCGATCGTCCAGCGGCTGGCCCGGGAGCTGCGCGGCGGCGAGCCCGAGCAGCTGCCGACGACGGCCACCCGGGGCGTCCGCGGCCCGCGCAACGGCCGCCACTCGACGGCCGGCGTCTACGTCGAGGGCCTCGACGACGTGATGGTCCACCTCGCCCGCTGCTGCACGCCGGTGCCCGGCGACCAGATCATCGGCTTCGTCACCCAGGGCCGCGGCGTCTCGGTCCACCGGGCCGACTGCTCGAACGCCACCGCGCTGGCCCGCCGGCACCAGGAGCGGCTGATCGAGGTCGAGTGGGACCGCGGCGGCGCAGGGCGTCTTCCTGGCCACGCTCGAGGTGCTGGCCTTCGACCGGTCGCGGCTGCTCGCCGACGTGAGCCGGGTCGTCTCCGAGCACCACCTCAACATCGTCGCCGCCCGCACCGTCGACCGCCCCCGACCGGGTCAGCCGGATGGCCTTCGACGTCGAGCTGGCCGACCCCGCGCACCTGCAGTCGCTCGTCGCCTCGCTTGAAGCACCTCGACGGCGTCTTCGACGCCTACCGCCAGCTCCCCGGGAAGAAGGCGTAGCGCACCCGTGGCCGACGAGCAGGGGCCGGCGCGCGCCCCGACGGGAACCCACGACGTCCTCTGGCCGGAGTCCTGGCGCTGGGAGGTGCTGCTCGCCACCTTCGCCGACCACGTCCAGCGGGCCGGCTACGGCCTCGTGCAGACCCCGATGTTCGAGGACGCCGCGGTCTTCCGCCGCGGCATCGGCGAGGGCAGCGACGTCGTCGGCAAGGAGATGTACGAGTTCGCCGACCGCGACGGCCAGGTGCTCGCGCTGCGGCCGGAGGGCACCGCGTCGGTCGTCCGGGCCTTCGTCCAGCACCACCCGCTCCTGCCGTGGAAGGCGTGGTACGTCACGCCGGCCTTCCGCCACGAGCGGCCCCAGGCCGGCCGCTACCGCCAGCACCACCAGGTCGGGCGTCGAGGCGCTCGGGCCGACCGACGCCGACCTCGACGTCGAGGTCATCGCGCTGGCCGACGAGTTCTTCCGGGCTCTCGGCCTCGCCGACTTCACGCTCCCGCTGAACTCGATGGGCGACGGCACGTGCCGTCCGGTCTACCTCGCGCTCCTCCGTGACTACCTCGCCGAGCGCCGGGACGAGCTGTGCGACGAGCACCGGGCCGGCTCGACGCCAACCCGCTGCGCGTCCTCGACTGCAAGCGCCCGGCCTGCCAGGCCGCCACCGCGCGGCGCGCCGCACCTGGTCGACCACCTCTGTGAGCCGACTGCGCGCCGCACTTCGCCCGCGTCCGCGAGGGCCTCGACGCGCTCGGCGTGCGCTACGAGCTCGACCACCGGCTCGTCCGCGGCTTCGACTACTACACGCGGACGACGTTCGAGTTCGCCTCCGGCGCGCTCGACGCCGCCCAGAACGGCATCGGCGGCGGTGGCCGCTACGACGGCCTCGTCGAGATGCTCGGCGGCCCGCCGACCCCGGGCATCGGCTTCGGCATCGGCATCGAGCGGGTGCTGCTCGCCTGCGACGCCGAGGGCGTGCTCGCGGCCGAGCCGCCGCCGCCGGCCGCGTTCGTCGTCGACGTCGCCGGCGGCGAGGCCGCCCGGGACCTGACCGCCGCCCTGCGCCGGGCCGGCCTGGCGGCCGACCGGGCGTTCGACGGCCGGTCGATGAAGGCGCAGATGAAGCTGGCCGACCGCTCCGGCGCGGTCGTCGCGTTGATCGTCGGCCCCGGTGAGCGGGCGGACGGTACGGTGACGATCCGGCCGCTGCGGGCGGACGGCGAGCAGCGGACGGTCCCGGTGGACCAGGTGGTCGAGACGGTGAGGGCGATGACCGAGGGAGAGACATGAGCGGCACCGGTGGCGTGGACGCCACGTCGATGCGGACCGGACTGTGCGGGCGGGTCGGCCTGGACGACGTCGGCCGGCCGGTCCGGCTCTGCGGCTGGGTGGCCCGGCGCCGCGAGCACGGCGAGCACCTCGCCTTCGTCGACCTGCGCGACCACACCGGCATCGTCCAGTGCGTCGTCGACGGCAGCGTCGATCTTCGCAGCGAGTACGTCGTCGCCGTCACCGGCGTCGTCCGCCGCCGGCCCGACGGGATGGTGAACCCCAACCTGCCCACCGGCGAGGTCGAGATCGGCGACTGCACCGTCGACGTCCTGTCCGTCGCCGAGCCGCCGCCGTTCGTCGTCGAGGACCGGACCGACGTCGACGAAGCCGTCCGGTTGCAGAACCGCTACGTCGACCTCCGGCGCCCCCGGCATGCAGGCCAACCTCCGGCTGCGGGCGGCCGTCAACTCGGCCATCCGCGCCGCCATGGAGCGCCAGGGCTTCTGCGAGGTCGAGACCCCGCTGCTGTGGGCGCCGACCCCCGAGGGCGCCCGCGAGTTCGCCGTCCCCAGCCGGCTGCACCCCGGCGACTTCTACGTCCTGCCGCAGAGCCCGCAGCTGGCCAAGCAGCTGCTGATGGTCGGCGGCGTCGACCGCTACTACCAGATCGCCCGCTGCCTGCGCGACGAGGATCTGCGGGCCGACCGGCAGTTCGAGTTCACCCAGCTCGACATGGAGGCGTCCTTCGTCGACCAGGACGACGTCCTCGGGTTCGTCACCGAAGCCGTCCTCGACGCGGCCGAGGCCGCCACCGGCGAGCGGCCGCCGCCGATCGAGCGGATGACGTGGGCCGACGCCATCGACCGCTACGGCACCGACAAGCCGGACCTCCGGTTCGGCATGGAGCTGCTCGACCTCTCACCGGTGTTCGCCGGCACCGAGGTGCGGGCGTTCGCCGCGCCGTGCGTCAAGGCGCTCCGCCTCGAGGGCGGCGCCACCCTCGCCCGGTCCCGGCTCGACGCCCTGACCGACCAGGCGAAGGCCCTCGGCGCCAAGGGGCTGGCCTGGTTCCGGGTCACGCCGCCGGGACGACGGCGGGCCGGCGGCCTGGCGCTCGACTCGCCGCTCGACCGGTTCCTCTCCGACGACGAGCGGGCCGGCCTGCTGCGGGCCACCGAGGCCGAGGCCGGCGACCTGGTCCTCGTCGTGGCCGACGAGCACCGAACCGGCCTGCACCGTCCTCGGCCACCTCCGCGTCGGCCTCGGCGGCCGGCCGGTCGGCGAGGGGCCGTACCGCTACGTCTGGGTCGTCGAGTTCCCGATGTTCGACGGCGTCGACGGCGACGGCCACCCCGTGGCGGCCCACCACCCGTTCACGATGCCCCACCCCGACGACCTGGCGTTGCTGGCCACCGACCCGGCCGCCGTCCGCTCCCAGGCCTACGACCTCGTGCTCAACGGCTGGGAGCTCGGCTCCGGCAGCGTCCGGATCCACCGCAGCGACATCCAGTCCCAGGTCTTCGACGCCCTCGGTATCTCGGCCGACGACGCCGAGGCCCGGTTCGGCTTCCTGCTCGGCGCGTTCCGGCACGGTGCGCCGCCGCACGCCGGCTTCGCGTTCGGCATCGACCGGCTCGTCGCCATCCTCGCCGGCGAGGAGAACATCCGCGAGGTCATCGCCTTCCCGAAGACCCAGTCCGGGGCCGACCCGCTGACCGGCGCCCCGAAGGCGCTCGCCCCGGCCGCCCTGGCCGATCTCGGCATCCGCGTCGCCCCGCGACCGGAGAAGGGGTGAGCGGGGATCTCTTCGAGGCCGCGGCCGAGCGCCGGCTCCAGTCGAGGGCGCCGCTCGCGGCCCGCCTGCGGCCCCGGACGCTCGACGAGGTCGTCGGCCAGCGCCACCTCGTCGCCCCCGGGGCGCCGCTGCGGGTGCTCGTCGAGTCCGACCGCCTCGGCTCGGTCATCCTCTGGGGCCCGCCGGGGACCGGCAAGACGACGCTCGCCCGCCTGCTCGCCGACGCCACCGCCAAGACCTTCGTGCCGCTCTCGGCCGTCGCGTCCGGGGTGAAGGACGTGCGGGAGGCCCTCGAGGGCGCCCGCCGCCGGCTCGGCGAGCAGGGACAGGGGACGATCCTCTTCGTCGACGAGGTCCACCGGTTCAACAAGGCCCAGCAGGACGTGCTGCTGCCCGGCGTCGAAGAGGGCCTCGTCGTCCTCGTCGGCGCGACCACGGAGAACCCGTTCTTCGAGGTCAACGCCCCGCTGATGAGCCGGGCGACGCTGTGGCGGCTCGAACCGCTCTCGCCCGACGACCTCGCCGCGCTCGTCCGGCGGGGGCTCGACGTCGAGGCCGCCGAGGCCGAGGCCGAGGCGGTCGACGCGCTGGTCGCGGCGGCCGACGGCGACGCCCGGTCCGCCCTCACGACGCTCGAGGTCGCCGTCGCCCTCGCCGCGGCCCGCCAGGGCGACGACGGCACGCCGACCGTGATTGCCGAGGACGTCGTTCGAGCCCGCAACGGTCGTCTCTACCACCAGGGCGTCGACGAGCACTACGACCAGATCAGCGCCTTCATCAAGAGCATCCGCGGCTCGGACCCCGACGCCGGCCTGTACTGGATGGCCCGGATGCTCGACGCCGGCGAGGACGCCCGCTTCCTGGCCCGCCGGCTCGTCATCCTGGCCAGCGAGGACGTCGGCATGGCCGACCCTCACGGCCTCGTCGTCGCCGACGCCGCGGCCCGGGCCGTCGAGCTCGTCGGCCTGCCCGAGGCCGCGCTGAACCTGGCCCACGCCGTCGTCTACCTGGCCACCGCCCCGAAATCGAACCGCGTCACCGTCGCCCTCTCGCCGGGCCCGCGACGACGTCCGGGCCGGTCGGCGGGGCGACGTCCCGGCCCATCTCCGCGACGCCCACTACCGGAGCGCCGGTGCGATCGGCCACGGCGAGGGGTACGTCTACCCCCACGACCGGCCCGACGGTTGGGTCGACCAGCAGTACCGCCCGGACGAAGCCGAAGGGCACGTTTACTATGAGCCGTCGACGCACGGGGACGAGCCGGCGATCGACGAGCGCCTCCGGGCCCGTCGTCGCCGGCCCGCCGCGGACGGCCCGTAGGTCGCAGGAAGGGAGCCGGATCGAAGTGACGACGAACCGGGCGAGGGTGCTGGCGATCGTGACGACCGCCGGTCTCGTCCTCCTCGGCCCCGTCGCGGTCGGAACCGTCGCCGGGGCCACGCCGGCGGCGACGGCCGCCCGGGTGCCGCTCGCCGCTGCGCCGGCCGTGCCCCACGGCGCGGTCGTCGGGGCGACGCTCCCGTCCGACCAGCCGCTCTCGGCCGACGTGACGCTCGCCGTCCCCGACCCGACCGCTCTGGCGGCGTTCGTCGCGGCCGTCTCGACCCCCGGGTCCGCCGAGTACCGCCAGTACCTCGCGCCCGGCCAGTTCGCCAGCCGCTTCGGGCCGAGCCCGTCGGCGATCGCCGGCGTCCGCGACTGGCTGACCGGTGAAGGGCTCACCGTCGGCCCGGCGGCCGGCGACGGCCTGCTGCTCCCCGTCCACGGTCCCGCGGCGGCGATGGCCCAGGCCTTCGGGACGTCGCTGGCATCGGTCCGGCTCCCGTCGGGGCAGACCGCGTACACCGACACCGTCGCCCCGACCGTCCCGAGCGGCCTGGCCGGCGTCGTCCACGGCGTCGTCGGTCTGAGCGACGTCGCCCGCTGGCATTCGGACCTCGAGACCGGCAGCGCCGTCCCCCCACAGGCCTGTAGTGCCGCCGGCGGTCCGGCCTTCGCCGGCGGTCCACTGACGTTCACCCAGCTCGCCTCGGCGTACGACCTGTCCGGTCTCTACCCGCAGGGCCGGACCGGCGCCGGCGTGACCGTCGCCATCTACGAGCTCGAACCGCACGCCACGGCCGACGTCCAGACGTTCGAGCGCTGCTACGGCCTGTCGACCGCCGTGACGAACGTCACAGTCGACGGCGGCCCCGGGACCGGCTACGGCAGCGGGGAGGCCGCGCTCGACATCGAGGACGTCGCCGCCCTGGCCCCCGGGGCGAACATCCTCGTCTACCAGGGCCCGAACAGCACACGCAGCGGCGCCGGCTCCGGACCGCTCGACACGATGAACCAGATCGCCGCCGACGATCGCGCCCGCGTCGTGACGACGAGTTGGGGGGTGTGCGAGGCGACACTGACATCGACAGCCGCCGCCCTCGAGAACCGCATCTTCCAGGCGATGGCCACCCAGGGCCAGACGATGCTGGCCGCGTCCGGCGACTCCGGCTCCGAGGGCTGCTGGTACCAGGGGACATCGGCCAACCGGAACACAAGCACGACACTCGACGTCGGCGACCCGGCCAGCCAGCCCGACGTCACCGGCGTCGGCGGCACCGCCCTGCCGACCGGTGGCACCGCCGGCCAGACCGTGTGGAACGACTGCCAGGCGGCACCGTCGACAACACGGCGCTGCGCCCGCGATCCCGACGCCGGCGCGTCCGGCGGCGGCGTCTCCCAGCTCTGGACGATGCCGTCCTGGCAGTCCGCGGCGGGAGCGACACGACTGGCCGGTGCGTCGACCGCGTGCTCCGGTTACTGCCGGGAGGTACCCGACGTGTCGGCCGACGCCGCGCCCGACACCGGCTACGTCGTCTACTACCGCGGCGGCTGGGAGGTGCTCGGCGGGACCAGTGGCGCCGCGCCGCTGTGGGCCGCCGTGATGGCCGTGACCGACCAGGGCTGCGCCGGCGCCATCGGCTTCGCCAACCCGGCCCTCTACCAGCTCGGTAGCGACGCGGTCGGGGGCGTTCAGCGACGTCGCCACCACAGGGAACAACGACCTGACCCGCAACCACTACGTCGGCATCGCCGTGCACGCCTATCCGACCGTCGCCGGCTACGACATGGCCACCGGCTGGGGCTCGCCGGTCGCCGCCACCCTGCTCGCCGACCTCCAGCCGGCCGGCGGCTGCCCCGCGGTGACCGCCGTCAGCTCGACCCACGGCCCGGTGACCGGCGGCGGCACCGTCACGATCTTCGGCTCCGACCTCGCCGGGGCCAGCACGGTCGACTTCGGCTCGCTCGGCGCCACGATCGTCGTCGGCTTCCACATCGCAGGTCACCGTGGCCCTGCCGGCCGCGCCGTACGCCGAGGCGGTCGACGTCACCGTGACCACGCCGAACGGCACGTCCGCGGCCACCGGTACAGCCCGCTACACGTTCGGCACACCGCGCAACGGCGTCGGCTACTGGCTGAGCGCGTCCGACGGTGGCATCTTCGCCTTCGGTGACGCCCAGTTCTACGGCTCGATGGGCGGCCAGCCGCTGAACCAGCCGATCGTCAGTGTCGCCGCCACCCCGGACGACGGCGGCTACTGGGAGGTCGCCGTCCGACGGCGGCATCTTCGCCTTCGGCGACGCCCAGTTCTACGGCTCGATGGGCGGCCAGCCGCTGAACAAGCCGATCGTCGGCATCGCCACGACGCCCGACGGGCGCGGCTACTGGGAGGTCGCCAGTCGACGGCGGCATCTTCGCCTTCGGCGACGCGGCCTTCTACGGCTCGATGGGCGGCCAGCCGCTGAACCAGCCGATCGTCGGCATCGCCACCACGCCCGACGGACTCGGCTACTGGGAGGTGGCGTCCGACGGCGGCATCTTCGCCTTCGGCAACGCCCAGTTCTACGGCTCGATGGGCGGCCAGCCGCTGAACAAGCCGGTCGTCGCCATCGCACCGACGACCGACGGCACCGGCTACTGGGAGGTGGCGTCCGACGGCGGCATCTTCGCCTTCGGTAACGCCCAGTTCTACGGCTCGATGGGTGGCCAGCCGCTCAACCGGCCGATCGTCGCCATGACCGGCACGCCCGACGGGGCCGGCTACTGGGAGGTCGCGTCCGACGGCGGCATCTTCGCCTTCGGCGACGCCGCCTTCTACGGCTCGACCGGCAACCTGAACCTCGTTGCCCCGATCGTCGGCATGGCCGACACCTGATCGGCTAAAAGTCCATGAGGACGGCGGCCAAGCTCATACAGGTTGCCTACTCAGGCGTCGGCTGGCCCCGGACGATCCCGGCCCGCACCGTCGCCTGGCCCTCGCGGCGCATCGTGAACGTCTGCGTCGCCTCGAGGTGGCGGCGGGTGACGGCCGCGGCCTTGGCTTCGTCGCCGGCGGCGATGGCGTCGACCAGCTTCTCGTGGGCCCGGAGGGCGGTCCGGCAGGCGGCGATCGCCGGCTCCGGGCCGAGCTCGTAGACGCGGTGCTCGTGGCTCGTCCAGACGGACTCGAGCGCGCCGACGACGACCGTGAGCGTGTCGCTGCCACAGTGGGCGACGAGGGCCTCGTGGAACCGCCGGCTGGCCTGGTTGAAGGCGATCGTGTCCGGTAGGGCCCGCCGCTGCTCGTCGACCAGGGCCCGCAGGATCGGGACGACCGTCCGCTGCCGGTCCTTCCGGCGGGCGCAGAGCGACGTGCAGAGCGGTTCCATGTCCCGCAGGGCGTCCCCGACGTCGGCCAGCGAGGTGTGCCGCGACTGGAGGACGAGCCCGACCATGTAGGCGACGCCCTCCGCGCTCGGCGTCCGGACGACCGCGCCGCCGACGTTGCCCCGGCGGACGCGGATCAGCCCCTCCGTCTCGAGAATGCGCAGCGCCTCGCGAACCGCCGGTGGGCTGACGCCGAAGCTGGCCAGCAGGTCCTCCTGGCGGGGGAGCGTGTCGCCGTCGCCGAGCTGGCCGCTGAGGATCTCGTCCCGCAACGCGCCGGCGACCAGTTCGGCCAGGCGGGGCTGGCGGAGTTGTCCGTTGCCTGTCACCACCGTTCCGCATGGTAGACGCCCCGGAAGGCTGCGCTGTACATCTTATAAAGTGCAGCCGTGCAGACGTTGCCGGACGTGGTCCACGCCGCGGCCCGGCAGTTCGCCGATCTCGAGGCCGTCGTCGAGGCGCCGGCCCGACCGACGTTCGCCGACATCGAGGCGGCCGTGGCCACCCGGGCTCGGGCCCTGGTGGCGTCCGGGACGGAGCCGGCCGACCGCGTCGGCCTGTGGGCGCCGAACGGTCTGGAGTGGATCGTCCTGTCGTTCGCGGTCTACGCGGCCGGTGCGGTGCTCGTGCCGGTCAACACCCGGTTCAAGGGCGACGAGGCGGCGTACGTCCTCCGCCAGACCGGCGTCCGGCGGCTGTTCACGGTCACCGACTTCTTGGACACCGACTACGTCGCCTTGCTCGACGGATCGGACCTTCCGGACCTCGACGAGATCGTCGTGATGGCCGGCCCGACGCCGCCCGGGGCGACCGCGTGGGCCACCTTCGTCGACCGGGCCGGCGGCGCCTCGACCGCGGACGTCGCGGCCCGCGAAGCCCGGCTCCGGGCGACCGACGTCTGCGACATCATCTTCACGTCCGGGACGACCGGCCGGCCGAAGGGGGCCGAGCTGACCCACGGGGCGAGCATCGAGACGTACCGGCAGTGGGCCGACCGGGTCGGCCTGCGGACCGGCGACCGCGAGCTGATCGTCTACCCGTTCTTCCATACGTCCGGGTTGAAGTCGGGCGTGCTCGCCGCCTTCTTGACCGGGGTGACGCTCGTGCCGCACGCGGTCTTCGACGTCGAGTCGGTCCTACGCGTCGTGGCCGAGGAGCGGATCACGTTCCTCCCCGGGCCACCGTCGGTGTTCCAGTCGATCCTCAGCCATCCCGACGCCGGCCGGTTCGACCTCAGCCCTTTGCGGCTGGCGGTGACCGGCGCGGCGACCGTGCCGGTCGAGCTCGTCGAGCGGATGCGCTCGGAGCTGCGGCTCGAGTCCGTCGTCACCGCCTACGGCCTGACCGAGACGCACGGCACCGCGACCGTGTGCCGCCGCACCGACCCGGCGGCGACGATCGCCCGGACCGTCGGGACCGCCCTCGACGGCATCGAGCTGCGGATCGTCGACGACGACGGCGTCGACGTCGAGCCGGGCCGGACCGGCGAGGTCTGGATCGCCGGGTTCAACGTCATTCGGGGCTACGTCGCCGACCCGACCCCGATCGTCGACGGATGGCTGCGCACCGGCGACGTCGGCTACCTCGAACCCGACGGCCATCTGCACCTGGTCGACCGGAAGAAGGACCTCTTCATCGTCGGCGGCTTCAACGTCGCGCCGGCCGAGGTCGAGCGGGTGCTGCTCCGGCGGGACGACCTCGCCCAGGTCGCCGTCGTCGCGGCGCCCGACGAGCGGCTCGGCGAGGTCGGCGTGGCGTTCGTCGTCGCCCGACCCGGTTCGCGCGGTCGAACCCGCCGAGGTCGTCGCCTGGTGCCGCGACCGGATGGCCAACTACAAGGTCCCGCGTCACGTGCACCTCGTCCCGGCCCTCCCGGTCAACGCGTCCGGGAAGGTCCAGAAGGCTCCACTGCGTGACCAAGCCCGACAGCTTGTCCGACGACCGTGATAGGAGAGCAACCGTGGACTTCGACCTGACCCCCGAAGAGCAGGCGTTCCGGGAGTCCGTCCACGCCTGGGTCGAGCGGGAGTGCCCGAAGGCCGTCGCCCGCGAGCTCGAGGCTCGCGAGTTCGAGTACCCGGCGGCGCTGTGGCAGAAGATGGGCGACGCCGGGTTCACCGGGATCGGCCTGCCCGAGGCGTACGGCGGCCAGGGCGGCGACGTCCTGACGCAGGTCCTGCTCCAGCGTGAGCTGGCCCGCTCGCTCGGCGGCCTGACGTGGATGTGGGGGATCACCGCGTTCTGCGCCAAGGCCATCCTGTTGTTCGGGACCGACGAGCAGCGCCAGGCGCTGCTGCCGCCGATGGCAGCTGGACAAGCGCGGATCGCCATGGCGGTGACCGAGCCGGGCGGCGGCACCGATGTCCTCGGGGCGCTGCGGACCTCCGCGACCATCGTGGACGGCGGCTGGTCGCTCACCGGGGAGAAGGTGTGGTCGACCGGATCGCTCGTCGCCGAGCACCTCCTCGTACTGGCCCGCACCGCTTCGGCCGCGCCGGACTCCCAGGGCCTGACGATGTTCCTCGTCCCGAACCCGGCGGCCGGCCTCACGGTCACGCCGATCCCGAAGCTCGGCATGCACGCCCTCGCGTCGTGCTCGATCGTCCTCGACGACGTCTTCGTCCCGGACCGACTGGTCCTCGGCCAGGTCGACGGCGGCTGGCGTCAGATCATGACGGCGATCGACGCCGAGAGGATCCTGCTCGCCGCGCTGTGCTGCGGGATCATCGACGGCGTCCTCGAGGACGCGGTCGCCTATGCCGGTGAGCGCACGGCGTTCGGCCGACCGATCGGCCAGTTCCAGGCCGTCCAGGCCCACCTCGCCGACATCGTCACCTGGCAGCACGAAGCCGAGCTGCTCACGTACCGGGCCGCCTGGCTCGCCGCCAACGGGCGCCCGTACGGGCTCGAGGCGGACATCGCCAAGCGGACGACGTCGGACTACGCGGTGCGCGCTGCTGACCTCGGCATCCAGGTGCTCGGCGGTCTCGGCTACTCGCTCGAGACGGACATGCAGCGGTACTGGCGCGACGCCCGGTTGTTCCGCATCGGACCGGTGACCAACGAGGTGGCGACCGGGATGATCGCCCGCCGCCTCGGCCTGCCCCGCGCCTTCTGAGGGTAGGTTGACGGCCACCGAGGTAGTTGACGCCACCGAACGAGCGGAAGGAGCGACGTGGAAGAAGAGCTGTTGGGGGGCGATCTTCTCTATCGGGTGGAGGACGGGGTGGCGTGGCTCCGCCTGAACCGTCCGGACATGGCGAACGCCCTGACGCCGGACCAGCGCAACACGATGATCGACCTCTTTCGCGACGTCGACCAGGATCGCGACGTCCGCGTCGTCGTCCTCGGGGCGACCGGCGGCCGGCACTTCTGCGGCGGCGCCGACCTACGGGCCAACCGTTCAGCCGAGGAGCCGGTGACCGGGACGGTCATGAAGATGATCGGCTACGGCGTGCAGCGGCTGGTGGCGGCCATCCTCGACTGCCAGAAGCCGGTCATCGCGTCCGTGCCCGGTACCGCGGCCGGCATCGGCGTCCAGCTGGCGATCGCGTCCGACCTCGTCGTCATGGCCGCCGAGGCCAGCTTCGTCGAGGTCTTCGTCCAGCGGGGCATCGTGCCCGACGGCGGCGCGGCCTACCTGCTGACCCGGCTCTGCGGCGTCCAGCGGGCGAAGGAGCTGATGCTGCTCGGCGAGAAGGTCGGGGCGGCGAAGGCCAAGGAGTACGGCCTCGTCACCGAGGTCGTCCCCCGGGCCGAGCTCGACGCCCGGACGGCGGCGATGGCGGCGACGCTGGCCGACGGGCCCGACGGTGGCGATCGGGCTGATGAAGCGGCTGGCCAACCGGGCCCTCGACTCGGACCGGGCCGGCGCGCTGTTCGACGAGGCGATGGCCCAGGAGGTCGTCATGACGACGACCGACGCCCAGGAGGGTGTCGCGGCGTTCGTCGAGCGACGATCGACCGCGTTCCGCGGCTGCTAGCCGAGCTCGGAGCCGACGACCGAGACGAACGCCACCATCTCGCCGGGGTAGCCGCCGAGGTTGTGGGTGAGCGCGAGCGTCCGGTCGGTGGTCAGCTGCCGCTCCGGCGGTGCCTCGCGGCGCAGCTGGAGCCACGCCTCGAACATCATCCGCAGCCCGGACGCGCCGACCGGGTGACCGAAGCTCTTCAGCCCGCCGTCCGGGTTGACCGGCAGGTCACCGTCGAGGGCGAACGCACCGGCCAGCACCTCCTTCCAGGCGGTGCCGCGCTCGGCGAACCCGAGGTCCTCCATCAGGACGAGCTCGGTCGGCGTGAAGCAGTCGTGCACCTCGGCCAGCGCCAGCTGGTGGCGGGGATCGGTGATCCCGGCCTGCTGGTAGGCGTCGCGAGCGGCCGTCTCGCACTCCGGGAAGTGCGTGTAGTCGTAGTCCGGGTCGATGAGGCCGGCGCCGCTGCCGGCCGCGAACGACAGCGCCTTGATGTAGATCGGCTTGTCCGTGTACTTGTGCGCGTCCTCCGCCCGGACGACGACGGCCGCCGCCGCCCCGTCGGCGACGCCGGCGCAGTCGAAGACGCCGAGCCGGCCGGCCACCCGGGGCGACGCGGCAGATCGTCTCCTTCGAGACCTCGCGGCGGAACTGCGCCCGCGGGTTCCGGGCGCCGTTGTAGTGGTTCTTCGCCGAGATCGTCGCCAGCACGTCGGCCATGACGTCGTCGTCGACGCCGTACTTGGCGGCGTACGCCGGCGCGACCATCGAGAACATGGCCGCCGCGGTCAGCGTGCGCGCCGTCCCGTCGCCGGGGACCGGGCTGGCGTTCAGGCCCTGGTAGCCGCCGTCCTTGACCTTCTCGACGCCGACCGCCATCGCCACGTCGTAGGCGCCGGACGCCACCGCGTACGCGGCCGCCCGCAGCGCCTCGGAGCCGGTGGCGCAGTAGTTCTCGACCCGCGTCACCGGCTTGTTGTCGAGCTGCAACGGCCGGGCCAGCGTGATCCCGCTCATCCCGCCCTGGGCCGTGCCGAGCCAGTACGCGTCGACGTCGGCCTTGGCGACGCCGGCCGACGCGTACGCATCGACGGCCGCGTCGACGATCAGGTCGTCGAGGCTCTTGTCCCAGCGCTCGCCGAACGACGTACAGCCCATCCCGACGATCGCCACCCGGTCACGGACACCGTGCGAACCCACTATGTCTCCTTCCCGGCACCGTCGCGCCGCGGTACCGCCTTCCAGAAGTAGTCGTGAATGCCGTCGGCCGTGAAGAGCCGGCGGAACGTCATCGTCACCCGGTCGCCGATGGCCAGCGCATCGGCGTCGACGTCGGTCAGCTCGAGCGGGAACCGGCCGCCGCCGTCGAAGTCGACGACCGCGAAGACCGTCGGCGGGCTCGGCGAGTACGCCATGTGGTCGACCGTGAACGTCACGACCGTGCCGACCGCGTCGGCCATCGGTGCCGGCTCCATCTCGTCGACCGCGCCGCCGACCATCGACACCCGCGACGGCGGGAGGTGGATCGCACCGCTCGACCGGTCGCGGGAGCCGACGAAGCCGAACTTCCAGTCCTCGTTGCGCCACGCCGCGGTCGACGAGACCCGTGACGGCTCCGGCCGCCGCGGCGGCTCGACCGTCGTCATGCCCCGCCACGACAGGAACTTGCCGTAGCCGACCTCGGCTCCCGCCGCCACCTGGGTGGTCACCGGGGTGGCCGGCCGCCAGCCGGCGATGGCGTCGGTCGTCCGGAAGAGCTGGACGTCCGCGCCATCGGCCAGGTGGACGATGGCGATGACCTTCCCCGCCGCCGCCGTCCTTGCGCCGGCCGCGTCTTCGAGCATGGCGGCCAACAGCAGCAACGGGTGCGCCGTCCCGGTCTGACCGACCGTGCCGGAGAGGTCGTCGACGAGCGCGCCGTCGGCCAGCGCCGAGCTTGCCGGCGACGGCTTTGACGGCCCGCGAGTGCATGCCCGACACGGCCACCCGGTCGACGTCGCCGGCGGTCAGGCCCACGTTCTTCAGCGCCCGCTCCCACGCGTCGCGGCCGAGGGCGACGTAGCGCGTCTCGCCGAACCGCTCCTCCCACGTCCTCGACCTCGACTGGCCGGGCGCCCGCCAGCGGTCGACGAACTCGTCCGTCGCCGTCGCCCCGCCGAGGTGCTCGGCCAGTACGGGCGCCGCCTCGTTGCCGTCCCCGACGACGAGGGCCGCCGCGCCGTCGCCACCCGACGACTCGTCGGGGCTCGTCGGCAGGCCGTCACGCTGGTCGGCCGCCACGACGAGCACCGTGCCGCCGCCGGACAGGGCGGCCTGCAGGGCACCGGTCCCCGAGCGCAGCGCCCCGCCGAAGTCGAACGCCGGGACGTCCGCCGGCAGCTGCAGGGCGGCGTGGATCGTCGCCGCGTTCGTCTTGTCCAGGTACGCCGGCGTCGCGGTGGCGAACCACACCGCATCGGGCGTTGCCCCGGGCCGGGAGCGGAGGGCCAGGCGGCCGGCCTCGACGCCCATCGTCGTCGTGTCCTCGTCGTGGCCGGCCACGCTCCGGGTGCCCTTGCCGCCGCCGGCGCCGAACAGCTCGGCGATGGCGGACCGCCGGAGGCGGTGATAGGGGACGTAGGCCGCAGCACTCACAATTCCTCGCACGCCGGTGATGGTACCTGACGGACCGTCAGGTCCTCGTCCGGTACGGTGCACCCGGGCCCTCGGACCGGGCGGCGCTGTATCTTCTGACGGGGGCACGAGGGGTGGGAGGGACATGGAGCAGGGCGATGCGGCAACCCGGGCAGAGCTGGCGGTGCGGAACCTGATCGCCCGGGTGGCTCACGTGGCCGACGGCGGCGACCTGGAGGAGAGTCGGGAGCTGTACACGGAGGACGCGGTGTGGGAGTTTCCCGGCAGCGCCCCTCGTCACGGTCGGGACGACATCCTCGCCGACGCCCGACAGCGGCGGGCCGAGGGCGTGACCGGGCCGGGCAGCGCCACCCGCCACGTCATCACCACCCTGATCGTCACCGTCGACGACCCCGCCGGGACGGCCACCGCCGACTCGTACTGGCTCTACTACCGCGACACGACGACCGCGCCGGTGCTGTCCGGCATCGGTCAGTACCACGACACCGTCCGTCGCGACGGCGGCGCCTGGCGGATCGCCCGGCGCCGGATCTCGGTCGGTTGATGAAACTGGGGGAGAGCCACAACCAGGAGGCCGCCCGCTGGGGCCGGCCGCTGGACGGCATCCGGATCCTGGCCCTGGAGCAGATGCAGGCCCTGCCGTTCGCCACCCAGCTCCTGGCCCGCCTGGGTGCGGACGTCATCAAGGTCGAGCTGCCCGGGCGCGGCGACTCCGGCCGGCTGTCGAAGCCGGCGATCGTACGGGAGAACGGCGAGGCCGTCGGCGCGACGTTCGTCCGGAACAACCTGAGCAAGCGGAGCATCGCCGTCGACTACACGACCGACCGCGGCCGCCAGCTCGTCGCCGACCTCGCCGCCGAGGTCGACGTCGTCTGCGAGAACCTCGGCCCGGGCCGGGCGGAAAAGTTCGGCCTCGGCTACGACGACCTGGGCAACCCTCGGCTGATCTACGTGTCGATCACCGGGTTCGGCACGCTCGACCCGTCGCCGTACGCCAACTGGCCGGCGTACGCCGGCGTCGCCGAGGCGATGAGCGGGATGTACGAGTACTCCCGTCGGCCCCACGAGGACCCGGTCATCAACCCGCTCGGCGGCACCGGCGACTCCGGCACCGGGCTCTACGCCGTCATCGGCCTGCTCGCCGCTCTCCGGCACCGCGACGTCACCGGCGAAGGCCAGTTCGTCGACATCGCCATCTACGACTCGATGCTGTCGCTGCTCGACCTGGCGTACAACTACTGGTCGATGGGCGTCCGCTGGGAGCCCGACGAGCCGCGCCGCATCCCGGTGATCGCCGGCTCGTTCCGCACCGGTGACGGCTTCGTCATGCTGCAGATCGCCCGCCCGCACCAGCTCGAGCGGCTGGCCGCCCTGCTCGGCCACCCTGAGTGGACCGGGCAGGACGAGTTCGCCGACGGCCGGTGGCCGGACACCTACGAACCGATCGTCCGGCCCGCGCTCGAGGACTGGTCGAAGAACCTGTCGAACCTCGACGCCGCTCGGGCGCTCGCCGAGGCCGGCATCCCGGCCGGCCCGTGCTACGCCGGCTCCCAAGTTCCCGACGACGAACACGTCAAGCTGCGCCGGATGGTCGTCGAGATCCCGCGGACCGACGGCGTCGACGAGCCCGCGCTCGTCGCCGGCAACCCGATCAAGATGACGAAGATGGTCGAGGGGCCCGACCGGCCGCTGCCGCTGCTCGGCGAGCACACCGACGACGTCCTCCGCGAACTGCTCGGCTTCGACGGCGACGCGGTCGACGAGCTGCGCCGGGTTGGGGCGGTCGGGAAGTGAACCGGGACGGCCGGCGCCAAGGTAACGACGGGGGGCCTGGACGGTGAACGACAAGGTGTACATCCACGAGTACGTCGACATCATCGGCCACCACCGGGCCGACTACATGCACCACATGACGGCCAACTTCAGCCCGCGGGCCCAGGAGGAACGGCAGCAGCGCTGCTACGGCGTCTGGGGCGTCCTCGGCTCGACCCGGCGCTGGCCGGAGGTCGTCAACGTCTGGGAGGAGGACGGCTTCGACGGCCTCGCCGCATCGTTCCGCCACGAATGCCGCGGCCCCGGGATGCAGGACCCGCACCTGGCCGAGTGGTGGGCCCAGGCGGCCGGGCTCCGCCGCGGCGGCTCGGACCGGTTGCTGGCGCCCGCGCCGTGGACGCGGACGATCGACGAGCTGTGCGCCGACGGCGTGACCGGCGAGACGTACGCCCACGAGCAGGTGACCGTGCCGGCCGGGACGTCGGCCGACTATCTCGAGATGCTCCGCCAGGAAGCCGTACCGGCCTACGACGCGTTCGGCTGGGAGCTCGCCGGGGCGTGGGAGACGTTGATGACGAACGACTCCGAGTGCATCGTGCTCTGGGCTATCCCGACGTGGGAGCAGTGGGCCGAGCTGGAACGGGGCCGCCGCACCCACCCGACGATGGCCCGCTGGTGGGCCCGCTGCCTCGAACGCACCGACGCGTTCGCGCGGTTCCTGCTCGTCGACGCACCGCTGTCGCCGTTCCGGACCCACCGACAGCCGGCATACGCCGATCAGCTCGAAGACCGAGCCTCGGATCAGGACCGAGCCCCGGATCAGGAACCAGCCCCGCCAGTCGCAACCAGAGGAGGATGACGTGGCGACAGTGAAGCCCCTCGAAGGGGTGCGGATCGTCGAGAGCTCGATGCTCGGCCCCGCCGAGATGGGTGGCCTGCTGGCCGACCTCGGCGCCGACGTGATCAAGGTCGAGCCGCCCGGCGGCGACTACGGCCGACGGATGACGTGGCCGATCATCCGCTCCCAGGACGGCACCGGCGAGAACTCGCTGCTGTCGCTGCACATCAACCGGGGCAAGCGATCGATCGTCCTCGACCTCCGCCAGCCCGAGGGCATCCAGGCGTACCTCGACCTCGTCCGCCACGCCGACGCGGTGATCGAGGCGATGCGGCCCGGCGCGCTGGCCAAGCGCGGCCTGACGATGGAGAAGCTGCGGGAGGCCAACCCGGCGATCGTCTTCTGCTCGATCTCCGGCTACGGCGCGACCGGACCGTACCGGGACATGCCGAGCCACGGCATCGCCTACGACACGTGGGCCGGGCAGGTCCCCGTCGAGGTCGACGAGAACGGGTACACCGTCATGGCCGAGCACACGAGCGTCGGCATCCACGCCGGCCCGCTCTACGGCGCCCTGGCCATCCTCGCCGCGGTGATCCGGGCCCGGGCGACCGGCGAGGGCTGTGCGATGGAGATCGCCCAGTCCGACGCGGCCGCCTACTTCGACTGGTACCGGATCGAGACGTGGAAGGGCTACGAGCGGCCCGAGGACGAGGTCTACGGCAACGCGGCCGACGACGGCGAGCGGCGGGCGCCGGGAATCGGCGGCATGCGCGGCGGTGTGCGGTACCAGATCTACGCGACGACCGACGGGTACATTCTCTTCATGGCCAGCGAGCAGGCGTTCTGGAAGAACTTCTGCGAAGGGATCGACCGCGTCGACCTGTTCGAGCGCTGGCCGGGCACGACGTACGGCGACCACGCCCGCGGCAACCTCGAGCTGCAGGCCATCCTGACCGAGGTCTTCGGGGCGCGCTCGACCGTCGACTGGATCGCGTTCGGCAACGAGCACAACACGCCGCTCGCCCCGGTCAACACGCCGAAGTCGATCCTCGACGACCCGCAGTTCCGGGACCGCCTGCGCTGGCTGCCGAAGGAGGACTTCGACGCCGACATGATGGCGTACCCGATCAAGATCGACGGCGGTGAGCTGCCCGCCCCGACCAAGGCCCCGGGACCCGGGCAGGACGCCGACGAGGTGCTCCGCCAGGTCGCCGGGTACTCGGACGAGCAGATCGAGAAGCTGCGGGCCGGCGGGGTGCTCGGGGAGTGACCGCCCCGGCGGCGGGGGGAAGCCAGCCGGGGGGACACGATCCAGACAGAGTGGCGTTGCGGGCGCTCGCCGACCAGTACGCCCGGGCCGTCGACCGGCGCGACCGCGCCGCGTACGTCGGCGCGTTCCATCCCGACGGCGTCCTCGAGATCTACCGGGCCCGACAGCCCGACGTGCTCGCCCGTCGGGTGAACGGCCACGACGAGCTCGGCCGCGTGACCGACGCCATCGCCCGCTACGAGCGGACGTTCCACCTCGTCGGCCAGTCGACGTACGACGTCGACGGCGACCGGGCGACCGGCGAGGTCTACTGCATCGCCCATCACCTCGACGGGGCCACCGACTTCGTCATGTACATCCGGTACGAGGACGAGTACACGCGTCGCGACGGCCGGTGGGCCATCCAGGTGCGACGACTTCGCAACGAATGGAACGAGGTGCACGCCGTGGGAAGATGATCGAACTGTCGACGACCTTGCCGACCTTTGCCAACGACGCGCCGGCGAGCTGGCGGCCGATGGTCGAGACCGCCCAGATGTACGACCGCGTCGGTTTCGACCGGCTCGTCGTCTCGGACCACGTCGTCTTCGGCGAGCGGCTCGAGGAGTACGCCCGGCCGGAGATCGGCGGAGCCCGGGGTGGCGTCCAGCCGACCGGGCCGGACGGCCACTGGCTCGAGCCGCTGACGACGCTCACGTACATCGCCGCCTCGACGTCGCGGATCCGGGTCGGCACGAACATCCTCATCGCCGCCCTCCGCCGACCGGTCGTCCTGGCCAAGCAGGCGTCCACCCTCGACGTCCTGTCCGGCGGCCGACTCGACCTGGCGGTCGGTGTCGGCTGGCAGCGCGAGGAGTACGAGGCGGCCGGGCTCGAATTCGACGGCCGGGGCCGGTTGCTCGACGAGAGCCTCGAGGTCTGCCAGACGCTGTGGCGGGAGCCGCGGGCCGCCTACGACGGCCCCGGTCTGCGGTTCGAGGCGATCCACATGATGCCCAAGCCGCTGCAGCCCGGCGGCGTACCGCTATGGATCAGCGGGACCGTCAACCCGCGGGTCGCCCGCCGCCTGGCCCGGTTCGGGTCCGGCTGGGTCCCGTGGGGCGACGCGGCCGCCGACGTCGTCACCGGCATCGAGCAGATGCGCGCCGCGGTGACCGAGGCCGGTCGGGACCCCGCCGATCTCAAGATCGTCGGCGGTCTGCCGGCCGTCCGGCAGGACGACGGTTCGATCGATATCGACCGGACGATGGCCGCGGTGCCGGCCCTCGTCGAGGCCGGCGTGACGGACCTCCGGGCCCGGCTCCCGCTGCCCGACGACCCGTCGGCGGCCGAGGAGCTGGCCGCGTCGTTCGTCGCCGCCTTCCGTGAGGTCGCCGGGCGCTAATGACGGTCGACGGACGGGTGGCCGTGGTCACCGGCGGGAGCGACGGCATCGGGTTCGGCATCGCCCGGGCGCTCGCTCGGGCGGGAGCGTCCGTCGCGATCTGGGCCCGGCGGCCCGAGCGATCGGCCGACGCGGTCGCGGAGCTGCGAGGCGAAGGCCTCGTCGCCGACGCGTTCGGGTGCGACGCCGGCCACGAGGCGGATGTCGACGCGGCGGCCGCGGCGACGGTCGCCCGGTTCGGACGGATCGACATCTGCGTGGCCAATGCCGGCGGCGGGGGTCGCCACCACGCACTCATGGAATTCCCCCTGGAGGACTGGGAGCAGGTCGTCGGGGTGAACCTGACCGGGGCGTTCCTCTGCTTCCGGGCGTGCGTCCGCGACATGGCCACCCGCGACGACGGCGGCGCGCTCGTCGCCGTCTCGTCGGCCGCGGCCGTCCACGCGTCGCCGGGGCTGTCCGCCTACGCGGCCGCCAAGGCGGGCCTGGGCGGCCTCGTCCGCAGTCTGGCGGCCGAGCTGGCGCCGTTGGGCATCCGGGCGAACATCCTCCAGCCCGGCTGGACGGAGAACTCGACGATGTCCGTCGACCGCGTGTCCGAATCTCTCGCCGTCGAGACGCTGGCGTCCATCCCGGCCGGCCGATGGGGGACCCCCGACGACCTCGGTACCGCCGCCCTCTATCTCGCCGACCCGACGCTGCGCTACCACACCGGTGCGGTACTCGCCGTCGACGGCGGGTACTCGGTCATGGCTCCGTATCTGGCCGTGCGCCAGGCCAGTAGTGTCCCCGGGACACTCGAAAGGAGAGGGCATGGCTGAGGTGCGGTTCGACGACGTCGAGGGGCTGAACGCCCAGGGGGGCGAGTTCGGCGAGTGGGGCGCGCCGACTGCGGTGACCCAGGAGATGATCAACCAGTTCGCCGACCTGACCGGCGACCACCAGTGGATCCACGTCGACGTCGAGCGGGCCAACCGCGAGAGCCCGTTCGGTGGTCCGGTGGCCCACGGCTTCCTGACGCTGAGCCTCATCCCCGGCCTCGCCCCGCCCGGACCGGCCAAGGTCGTCGGCCATCGGAGCGCGGCCAACTACGGCGCCGAGAAGCTGCGGTTCATGGCGCCGGTGCCTGCCGGCTCGGAGGTGCGGGCCCGGTCCCGTGTCGTCAAGGCCGAGGCGAAGCCGAAGGGGACGCTGATCACGACCGAGATCGAGGTCGGCGTCGTCGGCGCGGAGCGGCCGTCGCTGGTCTACGCCATGCAAGTCCTCTACATGGCTTGAGCCCGCTCGCCGAGCGCCCGCTTGTCGACCTTGCCGACGGCCGTCAACGGGAGCTCGGCGACGATCTCGACGACGTCGGGGGCCTTGTAGTCGGCGATCGACCGCTTCACGCACGCCCGGACCTCGTCGCGTGACGGCGGCGGCCCGGCCGGCACGACGAACGCCACGCCGATCTCGCCGAGGACGGGGTCCGGCCGGCTGACGACCGCGACCTGCGAGACGGACGGCAGCTCGGAGATGACCCGCTCGACTTCGACCGGGTAGACGTTGTAGCCGCCGCGCAGGTACATCTCCGTGCGCCGCCCGACCAGCGTCAGGTACCCGTCGCCGTCCAGCCAACCGCCGTCGCCGGTGCGGAGCCAGCCGTCCGGCCGCAGCACCGCGGCCGTCCGCTCCGCGTCCTCCCAGTAGCCGCGCATGACCGCGTCGGAACGGCACTCGACGTTGCCGACGTCGCCGTCCGGCACCACCCGGCCGTCGTCGTCGACGACCCGGATGGCGACGTTCTCCCGGGCCCGGCCGACCGTCCGGGCGATGACGTCCGGGCTGTCGTCCGGCCGCGAGCCGGTCGTCAGCGCGGCCTCGGTGCTCGTGTAGCCGATGACGACCGGGACGCCGAGCCGCGCCTTCATCTCCCGGACGAGGCTCGGCGGCACCGGCGCGGCTCCCGTGCCGCAGATCCGCAGCGCGCCGAGATCGGCATCGTCGAACTCGGGCCGGTCGAGGAGGAGCCGCCACTGCGACGGGACGCCCTGGCCGACCGTGACCCGTTCGGCGGCCATCTGGGCGAGCACCGCGTCGGCCTTCCACGGCGTCGCCGGGACGATCGTCGTGATCACGTACTCGATCTCCTCGATCAGGTGCGTCATGTACGCGACGTGGGAGAACGGCGTCGGCGAGATCCGCCGGTCGAACGGCGCTCGGAGTGGTCCCGCGCCGACCGAGACGGCCGCCAGGTTCCGGTGGTCGAAGACCGCGCCCTTCGGATCGCCGGTCGTCCCGCTCGTCCAGACGACCGCGACCGGCCGGGCCGGGTCCGGCGCGGGGAGGTCGGCCGGGCGGTCGAGCGTGCGCCACGATCGGAGCTCGGCCCGGTCGACGACGGTGGTGCCCGGCGCGATTGGGTTCGGCCAGGCACCGTCCGTGTCTGGCCGGGCACCGCCGGGCGACTTCCTGGCACCGGGAGGTCGCAGCGAGAGCGGGCCGACGACGACCCGGGGTCGGCTGCGCCGCAGAATGCTCGCCACCTCGGTCGGGCCGAGCCGCGGGTTGATCCCCGACGTGATCGCGCCGAGCCGCATCGCCGCCTGGTAACAGACCGCGTAGTCGGCCGACGACGGCAGCAGGAGGGCGACGACGTCGCCCTCGCGGACGCCGAGCTCGGCCAGCGCGGCCGCGGTGCCGTCGGCCGCGGCGTCCCACTCGGCGAACGTCAGGCGGTCGCCACCGGCCTCGACGTACGCGTCCCGGTCGCCGTGGACCTCGGCGACGGCTCGGAGCGTCTCGTCCGCGGTGGCGCCTGGTCGGTGCACGACGGGCTCCATGAGCAGCAATATAGGAGGATGCTGGTGACGACGACGTTGGACGACGGGGTGGCCACCCTCCGGCTGACCGACCCCGCCCGACGCAACGCCCTCTCGCCGGCGATGACCCGGGCACTGGAGGCGGCCGTCGAGGGCGCGCTGGCGAGCGGGGCTCGGGCCCTGGTCGTCTGCGCCGACCCGCCGGTCTTTTGCGCCGGCGGCTCGCTCGACAGCCTGCGGGAACGGACAGCCCCGCTCATCGACAGCTACCGCGGCTTCCGGGCCCTGTTGGCGGCGCCGGTGCCGACGGTCGCCGCGGTGGCCGGACCGGCCATCGGCGCCGGGGTGAACCTGCCACTCTGCTGTGACGTGGTGCTCGTCTCCCCATCGGCCCGGTTCGACCCGCGCTTTCTGGACGTCGGGATCCACCCGGGCGGTGGCCACCTGTGGCTCCTCCAACGGCGCATTGGCAGCCAGGGTGCAGCCGCCCTCGTCCTGATGGGCGACGTCCTCGACGGCGCCGAGGCGGTCGAGCACGGCTTGGCCTGGCGATGCGTCGCCGAGGACGAGCTCGAGCCGGCCGCCGTGGCCTTGGCTACCCGGGCGGCCGGTCGGGACGCCGAGCTGGTCGCCCGGACGAAGGCGACGCTCCGGGCCAGCATTGACAACGTCGACGACGCGATCGAGCTCGAGCGAGAGGCGCAGGAGTGGTCGATGGCTCGGCCGGCGTTCGACGCCGCCGTGCGGCGCGCCCAGGCGGCGATACGGTCAGGCTGATCGGCCGCGCCGCCGGACGAGCGAGTCGACGCTGACCGCGGCGAGCAGCACGAGCGCGGTGGCCATGTCCTGGCCGGCTGCGCTGACGCCGAGCAGCCCCAGGCCGTTGTAGACCGCGGCGATGACGACGCCGCCGAGGAGGGCGTGGACCGGCTTGCCCCGGCCGCCGAAGAGGCTGGCGCCGCCGATGACCGCGGCGGCCACCGCGTAGAGGACGAGCGTGCCGCCGTCGACGTCGGTGGCGATCGAGCCGAGGCGGGACTCGTAGACGAGGCCGGCCATCCCCGCGGTCAGGCTGGCCATCATGAAGCCGATCGTCCGGACCCGGGCGACGTTGATGCCGGCCCGCCGGGCCGCCTCCGGGTTGGCGCCGATGGCGTACAGGTACCGCCCCGTCCTCGTGCGGGCGAACAGCCAGGACCAGGCCAGGACGACCGCGAGGACGAACGGAACGACCCACGGGATGCCCTGGAGGGGGACGAGCGAGCCGCGGTTGACGTTGCAGACGACGACGAGGGCGACGCCGACGACGGCGACGACCGCGATCGTGGCGACGGTGATGCTGAGCGGTGGCGCGCTCAGCCCCTGGCGGCGACGGCGGACGGTGCGGGTCACGGTTATCACCGCGTACAGGCCCACGACCACGACGAGCGTCACCCAACCGGCGACCGGGCTCATGTTCCCGTTGACCAGGTTGTAGACGACGCTGTTGTTGATCCGGACGACGCCGCCGACCGCGCCCTTGTCGATGTCCGCCAGCCAGATGAGCACGCCCTCCCAGCCGAGCAGGCCGGCCAGCGTGACGATGAACGACGGCAGCCGGAGCCGGGTGATGAGCGTGCCCTGTAGGGCGCCGATGGCCGCGGTGGCGGCCAGGCCGGCGAGGACGGCCGACCACCACGGCCAGTTGTTCGGGCTGGCGAGCAGCTCGGCGATGATCATCCCACCGACCGCGGCGACGAACCCGGTCGACAGATCGATCTCGCTCAGCACGAGCGCGAAGATCTCGGCCAGCCCGAGCAGCACGAAGACCGCGGCCTGGGTCAGCAGGTTGACGATATTGCCGGCCGACAGGAAGACCGGCTCTTGAACCTGGAAGATCACGATGATGATCGCCAGGCCGGCGAGGATCGGCAGGACGCCGCTGTCACCACCCTTGATCCGGGTCCACCAGGCCCGCAGGTACTCGCCGAGCGAGTCGGCGACGACCTCGGGCATCGGCGATCGGCCACGGTCCTCCGGCTCGCTCATCGTCAGCTCGCCTCCGGCCGGGAGCGGGCGCCGGCCGTCATGTACTCGACGACCGATTGCAGGTCGAAGTCGGCCGCCGGCCCGTCGACGGCCAGCCGGCCGAGGTAGAGGACGGCGATCCGGTCGGCGACGCGGAGGACGTCGTTGAGGTTGTGCGAGACCATGAGGACGGCGACGCCCTGATCGGCCAGCCGCCGAATGAGGGCGAGGACCTGCTCGGTCTGGGACACGCCGAGCGCGGCGGTCGGCTCGTCCATGATGACCAACCGGGCCTTCGCCATGACCGCCTTGGCTACCGCCACCGACTGTCGCTGGCCCCCGGACAGGGAGGCGACGGGTTGGCGGATCGACCGCACCGTCGTCACGGCCAGCTCGCGGAGCGTGTCGCGGGCGGCGATCTCCATCGACGACTCGTCGAGGATGCCGTGCCGCAGCAGCTCGTGGCCGAGGAACATGTTCTGGACGATGTCGAGGTTGTCGCAGAGCGCGAGATCCTGGTAGATCGTCGTGATGCCGAGCTGCTCGGCGTCCTTCGGATTGCGGAGCGTGACCGGCTCGCCCTGCCAGCGGATGCGGCCGGCGTCAGGCGCCCAGAGGCCGGCGACCGTCTTGATCAGCGACGACTTCCCGGCACCGTTGTCGCCGACCAGAGCGGTCACCTGGCCCTCGGGGATGTCCAGGTCGACGCGGTCGAGGGCTCGGACTGCGCCGAAGCTCTTGGAGATGCCCTCCAGTCGGAGCAGCGGGGGGCGACCGTCGCCCGGGCCGCCCCGCTGCTCCGTGGTCATCTATGGGGTGATCCCGGCGGCCTTGCAGTCGGTGGCGTAGTTGCCGCTGCAGAGCTGTGTCACCGGGACGAACTTGTCCTTGACGATCGTCGAGTTCATGTTCGCCGTGGTGACCCACTCCGGCGTGAGCAGCACCGAGGGGACGGCGACGTGGGCGGTGGTGTCCTCCGTCGTGCTGTTCACCAGGTCCGCCGGTGGCTTCTGCCCGGCCCGCAGGTACAGCGCGAGGGCGGCCGCCCCCTGGGCTTCGAGGTAGATCGGCTTGTACGCGGTGCCGCACTGGTAACCGGCGAGGATGTTCTGCAGCCCGACCAGCGTCGCGTCCTGGCCGGTCGTCGGGAACGTCTTCGGCGCGATGTGCAGCGTCTGTAGGTACGTGATGATCGGCGCCCCGGTCTCGTCGTTCGGGATCAGTGCGGCGTTGATGTTCGGATGGGCGGTGTACGCGTCCTGGAACTCCGACTCGGCCTGCGATGTTGTCCACGTGCCGGCGGTGTTGGTGACGTCGACCCACTTGCCGGAGCTGAAGTACGACTTCATCACGCCGTCGTAGCCCTGGGCGAACAGCGTGGCGTTGTTGTCCGTCGGTGCGCCGTGCATGACGACGACCTCGGGCTTCTTGACGTGCCAGGCGGCGACGCAGCTCACGAGGCCCTGGCCGATCAACTTGCCGACCTGGACGTTGTTGAAGCTGACGTAGTACTCGCGGCTGCCGCCGAGGGTCAGCCGGTCGTAGTCGATGACGTCGACGCCGTGGGATTTGGCGTAGCTCTCGATCGACGTGCCGACGCCGGAGTCGAGCGGGTCGACGAGCAGGACGGTCGCCCCGTTCGTGATGTCCGTCTCGGCGTCCGTCAGCTGCGTGGCGTCGCTGCCCTGGGCGTTCTGGATGGTGTACTCCGACGGCTTGAGGCCGGCCCGGGAGAACGCCCGGGAGAGGTCGGGGGCGTCGAACTCGACGTACCGGGTCGAGCTCGTCGTGTCGGGCAGGATGGCCGCCACCTTGCCGTGCCCGGCGGCCGCCAGCGTCTGGAGATGGGTCATGGCCGAGAAGTTGTTGGTGAACGACGACACCGGGAGGGTCGACGGGCCCTTCGACGCCGCACTAGCGACCCCGCCGCCGGCGATCGCCGCCCCCGTCCCGGCCGCTACCAGCGCCCCGGCTGCTGCCCCGGTGATGAGGAGTTTTCCGATTCGCGATGCAAACATCGCGCCACCCCCTTCTATATAGAGCAATTTCTCGCGGTTATCGCCCGCTGAATGCCAGTGTAGACCGATCTGAAACAAAGTTGCAGGAATAATTCAATAAATATAAAATCGTTGTTTTTCAATCGGCTGGAGGGGACAGTGGGCTTGGACAGACGCCGTCCGGACGGCGTCCGGAGGGCGCCCAGACGGCGCCCGGAAGCACCACTTCGGAGGCGGGCGGCGGTAGGGTCCGGGGATGGCTGCGGTCGATGTCGTCGTCCTCGTGGCCGCAGTCGTGGCGTGCGTCGCGGCCATCGTCGGCGTGGCCGCCGCGGTCGTCCTCGTCGGGCAGGTCCGGCGGCTCGAACGGGGCATCGAACGGCTGCGCGGCGAGACGGTGCCGCTGGTCGCCGAGGCTCGCGAGGCGGTCGGGTACGCGACGTCGGAGATGGCTCGGGTCGAGGCCGTTCTCGAGGACACTGAGTCCGTGACGGCCACCGTCGACTCCGCGTCGAAGCTGGCCCAGCGGGCATTCGCCAATCCGGTCGTGAAGGTGCTCGCCTTCCGGGCCGGGACGGCCGGCGGGCTGCGCCGGCTCCGGGAGCCGGCCATGATCAGGTGGGAGCGACGATGATGAAACGACCGTTCTGGTTCGGCACCGGCCTGGCCGCCGGCGTGGCCGGCACGCTCTGGGCCGAGCAGCGGATCCGCCGGCAGGTGGCGAGGCTCTCGCCGAACCACGTCGCCAACGAGGCCGTGCGCCAGATCGGCGATCGCGTGCGCTCGGCGGTCGACGCCGGCCGCCAGGAGCGGGACCGCCGGGAGGCCGAGCTGTGGGCCGAGCTCGATCGGCGGACGACGGTCCCGCCGACGGCCCCGGCGGCGCCGCCGGAGCGGCCGGCGCCGCGTGGTCGGCACGCCGCCCGGAGGGTTCGTCACTAGACCGCAAGGTGCGAAAGCGCCGGTAGTCTGCCCGGATGGACGCGAACCAGCTCCGGGCCGCTTTCACCGGGTACTTCGCCAGCCGCGGCCACGAGGTGGTCCCGTCGGCCAGCCTGATCCCGCACGACCCGACGGTCCTGTTCACGATCGCCGGGATGGTCCCGTTCAAGCCGTACTTCGTCGGGGACGAGACCGCGCCGTGGCCACGGGCGACGTCGGTGCAGAAGTGCTTCCGGACGCTCGACATCGACCTCGTCGGGACGACGACGCGGCACTGCACCTTCTTCGAGATGCTCGGCAACTTCAGTTTCGGCGACTACTTCAAGGCCGAGGCGATCCCGTTCGCGTGGGGCCTCGTCACCGACGTGCTCGGGATGGACGCCGACCGGCTGTGGATCACCGTCCACGAGTCCGACGACGACGCGGCGGAGATCTGGCGCGACGCCATCGGCGTGCCCGCGGACCGGATCCAGCGGATGGGCGAGGACAACTGGTGGGGGATGGGCGAGACCGGTCCGTGCGGCCCGTGCTCGGAGATCTACTTCGACAAGGGTGACGCCTACGGCGCGCCCGGCGGTCCGGCGCACGGGGGGTCGGAGCGGTTCGTCGAGATCTGGAACCTGGTCTTCATGCAGTTCAACCGGGCCGCCGACGGGACGCTGCACGACCTGCCGCGCAAGAGCATCGACACCGGCGCCGGGCTGGAGCGGATCCTGCCGATCCTCCAGGGCACCGATTCGGTCTTCGCCACCGACGTTCTCGCCCCGCTGGTCGCCGCGGCCGAGGAGCTGACCGGCGTCCGCTACGGCGCCGACGACCGGTCCGACGTCGCGCTCCGCGTGCTCGCCGATCACGGTCGGGCGATGACGATGCTCGTCGCCGACGGCGTCATCCCGTCGAACGACGGCCGCGGCTACGTCCTGCGCCGCGTCATCCGCCGAGCCGTGCTCGCGGCCCGCCGGCTCGGCGCGACCGGGCTCGTCACGCCCGGCCTGGCCGACGAGTCGGCCCGGGTGATGGGGGCGGCGTACCCGACGCTGACGGAGTCGCTCGACGTCGTCCAGACCGTGCTCGAGCGGGAGGAGACCGGGTTCGACCGGACGCTGCGGACCGGGCTGACGCTCATCGAAGGGGCACTGGCCGGGATCGACGCCGGCGGAACGCTGTCCGGCGACGTCGCGTTCCGGCTCCACGACACCCACGGCTTCCCGATCGAGCTGACCGAGGAGCTGGCGACCGAAGCCGACGTGACGGTCGACCGCGAGGGCTACGACGAGCGCATGGCCGAGCAGCGGGCCCGGGCCCGCCAGGCGGCGAAGGTTCCGGCCGCGGCCGACGAGGGCGCCTACCGGGGCCTGCTCGAGGACGACGGGCCGACGACGTTCGTCGGGCGGTCGCCGGACCACTACGCCGTGCCGGCCCGGGTGGTCGGCGTGCTGGCCGGGTCGGAGCCGGGCACCGCGGAGATCTTCCTCGACCGGACGCCGTTCTACGCCGAGGGCGGCGGCCAGGTCGGCGACATCGGGACGATCGTCACCGAGACCGGCCGGGCCGACGTCTACGAGACGGTGCCCGCGCTGCCGGGTCTGAGCGCGCACCGGGCCAAGGTGACGGGGGACCTCTTCGTCGACCAGGACGCACTGGCGACGATCGACGGGCCGCGCCGGGAGGCGCTGCGACGGAACCACACCGGGACGCACCTCCTCCATGCCGCGCTCCGCACCGTGCTCGGCGACCACGTCCGTCAGCAGGGGTCGTTGGTCGCGCCGGACCGGCTGCGATTCGACTTCGCGCACCACTCGGCGCCGTCGCCCGAGGAACTGGACGCCGTGGCCGAGATGGCCAATGCGGACGTCCTGACCGACGACGCGGTCGAGACGACGGAAGCCGGTCGGGCCGAGGCCGAGGCGATGGGCGCGGTGGCGTTCTTCGGCGACAAGTACGGCGACGTCGTCCGGGTCGTCCGGGCCGGCCGGCACTCGCTCGAGTTCTGCGGCGGCACCCATGTCGACGCCCTCGGCATGATCGGGCCGATCGCCATCGTCTCGGAAGGCTCGATCGGCTCGAACACCCGGCGGATCGAGGCCGTCACCGGCCTGGCCACCGTCGAACGGGCCCGGCGGCGCGAGGCGCTCGTCCAGGAGGCGGCGACGCTGCTGAAGGTCGAGCCCGACGGCGTCGTCGACGCGCTGCAGCGGCTGCTCGACCGCCAGCGGACGACCGACAAGGAGCTGGCGCGCCTGCGGAGCTCGGCCGTCGATGCCGACGCGGCCGAGCTGGCGGCCGCGGCGGAGGACGGCGTCGTCGTCGCTCGCCGCGACGGCCGGGCCGCCGAGGAGCTCAGGGCGCTCGCCCAGGCGGTGCGGCGGCGGGACGGCGTGCGCGCCGCGGTCGTCGGCGGGACCGCCGACGGGGCCAAGGTGGCGATCGCCATCGCCACCGGCGGCGAGCCGGATGCCGGCGCGCTCGTCAAGCAGGTCGGCCAGATCGTCCAGGGCGGCGGCGGCGGCTCGCCCGACGTGGCGGTCGCCGGCGGCCGGGACGCGTCCCGGCTCGACGACGCCTTGGCCGAAGCCCGCCGGGTCCTCCTCGACCGGTGAGCCGCGCCGTCGCCGTCGACCTCGGCCAGCGACGGATCGGGGTGGCGGTCAGTGACGCCGCCGGCACGATGGCCTTTCCGCGTCCCGTCGTCGAGCGGCAGGGCGACTGGGTCCGCGCCATCGCCGACGTCGTCGCGGAGATCGACGCGGCCGTCGTCGTCGTCGGCTTGCCACTGTCGCTCGACGGCCGAGAGGGGCCGGCCGCGCAGGCGGCCCGGGCGGCGGTCGACGAGCTGGCGGCCGCGGTCGCCGTGCCGGTCGAGACGTTCGACGAGCGGCTGACGACGGTGTCGGCCGAAGCCGCGCTGGCCGAAGCGGGTAAGCGCGGCCCCGCCCGCCGGCAGTCGGTCGACAGCGCGGCCGCGACCGTCCTGCTCCAGGCCTGGCTGGCCTCACGATGAGACACCGGCGCCGGCGATCGAAACGGCGGGCTCTCGTCGCCGCGACCGGTCGTCGTGGTCCTGGCCGCGGTAGGTGTGCTCGTGTGGTACCTGACTCGGACGACCGGCCCGCCGCCGTACACGCTCGACGTCAAGCCCGGCTACACCGTCGCCGAGGTGGCCAACCAGCTCGGTGCCGCGCCCGGCGACATCGCGACATCGTTCGTCAAGGTCTCGCACACGGTGCCGTCGCCGTTCCAGCCGTCCGGCAACCACAGCCTCGAGGGCCTGCTCGGGACCGGTGACTACCAGGTGACGGCCGACGAGACGGCCGAGCAGCTGCTGACGACGATGGTCGACCGGTTCGACCACCAGGCCGCGGCCGCCGGGCTGAACGCCAAGTCGGCGGCGAAGCTCGAGGATGTCGGAGTACGACGTGGTCATCGCCGCGTCGATCGTCGAGAAGGAGGGGTACTACGACAAGAACATGGGCAAGGTCGCCCGGGTGATCGTCAACCGGCTGGCCCAGGGGATGACGCTCGACATGACATCGACGGTGCTGTACTCGCTCGGCCAGGACGGTGGCACAGTCACGCCGCACGACCGACAGCTCGAGACGCCGTACAACACGTACAAGCACGCCGGCCTGACGCCGACGCCGATCTGCTTCCCGTCGATGGTCGCGTTGCGGGCCGCCGTCGACCCGACGCCCGGCACGTGGCTGTACTTCGTCGTCGTCGACAAGGACGGGACGGAGGCGTTCTCGACGACATACACACAGCAGATAGCCAACGAGAAGTTGGCCGCCAGCCGGGGGCTCGGATGACCCGGGTCGTGGGCGTCATCGGTGACCCGGTCGGCCACTCGTTGTCGCCGCGGCTGCACAACGCCGCCTTCGACGCCCTCGGCCTCGACTGGGTATCCGTCGCGTTCCCGGTGCCCGACGGTGCGGCCGCCGACGCGGTGGCCGGGATGCGGGCGCTCGGCATCGCCGGGCTGTCCGTGACGATGCCGCACAAGACGGCCGTCGCCGGCCTCGTCGACCGCCTGACCCCGGTGGCCGACGTACTGGCCGCGGTGAACTGCCTCTTCTGGGACGACGACTCGTTGGTCGGCGACAACACCGACGGGATGGGGTTCGTCGCGTCTCTGCGCCGCGGGGCCGGCTTCGATCCGGACGGCCGGCGCTGCCTGGTCATCGGGGCCGGCGGTGCCGCTCGAGCCGTCGTCCGTGCCCTGGCCGACGGCGGTGCGACCGACGTCGTCGTCGTCAACCGGACGGCCGAGCGAGCGGCGACCGCGGCCGCGCTGGCCGGTGACCGGGGCCGGGTCGGCAGCCCGGACGACGCCCGGTCAGCCGACCTCGTCGTCCAGGCGACGCCGGCCGGGATGGCCGGCAGCTCGGTACGACCGTTGGTCGACCCCGGCCAGCTCGGTCGCCGGCCAGGTCGCGGCCGACCTCGTCTACCACCCTCGGATGACGCGGTGGCTGCTCGACGCGGCCGCCGCCGGCGCCACGCCGGTCGGTGGCCTCGGCATGCTCGTCCACCAGGCCGCGGCCCAGCTCGAACGGTGGACCGGCCAGCCGGCTCCGGTCGAAGCGATGTGGGCGGCCGTCAGCCACTAGGACCCACCCACCGGACGACGCCGTCCGTCTCGACCAACCGGAAGCCCATCGTCGTTTTCATCCGGTGGTGTGGCCCGCACAGGCGACACGTGTTGGCCAGGCTCGTCGGGCCGCCCTTGGAGAAGTCCCAGCGGTGGTCGATCTGGAGGTGGTGGCTGGCGTCGCATCCCGGCACCGCACACGTCCGGTCGCGCTCGATCAGCGCTCGCCGGAGGGCCGCGGGGATCGTCCGCTTCTTCGACGTCACCGCCTTGACGTCGACCCCGTCCGTCACGACGACGTGAAACGCCGCGTCACCCAGGAGATCCCGGGCCGTGTCGACGGGGATAGGCCCGACGCCGGGGATCTCACAGACCTCGTCGCCCTCGACGAAGCCCCGACGGAGGGTGCCGGCGTCGACCCGCACGGCTACCTGGGCCGGCGGCGATCCCTCGCCACAGACCGCCCGGACCAGTGCGTCGGCCCGGTACGCGTCAGGACGGTCGCGGACACCGGCTGCCCAGGCCTCCTTGAACACCCGGTCGATCTCCTCGTCCAGTGCGGCCTTCACTCTCGCTCCGTCCACCGTCGGCAACCACGCATCGAGTCGCACCCCGCCCTCGGTCGGCGACCAGATCCGGCAGTACCGCCGGCGGTGGACGCGGGCTTCTCGCTCCCGCATCGACGCCTCGCCGAACGCCCGGCGCTTCACTCGGGCCGCCTCGGCCTTGAGGTCCTTGAGCGAGCCGGTCGTCGCCACCTCCAGGAGGGTTTCCTGGGCCGCCGGATCGGCGGTCGCGGCGTCGGCGGCCACCTGGGCCTGGGCGAGCGAGAGGCGACCGTCGCCGAACGCCCGGTCCACCAGCGGGGTCTCCGCCAGCTGTGACGCCGTCTTCAGCGCCCCCTGGGCCTGCCCGACCGACTCGCCGGCCTTCTCGGCCAGCCATCCGGCGACGTGCTTGTGGCCGACGAACGCGCCGGTCGTTTCCACCCGACGGGCAAACCTGGTTCGGAGCGACGCGCCGACCCGTTCGAGCGCGATGCCGAGCGTGACGAGCTCGACGGCGGCGTCGCCGGTCACCGCCTCCGGGGAGAGGTCGGCGACGACGACCCGCAGCCCGTCGAGGTGGGTTCGAACGGCTCCGACCGCCGTATCGGTCGGAGGAGCCGCATCGGTCGGAGGAGTGGCGGCGGCGACCGAAGGCATGGTTCGATCATCGCAGGAGGGTGTGTCACTCGCATCGGAACGTCAAGAGAAGCGACGACGAAGAAGTAGCGCCCGATCAAAAGGGGCCGGCGTGTCAGTTGCGGCTGAACCCGCGGGCCAGCCGGCTGGCCAGCCGGCCAGCCGGTCAGCCGTCGCCGGCGGTGCCGGCCGGCCAGAGTCCCTCCTCGGCCAGCCGACCGACGACGGCCTCTCGGAGGGCCCGTTCGAGCGGCGCGTGCTGGTCGGTCGAGGTCCGCAGGGCGACCCGCAACGTGCAGACGTCCGCGTCGGCCGCGACGATCCCGAGGACCTCGGGTGGCTCGGTGCACGACGCGGCGAAGCGGGGGCCGGCGGCGACGGCTCGGGCGGCATCGGCGACGACGTCCTTGGCGCGATCGAGCGTCGCCGCGTCGGTCGCCGCGACGGGGACGTCGACGATGGCCTTGGCCCAGCCTCGTGAGGCGTTGGACAGCTCCCGGATGTCGCCGTTGGGGACGTACCAGATGGACCCGTCGGCCGCCCGGACCCGGGTGACCCGTAGGGAGACGTCCTCGACGACGCCGGTGATGAGGCCGGACCCGGTGACCGAGCCGACGGTAACCGTGTCGCCGATGCCGAACTGGTCCTCCATCGTCAGCAGGAAGCCGGAAAGGTAGTCCCGGACGAGGGACTGGGCGCCGAAGCCGATCGTCGCGCCGATCACGGTGGCGCTGGCGAGGAGGGGCGTCAGGTCGACGCCGAGCATGCCGAGGATGATGAAGAACGCGACGACGCCGACGAAGAACCGCCAGAGGTTGCCGACGAGGGCGACGAGGGTGACCGCCCGGGCGCCGGTCCGGTCGCCGCTGGAGCGGTCGGCGGCCTGCTGGGCGACCTTGCCGAGCACCCGGCGGATCGCCCGGGCGCCGAAGTGGGCGACGAGGACGGCGACGACGATGACGAGGACGATCTCCAGCGGCCGGATCACGAAGTCGTGGACCGTGTGGGCGGTCGACGGTGTCACGCCGGCCTTGACGAGGAGGTGGTACAGCCAGTCGCCGTTTGTATCGGCGGCGGCCGGCAAGGTGGAGAGGGCCGGCAGGGTGGAGAGGGGCACGGCCGATATTCTGTCCCGCGGTGCAGGCCCCGGTGATCACGACGACCAGCGGCCGGGCCGTCCGGCGACATGTGCTCGGCGTCGACCTGGTCCTGGTGTCGGCAGCGATACTGGCCGCGATCATCGGCGTCGTCATGGTCTACTCGGCCACCCGCGGCGAGCTCGTCGCCGCCGGCACAAGCCCGACGTACTACATGAAGCGGCAGCTGATCTTCCTGGTCATCGGGGTCGTTTGCATGGTCGCCCTGGCCATCTTGGACTATCGGCGGCTCGAATCGGTCGGGTACATCCTCTACGGCCTCTCGGTCTTCCTCCTGCTCGCGGTCATGGTCCCCGGCGTCGGATCGTCGACATTGGGCGCCCAACGGTGGTTCCGGCTGGGCCCCCTGGAACTGCAGCCGTCCGAGTTCGCCGTCCTGGCGCTGATCATCGCCGTCGCCACGTACTGCTCCCGACGCAACGAGGGGTTGGCCTGGCGCGACGTCATCCGGTTGCTGATCATGGCCGGCATCCCGATCGGCCTGGTGCTGGTCCAGCCGGACCTGGGCACGGCCATCATCATGACGATCGTCCTCCTCGTCATGCTGGCCGCGGCCGGGTTGCCGAACCGGATCCTGGTCATGCTCCTGGTCGGCGCGGTGCTGGTCGTGATCGTCGCCGTCGAAGCCGGCCTGGTGCACCACTACCAGATCACACGGATCACGATCTTCTTGAAGCAGGACACAACGCACCTGACGAAGCTGGAGCAGACACACATCTACAACCTGCAGCAGGCGAAGTCGGCCATCGGGTCCGGGGGGTTGTTCGGCAAGGGGCTGCTGCACGGCGCCCAGACGAACCTGGGGTACGTGCCGGAGCAACGGACCGACTTCATCTTCAGCGCGGTCGGCGAGCAGCTCGGCTTCGTCGGGGCCACCGCTGTCCTGGCCGTGCTGGCGGTGGTGGCCTGGCGGATCCTCCGGGCCGGGCAGCTGTCGCGGGACAGCTTCGGCCGACTGATGTGCACCGGGATCTTCATGTTCCTGGCGTTCAGTACGTTCCAGAACGCCGGGATGAACATGGGCATCATGCCGATCACCGGCATCCCGCTGCCGTTTATCAGCTATGGCGGGACCGCGGTGATCGCGTTCTTCATGGGCGTCGGCATCGCCCTCTCCGTCTACGCCCGGCGGACCGGCTGACATGGCCGTGTCGTTCCGGGTGATGGACGTCATGTCGGTGACGGTCGAGCTGCCGGACCAGTACCCGTTGGTGACGCTGCAGGAGGCCGAACCGCCGTTGCGCGAGCTGTCGTTCCGGGTCGGGCTGCCCGAGGGCGTCGCCCTGGCGTACGCCCTCCGCGGCGTCTCGACCCCCCGACCGCTGACCCACGAGCTGTTCACGACGGTCCTGCAGCGGCTCCGGGCCGACCTCGTCGCGGTCCGGCTCGTCAGCCGCCAGGGGAGCACGTACCGCGCGGAGATGGACGTCATGACGGCCCAGGGGCGTGAGGTCGTGCCGTGCCGGCCGAGCGACGGCATCGTCCTGGCGGCCCGCCAGGTCGTCTCCGCCCCGATCCTGGCCGACGAGCGGCTGCTGGTCGGCACCGATGACGTGATGCCGCAGTAGCGTCGGGGTCGATCACCGGAAAGGGAGTGCCAGTGGGTCGACAGCGGACGGACGGAAAAGGGCGTGGTTGGCTGGCGGGAGGAGCGGCGCTCGTCGTGACGGCCGGGAGCCTGCTCGCCGGGCTCGGCGCGGCGGCACCGGTCTCGGCGGCCGGACCGGTCGCGGGGCTGCTCGGCGCGGGATGGACGGCGTACGTCGCCACCCCGCTCTCCGGCATCCTCTCCGGCTCGGTGACGCCGATCTCGACGATGTCCGGCCAGCGCGGCCCGGCCATCGGCGTCCCCGGCCGGCCGGTGGCGGTGGCGATCACGCCGGACGCCAAGACGGCGTACGTCGTCGCACCGACCGCGGTCAGCTGCCTCGTCACGTCGTCGACCGACGCGGTCTATCCGGTCACGCTGGCCACCGGCGCGGTCGGCTCGGCGATCCGGGTCGGCGAGTGCCCGTCGGCGATCGCGCTGTCGCCGAACGGGCAGACCGCGTACGTCACGAACCTGTTCTCCGGCACCGTCTCGGTCATCAACACGTCGTCGAACCGGAACGTCGCCACCCTCCCGGGCGGCCCGGATCCCCAGGGGATCGCGGTGACGCCGAGCGGCCGCCAGGCGGTCATCACCGAGCCGGACGTCGGCACGGTGCGGATCCTGAACCTGACAACCGGCCGCTTGGGACCGCCGATCGTGCTCGGCGGCCTGCCGCAGGGCGTCACGGTCTCGCCGGACGGGCGCACCGCGTACGTGGCGAACCCGCTGTTCGGGACGGTCGTGCCGATCAACCTGGCGACCGCGTCGGCCGGCACCGCGATCCGGGCCGGCTTCGGCGTCGCCGATGTCGCGGTCGACCCGGCCGGTGGCACGGTCTACGCGGCCAACGCGGTCCAGGGCACGGTCGTGCCCATCGACACGACATCGGGCACGGCTGGGCCGGCCATCGCGGTCGGTGGCAGTCCGACCGCGGTGACGTTCACGCCCGACGGCGCGACCGCGTACGTGAGCGAGGCGCAGGGCGGTCGGGTCGTCCCGATCGTGACGGCGTCCGGACAGGTCGGAACGGCGACGACGGTCGGCGGCGGGCCGCTCGGCCTGGCCATCACGCCGGACCAGGCGCCGACGGCCGCGTTCTCGGTCACCGCCGGGACGACATCGACGCCGACGGCGTTCGACGGGTCGGCGTCGTCGTCGCCGGTCGGCGGGATCGCCTCGTACACCTGGAACTTCGGCGACGGCTCGGCGCCGGTGACGACGTCGACGCCGACGACGCAGCACCAGTACGCGGCGCCCGGGACATACACCGCCCGACTGACCGTGACGAACACCGCGGGAACGTCGACGACCATCGTCTTCACCGGCCAGACCGTGGCCCGGAACGGCGGGCCGTCGGCCACCGTGACGCAGTCGTTCACGGTGGCCGGGACGCCGATCGCCGCGCCGAACGTCACCGGCGTCAACCCGGACACCGGATCGACCGCCGGCGGGACGACAGTGACGATCACCGGGACAGCGCTGACAACACCGGTCGCGGTCACCTTCGGTGGGGTTCCGGCCACGTCGGTCACCGCGGTCTCGCCGACCGAGGTGACCGCGGTATCGCCGTCCACCGACGCCGGCACGGTCGACGTCCAGGTCACGACCACCCACGGGCAGTCGCCACTGACGCCGGCCGACCACTTCACGTACGTCGACGCGCCGGCGGTCTCGTCGGTGACGCCGACATCGGGGCCGGCGGCCGGCGGGACGACCACCACCATCACCGGCTCCGGGTTCACCGGTGCGACGGCGGTGAGCTTCGGCTCGACCGCCGCGACGTCGTTCACGGTCGATTCGGACACGCAGATCACCGCGGTCTCGCCGGCCGGGACAGCCGGCGCGGTCGACGTCACCGTGACGACCCCCTACGGGCAGAGCCTGCCGGACGGCGGCGGCGAGTTCACGTACATCGCGCTCGGCGAGGTCACCGGCGTGACGCCGTCGGCCGGACCGACGGCCGGCGGGACGACGGTGACGCTCACTGGCTCCGGGTTCACCGGTGCGACGGCCGTGCACTTCGGCTCGACCGCTGCGACGTCGTTCACGGTCGATTCGGACACGCAGATCACCGCGGCCTCGCCGCCCGGGACAGCCGGCGCGGTCGACGTCACCGTGACGACCGTGAGCGGGTCCAGCCCGGCCAGCGCGCTCGACCAGTTCACCTACTTCGGGCCGCCGACGGTCAGCGCGCTGGCGCCGGGTTCCGGACCGAGCCGCGGTGGGACGGAGGTGCTCATCCAGGGCGCCGATCTCGACGGAACCAGCGCGGTCGACTTCGGGTCCAGCTCGGCCGCCCACTACGAGGCCACGTCCGACGTCTCGCTGCTGGCGACGTCGCCGCCGGGCACAGGCGCGGTGAACGTGACGGTCACCCGGTTGGGGAGCCAGAGCCCGGCGGCCGCCGGTAGCCAGTTCGTCTACCAGGGTGGCTACTGGGAGGTCGCCAGCGACGGCGGCCTCTTCGCGTTCGGCTCGGCCCAGTTCTACGGCTCGATGGGCGGCAAGCCGTTGAACAAGCCGGTCGTCGGCATCGCGGCGACGCCGACAGGCCAGGGCTACTGGGAGGTCGCCAGCGACGGCGGCCTCTTCGCGTTCGGCTCGGCCCAGTTCTACGGCTCGATGGGCGGCAAGCCGCTCAACCAGCCGGTCGTCGGCATCGCGGCGACGCCGACAGGCCAGGGCTACTGGGAGGTCGCCAGCGACGGTGGCCTCTTCGCCTTCGGCTCGGCCCAGTTCTACGGCTCGATGGGCGGCAAGCCACTCAACCAGCCGGTCGTCGGCATCGCGGCGACGCCGACAGGCCAGGGCTACTGGGAGGTCGCCAGCGACGGTGGCCTCTTCGCCTTCGGCTCGGCCCAGTTCTACGGCTCGATGGGCGGCAAGCCATTGAACAAGCCGGTCGTCGGCATCGCGGCGACGCCGGGCGGCGGGGCTACTGGGAGGTGGCGACGGACGGCGGCCTCTTCGCCTTCGGCGACGCCCAGTTCTACGGCTCGATGGGTGGGAAGCCACTCAACCAGCCCGTCGTCGGCATCGGCAGCACGCTGGACGGCGGTGGCTACTGGGAGGTGGCGACGGACGGCGGCATCTTCAGCTTCGGTGACGCCCAGTTCTACGGCTCGATGGGCGGCCGGCCGCTGAACCAGCCGGTCGTCGGCATCGCGACGGATTAGCGAGCCGGCGTGAAGGCCGTCTCGCCGGGCAGGCTCAAACCGAGCGCCTCCTCGGCCGCGTTCGCCGTACCCTCCTGCGAGACGCGCATCAGGACGGCGATGAGGATGTAGTTGGCGACCAGCGACGACCCGCCGTAGGCGACGAACGGCAGGGTGATGCCGGTCAGTGGGAGCAGCTGGACGACGCCGGCCATGATGAAGAAGGCCTGGAAGCCCAGGATGGCCGTCAGGCCGGTCGCCACCAGCTTCGAGAAGTCGGACCGGGCGGTCTGGGCGATCCGCAAGCCGGCCCCGACGAGCAGCACGAAGGCGACGACGACCCCGGCCGCGCCGATGAGGCCGAGCTCGTCACCGATGGCCGAGAAGATCATGTCGCTCGTCAGTTCGGGAATCGACCCGGCCGCCTTGTCGAGCCCGAGCCCGGACCCGCCGACGCCGCCGTTGGCGAAGGCGTACTTGCCCTGCGTGAGCTGTGTATGGAGGCCGGGGTTGAGCCACCCGGAGATCCGGGTCTCGACGTGGGGGACGAGATGGGTGACCGCGACCGTGCCGATCGCGAACAGGACGATGCCGAACACCAGGTACGTCCACCGCCCGGTCGTCACCCAGAGGAGGGCGATGAACATCGTGAAGATGAGCATGGCGAAGCCGGTGTCGTTCTCGAGCCCGATGACCAACATGGCCATGGCCCAGGCCACCAGGATCGGTAGCAGCGGTCGGGGGTCGAGGACCAGACGGTTGCCGATCCGGGCGGTCGGGATCGACAGCAGCTCCTTGTTCTCGGCGAAGTACGACGCGAAGAAGACGCAGAGCAGGATCTTGGCCAGCTCGATCGGCTGGAACTGGATCGGTCCGAGGTGGACGAACAGCCGGGCGCCGAGCGTTGTCCGGGCGGAGACGCCGAGCCCGGGGATCAACGGGGCGACGAGCAGCAGGCCGGCTCCGAAGAGCAGCAGGTACCGGTACCGGTCGAGGTCCCGCGAGTGCTGGACGACGAGCAGGGTCACCACGTAGAGGAGGATCCCGAGGACGGCCCACGTGGCCTGGGACTTGGCGGCCGGCGGGTTCCAGCGCACGATCACGACGTAGCCGATGCCGTTGAGCAGGGCGGCCAGCGGAAGGACGACCGCGTTGGCCTGCGGCACGAGCCACCGGTTGGCGACGTGGCCGATGAGCGAGATGCCGAGGATGACGGCGAGGATCGGCCCGATGTGGGGCGGGATCTTGTTCTTTGTCCCGACCTCGGCGATCACGTAGAGGGCGACGGTGATCAGCGCGGCGAAGATCAGCAGCCCGAGCTCGGTCCGCCGCTTCGGCTTCGGGCCCCGCGGCCACGGCGGCAGGGCGCGGCGGCGCCGGGCACGGCGAGAGGGGGGTACCGCGGTCTGGACCACCGCGGAGAGCGTAGTGTCGGGAGGTGCCGCCGGCGGTGGAAGCCGGCCGCTCGCGGACGTCGTCGGAGAGCCAATGACCCTGGAACGCACGACCACCGAAGACCCTCGATCGATCGGCGCGCCCGCCGACGAGGGCATGCCGGCCGGGCGCCGGGAGATATCGACGCGGGAGATCATCACGTCGTTCGGCTACCAGCGGTTCACGAACCGGGAGCTGTCGAGGCTCGACTTCGCGGCCCGCCTGCTCGACCTGGCCGAGGACGACAAGCTCGCCCTGCTGGAGCGGGTCAAGTTCATGGCGATCTTCGCCCAGCTCATGGACGAGTTCTTCCAGGTCCGGGTGGCCGGCCTCCAGGACAAGGTGGTCGCCGGGGTCCGGACGCGATCGGTCGACGGCCTCCGGCCGGGGGAGCAGCTCAAGGTCATCCGAGCCCGGGCCGAGGAGCTCGTGGCCCGGCAGGACCGGATCTTCCTCGACCGGCTCGTCCCGGCGCTCGGCACCGCCGGCGTGCGGCTGTCCGACTGGTCGTCGCTCGACGACGACGACCGTACGTACCTGGTCGACGTCTTCGACCGGCAGATCTTCCCGGTGCTGACGCCGCTGGCCGTCGATCCGGGCCACCCGTTCCCGTACATCTCGAACCTCTCGCTGAACCTGTTGGTCGAGGTGGGCGACCGGGCGACCGGCGAGCAGCGGATCGCCCGGGTCAAGGTCCCGCCGGTCCTGCCCCGGTTCGTCGTCATGCCGGACGGCGAGCGGTTCGTCCCGCTCGAGCAGGTCATCGCCGCCCACCTCGACACGCTGTTCCCGGGCATGACGATCGGCGAGCACGACGCGTTCCGGGTCACCCGCAACGCCGACCTGGCGCTGGACGAGGACGAGGCCGACGACCTGCTCGTGGCGGTCGAGATGGAGCTCCGCCGTCGGCGGTTCGGCAGCGCGGTCCGGCTGGAGATCAACGCCGGGGCCAGCCCGGAGCTGCGGGAACGGTTGGCGGCCGAGCTCGAGGTGCCGTCGGACGGCGTCTACGTCGTCGACGCGCCGCTCGACCTCGGCGGCCTCTGGGCGGTCTACGCGCTCGACCGCCCGGACCTGCACGAAGAGACGTGGACGCCGATGACGCCGCCGCACCTGGCGACGGCCGGCAACGAGCCGATGGACCTGTTCGAGGTGCTGCGCGAGCGCGACGTCCTGCTCCACCATCCGTACGACTCGTTCGCCACGTCGGTCGAGGCGTTCGTCGCCCAGGCGGCCGAGGACCCCGACGTGCTCGGGATCAAGCAGACGCTCTACCGGACGTCCGGCGACAGCCCGATCGTCGCGTCGCTGATCCGGGCGGCGGAGGCCGGCAAGCAGGTGGCCGCGATCGTCGAGCTGAAGGCTCGTTTCGACGAGCAGGCGAACATCGGCTGGGCCCGGGCGCTGGAAGAGGCGGGCGTCCACGTCGTCTACGGGCTCGTCGGGCTGAAGACGCACTCGAAGACGGTGCTCGTCCTGCGCCGCGAGGAGGACGGCATCCGGCGCTACTGCCACGTCGGGACCGGCAACTACAACCCGAAGACCGCGAGCATCTACGAGGACCTCGGCCTGCTCACGTCGGACCCGGACATCGGCGCGGACGTCGGCGACCTCTTCAACTACCTGACCGGCTTCAGCCGCCACGCCGGCTACCGCGAGATCCTCGTCGTCGCCGGTCACGCTGCGGCGCCGGGTGCTCGAGATGATCGACGAGCAGGCCGCGGCCGGACCGGACGGCCGGATCGTCCTGAAGGTCAACGGGCTCACCGACCCGGAGATGATCGACGCGCTCTACGCCGCGTCGTGTGCCGGTGTCCCGATCGACCTGGCCGTCCGTGGCCTCTGCTGCCTGCGACCGGGCATCCCCGAGCTCTCCGAGAACATCCGGGTCCGGTCGATCGTCGGCGAGTTCCTCGAGCACTCCCGGATCTACCGGTTCGGCGGGTCGAAGGACGACGCGCCGCACGTCGCCGGGAGCGGCCCCGGCCCGCTCCCGCTGGCGTTGCTGATCGGGTCGGCCGACCTGATGGAGCGCAACCTCGACCGCCGCATCGAGGTGCTCGCCCCGGTCCGCGACGTCGAGCTCCAGGCCCGGCTGTTCGAGATCCTCGACCTCGTCTTCACCGACGACACCAACTCGTGGACGCTCGGCTCGGACCGGCGGTGGCGACGGGTGCCGACGACGCGGGGCATCGACTCGCAGCGGCGGCTGAAGGAGCTCGCCGTCGAGCGGGCCCGGCGGCGCCGGGAGGTCGAGCTCCGCCCGGCCGAGCGCCGCTAGTTCGCCGGGCCGCCGGTCGACGACTTGGCCGGCCCGCCGCCCAGGTTTCCGGCGTTGGAGCTGGTGCCGCTCCGAGGCCACCGGAGGTGCCACTTGGTCGGCCGTTGACCCGTTGGCGGCGGCCTGCGCCCGTAGCGCTCGGGCGTGCGGGCCGAAGCGCAGCGACAGGTAGGCGACCCCGCCGAGCGGGATCGGCAGCCAGAAGTTGACGAGCCGGTACGACAGGACGCCGAGGATGGCCGTGGCCTTCGGCGTGCCGAAGCCGACCAGCGTCGGGATCAGGACGCCCTCGACGACGCCGAGGCCGCCGGGCGTGATCGGGATGACCGCCAGGATGTTGGCCAGGCCGTAGGCGACGAGCAGGTCGATCGGGGAGACCGCGTGGCCGAAGGCGAAGATGAAGACCCAGAGCGACGCCGCGTCGAGGATCCAGTTGAGCGGCGGCCCACTCCAGCGCGTGCACCAGCAGGGCGCGGTCGCGCAGCAGGATGACGAGCCGGTCGGCGATGCTCTGGACGAGCGTCGAGATCCGGTCGGGGTTGATGAACGGCAGGTGCGCGGCCAGCCGGTGCAGGTAGTCCGCCGCGCTGTGCTTCCCCCGGGTCAGCAGCAGGACGGTACCGGCGAACAGGCTGATGAGGATGACGCCGGCGATGGCCGCGAACGCCGTAGAGCGGGTTGTAGCCGTTGAGCGGGATGGAGATGAGCAGGGCGAACCAGAAGATGCGCGTTGAGGACCACCGCCGAACCGACGCCCTGGGTGGCGAGACCGAACGCGGCGACGCTGCCGGGGACCTCGAGCTCGGTCAGCAGCCGGTAGCCGACGGCCGAGCCGGGCGCGGTGCCGCCGGGCAGGACGTGGCTGACGGCCAGGCTCGACATGTTGACCCGGAAGCAGCTGGAACCGGTGCGGCGAGTCGGGCGTCAGCACCGTGTGGCTCAGCTCGGCGTACGCGGCGAGCGCACCGAACTCGAGCAGGACGCCGAGGATCAGCCAGAAGACGTTGACCTCGCCGAGCAGGTTCAGCGACTTGCGGGCGCTCGCGATCTCGGGCAGCAGCAGGTACTCGAGGACGAAGAAGAGCGCGACGATCGTGATCGTCCACTTGATCTGCCGCGGGATCCACCGCTTGCGCTTGGCCGGCGGGCCCGGTGTCGCGGCCGGCGGTTCGGTTACCGGCGGTAGCGCATCGGCAGCCGGCGGTTCGACCATCGGTGGTGGCGGACCCTGTTCGGCTGGCGATCCGGGCGTGGGCGGCGACTCGCCCGACTGCTCGTCGGCCCCTGGATCCATCCGGGCCATGCTTCCACGTAGCGACGACCGGGACCTGCAATGCTTGGCCGATGGCCAGGTCATCGGGGGTGGCAGGGGAACCGCCGCCGGAGGAGGCGACGGCGTTCGTCCCGCCCGCCGGGCCGGCGCACGACCCGGAGACGTACCGGGGGCGGTTGTCGGCCGCCGCGCACGCTCGGGGCATCCCGCTGGCGACGATCGTCACGACGATCGTCGTCGCCTTCGCCATCCTCGACCTGAACTTCCTGGTCATCCTCCTGTTGTGGGTACTGCGGACGATCCTCCTCTACGCGGTCGTCGCGTTCTTCATCGCCCTGCTGCTCTCGCCGGCGGTCCACCTCGTCCAGCGGGCCGTGCCGGTGCGAGGGCTGGCGGTGACGATCGTCTTCGTCGTCGCGTTCGTCGTGTTCGTCGGCATCGTCATCCTGTTCACCGCGCCGCTGGTCGAGGCGGTGACGCACTTCGCCAAGCAGCTGCCGACGCTCGTCCGGCAGGCCGAGCACGGACGCGGCCACATCGGCCGCCTGCTCAAGCGGTTCCACCTGCAGCAGTGGGTGACGAAGAACGCGCCGAAGCTCGCCGGCGACATCACGAAGAGCCTCAAGCCGGCCCAGGCGCTGTCGGTCGGGGCGACGGCGGTCAGCTCGCTCGTCGCGCTCGGCACCATCGCCATCCTGTCGCTCTTCATCCTGCTGGAGGCGCCGACGCTCCGCCGGGGGTTCCTGAGCCTGCTCAGCCCGGCCCGGGGCGAGCGGTTCGTGCGGGTCTACGACGAGGCGTCCCGGTCGGTGACCGGCTACATGCTCGGCAACAGCCTGACGTCGATCATCGCCGGCGTCATCATCTTCGTCACGCTCGTCGTCATGGGCGTGCCGTACCCGTTCCTGCTCGGGCTGTGGGTGGCGCTGGTCGACCTGCTCCCGCTGATCGGCGGCCTGCTGGCCGGCGTCCCGGTGGTCATCATCGCCGCCTTCCACTCCGTCCCGGCGCTGATCGTCACGCTCGTCGTCTTCCTCGTCTACCAGCAGATCGAGAACCACATCCTCAACCCGGTGATCATGAGCAAGACGGTGCGGCTGAACCCGCTGTGGGTCCTGCTCGCGGTGCTCGTCGGGGCGACGCTCGGCGGCCGCGTCGGCGCCGGCCTGGGCACGTTCGTCGGGGCGCTCATCGGCATCCCGGTCGGTGGCGCCATCCAGGTCGTCGTGCGGGAGATCCGCAAGGGCCCGGACGGCGACGCGGTGACTCGGTCGGCGGCTGACCTGAAGGACGTTCCCAGCGTCCCCTAAGCTGCCGCAGTGCGCGTCCTGGTCGTGGTCCCGACGTACAACGAGGCGGAGAACGTCGAGCGGATGCTCGACAGCATCCACGCCGCCCTCCCCGAGGCCGGCATCCTCGTCGTCGACGACGGCAGCCCGGACGGGACGGCCGACCTGGTCGAGACGGCCGCGAAGGCGCTCCCCGACGTCCACGTGCTGCGCCGATCGGCGAAGTCGGGCCTCGGCAGTGCCTACCGGGCCGGGTTCCGCTGGGGCCTCGAGCGGGGGTACGACGCCTGCGTCGAGATGGACGCCGACTTCTCGCACGACCCCGCCGCCCTGCCCGAGCTGGTGGCGCCGCTGTCGGACGGCTACGAGGTGTCGATCGGCTCCCGCTACGTCGCCGGGCGGCTCGATCCCGGACTGGTCGTGGTACCGCCACCTGCTGTCGTGGGGGGGCAACCGGTACGCGACAGTCGTCCTCGGACTGGCGGTCGCCGACTCGACGGCCGGTTTCCGGGCGTACGCGGCGAGCGTGCTCCGGCGGATCGACCTCGACGAGGTCCGGGCCGAGGGCTACGGGTTCCAGATCGAGATGACGTACCAGGCCAAGCAGGCCGATGCGGCGATCACGGAGGTGCCGATCCGGTTCGTCGACCGGGTGGCCGGGGAGTCGAAGATGTCGTCGGCCATCGTCGTCGAGGCGCTCGGCCTCGTCACGCTGGTGGGGTCTGGAGCGGGCATGGCGCAGCCTGAGCGGGCCGTTCACGGCGCCCGGCGGGCTGCGCCGAGCAGCCAGAACTCTGCGAACATAGGGGAGTGACCGCCGAGGGCGAACGGATCCTGGTCGTCGACGACGAGCCGTACATCACCGACCTGCTGTCGGCCGCCCTGCGCTTCGAGGGCTTCACGGTGGACGTGGCCGCAACGGGGGCCGAGGCGTTGCAGCTGGCCCGCAACAGCCATCCGGACCTCGTCATGCTCGACGTCATGCTCCCCGACCTCGAAGGCACGGAGGTCTGCCGGCGGCTCCGCGAGGGCGGCGACAAGGTCCCGGTCGTCTTCCTGACCGCCCGGGACGGCACCGAGGACAAGGTGGCCGGACTGGCGATGGGCGACGACTACGTCACCAAGCCCTTCAGCCTCGACGAGCTCGTCGCCCGGGTGCGGGCGGTGCTCCGCCGGACCGGGCACGACGAGGCCGGCGGCGCCGAGCTCCGCTTCGCCGACCTGGTCATGAACGTCGACACGCACGAGGTCTGGCGCCAAGGCGTGCCGATCGAGCTGACCGCGACGGAGTTCAACGTCCTCCAGTACCTGCTCGAGAACGTCCGCCGCGTCGTCTCGAAGTCGGAGATCCTCGACCACGTGTGGGACTACGGGTTCACCGGCGACGGGAACATCGTCGAGACGTACATCAGCTACCTGCGCAAGAAGGTCGACGAGTTCGACCCGCCGCTGATCCACACGGTGCGCCGGGTCGGCTACAGCCTGCGGCTGCCGCGCGAATGAGCTGACGTGCGACTGCACCGGCGGCTCACGCTGACCATGGCGGTCCTCCTGGTGATCGGCCTGGCCGTGGCCGACTTCGTCACGTACACGTCGCTGCACTCGTTCCTCTACGGCCGGCTCGACGCCCAGCTCGACTCCACGCAGACCCTGGCGGCCAAGTTCCTGACGTTCTCGGCCGACCATGGCCACGCGGTGAACTACGACACGATCGACGACCACGTCAACGAGGACGTCTACGTGGTCGTCCTCGACCACGACGGTCGGGTGCTGGCGTCCCGGCCGGCGCACACCGGGGTGTCGGCCCTCTCGACCAGCCCGGCGCCGATCATCCGCGTCTCGACAGTGCGGGCCCAGGCCGCCCCCCGCAGCGGGACCCAGCAAGGCGCCTACCGGCCGAACTCGGCGTCGTTCACGCTGTCGTCCACCAGCTCGAACGTCTCCTATCGGGCCGCGGCCGTCCGGGTGCCCCAGGGCATCTTGATCACCGCGGTCGCGCTGACACCGACCGACGACACGCTGTCGTCGCTGTTGCGGATCGAGATCATCGCCTCGCTGGTCGTGCTGGTCGCGCTCTGCACGCTCGTGCTCTGGACGATCCGCCGGGGCCTGCGACCGCTCGACGACATGGCCCGGACGGCCGGAGCGATCGCCTCGGGCGACCTGACCCGACGGGTCGAGCCGGGGGACGAGAACAGCGAGGTCGGCCGGCTCGGCACGGCGCTCAACGGCATGCTGACCCAGATCGAGACCGCGTTCGTCGAGAAGTCGCAGTCCGAGGCCCGGCTGCGGCGGTTCGTCGCCGACGCGTCGCACGAGCTCCGGACCCCGCTGACGTCGATCCGCGGCTACGCGGAGCTGCTGCGCAAGGGGGCGTTCGCCGACGAAGCCGGGAAGGAGCGGGCGCTGGCCCGGGTGGAGCACGAGGCGGCCCGTATGGGCGGCATCGTCGACGACCTGCTCCTGCTGGCCCGCCTCGACCAGGGTCGCCAGCTCGAGCACGAACCGGTCGACCTGCGCCGGGTCTGCCGGGACGCGGTCTACGACGCCCGGGCCGCCGACCCGGACCGGCCGATCGAGCTCGTCGCCCCCCAGCCGGTCGTCGTCGTCGGCGATCGGGACCGGCTGGCCCAGGTGGCGCACAACCTCGTCCGCAACGCGTTCTGCACACGCCGGCCGGCACGCCGGTCCGCGTCGAGGTGACGGCGTCCGGTGACTTCGGCCGCCTGCGGGTGGTCGACGAGGGGCCGGGGCTCAGTCCGGAGCAGGCCGCCCTGGTGTTCGACCGTTTCTACCGCGGCGACGCGGCCCGCACCGGCCAGGGCACCGGCCTCGGCCTGTCGATCGTCCGGGCCATAGCCGAGGCGCTCGGCGGCCGGGCCCGCGTCGAGTCGGTCCCCGGCGCCGGCGCCAGCTTCACGGTCGAGCTGCCGCTCGACCTAGAGCCGGCCGGACGCGCCGGGGGCGAGCGCGTCGAGGACGGGCGCCAGCTTGACCGTCGTCTCGGCCAGCTCGGCGGCCGGGTCGGAGCCGGCGACGATGCCGGCGCCGGCGTGCAGGCGGGCCAGCCGGCCGTGCACGGTCGCTGACCGGAGGCCGATCATCCACTCGCCGTCGCCGGCCGCGTCGACCCAGCCGACCGGCCCGGCCCAGTAGCCGCGCCGGGTCGTCTCGAGGGTCGTGATCGCCGCCAGCGCGGCGTCCAGCGGGACGCCGCCGACGGCCGGCGTCGGGTGGAGGGCAGCGAGCAGGTCGAGCACCGGCTCGTCGTCGAGCAGCGTGCCCTGGATCGCCGTGCCGAGGTGGGCGACCGACCGGAACCGGACGAGCGACGGCTCGTCGGGCACGCGCAGCTCGGCACAGCGCGGGCCGAGGACGGTCGCGATGTCGTCGACGACGAGCCGGTGCTCCCGCCGGTCCTTGGCCGACGCCAGCAGCTGCCGGACCGTCTCGGCGTCACCGCCGGCATCGCCGCGCAGCCCGACGGTGCCGGCCAGCGGGTGACACGTCACCGTCCGCTGGCGTCGGCGGACGAGCAGCTCCGGCGTCGCGCCGACGAACCGACCGCCGGGCACCGGTAGGGAGAACGTCGTGCACGACGGCTCTTGGCGTCGGAGACGGCCGACGACCCGGCCGAGGTCCGGCGGGGCCGGGAAGCGGGCCTCGACGCTCCGGGCGAGGACGACCTTGTCGAGCCGGCCGGCCGCGATGTCGGCGACCGCGACCGCCACCGCGTCGGCGTAACCCGCACCGGGCGGTACCTCGACGAGCGTCGGCGACGGCTCGTCGTCCGGCTCGGCCAGCCGGTCCTCGACGTCGCGAGCGAGCCCGAGGAGGTTGGCCAGCTCGGCGTGGAGCACCTTCTCGTCGTCGGTCGTCGCCACCAGCGTCGCCCGGGCGCCGCCGTCGCCGTCGACGCGGATGGTGAGGACCGGGACGACGAGCGCGCCCGGAGCGGACCGGTCGAAGGGGAGGGCGCCGACCGCGACGACCCGGTCGTCCGTGCCCGCGCCCGCGCCGGCGTGCGGGATGGCCGACAGCCAGGCCTGGACGGCCGCCCGACCGGCCGCGTCGCCGAGGCCACCGGGGAGGTCGAGCACCGCGGCGGTGCCGACGCTGGCCAGCGTCAGCCGGTCGGCGGCGACCAGGGCGCCGGACGTCCCGGCCGTTGCCAAGAGCCCGGCCAACGGCACCCGGCCGCGGTCGACCGGGACGGAGACGGCCCGCAGGCCGGTCGGGTCGGGTAGGCCGGTCGGGTCGGGCAAGCTCATACCGCCGCGGGCATCCCCGCCCGGGTGCCGGTGAGCAGCTGGCTGAGGCCGCCGCTCAGGAGGCGGCGGCCGACGGTCGCGAACCCGGCCTGGCGGAAGAGCGCCCGCAGGCCGACCTCGTCGGGCAGGTACGCGGTCGATCGGGGGAGATAGCGGTAGGCGTCGGCGTCGGACAGGACCGCGCCGAGCAGCGGGACGCCGTGCTCGAACCACAGCTTGTGGCCGGCCCGGAGCAGCCCGGCCGGCGGCGCGGCCACCTCGAGCACCGCGATCCGCCCGCCGGGGCGCAGGATCCGCCCGGCTTCGGCGAGCGCGGCCGCGAGGTCGGTGAAGTTCCGCAGCGCGTACCCGCAGACGATGCCGTCGACCGACGCGGTGGCCAGTGGCAGCCGGCTGGCGTCGCACTGGACGGCCGAGCCGGCCGCGTCCCGGTCGGCCTGGAGCATGCCCCAGCTGAGGTCGGCGCCGATCGTCCGGTAGCCGCGGCGGGCGGCCAGGCGGGTGAGGTCACCGGTACCGCAGGCGAGGTCGAGGACGACCGCGCCCGGCGGCAGGCCGAGGGCGTCGACGGTCGCCCGCCGCCAGCCCTGGTCGAGCCCGAACGTCATCAGCCGGTTGACGAGGTCGTAGCGCGGCGCGATGGCGTCGAACATCGACCGTACCCGCGCCGTCTTCGCCTCGCCGGTGGGCAGCACCGACGTGGGCTCGCCCGCAGCCGTCCGGATGGGCACCGACGGGTCCGTCCGGCCGATCAGCCGAAGTAGCGGTAGATGACCTGGGCGACACAGGCTGGCTTCGGCGCGTCGCGTACCTCGACCGCCGCGTCGAACGCCACCTGGACGCCGCCGGGGACGTCGTCGACCGACGCGACGGTGACGCCGAGCCGGACGGCCGAGCCGACGGGCACCGGCGCGGTGAACCGGACCTTGTTGCACCCGTAGTTGAGGCCGGACGTGATGCCCTCGACGGTGAGGACGTCGTCGAGGAGAACCGGGACGAGCGAGAGCGTGAGGTAACCGTGGGCGATCGGCCCGCCGAACGGGCCGGCCGTCGCCCGCTCCGGGTCGATGTGGATCCACTGGTGGTCGCCGGTGGCGTCCGCGAACTGGTTGACGCGGTCCTGCTCGATGACGAGCCAGTCGCTGTAGCCGAGATGCTTCCCGGCCACCGCGTGGAACTCGTCGACTCTCACGGTGGTGCTCACTGCTCGCTCCTCGAACTCGCTTCCCCCGGCACGGGGGCCTGGCCGGACGTTAGATCAGCGCCGTCCCGGCGGCCCAACCGATGACGCTCAGTGGAACCAGATGCGCACGTACTGCCGGCTCTGCGGATGGGCGAGCAGGGCGAAGAGGACGCCGGCGAAGAGCAGGTTCAGCAGGCCGCTGAAGCCGCCACCGGTGACGAAGAAGAGCACCTGGCCGAGCAGGTACAGGCCCGAGAGGACGAGGCCCCCCCAGTACGCCCAGCGTCGCTCGTTGGCGATCCCGAAGGCGGTGCCGCCGAGGAGGAGCAGGACGAGCGACGGCCCGACGCCGAACGCCAGGAGGTAGAGGACGGCGAGACCGGCGTTCAGGTAGGAGAACAGGACGGCGGCCTGCAGCGTCTGGGGCTGCGTCTTGTCCATCCACTTGCGTTGCGGCACCGACCGATTCTGCCAGCTCACGGCGGCGGACGGGGGTCGCTACGCTCGGGGACGTGCCGGGCGGTCCGATCGAGCCGAAGGGTGCCGAGGTCCACCACCACCGCGACGTCCGCTCCGGCGGCGCGCGGGCCGCGGTCTTCGGCGTGAGCGACGGGCTCGTGACGAACGTCTCGCTGATCCTCGGCGTCGCCGGCGCCCATCCGGGGGGGTCGATCGTCCGGCTGACCGGCGTGGCCGGTCTGGTGGCCGGGGCGTTCTCGATGGCCGCCGGCGAGTACCTCTCGATGCAGGCCCAGCGCGAGCTCCTCCAGCGCGAGCTCGACGTCGAACGGCAGTCGCTCCGCCGGGCGCCGGAGGCCGAGCGTCGGGAGCTCACGGCCATCTACGAGCGCCGGGGCCTCGACCCCGGCCTGGCCGCGGAGCTGGTCGACGAGGTCATGCGGGACCCCGACGTCGCGCTCGAGACGCACGCCCGCGAGGAGCTCGGCATCGATCCCGGTTCGCTCGGCTCGCCGTGGCGGGCGGCGATCAGCTCGTTCGTGACGTTCGCGGTCGGCGCGCTGCTGCCGCTGCTGCCCTGGCTCTTCTCGTCCGGCACCGCGGCGACGCTCGCCTCCGTCGTCATCGGCGTCGTCGCGTCGCTCCTCGTCGGCGGCGCGGTCGGCTTCTACACCGGCCGCTCGCCCGTCCGCTCGGCCCTCCGCCAGCTCGCCGTCGCGGTGCTCGCCGCCGGTGTGACCTACGGCATCGGCCGGGCGGTCGGCGCGTCGATGACGTAGGCCCGGTCGACATGGACGTAGGCCCGGTCGACATGGTCGACCGTGAAGCCGAGCGAGCGGTAGAGGCCGACCGCGGCGGCGTTGGCCTCGTCGACGTAGAGCATCCCGACCGACAGCCCGAGCGATGCCAGGTGGTCGAGACCGGCGATCGTCAGGGCGCGGCCGAGGCCCCGCCCGCCGAAGTCCGGGTCGACGGAGATGACGTAGATCTCGCCCATCGGCGGCGTCGTGTCCCCGTGCACCTTCGTCCAGCACGACCCCGCCAGCCGGCCGCCACCGCCGTCTTCGTGGAGCAGGAAGCCGGCCGCATCGAACCACGGCTCGGCCTGGCGCGCCTGCAGCGTCGCCTCGTCCCAGCCGCCCTGCTCCGGATGGCCGGCGAACGCCCGGTTGTTCGCCTCGAGCCACGCCGCGTCGTCGTCGCCGGGGCGGAACGGCCGTACCGCCAGCCGCGGCCCCGCCGGCCGGACGCTCGCGTCGAGCGGGAGCGGGACTCGCATCTGCAGCAGCGTCCGTTCGACCCCGAAACCGAGCGCGGCCACCGCGGCGTCGTGGCCGTCGGCGACCGTGAACGCCCAGTAGCGGACCGTCCCGCCGCCGTGCTCGGCGGCGTACGCCAACGCGGCCCGGAGCAGTTCGACCTCGACGCCGTCGTCCGTCCGGGCGTCCGGGTCGACGACGACCTCGACCTCCCAGCTCCCCCGGCCCCGGGCGAGCAGGCCGAACCCGGCGACGGTGTCGGGCGTCAGGCCGGTCAGCAGGGCCCACGACGCGTCGGGCGTCGGGTGGTCGAGCACCCGCTCGGCCTGCTCGCTGATCGGTCGGTGGCGATCGGCCGCGGCGGCCCGGGTGAGCAGGCGGTCGACGCGCCGGCGGTCGGCCGGGCTGAACCGCTCCGGATCGTCCAACGGCTCGATGCGCACCATCGTCGGCAGGCTAACGAACTCCATTAGCCTGCCGGCGATGGCCGGGCCGCGATCACCGAAGGGTCGGGCCGCGGTCGTGCGGGAGCGACTGGCCGACGAGTACCCGGGTAGCGCCAAGGAGCTCTGCGCGCTGCGCTACGAGAACCCGTACGAGCTGCTCGTGGCCACGATCCTCTCGGCCCAGTGCACCGACGCGCGGGTCAACATGGTGACGCCGGACCTCTTCGCCACCTACCCGGACCCGCCGTCGCTGGCCACGGCCGACCTCGAACGGGTCGAGGAGATCATCCGGTCGACCGGGTTCTTCCGGGCCAAGGCGCGCAGCCTGACCGGCATGGCCCAGGGCGTCGTCGAGCGGTTCGGCGGCGTCGTCCCCGAGCCGCTCGACGACCTCGTCACGCTGCCGGGCGTCGGCCGCAAGACGGCGAACGTCGTCCGTAGCGTCGCGTTCGGCCTACCGGGGCTGCCGGTCGACACGCACGTCGGCCGGCTGAGCCGTCGGCTCGGCCTGACGACCGAGGACGACCCGGTCCGTGTCGAGCTCGACCTCAACCGGCTCGTCCCGGCGGCCGAGCGCGGCGCGTTCAGCCTCCGCCTGATCCTGCACGGCCGGAAGGTCTGCACCGCGAGGAAGCCGCACTGCACAGCCTGCCTGCTGGCCGACATCTGCCCGTCCGCGGCCATCCTTGGCCAGCCAAGCCCTGGTCGGCCGGGTCCGAGCTCTGGTCGGCGAAGCCCGAGCCCTGGTCGGCCAAGCCCCGGCCGGCCGGTCGCGACCGGCTCGGGGAGACGCCGGGTCACCCCGGCCTCGGCGGCAGTGGGTGCGAAAAGGGTGCAGAAAAGTTTCTAGAGCGGCCACATTTTCGATATTTTCATCAAAGATCCAGCTCAGCGTGGTCCATCGATGGCGCAATTCTGGGGATGGTGTTGTAAGATGGTTGCAGGAACCGGTTCCCGCCACCTGGTTCCCGTAGAGCGAAGCGCTGGGATCCGCCGCCTGGCCCGCTCGCACGACGGCGCCCTCTACGGGCGCCGTCGTCGCGTCCGGGGTAACACTGAGGGTGCTACCCTCGATCCGTGGTCACGAAGCGCTCGGTCTCCCTGGTCGACGAGGTGGCATCGGCCGTCGAGGCCGCAGCCAAGGAGGACGGCGTCTCCTTCAGTGCGTGGCTGTCCGGTGCGGCCGAGCGGCAGCTCCGCGTCCGCCGGGGCCTCCGGGGCGTCGCCGCCTGGGAGGGTGAGGCCGGACACCTGACGGCCGAAGAGATCGCCGCCGGGGAAGCGCTGCTCGGGCGCCTGCTTTCCGGCGTCTCCGGGATGGCCTCCCGGGTCCGCCGCCGCCAGTGACGCCGCGTGACGGCATCGTCTACGGCGCCGGCGCGCTCCGGGCCGCGGCCCGCGGCGACCGGATGGTCTGGGCGCTCCACCGGGCGGCCCTGGCCAACGGCATCGTGCCGGTCGTGCCGGTCGCCGCGGTGGCCGAGGCGTTCCGGACGGAGGCTCGCGGCGATCGGTTGGAGGCGCTGCTCGCCGGCGTCGAGGTCGAAATGCTGGCGGAGGACGGCGCCCGCCGGGTCGGCGAACTGGCCGCCCGGGCCGACACGACGGATCTCGTCGCCGTCGCGACCGCCGAAGCCGCAGCCCGGCGGCACGCCGCGGTCGTCAGCTCACGGCAGAACGCGCTCCGGGCCGCGGCCGGCCTACTGGGCCACGAGCTGGTCCTTTACGCCGTCTGAGGCCATCCGCCGGCCGGCCGCTCGGGCGGCGGCGGCCATCGCTGGGCCGGTGCCGGGGGCTGTCCGGCGATTGAGAAAATGATGGACGCCTCTTATCAGTAGCTCTATACTGACTGGTACGTGACGGGGCGCTACTGCGCCCGGGTCACGGTGGTCCCGGTCGGCTGTCGCCGAGGCGAGCGTTCAGGCGCATCGACCGGGACCACCGGGCCCATACAGCTCTTCGACCTGGGAGAGCGTCCGCCAAGCTCTGCGAGAGCTTCTGTCGACCGCTGCGAGCTCCTGTTGTTCTGTCGACGTCGGCTTCGGGCCGCCCGTAGCCGACGTCGACGAAATCCGTCGCCGAGAGCTCAGTGCCGGTCGTTGGACAGCCGACTGAGCCGCCGGAGCGCACCGGTGAGCGCCCGCTCGACACCGAACAGCTCGGCCGCGAGCGCCTCGTCGCCGGCATCGCGGCTCTGCTCGGCCAGCGCAGAGACCCGGCGGGTGACCTCGTCGAGGGTCGAGGCGAGGGTGGACAGCTCAGGGCGTGCGGGCATGGTCCGATGATGGCCGATGGCGGCGCCAGTCGCCGCGCCGGGCCGAGGGGAGCTGGTCAACGGCCCAGGTAGCATGACGAGCCCATGCCGCTCACCCGTCTCGACCTTCGCGGCCAGGCCGGCCCGTTCGACGACGTCCTGCCGCGGCCGGGCGACGCCGGGGCGGACGTGCGCGACGCGGTGGCCGGGATCATCGCCGAGGTACGGGCCGGCGGCGACGCCGCGCTCCGCGAGCTGACGGCGCGGTTCGACGGAGCGACGGTCGACGACCTGCGGGTGCCGGACGACAGAGATCGGCGCCGCGCTGGCCCGGATCGACGACGACCTGCGGGAGGCGCTGGAGGTCGCGTACCGGCGGATCCACGCGTACCACGCCCAGGAGGGCACGCCGCCGGGCGACGTCGTCGACGGCGGTATCCGGGTCCGCCACGTCGACCGGCCGGTGGAGCGGGCGGGGTGCTACGCGCCGGGCGGCCGGGCCCGGTACCCGTCGACGGTGCTCATGTGCGCGGCGCCGGCGCGGGTGGCCGGGGTGCCGCAGATCGTCCTCTGCGTCCCGCCGGCGGCGGACGGTCGGATCGACGATGCGACGCTGGCCGCGGCCGCGGTGGCCGGCGTGGACGAGGTCTACCGGGTCGGCGGCGCGCAGGCGGTGGCCGCGATGGCGTACGGCACCGAGTCGATCCGGCCGGTCGACGTCGTCGTCGGCCCGGGCAACGTGTACGTGGCGGAGGCGAAGCGCCAGGTGGCGGGGGTTGTCGGCGTGGCGTCGGCGTTCGCCGGGCCGTCCGAGGTCGTCGTCGTCGCCGGCCCGTCGACGCCGGCCGAACTGGCGGCGATCGACCTCGTCGTCCAGGCCGAGCACGGCCCGGACGGCCTGGCCTGGCTGGTGACGTGGTCGGAGGAGAAGGCCGACGAGGTGACCGAACGGGTGGCGGCGCTGGTGGCCGCGTCGCCGCGCCGGGCCGACCTGGAGGCGACGCTGGCCAAGGGTGGCTACGCGTGCGTCGTCGACGGGCCGGAGGCGGCGCTGGCGGTGGCGAACGTCGTCGCGCCGGAGCACCTCGAGCTGCTGTGCGACGGGGCCGAGGAGCTGGTGCCGCTGGTCCGGGCGGCCGGGGCGGTGTTCTGCGGCCTCTGGTCGCCGGCCAGCCTCGGCGACTACATCGCGGGGCCGAACCACGTCCTGCCGACGAACCGGACGGCGCGGTTCGCGTCCGCGCTGCGGGCCGACGACTTCCGCCGGCACATCCACGTCGTCACCGCGTCTCGCGACGCCCTGGACACGCTCGGGCGGCACGTCGTCACGCTGGCCGAGACCGAGGGGCTCGCCGCCCACGCCGAGTCGATCAGGATGCGCCAATGACCGGGTGGGCGCGATGAGCGCGCCACCGTCGCTCCGGCCCGACCTGGCCGCGCTGTCCGGCTACCACTCGCCGCAGGTGCCGGCGGAGGTGCGGCTGAACACGAACGAGTCGCCGTTCCCGCCGCCGGAGAGCTGGCGCGAGGACGTCGGCGCGGCGCTCGAGCGGATCGACTTCAACCGGTACCCGGACCGCCACGTGACCGAGCTCCGCCGGCAGCTGGCGGCCGCGTACGGCGTCGACGCGGCGGAGCTGTTCTGCGCGAACGGGTCCGACGAGATCCTCCAGTGCCTGCTGCTGGCGTTCGGCGGTCCAGGCCGGCGGGCGCTCGTCTTCGAGCCGACGTACAAGCTGCACGGCCAGATCGCCCGGGTCACCGGCACGGAGGTCGTCGTGGCCGAGCGGGAGGCCGACTTCACGATCGACCCGGCCGTCGCCCGGCGGGCGATCGACGAGTGGCGACCGGAGATCGTCTTCCTGTGCTCGCCGAACAACCCGACCGGTCGGGCGGAGCCGCTGGACCTCGTCCGCGAGGTCGTCGAGGCCGCGCCGGGGCTGGTCGTCGTCGACGAGGCGTACGGCCAGTTCTCGCCGCGCTCCGCGCTCGATCTGCGGGCGGCGGCCGGTCTCGACGGCCGCGGCCTGGCGATCGTGCGGACGTTCTCGAAGACGTGGGCGATGGCCGCGTCGCGGCTCGGCTACGTCATCGCCGATCCGGCGGTGATCGCCGGCTGTGAGGCGGTCGTGCTGCCGTACCACCTCTCCGCGCCGACGCAGGTGTCGGGCATCGTCGCCCTCCGCTACCGGGCGGAGATGGAGGCGCGGGTCGCCATCGTGGCGGAAGAGCGGGGCCGGGTGGCGGCCGCGCTGGCCGATCTGCCGGTCGACAGCTGGCCGTCGGACGCCAACTTCGTCCTCTTCCGGCCGCGCCGACTGGAGGCCAAGGAGGTCTGGCAGGCGTTGCTCGACCGCGGCGTCCTCATCCGGGACTGCTCCGGCTGGGACCACCTCGAGGGGTGCCTGCGGGTCACGGTCGGCACGCCGAAGGAGAACGACCGGTTCCTGCGTGCGCTGGAGGAGGCCCTGGCATGACGGACGACGTGCAGGAACGGAAGGCGACGCGCCAGCGGGCGACGAAGGAGACGACGATCGCGGTGACCCTCGACGTCGACGGCACCGGGACGGTGTCGGTCTCGACGGGCCTGCCGTTCTTCGACCACATGGTCGAGCAGCTCGGCCGGCACGGCGGCTTCGACCTGTCCGTCGAGGCGACCGGCGACCTGCACGTCGACGCGCACCACACGGTCGAGGACGTCGGCATCGTCGTCGGGCAGTGCCTGGCCGAGGCGCTCGGCGACAAGGCCGGCGTGCGACGGTTCGCGTCGCTGTCGCTGCCGTTGGACGAGGCGCTCGTCGACGTGGCCCTCGACCTGTCCGGCCGGCCGTACCTGGCGTACGACGTGCCGTTCGCGCCGGACACCGCCGGCCTCGGCTCGCCGCCGTTCGACCCGCAGCTGGCGGAGGAGTTCTGGCGGGCGTTCGCGACGGCGGCCGCGCTGACGCTGCACGTGCGGATGCGAGAGGGCAAGAACACGCACCACATCGTCGAGGCGAGCTTCAAGGGCGTCGCCCGGGCGCTCCGGGACGCGGTCCGGGTGGAGGGTGTCGGGATCCCGTCGACGAAGGGCGCGCTGTAACCGGGATGATCGCGGTCCTCGACTACGGCATCGGCAACCTCCGGTCGGCCGAGAAGGCGCTGCAGCACGTCGGTGCGGCGGCTCGCCTCGTCGACGATCCGGACGACGTCGCCGGCGCGGCCGGCGTCGTGCTGCCCGGCGTCGGCGCGTTCGGTCCGTGCGCGGCCGCGCTCGACGCGTCGGGGTTGGCCGGCCCGGCCCGGGCGGCGATCGACGCGGGCGTGCCGTTTCTCGGCATCTGCGTCGGCTTCCAGCTCCTCTACGAGCGGTCGGACGAGAGCCCGGGCGCCCGCGGTCTCGGCGTCTTCGCCGGCACCGTCCGGGCGCTGCCGGCCGGCGTGAAGCGGCCGCAGATGCAGTGGAACCGGCTCGACCGGGTCGCGGCGGCCGACGGCGCGGTGGCGGCCCGAGCCGGTCGGCGCTCCTCGCCGGCCTGGACGGCGACCGTGGATGTACTTCGTCCACTCGTACGCGCCGGAGATCGGACCGGAGACGGTGGCGACGTGCGACTACGGCGGGCCGGTGGCGGCCGCGGCCGAGCGGGACCACGTCTGGGGCGTCCAGTTCCACCCGGAGAAGTCCGGCCGGACGGGCCTGGCGCTGCTCGGCAACTTCGTCGCCCGTTGCGCGGTGGCGCCGCCGGCCGGCTCGGCGACGCCCTCCTCGACTGCCCGGTGATGGACCTCTTCCCGGCGATCGACCTGCGCGACGGGGGCGCGGTCCGGCTGGTCCAGGGCGACTTCGACCGGCAGTCGGACTACGGCGACCCGCTGGCGCTCGCCCGCTCGTTCGTCGAGCAGGGCGCCCGCTGGCTCCACGTCGTCGACCTCGACGGCGCCCGGACGGGGGAGCCGGTCAACCGGCCGACGGTGACGGCGATCGCCGCCGCGGCCCACGCGGCCGGCGTGCGGGTGCAGACCGGCGGCGGGGTCCGGACGGCGGCGGACGTCGACGAGCTGCTGGCCGCCGGCGTCGACCGGGTCGTCCTCGGTACGGCCGCGCTGGAGGACCCGGCGCTGGCCGTCGCGCTGCGCCGGCGCGTCATCCCGGGCGCGGTGGCGGTCGGGCTCGACTACCGGCGACGCGACGACGGCGAGCTGGAGGCGGCGTCGCGGGGCTGGCTGGAGGGCTCGGGCCGGACGGTCGACGAGCTGCTCGCCGCGCTCGACGGCGGCGCCGCTCGGCGCGGTCGTCGTCACCGCGATCGAGCGCGACGGCACGCTGGCCGGGCCGGACGTCGACGGGCTGGCGCGGGTCCTGCGGTCGACCGCGTTGCCGGTGGTGGCGTCCGGTGGCGTCGGGCAGGCGGACGACCTGCGAGCGCTGGCCGCGTTGAGGTGCTGGCCGCCGAAGACGGGCCGCGACGGCTGATCGGGGCGATCGTCGGCAAGGCGCTGGTCGACGGGCGGATGACGATGGAGGAGGCCCTGGCGGCATGCGTACCGTCCGGGTGATCCCGTGCCTCGACGTCGCCGGCGGCCGCGTCGTCAAGGGCGTCCAGTTCGTCGACCTCGTCGACGCCGGTGACCCGGTCGAGCTGGCCGCCCGGTACGACGCGGAGGGCGCGGACGAGCTGGTCTTCCTCGACATCACCGCGTCGTCGGACGACCGGGCGACGATGGTGTCGGTCGTCGCCCGGACGGCCGAGGAGGTGTTCATCCCGCTGACCGTCGGCGGCGGCGTCCGGACGGCGGAGGACGGGCGGCGGCTGCTGCGGGCCGGCGCGGACAAGGTCGGCGTCAACACGGCCGCGCTCGACCGGCCGGCGCTGGTGGCGGAGCTGGCCGCGGAGTTCGGCGCCCAGTGCGTCGTCGTCGCGGTCGACGCCCGGGCCCGGCCGGACGGGACCGGCTGGGACGTCTACACCCACGGCGGGCGGCGGGAGACGGGCGTCGACGCGGTGGCCTGGGCCGAACGGGCGGCCAGGCTCGGTGCGGGGGAGATCCTGCTGACGTCGATGGACCGCGACGGCACGAGGGACGGCTTCGACGTCGAGCTGACGCGGGCGGTCGTCGACGCGGTCGACGTCCCGGTCGTCGCGTCCGGCGGCGTCGGGACGCTCGACCACCTGGTCGAGGGGGCGACGATCGGCGAGGCCGACGCGGTCCTGGCCGCGTCGATCTTCCACCGGCGCGAGCACACGGTCGCCGAGGCCAAGGCGTACCTGGCCGCGCACGGCGTGCCGGTCCGGCCGGCCGACGGCTGAGCGACCGGGCCGCCGGCGACCCCGGTCGAGGCCCGCCTGACGGCGCCCACCGATACGGTACGGTGCGAGAGTGGCATCGAACGAGCCGTCACCGCCCGGTGAACCCAAGCAGCCGATCACGGTCCTCTTCGACCGCGTCCTCGTCCAGGTCACCCAGGCGGACGGCGAGCGGCGGTCGCGGGCGGGCATCCTGATCCCGGCGACCGCGGCAGGTCTCTCGCCGGCTGGCGTGGGCGGACACGGTGGCGGTCGGCCCGCACGTCCGGGCGATCAAGCCGGGGGACAAGGTGCTGTTCAACCCGGAGGACCGGTTCGAGGTCGAAGTCCAGGGCGAGGAGTACGTCATCCTGCGCGAGCGCGACGTCCACGCGTTGGCGTCCGAACGGATCGACGGGGGGACGGGGCTCTACCTATGACCACGGACACCTTTCCCGCCGGGGTCCCGCTGGCCGAGGTCGACGAGGCGCTGCTGGCGGCGGTGAAGTTCGACGACCGCGGCCTCGTCGTGGCGGTCGTCCAGGACGCGGCCGGCGGCGACGTGCTGACGGTGGCGTACATGAACGAGGCGTCGCTGCGCCGGACGCTGTCGACCGGGCGGACGTGGTTCTGGAGCCGGAGCCGGCAGGAGTTCTGGTGCAAGGGCGAGACGTCCGGCGACCGGCAGTACGTCCGGGAGGTCCGCGTCGACTGCGACGGCGACGCGCTGGTCGTGCTCGTCGACCAGCACGGTGACGGGGCGTGCCACACGGAGGAGCTGGTCGTGCTTCTACCGGACGCTCGGCCGGGGACCGGGAGTGCCGGCGGCCACCGGCCCGACCGCCGGAAGGGTGACCGAGGTCGCGACGCCTCCGGGCTGCGCCTCCGCCCGAGCCCGGCCGAGTTCGCCGACCTGGCCGCCGAGCACCGCATCGTGCCGGTGTGGGGCGAGATCGTCGCCGACACGCTGACCCCGGTGGCCGCGTTCGCCAACGTCGTCGGCGACGGACCGGGCTTCCTGCTCGAGTCGGTCGAGGGCGGCGAGCGGTGGGGCCGGTACTCGCTTCGTCGGCCGGGCGCCGCTGGCCGACGCTGGTCGCCCGGGGCCGCGACGTGACGGCGACCGGCCCGCTGCCGGTGCCGACCGGTGACGGCGCGGGGCGTGCTGGCCGCGCTGGAAGCGGCTGCTCGCGACCTTCCGGTCGCCGGTCGCTGGCCGGACCTGCCGCCGCTCCACGGTGGCGTCGTCGGCTACCTCGGGCTACGACGTCGTCCGCGAGGTCGAGCACCTGCCCGACGTGCCGCCGGACGACCTCGGCTACCCGGACGCCGCGCTGGTGGTCATCGGCCAGCTGGCGGCGTTCGACCACTGGCGCCAGCGGCTCGTCCTGGTCGACAACGTGGTGGTCGACGACGGGTGGATCGCCGGCCGAGCTCGACGACGCGCGTACCGGGCGGCCGGCGAGCGGCTGGAGCAGCTGGCCGTGGACTGCTGCCGCGGCGGCCGTCCGGCCCGGTGGCCGTGCTCGACCCGGCGCCCGGGCCCGGCCGAGCGGTCGCGGACGATGTCGAGCGCGGCGTACCGAGGCCGCGGTGGCGGTGGCCAAGGAGCACATCGAGGCCGGCGACGTCTTCCAGGTCGTCCTGTCGCAGCGGTTCGACCTCGACGCTCGACGCCGAGCCGTTCGACGTCTACCGGGCGCTGCGACTGCTCAACCCGAGCCCGTACCTGTACTTCCTGCGCTTCCCGCGAGGTGACGGTGGTCGGGTCGTCGCCCGAGCCGATGGTGCGGCTGCGCGACGGCGTCGTCATCTCGCGGCCGATCGCCGGCTCGCGGCCGCGGGGCGCGACCGACGAGCGAGGACCGGCGGCTGGCCGGGCGAGCTGCTCGGAGGACCCGAAGGAGGTGGCCGAGCACGTCATGCTGGTCGACCTGGCCCGCAACGACGTCGGCCGGGTGGTGACGTTCGGCACCGAGCACGGTCGACGAGCTCATGACCGTCGAGCGGTACAGCCACATCATGCACCTGACCTCGCAGGTGACCGGGCCAGCTGCGCCGACGGCCGCGGCCCGATCGACGTGCTCCGGGCCACGCTGCCGGCGGGCACCCTGTCGGGCGCGCCGAAGGTGCGGGCCATGGAGATCATCGACGAGCTCGAGCCGACCAAGCGGGGCATCTACGGCGGCGTCGTCGGCTACCTCGACTTCTCCGGGAACCTCGACACGGCCATCGCCATCCGGACGATGGTCGTCGGCCCCGACGGTCGGGCGTCGGTCCAGGCCGGGGCGGGCATCGTGGCCGACAGCGACCCGGCGACCGAGGACGAGGAGTGCGCGCACAAGGCGGCCGCGCTGCTGGCCGCGGTCGCCGCGGCCCGCCGGATGGCGGCGGCGCCGCGAGCGGGCCGACGTGACACGCGTGACGCGCGCGAGGCCGACTACCGGGCCCTGCGGGACGGCTGCGGCGCCTACCGGCTCGACCGTGACGTCCTGTCGGTGGCCGGTCCCGGACGCCGTCGGCGTACCTCCAGGGCCAGTGCAGCCAGGACCTCGGCGGCGCTGGCCGTCGGCGCGGCCGTCGACGCCCTCGTGCTGGAGCCCGACGGCAAGCTCGACGGCCCTGGTCCGGGTGATCGCGGGTCGCCGACGACGCGGTTCGTCGTCGACGTCGACGGCGGCTTCGGCGACGCGGTGGTGGCCCGGCTGGCCCGGTTCAAGCTGCGCTCGAAGCTGGACATCGAGCCGCTCGACTGGTCGTGCGGTCGCCCTCCGGGGGCCCCGGGCGGCGCCGACGTCCCGCCGGTCGCCGGGGCGCGACGGCCTCGTGTTGCCGTTCGCCTGGAACGGCGTGGCCGGGATCGACCTGCTCGGCCCCGGTGCCGAGTCCGGTCGTCGCCGGCCCGACGAGCTCCGGTGGTGTCGGCGACGAGGCGTGGGAGGCCGTGCCGGATCGAGGCCGGCATCCCGGCCATGGGGCGCGAGCTCGACGGCCGGACCATCGCCGCCGAGGCCGGCCTGGTCGAGCGGACGGTCAGCTTCACCAAGGGCTGCTACACCGGCCAGGAGCTGGTCGCCCGGCTCGACGCCCGGGGCAACCGGGTGGCCCGCCGGCTGTGCGGGATCGTGCTCGGATGCCCCGAGGACGCGAGCCCGGCGGGCTGGTCGGGGCCGACCTCACGGTCGCCAGCGGCGGCGAGAAGGTGGTCGGCACGGTGACGTCGGCGGCCTGGTGCCCCGGGATCGGTGCGGTCGCCGGGCTCGGCGTACGTCCACCGGTCGGTCGACCACGGCACCGCGGTCCGCCGTCGGCGACCCGTCGGTGGTCGGCCGGGTGGCGCCGTTGCCTCTGGCCTGACGGGCCTCGCCGCTACGCTGGGACGACCATGTCGACGTACCTGACGGAGATCGTCGCGGCCCACCGGAGGCCGCCGCCGCGGACGACCGGGACGTCGCCGGCCTGCGGCTCGCCGCGGCCGACCGGCCGCCGGCCCGGGGGTTCGCGGCCGCGCTGGCCGCTGCGGCGACGGGCGGGGTGGCGGTCATCGCCGAGGTCAAGCGCCGCTCGCCGTCGAAGGGCCGATCTCGCCCCGGACCTCGACCCGGTCGAGCGTGGCCACCGAGTACGCGGCCGGCGGCGCGACGTGCCTGTCCGTCCTGACCGACCGCGAGTACTTCGGCGGCTCGCCGGCCGACCTGCTCGCCGCCCGGGCGGCCGTCGGCCTGCCGGTGCTGCGCAAGGACTTCACCGTGAGCGTCGCCGACGTCTACGACGCCCGGCTGATGGGGGCCGACGCGGTCCTGCTGATCGTCGCCGCGCTCGAGCGACGCGCGAGCTCGCCGACTTCGCCGGCCTCGCGGCCGAGCGTCGGCCTCGACGCGCTGGTCGAGGTCCACGACGAGCCGGAGCTCGACCGGGCGCTGGCCGCTCGGGGCCACGCTCGTCGGCGTCAACCAGCGGGACCTGGCGCACCTTCGAGGTCGACAGCGAGCGGGCCGAGCGGGTCGCCGCGGCGATCCCGGACGACGTCGTGCGCGGTGGCCGAATCGGGCATCCGGGGCCCGGCAGGACGCGGCCCGGCTGGCCCGGCGCCGGCTACCAGGCCGTGCTGGTCGGCGAGACGCTCGTCCGGGCCGAGGACCGGGCGGCCGCGGTCGCCGCGCTGGCCGGGCATCCGGTGGCCCGGCGGGTCGGCGCGGGGCGATGAGGTTCGTCAAGATCTGCGGCATCACCGTCGGAGGCCGACGCGCTGCTGGCCGTCGGCCTCGGGGCCGACGCGCTCGGCTTCATCTTCGCCCCGTCGCCCCGGCAGATCTCGCCGGCCGTCGTCGGCGACATCGTCAAGCGGCTGCCCCCCGGAGGTCCTGACCGTCGGGGTCTTCCGCGACGACGCGCCGAGACGGGTGGTCGAGATCGCCAACCAGATCGGGTCTCGGCGCGGTCCAGCTGCACGGCCACGAGACGCGCCGAGGACACCCGGTGGGTGCGCGAGCGGGTGTCGTCGCGCCATCAAGGCCTTCCCGGCCGGCGACCGGACGATCGACCGGTTCGACGAGTTCGGCGCCGACTACCTGCTGATCGACGGCCCGAACCCCGGGTCCGGCGAGGTCTTCGACTGGCGGCTCGGCGAGGGCGTCGTCGACCCGAACCGGCTGATCGTCTCCGGCGGGCTGCACCCGGACAACGTCGGCGAGGCCATCCGGCACCTGCACCCCTTCGGCGTCGACGTCGCCACCGGCGTCGAGGCCGCGCCCGGCCGCAAGGACCCGCAGAAGCTGCGCGAGTTCGTCGCCGACGCCCGCCGGGCCGCGGCCGAGGTGGCGGCCGAGCACCCGGCCAACCGACGACGAGGCCGGCGACCCTCTGGCGACCGGCGGCCGGACGCGCGGTGCGCCAGGTGGTGGAGCCGGTAGGCACCGGGCGACGTGCCGTACGACTGGATGGACGGATGACGGCGATGGGGGACCGGGAGCGGACGGCCGCTTCGGCGAGTTCGGTGGCCGCTTCGTGCCCGAGTCGCTCGTGCCGGCGTGCCTGGAGCTCGAGCGGGCGTTCGCCGACGCCTGGGCCGACCCGGCGTTCCGGACCGAGCTCGACGACGCTGCTCCGCGACTACGGCGGCCGGCCGACGCCGGTCACCGAGTGCCGGCGGCTCTCCGAGCAGCTCGGCGTCCGGGTGCTGCTGAAGCGCGAGGACCTCGCCCACACCGGCTCGCACAAGATCAACAACGTGCTCGGCCAGGCGCTGCTCGACGGAGCGGATGGGCAAGAGCCGGCTGATCGCCGAGACCGGCGCCGGCCAGCACGGCGTCGCCACCGCCACCGCGGCCGCGCTGTTCGGGCTCGAGTGCGTCGTCTACATGGGCGAGGTCGACACGCAGCGCCAGGCGCTCAACGTCTTCCGCATGGAGCTGCTCGGCGCCGAGGTCCGGCCGGTCCGCTCCGGCAGCCGGACGCTCAAGGACGCGGTCAACGAGGCGCTGCGCGACTGGGTGGCCACGCGTCGACGACACCCACTACTGCCTCGGCTCGGTGATGGGCCCGCACCCGTTCCCGTACATGGTGCGCGAGTTCCAGCGGGTCGTCGGCGACGAGGCCCGCGAGCAGTGCCGGCGTCCTGCTCGGCGGTCGCGACCCCGACGTCGTCGTCGCCTGCGTCGGCGGCGGCTCGAACGCCGCGGGCACGTTCGCCGGCTTCGTCGACACCGCGGCGCGGCTCGTCGGCGTCGAGGCGGCCGGCGGCGCGGCGATCGGCAGCGGCGTCCCGGGCGTCCTGCACGGCATGCGGTCGCAGCTCCTCCAGGACGAGGACGGCCAGATCCTCGAGGCCCACTCGATCTCGGCCGGGCTCGACTACCCCGGCATCGGGCCCGAGCACGCCTACCTGGCGGCGATCGGCCGGGCCGAGCTACGAGCAGGCCGACGACGACGAGGTGCTCGGGCCTTCCAGCTGCTCGCCGGCGACCGAGGGGATCATCCCGGCCCTCGAGTCCGCCCACGCCCTCGCCTGGGTCGTCCGGGAGGCCGGGCGAGCGCGGTGCCGGCCGGGCTCGACCGTGCTCGTCACCCTGTCCGGCCGCGGCGACAAGGACGTCGCCCAGGTGCGCGACCGCCTGCGGCGGCTGACGGCGAGCGGCGCATCGAGAGCGCGACGCTCGCCGGGCGGCGCGGCGACGGCGGGCGCAAGCTGCTCGTCCCCTACGTGACGGGCGGGCATGACGACGACTGGGTCGAGGTCGTCGCAGGCCGTCGTGGCGGCCGGCGCCGACGCGGTCGAGGTCGGCATCCCGTTCTCGGACCCGATGATGGACGGCCCGGTCATCCAGGAGGCCTCGGTCCGGGCCCTCGGGCGCGGGACGACGCCGCAGGCGGTGATCGACGGCGTCGCGGCCGCGCCGAGGTCGGCGTGCCGCTGGCGGTGATGACCTACTACAACCTGGTCTTCCGGGCCGGCCACCGGCGGATGGCCCGGTCGCTGGCCGAGGCCGGCGTCGGCGGGGCGATCGTGCCGGACCTGCCGCTCGAGGAGCTCGGGCCGTGGGCGGCGGAGGCCGACGACGCGGGCGTCGAGACGGTGCTGCTGGTCGCGCCGTCGACGCCGGACGACCGGGTGGCGGCGATCTGCCGGCGAGCCCGCGGCTTCGTCTACGCGGTCGGCCCGCATGGGCGTGACCGGCGAGCGGACCGACGCTCGCTCGGCACGCGTCCCGCGTCGTCGACGCCGTGCGCCGCCGATCACCGACACGCCGGTCCTGGTCGGCGTGGGTGTCTCGACGCCGGAACAGGCCGCCGAGGTGTGCCGGGTGGCCGACGGGGTGATCGTCGGCTCGGCGCTGGTGCGCCGGCTGCTCGACGGCGGCGGGCCCGAGGCGGCGGCCGGCGTTCGTCGGCGAGCTGCGGGCAGCCGTCGACTCGGTCAGCTGAGCGTTTCGATCGGGCACCGTGGGCCGGACGCCCCGGCAAGCCGGCGGTCGAGCGTGACGAGCGACGTCTCCAGCAGCTCGGCCAGCGCGACGTACGCCGCGTCGTAGGCGGTGACGGTGTGGCGGAGCTCCCAGGACCGCTCGGCCAGAGGTTCGTAGGGCCACAGAGCAATCGGCATCGTCAACAGCTCAGCGTGGGCGAGAGCCGCCTCGGAGCCATCGATCAGCCCGGACAAGGCGAGACGACGAAGAGCGTTGGCCGCCTCGAAGAGGGCGAGGTGAGGGGCCACCAGCTGGTTACCGCCGACGGTGGCCGTCACCCAGGAACCCGCCGGGCCACTGTCGGTGACGAAGGCGACGAGCGCCGAGCTGTCAACGACGATCGGCGTCACGGGCGGCCAGGATGGAGTCCACATCCAGAACGGTCCCGGTCTGCCGGACTCGCGTACGGGCCCGGGCGATGACCTCTTCCATCGTCGGATGACTGGCCATGTCGACGAGCTGTCCGAGCAGGTACTCCTGGAGTGAACGCCCGCTCTTCGCCGCGCGAGCGGCGAGTTCGTCCCTGACCTGTTCTGGCACGTTACGCACGGTCACCGCGACTGGCATGCCTGCATTATAGCTGCACTGCTGGTACTGCGCGGCAACGTAAGATCACCGATCCGACACATGACGCAGGAGACGACGGCTGGGTCAGGGCAAGGCGTTCGGCTAGCTGCTTAGGCCGGCGCTCGCGACGAGATCGATACACCGGCCCTGGTTCTTGAAGGCATTTCCCGGATACGAATTCTTCAGGGAAGACTTCCACGAGTCTGTCCAAAGCGAAGCGAACCTCCGTTGGGAGCGCCGCCAGTACGGTATCGAAGTTCACCTCAGGATCCTTCAAAGTGGTATCGCCAATCTGTCGCAAGACGATGTGGGCGACGACGCTGTCGGCCATGTACCGCGACGCCTGCCTCGACGCCATCCGTAGACTTTAGGATCTCGTCGAGCAGCTGATCCACCCTGCGCGTGACCTGCGTGCTGCGGAGGAGGCGTAGCGATTCCGTGTTGTCGTTGAAGAGCGCCGGATAGATCGACGGGTCAGAGAAGAGCCGAGATACTTCACGCTTTGCGGTGACCGCATGTGACAGATTTTGGCTTGCGCAAGCGAGAGCGACAGCCGCTTCTCGCACGTCGATCACTTTCGTCCGATCGTCAGATCGTGGAACCTCGCCCGACCGGAGGATGTACTCGTGGCCAAGTACGCGAAGTTCCTTGGCGAGCCGGTGCTGCTGTTCGTCGAGGAAGGCAAAATCCTGACTCGAGACCTCGTTCTGCGTATTCGCGAACCGCGTAATCCGGCGAGCAAGGTCCTCCTCTTCGGGCGGCACCTCGATGACCCTTACCAGAACAAATGCTGCGCCAAGGTTTGGTTCAAACCCACTACCGAGAACGCGTCCGAGGGTAGAGACCGTCTGTGCACCGTTCACAATGCTGGCATTCGTCAACTTGAAGTACCCAACGTCACGGTTTAGCGCGCCACCAGGACCGAGCTCGACCGATGACGCTAGAATCGTGATTCCATTGTTATAATAGCCAAATCTGTCAGGCTCCTCGCGAATAGTATCGAGGATACCCTGGTTGATGTCTGATCGAGGAATAACGACCCGAATATTCTCAGCGAATAGGTCAGTTCCGTGGTTAGCGAACCAGCCCGCGATTTCAGCAGCGCTCACTCGCCCGTAGAATACCCTCAATGGCTCCGAAGCTCGACCCGAGTCCTGCATCTGGATCTCAAGGTCGACCGCTGGACGAGTGGCCTTCGTAAGTGAGTTGAAGAAAGAAGCTTGGCCTAGATGCGAGTGCATAGCCAGCGGTTCCGTTCCTTCGAGATCGTTGAGCTGCTCCATGAGTTCGATAATCGGACGTTCGACCTCCCCTGCAAGCGGATCGGATCCAGTCGTTGCGGTGACGAGCCGGATTCGCGCACCGGGGGTCTTTAGCAGTGTGCGAACGACGGCACGCGTCTTCTCCAACGCATGAAAGGGCTGTTCGTCGGTCCTCATGCCTAGGAGAGCCCGAACGCCGTCGAGAAACTTGAGGACCTCCGCAAGGCTGAGCGAGCCCGTGCCATTCTGACGCCATTTGGACTGTACGAGAACGATGAGCTTCGTAGCCTGATCTACGCCAACAGCGTCGATCCCTCGATCACCGGTACCATCAGTGATCTCTACGATCCGTTGACCGTCATCGTCGGCGTCGCCGAGTACGAGGTTCACTGAGTGCAGGGCTAGAAGACGCGACAGATTATTGACGTCATCAATAGTTCCGACCCAATACTCGTCGGCGTAGTGCTCCCGAATATGGGTTTCGATCTGACTAACGTGAAATTGACTCACTGGACCCCCCGCGACGTCCTTCCTTTGTAATTGTGATCGGCCAGTCAGCATAGAGCCCCACGGAACAGGCGTGGGCAGTCCTGCAGGACTAACTGCGACGACCTCAGCTGTGTGAGCCCGGAGGAAGCGCCCGGGCGGGTCAGTCGGCGGGGGGCACGGATGATCAGGCAGCCGTTGTGGCCGCCGAAGCCGAACGAGTTGGAGAGCACCGGGCCCGGCTCCCAGGCCCGGGCCTCGCCCTGCACGACGTCGAGGTGGATCTCGGGGTCGAGCTGCTCGCAGCCGTACGGTGGGCGGGATGCAGGCGGCGGTCGATGGTCGAGGACCGAGGCGACCGCCTCGATGGCGCCGGCCGCGCCGAGGCCGTGGCCGGTCACGCCCTTGGTCGAGGTGACCGACGGGCCCGGCTCGCCGAAGACCTTGTTGATGGCCCGGGCCTCGGCCAGGTCGTTGAGCGGCGTCGAGGTGCCGTGGGCGTTGATGTGGCGCGATGTCGCGCCGGCTGCGAGCTGGGCGTCGACCAGCGCCAGCTCCATGCAGGCGACCGCACCGGCGCCGTCGGGGGCGGGGGCGGTGATGTGGTGGGCGTCGGCGGTGCTGGCCGCCGCCGGCGATCTCGGCGTAGATGTGGGCGCCCCGGGCCACGGCCCGGTCCCACTCCTCGAGCACGAGGGCGCGCGGCGCCCTCGGTCATCACGAAGCCGTCGCGGCGGACGTCGAAGGGGCGGGAGATCGCCCGACGTCGACAGGGCGGTCATGTTGGCGAAGGCGGCGACGGCGACCGGGTGGAAGGAGGCCTCGGCCCCGCCGCCGATGGCCACGTCGCAGCGACCCGATGGCCACCAGGCGGGCGGCGGCTGCCGACCGACGTGGGTGCCGGCCGCGCAGGCGGTGCACGACGTTCTCCGACGGTCCGTGCCAGCCGGCCCGCATCGAGATGTGGGCCGGCCCGGCGTTGGCCATCATCATGGGCACGAGGAACGGCGAGACCCGGCGGGCGCCCTGCTCGTTGTAGACGGTGACCTGCTCGGCCAGGGTGTCGAAGCCGCCGACCCCGGTGGCGAAGATCACGCCGGACGCGGTCGGGATCGGCGCCGAGATCGCCGGCGTCGGTCAGGGCCATCGTCGGCCGCGGCCACGCTGAACTGGGCGAAGCGGTCGACCCGACGGGCCTCCTTGGGGCCGAAGTAGTCGGTCGGCGTCGAAGTCCGGTGACCCGGCGCTCGCCGGTCGATCGTCGGGCGCGAGCAGCCCGTCCCAGAGGGCGTCGACGCCGAGGCCGCAGCAGGTGACCGCGCCGAGGCCGGTGACGGCGACCCGGCGGCCGCGGACGGGCCCGTCGGGCCCGACGCCGAGCAGCATCAGAGCTTGGCGGAGATCAGGTCGAACGCCTGGCCGACGGTCTCGATGTCCTCGAGCTCGGTCTCCTCGACGGTGATGTCGAACGCCTCCTCGAGCGCCATGACGAGCTCGACGAGGTCGAGGCTGTCGGCGTCGAGGTCGTCGGCGAAGCGGGCCTCCTTGGTGACCTTGTCCGCCGGCACCTGCAGCACCTCGACGGCGCACTCGCGGAACTTCTCGAACGCTGCGTCGCTGTCCACTTGGTCTGCTCCTTGTCGTCGTGTCGGTTCGCGCGATCGTCGTTACGGCTCACAGACCCATGCCCAGGCCGCCGTCGACCGGCAGGACGGCCCCGGTGATGTAGCCGGCGCCGTCGGAGGCCAGGAAGCCGACGGCGTCGGCCACCTCGTCGGGCGTCGGCCGTCCGCCCCAACGGGACCATGCGCCCGGAGCTGCTCGAACCGTTCGTCGCCGAGCGCCGCGATCATATCGGTGGCCACCACGCCCGGAGCCACCACGTTGACGGTGATCGGCCGGCTGGCCACCTCGCGGGCCAGGGCCCGGGCCATGCCGACCAGGCCGGCCTTGGACGCCGCGTAGTTGGCCTGGCCGGGCAGGCCGACGAAGGCGCCGACCGACGAGATGAAGACGATCCGGCCCCGGTGGAGCCGCAGCATCTTGGCCACCGCCCGCTTGCGCCACCCGGTACGCAGCCGGTGAGGTTGGTGTCGATGACCTCGTGCCAGGCCTCCTCGCCCATGCGCAGCACCAGCGTGTCCCGGGTGATCCCGGCGTTGGCGACCAGCACCTCGACCGGGCCCCAGTGCTGCCTCGACGGCGGCGAAGGCCGCGTCGACCTGGGCCGGGTCGGTGACGTCGCAGCGGACGGCCGAGGAAGCGGTCGGCCGCCTCGCGGGCGTCCGGCGGTCGCCCGCCGCGGCGTCCGGCACCGCCGGCGGGATCCCCCGGTAGGTGACGGCGACCCGGTCGCCGTGGGCGAGGAACCACGCCACGCAGGCGGCGCCGATGCCCCGGGAGCCGCCGGTGACGAGCACGACCCGGGAGCCCGGCTGGTCGTCGGCCGCCGTCCGCCGGCGCCGTCACCGCCCGTCCCCGGGGACCCGCAGCCACACCAGCGGCTGGCCCTCCTGGACCCGCTCGCCGGCGACCGACAGCCAGCGGACGACCTCGCCGGCGAACGGCGTGCGGACCTCGGTGACGCCGACCCGGCCCGACCAGGTCGCCGACGCCGACCGCCGCTGGGGCGCCGTCGGCGTCGGGTGCGCGCCGGTGCCCGGCAGCAGGCCGGTCCCCGGCGCGGCCAGCGACTGCTCCGGGGCGAAGATGCCCGCCGCCGGGCTGACCACGACCCGCTCGGACATGTAGAGGTGCTCGCCCTGGTGGGCGTGCGGCTCGGCGCGCCAGGCGTCCGGGCCGGCGCTGGCGACCGCGTCCATCAGCGTGTCGAGGTCGTCGGGCTTGGCCACCGACAGCGCGCGGTCAGCTCGGGCACGACGCGCCGGGCCAGGCCGGTCAGCACGCCGCCGGGGCCGAGCTCGACCAGCGTCGGTCGCGCCGAGGCCGGCCAGCGTCTCGAGCGTCTGGCGCCAGCGGACCGGGCTGCACAGCTGGGCCGAGAGCAGACCCGGCCACTCGGTCGGGTCGTCGTGGACCCGGGCGTCGACGTTGGCGACGACCGGGACCTCGGGGGCCAGGAAGACCGCGTCGCCGAGCGCCTTGCGCAGTGCGGACCGGGCCGCCGGCCATGAGCGGCGTGTGGAAGGCGCCGGACACCGGGATGGGCATGACCTTGCGGGCGCCGAGCTCGCGGGCGATCACCGAGACGGTCGCCACCGCCTCGGACGTCGCCGGCGACCACCACCTGGCCCGGGCGCGTTGTAGTTGGCCACCCAGACGTCGCCCTCGGCCCGCTGGCAGGCCGCCTCGGCGTCGTCGTCGGACGATGCCGAGCAGGGCGGCCATCGTCCCGGGAGCGTCCTCGCCGGCCCGGGCCATGGCCTCGCCCCGGGCGACCACCAGGTGGACCCCGTCGGCGAAGGAGACGCGCGCCGCTGGCCACCAGGGCCGTGTACTCGCCGAGGCTGTGGCCGGCGCAGGCGGCGGGGGAGAGGCCGAGCCGCTCGACCGCGTCGAGGACCACCAGGCTCTGGACGAAGGTGGCCAGCTGGGCGTTGGCCGTCGTGCGTGAGCTCCTCCATCGGGGCGTCGAGCAGGAGCTGCTCGAGGTCGCGGCCGGCCGCGGCCGACGCCTCGTCGACCACCTCCCACGAGGGGTGGTCGACCCAGGCCCGGCCCATCCCCGACCGCTGCGACCCCTGTCCGGGGAAGGTGAACACCAACACGACGCCCCAGTGTGTCACGGGCCCGCGGCGCCCGTCGCATTACTGCGAAGTCATCGGATCGACGTTCCCGGGGTCACCCACCGGGCCCGGTCGCTGGTGGGATACTGCCTGGCAGTGAGTGCGGTGGCGGCCGCTCACAACCCCCGGCCACTGGGCGCGGAACTGGTGGACCGTGGGTTGGTGAGCGAACAGGATGTCGACTGGGCGCTGGACCGGCAGCGCGAGACCGGGTCGATGCTGGGCAGCATCCTCGTGGCGGCGGGGCTGGTGCGCCGGATCGACCTCTACCGCGTGCTGTCCGAGATGTGGGACTGCGCGTTCGTCGACCTGACGGCCGAACCGGTCGACCCGGCGCTGCTGAAGGGCGTCGACCCGCGACGGCTCGTCGCGGAGCTCTGGTTCCCGGTCCGCGTCCAAGGCGACGGCCGGATCGTCGTCGCCACCGCGTTGCGCCCGACGCCGGAGCGGCTGCGGACGATCGGGTCGATCGTCGGCGCGCCGGTTGTCCCGGCCGCGACGAGCGAGTGGGACATCCGCCGCGCCGTCGGCCGGTACTTCGCCGACGAGATGCTCGAGGAGGCCGCGCTCGGCCTGTGGCGCCGCGACCGCGACCGCTCCGCGTACCAGGTGCTCACCCGGTCCCAGCGGATCGCCATCGTCGTGCTCCTGGCCGGGCTCGTTGCCGCCCTCGTCCTCGCGCCGATCGGCACCGCGGTCGTCCTCTCCGCCACGGTCGGCGTCGGCTTCCTCGTCTCCGTCGTCTTCAAGTTCGTCACGTGCATGATCGGCTCGCGCTACGAGGCCGTCGAGTCGGTCACCCCGGCGGAGATCGCCGCCCTCGACGACACCGACCTGCCGCTCTACACGATCCTCGTGCCGGCTGTACCACGAGGCGAACGTGGTCGGCCCGCTGATCGACAACCTCGGCCGGCTCGACTACCCGACCGAGAAGCTCGAGATCCTGCTGCTGCTCGAGGCCGACGACGACGAGACGCTCGAGGCGGCCAAGGCCGCCCACCCGCCGCGAGACCATCACGATCATCACGGTGCCGCCGGGCCAGCCCGCAGACCAAGCCGAAGGCGTGCAACGTCGGGCTGTTCCTTGCCCGGGGCGACTTCCTGGTGATCTACGACGCGGAGGACCAACCGGACCCCGACCAGCTGAAGACGGCGGTTGTGGCATTCCGCCGGGGCGACGAGCACCAGGTCTGCGTGCAGGCGGCCCTCAACTACTTCAACGTCGAGGAGAACATCGCTCACCCGGATGTTCACGCTCGAGTACTCGTTCTGGTTCGACTACATGCTGCCCGGGCTCGAGGCGCTGCAGCTGCCGATACCGCTCGGCGGTACGTCCAACCACTTCCGTACCGAGGCCCTGCGCAAGCTCGGTGGCTGGGACCCGTTCAACGTCACCGAGGACGCCGATCTCGGCATCCGCGCGTCCGCGCTCGGTTAGACCGTCGGCGTCATCGACTCACGACGTACGAAGAGGCCAACCGGGCTACGGGGAACTGGATCCGCCAGCGGTCGCGGTGGATCAAGGGGTACCTGCAGACGACGCTCGTGCACCCCCGCCACCCGATCGAGCTCGTCCGGCGGCCGGGCTCTCCAAGGCTCTCGGCTTCGCCCTGCTCGTCGGCGGGACGCCGATCGTGTTCCTGCTGCTCCCGCCGCTCTACGTCCTCTTCATCGTCTCGCTGATCTTCAGCCCGGCGACGCTGAGCAAGATCTTCCCCGGCCCCGTGCTGTGGATGGGCCTGGCGTCGTTCATCATCGGCAACGCGCTCATGATCTACGTGTCGATGATGGGCGTCTTCAAACGCGGCCGGTACCGGCATGGCGGTCTGGGCGCTCGCCAACCCGCTCTACTGGCTGCTGCACTCGCGTCGCGTCGTACAAGGCGCTCTGGCAGCTGATCGTGAAGCCGCACTACTGGGAGAAGACGGTCCATGGCCTCACTGGCGACGACCCTCGAAGTTCCGACCTTCCGTAACTGGCGCCGCGAGCGCTGGCCGGCCCGCGGCATCGACCGCTGGACGCTCCGCCTCGCGCTGGCGGTCCCGTTCGTCGCCGTCGGCGTGCTCGCCGCGGCGCACGGCGTCGACTCGCCGGCCAACGCGTTCCTCCACCACCAGGGCTCGCTCGTCCACTGGGGCTCGCGCCAGCTCGGCTGGATGGCGTACGCGTACCCGCCGCTGCCCGTCGGCGTCGCCGCGGTGCTGCGCAACCCGACCGCGCTCGGCGTCGCCGGCGGGCTGCTCGCCGGCATCGCCGTGCAGATCAGCCTGGAGCGGCTCGTGCTCCGCTCGTACCGGCTGCCCGCCGCCGCCCTCTTCGTCGCCGCGGTCTTCGGCGACGCCGGTCTTCTGGTACGTCGCCACGCAGGACTTCGCCGCGTTCCTGTCGATCGTCCTGTTGTCGATCGCCCTCACCGGCCTGCTCGACTTCGTCTTCAACCAGTCGACGGAGAGCGGTTTCATCGCCGGCCTGTCGTTCGGCGCCGCCACGCTCTGCGACCCCGCGGCCGGCATCATCGCCCTGACCGCCGGCGCCGCCGCGCTGCTCATGGGCCGCCACCGGCCGCACCAGCCGGCCCGGAACCGGGCGACGCTGCTCGTCGTCCTCTTCCCGACGCTCGCCGGCATGGCCGGATGGGTCTTCCTCGAGTGGCGGTTCACCGGGTCGTGGTCGGCCAGCCTGACGTACGCGTACCCCGGCATCGGCCAGTTCCCCGGTGGCGTCCTCTACGCGCTCGGCCAGGCCGCCCGCACAGCGGCCATTGACGCGGCCCGGACGCCGTTGCTGCTCGTCTCCGCCGCCGTCCTCCTTCGCCGCCGGCCGCGGTCGGCGCTCGCGGCGCTGCTGCCGGTGCTGACGATCGTCGTCATCCGGTGGATCGGCGTCCCGTTCAGCTGGGAGGAGGCGCTCGTCCTCCTCGGCCTGCTGTCACTGACCGCCATGCCGGAGCGGCCGTCACGGGGCGAGTGGATCGCCCTCGGCCTCGCTGCCGCGGTCCAGTTCGGCCTGGCGATCGGGTTGTCGATCGAACCGGGCACCATCGACAGCTGGCTGACGTCGCTCGGGTGATCGTCGGCCGGATCATGGCCGGAAGGATCCCCCGCTCCGGCCCGGCGACCGTCCAGAATGACCCGATGCGGCCTGTTTTCGATTTCGACCCCGATCCTCGTGCCCGGCTCGTCCTGACCGTCGCCGCCAGCCCGTACCTGCTGGCGACGTGGGGCCGGTTCCGGGCCGGCCAACTGCGGCCGGTCGAGCTCGTCGACGTCTCCCGCCCGGCCGAACGGGAGCGGTCCGCCGCTTGAGCGTTCAGCGGCGGTCGAGGCTCGGGTAGGCGACCTCCTCGAGCACTAGGTGGATGCCCACGGCCACCGGGATGGCGATGAGCGCACCGATGAGGCCGAGGAGAACGCCGCCGATCAGCGTGGCGATGATCGTGAGCCCCGGCGAGATGCGGACCGTGTGCCGCATCACCCGGGGCGTCAGTAGGTAGTCCTCGAAGAACCGGTACCCGATGTAGAACGCCAACGTGCCGATGGCCACCGGCAGGCTGACGGTCAGGGCGACCAGCGACACGACGATGCCGGCGATGGTCGACCCGACGAGAGGGATCAGGTCGAGCAGGGCCACCAGGAGGGCCAGGAGCAGCGGGTACGGCACACCGAAGATCGTCAGCCACACCCAGGTGCCGAACCCGGCGACGATGGACGTCAACAGGTTGCCGAGGACGAAGCCGCCGACTCGGGACGTGACCTCGTCACTGATCGCCGCCACCCGCATCCGCCGGGACGCCGGCATCAACCGCAGCCAGAACACGCGGACCGCCGGCAGGATGGCCAGGAAGTAGATCGTCAGCACGCAGACGACCACGACCGCGCTGACGGCCGACAGGACGATCTTGCCGGCCCCGACGACGCCGCCGGCCACCGTGGACGGGCTGATCGTCTTCGACAACTTGCTCGAGGTCAGCTGGCTCTGCAGGTGGAACTGCTTGACGAGATGGCCGAGCCATCCCTGACCGTCGTCCACCTGCCGTCGCCATTTCGGGAAGTTGACCTGCAGCTCGTGCACCTCGCGGCTCACCGGCCCGATGGCCGCGGCGACGACGGCCCCGACGAACGCCACGACGACCAGCAGGACGACGACGACGGCCGCCCAGCGGGCAAACCCGCGGTTGGTCAGCCACACCACCGCCGGGTTCAGACCCATGGCGAGGAAGAGGGAGACCCCGATCAGCTCCAGGATCGACCCGATGTCGGCCAGCGTCCGGAAGAGGAGGTAGGCGACGATGACCCCGACCGCGCCGGTCAGCCCGATGGTGAACGGGTTGCGCTGGTTGAGCGGCTTGCCCGGCTTGCCGAGCACCTTCTCTTCCGCCACCTGCTCGGTCGTCGGGACGCCGGCGTGGGCGAAGTCCGGTGAACCGCTTTTTCGGCCGCGCCTGCCCGGTACCGGCGGTAGCGACTCCGTTTCCCTTGGATGGCACGGCCTGGCTCTACCCGTCAGCGGGCTGGTGACGCCTCCCGGTCCTCGCTGGGCAAGCGCTTGGCTGAGCATCGAGCAGCGATCTTGGTCGCTGCGCGATGCGTCGAACGTCCGAGTATTCGGCAGCGTCGTCCGCGGCGAGGACCGACCTGACAGTGATATCATCTTCTCGTCGACCTCGACGCGGTGGCCAACCCCTTCGATTGCTCGGCTCGGCTGGCGACGAACGAGGGGGAGGTGGACGTCGGAACGCCCTCGTCTCTACGGCCGTCCGGCGCTGACAGGTGCCGGATGCCCTACGGCGATGGCATCGTCGATCCGTAATGCTGCATCGACGCCATCGGACCTACCGGCTGAAGGTGACCTCCGGCGGCATGGTCTACACCGAGTCGTCTGATCGAGATCGGAGAGCGGTCAAGAAGACGTTTGCGACCGATGCGGGAGAGGCGTCGTGCGAGACCAGCTTGCGAACTCGACACCGACACGCCGTCGTGGAGCACGCGTCCGCGGCGGAGATTTTCGAGCAGGGGAGCGGTCGGCTGCCTAATGGCTATCCGTCGGCTGGACGTGCGGTCGGGGATGTTGTCCTTGGCGATCCGGTAGGCCAAGAGGACCACGATCACCAGCACGTTGACGGTGATGACGTCGTGCGGCGGGAGCGGCGTCCGCTGCTGCAGCGACCAGGCGTACAGACCGCCGATGGCCAGCAGGCCGACACCGGTCGGCACCACTCGCCGGTAGTCGAACGCCGTCCACGCGCCATCGACGACGTCCGGCCGGTCCGGATCGGCGGCGGCCTTCGTCCACGCTGTTCGGTAGATCGACCGCTTCTTCTCGTACCAGCTGGCGGTGTCCCACAACAGGTAGAGGCCGAAGACGAGCACGACGAGAAGCAGGAGCGTCTGGGTCTGGGCGGGGGACACGGCCGCGTAGGACGCGAACAGGAAGTAGACGATCACCGTCAGGATGTCGAGCGCGAACTTGCACAGGCTGACGTTGACGAAGCGGACGGTGAACAGGGGGCGGTTCTGGCTGTTGTGGTAGCCGATGAAGCTCGTCAGGATCAGAACGAGCGCGACCGCGAGGTTCCACACGATCGGTGCCGGGAGGGAGTGCTTCGCATGGTTGGCGGCCCACGGCACCAGTGGGGCGAGCACCTCGCCGACCGCCAGCGCGAAGAGGATGTCGACGAACGAGATGCCCGACGTCGTCCGGTCGATCGTCGGTGTCCGGGCCAACGTCAGGCCTCCCGGGCGTGGCTGCACGATCGCCGCGTCGATGAGCGACGGCACCTGTCGGAGGTTCGCCGCCACCCGTAGGTCGGGGTGCTCGATCGACCGGCGGTCGGCTCGTTCGTGCGCCCACACGTAGGCATCGACCCACACCGCATGCATCCCGGCTGCCAGGGCCGGCGAGATGTCGGACCGGACGCTGTTGCCGACCGACCACGCGTCCGACGCCGCGGCGTCCAGGTTCCCGAGGACTCGGTGGAACGACGTGGCGTCCTTCTCCTCGACCACGTCGACCAGCCGGAAGAACGGCTCGAGCCCGCTCTGGGCGATCCGCCGTCGCTGGACGGCCGGGTCACCCTTGGTGAGCAGCGCGAGGTCGTGGCGCCGGCGCAGCTGGTCGAGCACCTCGGCGGCGCCGTCGACCAGCGGGGCGGGTCGTTGGAAGACCGATGCCGACGCCCGGAAGACCTCGTTCGGCGATCGTGTCGGAGGCGACGTCGCCGCGCCGTCCGGCCAGCTCCCGGTAGGCCTCGACGCTGGACGTCGGAAAGCGTTCCTTCGTGAGCCCGAGCCGGGCGACGTTGCGGACGTCGATCTGTCGCTGAAGGTCGACGAACGATTCCCGGTCGATGCCGGTGGTCGCCACCAGGGCCGCCGCGTCGTCCCGAGCCTCGTCGTAGAGGATCTCCGTCTCCCACAGCGTGTCGTCGCCGTCGAAGATGACGACACCGTCGGTCATGCACCAAAGACTACCGACGGGGTGCGCCAACACCGTGCCCGGAGCGGGACTTGATACCATGTCCGGCGATTGCGCGTCGCGTGTCCGCCGCGACCCTGATGGACTTCGCATCGGCTGGCGTCGAAGGTGATGAACGGTCGGTGAGCTTGAGAGAGTCCAAGCGCCTACTCGATCGTACAGGTAGTTCGTACGTCCCGGAGTCGTCGTACCCGGTCCAGGGTGAGAATCGCGATCTCCGCCGACTGCCTGGTCCCGGTCTGGCCCGTGGGCAGCTGTTCGCAGATCCAGGGCGAGTACGTCTCGGGACAGGCTCTCGCAGTGATTCTCACCTCGTTGTTCGTCAGCACGCCGTTGCCCCGGTGGAGGTGGCCCGTTACCTCGACGTGCTCGTCGCGTCCCCAAGCAGAGGAAGTCCAGAGCCTGTCGGCGCTGATGTCGCTGCTCTCGAGCCCTGTCTTCGAGGTAGGCCTGACGACGTCTGGCGCTGTCCAACTCGTCACCCTCCGGGTCACCGCCGAGACGGTCGAAACCCCCGAGGGCGTCTCGGCTTACCCGCGCTCGTCGGCAGCGTCGAACGACTCGACCGTGCCCTTGGTTTCACTGCCCCGGATGGACACGCCCATGAACAGGCTCTCATCGCCCGGGTAGTACTCCCCGCTCTCGAGGCCTCCTGTGTCGGCACGAAGGACTTCGAACACCCGGACAACGACGGCCACCTGCTCCAACCTGACTGGGAGCACCCCCGCGCTACTGATCGTGGGGCGGACAACGAGCATGAAGGGCGTCTTGTACCTGTCGTGGCGGTAGGCGGTGGCCCCCACCGTGAGGTTGAGCGCCTTGCGGCCGTACCGGACTCCGACGACGGCACCGCCGATGACGACGAGGGCCGTGACCATCGTCGCGACGGCCTCCATGATCGTGAAGTTGCCGGTCGGCGGGATCGGCACGGTGAGAGGCTACCGATCTGTCCCCTTCGATTGCTGGAGACGATTCGCCGACCGAGGGCCCACGATCAACACCGGGAAGCCGGCGTGGCCAGGGAAAACACCAGAAAAGCGCCGTGCCCGGAGCGGGACTTGAACCCGCACGCCCTTGCGGGCAAAGGCTTTTGAGGCCTCCGCGTCTGCCGATTCCGCCATCCGGGCCGGAACGCCAGCCTAGATGACACGATGACCCCGTGACGGACGACGACACCGTGACAGGTCAGGCGACGCGGTGAAGTACGAGGGGCTCGAGCTGTGGCGGCTCGGTCTGGTGCTCCGCCGGCCGGTCGGGACGTCGGCCGGCACGCACCGGGCCCGGCCGGTCGTCCTCGTGCGCGTGATCGCCGACGGGGCCGACGGCTGGGGGGAGTGCGGCGCACTGGCCGAAGGGACGAGTGTCGACCCACCGCTCGACGCGGTCTGGCGGGCCCTCGTCGAGCGTGGTGCCGCTCGGTTGGCGACCGCGGCCCGGGCCCGCGACGGCGAGCTGCCGCCGGCCGCGGTCGTTGCCCACCTCTTCGACGCCACGCCGACGAGCCGGATGGCCGCGGCCGCGCTGGAGATGGCCGTCCTCGACGCGGAGCTGCGGACGGTCGGGCAGTCGCTGGCCGACCGGCTCGGCGTGCCCGCCGACGTCCGGGCGGCCGGCGTCGCGGCCGGCGCGGTCGTCGGCATCCCGCCCGACCGGGACGTCGGCGCCTTGGTGGACGACGTCGGCCGGCTGGTCGACGGCGGCTTCGCCCGCGTCCGGCTCAAGATCGAGCCGGGTTGGGACGTCGCGCCGGTCGCCGCGGTTCGCCGGGCCTTCCCGACCCTCGTCATCCAGGTCGATGCCAACGGCGCCTACCGGCTTCCCGCCGGCGGTGGCGAAGACGCCGGTGGGGGGGCGGCCACGCTCGACGATGCCCGGCGCCTCACCGCGCTCGACGAGCTCGACGTCGCCTGCATCGAGCAGCCGCTGCCGCCGGGCGACCTGCCCGGGCACGCCGAGCTGGCCGGGCTACTGGCGACGCCGGTCGCCCTCGACGAGTCGTTGACGTCGATCCGGCGGGTCGACGACGCGATCCGCTACGGCGCCTGCGAGGTGGCGTGCCTGAAGCCGGCCCGGCTGGGCGGGCTGCTGGCGGCGCGCCGAGCCGTCGAGGCGTGCCGGGCGGCCGGCGTGCCGGCGTTCGTCGGCGGGTTCTTCGAGACGGGGCTCGGCCGGACGGCCAACGCGGTCCTGGCCGCGGTGCCCGGGTTCTCGCTGCCCGGCGACCTGTCCGACCCGGCCGGCTACCTCGTCGACAACCCGGTTCCGTACGTCCCGGTGGCCGGGGGCCGGGTCACGCTGCCAACGGCGCCGGGCGTCGGGGTCCGCCCGGACCCGACGACCCTTTCGGACCTGGCTGACCAGGTACAACGGTTCGATGTCGGCGGCTGAACCGGCGGCTTCGGTCCGCACCCGGCGGCCCGGTCCCGCCGGGCGCGGAGAACGGACGACGGGCGCCTACAATCGTCGATCCATGCAACGGTTCCTTCTCGAGCGGCGGATCCGGGACGTCCACACCAGGCTGGTTCGAGCCCGGGAGGAGCTGGCCGTCCTCGACGAGCAGCTGGCCGTCGTCGCCGACGAGGCCGAGGAGGCCCGGCTGCGCTCGCTCGTGTCGGAGACGCCGCTGGCCGCGCACGAGTACGCGGAGGTCAAGCGGCACGCCGACGCGATCGACGCGAGCCCGGGAGGCGATGGGGACGGCGGTCGACGACCTCCAGCACCGCCAGGACGAGCTGCTGACGCACGTCGGTACCGGTCGATGACGCCGCCGACGAACGGCAACGCGCCCGCCGCCGAGCGGGCGGTCGATCCGTCGGCGGGCGACCCGTCGACGGCCGAACGGACGCCGACGCGGGTGGTGATCGCCGAGGACGAGGCGATCATCCGGCTCGACCTGAAAGAGATCCTCCTGTCGGCCGGCTTCGACGTCGTCGGCGAGACCGGCCGGGGCGACGAGGCGGTGACGCTGGTCGAGCAGCACCAGCCGGACCTGGCGATCCTCGACATCAAGATGCCGGGGATGGACGGCGTCCGCGCCGCGCACGAGATCACGACGAACCACAAGGTCGCGGTGCTCGTCCTCACCGCGTTCAGCCAGCGGGACCTGATCGAGGACGCCCGTGACGCGGGCGTGGCCGCGTACCTGGTGAAGCCGTTCCGGCGAGAGGAGCTGCTGCCGGCCATCGACGACGTGCTGTCGCGGTGCCGCCAGGAGTGGGCGATCGAGGACGAGATCGCCGCGCTCCCCGTCGATGGTGGCGACCGGGAACAGGCCGAGGACAAGATCGCCACCCGCCGCGTCGTCGACGACGCGAAGGGCATCCTGATGGACCGCCACGGCCTGTCGGAGCCGGACGCGTTCGCGTTCGTCCAGCGGACGGCCATGCAGACGCGGTCGCGGATGCGCGACGTCGCCCAGCGGGTCGTCGACGGCGAGCTGGCCCCGTGAGGTGACGCCGGCCAGGACAGCCGAGACCGGGGCAGCCGGGACCGGGGCATCCGGCGAGAGCAGCGGCGGCCCGCTCTTCCTGCTCGACGGCATGTCGCTGGCCTTCCGGGCGTACTTCGCCCTCCCGCCGGACCTCGTCACGTCGACCGGCGTCGTGACGAACGCGGTGCACGGCTTCGTCTCGATGCTCGTCTACCTCGTCCGCGAGCACCGGCCGGACTCGCTGGCCGTGGCGTTCGACCCGCGGGGCGGGAACTTCCGTGACGACATGGTCGAGGACTACAAGGGCGGCCGCGCCGCGACGCCGGACGACCTGCTGCCGCAGTTCGGGATGATCCGCGACGTGCTCGCTGCGCTCAACGTGCCGGTGGTCGAGGTGCCGACGTTCGAGGCCGACGACGTCCTGGCGACGCTGGCGACGGAGGCCCGCGACCGCGGCTGCCCGGTCGTCGTCGTCACCGGCGACCGCGACTGCTTCCAGCTCGTCGAGGACCCGTACATCAAGGTGCTCTACAACCGGCGCGGCGTCAGCGACTACTCGCTCTACGACGTCGCCGGCATCGTCGAGCGGACCGGCGTGACGCCGGACCGCTACCCGATGCTGGCCGCGCTGCGCGGCGACACGTCCGACAACCTGCCCGGCGTCCCGGGGGTCGGGGACAAGACGGCGGCCAAGCTGATCAGCGCCTACGGCGACCTCGACGGCGTCTACGCCCACCTCGACGAGCAGTCGCCGAAGCTGCGGGAGAACCTGGCGACGTACGAGGCGAGGGCCCGGACGAACGCGTCGGTGACGATGCTCGTGCGCGACGTCCCGCTCGACGTCACCGTCGACGACCTGCGCCTCGGCGGCTGGGATCTCGACGCGGCCCGTGAGACGTTCGCGACGCTCGAGCTGAAGAACGTCTGGCAGCGGATGCAGGCGCTGCTGGACGACGGCAGCTTCGGTCCGTCGCGATCGGGCGGGACGACGAGTGGGAAGAAGGCACCGGCGGGCGACCCGTCGGCGGCCGACGGGGCCGCCCCGGGGGTGCCCGAGGGCCTGCCGGACGTGATCGTCACGGTCGAGCCACTCGACCCGGAGCGACCGGCCGACGCGACCGGGGCGGTCGCCGCGCTGGAGCGGCTGGTCGGCGAGCTGTCCGGGGACGCGGTCCTGTCGGTTGCCGGCCGCTGGGAGGGCACGCCCGGCCGCTCGCCGCTGAAGGGCGTCGCGCTGGCCGTCGCCGGCGAGACGCGGTCGGCGGTGTGGCTCGACCCGGCGCGGCTGGAGGAGCCGGACGTCCGCGCCGGGTTGACGGCCGCGCTCAGCCAGGCACCGGTCGTCGGCCACGACGTGAAGGAGCTGCTGCGGTCCGTCTTGCCGGTCGGCGTCGACTGCACGTCGCTCGTCATGGACACGAAGGTCGCGGCGTACCTGATCGACCCATCGAGCGGCGACTACAGCCTCGACGCGGTGGGCGGCGCCGGGTCGCCGTCCGGTCCGGCGGAGGGCCGGGCGGTCGTCGGCCAGCTGGCGCTCGGCGGGCTCGACGGGGACGACGAACCGCCGGCCGAGGTCGCGGCCGACGAGCTGGTCGCCGCGGAAGCCCGCGAGGTGACGACCGAGGCGCTGCGGGTGGCCGCGCTCGTGCCGATCGAACGGGCCCGGCTCGACGAGGAGGGCATGCGGGACCTCCACGACGACGTCGAGACGCCCGCTCGTCCGCGTGCTGGCCCGGATGGAGGTCGTCGGCATCCGCGTCGACACGGTCGAGCTGCGGCGGATCGCCGACAACCTGGTGACCGAGACCCAGCGGCTGATGGGCGAGATCCACCAGCTCGCCGGCCACGAGTTCAACGTCAACTCGACGCCGCAGCTGCGGACGGTGCTCTACGACGAGCTCGGCCTCACGCCCGGGCCGCAAGACGAAGACCGGGTACTCGACCGACGCGGCGACGCTCGAGTCGCTGCGCGACGACCATGCGATCGTCGACACGCTCCTGCGCTACCGCGAGGTCGAGAAGCTCCGCTCGACGTACGGCGAGAGCCTGCTGGCCGAGGTCGCGGCCGACGGCCGCATCCACGCGTCGTTCCGCCAGACCGTCGCCCGGACCGGCCGGCTGTCGTCGGAGCGGCCGAACCTGCACAACATCCCGACGCGGACCGAGACCGGCCAGCAGTTCCGGCGGGCGTTCGTGCCGGCCGAGGGCTGCCGGTTCCTCGTCGCCGACTACGACCAGGTCGAGCTGCGGGTGCTCGCCCACCTGTCCGGCGACCCCGGGCTCGTCGCCGCGTTCACGTCCGGCGCAGACATCCACCGGACCGTCGCGTCCGGCATCTACGGCCTCGCGCCCGACGACGTCACCCGCGTCCAGCGGGACCGGGCGAAGATGGTCTCGTACGGGCTGATCTACGGCATGGAGGCGTTCGGGCTCGCCCGCCGGCTGGCGACGAGCGTCGACGAGGCCAACGAGATCATGGACCGGTACTTCGGCGGCTTCCCGGAGGTCCACGCCTACATGGAGCAGACCGTCGCCGACGCCCGGGCCCGCGGCTACACGCGGACCGCGCTCGGCCGCAAGCGTCCGCTGCCGGAGCTGTCCGATCGCAACTACCGGGTCCGCCAGGCGGCCGAGCGCCAGGCCATGAACGCCGGGATCCAGGGGCTGGCGGCCGACCTGTTCAAGGTGGCGCTCGTCCGGCTCGACCGGGCGCTGGAGGACGGTGGCCTGGCCAGCCGGCTCGTCCTGCAGATCCACGACGAGGTGATCGTCGACGTCCGGGCCGGCGAGGACGACGCGGTCGCCGCGCTGACCGAGCAGGCGTTGACCGGCGCGGCCGACCTCTCCGTGCCGCTCGAGGTCTCGACTGCCTGGGGCAGCTCCTGGGCCGACGCCAAAGGCAGCTGAGCGGCCGGCGAGGCCCCGGTGGTAGCCTTTCCGGGCCTTGCCGGCGTCGGTGGTGGGGCAACACCCTGTCGTCTATGGGATCCCGACGCGATCGCCGCTTCCCGCTGGGGAGGTGACAGCACGAAAGAGAGCAGTACGAATGCCTGATTCCTTCTCCGCCGTCCTCCTTTCCGACGAGGCGATGGGCACGTTCGACGAGAACGGCAACTACGTTCCCCGGGCCGTCGTCGAGGACGATCTCGCCGGCCAGCCGCTCGAAGACGTCATGGCCGGCACGATCGTCGAGTTCGACGACGGCGACGTCGTCGAGGGCACGGTCGTCAAGATCGACCGCGACGAGGTGCTGCTCGACATCGGCTTCAAGTCCGAGGGCGTCATCCCGGCCCGCGAGCTGTCGATCCGCAACGACGTCCACCCCGAAGAGATCGTCAGCCTCGGCGACCACGTCGAAGCGCTCGTCCTGCAGAAGGAGGACAAGGAAGGCCGGCTCGTCCTCTCGAAGAAGCGGGCCCAGTACGAGCGGGCATGGTCGACGATCGAGAAGCTCAAGGAAGCGGACGAGATGGTCAAGGGCCCGGTGATCGAGGTCGTCAAGGGCGGCCTGATCGTCGACATCGGCCTCCGCGGCTTCCTGCCCGCGTCGCTCGTCGAGCTGCGCCGGGTCCGCGAGCTCCAGCCGTACGTCGGCCGGGTCATCGAGGCCAAGATCATCGAGCTCGACCGGAACCGCAACAACGTCGTCCTGTCCCGCCGGGCGTGGCTCGAGGAGGCCCAGAAGGAGCAGCGCGGCGACTTCCTCGCCAACCTCAAGCCCGGCGAGCGGCGCCGCGGCGTCGTCTCGTCGGTCGTCAACTTCGGTGCCTTCGTCGACCTCGGCGGCATGGACGGCCTCGTCCACGTCTCCGAGCTCTCCTGGAAGCACGTCGACCACCCGTCCTCGGTGGTCACGGTCGGCGACGAGATCGAGGTCGAGGTGCTCGACGTCGACCTCGACAAGGAGCGGATCAGCCTCTCGCTCAAGGCCACCCAGACCGACCCGTGGCAGGAGTTCGCCGACAGCCACCAGGTCGGCCAGCTCGTCTACGGCCGGATCACCAAGCTCGTGCCGTTCGGGGCTTTCGTCCAGGTCGGCGACGGCATCGAGGGCCTCGTCCACATCTCCGAGATGGCTGCCCACCACGTCGACCTGCCCGAGCAGGTCGTCACCCCCGGCGAGGAGCTGTGGGTCAAGATCATCGACATCGACCTCCAGCGGCGCCGCATCAGCCTGTCGATCAAGCAGGCCGCGGAGGGCGGTGAGGTCTCCGAGGAGTACCGCGAGGCCTTCGGCGAGCACGCCTACGACGAAGAGGGCAACTACATCGGCTACGACTACGCCGAGGGTGGCGAGTTCACTCCGGAGACCGAGGCCCAGGCGGCCTGGGCCGACTACGTCGCCGAGGCGGTCACTCCGGCCGGCGGCGAGGCGGACGCCGCCGTCGACGGGAGCCCGGTCCCGGCGGCCGAGTCGGCTGAGCCGGCCGCGGCCCCCGATGAGCCGGCTGTGGCCCCCGACGAGCCGGCCGCGGCTCCCGAGGTTGTCGCCGAAGCCGCCACCGAAGCGGCTCCCGAGACGGTGACCGAAGCGGCTCCCGAAGCTGGCGCCGAGGTTGTCGCCGAAGCCGCCCCCGAGGCGGCCCCCGTCGCTGAAGCGGTCGCCGAAGCTGGCACCGAGGGGTAGTCAGCCGGCTGGCGGCCCGGCCGGCCGGCCGGGAGGCGGACCGACAAGGGGCGGACCGACAAGGGGCGGACTGGCGAGGGGGAAGTGGCAGGCGACCGCCTGGCCCGGCGCGACCTCTCGCAGCACCGGCACCTCGGCCGCGCAGCGCGCCTCGGCTCGGGGGCAGCGGGTGCGGAACCGGCAGCCCGACGGCGGATCGATCGGGCTCGGCGGCTCACCGCCCAGCGGCGTCGCCCGCGGCGCGTCCGGGTCCGGGTCGACGGCCGAGCCGACGAGCGCGGCCGTGTAGTGATGGGCCGGCCGCCGGTAGAGCGCGTCGGCCGGTGCGACCTCGCAGACCGTGCCGAGGTACATGACCGCGACGCGGTCGCTGACGTTCTTGACCACGGCCAGGTCGTGGGCGATGAAGAGGACGCTCAGGCCGTAGCGGGCCTTGAGGTCCTCGAGCAGATTGAGGATCTGCGCCTGGACGGAGACGTCGAGGGCGGAGACGATCTCGTCGCAGACGAGCAGCTTCGGCTCCATCACGAGCGCCCGGGCGATGCTGATGCGCTGGCACTGGCCGCCCGAGAACTCGCTCGGCCGCCGCCCGCCGGCCACCGCCGGGTCGAGCCCGACGGCCTCGAGCATCGTCGCCACGGCGTCGTCCCGTTCCGCCCGCGTGCCGCGGCGCCAGATGTCGAGCGGCTCCGCGACGATGTCGCGCACCCGGCGGCGCGGGTTGAGCGAGGAGACCGGGTCCTGGAAGACCATCTGCATCGCCATCCGGGCCTCGCGCCGTCGCCGTCGTCGCAGCGCGGTGAGGTCGACGCCGTCGAAGACCACCGAGCCGGCCGCCGTCCGCTCGACCTGGACGATCGCCCGCGCCGCGTCTCGACTTCCCGCAGCCCGACTCGCCGACCAGACCGAGCGTCTCGCCCGCCCGGACGTCGAGGTCGATGCCGGACACCGCCTGGACCTGGCGGCGGCCGCGGCCGTACTCGACCCGGAGGCCACGGACCGTGAGGAGGTCCGTCATCGCGTCACCTCCACCGGCGCCGGCCCGCGCCGGAAGCCGAGCGGGAACCAGCACGCGTACCGGTGGCCCGGCGTCTCGGCCTCCACCAGCGGCGGCGCCTCCCGGCGGCACAGGTCCTGGACATACGGGCAGCGCGGGGCGAACGGGCAGCCAGCGGGCCGGTTGACCGGGTCGGGCGGACGGCCCTCGATGGCCGCCAGCCGGGTGTGGCTCGGATCGGCCAGCCGGGGCGTCGAGCCGAGCAGCGCCGCCGTGTACGGCATCGCGGTCGACGCGAACAGCGTCCGCGTCGGTGCTTGCTCGACCACTCGGCCGGCGTACATGACGAGGATCTCGTCCGCCCGCGTCGCCACGACGCCGAGGTCGTGCGAGACGAGGACCATCGCCATGCGCCGATCGGCTCCCAACGCGGTCAACAGGTCGAGGATCTGGGCCTGCACCGTGACGTCGAGCCCGGTCGTCGGCTCGTCGGCCAGCAGTAGCCGTGGCGCGCAGGCGATGGCGATGGCGACCGCCACCCGCTGGCGCATGCCGCCCGACAGCTCGCCCGGGTAGCTGCCGTACCGGCGCTCCGGCGCCGGGATGCCGACCTGGGCGAGCAGCGCGATCGCCGTCGCCTTCGCGTCCGCCCGGTCCATCTCGAGGTGCAGGCGGAGCGACTCGGTGATCTGCCGGCCGACCCGTACGACCGGGTTCAGCGACGCGGTCGAGTCCTGGAAGACCATGGCGATGTGGGCACCCCACAGCGACCGGAGCAGCTTCGGCGAGGCCCCCATGATCTCCCGGCCCTCGAACCGCACCGACCCCGACTGCCGCACGCCGTCGCCCCGGAGCAGCCCCATCACCGTCCTCGACAGGACCGTCTTGCCGGAGCCGGACTCGCCGACGATGCCCAGCGTCCGGCCGCGGGCCAGGGAGAACGAGACGCCGTCGACCGCCCGCAGCTCGCCCTGGTCGGTCGTGAACGACGTCCGGACGTCGCGCACCTCCAGCAGTGGGAGCTCCCGGTCGTCGGCCGAGGAGCTGGTCATGCCGCCGGTCCCGTCACGTCGAAGTGCTGGCGCAGCCGGTCGCCGACCAGGTTGATCGCCAGCAGGAAGAGGAACATCGCCAACGCCGGGAAGAGGACGAGCCACGGGTTGCTCTGGCCGGGGACGTTGTTCAGGCCCTGGAGGCTCTCGTTGAGCATGTTGCCCCATGACGGCGTCGGTGGCGGGATCGACAGGCCGAGGAACGCCAGCGTGCCTTCGAGGACGATCACCGTCGCCACGCCGATCAGGCTGAACGAGATCGTCGTCGGCGCGATGTTCGGCAGCAGCTCACGGGTGAGCACCCGCCGGTCCGACGCGCCGAGCGCCCGGGCCGCGGTGACGAAGTCGCGACCGGCGTACGTCAACGTCGCCGCCCGGACGATGCGGAAGAGCAGCGGTGCGCCGGCGATGCCGATCACGACGACGATCTTCCACAGCTCGTGGCCCCAGAACGTCACGATCGCCACGACCGCCACCAGCGCCGGGAACGCCAGCAGGACGTACGACGCGGCGTTGACGACCGCGTCGACCGCGCCCCGCCGGTAGCCGGCGATCAGCCCGAGCGGGCCGCCGAGCAGCAGGGCGATCGCCATCGCCCCGAACCCGACCTCCAGCGAGACCCGCGCCCCGTAGACGACCCGGCTGAAGATGTCCCGACCGAGGTCGTCCGTGCCGAACCAGTGGGCCGCGCTCGGCCCGGCGTTGATGAGCGACGACTGCGCCGTCGGGCTCTGGATCGGCAGCACGTTCGCCAGCACCGCCGCCAGCACGGTGATGGCGATCCACGCCACGCACACCCAGAAGAACCAGCCCAGCTTCTTCCGTCGTCGGGGGACGGCCGTCATCGCCGCCACCGCCGCCCCGCCCGCCGCCTCCTCGGCGACGAGCTCAGTCAAGGGAGATCCTCGGGTCGACGACGGTGAAGAGGAAGTCGACGAGGACGTTGAGGACGACGACCGCGACCGCGATGACGAGGACGATGCCCTGGACGACGAGGTAGTCGTCCTGGTTGATGGCGACGACGAGCTCGTAGCCGAGCCCGGGCAGCTGGAGCAGGAACTCGACGACGAACGTGCCGGCGATCAGGCTGCCGATGTTGATGCCGGCCGACGCCAGCAACGACACCGACGACGGCCGCAGCGCGTGCCGGTAGAGGAGGCGCCGTTCGCTCAACCCCTTCGACCGGGCCATCGTGATGAAGCCCTCCTGCAGCGTCGAGATCAGGTCGTTGCGGAGCAGCCGGTAGTACAGGACGATCGACCCGATCGCGACGACGATCGACGGCAGCAGCATGGCGTGGACGTTCGACCAGAAGTCCTCGCCGATCGGCACGTACGACGCCGGCCCGGGGAAGACGTGGAGGTCGACGGAGAAGACGAGGACGAGCAGCGGGGCGACGATGAACGGCGGCATGGCCAGCAGGGCGAACGTGCCGGCGGTGGCCGCGGTGTCGACCGCCCGGTACGGCCGGCGGGACGCGGCGATGGCCAGCGGCACGGCCACCGCGAAGGCCACGATCTGGGAGATGACGATCAGCTCGACGTCGATCGGGAAGGCGTTGGCGATCGTGCTGACGACCGACTGGTGGGTCACGAACGACTGGCCGAGATCGCCTTGGAGGACGTGGCCGAGCCAGATGAAGTACTGCTGCCACAGCGGCTTGTCCAGGCCGAGCTGGTGGTTGACGACCGCGATGTTGTGCGCATTCGCGTTCGGACCGAGGATCGTGACCGCCGGCTGGCCGGGCAGCAGGTGGACCAGGAAGAACGTCCCGAGAGTGACGAAGAAGAGGATGACGATCAGCGCAGCGAGCCGCTTCGCCACGTACTTCGCCACGTGACCCCCTTCGTTCGCAGCCATCCCGCCGGTCCGCCCCCTGCTGGGCCGCGATCCTACGTCTGCGCCTGACCGGTCGCCTACCATGCGTGGCCATGGACGGATCGGCCACGGAGGCCCGGCCCGCCTACGGAGACGTCGACCCGGCGGTGCCGGGCGGTGACCGGGAAGGCGATCGGGGGGAAAACGGGAACGGTACCGGCGCTGCCGCGCCGTGGCCGACGGTGCTCAGCGGGAGATGGTTGCTCGCCGCCGAGATCGGCGTGGTCGCGGTCGTGGCCATCGGCCTCGTCCTGCGCTTCTGGACGCGCTCCGCGCTCTGGCTCGACGAGGCGCTGACCGTCGACATCGCCCGGCTGCCGCTCCACGAGATCCCGTCGTACCTGAAACGGGACGGCGCACCGCCGCTCTACTACGTCCTGCTGCACTTCTGGATGAAGCCGTTCGGCGACTCCGACATCGCCGTCCGCTCGCTCTCCGGTGTCTTCTCCGTCGCCACCCTCCCGGTCGTCTGGATCGTCGGCCGCCGGATCGGCGGTCGGTCGGTGGCCTGGGTCCTCCTCGTCGTCGTCGCCAGCGCGCCGTTCGCCGTCTACTACGCCACCGAAGCCCGCATGTACTCGCTGGTCATGTTCCTGACCGCCTGCGGGCTGTGGGCGCTCAGCCGGGCCCTCGAACGGGCGCGACCGGGCAACCTCGTCGCCCTGGCCGTCGTCACCGCCGCCCTCCTGTACTCCCAGTACTGGGCGCTCTATCTCGTCGGCTCGTTGGGCCTGTGGCTGCTCTGGCAGCTGTGGCGCGGCCGGCCCGAGTGGCGGTCGAACGCCCGCTGGGCCTTCGGCGCGGTCGTCGTCGGCTGCCTCGCCTTCGCCCCGTGGGTGCCGACGTTCCTCTACCAGTCCCGCTACACCGGGACGCCGTGGGCCGGCACGCCGACCTACGCGGCGATCATCAACGCCATCACCGGGTTCACCGACAACCAGGCGTCGAACGCGGTGACCGGCTCGAACCAGGGCCGGCTGCTCGCCCTCGGCTACTTCGCTCTCGCCGGCCTCGGCCTGTTCGGCGCCGCCCGCGGCCGCTGGCACATCGACCTCGACATACGCACGAGGCCGCAGGGACGCGGGCTCGCCTTCGCGGTCCTCGTCACCCTCGCCGCGGCGATCACCGGCGGCATCCTGAGCCAGAGCGCGTTCTCCGCCCGGTACGCCGCGGTCGTCTTCATCCCCCTGCTCGCCCTGCTCGCCCTCGGCACGATGACGTTTGCCGACGCCCGGTTCCGGGCCGTCGTCGTCGCGGTCGTCGCCCTCGCCGGGGTGGCGGCGAGCATCCCGAACGTCACGACCCAGCGCACGCAGGCCCCGGCGGTGGCGGCCGCGCTGGCCGCTCACGCCCAGCCGGGCGACATCGTCGCCTACTGCCCCGACCAGCTCGGCCCGGCCGTCTACCGATTGACCGGGTCGAAGGGCTACGACCAGACGACGTACCCGCGGGGGACCCCGCCGGTCTACATCGACTGGGTCGACTACAAGAACGTGGCCGAGGCCTCCCAACCGGCGCCGTTCGCCAAGCAGCTCGAGGCGATGGCCGGCCACGACCACGACATCTGGCTCGTCTCCGCCCCGCAGTACCAGGGCTTCAACGACAAGTGCCAGATCCTCGCCGCCGACCTGCTCCAGGCCCCGGGGTACGGCGGCCACCAGTGGGTCAACAGCAACCCGCAGCAGTACTACGAGCCGATGGGCCTGACCCAGTTCGCGCCACCGGGCGCCCCGTAGCCATCCAGTGACCGACGTCGGGCCCTCGGCGCCGAGGGGGTGGGCCGCCCGGGCCGGGCGGGCGATCGTCGCCGTCCTGCCGCAGTGGGTCGTCGCCCGGCTCGTCGTCCTCGGCGCCCTCGCCCTCGCCCACCTCGTCGTCGACCGGGACCACCCGAGCGCGGCGACGGCCGCCCGGGTCCACCAGGGCCTGCTCGGCTGGGACGCCGGCTGGTACGAGGCGATCGCCCGCGTCGGCTACGGACCGCTCGGCCACCAGTCGCTCCGTTTCTTCCCGCTCTTCCCGCTCGTCGGGCGGGCCCTGGCCTACCTGCCGGGCGTCTCGGCCGGAGTCGCCCTGGTCGTCGTGGCCAACCTGTCCGCCCTCGTCGCTACCGCCCTCCTGCGGATCCTCGTCGTCCGCGAGTCCGGCGACCAGCGCTGGGCCGACCGGTCGGTCTGGCTGTTCTCGCTGGCCCCACCGGCCTTCGTGCTCGTCATGGGCTACGCCGAGGGCCTGCTGCTCGTCCTCGCCGTCGGCTGCTTCCTGGCCATCCGGCGGGGGAGCGGCCGGGGCTGGGCCGGAGCGGCCGGGGCCGCCGGCCCGGCGTGGCTCTGGGCGGCCGTCCTCGGCGCGGCGGCCGGCCTGACCCGGCCGGTCGGCGTCCTGCTGGCCGTGCCGGTGGCGATCGAGGCCGTCCGCCGGTGGCGGGCGACCGGGGCGGGGGAGCGGGCGCTGGCCGTCGTGGCCACGTTGGCCCCGGTGGCCGGAGCCGGAGCCTTCCTGGCCTGGTCGGCCGGCGTGTACGGCGACGGCCTGCTCCCGCTGCGCGTCCAGACCCAGGCCGGCCACCACGGTGGGCTGTCGGACCCCTTCCGGACGCTCGCCCACGACGTCACCGGCGTCGTCCACCACCATTTCGGCACCGCCCTGCACGTGCCGTGGGTCGTCCTCGTCGTCGCCCTCGTCGTCGTCTGCTGGTGGCGGTTGCCCGCGTCGTACGGCGCGTTCGCCACCGTCGTCCTCGTCGTCGCCCTCACCGGGACGAACCTCGACTCGTTCGAGCGGTACGCCCTCGGGGCGTTCCCGCTGGTCGTGGCGGCCGCGTCGCTCACCGCCGGGCGGCGGGTCGAGCGGTCCGTCCTGGTGCTCGCGGCCGCCGGCCTGGCCGGTTACGCGCTGCTCGCCTTCCTCAACCTCTCGGTGCCGTGAACCCGCTATCCTCGCTCCGGACCAGTACGGGTCCCGGGCGCCGGAAGGGGGAGATGTCGACGCCAGCGGACGCAGGACCGGATGACGCCCCGGTAGTGATCGTCGGCGCCGGACCAGCTGGACTGACCGCCGCCTACGAGCTGGTCAAAGCCGGTCGGCACCCGGTCGTCGCCGAAGCCGACGACGTCGTCGGCGGCATCAGCCGTACCGTCGAGCGGGACGGCTGGCGGTTCGACATCGGCGGCCACCGCTTCTTCACCAAGGTCGAGGCCGTCGAGGCGCTCTGGCACGAGATCCTGCCCGACGAGGACTTCCTGCTCCGGCCCCGGATGAGCCGGATCTTCTATAAGGGCAAGTACTACGACTACCCGCTGAAGGCGGCGAACGCCCTGAAGAACCTGGGCCTCAAAGAGGCCCTCCTCTGCGGGCTCTCGTACCTGTGGGCCCGGGTCCGACCGCCGAAGGACCAGACGAACTACGAGGGGTGGCTGGTCGCCCGGTTCGGCTGGCGCCTCTACCGCACCTTCTTCAAGACCTACACCGAACGGGTCTGGGGCGTGCCGGTCAGCGACATGCCGTCGGACTGGGCCGCCCAGCGGGTGAAGAACCTCGACCTCGGCAAGGCCGTGCTGAACGCGCTGGCGCCGAAACGGAACCAGAAGGAGATCACCAGCCTCATCGAGGAGTTCCAGTACCCCAAGTACGGGCCGGGGATGATGTGGGAGCGCTGCCGGGACCTGGTCGAGAAGGGCGGCGGAACGGTCCTCATGGAGACGAAGGTCGCCGCCATCCACCTCGACGGCGGCCGGGCCACCGCAGTCACCCTGGCCGCCGCCGACGGCTCGACCCGGCGCGTGCGCGGCCTCGCACGTCATCTCGTCGATGCCGATGAATGCCCTCGTCCGGGCCATCGACCCGCCGGCCCCCGCCGCCGTGCGGGCGGCCGGCGACGACCTGCACTACCGGGACTTCTTGACCGTCGCCCTCGTCGTGCCCGAGGCCAAGGGGTTCCCGGACAACTGGATCTACATCCACGCCCCCGAGGTCGCCGTCGGGCGCATCCAGAACTTCGGCTCCTGGTCGCCGTTCATGGTCAAGGAGGGGCGGACCTGCCTCGGCCTCGAGTACTTCGTCTTCGAGGGCGACGAGCTGTGGTCGAGCAGTGACGACGAGCTCGTCGAGCGGGGCAAGCGCGAGCTCGAGATCCTCGGCCTCGTCCAGGCGGCCGACGTCGAGGCCGGCTACGTCGTCCGGGTGCCCAAGGCGTACCCGTACTACGACTTCGCCTACCGGGCCAACGTCGAGACCATCACCACGTACCTCGACGAGGCCGCGCCCAACGTGCACCCGGTCGGCCGCAACGGCATGCACAAGTACAACAACCAGGACCACTCGATGTACACCGCCATGCTGACGGTCGAGAACATCCTCGGCGCCGACCACGACATCTGGGCGGTCAACGTCGAAGAGGAGTACCACGAAGTGCAGTCGGGCGGTGCCGCGGGGGGAAGCGGGGGGACCGGTCGGGACGCGCCGGTGCTGCCTCGCCGGGTCCCCGCCGGGTAGTGGCCCGGGGCGCCGGCGTCCTGGAGCCGGTCAACCGCCCGACGTCGCCCGACGGCGACCCTGATCCGACGACCCCCTCCGGCCGGCACCGTTCGACCGGGCGCCGGCCGACCAGTCGACGCCGCCGGCTGGCGCCGTACGTCGTGGCCGGCCTCGTCTACCTGGCCGTGTCCGTGGTGCTCTGGTGGCACGTCTGGTCGACCCATCCGACGGCCACGGCCACCTGCGGCTGCGGCGACCCGGCGCTGTTCTTGTGGTTCCTCGAGTGGCCGGCCTACGCCATCGCCCACGGCCACAACCCGTTCTACTCGACCGCCCTGTTCCACCCGGGCGGTATCAACCTGCTGTCCAACACCAGCGTGCTGGCCATCGGCGTCCCGTTGGCCCCGGTCACCTGGCTGTTCGGCCCGGTCGCCACCCTCAACGTGGCGTCGACGCTCGCCCCCGTCTTCTCCGGCCTCAGCGCGTTCTGGCTCCTCCGGCGCTGGACCCGCTGGGCCCCCGCCGCCTTCGTCGGCGGCCTGTTCTACGGGTTCTCGCCGTTCGTCATCAGCAGCCTCGTCTTCGCCCACCTGATGACGACGTCGCTGGCCCTGTTCCCGCTGATGCTCGGCTGCCTCGACGAGCTGCTCGTCCGCCAGCGCCGCCGGCCCGTGCCGGTCGGGATCGCCCTGGCCGTCCTCATCGTCGCCGAGTTCTTCATCAGCACCGAGCTCCTGCTCATCGCCGCCATGTCGGCCGTCGCCGGCGTCGTCCTGCTCGTCCTCTACCGGGTCGTCACCGACCGGGCCGATCTGGCCCGCCGGGCCCGGCGGGCCGCGCCCGGTCTGGCGGTGGCCATCGGCCTCGCCGTCGTCGTCCTGGCCTACCCCTTCTGGTTCGCCCTGGCCGGTCCGGCCCACCTGTCCGGCCAGATCTGGCCCGGCATCCCGATCATCGGCGGGCTCACCCCGCGCTCGTTCGTCGACCCCGGCTACGCCACGCAGGGGGGCTTCCTGCTCGACCTCGGCGGCTACTTCGGCAAAGCCCTGCCGTCCGCCGGCTATCTCGGGTGGGGGCTGCTCGCTGTCGCTGTCGCCGGGCTCGTCGTCTGGCGTCGCGACCGCCGCCTCTGGTTCTTCGCCGCCCTCACCGTCGTCACCGCCGCCCTCTCCTTCGGCGTCCGCAAGCACCACTGGGTGCCGTGGCAGATCTTCAGCCACCAGCCGGTGCTCGTGAACGTCATCGAGCAGCGGTTCATGGCCGTGACCACCCTGGCCCTGGCCGTCATGCTCGCCGTCGTCGTCGACCGGACCCGCCACGTCTCGCCGACCTGGCCGGCGCGGCGACCGAGAGGGCGGCACGCCGCACCGGCAGTTGCGTCGGCGGCCTCACCGGGCGGCATCCCAGCCCATGGGCGTACCGAGGCGACGGGTCCGGCCCGGCCAGCCACGACGGCCCGGCCAGCCAGGGTCGGCCGGGTCGTGCCGATCCTGGCCGCGGTGGCCGTCGCCGCGGTGGCCCTCGTCCCGATCGTCTGGGTGGTCGCCCCGAAGCTACCGTTCACCGCCCGGCCGGTGACCCTGCCCCAGTGGTACACGTCCGAGGCGCCGACCCTGCCACCCGGGCAGGTGCTGCTGGCCTACCCGGCTCCGTTCTCGGGCATCCAGTCGGCGATGGCCTGGCAGGCCGTCGCCGGCATGGGGTTCGCCCAGGCCGGCGGGGGCGGCCCGCAGGGGGTCGCCAACCGGGCCGGCCCGGAGAAGGCCGGCTTCGAGGTGCTCACGTCGCTCGGTTTCGGCCTGACCACGCCGCCGTCGGGTACGCCGGCCCAGTTGGCCGCCGTCCGCCAAGCCCTGCGGGGCTGGGGCGTGACGATGGTCGTCATCCCCCAACAGCCCGGCGTGCCGGCGATGCTGCGCGGCCGCGACCCGGTGTACGCGGCCGCGTTCATGACCGCCGCCCTCGGCGTCGAGCCGACGTTCCAGGCCGGCGCCTGGGTCTGGTCCGACGTCGACCTGGGCCGCGGCCCGCTCGTCGTGCCGTCCGGGACGCTGGGCAACTGCGAGCTGGCGACCGCCCACGACCACCGGGCCGGCCCCGATGCCGTGCCGGCCTGCGTCGTCCGGGCCAGCCATGCCAGACCGGCCAGGCCAACGAACCCGGGCGTCCGGCCCGCGACGGCCGGCGTCGCGGTCGCACGGCCAGCCCGTCGGCGGTCGGTACGGTGGCCGGGTGACCACGCGGTCCGACCTTCCGCCCCCCGACGGCCACGACATCGGCGCGGTCGAAGCCGCGGAGGCGGCCGTCGAGGGAGTGCCCGGTGCGCTGTCGCTCGCGCCGAGTTCGGTCATGCCGGCGCTCGGCGGCGAGCTCGTCCTCCCGGCCGACCGGTCCGTCGCCGGTGCCGCGGGCGGGGACGTCGCGGCCGATTCGGTCCGGGCCGGGCTCCTCCAAGCCGGGCCGCTGGCCATCGCCGGGCTGGTGGCGAACGGCGCCAACGTCATCGTCACCGTCCTGCTCGCCCGGCTCCTGACCACGCGGGGCTACGGCGAGCTCAACGTCCTCACCGGCCTGTTCCTCATCGTCTCGATGCCGGGCTCCGCGGTCATCGTCGCGGTCGTCCGGCGGGTGACCGGCTGGAAAGGCCGGTCGGCCCACCTCGTGCAGCGCTGGGCCCGGCGGATGCACCGGCGGGCGACGCTGGTGCTCGTCGTCTTCGCCGCGACCGTCCTCGCCGTCGGCGGGCCGCTGTCCCGACTGCTCAACCAACACGACGTCGCCGGGATCGACGCCATCCTCATCGCCGGTGGGGTGTGGATCCTGCTGTGCATCGACCGTGGCCTGCTCCAGGCCCACCGGAGCTACCGGACGCTGGCGGTCAACCTGCTGGTCGAGGGCGGCGTGCGGACGGTCGCCATGCTGGCCTTCGTCGCCGCCGGGGCCGGGCCGTCCGGCGCCGCGGCCGGCGTCCTCGTCGCGGAGGTCGTCACGGCCATCCACGCCCGGGTCATGGCCGACCGGGTGTGGGGAGCCGAGGCCAGGGCGGAGGGCCGGCGGTGGGTGGCCCCGGAGGCGCAGGACGCGGCCGCCCGGGCCGAGCGACGGGTGCTGATCACCGACCTGGTCACCGCTTTCGTCGCCCTGGCGATGACCGCGCTGTTGCAGAACGTCGACGTGATCGTGCTCGGTCGCGAGGCGCCGACGATGAGCGGTTCCTACGCGGCCGTCTCGGTGGCCAGCAAGGCCCTCGTCTTCGGGGCGGTCGTCCTCGGCGGCTACCTGCTGCCGGAGGCGGCGATCCGGTGGCGGGAGGGCGGCCACGCCCTCCGGCAGCTCGCCGTGACGTTCCTCCTCCTCGGCATCCCCGCCCTCCTCCTGCTCGTCATCGCCCTGGCCGCCCCCCACCTGCTCCTGTCGGTCGTCTTCTCGTCGCGGTACCTCGGGGCCGAGTCGGCCTTCCTCCCGTTGGTCCTGGCCATGGTCTGCCTGAGCGTGACGGTGATCCTGACGATGTACCTGCTGGCGATCGGCCGCCGCTGGATCACCGGCCTCCTGGTCGTCGGCGCGGTGGCCGCCACCGTGGCGGTCACCGCAGCCCACGGCGTGCCGCGGACGACCGCCCGGGCCGATTTGGCCGTCCAAGCGACGCTGGCCGTCGCCACCGTCGTCGGCTTCGTGCTGGTCCATCGTCGCCGGCATCGGACGGGCTAGCGTAAGGTAAAACCGATACTCTTCAGGATCGACCGACTGTCCGGGGGGCCAGTTCACCACCTGATCGCAACCGGCCGAGCCGGAGAACGAGCCCGACAAACGGACGCCGGCCTGTAACCGAAAAGCAACTTTTCCGCTGGGCGGTAGGTACGCTCGGGCGGGATCCCCGTCAGCGGATGTACCGAGATAGGCGGAGCGATGGCCAAGGTGTGGAGCGAACAGACAGCGGACCAGGCGCCGGACACGCCGTCGGCGCTGAGCTCCCCGCCCGACATCCTCGTCCCACCGGCCATGGCCCCCCAGGGCGGCCGGGACGTCCTGGCCGCCATCGCCGCCGACGCCGGGCTCCGCCGGGCCCACTTCGTCGCCTGGCGCGACCTCGACGACCCCGAAGCCGGTGGCTCCGAGCTGCATGCCCACCGCATAGCCACCCTCTGGGCCGAGGCCGGTATCGACGTGACCGTCCGGACGTCGGCCGTGCGAACCGCGCCGGCGTCCATCGAGCGGGACGGCTACCGGGCGGACCGGCGGGCCGGGCGGTACGCGGTCTTCCCGTCGGTGGCGTGGGACGGCCTCCGACACCGCCGACACCCCGACGAGGGACTGGTCGAGATCTGGAACGGCATGCCGTTCTTCTCGCCGCTGTGGTGCCGGGGACCGCGGATCGTCTTCCTCCACCACGTCCACGCCGAGATGTGGCGGATGGTCCTGCCCGGCTGGCTGGCCCGGGCCGGCGAGACCGTCGAGCGTCGGTTGGCGCCGCCGCTCTACCGGCGTAGCCGGGTCGTCACCCTGTCCGAGTCGTCCCGCGGCGAGATCGTCGACATGCTCCGCCTGCCCGAGCACCGCGTCTCGGTGGCCGCGCCGGGCATCGAGCCCCGGTTCGCGCCGGACGCGACCGAGCGGTCGCCGGTGCCGCTCGTCCTCGCCGTCGGCCGGCTCGTCCCGGTGAAGCGGTTCGACCTGCTGATCGAGTCGCTCGTCCGGGCCAAGGAGAAGGTGCCCGAGCTACGCGCCGTCATCGTCGGCGAGGGCTACGAGCGACCGGCCCTCGAGGCCCTGCGCCACCACCACGGGGCCGACGACTGGCTGGCCATGCCCGGCCACCTGGCCGACGACGACCTCGTCCGTTGCTACCGGCAGGCCTGGGTCGTCGCGTCGACGTCGCTCCGCGAGGGCTGGGGCATGACGCTGACCGAGGCCGCGGCTTGTGGCACGCCGGCCGTCGCCACCGACATCTCCGGTCACCGCGACGCCGTCGTCGACGGCCGGACCGGCCTGCTCACCGACGACAGCATCGACGGCGTCGCGGTGGCGTTGGTCGAGGTCTTGATCGATGCCGAGCTCCGCACCGCGCTCGGCAAAGCCGCGCTCGAACGGGCGCTCTGGTTCACCTGGGACGCCACTGCCCGCAGCACGCTCGAGGCGCTGGCGTCCGAAGCCTGCCGGCAGCGGAGCCGCTAGCCCGGCTCCCGGCGGGCTCGGCGACGCCGGGCCTTCTGGCGGGCCGTCTCGACGACCGCATCGGCACCGAGGAAGACGACCGCCATCCAGACGAGCACGCCGGCGCTCTCGTAGGCCGACGCCCAGTCCGAGCTCTCCGGCAGCGCGTGCACGGCCTGCCCGTGGACGACGAACACGCCGGCCGCGACCAGCAGCCCGACGGCCACGATCGACGTGACCGCCCGTACCTGCGGCACGACGAGGGCGATCGCCACCGCCACGCCGGCGGCCAGGCCGACCAGCGGGGCGGAGATGACCCCGGCGACCGCGCCGGTGACGACCGCGATGATCGCCACCGCCCACCACGGCGGCCGACGGCCGCGGACGGCGAACGGCAGCCCGAGCCGTGGCTCCGCCGGCTCGTCGAAGTCCCGGCCGTGGTCATCGGAGCCGGCGACGCCGCCAGTGCCGGTCTCCGCCTCGGTTTCAGTCTCTGCCGCAAGCCGGGCCGGCTCGCCTTCAGCGGCCGGCTCGGTCTCGACCTTGACCGCGCCATCGTCGCTCGGCATGACCGGAGCATCCTCGCCGGCCTCCACCGGCGGTGGCAGGGCGCCGACGGGGAAGGCGATAGCGGAGCCGGACCGCGGGCGGAACGACGGCAGGACGGAGCCGACCGGTAGGGCTCCGCCGGCATCGGCCCCGGCGGCCGGGACCGACCGCGTCGGCGGGGAGTCGTCGGCGGCCGCGGATGCCGGAACGGGCGCGGCGGTGACCGGTTCTGCACCCGGTGTCGGGAGGCTGGCGTCCGGTGACGAGCCGGGGGCTCCCGGCGACGGGGGCCCGGGTTCATGCCCGTCCTTCTTGTTCAGGTCCTTTCCGCTCCGGCCTCTCCCGCTCCCGTTCCCGTCCTTGTCGTTCGGGTCCTTCTTGCGCCAGCGCCGCGGGACGAGGGCACGCCGCCAGCGAGCCGGCAGGACGGCGACGAGGAGACAGAAGAGCAGGGCGACACCGGAGATGCCGAGGGCGATCCAGATCTTCTTCTGGGGGGTCCAGACGAGGCTGACGGTGAAGTCACCGGCGGTGGTCGAGCCCTGGCCCGCGGCGGTCGCGCCGTCGGAGCCGGTGGCACCGCCGGCGGCGTGGCCGGTGACGCCGAGGGCGGTCAGATCGGCCTGGGTGACCGGCCAGCCGTTGGCGAACCCGTCGACGAGCTCGGGCGGGCCGAGGTCGACCGAGCGGGCACCGGCCGGCGCACCGGCGGCGGGGTGGGCGACGGCCTGCCAGCCGGCGTTGTTGCTCTGGCCGAGGACGAGCTCGAACGGGGTGGTCGCCCGACTGACGTGCAGCTGCTCGGCGGTCGGCGTCTGGCCGGTCGTCGTGATCTTGGGCGTCGGGCCGGTGGTCGGCGGGGTCAGCGACGCGGGCGGGTTCGACGGGCCGACGGCGCCGGGCGTGGTGCTCCCGGTGGTGACGGTATCGGACGCGGTTGTCGTCGGCTCGGGGCCGCCGCCGGCCGCGGAGTCGAGGGTCAGCTGGTTGACGTTCCAGCCGGCGCAGTCGGCGTCGGCCTGGCAGTTGATAGCTGTCCCGGCCGTCCGGGTTGTGCCGACGAGCGCTGTCTGGTGGGCGGCCTGCGTCTCGACGACGTGGGTGCCGGCGGCGAGGGTGATGCCGCCGGCGTCGGCGCCGCACGGCTCGATGGCCAGCTGCCCGCCGGCCAACGCGGCGGCGGTCGAGCCGACGACGCGGACTGTCACCGGGTGGCCGTCGATCTGGAGCAGGTTCGACTGGCAGGTGCCGGGCACTGTCGCCGGGAACGCCGGGGCGTCGAGACCGGGGATGCCGAGCTCGGCGAGGCCGAGCGGCAAGGCGATCGGCGACTCCGAGTAATAGTTTGTCGTGTCCTCCAGCCGGGCACCGGTGACGGTCACGGTGATCCGCTGGCCGGTGAGGGCGGGGAACGACAGTGGGACGGTCGTGACGGCGCCGGCGGTTCGGCTGTCGGCGATGGCCGGCAGCGTCAGTGTCCGGGTGGTCGAGGCCTTCTGGTTGGCTGTCGAGGCAGTGACGCGGATGCTGGTCGGCACGGAGTGGCGGCCGTCGGCGATCACCTGTAGGTCCATGTGTGTGAACGTCAGCGGCCGGTCGAGGTTGTACTGCAGCCAGTCGCCGACCTGGTGGGTACCGCCGAAACCGGGTTGCCAGGCGGTGGCCGGGTTGCCGTCGATGGCCGCGGCGGCACCGGAGACGAGGCTGCCGGGCAGGCGGGCGCTGGAGTAGGCGACGGTGCCGCTGCCTGTCGAGCCGGCGAGGCCGACGAGCCGGTCGATCTGGTCGTCGGGGATCAGGTTGGAGACGCCGGCGGTGCCGGACAGGGTGAAGGTCCGGGCGGTCGGCAGCGTGAACGTCCGGGCGATGTTCGTCTCGGGGTCGGACCGGGGCGGGAACGGCGTGATCCGCTGGCGGGTCATCGAGAGGGTGAGCCGGTTGCCGATGGACGCCGTGCCGGCCTTCTGGAGGAGGTCGCCGGGCATCTGGGCGACCTCGACGACGTGCTCGCCGGGCACCTGGACCTCGGCGAAGCCGACGGCGACGGCCGCGGCCGGCGAGGCGTGGTCGTCGTTGGTGGCGTCGATCGTCACGCGCAGGGTGTGGAACGACCGGCTGGGGAACGAGACGACCTGGCCGCCGGCGGCCCGCGACGACGGGCCGAGCGACTCGGTCACCGGGTGGCCGCCGTCGAAGGTCAGCGTGACCTTGGTGATCCATCGCCGCCGTGTCCCGGTCTGCGGTTGGACGAGCGTCACGTGGTCGGTGGTCGCCGGCGTGGCGAAGTGGGCCTGCCACCACTGGCCGGACGGGTCGGCGACGAACGTCCCGGTCTCCCAGGCGGTGTCGAGGTTGTCGTCGATGGCGCTGTACGCCCGGTCCTCGGGGGTGTACGAGATCGTGTTGCCGTAGGACGATGCGGTGACGTCGACCGCCCCGACGTAGGAGGCGATGGTGTGGGCGTCGCTCGGCGCAGCCGGGAACAGCTCGATCGGGCTGTCGCTCAGTGTCGTCTTCGCCGGGTTGTCGCTCGGCGTCTCGGTCTCGCCGTAGTTGGCCGTCAGGGTGTCCCAGCGGAAGGCCTGCTTCCGGTTGGTGTCGGTTACGGCCAACGTCGCGCCGTCGCCGAGCAGTTGCGTCAGCTGGGACTTCTTCCCGTCGAGCGTGCCGGCGTAATAGAGGGCGCTGTCGCCGTTCAGCAGCCCGGTGCCGGCGAGGTTCTCGAGGCCGGTGGCGTCACCGGCGACGATCACCGCGCCCTGGTTCGACTCGGCCCGGGTGATCGCCCGCGGTGTCGTCACGGTGTACGTCACGAGCGGCGACGTCGGGGTCGGGTTGGCCGGCGCGGTGAGATCCTGCTCGTCGAGGGTGGCGATCGACGAGACGTTCGGGGTCGGCGGCCCGAAGGAGACCGGGTCGGTCAATCCGGCCGGCGTCGGCGAGAGGCCGAGGGCGAGGAGCTGGGACTGCGGCACGCCGTAGTGCTCGTAGGCCTGGTCGTACTCGACGAGGACGTCGCCGGCGCTCATGAGCCGGGCCATCGGGGCGAGCGAGTTCCAGTTGACGATGCTTGTCTGCATCGGCTCGTCGAGCGCGTAGAGGGTGTCGGCGGTGGCCATCGAGCCCATGATCTGCTGCTCGCGGGTGACGAACGGCCGGGTCAGGTAGGCCGATTGGGGCGTGTCGACGGTGTCGCCCCAGCGGTCGGCCGCGAAGTCGTTGCCGGGGATGGCGAGGACGCGGGTCCCGGGATGGGTGGCGTTGAGGTGGTCGATGGCCTGCATCTGGTAGGCGGGGAGCTTGTCCGGCTGGACGAAGCTGCTCGAGACCTCGGCGTCGCCGTTGAAGACGGCCGGGTTGTTGGCGACGACGAGGGCGGCGACGACCAGCCCGGTGACGAGCCCGATCCGGGGCAGCCGGGCCCACAGGGCGGTGACGCCGGCGCCGAGCAGCATGGCCAGGCCGAGGACGACCAGCGGGGTCGCCCGGTCGGTCGAGCGCATGGCGAGGCCGGCCGTCGTGTCGGTCATGAAGGTCTTGAGGACGCCGCCGAACGGCGTCGGGCTGGTGATCGGGTGGGCACCGACGGAGAGGACGACGCCGACGACGACGAGCAGGACGAAGTACGCCCGGTGCCGCCAGCGGACGAAAACGGCGGACAGGAAGGCCAGGACGGGCACGAGATAGGACAGGGCGAGCAGCCAGAGCTGCTGGGTGTAGAGGACGGCCGATGTCGTCCACGGGCCGAGGCGGTCGCCGCCGTAGAAGTACCAGTAGCCGAGGCCGCGGATGACCTCGGCCGCGCTCGACGTCTGGCTGGTCGACGGGACGGTCTCGGTGTACTTGAGGACGTCGACGCCGTAGGCGGCCTCGATCTCCAGCCCGACGATCCACCAGAGACAGCAGAAGAAGGTGAGGAGGGCCAGCTTGACCGCGGTCCAGCCGGCCTGGCGCCAGGTGGCCTCCCGCTCGATGGCGACGGCATAGATCAGCCACAGCACCGGCGCGATGCCGACGTAGATGATCGAGCTGGCGTTGATCCCGCTGACGACGGCGACGACGAGGGCGAAGAGCGCGGGGTACCGCCAGCCGCCGCGGCGCAGGGCGAGGACGGCGAAGGCGATCATCCACGGCAGGCCGGCCCAGGGGAGGAGGATGACCGAGATGCGGCCGGCGTACTGGAGGAAGTACGGCGACAGCATGAACGCCAGCGCGGCGACGACCCGACCGGGGCCGCGCACCGCGAGGACTCGGGAGAGGTAGAGGACGCCGGCCCCGGCGGCGAACAGGATGCCGCCGAGCCACAGCCGCTGGGCCACCCACGTCGGCACGTGGACCGCGGCGGCCAGCGCGTAGAACGGCCCCATCGGCAGCAGGTAGCCGATGTACTCGTGCGTGACCGTCCCGAGGGCAACGGTCGGGTTCCACATCCAGGCCACCTGGCTGAGGAACCGGCTGGGGTCGAGGTACAGGTAGGTCTTCGTGTCCGACGTCACGACGCCCCGGTCGACGACGAGGAGCGGGACGAACGCCAATGCGGCCAGCGCGACGTACTCCAGCCAGTCGACGACGCCTACCTGCCGGACGGTCCCGTCGGCGGCCCGCCGGTCGGCAGCCGGCGGGTCCACCTCGGTGAGCGACGGCCGCGCTCGCCGGCGACCGGAGGTCCGAGGGCTGGCCGGCGCTGCGGCTGTGGCTGTCGTCGTCGTCATGTCCAGCAGTGGCGCGGGCACGGCGAACCGTCGAGGTCGTCGTGCCCGGACGGCCCCGCCGCGGAACGTCCCCGTGCGCTACCCGTCCCCCGGCCGGGGACCCTTCCGGTCGCGCGCCGCCCCGGTAGTGTAAGCACCTGCTCGTACGGGTTGGTGGCAGTCCGAGGACGTGGGGGAGCGCGCATGCAGACGACGGCCAGGCTGACCGGGGAACGACCCCAACAGGGGGTGACCCCGGACTCGCTGCTCGCCCTCCACGCGGCCGGCTACCAGGCCATCGTCGACCGGCTCGGCCCCGGCCGGGTGCTCGACGTCGGCTGCGGCCAGGGCTTCGAGTCGATCGGGCTCGGCGGCCCCGACCGGGTGGTGGTCGGCGTCGACTACAGCGCGGAGGCGACGACGACCGCGACCGCCCGCTTCGGGCTGCCGGCGGCGACGATGGACGCGCTGGCCCTCGGCCTGGCCGGCGGGTCGTTCGACGCGGTCTGCTCGTCCCACCTGATCGAGCACTTCACCGAGCCGGCCGGCCACGTCGCGGAGATCGCCCGCGTCCTGGCCGACGACGGCGCGGCGTACTTCTTGACGCCGAACGAGCCGGCCGACTTCGAGAACCCCTTCCACGTCCACCTGTTCGACCGTCGCGAGCTCGTCGACCTGCTCGGCCGGTACTTCGACGACGTCTGGCTCGGCGCGGTCGACGCGGTGCCGCACGTCAAGGCCGACTTCGCCGCCCGGCGGGCGAAGGCCGAGAAGCTGCTGCGGCTCGACGTCTTCGATCTCCGCCACCGGGTGCCGCGGTCCTGGTACGTCACGGCCTACACCCGGCTGCTGCCGCTGGCCTACCGGCTCGTCGCCCGCGAGGACACCGGTGGCGCCACCGGGATCACCGCCGACGACTGGTTCGTCACCGACGACGTCGACGACACGACGCTCGTCCTCTTCGCCATCGCCCGGCGGCCCAAGCGTCCGTGAGCTTCGTCGTGGGGCTGGCGGGCGGCATCGGGTGCGGCAAGTCGGCCGTCGCCGACCGGCTCGTCGCCCGGGGCGCGGTGCTGATCGACGCCGACGTGGTGGCCCGCGAGGTGGTGGTCCCGGGCGGACCGGCCTACCAGCCGCTGGTGGACCGGTTCGGTCCCGGCATCCTGGCGTCCGACGGGACGATCGACCGACCCGCACTGGCCGCGGTGGCGTTCAGCGATGCCCAGGCCCTGGCCGACCTGAACGCCATCACCCACCCCGCCATCGGCGTGTCCATGGTGGCGCAGCGCGAGGCGCTGGCGGGGACCGACGCCATCGTGGTCGTGGCCATCCCGCTGCTCAAGACCGAGCATCGGCAGTCCATCGGCCTGGACGCGGTCGTGGTCGTCGACTGCCCGGTCGAGGTCGCGCTCGGGCGCCTGGTGGCGCAACGGGGGCTGAGCCGCGAGGACGCGGCGGCGCGGATGGCGGCCCAGATGAGCCGCGAGGAGCGGCTGGCGCAGGCGGACTACGTCGTCGACAACGCGGGCTCCCTCGACCACCTGGAGGCCGAGGTGGGGCGATTGTGGGATTGGCTGCTCGATTCCCGCCGAGAGAAGGGGGTACCGGCCCGGTCGGGCTGAGCCCGGAACGGCTGTCACACCGCCCCGGTACGAATGGCACACCGCCCCGGTACCATCGACCTGGTGCCAGCATTCGAGGTCGTGTCCCCGTTCCGGCCGGCCGGCGACCAACCGGCGGCCATCGTCGCCCTGGCCGAGGGCGTCCGCCGGGGCGACCGCTACCAGACGCTGCAGGGCATCACCGGCAGCGGCAAGACCGCGACGATCGCCTGGACGATCGAGGCGGCCCAGCGGCCGACGCTGATCATCGAGCCGAACAAGTCGCTGGCCGCCCAGCTCTCGTCGGAGCTGCGGGAGCTGTTCCCGAAGAACCGGGTCGAGTTCTTCGTCTCGTACTACGACTACTACCAACCGGAGGCGTACCTCCCGACGACGGACACGTACATCGAGAAGGACTCGTCGATCAACGACGAGATCGACCGGCTGCGCCACGCGACGACCTCCGCTCTGTTGACCCGGCGCGACGTCGTCGTCGTGGCGTCGGTCTCGTGCATCTACGGCCTCGGGTCCCCCGAGGAGTACCGCGACCGGATCCTCGCCCTGAAGGTCGGGGAGGAGCAGGACCAGCGGGCGCTGCTGCGCCGACTGGTCGACCTCCAGTACGACCGCAACGACATGAACCTCGTCCGCGGCACGTTCCGGGCCCGGGGCGACACGATCGAGATCCACCCGGCGTACGAGGAGACGGCGCTGCGGGTCGAGATGTTCGGCGACACGATCGAGCGGATCGTCCCGTTCGACGTCCTCACCGGCGAGATGGGCGAGGAGATGGAGGACGTCGTGGTCTTCGCCGCGACCCACTACGTGGCCGGCAACGAGACGATCGAGCGGGCGATCGGGACGATCGAGGTCGAGCTGCGGGAGCGGCTGGGCCAGTTCCAGAAGGACGGCAAGCTGCTGGAGGCCCAGCGGCTGCGGGCCCGGACGGAGCACGACCTCGAGATGCTGGCCGAGACCGGTATCTGCTCGGGCATCGAGAACTACAGCCGCCACCTCGATGGGCGCCAGCCGGGCGAGACGCCGTTCACGCTGCTCGACTTCTTCCCCAAGGACTACCTCGTCGTCCTCGACGAGAGCCACGTCGCGGTGCCGCAGCTCCACGGTCAGTGGGCCGGCGACCGCTCCCGCAAAGACGTCCTGGTCGAGCACGGCTTCCGGCTGCCGTCGGCCCTGGACAACCGGCCGCTGCGGTTCGAGGAGTTCGTCGAGCGGGTGCCCCAGGCCGTGTTCGTCTCGGCCACGCCCGGCCGGTACGAGCTCGAGCAGTCGGACCAGATCGTCGAGCAGGTGATCCGGCCGACGGGCCTGGTCGACCCCGAGGTCGTGATCCAGCCGACGAAGGGCCAGGTGGACGACCTGATGACCCGGATCGAGGACGCGGTCGCCAACGGCAATCGGGCGCTCGTGACGACGCTGACGAAGAAGATGGCCGAGGATCTCACCGACTACCTGGCCGACGCCGGCGTCCGGGTCCAGTACCTGCACTCGGACATCGACACGATCACGCGGATCGAGATCCTCCGCCAGCTCCGGCTGGGCTCGATCGACGTCGTCGTCGGCATCAACCTGCTCCGGGAGGGCCTCGACCTCCCGGAAGTCTCGCTGGTGGCCATCCTCGACGCCGACAAGGAGGGGTTCCTCCGGTCGGCCTCCGCGCTGATCCAGACGATGGGCCGGGCGGCCCGGAACGTCGACGGCCGGGTCGTCCTCTACGCCGACACGATCACCGACTCCATGCGGGAGGCGATCGGGATCACCCAGCGGCGACGGGAACGCCAGATCGCGTACAACGCCGAGCACGGCATCGACCCGCAGACGATCCGCAAGGCGGTCACCGACATCCTCGAGCGGTTGCGCGGCTCCGACGACGGCGTCGGTCGGGCCAAGCGGAGCCGGAAAGAGGCGCGGGGCGGTAAGGCCGGTCGGATCGTCCGGACGCGGGCCGCGGTCGGCGGCGGGGGCTGGGCCCCGAGCGACGAGCCGCCGGCCGAGGTGGCCGAGCTGATCGGTCAGTTGGAAGACGAGATGAAAGCCGCCGCCGCCGAGCTGCGCTTCGAGGAGGCGGCGCTCCTGCGGGACGAGCTGGTCGAGCTGCGGCTGGCCGCCAGTGGTGGTGACGACCAGGGGGTCGGCAGCGGTGTTGGCCGCGGTGGCGACGGGCTACCCGCCGACGCGGTCGCCGCCGACGCGGCGGATTGAGCGGCCGCGTCGAATTTCGACAACGGTATTTCCCCATTCACACTCGTCACGCCCTGGTCACGGGCTCCGTGGTGACGCATCGCCGGGTCCCGACTTCGGCCTATCCTGGGTGCCGGACCGACCAGGGAACGGCAAACGAACGCTCATGACCACCACCAACGTCGAAGGCTCCGAATCGGAGGCTGTGGACCCAGACGCCGCAGATACTGTGGCCGCGCCCAGCGTGCTCGCCGGCCGGACCGTCGAGCTCGGCCAGGCGACGGTCGTCGACGCGGTGGCGGAGCACGCCCGTGCCCACCCCGACCGCCCGGCGCTGCACGAGACCGACGGGCCGTCGCAGACGTACGGCGAGCTGTGGGAGGACGCCACCCGCCTGGCCGGGTCGCTGCGGGAGGCCGGCGTCGGCCCGGGGGACCAGGTCGCAGTCTGGGCGACCCGTTCGTCCTCGGTCGTGGCGGCGATGCTCGGGTCGATGATCCTCGGCGCGGCGTACTCGCCGATCGACCCGACGTACCCGGCCGCCCGCGTCCGGCGGATCCTCGAGGTCGCCGAGCCACGGGTGATCGTCTGCCCCGACGCCCGCTCGCTGGCCGGCAGCCTGCCCCGCGGCCTGGCGACGGTCGACATCCACGCCGACGCCCGGACGACGCCGGTCGACGTCTCGGTCGCCCGGCCGGCCGACGTGGCGTACACGGTCTTCACGACCGGCTCGACCGGCCTGCCGAAGGGTGTCCTCGTCAGCCACCGGGCGCTGCTCAACTACCTCGGCTGGTCCCAGGAGCTGACCGACTTCGGCCCGGACGACGCGACGCCGTGCTTCGCCAGCCTCGGCTTCGACCATGCGGTGACGTGCCTCTGGCTGCCACTGTGGGCCGGCGGCTCGGTCCAGCTGATCCCGGACAGCTGGGACCCGCGGCCGTGGTTGGCCGCCCGGGAGCGGCCGTTCGCGTTCATCAAGATCACGCCGTCGCACGTCCGGCTCTTCGAGCGGATCGCCCGGCCGGACTACCGGACGGTGACCCGCACGCTGATGTTCGGTGGCGAGCGTCTCGACGGGTCGCTGGTCGCCGGGCTCGGCGAGCGGATCGACGGCGTCCGCCTGCTCAACCACTACGGACCGACCGAGGCGACCGTCGGCTGCACGGCCTTCCGGTTCGACTCGGCCGGGCTGCCGGACGGCGCCGTGCCGGTCGGCACGCCGGTCTGGAACTCGCGGGCCTACGTCGCCGACCCCGACCTCCGGCCGGTCCCGGCCGGCCAGGAGGGTGAGCTCGTGCTGGCCGGCGACTGCGTCGCCAACGGCTACCTCGGCGGCAGCGGGACCGACCGGGCCCGGTTCGTCGACGAGTCGTTCCTGGCCGACGGCCGGTCCGGACCGGCCTACCGGACCGGCGACCGGAGCGTGCTGCGTGACGGGCTGATCGAGTGCCTCGGCCGGCTCGACGAGCAGGTCAAGGTGCGCGGCCACCGGATCGAGATCCAGGAGGTCCACGACCTGACGATCGCCGTGGCCGGCGTCGCCCAGGCCGCGGTCGCGGTCCGCAAGGTCGGGCTCGGTGGCCTGGAGATCTTCGTCGTCGCCGACCCCGACGCCGACGGCGGCGCGCCCGGCGGGAACGGCGCGGCCGGCGACCTGGTCAGCCGCATCCTCGAGCACCTCCGCGCCCATCTGCCGGCCGCCGCGGTGCCCGAGCGCGTCTGGGTCGTCCCCGGCCTCGTCGTCAATGCCCACGGCAAGTGGGATGCCGACGCCACCCGGGCCCAGATAGAGGAGGCCAGCTCATGAGCACGACGACCGGTCCAGGGTCAGGCGGCTCGGGCTCGGGCTCGGGCATCGGCCTGCGCCGGCCGGCCGCGTCGCTGGTCTGCGTCGACTGCGGGTCGTCCGACCAGGACCTGTCCGGTCGGTGCCGGGCCTGCGACGGGCTGGTCGAGCCGGTCTACCCGCCGACCGACGCCGTCCTGCAGCCGGGCGACACCGACTCGCTCGCCACCTACTGGGACCTGCTCCCGATCCCGGACCGCTCGACCTGCCGGATCGAGATCCCGCCGACGCCGACCGTGCTCCTGGCCGAGCTCGACGGCGTGCCGATCTACGCCAAGGTCGAGGGGATCCTGCCGACCGCGTCGACCAAGGACCGGCTGATCGCGGTGTCGCTCCCGCTGATGATCGAGCGCGGCGTCGAGCGGTTCGTCTTCAGCTCGACCGGCAACACCGCCGCCGCGTACGCCTGGGGCCTCCAGTACTACCCGGAGCTGTCCGCCCGGGTCTACGTCTCCGACGAGGTGCCGACCGCGCAGCTCGGTGTCCCGACGCCCGCCCTCGAGATCGTCCGCGTCGACGGCGACTACGTCGCCGCCGGCCACCGGTCCCGCGAAGAGGTCCACCCGGGCGAGACGCCGGAGGGCGGGTTCTTCAACCTCGGCCGCCGTGAAGGGGCCAAGTTGGCGTACCTGGAGGCGTTCGACGACGTCGACCGGCTCGGCGGCCGGATCGACACCGTCGTCCAGGCCGTCGCCAGCGGTCTCGGGATCGTCGCGGCGGCCCGGGCGGTCGAGCAGAGCGCAGCCGTCCGGTCCTGGGGTCAAGGCCCCCGACTGTTCTGTGCCCAGCAGACGAGCTGCTCGCCGATGGCCAAGGCCTACCGGTCGGCGCTCAACGGCGGCGAAGCCGTCAAGCTGCCGGAGCTCTTTCCCGGCGGCCTCGCCGGGGCCATCCTGCTCGGCGACCCGTTCACCAGCTTCGACTACGTCGCCCGGGCCGTTCGCCAGTCCGACGGTGGCTTCGTCGACGTGACGTCGTCGGAGATCGCGGCCGCCCTGCAGCGGCACAGCCACGAGGTGCCGCTCGGCGACTCCGCCGCGGTCGCCCTCGCCAGCGTCTACCGGATGTGGGAGCAGGGTGACCTCCGCGAGTCCGAGGGCGTCCTCGTCGTCCTGACCGGCGGCCCGGGCCGATGACCACCTCGCCCGCTGGCGGGCCGATGACGGAGCAGGAGCTCTACGACGGCCTCCGCCGGTTTCTGGCCGAGCGCCGGCCGGACCTGCCGGGTGACGACATCGAGCCGTCCACCCAGCTGTGGGACGCCGGTTACCTGGACTCGTTCGGCCTCATCGAGACCATCACCTACCTCGAAGAGGTGGTCGGCCGGCCGATCGAGATCAGCGCCGACGACCTGCCGAGCTTCTTCACGATGAAGGACATGTACCTGGCCTTCGTCGCCCCGTAGCCGCGGCGGGCCGCCGCGGTCCGGTAGGGGGCGGCGGGCGCCCATGGCCCGCTAGCGAACGTCTGTTCGTCTATACTGCCCGGATGGGCACCCGGCGGACCGGTTCGGCAGTCGACGCCGTCCCCGATCGCCGGGGTTCGGCCGACCGGTATCCTCCGAGTGTGTCCGACCGCCTCGTCATTCGGGGAGCCCGCGAGCACAACCTCCAGGACGTCTCGCTCGACCTGCCCCGCGACCGCCTCGTCGTCTTCACCGGCCTCTCCGGCTCCGGCAAGTCGTCGCTGGCCTTCGACACGATCTACGCCGAGGGCCAGCGCCGCTACGTCGAGTCGCTGTCGGCGTACGCCCGCCAGTTCCTCGGCCAGATGGACAAGCCGGACGTCGACTTCATCGAGGGCCTGTCGCCGGCCATCTCGATCGACCAGAAGTCGGCGTCCCGCAACCCCCGGTCGACGGTCGGGACGATCACCGAGGTCTACGACTACCTCCGCCTGCTCTACGCCCGGATCGGCCGGCCGCACTGCCCGATCTGCGGTCGGCCGGTGGCCCGCCAGACGCCCCAGCAGATCGTCGACCGGGTGCTCGAGCTGCCCGAGGGCACCCGCTTCCAGGTGCTCGCGCCGCTCGTCCGCGGCCGCAAGGGCGAGTACGCGTCGCTCCTCGACGACATGGCCAAGCAGGGGTTCGCCCGGGCCCGCGTCGACGGCACCGTCGTCGAGCTGGCCGATCGGGCCGACGTCAACCTGGCCCGCTACGAGCAGCACACGATCGAGGTCATCGTCGACCGGCTCGTTCGCCGCGACGGCATCCGCCAGCGGCTGACCGAGTCGATCGAGACCGCCCTCGGCCTGTCCGGCGGGACGGCCGAGGTCGTCGTCTCGCCGCCCGCCGGCGCGGCGGCCGGTGGTCGGGGACGCCCGGCGACGACGGCGGGAACGATGGCGCGACGGCGACGGCGAGGCGGCGACGAAACGATCACGTTCAGCCAGCACCTGTCCTGCACACACTGCGGGATCAGCTTCGAGGAGCCGGCGCCGCGGAGCTTCTCGTTCAACTCGCCGTACGGCGCCTGCCCGGCCTGTGCGGGCCTCGGCACGCAGTTCGAGGTCGACCCGGAGCTCGTCGTGCCGGACCCGTCGCTCTCGTTGGCCGACGGCGCGCTGAGCCCGTGGGCGGGGGCGCGCAGCGAGTACTTCACCGGCCTGATCGCCGGCATCGCCGACCTCGGCGGCTTGTCGGTCAAGACGCCGTGGACGAAGCTGAAGGCGAAGGACCGCAAGCTCGTCCTCTACGGCGCGGGGACGAAGCAGATCCACGTGCAGTACCGCAACCGGTTCGGTCGCGGCCGGTCGTACATGACGCACTACGAGGGCGTCATCCCGTGGCTCCAGCGCCGGCACAGCGAGTCCGACTCGGACTGGTCGCGCGAGCAGATCGAGCAGTACATGCGCGAGGTCGCCTGCTCGACCTGTGGCGGGGCGCGGCTCAAGCCGGAGTCGCTGGCGGTGACGGTCAGCGGCATGAGCATCTACGAGCTGTGCAGCCTGTCGATCACCAAGGCGGTCGACGCCATCGCCGGCCTCGAGCTGTCCGAGCGCGACCACCTGATCGCCGACCGGGTGCTCAAGGAGGTCCGCGAGCGGATGCAGTTCCTGCTCGACGTCGGCCTCGACTACCTGTCGCTGGCCCGGTCGGCCGCGACGCTGTCGGGCGGCGAGGCGCAGCGGATCCGCCTGGCCAGTCAGATCGGCAGCGGGCTGGTCGGCGTCCTCTACGTCCTCGACGAGCCGTCGATCGGCCTCCACCAGCGGGACAACCAGCGGCTCATCCAGACGCTGCTGCGGCTCCGCGACCTCGGCAACACGGTCATCGTCGTCGAGCACGACGAGGACACGATCCTCACGGCCGACCACGTCGTCGACATCGGGCCGGGGGCCGGCGAGCACGGTGGCCAGGTCGTCCACAGCGGGCCGGTGACCGGGAAGAAGGGCCTGCTCTCGAACCGGGCGTCGCTCACCGGCCAGTACCTCTCCGGCCGCCGGGCGATCCCGGTCCCGGACCGGCGCCGGCCGGGCAGTGGCGACGCGATCGTCGTCCGCGGCGCCCGAGAGCACAACCTGGCCGACGTCGATGTCGCCTTCCCGCTCGGCTGCCTCATCGCGGTCACCGGCGTGTCCGGGTCGGGGAAGTCGACGCTGGTCAACGACATCCTCCTGCGGTCGCTGGCTCACGAGCTCCACCGGGCCAAGGCCGTGCCCGGCCTGCACCGCAAGGTCGACGGGATCGGCCACGTCGACAAGGTCGTCGACGTCGACCAGGCGCCGATCGGCCGCACGCCGCGGTCGAACCCGGCGACGTACACCGGCGTCTTCGACCACATCCGCCGGCTCTTCAGCCAGACGCCGGAGGCGAAGGTCCGCGGCTACCAGCCGGGGCGGTTCTCGTTCAACGTGCGCGGCGGCCGCTGCGAGGCGTGCGCCGGCGACGGGACGATCAAGATCGAGATGCACTTCCTGCCGGACGTCTACGTGCCGTGCGAGGTCTGCGGCGGCGCCCGCTACAACCGCGACACGCTCGAGGTGACGTTCCGGGGGAAGAACATCGCCGAGGTGCTCGACCTCTCCTGCGAGGAGGGGCTCGCGTTCTTCGCCCACCAGCCGCCGATCGCCCGGCACCTGCAGACGCTCGTCGACGTCGGCCTCGGCTACGTGCGCCTCGGCCAGCCCGCGCCGACGCTCTCGGGCGGCGAGGCCCAGCGGGTGAAGCTGGCGACCGAGCTGAGCCGCCGGCCGACCGGCCACACGTTCTACATCCTCGACGAGCCGACGACCGGCCTCCACTTCGAGGACGTCCGCCGGCTGCTCGAGGTCCTCGGCCGACTGGTCGACCAGGGGAACACCGTCGTCGTCATCGAGCACAACCTCGACGTCATCAAGACGGCCGACTGGATCGTCGACCTCGGCCCCGAGGGTGGCGACGGCGGGGGCCGGGTGGTCGCCGAGGGCACGCCCGAGCAGGTGGCGAAGACGGCCGGCAGCTACACCGGCGAGGTGCTCAAACCGGTCCTCGGCCGGGCGGGGTAGCTCCACCCGACAGGGCGACGTGTGAGCGGGTGACTCGATGGTCTTCGACACCTGGGTGTCCTCGACGCAGATCGGGCGCCTGAAGAAGCAATTCCAGGCAACTGGGTTGTTCGCCAAGGTTGTCGAGACGCCGGTACCAGGGTGCTCGACGTCGGACGCGGAGGGTTCCTGCACGCCTCCGACCACTCCGTGAATCGTTGAACCGCACCGTCGGGAATGGGTGGAGTCGACGGGGACGGAGCCCGGGCAGGTGGACCGATCAGTCCTGCAGGTGGGCGTCGGAGGAGACAATGGCGGTCACGGTCTTGCGGCCGAGGGCGGAGATCTCGGCGAGTTGACGGATCGACGCGCCGGAGCGGTGCGCAACTCGAATCATGTCGTCGCGGATGCGTGCTTCCTTGGCCGCCCTGTCGGCACTCAGGCCGACCACGACGAGAGCAGCCCCGACTTCGCCCGTTTCGCCACCTCTGTACTTGTCCATCGCGGCAGTCGCCGCAGATACCTCAGCTTCGGTGTAGCTCATCGTTCCTCCCGGAGGGCGAGGGCCAGCTTGTCCCGGATGGCCATCAACAGCGGTACCCGCGGCGACACCTCAGCCCTGGCTTCGGCGTCGTTGAGGTGCGCCAGCGTCATTCCCAAAAGCTCCAGCACCTCGACCCGCTCGAGCTCAACGATGGCCATTGGTCCGATTGTAGCCACCCCTGGTTCCTTTCGGGCCGGCCACGTTGGGCTCCTGCAATGCCGTGGCTCGTAAAATCGTCGGCCCACTCGTTTGATCGTTTCGCCCTATGATGGCTCCCGTATCTGACGGGGCGTCAGATCGGCCGATGGTCCGGACGGCCAGGGCCAGCCAACCCATAGCGCCAGCCCCACAGCGCCGACCCCACAGCGGAGGAACGCAGGATGGACTTCGAGTTCTCGCCGGAGCAGACGGCCTTCGTCAAGGAGGTCGAGAGCTTCCTCGACGCCCACGACGATCCGGACGTCTTCGACGTGACCCGGGAGAACATGGCCCAGATCGTCGACACGCCGAAGCGCCGGGCCTTCATGGCCCAGATGGGCGAGCAGGGCTGGCTGGGGATGACCTGGCCGAAGGAGTACGGCGGCAAGGAGGGCGAGGGCGTCTACGAGTACCTGCTGAACGAGCAGCTGGCCGGCCGGGGCGGCCCGCAGATCGGCAAGGGCGTCGGGATCATCGGCAAGACGATCATCCGCCACGGCACCGACCGGCTGAAGGCGGAGTTCCTGCCGAAGATCCTCCGCAACGAGGTGGAGTTCGCGGTCGGCTACTCCGAGCCGAACGCCGGGTCCGACGCGGCGTCGATGCAGCTGAAGGCGACCAAGGTCGACGGCGGCTGGGTGCTCAACGGCCAGAAGACGTGGACGACGTCGGCCCACTTCGCCGAGTGGTACTGGGTCGGCGCCCGCACCGATCCCGAGGCGGCCAAGCACCACGGCATCACCCTCTTCCTCGTCCCGCTGGACCAGCCGAACATCACGATCAACGCCATCTGGACGATGGGCGACGAGCGGACGAACGAGGTCTACCTCGACGACGTGTTCGTCCCCGACGACTACGTGGTCGGGCGAGCTGAACCACGGGTTCCAGTACATCTCCGAGGCGCTCGACCTCGAGCGGTTCACGATGTTCACGTTCTCGCCGATCGCCCAGCGGCTCGACCTGCTGATCGAGTACGTCAAGACGACCGTCCGCGACGGGGTGCCGCTGAAGGACGACCCGGTCATCCGTCGGCGGATCGCCCGGTTGGTCACCGAGGCCGAGGTGGCCCGGGTGATGGGGTTCAAGTTCGTCTTCGAGTCGGCCAAGGGCGGCGCGGCGCCGACGGCCGAGGCATCCGAGTACAAGCTCTTCGCCACCGAGCTGTCGCGGCGTCTGGCCGACGCCTCCATGGACATCGGCGGGCCGGGCAGCCAGCTCCGGGTCAAGACCGAGGACGCCCCGATGCAGGGCCGGGCCGAGTCGACGTACCGCTACACGGTGATCGACACCATCGGCGGCGGCGCGTCGGAGATCCAGAAGAACATCATCGCCCGCCGCAAGCTCGGGCTCCCGAAGAACTTCTAGGTCGCCGTGCCCTCGGTCCCTCCCGCCGACGCGGCGGCGCACGTCGCTCCGTCGGCTCCGACAACCGTGGCCCGCTGGCCGGGACGACGGTGCTCGACCTGGCCAGCGTCGGCCCGGCCGCCCGCTGCACGCGGCTGCTGGCCGACTACGGCGCCGACGTGGTGAAGGTGGGCCCGGTGCCGGCGGCTGGCGCGGTCCAGATCGAGCCGGCCTTCTACGCCTACAGCGGGCACCGGGGCATGCGTCGGGTGCTGGTCGACCTGAAGGCCGAGGAGGGGCGCCAGGCGTTCCTGGCCCTGGCCGCCGACGCGGACGTGGTGGTCGAGAGCTTCCGGCCGGGCGTCGTCGACCGGCTGGGCGTCGGCTACGAGGCGGTGCGGGCGGTCAACCCGGCCGTCGTCTACTGCTCGACCAGCGGCTACGGCCAGACCGGCCCGCGGGCCGGCTGGGCCGGCCACGACCTCGACTATCTCGGGATCGGGGGGTTCCTGGCGTCGAGCGGGCCCCGGGGCGACGGCGGCCCGCCGATCCCCGGCGCCACCGTCGCCGACGCGGCGGCGGGCGGGATGCACGCCGCGCTGGCCGTCACCGCCGCGCTGGCCGGGCGCCAGGCCACCGGGGAGGGCGCCTATCTCGACGTGTCGGTGGCCGACGGCGTGCTCTGGCTCATGTCGCTGGCGGTGGACGAGCACCTGGCCACCGGGACCGAGCCCGGTCCCGGGCACGACATCCTGACCGGCCGCTATGCCTGCTACGACACCTATCGGGCGGCCGACGGGCGGTGGCTGGCGGTCGGCGCCATCGAGCACAAGTTCTTCGCCAACCTCTGCCGGGCGCTCGGCTGCGAGCGGTGGGTCGACCACCAGCTCGACGACGAGGTGCAGGACGAGATCCGCGCCGACTTCCGGGCCGCGTTCGCCACCCGCGACCGGGACGCCTGGGTGGCCGAGCTGGCCGGCGCCGACACCTGCGTGGCGCCGGTGCTGGCCGTGGCCGAGGTCGGCGACGACGAGCAGTTCGCCCACCGGGGCGCGGTCGTCGAGGCGGTGCACCCGACCCGCGGCGCCTTCCGCCAGGTGGCGCCGGTGCTCGCCGGCATGGGCCGTCCGGCCGGGCCGGTCCACCTGCCCGACCCGTCGGTGACCGACACCGAGCTGCTGTTGAAGGCGGCCGGTGTCGACCCGTCGACCGTGGCCGAGTGGCGAGCGAAGGGAGCGATCGCGTGAGCACGAGCACTGATCCGCTTGCCGAGGTCCAGGCGCTGATCGGCGTCGAGCAGTACCCGACGACCGGCGAGTTCCCGGTCGAGCGGGGCTACATCTGGACGACCTGCGCGTCGGTGGAGAACGGCAACCCGCTCTTCTGGGACGACGACGTGGCGGCGGAGATCACCGATGGGCCGATCACCCCGCCGACCATGCTGTCGGTGTGGTTCCGCCCCCACCGCTGGGCGCCGGGGCGGACCGAGGAGGCGCTGGCCCTGCAGGTGCACTTCGATCTCAAGGCCCGCTTCGAGCTGCCCGAGGCGGTCATGACCGACAACACCGTCACCTTCTACGACCCGGTCCGACCGGGGGACCGGCTCCGGACCCACCAGGTGCTGCGTTCGGTGAGCGACGAGAAGACGACCCGGCTGGGCACCGGCCGGTTCTGGGTGATCGACGTCGTCTACCACAACCAGCACGACCAGCTGGTGGGCGTGGAGTCCTACACCGGCTTCGGCTACCGGCGGGCCGCATGACCGCGCCCCGGCTCCTCTGGGGCGACGTGGTCGCCGGCGACGCCGTGCCCGAGCTGCGCTACGACGTCACCGCCACCACGGTGGTGCTCGGCGCGCTGGCCAGCCGGGACTGGCGACCGATGCACCACGACAAGGACTTCGCGGTCGAGCGCAACGGCACCCGCGACATCTTCCTCAACACGCCGAACCAGGCGGCGTGGTTCGAGCGGTACCTCACCGACTGGACCGGTCCCCACGGCCGCCTGGGCCAGGTGACCTTCCGCATGAAGGGCTCGGTGTTCCCGGGCGACACCATGGTGCTCACCGGCACGGTGGAGGGGACCGAGGTGGACGAGACCGGCTGCGGGTGGGTGGCGGTGGCCATCGAGCTGGCGGTGGACGGCGACGTCAAGACGACCTGCAGCGCCCGCGTCGCGGTGCCGCAGACGACCGACGACAACCCCTGGGCTCGCCGGGGTGACCAGTGGCGGCCCTGAAAATTTCCAACCTGCAACCGGAGGTGACCTGACCCGTGCTGGACCTGGACTTCAGTCCCGAACAGGAGATGCTGCGGGAGACCGTGCGCGACGTGCTGGCGAAGCACTGCCCGCTGTCGGTCGTGCGCGAGATGGAGGACGACCCTGTCGGCTACCCGCCGGAGCTCTGGCGCCAGCTGGGGGAGCTCGACCTGATCGGCCTGCTGCTGCCCGAGGAGTGGGGCGGATCGGGCATGACGCTGGTCGAGGGCGTCGCCCTCTACCAGGAGCTCGGCCGGGCCCTCGCGCCGACGCCGCACTTCGTGAGCGCCGTGCTGTCGGGCGGCGTCCTCGCCGCGGCCGGTAGCGCCGCGCAGAAGGACAGCGTGGCTGCCGGGGATCGTCTCGGGTGGCGCCGTCCTCATCCCGGCGTGGCTCGAGCCGGAGAACGGGTTCAGCCCGCTCGGGGTACAGGCGCGGGCGGTGCCGGCCGGCGACGGCTTCTCGATCAGCGGGGTGAAGCGGCACGTCGCGTTCGCCGCCGCGGCCGACCGCCTGGTGGTCCTGGCCCGGACCGGCGACCAGCCGACCGACGTCGACCTCTTCCTGGTGGACCCGGCCGCCGCCGGCGTCACCCTCACCCAGCGGTTCTCGATCGCCTCGGACACCCAGTACGACGTGGTCCTGGAGGATGTCGCCGCCGACCGGATCGGTCCGGCCGGCTCGGGCTGGGCGACGTGGCAGCAGGTGCTGGACGACGGGCTCGTGCTGCTGGCCGCCCAGGCGATCGGCGGCGCCCGCTACGCCCTGGAGATCACCGTCCAGTACGCCAAGGACCGCCAGCAGTTCGACAAGCCGCTCGGCGCGTTCCAGGCGATCGCCCACTACCTGGCCGACGCGGTGACCGCGGTCGACGGGGGCGAGCAGCTGGTGCACGAGGCGGCGTGGGCCGGGGCCAGCGGGCGCCCGGTCGACCGGCTGGCGCCGATGGCCAAGCTCTTCGCCGGCCAGACCTTCCGCGACGTGACCGCCATGGCCCAGCAGGTGTTCGGCGGGATCGGGTTCACCCTGGAGTTCGACATCCAGCTCTACTTCCGGCGGGCCAAGCAGCAGCAGCTCAACTGGTCGGACACCGGCGCGCTGGAGGAACAGGTGGCGGCGGCGGTGCTCGACTGACGGTGCCGGCCGCGGGCGCCACCGCGGTGGCGCCGTCCACTCGCCACCTCCGGTGAGGAGTGGTGGGTCCTACCCCTCCATGGTGCCGTACGTGGGCACGCCGGCGGTCTCGTAGGTGAGGTGGAGCGTGCCGCTCGGGTAGGTGACCGATTCGGTGAGGCGCAGCGCCGTGGGCACGGTCCCGTCGGCGAACACCTGCTTGCCGCGCCCGAGCAGCAGCGGGTACACCCACAGGTTCATCCGGTCGACCAGGCCGACGCGCAGCAGGGACTGCAAGAGGTCGAGACTGCCGATGACGTGGACTTCGTCATGGCGCCCCTTGAGGGCGGTGATGCTCTCGGCGAGGTCGTCGGCGACGAGCGTCGACCCCTCCCAGGCGAGCGGGCCAGCGAGCGTTCGGCTGGCCACGTACTTGGGGACGCCGTTGAGCAGGCCGGTGAACGGGCTCTCCGGCGAAGCGCTCGGCCAATAGGCGGCGAAGATCTCGTAGGTCCTTCGCCCGAGGAGCAGGGCGTCCATGCTCCTCGCTTGCTCGAAGATGATCTCGCCCGACTCCTCGTCCACCACTGGCGCCTGCCACCCGCCGTGGGTGAAGCCACCGTCGTGGTCCTCTTCGGGCCCTCCCGGCGCTTGGCCCACTCCGTCGAGGGTCATGAACTCGGTCACGATGAGCTCGCCCATGGTGTCCTCCTCTTGCTCTTGCCAATTGGCGTCGAACGGGGCGGACCGGTCTCTCGTACGCCTGGCCGGCGAACCTTAGCGACCCGAGAACGCGACAGCTGCCGGGGCGGACCGCCACCCCTCGGACCGGACCAGGTAGCGGACCGCCGGTCGTCGCAGCACCCGGGCGAGCCGTCGGGCGGCGCGCTCGGCCATGGCGGCCTCGTCGGGCGACAGCGGCCGCGGGTCGTAGGCGGACCGTTCGACGAGGACGGCCAGCGACCGCAGGCCGCCGAGAGCAGCCACCAGGTCGTTGCCGAGCCGCGGGCTGACCGGTGGTCGGCTGGTTGGCGGCTGGGTTGGCGGCCCAGCGGGGCCCGGAGGTCGCGTCACCACCAGGGCGCCCGCCAGCAGCTGGCGGGCGTGCGCCGACGGCGAGCAGCCGGGCGCCCGACCCAGCCGGGCCCGCCGGAGCGACCGCTCGGCCCGGCGGTAGGCGGCCTGGACCCGAACGGCCGGGGGCTGACGCCGTCGTCGGCGTCGCCGCCAGGCCAATACCCCGACCGCACCGGCGACGGCCAGGACGACCGCCAGGACGGCGACCGTCACCACGGACGGGCCACCCGCCGGCCGGCTGACCGGGGTGACCGACCCCGGGCTGGCCGTGGTCGGGGAGATGGTGCCGGGCGGGACCGTGGTCGGCACCGTCGACGGGACGGCAGACGTCGACGGGCCGGTTGGCGGCACGGTCGTCGAGACGCCGGTCGGCCCGATGACGCCGTCTGGCGCGACCGACCCTCCGGGGACGGCGGGCGTCGGCTCGAACGACACCCAGACGCCGCCGAGGTAGACCTGCGGCCAGGCGTGGGCGTCGGCGCCGGTCACGACCGTCCGGCCCGATTCGGTCGGTCGGCCAGCGGTGAAGCCGACGGCCACCCGGGTCGGGAGGCCGAGCGAGCGGGCCATGACGGCGAACGCGCCGGCGAACGACTGGCAGCTGCCCGACCGGCTGACGGTTAGGAAGTAGACCAGCGGGTCCGTCCCGCCCGGCGCGGCCGGCGGGGTGAGCGTGTAGCGGAACGGGCCCGACCGGAACCAGTCGACGAGCGCCTCGGCCTGCCCGAGCGGCGTGGCCGCCGCCGCCGTCACCGACCGGGCCAGTCCGCTCACCTCGGAGGAGATCGGCGGCAGCGACAGGTACGGAGCCAGCTGCGCGGGCCTGGCGGCGCCGGTACCGGCCGGCAGGGCCGTCGCCGACACCGTCGCCGCCTCGACCGCGTAGTCGGTCGCCCGGCCCTGGTCGACCACGCCGATGCCTGGGATCACCGCCGGTGACGGTTCGGTCGCCGTCTGGCCGGTCGTCGCCGACAGGACCGCGGTCGTGGTCGTCGGCGCCGGCAGGAGGTGGGTGCGGAGGGCGGCGAGTTGGACCGTCGCCCGGTACGGTCGCCCGGCCCCCGCCGGCACGGTTGTCGTCAGCGGGTCGATGTCCGGCTGCGACGACCCGGCCAGCGCGGCCCGGGTGGCGGCGTCGGCCTGCCAGGCGGTCCCGTCCCATGTCGTCAGCGACGCCACCTGCCAGTAGGTCGGGAGGGGGCTCTCGCCGGAGAACAGGACCGTGGTTGCGTCCCTCTGCTCCACGCCCACCAGGTCGGTGGCGAGGACGAGGCCGCTGACCGACATCGCCGCACTGGCTCCCGCCGGCGAGCTGCCGCCCCCGGTCGAGCCGGCGACCGCGTTGTGGTTGGCCAGCAGGGGCAGCCCCACCGCGACGGCCATGGCCGCGGCCAGCGCGCCGATGGCCAGCGTGCCGATGACCCGTCGACGGTCGACCAGGGCGACGGCCGCGGCCAGTACGTAGGCGGCGGCGACCGCGGCGCACCAGAACCCCGGCCGGGCGGCCGATGCGCCGACGACCAGCGCCAGCGACGGCAGCAGGGCCGTGGCCGTCCGGCCGGCACGGCGGCTGTCGAGGATCGTCCGACCGGCCACGCCGGCGGCGCCGGTGACGACGGAACCGAGGAGGATCGCCCCGGCCACCGCGGGCACCGGGATGGCCCACGACACCTGCAGCGAGCCGTGCGGATCGTTGGCGGCGGCGGCCCAACCGCCGGCCACCGCGAGAACGGCGATTGCCCCCAGCGGCGCGGCGAGCACTGCCCCGGTCCGCCGGCGGACCAGACGGAGGAGCGCGGCCGGGACGACGAAGCCGACGACCGCCGTCACCAGGAACGGCGCGGTGGCCGGTCCGCCGAAGCCGCCGGCCATCAACTCGACCAGGGCGGCCGCGCCCACCAGGGTGGCCGCGAGGATGCCGGTCGCGGCGACCGGCGCGGGCCCGGGCGGCGCTGAACCGGTCCGGGCGGTCATCGGACGACGACCACCCGGGTCGGCGGGAACCGGTCGGGGGGCAGCCGGGCGGCGCCGGTGGCGGTCGTCAGGATCACGGCCTCGACCCCTTCCCCGACGGCCAGTCCTCCCATGGGCCCCGATCCGGACGGGCGGCGGGGGACCAGCCCGGCGAGGAACGTCCGGGCGAGGACCGGTCCTTCGGCGGTGGCCGGCACGGCGACCGACCGTCCGGACAGGGTGGCCAGCGTCACCGGCGTGCCGCCCTCGACCGACCGGTCGGCCAGGGCGAGCGCGGCGGCCAGGGTGGCCTCGAAGTCGGCGGGGCGGTGGACGCCGGCCCGGTCGTCGATGACCAGGCGGACTGCCGGCCCGGCCGGCTCGGGGTCGAAGCAGCGGACGAGCAGCCGGTCGTAGAGGGCCAGCGACGGCCAGTGCAGCCGGTGCAGCCGGTCGCCCGGCCGGTACGGACGGAGCCCGGCGAGCTCACCGGTGCCGTCCGTCGGCACCGTGGACGCGGCGACGGTCGAGACCGCGGCCAAGGCCACCGCGGCCGGATCGACCGTGAGTCGGTCGGGCGCGGTCGCGCCCGCCGGAGGCCACGGCAGGCCGGCCGGGAGGGCCGGCACGGGGTGGACGACGACCGTCGCCGCGTCCACGGTGCCGACGGCCGCACCGAACAGGCCGAGCGGGTCGTGCACCCAGACCCGGCCGGGCGGCAAGCCGACGATGCCCCGCCGCCGGGTGGGCACGGGCCACGTCGCGTCCCCGTCGGGCGGCAGCCGGACGACCGATCCGACGCCGGGGGCCAGCCACCGCCGGCCGGCGCGCCGAGCCGGGGGGAGCGGCCCGCGTCCCCGCCGCCACCGGCGGTCCGGCATCTCGGCACCGATCGACGGGGCCGGCCGGCTGCGAGTGGCCCCGCCGCCGGCGACGGCCACCCGGACGGCCACTACCGCCGGGGTGCCGACCGGCAACACCGGGGGGCGGGGGTCGACGGCGACCCGGACGTCGCCAGCCCGCCGGGCTTGGCCCAATGCCAGCAGCGGACCGGCCAGTAGGACCGTGCCGACGGCCACGAGCAGTGGCAGCAGCCCGAACCAGCCGACGACCGTCGCGACGATCGCGGCCACGACGAAAGCGCCGAACAAGGCCAACCCCCGGGCCGTGGGGGTGACCGTCGCGGTCACCCGACTGGCCGGTGCTCGCTGGCGTCGACCAGGGGAACCGGGACCATCTCCACGAGCTCGTCCACCAGGCCGGCGGCATCGCGACCGGTGACCTCGGCCCCGACGTCCAGGAGGACCCGGTGGGCCAGGGTCGGCCCGGCCGCCACCTGGATATCGTCGGGGGACACGAACGATCGGCCGTCGGCGACGGCCATGGCCCGGGCCATGCGCAGCAGGGCGAGCGCCGCCCGAGGCGAGGCGCCCACCCGCACGGACGGATGGTCCCGGGTGGCCGCCACGAGGTCGAGGACGTAGTTCCTGGCCGTCGCGGCGACGTGCACCGCGGCCACCGCGGTGGTCAACCGGTCCAGCTCGGCGCGGTCGACGGCGCCCGGAAGGTGGCCGACCCGCACGGCCGGATCGATCCCGGCGAGCAGTTTCTCCTCGTCGGCCCGCTCGGGGTAACCGAGCGAGAGCCGGACCAGGAAGCGGTCGCGTTGGCCGTGCGGCAGCGGTGACGTCCCGGCCGCGTCGTAAGGGTTCTGGGTGGCGACCACCCAGAAGGGCGACGGCAGCGGGAGCGAACGGCCGTCGACGGTGACCTGTCGCTCCTCCATGGCCTCCAGCAGCGCCGACTGGGCCCGCGGCGACGCCCGGTTCAGCTCGTCGGCCATCAGCAGGTTCGTGAAGATCGGCCCCTCCCGGAACACCGGCTGGCGGGTCGCCGGGTCGAGGACCATCGCCCCGGTGACGTCGGCCGGGAGGAGGTCGGCGGTGAACTGGACCCGGAGGAAGCCGAGACCGAGGGCGTGGGCCAACGCCTTGGCCAGCGTCGTCTTGCCGAGACCCGGCAGGTCCTCGACCAGCAGGTGGCCGTCGGCGAGCAGGCAGCCGACGGCCAGCTCGATCGTCCGGCGGTCGGCCAGCACGATGCTCCGGACCGACTCGACGATGGCCTCGAACAGCTCCTCCGGCGACCGGGCGCCGGCCAGCACGTCCCCCTCGGTGCTCACGGGGGCAGAGCCTAAGCCGTCGCGCCGAGCGGCGGTGGGCGTGGGAAACTGGTCCGGCCAGCCGTGGCCGCCGGCCACGTCCCGGCGACCGGCCAGATGGGCGGGCAGCGCGAGCGGGGAGCGGGGGAGATGGGCAGGTCGACAGGCTCCCGGTCCCGATCGCAGTTCCGGTCGCCGGCCTACGACCTGGCGGCATCGGTCGCCGTCGCTCAGGCCGTCGCGGCGGCCGGAGGCGACACGTCGCCGCGGGCGGTGGCCGAGGCTCTCGGTTACCGGGGGACGAACAGCGGTGCCTTCCACGCCCGGATGGCCAGTGCCCGGCTGTTCGGCCTCGTCGCCGGGCGGGGCGACCGGGTGGTCCTGACCGAACGGGGCCAGGTGGCGGCGACCGGCGGTCCGGCGTCGCCGGCCGCGCTGCAGGCGGCGTTCCGGTCGGTCCCGCTCTACGCCGCGGTCGCCGCGGTACTCGTCGGGCGGCCGTTGCCGGGAACGACGGCGCTGGCCACACTGCTGGTCGAGCAGTTCGGCGAGAAGCCGGCCAAGGCGCCTGGCGTTGCGGCCCGGTTGCTGGCGTCGGCCGCCCAGGCGGGACTGCTGGCCGATAACGGCCAAAAAGCCCAGCTCATCATGGGTGCAGTCAAGAGTGGCTGGTCGGATTCGGCTCCTAGTAATTTGGTCGTACCTCGGGTACTCTTGCCGAAATCCCCGGTTGCCGGGGACCATCGCCTGAGGCGGCAGGCCAGACGTGAGAGGGGCGCGGTCGTGGCTCGGGACGGTTGGGACGATGACGGGCGGACCGATGACGGTGGCCTGTGGCTCGAGGACGGCGATACCCCGACGCGGACCCAACGGAAGGGCTACCGGGTGGCGGCGTTCGTCGCCGCCGGGGCGACCTGCCTGGCGGCGGTCGGCGTGCCGGTCGGGCTGGTCTTGGCCGACAGCGGAGGCGGATCCGCGGCGGCGATGCCGCCGGACCACCACCACCCGGGATCGACCGGCCACGGGCTGACCGGTGCACCGGCGGAGCAGCAGGTGCTGTCCGCGCTGAGCGCCACCACCGACGCCGGCAGCTTCGACTTCACCTACGCGCTGTCGCAGACCGCGGCGACGACGCCGGCCAGCACGACGACGTCGACGACGACCTGCCACGAGGTACCGGTGCCACGGCGAGCCGGGACGTCGGTCGCGATGACATCGTCGTTCTCGGGATCGTCGGTGACATTGACACCCTCCACCGGGGCCGTGACGCGGGAGTGCACGGGGGGAGGGCCGGTCACAGAGAACGACCGGACACGGACAGTGGTGTCCGGGCACGGCGTGATCAACACGAACCCGATGGGCATGGTGGCCACCACCAGCCTGGGTGGCATCGCCGTGCGGATCGACGGGACGACAGTCTGGGAGAGCAGCGGCGACGGGTTGGCACCCACCTCGGGGCAGACGGGGGGCGGGACGCCGCTGGCCTCGTTCGCCAGCCTGGTCGAGAGCACGCTCGGCACCCGGGCGGGCGCGGCCGCCGTGATCGGCATGGCCAGCCCGACCGGCTACCTGGACCTGAACCAGGCCGCGGTCAACGCCGCCGACCAGGTCGGCACCGGCACAGCGGGTGGGCGGCCGGTGACCTACTACGAGGTGACGCTGGACCCGACAGCGCTGGCCCAGACACCGGGCATCACCACCCAGGAGGCGACAGCCATCAACAGCGCCCTGAAGGTGCTGCACGCCCAGGGCCTGCAGGGTCTCCAGGACAAGGTGGCGATCGACGCGAGCGGCTACATCCAGTCGACCGATTCGGTGGCCACGTTCGCCGACGGTGGCACCCTCGTGCTGGCCACGACCTTCTCCAACTTCGGCTGCGCCGGCACGGTGCTGATGCCGGGCCAGCAGGGGGCGGCGACACCGCCGGCCAGCTGCACCAGCCCGGACACCGGCGTCGCCCCGACCACGACCACTGCGCCCGGTACAACGTCGTCGACGACCGCCCCGCCGGCGAGCACGACCACGACGACGTCGGTCGCGCCATCGACGACGGCGAGCAGTACGACCCCGGCATCGACCACGACGGCACCACCGGCGAGCCCGACGACGATCGCCCCCGCGCCGACGACGACCGCGCCGCCGGGGTCGACCACCACGACGACCGGCCCGTAGCGGCCAGCGCCCCCGGGCGGCCGGCTCAGGTGATGTCGAGCATCCGCTGCAGGGCCACGCGGGCCCACTCCGCGGTGTCGTCGTCGACGGTGATCCGGTTACGGACGTCGCCGGCGACGAGCCCCTCGAGGATCCACGCCAGGTGCGGCGGGTCGATGCGCGACATCGTCGAGCACGGGCAGACGAGCGGGTCGAGGCACGTCACCGTCTTGTCCGGGTTCTCGTCGCCGAGCCGCTTGACGAGGTGGATCTCGGTGGCGACGCCGAGCACCGACCCGGCCGGGGCGGCGGTGACGACGCGGATGATGTGGTCGGTCGAGCCGACCTCGTCGGCCAGCTCGACGACGTCGTGGGCGCACTCGGGGTGGACGACGACGATGCCGTCCGGGTGCTCGGCCCGGAAGGCCGCGAGGTGCTCGGGCCGGAACCGCTGGTGGACGGAGCAGTGGCCTTTCCAGAGCAGCAGGCGGGCGGTCTTGACGTCGACGTCGCTGAGCCCGCCGAAGTCGGCGCGAGGGTTCCAGACGGCCATGTCGTCGGCGCGGTAGCCGAGCTGGAAGCCGGTGTTGCGGCCGAGGTGCTGGTCGGGCAGGAAGAGCACCTTGTCGCCCTGCGCTCGGCCGGTCCCGGCGGGATCGAGGGCCCAGGTGAGGACGGCGCGGGCGTTCGACGACGTGCAGACCGCGCCACCGTGGCGACCGACGAACGCCTTGATCGCCGCGGCGGAGTTCATGTACGTGATCGGGACGACGCGCTCGGTGTCGACGACCTGGCCGATGGCGTCCCAGGCGTCCTCGACCGCGTCGATGTCGGCCATGTCGGCCATCGAGCAGCCGGCGTTGAGATCGGGCAGGACGACCTGCTGGTCCGGGCCGGTCAGGATGTCGGCCGACTCGGCCATGAAGTGGACGCCGCAGAAGACGACGAACGCCGCGTCGTGGCGGTCGGCGGCGATCCGGGACAGCCCGAACGAGTCGCCGCGGGCGTCGGCCCAGCGCATGACGTCGTCGCGTTGGTAGTGGTGGCCGAGGATCAACAGCCGGTCGCCGAGCGCGGCCTTGGCGTCGCCGATCCACGCCGCGAGCTCGTCGGGGGTCGCGCCGGTGTACCGGTCGGGCAGCGGGCCCTGTAGCCGGATCATGGTCGTCGCCGGATCATGGTCGTGTACCCCCTGTGGGGAGCGCTCCGATATGGCCGGCGGGGACAGCCTGGTCGCCCATCCGCGGGGTTGTCGGCCTCGGTGCGAGTGTGTCGCCGGGGTACCAGGCCGGCAAGGTCCAGTGTAGGGCACGATCCGGTCGCGGCGGGCGCGAAGATGGGGTCGTGGAATTCCGCCCGCCGACGAGCTCGATCCCGGACACGCCGGGTTCGTACCAGTTCGTCGACGCGGAGGGCCGTGTCCTGTACGTCGGCAAGGCCAAGTCGCTCCGGCACCGGTTGCCGAACTACTGGCAGGACCCGGCCGCGCTGCTGCCGAGGACGGCGCAGATGGTGGCGTCGGCCGACCACGTCGAGTGGGTCGTCGTCGGCACCGAGGTCGAGGCGCTCATGCTCGAGCACTCGCTGATCCAGACGCACCAGCCTCGGTTCAACGTCCGGCTGAAGGACGACAAGTCGTACCCGTGGCTGGCGATCACCGTCGGCGAGGAGTGGCCGCGGCCGATCGTCTTCCGCGGCCGGAAGCGCAAGGGCGTCCGCTACTTCGGCCCGTACGGCCACGTCGGCGCGCTGCGCGAGACGCTCGACCTGCTCCTGCGGAGCTTCCCGCTGCGGACGTGCTCGGAGGCCAAGTTCAAGCGGCACGCCCGCCTCGGCCGGCCGTGCCTGCTCTACGACATCGAGCGATGCTCCGGTCCGTGCGTCGGCGCGGTCGACCACGATCGCTACGGCCGCATGGTCGACGACCTGATGCGCTTCCTCTGCGGCGACACCCGGCCGGTCGTCACGCGGCTCGAAACCGAGATGGCGGACGCCGCGGACGCGCTCGAGTTCGAACGCGCCGCCCGGCTGCGCGACCGGCTGACCGCGGTCCGCAAGGCCGCGGAGACCCAGCAGATGGTCTCGGAACGACCGGAGGACTTCGACGTCGTCGGCACCGCGGAAGACGAGCTCGAGGCCGCGGTCCAGGTCTTCCACGTGCGCCGGGGCCGCGTCGTCGGCCGGGTCGGGTTCGTCGCGGACAAGGTCGAGGACCTGACGGCCGGCCAGCTGCTCGACCGGGTCGTCGAGCAGCTCTACGGCCCGGCCGGGGCGGACGTGCCCCGCCGGATCCTGCTGCCGGTCGAGCCGGAGTCGGCGGCCGTGCTGGCGACGTGGCTGGCCGGTGTCCGGCACGGACCGGTCGACCTGGCGGTGCCGCAGCGGGGGACGAAGCGGGCCCTCCAGGAGATGGTCACCCGCAACGCGGCCGAGGACCTCGCCCGCCACCGGATGCGTCGGGCCGCCGACCACAACAGCCGGTCGAAGGCGCTGACGGAGCTGCAGGCCGCCCTCGACCTGCCGATCGCGCCGCTGCGGATCGAGTGCTACGACATGAGCCACCTGCAGGGGACGGACTACGTCGGCTCGATGGTCGTCTTCGAGGACGGCCTGGCGAAGAAGTCGGACTACCGCCGGTTCAAGGTCAAGACGGTCGCCGGCAACGACGACTACGCGGCGATGGAGGAGGTGCTGACGCGCCGGCTGACCGCGCTGCATCGAGGCCAGCGAGCCGAGCGGGACGCGGAACGAGACGGCGCGGCGGGGTCACCCGGACGCGCGACGCCGAGACGAGCTGGAGACCGACGAGGAGATCGGGGCCGGTCGGGGCCGCCGCCGCGTCCGGCGGTTCGCGTACGCCCCCAGCTCCTCCTGATCGACGGCGGGAAGGGGCAGCTGGCGGTCGGGGAGCGCGTCGTCGAGTCGCTCGGCCTGACCGGCGAGATCCAGCTCGCCGCACTGGCGAAGCAGTTCGAGGAGGTCTACCGGCCCGGCGACCCCGACCCGATCCGCATCCCGCGGGGCTCGGAGGCGCTCTACCTGCTCCAACGGGTCCGCGACGAGGCGCACCGGTTCGCCATCACGTTCCACCGCGAGCGACGCGGCCACCGGATGACGGCGAGCGTGCTCGACGGGATCGCCGGGCTCGGCCCGACCCGGCGGACGCGGCTCGTCAAGGAGATCGGCGGCATGAAGGCGCTGCGGGCCGCGTCGGTCGACGACCTGCGGGCGCTGCCGTGGCTGCCGGACCGGGTGGCCGACGGCGTCTACGCCCAGTTGCACGGGCTGTCGGGCGCGGACGACGGGCCGCGAGGTGCACGCGGGAGGCGGTGCGCCATGGGTGAGCTGCTCGTCGTCGCCGGGATGTCCGGCGCCGGCCGGTCGACGGCCGGCGCGGCGCTCGAGGACCTCGGCTGGTTCGTCATCGACAACCTGCCGGTCTCGCTGATCCCCGACGTCGCCGGCCTCGTCGGCCGCCCCGACGCCGGCGGCGATCGGGTCGCGCTCGTCATCGGCCGGGGTGGCGGCGACCAGCTCGAGGATCTCTCGCCGGTCCTGAAGGGCCTGCGCGACGGCGGGCACCGGGTGCGCGTCCTCTTCCTCGACGCGCCTGACGACGTCCTCGTCCGGCGGTTCGAGGGGACGCGACGACGCCACCCGTTGGCGGGCCGCGGCGTCGAGGAGGCGATCGCCGGCGAACGGGTGATGCTCGAGCCGCTGCGGGCGCAGACCGACGTCGTCCTCGACACCGGTGAGCTCAATACGAACCAGCTCCGCCAGCGTGTCCTCGAGCTGTTCGGCGACGCGGGCCGCGACGGCCACATGCAGAGCTCGGTCGTCTCGTTCGGCTACAAGCACGGTGTCCCGCTCGACGTCGACCTCGTCTTCGACTGCCGGTTCCTGCCCAACCCGTACTGGGTCGACAGCCTGCGACCGCTCAGCGGCCTCGACGGGCCGGTCCGCGACTACGTCCTCGGCCAGCCCGAGACCCAGGAGTTCCTGAGCCGCGTCGACGACCTGCTGACGATGCTCGTCCCCGCGTTCGAGCGGGAGGGGAAGTCGTACCTGACCGTCGCCCTCGGCTGCACCGGCGGCCGCCATCGGTCGGTCGCGCTCGTCGAGGCGCTCGCCGATCGGCTCCGCGGCCACGGGATCGTCGCCGCGCCGTTCCACCGGGACGTCGACCGATGACCGGCGTCGACGCCGCCGGGGTCGGGGCCCCCGCCGGCCCGAAGGTGGTAGCGCTGGGTGGCGGGCACGGGACGGCCGTCACGCTACGAGCCGTCCGGCGGTACGCGGCGGCGATCACCGCGGTCGTCTCGGTGGCCGACGACGGCGGCTCGACGGGCCGGCTCCGGGCCGAGCTCGACGTCGTCGCGCTCGGCGACATCCGCAAGTGCCTGGGGGCGCTGGCGATCGACTCGTCGGTGCTGGCCCGGGCGTTCGAATACCGGTTCGGCGACGGCGAGCTCGCCGGGCACGCGCTCGGCAACCTCGTCCTGGCCGGCCTGGTGGAGGCAACCGGTGACCTGGTGGCGGGGGTCGACGAGGCCGGCGCGCTGCTCGGTGCGGTCGGTCGGGTCCTGCCGGCGACGACGGACAAGGTCACGCTCAAGGCCGAAGGTCCCGACGGCGAGGTCCGGGGGCAGGTCGCGGTCAACGAAGCCGGCCGCATCCGCCGGGTCTCACTGGTGCCCGGCGGGCCGACGCCGCCACCGGAGGCGGTGGAGGCGCTGATCGCGGCCGATCAGGTCGTCATCGGGCCAGGATCGCTGTACACGAGCGTCCTCGCCGCGGTGGCGGTGCCGGGCATCGCGGACGCGGTGGCGGCGACGAGCGGCCAGCGGGTCTACGTCTGCAACCTGCGCCCGGAGCTGCCGGAGACGGCCGACTACGACGTCGGCGACCACGTCGCCGCGCTCAAAGAGCACGGCGTCGACGTCGACGTCGTGCTCTGGGACCCGTCCGCCGGTGTATCTGCGGGCCGAGTCGACTGCTCGGTGGTCGGGACGGCGCTGACCGGTCCCAACGGTTTGGTCCACGATCCTGCAAGACTGGCAGAGGCCCTGTGCCGTCTGCTGCGATGAGCGGGCTCTAAAAAGTGGCGTGAGCTGGCCTTGCCGAGGGAAGCTGTGGCCAGAGGAGGAATATCGAGCATGACGGTACGGGTTGGGATCAACGGGTTCGGGAGGATCGGCCGCAACTTCCTCCGTGCCGTCCTCGACCAGGGAGCCGACGTCGACGTGGTCGCGGTCAACGACCTGACGTCGGCCGAGACGAACGCCCACCTGCTCCGGTACGACTCGACCCAGGGCCGGCTGCCGGTCCCGGTCGAGGTCGTCGACGGCGACCTCGTCGTCGGTGGCCGGCACATCAAGGTGCTGGCCGAGCGGGACCCGGCCGACCTGCCGTGGGGCGATCTCGGCGTCGACGTCGTCATCGAGTCGACCGGGCGGTTCACCGCCCGCCACGACGCGGCCGCGCACCTCAAAGGCGGGGCCTCCCGGGTGATCATCTCGACGGCGACCGGCGACGCCGACGCGACGTTCGTCGTCGGCGTCAACGACGGCGAGTTCGACCCGGACACGCACGTCATCGTCTCGAACGCGTCGTGCACGACGAACTGCTTCGTGCCGATGGTCAAGGTCATCGACGACGCGTTCGGCATCGTCAGCGGGCTGATGACGACGGCCCACGCCTACACGAACGACCAGAACCTCCTCGACCTGCCCCATCAGGATCTCCGGCGGGCCCGCGCCGCGGCCATCAACATCGTGCCGGCATCGACCGGCGCGGCCCGGGCGACGAGCCTCGTCCTGGCGTCGATGAAGGGGAAGCTCGACGGCACCGCACTGCGGGTGCCGGTCCCGGTCGGTTCGATCACCGACTTCACCGCGGTCGTCCGCGGCCCGGTGTCGGTGGCCGACGTGAACGGGGCGTTCGCCGCCGCCGCCAGCTCGGCGCCGCTCGATCGGGTCCTCGAGTACACCGACGACCCGATCGTCTCGTCGGACATCGTCGGCAGCCCGGCGTCGTGCACGTTCGACTCGAAGCTGACGATGGTCCAGCCGGTCGACGACCAGCTGACGATGGTCAAGACGCTCGGCTGGTACGACAACGAATGGGGCTACTCGAACCGCCTGGTCGACCTGGCCGTGATCGTCGGCGGGCCGGGCGCCGGCGGTCGTTCGTGACGCAACGGGCGCGGCCTCGGCCGCTGCAGGGGCTCCCCCTGCTCGAGGATCTCGGGCCGGTCCGGGGTCGACGGGTCCTCGTCCGCACCGATTTCAACGTCCCGCTCGTCGACGACGGCCACGGCCACCGGACCGTCGTCGACGACTTCCGGATCCGCGCCGCGTTGCCGACGCTCGAGTGGCTGCTCGCCGAGGGCGCGGACGTCACCGCGTGCAGCCACCTCGGCAACCCGCCCGGCGTCTGGGACGCCACGTTGACGATGGCCCCGGTTCGGGACCGGCTGGCCGACCTCTGCCCGGGGGTCTCGCTGATGGAGAACCTCCGGTTCTCGCCGGGCGAGAAGGCCGACGACCCGGCGTTCGTGGCCTCGCTGGTCGACGGGTTCGATGCGTACGTCAACGACGCGTTCGGCGTCGCCCACCGCCGGCACGCGTCGGTCGTCGGGCCGCCGACGCGCCTGCCCAGCGCGGCCGGCCGCCGTCTGGCCAAGGAGGTCGAGGTGCTCGGCTGCCTGCTCGACGAGCCACCGAGGCCGTTCGTCGCGGTCGTCGGCGGCGCGAAGGTGGCGGACAAGCTGGGCGTGCTCAAATCGTTGGCCGGCAAGGTCGACGTCCTCGCGGTCGGTGGCGCAATGGCGTTCACGTTCCTCGTCGCGCTCGGCCGCGACGTCGGCGGGTCGATGGTCGACCTCGACCGGGTCGAGGACTGTCGGCGACTGCTCAAGTCCGGGACCCGCGTCCTGCTGCCGACCGACGTCGTCGCACTCGAACCGGGTGGGACGTTCGGGGCGCCTTGCGGCGAGCCGGGGCCGCGGGGCGACACCAAGGTCGTCGGCACCGACCTGCCCGACGGCTGGCTCGGGCTCGATATCGGCCCGGAGACCGCGACCGCGTTCGCCGACGCCGTCGCCGGCGCCCGCACGGTGCTGTGGAACGGGCCGCTCGGCGTCGTCGAGGACGACCGGTTCGCCGGCGGGACGCGTCGCGTCGCCCAGGCCGTCGCCGACTGCCCCGGGTTCACCGTCGTCGGCGGCGGCGACAGCGCCAGCGCGCTCGAGCAGCTCGGTCTGGCCGACCGGATCGACTTCCTCTCGACCGGCGGCGGCGCGTCGCTGAAACTCGTCGAGTGCGGCGACCTGCCCGCGTTGGCCGCGCTGCGGGCGGCACCGAACGCCCCGGGCGGCGGTGCTCCGACCGGCGACCGCCGGCCCGGCGCCGTTTCGGCCTGAGCCGCCCGCCGACGTCGATGGCGAGCGCCAAGAAGTCCGGGGACCGTCGTCCGCTGATCAGCGGCAACTGGAAGATGCACCACGACCACCTCGAGGCGCTCCACCTGGTCCGTGACCTCGGGCTCCGGCTGAAACCGCCGGACGTCGCGCCGGTCGACGTGTCCGTCCACCCGCCGTTCACCGACCTGCGGACGGTGCAGACGCTCGTGGAGCAGGAGCGGATCCCGGTCGTCCTCGGCGCCCAGCACTGCCACGACCACGACCGCGGCGCGTTCACCGGTGAGGTGAGCCCGCAGATGCTCGCCCGCCTGGGCGTCGGCTACGTCGTCGTCGGCCACTCCGAGCGCCGGCAGCTCTTCGGGATGACCGACGAGATGGTCGCGTCGACGCTCCGGGCGGTGCTCCGGCACGAGATGACGCCGATCTGCTGCGTCGGCGAGACCGGCGACGAGCGGGCGGCCGGACACACCGAGGCGCGGCTGTCCGCCCAGGTCAGGGCGGCCCTGGACGGGCTCCCGACCGAACAGGTCGGTGGTCTCGTCGTCGCCTACGAGCCGGTCTGGGCGATCGGCACCGGCACCGCGGCGACGACGGTCGACGCCGAGGATGCCTGCGTCTTCATCCGGGGCCTCGTGGGGGAGCTGGCCGGCCCGGAGGCGGCCGCGACCGTCCGCGTCCAGTACGGCGGGTCCGTCAACGCCGAGAACGCGGCCGACCTGATGGCCGAGCCGGACGTCGACGGGCTGCTCGTCGGCGGAGCCAGCCTGGAGGCCGGGAGCTTCCTCGACGTCATTCGGGCTGCCGGGGGCTGCTACCGTTCCTGAGCCGGCCCTGAACGGTCGGAGAACGGGCCACCGTCGGGGGGCACGTGGTGTTCGAAGGAGCATTTCGGTGTTGACGTGGGTGTACATAGTGATCGAGGTCATGGCCGCGGTCGGCCTCATCTTCCTGATCCTCATGCACAGCGGCAAAGGTGGCGGCCTCTCCGACATGTTCGGCGGCAGCGTCGGCTCGGCCGCCGCGGGCTCGACGGTCGTCGAGCGGAACCTCGACCGGATCACCGTCACCGTCGCCCTGGTCTTCGCCTTCGCCACCATCACCCTGGACCTCCGGCTGCAGTGAGGCGGCCGGGCCGGCGCCCGGCTCTCCGTCGTCGAGGGGCCGACCGTCGACCAACTCATCGACCAGCCAGTCGTCGGGGGGTCCGCCGCGGCGTGGCCGGCCGTCGAGTCGTGTGGCTCCCGCTGCTCGGCCTCGCCGTCGCCGCGGTGGCCTGCGGCGGGCCCAGTCAGGCCGCGACGACGACCACGACGACGTACGTCCCGTGGGTCACCGGTACAGGCGGGACGATGACGCTCGGCATCGACCAGGCGCCGACCGGGTGCAACCCGAACTCGGCGCTCGGCAACACCTGGGCGGACCATCTCGTGCTCGAAGCCGTCCTCCCGAGCGCGTTCGTCGTCGACCCGTCCGACAGCTCCGTCTACGACTCCGCGGTCATCACGCAGGCCGAGCTGCAGAGCACGAGCCCGCAGCGGGTCGTCTACACGATCAACCCCAAGGCCGTCTGGTCCGACGGTCAGCCGATCACCGCCACCGACTTCATCTACGCCTGGCAGCAGCAGCGCGGCGGGGCCGACGACGACGGCGTCCCCGGCGGCGGGACGGCCAGCATCCTCGGCTACCGCGACATCAAATCCATCAAGGGCAGCAACCACGGACGCACGGTGACCGTCGTCTTCAAGACGCCGTACGCGGACTGGCAGGCCCTCTTCAACGACCTCCTGCCGGCCCACGTGATGGAGCAGGCCGGCTGGGACCCCGGCTGCAGCACCGTCGATCCGGCCATCGACCTGTCCGGCGGCCCGTTCGAGATCTCGTCGGTCACCGCCAACCAGATCGTGCTCGCCCGGAACCCGAAGTGGTGGGGCCAGGCGCCGTACCTCGACCGCTTCGTCATCCGGATCGCCGACAGCCCGACACAGCTCACGAACTGGGTCACCAGCGGCCAGGTCGAGGTCGTCGCGCCCACGTCGTACGGCCAGGACTTCCTCGAGCAGGTCAGCGGCGACCCGACGCTCGACAGCAACTCGTCCGTCTCGTCCAGCTTCCTCCAGCTCGAGTTCTCGACGACGTCGCCCGTCACCGCGACCGTCGGCGTCCGCGAGGGCATCGCCCACGCCGTCGACCGCCAGACCCTCGTCGACACGGTCGTCGGCTGGGACAACACCGGCATCGTGCCGTCGGCCAGCCACCTCTACTCCCAGTCGCAGGGCACATACCCGTCGCCGCGGACGCCGGCCCTCCAGTTCAGCGGCCAGCCCGGCTACACGCCGCCGGCGACGTCCGCCACGCCGACGCCCGCCCAACCGTTCCCGTCGACCGACGACCCGTCGATCACCGACGACGACCTGACCGATGCCGGCTACGTACGCGGGCCGACCGGCGCGTGGGAGCTGCCGACCGGCGCTCCGCTGACCGTCAAGGTCGCCATCGACGAGGGCGATGCCTGGGCCGCCCAGACCGGTACCCTGCTCGTCCAGCAGCTGCAGACCGCCGGCATCGGGACGACGACCGTCCTGGCCGACAGCACCGCCGCGGCCGGGATGGACCTCGCCACCGGCGCCGTCGACGCGGCCGTCCTGCCGTTCACATCGACGCCGTACCCGACGCAGGCGATCGCCTGGTACACGCCGCTGCTCGGCCCGCCGGGGCACGACGGCTCCGAGAACTGGTCGAACTTCGACGACCCGACGCTGAACTCGCTGCTCACCAAGGCCGCCCAGCAGCTCAACCCGAACACCGCCAGCCCGCTCTACACACAGGCCGACGCCCTGCTGTGGAAGCAGATGGTCGCCCTGCCGCTCTTCGCCGAGCCGTCCGCGATGGCTTGGTCCGCGTACACGTCTGGCGTCGGTCCGAACCCGAATGGCGCCAACCTGCTGTGGTTCCCCCAGGACTGGGCGGTCCGGGTCCCGCCGACCAGCCAGAACACCGTGCCCGGGAGCAGCTGACCGGTCGTTGGCGGCCGGTGAACGGGCCACCGGAGAAGGCGGGGTGGGGGAGCTGACCGCTCCCCGGCGGCCGGGGGCCGGGTCCGCGACGCGCTAGCATCGACAAGCTCAACGTCCGGAAGGACGACCACGTCGGAGTGGCGGAATAGGCAGACGCGCCAGCTTGAGGGGCTGGTGCCCGCAAGGGCGTGGGGGTTCAAGTCCCCCCTCCGACACGC
>CAVUYB010000010.1:0-323313 GCA_963745595.1 uncultured Actinomycetota bacterium | reverse complement strand
CCGGGTGCTCCGGTGGTCGGCCGCCGGATTGGCCCTCGGCACCGCGGCCGGGCTGGCGGGCACGATCGTCGCGCCGGTCGTCGCCGGCGCGTCGTCATCGACGGTGATCGTCGTCACGCACAACAAGACGTGGGGCTCGATGCTGGCGATGAGCAACGGCGACGCGATCTACCGCCTGACGACCGACCCGGCCAACAAGAGCGTCTGCTCGGGGGCGTGCGCGTCGGCATGGCCGCCGGTCGTGCTGGCGCCCGGCCAGGCGAGCCCGAAGGGCCAGGGGGTGAGCGATCTCGGCACGATCACCCGGAGCAACGGTCAGAAGCAGGTGACGTACCAGGGCATCCCGCTCTACCTGTACATCGGCGACCACTCGGCCGGACAGGTCAACGGCAACATCAAGGACGCCTGGGGCCAGTGGTGGGTGGTCAACCCGGCCCACCCGCACGCGACGCCGACGGCCGCGAAGTCGTCCTCGGGCCCGTCGTCCTCGGGCGGGGGATCGACGACGACGACGGTCGGGTCGGGCGTGGCGTACTGATCCAGTGACCATCGTTCGTTCGACAGCCCCCACGACCGCGTTCCAGGCGCCGTCCCCGGCCATGGCCGGGGCGGCGTCAGGAGGGGGCACCGCGGTCGTGGGGGCGCTGGTCACGTCGTGGGCTGGGGTGCTCACGGTGGCCGCGGTCGTGGCGTGGCTGGGTGTCGTCGGGCTTCGGGTGCTGCTCGGGGCCGGCAACCTCGCCGGCGCGCTCGCCGCGGCCCGGGGTGAGACCGTCGGGCCGGCGCTGCTGGCGACGGTGCTCGTGCTCTTCGTGGCCGAGCGCCGCTGGCCGGCGGTCGAGCGGCCGGCGCTGTCCCGAGCGCATCTGGTCGACGCCGGCTACCTCGCGCTCTTCGCGGTGGCCGTCCTGCCGTTGCTGACGCTCGTCCAGACCGGCTTCGCGGTGGAGGTGCAGCGGTACGCACCGTTCCTGCGGCTCGGGCGGCTGCCGTTGGTGCCACAGGTGGCCGTCGTCGCAGTCGTCCTCGTCGGGATGGACGGGATGAACTGGCTGGCGCACCTGGCCAACCACCGGTCGACCTCGCTGTGGCGACTGCACGCCCTCCACCACTCCCAGGAGGACATGAGCGTCTTCACGACGTTCCGGACGCACCCGCTCGTGCACGCGTCCTACCTGCCGGCGATGGTGCCCGCGCTCCTCCTCGGGGCGAGTGGCAACGTCCCGGTCGCCGCGCTCATCACGTACGGCTGCCTCGTCACGCTGCCCCACGCCAACCTGCGCTGGTCGTTCGGCCCGCTCGGCAAGGTCGTCGTGAGCCCGGCCTATCACCGTCTGCACCACGCCCGCGAGCTGACCGACGCCCGCGGGGCGGTCAACCTCGGCTTCGTGCTCGTCGGCTGGGACCAGTTGGCCCGGCGGGCGGCGTACCCGACGCGGGGCGTAGCCATCGCCACCGGGATCGCCGGCCGGCCGGTGCCGGTCGAGCAGGCCGCGCCACGCCGGGTCGTCCGGGTCGTCGTGGCCCAACTGGCTCAGCCGTTCCGGCTCCGGGCGGCGACCGGCGGTCCGTCGTGAGCGAGCTCACCACTCGGCTGGTCGGGGCCAACGACCGGGTCCGGGCCACCCGGGACACGCGGCTGGCCCGGGACCTGGGCCTGCTGGCGGCGCGGATCGGCTTGGCCTGGATCTTCGTCTACCACGGCGCGGCCACCCTCTTCGGGGCGTTCGGCGGCGGCGGGATCCACCAGCAGGCGCTGTTCTTCTCGACCGTCGCCCACCTGCAGCCGGCCATGTTCTTCGCGGTGCTCGGCGGGATCATCGAGTTCTTCGGCGGTCTGGCCGTCGGTCTCGGGATCTTCGGCCGGATCGCCGCCCTCGGTCTGTTCGGCGACATGGTCATCGCCATGGCCACCGTGACGTTCGGCAACGGCATCGTCTCGAACGCCGCTGGGTCCGGCTACGAGATCAACGTCGCCCTGGCCGCGCTCGCCCTGGTCGTCGCGGCCCTCGGGACCGGCCGGTTCTCGCTCGACGTCCTCCTCGGGTCCCTCTACCGGCGCCGGCGCCACGCGCCATGAGCGCGGCCGGCCGGATCGCGGCAAGCTCTATCGACGTGGACGCGGTTTCGCGAGGGGGTCGGAGAGGCTGGCTCCGACCGGCCGACCCGGCCGGTCTGTCCGACGAGGCACTGGTGGCCGGGATGGCCGCGGGCGACGAGCGGGCCGGTGCGGCGTTCGTGCGGCGCCACGAGCGTCGGGTCTTCGGCATTGCCCTGGCCATCACGATAGACCGGTCCACCGCCGAGGACGTCGCCCAGGAGGCCCTGCTCCGGGCGTGGCGCCACGCCGCGGTCTTCGACCCGCGGCGGGCGTCGGCGACGACGTGGCTGTCGACGATCGCCCGGAACCTGGCCATCGACGCCCTCCGGCTCCGGCGGTCCGTGCCGGCCGGTCCGGACGACGCGGTCTGGCTCGATCTCGACAACGACGTCGTGGCCCCCGAGGCCCAGGCGGTCCACGTCGACGCGGTCGACCGGGTGCGGTCGGCGCTGGGCCGACTGCCGGTCGAGCAGCGACGGGCCGTCGTCCGGGCCACGTTCTACGGGCAGAGCGCGTCCGAGATCGCCGCGGCCGAGGAGATCGCCCTCGGGACGGCCAAGAGCCGGGTCCGGCTCGGGCTGGCCCGCGTCCGCCGCGTCCTCGGTGAGGAGGGGTGATGGGGATGACATCCCGGGATCCGCGCTGCCTCGTCGGCGACGACGACCTCGCCGCGTTGGCCACCGGCACGCTCACCGGGCGCGATCGGTCGGCGGTGCTGGAACATCTGGAGGGGTGCCCGGCCTGTGCGGCGGAGCTGGAGGAGCTCTCCGTGACGGTCGACGCCCTGATGGAGCTGGTGCCCGACGCAACGCCGCCGGACGGGTTCGCCGACCGCACCGTCGCGCTGATGCGGGCCGAGCCTTCCTCGACGGTCCGGCGCTCACCGCGGTTCGTCCACTCGGGCCGGCGGATCGTGGCGGTCGCGGCCGCTCGTCGTCGCGCTGGCTCTCGGGATCGGCGTGGGGGCCCTGGTGACGTCCGGCGGTGGCGGCACCGGCCCGGTCGTCCGTACGGCCGCCCTCGAGTCGACGTCCGGGGCCGAGGGGTCCGTCGTGCTGTCGTCCGGTCAGCCGGGATGGTTGGTCATGACCGTCGCCGACTCGACCGCCTGGGGAAAGGTGACGTGCCGCGTGACGCTGACCGACGGCAGCCACCGGGTCGTCGGTCGCTACCCGATGTCGTCCGGGTACGACTCGTGGACCGCTCGTCTGCCGGTGACAGCGAGCACAGTCCGTTCGGTCGATCTGGTCGAACCGGGTGGTTCGGTCATCGCGTCGGCCAAACTGACCACCTGACGCCTGATCGCCCGCTGTCGCGTCGAAGTCGTCAAGCAATGGCCCGGGCCCCAGTCGAGTCCTGACCACGTCGGTGGGTCGGTGAATCGTTACTTGCGGTCGACCTGGCCGGGGCCGCCACGGGAGGTCGTAGTTTCACGGGGCTGGCCGCGGTCGTCCTGAGCGCCCCGCCGGGGATCCAGGGAAGCGCCCGACGCGATCGTCCTCGAACGACCGGTCAAAGTGGTCGTCGCGACTATCGCCTTGGCCGAGTACGCCGTGGACAAGCTGCCCTGGGTCCCGAGCCGGCTGCGCCCATTTTCACTGGGTCTGCGCGGGCTGAACGCCGCCGCCGCCGGCTACCTCATCGCCAATCGTCGGTCGTGGCAAGTAGGTGACAACGAGCCTCCGGCCACGAGGCCGAGCCGCCGGGGCCCACGCCAGGGCCGTCCTTGCCTGTTGCGGGATCGCCGGTGTCACCGCCCTCGCAACCGCGTGGTTGGGGGCCCAGTGGCGGGCATGGGCAGCGCCGCGGCTGAAGGGCGACGCGGCGGGCGCCCTCATCGAGGACGCGGTGGTCCTCACCCTGGCCGCCGTCGTCGGACTGTCCACCGACGGCGACCCGGGCGTCTCCGGCACCGATAGCTCCGAGGGGTTCTCCGGGCTTCCGTAACCGCCCAAGGGGTCGAGGTCTGCTCATCTCTGGGGAGGGTCGCATCGCCCGACGGGAGCCGGCACCGCGAAGCCGCCGACGATCACGTCGCTCGAGTTTTGGCGTGTGCCATGCTCGTCGGGCCAGCCGCGCGGTCTCGCCACGCCAAGCCGCACCCGAACGAGGGGAGTCACCATGGCTCAACAAGATCCCGGCAAGGGAAGCCGATCCAGCATCGGCGGTGGGGCTATTGCCACCATCGTCGGCGTTGCGCTGCTGGTCATCTTCATCGTCCAGAACACCGAGAAGATCCGGCTTCATTTCCTGGTCTGGCACTTCACCTGGTCCTTGTGGCTCTACACGATCGTCATCGCCGTGTTCGGAGCGCTCGTGTGGCTCGGGCTCGGCGTTATGCGCCGTCACCGGCGTCGGCAGCGACGTCGCGACGGGATCGACTGACTCGAGAGCTGGAGTCCGAGGGCCAGCCTGCCGACCCAACCCGACGACCTCCCGCTACCGTCGCCCCATCGCCGGTCGGGGTGTAAGCCGGTGGAGGGGAACCGGCGACGAGACCCCCGGGCTTCGGCTCGGGGGTCTGTCGCGTGAAGGCACATTGGCCGCCCGGCTCGAGTTCGATGTTTGAAGCCGGAAAGAAATATCTGAGTATTTGTTCCGGTTTCGCGGCTTCTTACAAGCGTTGGGAACGTAGGGATTCCCAGCGGCGGGCCGGTGGCGAAACTGGTAGACGCGCAAGGCTTCGGTCTTGTGTCCGAAAGGACGTGGGGGTTCAAATCCCTCCTGGCCCACGGAGCGAGTCGTATCTGGCAACGGCGCCGGCTTCGGCCGTTCTGGTCCATTGTCGTGGGCCTGTGCGGGACCCCCAAACTGCTCCGGGGGTTCCGCCGCGCCTTCCCTACGGTGCCAGCACGCCCCGGCCGGTGAGAGTCCCGCAGGTCACGGGTTCCGGCCACGACCGATCCAGTACATCACCGGCACGAAGCTGGCAATGACGATGGCACCAATCCACTCGGCCGCGTTGGGCATGAGCTGCACCTGCCTGACACCGTCGATTCTACCGGTCATCCCGAAGCGTTCTGGCGCGTCTCGAAGTGGCCGGCGAGTCCCGCGTCGACTACCCGTCGCTCATCAGGCGAGCTGGACGTCAGCGGAAGGATCGTCCTTCGGAAGGTCCGGTTCAGCGACTGCGGAGACCTCGATGTCCTCGAGGTCGGCGATCCCGCTGTTCACCGCGGCGAACGCCGTATCGGCCGCGTCTCGGCCGGTGGCGATCCGAACCAGGGACTGGCGCGGCGCGAGACCGGTCGGATCATGGACCAGCCAGCGGTCGCCGGTCAGCGTCTCGAACACCGCGTGGAAGTCCATAGGGGCGAGCCCTGGCGTGTAGACGGCGGCGAATCGTGCCGGGACACCGATCGCCCGGCAGAGGGCCACGCCCAAGTGGGCGAAGTCCCGACACGATCCCCTTCCGGTCAACAAGGTGTGCTCGGCCGAATCGTGGACCGAACCCGACCCGGACACGTAGTCGATGCGGCGACGGATCCACCGTGTGATGGCGGCGATCCGGGCATCGACGTCCTGCCCGACCCCGAACTCGGCGACGGCGAACCCGATCAGATGGTCGCTCGGGCAGTACCGACTGGGCCGGAGAAACGTATGCCGCTCGTAGCTAGGGGTACCGCCGTCCGGGATCCCGTCCGGCGAAGGCGAGCCGGGACCGGTTCCGAGCCGGACCTTGGCCCGATAGTCGACCGTCAGCCGGCCCGGTGCCGATCGGATCACATGCAGCGTCGCGCCGTCCTGGTCGTGGATCTCGTCGATCGAGAGCGGCGGACGGTCGTCGGCCGTGACCTCGAGCTGTTCGTCGTCGGCGACACCGGCCGATCTCGAAGCCGCCACCTGCACGACCAGCTCGGCCGCCAGGGATACGACGAACGTCATGCGGGCCGAGACCCGACAGGTGAGACGCGGCGTTTCTGGCGCACTGAGGTCGACGTTCGACATGGACCACTGTCCCACTGCTGGGTGGCGAGGGCCACGCGTCAGGCCCGGGCGGTGGTTCAAGAGCACCTGGGGCACTCGCCGCTGGTGACGCCGGACGTTCCAGCGCGGCGACTGGTCAGCCAAAACCAGGTGCTCGCAGGCTCCAATCACGGACGGCATCGAGAGTTTGGTAAAGAAGATCGCGATCGTCAGCGGGACAACGGATCACTACTCGGTCGATGTCGACTTCCGCCCACGAGTTCGTTTCGGAGGCCGAGGGCAATGAGGCTTCGAACGTCGCGAGATCCCTCTTTCCCCTGAAGGACGCTTCCGGGTCGATGACGGTCACTCCGATCGAGCGGGGATCACGTCCGTGGTGCTCGGCGGTTTGTCTCAACCTCGTCACCCATCCGACCAGGTCGCCATGGGCCATTGCCTTTACCGGCATCCAGCCGTCGGCCCACTCCACGACGCGTCGGAACGTCGCTGGAGACGGGCCCGCCGCGAGATGGATCGGGGGATGCGGCATCTGCACTGGTTTCGGCCAGGCCCACGATTCCGCAAAGTTGACGAACTCCCCGGCAAATGCGGTCGTATCGTTCGTCCACAGGGCCTTCAATGCTTCGACTTTCTCGTCGAGTATCTCGCGCCGTTTGAGCGGATCGATTCCGTGGTTCAAAGCCTCGAGATCGTTCCAACCAAAACCCATCCCGAGCTCTAGGCGTCCACCGGACTGGAGATCCAAGGTCGCCACTTCTTTGGCGAGGTGCAGGACACTGCGTTCGCTCGCGATGCACGCGGCAGTCCCGACCCTGATGGTGTTGGTGACGGCGGCCGCGCTCGGCCAGCACGACGAAGGGGTCGAGGAACCGCTGGTACATCTCGGGTACGCGGCCCCCACGTGAAGTGGACCCCGCATAACGGCCCTTGGTGTAGCGGTGGACGCTGTCGACTGGAAGGTGCGAGTGTTCTCCCGCCCACATCGACTCGAAGCCACGCTCCTCCACTGCTCGAGCGGCCTCGGTTGCTCGGATCGTGAGCTCCGAGAGCGGGAGCGCTATCCCCAACTTCAGGCGCCCCATGATCCCGCCCCTTCACCAAATACGTGTGAACTGTCAATCATTGTATTGATAATCACCGAAAGGCGCAACCGCGGCGGGGACCCCGATCAGCGGGGCACGGGTGTTATCAACGATCGGATCGATTGGCTACGTCGCGCCGTTCGGGTCGATCGGCAGCTCGTCAGCCTTGACGCGACGATCCGGTCTTCGGGCGGGTGAAGGTCGAGTGGAATCGCCAGGCGATCGACGCCTCGCTCGGAACATCGAGCGCGGCTGCCGCGCCGTTTGGGACGACCTGAATCCCATCGCTCCAGGTCAACGGCATGAATGACGGTGAGCCGGCCTGTAGGCGGGATTCTGTCCAGCCCCCGGAAGGGCCTGGGTGACCATCCATCTGTGCGGCCTACCTGGGGACTGCTTACCTGCGTTGCGGCAGGCAAGCGGACGGGCCGCCCATGTCCCACACTTGGCCTTGCTCCGAGTGGGGTTTACCGAGCCGGCCCGGTCACCCGAGCCGCTGGTGCGCTCTTACCGCACCGTTTCACCCTCACCTGTGCGGTCCTGGCCCGAGGGCCCGGCCCGCCATCGGCGGTCTGTTCTCTGTGGCACTTTCCTGCGGATCGCCCCGACTGGCCGTTAGCCAGCACCCTGCCCTGTGGAGTCCCGACCTTCCTCGACCCGGTCCCGCCCCGGCGGACCGGGGCGACCCGAGCCGCGGCCACCCGGCCGGCTCACCGTCGGTCCTAGTCTGCCAGCCGGCGGCGACCCCGCGCCGGCTGGCCGCGGCACAGCCCGTAGATAGGGTGGGGCCGTGGCGCCGGGGGTCGACGAGCGAGATGGTCGGTGCGCATGCCGACGCCCTGTCGATCGCCGGTCTCTACGGCGAGGTCGAGACGGCGCTGTCGAACGTCTTTCCCCGCGGCCGGCAGCTCTGGGTTCGGGGCGAGGTGCACAGCGTCTCCGACCAACAGGGCCGTACCGGTCACTGCTATCTGGACCTGATCGACCCGGAGACGGCGGGGGAGCGGCAGGCCCCGGTGCTGCGGGTGAAGTGCTGGCGGACGACGTGGGGGCCGTTGCGGGCGACGCTCCAAAAGGAGGGGATCGAGCTCCAACCGGGGATGGTCGTCATCATCCGCGGCACGCTCGACTTCTACCGGCCGCGGGCGGAGGTCGGGTTCATCCTGGCCGAGCTCGATGTCACCGCGCTGCTCGGGCGGCTCGCCGCGCAACGAGCGGCTCTGCTGCGGACGCTCGCGGCCGAAGGGCTGCTCGAACAGAACCGGGCCCGGCCCGTCCCGGCAGTGCCGCTCCGGGTGGGGTTGGTCGCCAGCCCTGGGACGGAGGGATTCCGTGACTTCGTCGGTCAGCTCAGCGTGTCCGGCTTCTCGTTCCGGGTCGCGGTCGTGCCGGCGACCGTCCAGGGCGCCGACGCGCCGCGGTCGATCGCCCGGGCGTTGACCGTCCTCGCCCGACGGGCGGACGAGGTCGATCTGATCGCCGTCGTCCGTGGCGGCGGCTCCAAGGGGGACCTGGCCGCGTTCGATGCCGAGCCGGTCGCCCGGGCGGTCGCCGGTTCACCGGTGCCGGTCTGGACCGGGATCGGCCACACCGGCGACGAGTCGGTGGCCGACATCGTCGCCAACCGCTCGTGCATCACGCCGACCGAATGTGGTCGGGAGATCGTGCAGCGGGTCAGTCGCTGGTGGGCGGAGGCGGTGGTCGAACCGGCCGAGCGGGCGGCCGGCCGAGCCGCCGACGTCCTGGCCGCGGCCGAGCATCACAACGGGCAGGGCCGGGCCCGGCTGGCGGCAACGGCCCGGCACCTGGTCGAACGGCAGGCGGCGCACCTGGCCGCCCGGGTCGACTCGGTGACCCGCTGTGCCCCTCGATGGTTGGACGACGCGCATGCGTCGTTGGTCGGCCGGGCCACTCGGCTCGGGCCGCTCGCCCTGGCGCACGTCGAGCACGGTGTCGATCGACTCGACGGCTGGCGGCGGCTGCTCGCCGCCTACGACGTCGATCGCCAGCTGGAGCGGGGCTACACCCTGACCATCGGGGCCGATGGCCAGGTACTCAGAGGGATCGACGGTGTAGCGACCGGCGACGAGCTGGTCACCCGGTTCGCCGACGGTTCGGTGCGCTCGGCGGTCCGATCGGTCGACGGCGCGGTCCCGCGCTGATGGGAGGCAATGTGACAGAGGCCGGCGACGGCAGTCCCCCCGTACGGGACCTCAGCTACACGGCGGCGAGCCGAGAGCTGGACGACATCGTCCGGTTCTTCGAGCAGCGCGAGATCGACGTCGACCAGCTCGTCGGCCGGCTCGAGCGGGCGACGGCCATCGTCGACGAGCTCGACCGCCGCCTGCGGCGGACGCGGACGCAGGTCGAGGAGCTGGTGCCACGCCTGGCCGCCGTCCTGTCGGACGACGGGCCCGGTGATCCAACGGACGGGGCCGCCGATCCGACCGATGGGGCCGTTGCGAGTGGCAGCTCGGACCGTCGACGCGTCGCCGTCGACGACCCGGACGACCAGGCCGTCGAGGACGAGCTCGACCAGGCGGACGAACTGGTCGAGGCGATCGACGAGGTCATCGACGAGGAGGTCGGCGACGGGGACGGGGAGCTCGACGACCCAGTGCTCGACGGTGGCCCCTTCGCAGACGACGGGGACCCCGGCCCGGCCGAGCCACAAGGGCTGTTCTGATGGTGCCGGCCGACCACTCGCCGGCTGACCACTCGGACGACCGGCTGTACTTTCGCCAGCTCCTTTCCGGCCGCGACTTCGCCCACCAGGACCCGGTGGCCCGGCAGATGGTCAACTTCGTCTACGCGGTCGGGGATCGGCAGACTGGCGAGGCGCTCCTCGTCGACCCGGCCTACGCGGTCGGCGACCTGCTCGACGTGCTGGCCGCCGACGGGATGCGGTGCGTCGGCGTGCTCGGCACGCATTACCACCCGGACCACGTCGGCGGTGAGATGGCCGGCTGGTCGATCGAAGGCGTCGCCGCGCTGCTGGAGCGCCAGCAGGTGCCGGTCCACGTCCAGCGGGACGAGGTCCCGTGGGTGGTCCGCACGACCGGCCTGACGACCGACCACCTCGTCGCCCACGACAGCGGCGACGTCGTGCCGGTGGGGGAGGTGACCGTGGAGCTCCTCCACACGCCCGGCCACACGCCCGGCAGCCAGTGCTTCCTGGTCGACGGCCGGCTGGTGTCGGGGGACACGCTCTTCCTCGAAGGCTGCGGCCGGACCGACCTACCGGGCAGTGATCCGGAGGCCATGTACGAGTCGCTGACGACGCGGCTCGCCCGCGTGCCCGACGACGCCGTCGTCTATCCCGGCCACCTCTACTCGGCCGACCCGTCGGCGTCGATGGGCGACACGCGGCGCGACAACTTCGTCTTCCGGCCGAGGTCCGCCCAGGAGTGGCTGGCGGTGTTCGGTCGATGACGGTCACCTCCCGGGCCACCGGCTCGGCCCCTTCGGCCACCGGCTCGGTCCCTTCGGCCACCGGCTCTGCCCCTCGACCGCCGGCTGCTCGACCGCCGGTTCGGCGGCCGGACCGCTGGCGACCGACGGGTCGGTGACCGTCGTCGGCGCGTCGCTGGCCGGCCTCCGCACGGTCCAGGGACTCCGGGAGCACGGATTCACCGGCCGGATCACCCTCGTCGGTGACGAGCTCCACTACCCGTACGACCGGCCGCCGCTGTCCAAGCAGGTGCTCGCCGGTACCTGGCCGCCGGAACGGGTTGTCCTGGCCGACTACCACGCCCTCCACGATCTCGGCGTCGACGTCCGGGTCGGCCGTCGGGCGGTCTCCCTCGACGCCGAGGCCGGCCGGATCGAGCTGGACGACGGCGCGGTCGTCGACGCGGACCGGGTGGTCGTCGCCACCGGAGCCCGGCCCCGCACGCTGCCGGGTACCGACGGGATCGACGGCGTCCACGTCCTGCGCACCCTCGACGACTGCGAGTCGCTCCGCCATCGGCTCGCCGCAGCTGGCGCCGGCGCCCGGGTGGTCGTCGTCGGGGCCGGGTTCATCGGGTCGGAGGTGGCGTCGACGTGCGCCGGACTCGGTTGCACGGTGACCGTCGTCGAAGCGCTCGCCACGCCGCTCGCCCCGGCGCTCGGCGAGCGGATCGGGGCAGCCTGCGGCGCGCTGCACGGCCGCAACGGCGTCGACCTGCGGACGGACACCGGCGTGGTCGCCATCGGTCCGGACCGGACGGTCGAGCTGACGGACGGGACGTCCCTGCCGGCCGACGTCGTCGTCGTCGGCATCGGCGTCGTGCCGAACGTCGAGTGGCTCGACGGCTCCGGCCTCACGATCGACAACGGGGTCGTCTGCGATGCCGCCCTCTTCGCCGCCGACCGGGTGGTCGCGGTCGGCGACCTCGCCCGCTGGAACTGGCGCCACCACGGCCACGAGGAACTGGTGCGGATCGAGCATTGGGAGGTCGCCTCGCAGATGGGCTCGGCCGCCGCCCGGCACCTGCTGGCCGGTCGGGCATCGGCCCCCGACTTCGACCCGGTGCCGTACTTCTGGTCGGACCAGTACGGCCTCCGCATCCAGGTGCTCGGTCGGCCGTGGCCGACCGACGACGTCGCCGTCGTCCACGGGGCCATCCCCGGCGAGAACGGCTCCACCGGAGACCGAGCCGGTGACAGCCCGGCCGACGCTGGCGCGATCGGCGCCAGCCCGACGGAGGGTACGGAACCGGACGGAAAGTTCGTCGCCATCTACGGCCGCGAGGGCCGTCTCACCGCCGCCCTGGCCATCAGCCGCCCGCGCCAGCTGATGGCATTTCGTCCGCTGCTCGTGGCCGGCGCCAGCTGGGACGCCGCGTTGGCGCTGCTCGACCCGGCCTGAACGGGCGACGACACTCGATCTCGGCCGCCGCCCGGCCGGCTGCTGGCCGGTCGGAGCGATCCGCACCGTCAGTCGTCGGTCGTCTCCGCGCTGTCGCTGTCGCTGTCGCTGTCGCCGATGTCGATCGGCAGTCCACGGACGGCATCGCGGATGGCTCGCGACAGCCCGACGCCACGCGCCCCGATGAGGGCCCAGGCTCGAGCGATCCCGACCAAGAAGAGCGCGACGACGATGCCCGCGGTGGTCCGGATGGCGAAGCCGTCGTTCGGGTCGACGATCAGCTGGACCCCGGTGACGATCTGGTAGACGAACACCAGCGCCTGCAGGCCCAATGCCCGCAGCCGTCGCCGGCCGGGGCTATCGAGCCGCCACATGACCAGGCCGATGGCGAGGCACGTCGCCAGGCCGCCGAGGCCGCTGACGACGGCGGGGATACCGATCTTGACGCCGGGGATGATGGCGAACAGCGAGACGACGAGGGCGTCCGTGAAGGCGGAGAAAGCGACGCCGGCCCGCGCGTCGAGGTCCAGCCGATCCACGGCGGTCTTCGGCTCTCGGGCGACCGACAGGGCGACGAAGAGCAGGCCGACCAGGGCCCCGGCCACGCCGGCGCTGGCGACGAAGAAGTCGGCGTAGGTATCAGGTACCACGATGTTCCCGGACTAGAAGTCGATGCCGGAGAGCTCGGGGATGGTGGCGGTCGCCCGTTCGCGGGCGGCCAGCCATCGCTCCCGCCGAGCGGCTCGCTCCGGGGCCGGCCGGGCCGGCTCGACGGTACGGGCCGGCGCGTATGCCGCGGCGACGTCGTCCTCGTCGGCCCACGTACCGGTGGCCAGCCCGGCGAGGAAGCCGGCGCCGAGCGTCGTCGCCTCGAGGACCGGCGAGACCTCGACCGGCCGGCCGACCGCGTCGGCCAGGGCGGCGACGAACACGTCGTTGGCGACCATCCCGCCGTCGACCCGGAGGGTCTCGATGGCGAACCCGGTATCGGCCTCGGCCGCCTCGACGAGATCGGCGCCGCGGTGGGCAACACCTTCGAGGACGGCCCGGACGACCTCCGGTCGGCCGGTGCCCCGGGTGATCCCGACGAGCGTGCCGCGGGCGCCGAAGTCCCAGACCGGCGTGCCCATGCCGAGCAGCGCGGGAACGAACCAGACGTCGCCGGTGTCGGCACAGGCGCCGGCGACGGTCGCCGACTCCTCGGCGCTGGTCAGCAGGCCGAGGTCGTCGCGGAGCCACTCGACGCACGTCCCGGCGGAGAGCATGACGGCCTCGACGCCCCACGACGGCGTGCCGGCCCGCTGCCAGGCGACGATCGGGAACGTCCCGGCCGGGCCGCGCCCGAGGGTGGTCGGCGGCCGTGGTCCGGTGCACAGGTCGAGCATGCCGCCGGTGCCGAACGTCGCCTTGGCCAGACCGGCGCGGGTACAGCCCTGGCCGACCAGCGATGCCTGCTGGTCGCCGACGATGCCGCAGATCGTTGGCGAACCCGGCAGCGCCGCGGCCTCGCCGACCGGCCCGGACGAGTCGACGATCCGCGGCAGGACGGCCGTCGGGATGCGGAGGGCGTCGAGGACCCGCTCGTCCCACACCCAGCCACCGGCCGCCCCACCACCAGCCGTTTCGCCATCACCGGCTCCACCGCCGGTCGTCCCGTCATCGGCGCCCGGCCGGACGAGCCCGGTGACCGCGACGTTCGTCGGATCGGTGACGTGGAGCCCGTCACCGCTGGTGCCGCCGGACAGGGTCCACGCCACCCAGGTGTCGATCGTCCCGAAGCAGAGCGCGCCGGCATCGGCCAGCGAACGGTCCGGGTCGACCGCGTCGAGGATCGCGGCCAGCTTCGTCGCCGACATGTTCGGCGCCAGTCGGAGCCCGTCGGCCTGGAGGGCGAGGCACGTCCCGACGGTGCGGAGATCCTGCCAGCCGAGGCCCGGCGCCACCGGCCGACCGGTCGCCCGCTCCCAGACGACGGTGGTCGCCCGCTGGTTGGCGATCCCGACCCCGCCGACCGGGCCGCCGTCGGCCAGGGCGGCGTTGGCGACGTCGACGACCGCACTGGCGATGGCCGCCGCGTCGACCTCGACGAGCCCGGGGCCGGGGCTCTCCGGCAACACGGTCCGGTGGTGGACATGGGCGACGGTGGCGTCCGCCCGGACGACGGCCGCCCGGACGCCGGACGTGCCGACGTCGACGACCAGCAAGCTCCCGCCGGCCCCCTCGTGGCCGGCGCGGCTCCCGCCAACTCCCGCCGGGCTCACGGCCAGGGGACGGCGCCGAAGCGGGACGGCAGGCCGAGCTTGCCGGGGTTGAGGATGCCGGTCGGGTCGAGGGCCTGCTTGACCGCGGCGAGCACCTCGAAGCCGGTGCCGAGGGCGTCCTCGACGAACCGGGACCGGTTGAGGCCGATGCCGTGGTGGTGGCTGATCGCCGCGCCGGCGTCGAGCACGGTGGTGGTGACGACGTCCCAGGCCCGGCGGTAGTACGCCTCCTCCCAGGCCAGGCCGCGGTCGCCGCCCGGGTCGCCGTCGGGCCGGCGACCGGCGAAGGTGAAGTAGAGGCAGGCGCCGTCGGTGTACGCGTGCGACTGGTGGACCGACGCCACCAGCGTGCCGGGCAGGCGGGTCAACGCGGCGACGACGTCGTCGGCCAGGCCCGGCAGTGCAGCCCAGCGCCCGGCGATCTCGACGGTGTCGACGACGACGTCGGCCCGCCACAGCGGCGCGAGGGCGGTGACGTCGTTGCGGTGGGCGAGCCACCGGTCGACGAGGTCGTCGGGCAGCCGCTCGGCGCCGGTTCCACCGGCGCCGCCAGCGGCGACCCCACCGGCGCCGCCAGCGGCGGTGCACTCCTCGTCGACGATCGAGAGCGTGGCGTCGAGCAGCACCGGGTCGGCCTCGTCGAGGACGACGAGCACGCAGGTGTCGTCGCGGTCGAAGCTCCGCTGTGACTCGACGCGGTCGTAGAGACGGAGGACGGCCGGCGTCGCCCCGCGGCGCAGGACCCGGCGGCAGGCGTCGAGCCCGTCGGCGAAGCGGTCGAACCCGAACGCCCGGCGTCCCTCGGCGGCCGGCCGCGGGCGCACCCGGAACCACGCCCGGGTGATGACGCCGAGCGTGCCCTCGCTGCCGACGAAGAGCTGCGTCAGGCTCGGGCCGGTCGCGGCCCGCGGCGCCCGGCCCTCGGTCTGCACGACGCGGCCGTCGGCCAGGACGACTTCGAGGCCGATGACGAGATCTTCGATCTTCCCGTAGCGGGTCGAGTACTGGCCGGCGCCGCGGCAAGCGAGCCAGCCGCCGACCGTCGACAGGTCCATCGACTGCGGCCAATGGCCGAGCGTGTAGCCGTCACCGATCCGGCCGAGCGCCGCCTCGAGGTCCGGTCCGAACGTCCCGGCCGGCACCTCGGCGACGAGCGACGTCTCGTCGACGGTGACATCGCCGACCAGCCCGGTGCAGTCGAGGGCGACGCCGCCGAAGACGGGGACCGAGCCGCCGCAGACGCCGCTCCGGCCGGCCACCGGCGTCACCGGCACGCCGGCGGCCGAGCAGCCGGCGAGGATGGCTGCGACCTGCTCGGTCGTCGCCGGTCGGACGACCGCGGCTGGTCGGGCCGGCACCTGGCCGCGAGCGGCCCAGGCGATGGCGAGCGGCCACCAGTCACGCCCGGCCTCGATCCGGTCCTCGTCGCCGGTGCGTACCTCCACCCCGCTGGCCGCCAGGTGCTCGAGCAGCGCGCCGGCCGTCGCCACCCGCTGGCCGCCGAGCCGGTCGGTGACGGCGGCCGGCTCGGCGTCGACCGGCGTCGGCGGCGTCGGGGTCGTCATCGGCTCACCGGTGCGCCACCGGCCGGGATGCCGGCGGCGGTCAGCTCGGCCTCGGCCGCGGCGGCGAACCGGCCGGCCTGGTCGGCGGCCTGCTCGGGCGTCCAGCCGAGCTCGGGGGCGAGCAGCGCGGCCACGCGGTCGGCCGCGGCCGCACTGGCCCGGGCCTGCTGCAGCACGGCGCGGGTGCGCCGCGAGAGGACGTCGTCGACCGACTGGGCCATCTCGGCGCGGGCGGCGTAGACGACCTCGGCCCCGAGGTACGGCAGCCCGGGGACGATCGGTTCGAGGAGCTCCGGCCGGCCGTCGGCGACGGCGAGCACCGCCGGCGCCTCGGTCCCGTACCGGCGGGCGAGGTGCTCGTGGCGGTCGGCCTCCGACCCGCCGCCCGCCGAACGACCCGCCGCCAACTGGCTCGGCTGAGCGGGTGCGGCGACGGGAGCCGCCGCGGCGACCGACCGGCACGGCTCGGTGGCGCGAGCCGGCCGGGGCGCCGCGCAGCGGGAGCTTGGCGGTGACGCACCGCTCGGCCGACCGCGCTCGGTCCGGGCCGAGCAGGGGAACGACCTGGGCGAGGGTGTCCTCGGCCATCTTGCGGTACGTCGTCAGCTTCCCGCCGGTCACGGTCACGACGCCGTTCGGCGACGTGCGGACGGTGTGGCGCCGCGACAGGTCGGCGGTCCGCTCCGAGACGGGCCGGCCGTCGGTCGGCGCGAGCAGTGGGCGCAGCCCGGCCCAGACGCCGGTGACGTCGTCGGGCGAGAGGTCCGACGTCGTCGCTGCGTTGACCGCGCCGAGCAGGTAGGCGACGTCGTCGGGCGTGCACGTCGGGTGGTCGAGCGGTCCGTCGTAGTCGGTGTCGGTCGTGCCGATGTACGTCAGCTCGGCCTCCGGCCAGGGGACGACGAAGATCGACCGCTTGTCGCCGGGGACGGGGACGACGGCCGCGATGTCGCACGGCAGCTTCGCCGCGGGCACGGTGACGTGGACACCCTTGGCCGGGCGGAGCGTCGGTCGGTGGGTTTCCTCGAGCGCGGCGACGTCGTCGGCCCAGACGCCGGTCGCGTTGACGACGACGGTCGCTCGGACGTCGAAGTCCGGCCCCTCGGCGACCTCGCCGAACGAGCCGGACGCGCCGGGCCGGGCGGCCGGGCTGACGCGGACCCCGGTGACGCGACCTCGGTCGTCGGTCAAGAAGGCGGCGGCCCGGGTGTAGTTGGCGGCCACCGCGCCGTGGTCGAGGACGGCCGTCCGCAGCAGCGAGAGCGTCAGGCGGGCGTCGTCGGCCCGGGCGTCGAAGTACAAGAAGCCGGCGACGAGGTCGTCGGTGCGCAGCGTCGGCAGGTGCTCGAGCGCCTCGTCCCGGTCGACGCGCCGGTGTCGGCTGCCGATGCGCAGGCCGCCGGTGAGGTCGTAGAGCCAGAGCGCGGTGGCGTACGAGCGGGCGACGGTCTTCGAGACGACGCCATTGCGGCCGAAGAGCGGGATCAGGAACGGGAGCGGCGAGACGAGGTGCGGGGCGTTGTCGAGCAGCCGCTGCCGTTCGGCGAGGTTCTCGTAGACGAGCCGGATCTCGCGCTGCTGGAGGTACCGGATGCCGCCGTGGACCATCTTCGACGACTTCGACGACGTCCCCGACGCGAAGTCGGCCTTCTCGACGAGCGCGGTCCGCAGCCCCCGGCTGGCCGCGTCGAGGGCGACGCCGGCGCCGGTCACGCCGCCGCCGATGACGAGGACGTCGAACGAGTCGCCGGCCAGCCGGGCCAGCGCCGTCGCCCGGTCGAACGCCGGGCCCGGTTGCCGTCCGTCGGAGCGGCGGAAAACGCCGGTGCCCTCGGGCTGAGCGGCCGTCACCGGCCCAGCCTGCCACACGGCTACTCCGTGGTTCGATGGATTTCAACAATCGATGTCAAAAAACAATCGTTGGTGGTATCGTGGTAGAGCGATGCGCAGCCCCGACGAGCTGACGGACCTGTTCCGGGCGAACGGCCGCAAGGTGACGGCCCAACGGCAGTGCGTCTTCCGGGCCCTCGCAGGGCAACGAGGACCACCCGTCGGCCGAGGCGGTCTACGAGGCGGTCCGCACGGAGATGGAGACGATCTCGCTCAAGACCGTCTACCAGACGCTCTACGAGCTGGCCGAGCTGGGGGAGATCGCCGCCCTCGACCTCGGCACCGGGATGGTCCGGTTCGACCCGAACGTCGACGAGGCCCACCACCACCTCGTCTGCCGCTCGTGCGGCAAGGTTCGCGACCTCCACGTCGACTTCGCCGGGCTGGCCGTGCCGGCCGGCCGACGCGCAGGGCTACGAGGTCCGCAGCGCGGAGGTCGTCTTCCGTGGGCTCTGCCAGGACTGCCGTCCGAGCCCGGCCGACGCCGACGCATTGGTGTAAGCAGGAAACGAAACGAAAAAGGAGAGAAGGACGACTATGCCCGCACTCAAGGGATCCAAGACCGAAGACAACCTCAAGACGGCGTTCGCCGGCGAGAGCCAGGCCAACCGCCGGTACCTCTACTTCGCCCAGAAGGCCGACGTCGAGGGCTACCCGGACGTCGCCGCGCTGTTCCGCTCGGTCGCCGAGGGCGAGACCGGCCACGCGTTCGGCCACTTCGACTTCTTGAAAGAGGTCGGTGACCCGGTGACCGGCGTCCCGGTCGGACCGACGACCGACAACCTGAAGAGCGCCATCGAGGGCGAGACCTACGAGTACACCGAGATGTACCCCGGCTTCGCCAAGACCGCCCGCGACGAGGGCTTCGACGAGGTCGCCGAGTGGCTCGAGACGCTGGCCCGGGCCGAGAAGTCCCACGCCGGCCGGTTCGCGAAGGGCCTCGAGTCGGTCTCCTGAGCCGGATCGGCCGGTCACCCGTCCCGCGCGTCGCGGGCGGGCGGCCGGCCGTACCGGTGACGTCCCGATGAGATCCCGTCGATGCCCACCGACCACCTGACCCTCGACGACATCCTCGACGCCCGGGCCTACGAACGGGTCCGGGACGACTTCCGCGCGCCGGGTGATGGCCCGCAAGCGGCTCCGCCGCGTCGGGTTGGGCGGGATCATGACGGTCGTCTTCGAGTCGGTCGACACCGTCCGGTTCCAGGTCCAGGAGATGGCCCGGGTCGAGAAGATCCTGACCGACGAGGGCATCCAGGCGGAGCTCGACGTCTACAACCGCCTGTTGCCGGCCCCGGGCGAGCTGTCGGCGACGCTGTTCATCGAGCTGACGAGCGACGCCGAGCTCCGGCACTGGCTGCCCCGGCTCGTCGGCATCGAGCGGACGATCGCGGTCGAGCTGGCGGACGGATCGGCCGTCGTCAGCGTCCCCGAGGCCAGCCACGCCGAGGCGCTGACCAGGGAGACCGTCACGCCGGCCGTCCACTACCTCCGTTTCCGGTTCTCCGCCGCCGAGGTGGCGGCGTTCGCCGCCGGGCCGATCGCGCTGGCTGTCGCGCACCCGGCGTACGAGGCCCGGACCGAGCTGTCGGCGGCCACGCGGGACGAGCTCCTGGCCGACCTGGAGGGGCGCACGGAGCCACTGCCGATCGGCTAGTGATCCGGAGGGCGGCGAGGCGGCTTTCGCCCGGCCTTTGTGATCAGGGGAATCTCCGCTTTACATCCGCGCCCGACGTGCGCAATAATCGTCGTTCTGCCGTATTTCGTGCTCGTCGCACGGAGGTGCGGGCCGTACGCCCGATTCGGTGGGCTCCAATACCGCTTTTCGAGAGTATGAACCGCGAACAGAAAGTGCTTCCCATGAGTGCCACGTGGCGCAAGCGAGCCGCTTGCCGGGGCATCGATGTAGAGATCTTCTACCCGGCGACGGAGGACGAGGCCGACGCGGCCGAGGCCAAAGCCGTCTGCGCAGAGTGCCCCGTACGGCAGGCCTGCCTCGAGCACGCCCTGGCCAACCGGGAGCGGGAAGGGGTCTGGGGCGGCGCGACCGAGCGGGAGCGGCGGCGGATCATCCGCCAGCGGCGCAAGTCCGCCTGAGCCAGCTCGCCTGAGCAGCCCGCGCCTGCCGTCCAGCGGGTGCCGTCAACGAGTGCGGTCAGCGGGTACTGATCACCGGGTGCAGGGCGTCGGGTTCCACGGCTCCGGTTGCGTGTTCGTGTAGACGTCGCCCGGCGCGGGCGGAACGGTCGTGGTCGTCGTCGTCCCCGTGGTCGCGGTGCCGGTCGCCGATGTAGTGCCGGTCACGCTGGTGAACGAGCGGCCGATGGTGACGACGACCTGGTCACCCTGGAGCTGCGGGTCCGCGACGAGCTGGCTGGCCCCGCCGAGGTGGGCGGCCAGGGTCTGTCCGGCGGCTTCGTGCCCTTCGGCGTACTCGATCTGGGTCGTCGCCACGCCGGCGGCCGGGGCGTTGGCCGCGCCGGTGACGACGAAGCCGGCCTGGCGCAACGATGCCTCGGTGTCGGACGCGACGGGCTTTGTGAAGTCGACGCCGTTGAGCACCTGCACGCTGACCTGCGACGGCGGGAGCGATGGCGCGGTGGTCGTCGTCGTCCCGCGCGACGGCACGGTCGTCGTCGATGGCGCGGTGGCCGGTGTTGTGGCGGTGCCGAGCTGGTTGAACGCGGCGATCATGGCTGTGGCGTACGGCTGGGCCTCGTTCAGCACGTCGGCGCCGCCGGTCGTCGTGAACGACGTCGTCGGCAGGGTCTCGGTGTGCAGGTTCGCCGACGGCAGGCCGTGGAACGTCTCGGCCAGTGTCGTCAGGTCACCGAGGGTGAGGGTGTCGTCGATGGTCAGGTTCTTGACGGCCGCGCCGAGGAAACTGTTGATCGTGAACGGGTTGAACTTGACGCCGTTCAGCTTGGCCAGCGCGGCCCGGAAGAACGCGTCCTGGCGCTGGATGCGGCTGAAGTCGCTGAGGCCGTCGTACTTCCACTCGTCGGTCGTCTGTGTCATGTAGTAGAGGTGCCGGGCCCGGACGAGCTCGAGGGCGGTCGGCCCCGGAACGAGCTGGCAGCCGGTCTGGGAGACGTTCAGGCCGGAGTAGGCGTCCTTGACGGGGGTCGAGAAGTCCATTGTGACGCCGCCGATGGCTGTCACCATCGACTGCAGACCTGTGAAGTTGACCGCGACGTAGTGGTTGATCGGGACGTGCAGGTCGGTCTCGATCGTCTGGATCAGCGTGTCGGGTCCTGTGTTGAACGCCGCGTTGATCCGGTTCATCCCGGCCAGCGACCCGCTCGGGATTGTCACCCACAGGTCCCGGGGGACGGAGAGGATCCAGACCTGCTTGGTGGCGGGGACGAGCCGGACGATCATCGTCACGTCGCTGCGCTGACTGGATGTCGATGTCCCGAACGCCTGCTTCTGCGTTGTGTTCTTGACGAACGACCGCGAGTCGGAGCCGACGACGAGGATGTTCTCCGGCTTGCCCGGTGTCTTCGGCTGGGCGGTCAGGTGCTTGGCGTGGATCTTCTTGATCTGGTGGAAGCGGTAGTTGGCGTAGACGTACGAGCCGCCGACGAGCCCGCCGGCCAGGACGACGAGGACGATCGCGGTGATCAGCAACCGTTTCGGCCAGCGCCGCTTCGCCTGCTTGCGCTGCTTGCGGCGCGCTGCCTGCACCGCCCGGCGGTCGAGGCCGGGCGGCGGCTCGGGTGAGGCCGCGGAGTCGAGGGGGGGTGTCGGCAAGATGGATGGGGCGGCGGAGCACAGCCCGCGACCTGGAAGTTACTCGGCCGACCTGACGGAATCCTTTCATCGGTCGCGGTACCTTGTCGCCGTGGAATTCGCGGACGCCGGAGGGTGGCCAGGGGTGCTCAGCCGGTTGATCGCCGGCGAGCCGCTCGGGGCCGACATGGCCGAGCGCGTCATGGGCGAGGTGCTGGAGGGCCGGGCGACGGCCGCCCAGATCGGCGGCCTGCTCGTCGGCCTCCGGGCCAAGGGGGAGACGGTCGAGGAGATCATCGGCCTGTCCCGGGCGATGCTCGCCCATGCGGAGCCGTTGCCGCTCGCCGGGCCGCTGGTCGACGTCGTCGGCACCGGCGGCGATCGCCTGCGCAGCATCAACGTCTCGACGATCGCCGCGTGCATCACCGCCGGCGCGGGCGCGGCGGTCTGCAAGCACGGGAACCGGGCCGCGTCGTCGTCGGTCGGCACCGCGGACGTCCTCGAGGCACTCGGCGTCGCGGTCGACCTCGGGCCGGCCGGCGTCGCCCGCTGCGTCGAGGAGGTCGGCCTCGGCTTCTGCTTCGCCCCCCGCTTCCACCCGGCGATGCGGTTCGCCGGTCCCGTCCGGGCCGAGCTCGGCGTGCCGACCGTCTTCAACTTCCTCGGCCCCCTGGCCAACCCGGCCCGGGCCGAGTACCAGCTCGTCGGGGTCAGCGATCCGAAGATGGCGGCCAAGATGGCCGACGTCCTCGGGGCCAACGGCAGCCGGCGGTCGATGGTCGTCTACGCCGACGACGGCCTCGACGAGCTGAGCGTGACGTCGCCGTCGACCGTGCTCGACCTGACCGGCGACGGCGAGGGCGACTACGAGGTCCGGACGTGGCGGCTCGATCCGACCGACCTCGGCATCCCGTCGGCGACGATGGAGAGCCTGCGTGGCGGGGATGCGGCGTTCAACGCCGACGTCATCCGCCGGATCCTCGACGGCGAGCCGGGGCCGCGGCGCGACATCGGCGTGCTCAACGCGGCGGCCGCTCTTGTCGTCGCCGGCATCGCCGACGACCTCGGTGACGGGGTGGTGCGGGCGTCGGCGTCGATCGACGCCGGCCGGGCCGCCGCCGCCCTCGACGGCCTGGTGCGGGTCTCGACCGAGGCCGCCGCGGTCGACTGATCGTCGCCGACGGGCGGTCGAAAGGACCGTCCACCGTCCACCGTCCGGGCCGGAGGCGACGTTAGATTGCCGCCGTGCCCGACGTCCCTGCTTTCGAAACGACGCCCGGCCGACGCCGAACCGGCCGGCGCCGTTGGGCCATGGCCGCGACGGTCGTGGCGGCGGTGGTGGTGCCGGCCCTGGTGGTCGCCGATCCGGCCGGCGCGGCGACCCGGGTGAGCATCTCTCTCGACGGCTTCAAGCTCCCACCAGGTTCGCTGGTGACCTTTTCGGACGTCGGGGGCCACTGCGACGGCAGCAAGCGATATCCGACGATCACCGTCGGGCGGGACGACCGGTACCCGGATCACGGCAAGCTGGAGCCCTCCGTCGACCTCTTCACGGCCAAGAACACAGGGTCCTGCGCGTTCGAAGGCTCCAACGCACAGTTCCTCGTCACCGTGCGGACGCCGAGCACCGCCGTGGGCACCACCAAGCTGAACCTCACCCAGACCGGCGGTCCGGCGTCCAGCTACGTGGTGCACTGCTACGACGCCAAGGGTCTCGACTGCTACGGCGACCAACGGGGCAACTCACCGAGCGGCGGTCGGTGTCGACCTACGCGTCGTTGGGGCCGGTGACCGGTTCACCGACGGCTGCGCCGGCGGGGTACACGTTCTGCGCGTACGAGAACGGCAGCTGCTCGTTCACACCGTCCGCCCGGGCCAGCATCGCCTTCGGTACCGACAGCACGTACCGTTACACCGACCGGCCGTTCGTCGGTGGCGGGGTCAAGTGCACCGCCGCCGAGCTGGGTGGCGACCCGACGCCGGGCAAGCCGAAGGCCTGCTTCTACAAGATCATCGGTAAGAAGTAACCATTCACGCCCGGCGACCGCCCGACGCCGGCCGGCCCGCCCCTCGGCCGGTCAGCCGGCCCGGTGGACCTGTCGGCTGACCCCGGCCGACGGCTGCACCACCCACGCCCGGCCCCACGCGGCGGGGTCGATCGCACCGGGCCGGGTGAGCGCGACGACGCAGCCACCGAACCCGCCACCGGTCATCCTCGCCCCGTGGACGCCGGGCCGGCGCAGCAGGTCGTCGACGAGCGCGTCGATCGTCGGCGTCGACGCGTCGAAGTCGCCGGACAGGCTGCGGTGGCTCTCGACCATCAGCCGGCCGGCGGCCACCGCGTCGCCCTCCCGCAGGGCTGCGGTCATCGCCTGTACCCGGTCGCCTTCGGTGACGACGTGGCGGGCCCGGCGCCGGAGCACCGGGTCGGTCAGCGTCGAGACGTCCGTCTCGGTGGCCCGGCCCAGCGGTCGGCCGATCCGGGCCGCCGCGGCCGCGCACTCCGACCGGCGGGCGCCGTACGGGCTGTCGGCCAGCCGGCGGGCTTCACCGGAGTGGACGACGACGATCGCCACGTCGTCGGGGATCGGGACATGCTCGACGTCGAGGGTGGCGAAGTCGACCAGCATCGCGTGGCCGGCCCGGGCGCCGGCGACGACCAGGGGGTCCATGAGCCCGACGGCCGCGCCGATCGCGGCCTCCGCCTGCTGGCCGAGCCGGGCCAGTGCCACCGGTGTCGGCGGCGCGCCGACCGCGGTGGCGAGGGCGACACAGAACGACGCGCTCGACGACAGCCCCGCCCCGACCGGCACCGACGACGTCACCCGGGCGGTCCCGCCGGTCGCGCCATCGACCTGGCCGACGACGGCGACGGCCAGGCGGGCCCACGACGGCAACGACCGGCCGGTGCCGGCTGGCCCGGCCGCGCCGGTCGCCTCGCCGAGGAGCGGCTCGACGGCCGGCCCGAGGGGGATGACGACCGGTCGGGGGTCGACGTCGGACGCCAGCCGCAGCCGCCCGGAGGCGTCCTCGACCAGCTCGACTTCCGTCGTCAGGTCGACGGCCATCGGTAGGGCGAGGCCGTCGTTGTAGTCGGTGTGGTCGCCGATGAGGTTCACCCGACCGGGAGCCCGGGCGACGACGACCCGGCCGGCGTCGGTCACCGGCCGAGCATGGCACGACGAACCGGGTTTGACCGGCCTGGCGGCACCGGGCAGCATCCGTCCCATGAGCGGCCCCCTGCAGGGAGTGAAGGTGATCGAGCTGGCCGGGATCGGTCCGGCACCGTACGCGTGCATGCTGCTGGCCGACGCCGGAGCCGAGGTGATCCGGCTCGAACGGGCGCCGGCCGGTGGCGCGCTGGCTCCGCCCGGCCCGTACTGGGACCTGCTCAACCGGAGCCGGCCGTCGGTCGGCGTCGACCTCAAGCGGCCGGAGGCGGTCGAGCTCGTCCTCGACCTCGTCGAACAGGCGGACGTGCTCATCGAGGGGTTCCGGCCGGGCGTCGTCGAGCGGCTCGGCCTCGGGCCGGACGACTGCTGGGCCCGCAACCGGGCGCTCGTCTACGGCCGCATGACCGGCTGGGGCCAGGAAGGCCCGTTGGCCGAGACGGCCGGCCACGACATCGACTACATCGCCATCTCCGGCGTGCTGTGGCAGATCGGCCGGGCTGGCGAGCGACCGACGCCGCCGCTCAACCTCGTCGGCGACTTCGGCGGCGGCGGCATGCTGCTGGCCTTCGGCGTCCTCGCCGCCCTCGTCGACGCCCGACAGTCCGGACAGGGCCAGGTCGTCGACGCGGCGATGACCGACGGCTCGATCTCGCTCGCCACCATGATGTTCGCCCTCCGCCAGCTCGGCACGTGGAACGACGAGCGGGGGACGAACATGCTCGACACCGGCGCCCCGTTCTACGAGGTCTACGAGACCGCCGACGGGCAGTACTTCGCGGTCGGGGCGATCGAGCCGAAGTTCTACGCGGAGCTGCTGAAGGGCCTCGGGCTCGACGGTGAGGACCTGCCCGCCCAGAGCGACCGCGACCGGTGGCCGGAGATGAAGGAGCGGTTCGCCGCGACGTTCCGGACGAAGACCCGGGACGAGTGGGCCGCGGTCTTCGACGGCACCGACGCCTGCGCGTCGCCGGTCCTCTCGCCGTGGGAGGCCCACGAGCACCCGCACAACCAGGCGCGCGGCACGTTCGTCGAGGTCGACGGGCTCGTCCAGCCCGGCCCGGCCCCCCGGTTCAGCCGGACGCCGTCGGAGATCAGCCGCCCGCCGTCGCCGGCCGGGGCCGACACCGAGGAGGGGTTGGCCGCCTGGGGCGTCGACACCGAGCGCATCGCCGCGCTGCGCGAGGCCGGCGCGGTCAGCTGATGTCCGGTTCCGTTCCCGACCGCAGCGACGTTGTCGGTGATCGCGGTGAGGACGCGCTCGGCCTCGATCCCGATCGGCCGCTCACCGCTCGGGGGTTCCTCTTGGATCAGCTTCTGCCGGCGGCGACGCACTACGCCGCGGTTGCGGCGGACGACGACCCAGACCTCCGTAGTTAGCCCGGCAGATTATTCCTACCCATTTTTCTCCAAGAAAGTAGGAAAATATAGTAGGGTGCAAGGCATGAAGCTGAGCGTCTCCGTTCCGGACGACTTGTGGGAGACGGCCAGGGCCCGTCGGCCGGACCTCAATCCATCGCACCTGATTCAAGAAGCGTTGGAGTCCTGGCAGCGGCAGAGCCCAGGAACGACGTCGGCGGTCGAGCGTCCAGCGGCCGTGGAGGCGCAATTCATCAGAGCCAGGGATCGCCTCGCCGGGCAGATGCGTGAAGAGTCGGACAACGGCTATCGCGCCGCGCTGCAGCTGGCGGAGGTGACGCAGTGGAGGGTGATCGCGTTCCTCGCCGAGGATCGGTTCGACGTCAAGACATGGGCTAAGACGTTTGCCAAGGTTGCGGAGAAGGCAAACGCCAAAGCCGATGACCCGCTGGTGTTGGCGATGGTTCGGGCCGTTGGGAACCTAGTTCCCGGTTACGGCGTGGACACCTTCACGCCGACCCCTATCTATCTTCAGGGATTCGTCTCGGCGATGCGAGAGCTATGGGACGCGGCCTCCGCGAGCATTGGCGAAGTAGGCGGATGAAGGCTGTATTGGACGAGACGGTGCAGATCGATCGGCGTGGCCTGTACTACGTCGTCGCTGGCACCGTGCTCGTCGCCGATCCGGTTGCCACTAAGCAGGCGTTGGACAGGGTCTTGGTGAACCCCAACCGGAAGCGGGCGTTCCACTGGCTCAACGAGGGGCCGGAGGCGCGCGATCGGATGGTGGACTGCCTGATCGAGGTTGGTGCGTACGCACACGTGTGCGTCCACTATCCGACCGCCCGAACCGGCCAAGTCATCGCCAGGGGCCGGGCACTGCGGAGGGTGGTGCCGCTACTTCTCTACGACGGCGTCGACGACCTGATCATCGAGAGCCGAAGTGCCCGAGAGGACGATCGTGATCGGGCCATCATCCTCGACGTCCTCAAGGACGTCGGTTTGTCGGGAGCGTTGAAGTACGGATGGTCTGGAAAGGACGAGCCGACGATTGGGTTGGCCGACGCCGTCTGTGGGGCGGTAGGTGCCTATCTCGTCGGCAATAACGCGAGATGGTTCGATGCGCTACAGGAGGGTGGTGTCATCGGGGAGCTTGTCTACATCAGCCCCTGAAATTGCGTAAGTCCCGGCTCCCACCCTAGGCGGTACTCAGACGAGCACCCTCGGGCTGGCCCTCCGGGACTTGCGACTTTCCCCTGGAACAACACCAGGGAACACTTAGGTTATACCCGGTTGAACCCGGTTCATCCAGTCTCTGGCTGTACGTCAGTCCGCCGAGAGGTTGACGATCGGGCACGTCACCGTCCGGGTGATGCCGTCGATCCGCTGGATGTGGCTGACGACGAGCTGGCCGAGCTCGTCGACGGTGCGAGCCTCGGCCCGGACGATCACGTCGTAGGGACCGGTCACGTCGTCGGCGGCGACGACGCCGTCGATGGCGCCGATCTCCCGGGCGACTCCGGCGGCCTTCCCGACCTCGGTCTGGACGAGCACGTACGCGTTCATCGTCATCCCGGTCCCTTCGCGGTTGGCGGCCTTCTCCGGCCAACGATACCGTCGCCAAAGCGATCGATCTCGGCCCGCAGAGGTGCCCGGCCGCGTCGCATCGGGCACCTACGCTGGCTCAGTGGCCGTCGGCGATCGGGTGGATCAGTTCCGCGCCCTGGCCCGCCAAGCCCTCCGTGACCTCTTCGACCAGGGCCGGCCGTTCGGTCGGCTGGCGCTCGTACAGGTGCTCATGCTGGGTGGCAGCACGCTCGTCACGATCTCCCTGGCCGGCTCCCTGTTCTTCTCGATCTCGCCGGGCGAGGCGAAGAGCAAGATCTTCCTCTACCTCATCTTGACCCTGGCGCCGTTCATCGTCATCTCGCCGCTGCTCGGGCCGTTGATCGATCGCAACCGGGGTGGCCGGCGGGCGATGGCCGTCGCGGCCGCCGTCGGTAGTGCCGTGCTCTGTCCGTTCATGGCGAACGACGTGCACAGCCTCTTGCTCTTCCCCGAGGCGTTCGTCATCCTCGTGCTCTCCAACCTCTACCTCGTGACCAGGAACGCGTTGGTCCCCGAGATGGTCGTCGCCGAGAACGCCCGCCGTGCCGCCAGTGCCGCCAGCACGGCCGACGGCGATCCGTGGGCGCCGACGGCGCCGGGGACCCCCTCGGTCACCGGGCCGACAGGCCAGCCAGGCGACGGTCAGGCCGCGCCGGGCCCGCCCGGCGCGGGGGAGCAGGCGCCGCTCGAGTTCGCGGTCCTGAACGCCCGGCTGACACTGCTCGGCACGCTCGCCGGGTTCGTCGCCGCCATCCCCGGGATCATCCTGCTGAAGGGGATCGGTGCGCCGGCGGTCCTGATCTTTGCCGTGTTCGTCTTCGCTGCGGCCGCGGTGGCTGCCTTCCGGCTCCCAGTGCCGCGGCTGCACCGGCGGTCGGCGAGGGACCGGCCAGTGCCGCCGGGCGACCCGGCGCCGAGCCGGGCCATCCGGGGGCGCCCGGCGATCGCGGCGCCGCGGGCCGCCGCCGGCCGGGCCGACTGGGCGGAGCCGGGCGACCCCGATGTCGCCCGGCTGCAGCCGCTCGCCCATCCCGAGGTGTTGTTCGGGCTGACGACGGTGTCGCTGATGCGGGGGCTCTCCGGCTTCATGGTCTTCCTCCTGGCCTTCGGGCTCCGTCGCGAGCACGCCGCGCTCTGGTGGTACGGGCTGGCCCTGGCCGCCGCCGGCCTCGGCTCCCTGCTCGGCCTGCTCGCCATGTCCCGACTGCGGGCCCGGCTGAACGAGCAGCAGATCCTGCTCGGCGCCATCTGGCTGATCGCCATCGGCGCCATCGGCGCGGCCTTCTGGGGGACGATCGTCGCCCAGGCGATGCTCGCGCTCATCGTCGGCTTCGCCGGTTCGCTCGGTCAACCGTCGTTCGACGCGATCGCCCAGCGGTACGTCCCGCTGGCGGCCCAAGGCCGGGCGTTCGCCCGCTTCGCCACCCGCCAGCAGCTCGTCTGGGTGCTCGGCGCGCTGATCCCGGTCGTCATCGCCTTCCCGTTCCCGGCCGGCGACGTCGTCATGGCCGCGGTCGCCGCGGTCGGCGGCCTCTTCTACGTCACCAGCCGACGGGCCCTGCGGAACCGGGCCGTGCCGAGGCAGCGCCCGGCGACGTAGCGCCGGTTGGGGGACTGGCTGCCTGGCGACACTGGGCTTGGCGACACTGGGCCGAGGCCGGCCGGCGGCTCAGCGGAGTCGTTGCTCCAGGTCGTCGACGGCCGTCAGCAGCTCGGACGGGAGGCGGTCGCCGAACTTGGCGAAGTGCTCCCGGATCAGCGGCACCTCGGCCCGCCACTCGTCGCGGTCGACCCGGAGCAGCTCCTCGAGGTCCTCCTTCGAGACGTCGGTGCCTTCGATGTCGATGGCGCCCGGGGCCGGGATGTGGCCGATCGGCGTCTCGATCGCGTCGCCGCCCCCGCTGACCCGCTCGAACACCCACTCGAGCACCCGCGAGTTCTCGCCGTAGCCCGGCCACAGCCACTTGCCGTCGGCGTTCTTGCGGAACCAGTTGACGTAGAAGATCTTCGGCAGCTTCGCCGGGTCGCCGGCCGCGCCGACCTCGAGCCAGTGGGCGAAGTAGTCGGCCATGTTGTAGCCGCAGAACGGCAGCATCGCGAACGGGTCACGGCGTAGGTTGCCGACGGCTCCGGCCGCCGCCGCGGTCGTCTCCGACGCCATGATCGACCCGAGGAAGACGCCGTGCTTCCAGTCGAACGACTGGAAGACGAGCGGGACGACGGACGCCCGCCGACCGCCGAAGAGGATGGCCGAGATCGGCACGCCGGCCGGGTCCTCCCAGTTCTCGGCGATCGCCGGGTCCTGGGCGGCCGGTGCGGTGAACCGGGCGTTCGGGTGGGCCGCCGGCGTGCCTTTCTCCGGCGTCCACTCCTCACCCTTCCAGTCGGTCAGATGGGCCGGCGGGTCGTCGGTCATGCCCTCCCACCACACGTCACCGTCGTCGGTCAGCGCGGTGTTCGTGAAGATCGTGTTCGCGGCCACCGAGAACATGGCGTTCGGGTTCGTGTGCGAGTTCGTCCCCGGCGCGACGCCGAAGAAGCCGGCCTCCGGGTTGATGCCGTAGAGCCGGCCGTCCGGGCCGAACTTCATCCAGCAGATGTCGTCGCCGATCGTCTCGACCTTCCAGTCCGCCAGCGTCGGGATCAGCATCGCCAGGTTCGTCTTGCCGCACGCGGAGGGGAACGCCCCGGTGACGTACCGGGTCTCGCCCTGCGGCGACGTCAGCTTCAAGATGAGCATGTGCTCGGCCAGCCAGCCGTCGTCGCGGGCCATGACCGAGGCGATCCGCAGGGCGAAGCACTTCTTGCCGAGCAGCGCGTTGCCGCCGTACCCGGAGCCGTACGACCAGATCTCTCGGGTCTCGGGGAAGTGGACGATGTACTTGTTCTCCGCGTCGCACGGCCACGGCACGTCGGCCTGGCCGTCCGCCAGCGGCGCGCCGACGGAGTGGAGGCACGGGACGAACTCGCCGTCGGCGTCGAGGACGTCGAGCGCCCCTTTGCCCATCCGCGTCATGATCCGCATGCTCACCGCCACGTACGGCGAGTCGGTGATCTCGACACCGATGTGCGCGATGTCCGAGCCGAGCGGGCCCATCGAGAACGGGACGACGTACATCGTCCGGCCCTTCATCGATCCGCGGAACAGCCCGGTCAGCGTCTCGCGCATCTCCGCCGGCTCCCGCCAGTGGTTCGTCGGGCCGGCGTCGGCCTCGTCGGTCGAGCAGATGAACGTCCGGTCCTCCACCCGGGCGACGTCGCCGGGGTCGGAGTGGGCCCAGTAGCTGTGCGGCCGCTTGGCTTCCGACAGGCTCGTGAAGGTGCCTTGGGCCACCAGCAGCTCGCACAGGCGGTCGTACTCCTCGGCCGACCCGTCGCACCACTCGATGCGGTCGGGGGTCGTGAGCGCGGCGATCTCCTCCACCCAGGCGATGAGCTTGTGATTGTCGGTGGGGGCCATGTCGGGTTCGTCTCCTCCTCGGGCGCCGAGCCATCTGGTCTGTTCGCGTGCCGTTCGGCGGGCCGACGCGGACGCGCAGGGCCCAATGGTAGGCATGAAGCCGTGGCGTCCCCCAAACCGCGGCCCGCTGCCTCGTCCTCCCCGGCCGGGGAGGACCGCGCCATCGGACGCCTTACCCAGATTATGGGCCGAGCCGCCGGCCCACGGCCAGCGGGGGATCTGTGGATCGGCGACGACGCGGCCGTCGTCGACGCGGCCGGCCAACGGCTCGTCCTCGCCACCGACGCCGCGGTCGCCGGTGTCCACGCCGATCTGGCCGTCGTCGGCCTCGATGACCTCGGCTGGAAGGGGCTGACCGCCGCGGTGAGCGATCTCGGCGCGATGGGCGCCGTCCCGAGGTGGGCGCTCGTGACGTTCGGTCTGCCACCCCGGACCGATCTCGACCGCCTCGCCGGCGGCGTCGCCGAGGCCTCGGTGGCCTGGGCTTGCCCGGTCGTCGGTGGCGACCTGACGACCGCCGACCAGGTCGTCGTCTCGGTCTCGGTCGTCGGCCTGCTCGACGGCCCCCGGCCGGCCGTCACCCGGGCCGGCGCGGTCGGCGGCGACACCCTCGTCGTCACCGGTCCGCTCGGCGCGTCGGCCGCCGGGCTGCGGTGGCTGCGGGCCGGCGTCAACGACGGGCCGCTCGTCAGCGCCCACCGGCGCCCACCCGCCCGCCTGGCGGCCGGCCAGGTCGCCCGGGCGGCCGACGTGACGGCCATGATCGACGTCTCCGACGGCTTCTCGCTCGACCTCCACCGGTTGGCCGACGCGTCCGGCGTCGGCTTCGTCCTCGACGACCTGCCGGTGGCCGAGGGCGCGACCACCGACGACGCGCTCGGGGGCGGGGAGGACTACGAGCTGATCATCGCCACCGGCGACCCCGACGCGCTCGCCGCGGCCCTGGCGGCCGCCGGCCTACCGACGCCGTTCGTCCTCGGCCGCTGCGTCGACGATCCGGCCGTTCGGCGGCTCGGCCGGGACGACCTGCCCCGGCTGGGCTGGGAGCACCCGATCGGCTGACCGCCGCGGTGGCGGCGCCCGTCGGCGTCGGGCGAGCGGGTGTGGTCGGGCTACTGCCCGGTCGTGGCGGCCGGGGTCCGGCGCGGTGGCTTCGTCACCTTGCCGGCCCGGAGGCACGACGTGCACACGTGCAGCCGCTTCGGCGACCCGTTGACGAGCGCCCGGACCCGCTGGATGTTCGGGTCCCAGCGCCGCTTGTTCCGCCGGTGGGAGTGGCTCAGGCTCATGCCGAACGACGGCTTCTTGCCGCAGACCTCGCATACCGCTGCCATGTGCCCGCTGCCTCCTTCGGTGCCGGTTGCCCGGGGTGAGAAATGACGTTCGAGCGGTCCGGACCTGACGGGACCACCGGGACGGCCACGGGAGCCGTCGGGAACGGCGCAAAGGTTAGCATCCTCTGCCATGACAGCCCCGATGGCCCTCGTGGCGGACGACGTTCGCGCCACGATGGTCGCCTACCGGGACGCCCTCCGCCACCACCAGCAGGCGATCAACCGGCTCAACGTCTACCCCGTTCCCGACGGCGACACCGGGACGAACATGGCGCTGACGCTCGAGGCCGTCGTCAAGGAGCTCGACGGCCTCGGCGAGCGGGCGGCCATGGCCGACGTCTGCCGGGCGGTCAGCCACGGGTCCCTGATGGGGGCCCGCGGCAACTCCGGCGTCATCCTCTCCCAGCTCCTCCGCGGCATCGCCGGCCAGCTCGCCCGAACCGAGGAGGTCGGGCCGGCTGACCTGGCCGAAGGGCTCCGGCTGGCCAGCGACCTGGCCCGTCAAGCCGTCGTCCGGCCGGTCGAGGGGACGATCCTCACCGTCGCCCGGGCCGCCGGCGACGGGGCGATGGCCGGCCAGGCCGCCGGCGGCCAGCTCGTCGACGTCGTCGAGCGGGCTCGCGCCACCGCGGCCGACGCCCTCGCCCGGACGCCCGAGATGCTCGACGTGCTCGCCCGGGCCGGCGTCGTCGACGCCGGCGGGACCGGCTACCTGCTCCTGCTCGACGCGGTGCTCACCGTGCTCGACGGCCGGGCCCTGCCCGAGCCGCCGGCCGCCGACGAGCTGTTCAACGCGACGGCCCCGGTCGGCCCCGGCCGCGGCCTCGCCGCCGATGCCCCGACCCCGGCCGGCGAGACCGTGACCGACCTGCGCTACGAGGTGATGTACCTCCTCGACGCGCCCGACGACACGATCCCTGCGTTCAAGGACGTCTGGGCCGGAATCGGCGACTCGATCGTCGTCGTCGGTGGCGACGGCCTGTGGAACTGCCACATCCACACCGACGACATCGGCGCCGCCATCGAGGCCGCGCTCGACGCCGGCCGGCCGCGGGAGATCCGCGTGACCGACCTCGCCGAGCAGGTCGAGGAGGAGCGATGGGTCCGCGAGGGCGCCGGCGGCGTGGTCGACGAGCCGGCCGGGCCACCGCCGACCACGGCGGTCGTCGCCGTCGTCACCGGCGAGGGTGTCGGCCGCATCTTTCGCTCGCTCGGTGTCCACCACCTCGTGCGCGGCGGCCAGTCGATGAACCCGTCGACCGCCCAGCTGCTCGAGGCCGTCGAGGCCGTCGGGTCCGATCAGGTCGTCGTCCTCCCGAACAACAAGAACATCCGGCCCGTCGCCGAGCAGGTCGACGGGCTCACCGACAAGGTCGTCCGCGTCGTGGCGACCGGCAGCATCGTCGAGGGGTTCGCCGCCCTCCTCGCCTACGACCCCGGCGCCGGCGCGGACGTGAACGGCGCGGCGATGGCCGCGTCGGCCTGCCACGTCGTCCCCGCCGAGGTCACCCAGGCCGTCCGCGACAGCGAGACCGACGCCGGGCCCGTCCGGACCGGCGACTGGATCGGCCTGTCGCGCGACGGCGTCGTCGCCGTCGCTGGCTCGCCGGCCGGCGCGACGATGGCTCTGCTCGAGCGGCTGCTCCGCCCCGAGCACGAGCTGCTCACCGTCATCGAGGGCGAAGGCGCGACCCCGGCGGAGACCCGCCGGGTCACCGAATGGCTGCACGACCAGTACCCCGACGTCGCCGTCGAGGTCCACCACGGCGGCCAGCCCCTCTACCCCTACCTGCTCGGGATCGAGTGAGCGGCCGGCCGGACCCTCCGGGGAGGACCCTGCGGGAGCTGACCGACGTTCCCATCACCCGGCTCAACCGGCTTTCCGAGAAGAAGGCGAAGGCCCTCGAGGACTGGGGGATCGCCTCGGTCTTCGACCTCCTCACGACGTACCCGCACCGGTACATCGACCGCAGCCGCCAGGCCGATCTCGCCGACCTCGCGGTCGGCGACGAGGCCGTCGTGCTCGCCACCGTCCGTCGCGTCAGCGCCCGCCGGACCCGCAACCGGCGGTCGCTCGTCGAGCTCGCGGTCGACGACGGCACCGGGACGATGAAGGTCGTCTTCTTCAACCAGCCGTGGCGGGCCAAGCAGCTCGTCGCCGGGACCGAGGCGCTCTTCTTCGGCAAGCTCGACGAGTACCGCGGGGCCCGGCAGATGACGAACCCCGTCGTCGACGTCCTCGTCGCCACCGACGACGACGCCGACGGCCGGCGCCGGCGGACGCTCCGCGTCATTCCCGTCTACCCCGCCTCCGGCAAGGCCGGCCTCAGCAGCTGGGAGGTCGGCGAGTGGGCCGAGCAGGCCATCCGCCGGGCCGGCGACTTCGCCGACCCGCTGCCCGACGCCTGGCGCGAGCGGCTCGACCTCATCGGCCGGACCGACGCCATGTGGCGGATCCACCTGCCCGAGACCGTCGCCACCACCGCCCCCGCCCGGCGCCGGCTCGCCTTCGACGAGCTCTTCCGCCTCCAGCTCGCCCTCGTCCTGCGCCGCCGCGCCCTCGAGGCCGATGCCCGCGCCATCCGCCACGCCGTCTCCGCCCTCGACGTCGTCGCCAGTACCCGGGCCCCCGGCGCCGGCCCGCAACAGCCCGCCCTGCCCGGGACCGACCGGACGCTCGTGCAGCGGTTCCTCGCCGGCCTGCCCTTCCAGCTCACGACCTCGCAGCGCCGGGCGCTCGCCTCGATCTTCGCCGAGCTCGCCGGCCCGCTGCCGATGCACCGCCTCCTCCAAGGCGACGTCGGCTCCGGCAAGACCGTCGTCGCCGTCGCCGCCCTCCTCGCCGCCGTCCAGGGCGGCCACCAGGGCGCGCTGATGGTCCCCACCGAGGTGCTCGCCGAGCAGCACCACATGGCCGTCCGCGCCCTCCTCGACGGCCTGACCGTCCCGGACCCCGACCGGCTCGGCGGCGATCGGCCCGTCGCCGTCGCTCTCCTGACCAACCGGACGACCGCGGCCGAGCGCGCCCGCCTCCGCGACGGGCTGCGCACCGGCGCGGTCGACATCGTCGTCGGCACGCATGCCCTGCTGACCGACGACGTGCAGTTCCACTCGCTCGGCGTCGTCGTCATCGACGAGCAGCACCGTTTCGGCGTCGAGCAGCGCGCCGCCCTGCGCGACAAGGGGCGGTCCTCGGTCGTCGCCCAGGCCGCCGTCACCGTCGGCGGTTCGGACGGCGGGACCGGCGGTGCCGACCCCGACCTGCTCGTGATGACCGCCACCCCGATTCCCCGGACGGCGGCGATGGTCCTCTTCGGCGACCTCGACATGGTCGAGCTGAAGGAGCTTCCGCCCGGCCGGACGCCGGTCGACACGACGTGGGCCCGGACCGAGCTCGAGGAGCTCGGTGCCTGGCAGCGCGTCCGCGACGAGGTCGCGGCCGGCCACCGGGCGTACGTCGTCTGCCCGCTCGTCGACGGCTCCGAGCGGGTCCAGGCCCGGTCGGCCACCGAGGAGCTCGACCGGCTCGCCGTCGACGTCCTCGGTGGCCTGCGCCTCGGTCTCCTGCACGGCCAGATGCCGGCGGCCGACAAGGAGGCCGCGATGGCCGCCTTCCGTTCCGGTGAGATCGACGTGCTCGTCGCGACGACCGTGATCGAGGTCGGCGTCGACGTCCCCGAGGCCACCGTCATCGTCATCGAGGACGCCGATCGCTTCGGCATCGCCCAGCTCCACCAGCTCCGCGGCCGCGTCGGCCGTAGCTCGCTGGCCGAGCTGGTGCTACCTCCTCGGCACCGGCGCCACCCCCGAATCGGCCGAGCGGCTCGCCGCCCTGGAGCGGACGACCGACGGCTTCGAGCTCGCCGAGGTCGACCTCGAGCTGCGCGGCGAGGGCACGATCCTCGGGTCCCGCCAGAAGGGCCGGAGCGACCTCAAGCTGGCCAAGCTCCGCCGGGACGCCGACCTGCTGGCGGCCGCCAAAGCCGTCGCCGAGGACGTCACCGAGGACGACCCCCTGCTCGACGACCACCCACTGCTTGCCGACGAGGTCAAGCTCTTCTTGGACCCCGACGAGGAGGCGTTCCTCTTCAAGAGCTGACCGGCGCTGATCCGTCCCGCGTCGCACCTGTCGCATATTCGCTACGATGGCTACGTGGACCAGGTGGCATCCAGGGAGCTGCGCAACGACACCCGGGGCGTGCTGAAGAAGGTGGAGAACGGCGACGAGGTCACGATCACCGTCGACGGCCGCCCGGCGGCCGTCCTCCGTCCCGTCGCTTCCGGACGCCGCTGGATGGCCAAGGCCACCTTCGTCCGGTTGTTCGTCGAGCAACCGGTGGACCGGAGCCTCCTCGCTGATCTCGATGACCTGCGCGGCGACGAGACCACCGACGACCTTCGATGGTGACCCGAGGCCTGGCCGATACGACCGTGTTCGTCGCCGGCGAGTCCGGCCGGCCGCTCGACGTCGCGGCTCTGCCGGACGACCTGGCGGTGTCGGTCGTCACCATCGGCGAACTGCGGGCCGGTGTCCTGGCGGCCGCCGACAGCCCGACCAGGGTGCGGCGGTTGCGCACCCTGACGAGGGCGTTGGCCCTCGACCCCGTGCCGGTGGACATCGAAGTAGCTGACGCGTGGGCGGCGCTGCGGCTGGCCCTGCGCGATGCCGGGCGCCGGATGCCGGTGAACGACTCCTGGATTGCCGCCACCGCGGTCGTTCTCGGGGTTCCGGTGATCACCCAGGACGCCGACTACCCCGACATCGGGGGCGTCGAGGTCGTTCGGGTCTGAGTCGCCGGTGGTCGGGCGAACGCCGACACAGCGAACGTCGCCGGTGTCCCTCGTTCATCCAAAAAAGTTCCTCGACACCCGCCGGGGGTCGTCCGACGAGCGACCGGTTGGCGGTACGGTAGTGACGTGCGCGTGATCGGCGGATCCAGCCGGGGCCGGAAGCTCCCGGCGCGGCTGCCGGCCGGCGTCCGCCCCACGTCGGACCGGGTGAGGGAGTCCATCTTCGACATCCTCGGGTCGATGGGCGGGGTCGAGGGCGCGTCGGTCGTCGACCTGTTCTGCGGCAGCGGCGCCCTCGGGGCCGAGGCGCTGTCGCGAGGAGCGGCGGACGTCACGTTCGTCGACCACGACACCGCGGCGCTCGAGGCCGTACGGGCCAACCTGGCTGCCACCGGCCTGGCCGGTCGGTCGGTCACGGTGGTCCGGGCGGAGCTGCCCGGTTGGCTCTCGCGGTGCCCGCCGGTCGACGTCGCCCTCTGCGACCCGCCGTACGCGTTCGGCGACTGGACGACGCTGCTCGGCTCGCTGCGAGCGGCCGTCGCGGTGCTCGAGTCGGCCCACGAGGTCGACGTGCCGGCCGGCTGGGCTGTCCATAGAGCCCGCCGCTACGGCGGTACGCTCGTCACCGTGGCTCGCCTGACGCCTGCAGCACCCCCCGCAACAACCCCCGCCCGCGCCGCGGCGCCGGCGCCCGTCTCGTGAGGGTCGCCCTCCTCCCCGGCTCGTTCGACCCCTTCCACAACGGCCACCTCGAGGTGGTCGAGAGGGCGGCGCGGCTCTTCGACGAGGTCGTCGTGGCCGTCGTCCGGAACCCGCAGAAAAACGCCCCGCTGTTCACGCTGGAAGAGCGTCGGGAGATGCTCGAGGAGTCGCTCGGCCACCTGCCCGGCGTGCGGACCGAGTCGGTCAGCACGCTCGTCGTGAACGTCGCCCGCGACGTCGGCGCGTCGGCCATCGTCAAGGGCCTCCGGGCGGTCTCCGACTTCGAGAACGAGCTGCAGATGGCCCAGATGAACCGGCAGCTCTCCGGGGTCGAGACGGTCTTCATCCCGACCAGCTCGGCCCATTCGTTCATCGCCTCTCGCCTGCTCCGCGAGGTCGCCCGCTTCGGCGGTGACGTCTCCGCGTTCGTGCCCAGGATCGTCGTGGAGCGGTTGGAGAAGAAGTTCGCCGAAGTCGGCACCGCCGACGAAGCCGATCGGACCGCCGACGAAGGAGAGGCACGATGACCGATCTCTTCGAGGATGCCCCCGAAGGCCCCGACACGGCCGACGACCTGGACTCGGAGGGCCTGATCCACCGGGTCGTCGACGTCGTCAACACGGCCAAGGCGATGCCGCTGTCCGCGTCCGTCCTCGTCTCCCGGGACGAGATCGTCGACCTGCTCTCCGAGGCCCTCGAGCGGCTGCCGGACGAGCTGCGGGAGGCCCGCTGGCTGCTCCGCGAGCGGGCCGAGTTCATGGCCGAGCGCGAGCGCGAGGCCGAGGCGTTGATGGACGACGTCCGGGCCCAGGCCGAGCGCATGGTCTCGCGCACCGAGGTCGTCCGCCAGGCCAACCAGGTCGCGCAGCGCATCCTCGACGACGCCAACGAAGAGGCCCGGCGGATGCGCCACGAGGCCGAGGACTACTGCGACCAGAAGTTGGCCGGGATGGAGATCGTGCTCGAGCGGATCGTGCGGACCGTCCAAGCCGGCCGGGCGAAGCTGCAGGCGACCGCACCGCCGGCCGAGCCGGTCCCGGTGCCGGTCCCCGGTGGCCGAGAGGACGACAGTACCGAGGATGGGTTCTTCGACCAGGACCTGGCGTAGGCCGGCTCCGGCGGCCCGGCCCGCTCCGGGCCGGCCCGGCGGCGGCCGATCCCCGGTCGACGGTGAGGGAGAGTCGAGAGGGAGAGGAGGCTGGCGATGCCCGAGCACCCCTTCGTAGTCCACGTCGCTCGACTTCGGCGTGTCACCGGGGCCCGGTGGCACGAGGTTCGCCGGGGCCCGATCGATCCGGACCACGTCATCGTCGGCCGGTCGACCGCCGACAGCGTGGTGCCCGACGAGGCCGAGGTGACCTGCGACGTCGTGCTCGAGTCGTTCATCGGCGGCGTCATGGTCACCGGGACCGTCAGCGCGCCGTGGCGCGGCGCCTGCCGGCGCTGTGCCGTCCCGGTCGACGGTGAGCTCGCCATCGGCGTCCGCGAGCGGTTCGTCGAGCGGCCGGCCGCGGAGGACGACGAGGCGTACCCGATCGTCGACGACGCCCTCGACCTGGCCCCGATGGTCCGCGACGCGATCGTGCTCGAGCTGCCGCTGGCCCCGCTCTGCCAGGACGGCTGCCGCGGCCTCTGTTCGACCTGCGGGGCCGATCGCAACCACGAGGACTGCGGCTGCGTGGCGCCGAGGGACCCGCGTTGGGCTAATCTCGACGTGCTCCGGCCGGCCCAGTAGGTCGGCCCGGCGAGACCGACCCACCTGCGGGTCGTCCGGCCGCCGGAGCGAGCACGATCCTGGAGAGCTGACGATGGCCGTCCCGAAGAAGAAGACATCCAAGGCCAAGGGCCGCAGCCGGCAGGCCGCCAACTGGCGCCTCGAGCTGCCGCCGCGCAGCGTCTGCCCGCACTGCCACGAGGCCAAGCTCCCGCACGTCGTCTGCCCCAACTGCGGTTGGTACAAGGGTCGGCAGGCCGTCGAGGTCGACTGACGTGAGTCAGAAGGCCCAGCGCCCCTCGAAAGAGGCGCTGGCCAGCCTTCCGGTAGCCGTCGACGCCATCGGCGGCGACCAGGCCCCGGGCGAGATCGTCGCCGGGGCCCGTCGGGCGGCCGACGAAGGGATCCCGGTCGTGCTCGTCGGGCCGCCCGACCAGGTCGGTGACACCGCCGGCCTCGACCTCGTCCCGTGCACCGAGGTCATCGCCATGCACGAGGACCCCGCGCAGGGCGTCCGGCGCAAGAAGGACTCGTCGCTCGTCCGGGTGGCCGAGCTCGTCCGCGACGGCCGGGCCTCGGCGATGGTCAGCGCCGGGAACACCGGGGCCACGATGGCGTCTGCCCTGCTCCGGATGGGCCGCCTCCCCGGCGTCGTGCGACCGTGCATCGCCACCCCGATGCCCCGGCTCGGTCGGGCCCCGGCCGTGCTCGTCGACGCCGGAGCCAACGCCGAGTGCACCTCGGCCATGCTCGTCCAGTTCGCCCAGATGGGCGCGGCCTACGTGGCCGCCCGCTACGGCATCGACGACCCGTCCGTCGGCCTGCTCTCGATCGGCGAGGAGCCGACCAAGGGCACTCCGCTCGTCAAAGAGGCCCATGCCCTCCTGGCCGACCCCGACGCCGGCGTGCGGTTCGTCGGCAACGTCGAGGGTCGCGACCTGCTGCCGTCGCCGGCCGACGTCGTCGTCACCGACGGCTTCACCGGCAACGTCACGCTCAAGTCGCTCGAGGGGTCGCTGCGCTTCCTGCTCGAGACGCTCTGGGGGGTGTTCGGCACCGACGACGCCACGAAGGCCGCCGCCGAGGTGCTGCTCCCGCACCTGCTGCCGATCGCCGCCGAGTTCGACCCGGAGAACACCGGTGGGGCGATGCTGCTCGGGGTCGACGGCGTCTGCGTCATCAGCCACGGCTCGTCGTCGGCGACGGCCATCGTCAACGCCATCCGCGTCGCCCACGACCTGGCCAAAGGCGGCCTCGTCGACCAGCTCGCGGCCGCTGTCGCCCCGGCCTGACCCCGGCGGTGCTCCTGTCGGACCCGGCGGCCGGTATCATGCGGGGCCAACCGTTCCCGAAGAGCCTGGAGCCCACGTGCCCGCAGAGACCCATATCGACCGAGGCCCCCTCGACCGCCAGGGCGTCTTCGAGCTGATCCGGGACCAGCTGGCCGACATCTTGGAGACCGACCCGGCCCGGATCACCGAGGGATCGTCGTTCGCCGAGGACCTCGACGCCGACTCCCTCGCCCTGATCGAGCTGGTCGAGGCCCTGGAGGAGGAGCTCGGCGAGCGCACCGTCGGCTTCCGGATCGACGACGAGGACCTCGAGGACCTCCGGACGGTCCGTGACGCGGTCGACTACGTGGTCGCCAAGCTCGGGGCCGATTGACCGGCCCATCGTCGACCACGGCCGCGATGGGGGGCGCCGGACTGGCAGAGCGGCTGGCCCACGACTTCGCCGACCCTGGCCTGCTGCACCAGGCCCTGTCGCACCGCAGCTGGTGCGGCGAGCAGGACGGCGCCCCGTCGAACGAGCGCCTCGAGTTCCTCGGCGACGCCGTGCTCGGCCTCGTCGTGGCCGAGCACAGCTACCGGCTCTACCCCGACGTGCCCGAGGGGCAGCTGGCCAAGATGCGCGCCGCCGTCGTCAACGCCCGGGTCCTCGCCGAGATGGCCGACGAGCTCGGCGTCGGCGAGGTGCTGCTGCTCGGACGGGGCGAGGAGGCCTCCGGCGGGCGGACCAAGGCGTCGATCCTGGCCGACGCCTTCGAGGCCGTGATCGGCGCGGTCTACCTCGACGCCGGCTGGGAGGCCGCCCGGTCGCTGGTCCTCCAACTGGTCGGTGAGCGCCTCGTCCATGCCGCCGCCGAGCCGGACGACTTCGACCACAAGAGCCGGCTGCAGGAGCTGACCGTCCGCCAGGGCGACGGCGTCCCCCGGTACGCGATCGCCGGCTCCGGGCCGGACCACGACCGCCATTACGTCGCCGAGGTGCTCGTCGGCGGCGTCGTCCGAGGCACCGGCGAGGGCTCGTCCAAGAAGGACGCCGAGCAGGAAGCCGCCCGGAACGCCTGGCAGGAGCTCCGCGATGCCTGAGTTGCCCGAGGTCGAGACCCTTCGCCAGGACCTCGCCAAAGAGGTCGTCGGCCGGCGGATCAAGACGGTCGCCGTCGCCAACGGCCGGTCCGTCCGCCGCCACCCGAGCGCCAAGCAGTTCCGCACGCTGCTCGAGGGCCGGTCCATCAAGGCCGTCGGCCGGCTCGGCAAGTACCTCGTCCTGACGCTCGACAACGGTGACAGCCTCGTCGTCCACCTCGGGATGAGCGGACAGCTCCTGCGGGTCAAGAGCGCCAAGGAGCCCAAGCCGAAGCACACGCACGTCGTCATCACGTTCACCCAGGGCGGTGAGCTGCGCTACGTCGACCCGCGCACCTTCGGCGAGATGTTCGTCGCCACCCCGGCCACCGACGGCACCGGGGCGCCGGTCGCCACCGCGTCGTCGTCCCGTCGTCCTCCGGTTCGGCGGGTGCCGGTGCCGTCCTCCGTCGCCAGGTGCCCGAGCTGGCCCATCTCGGCTTCGACCCGATCGAGGACATGATGAGCTGGGACCGGTTCGCGGTCATGCTGCGCCAGCGCCACGTCGGCCTGAAGGCCCTGCTCATGGACCAGCAGTTCGTCGCCGGCATCGGCAACCTCTACTCCGACGAGATCCTCTTCACCGCCGGCCTCCGCTACGACCGGTCCTCCGACAGCCTGTCCGCCATCGAGACCCGTCGCCTCTACCGGTCGATGGTCGAGACGCTCGCCGAGGCCATCAAGCACCGCGGCTCGACGCTCGCCGACGAGCAGTACCGGGACCTCTTCGGCGAGATCGGCGACTACCAGGGCAGCCACCAGGTCTACGACCGTGAGGGCCAGCCGTGCCGCCGCTGCCGGAACCCGATCGTCCGCGTCAAGTTCGGCGGCCGCTCCACGTTCTTCTGCGAGCACTGTCAGATCTGATCCGGGCAGATCTGAGCCCTGGCCGGGCCGGGGTGGTGCTGATCGAATCCAGTAGGGTCGAAATCCGATGTTCCTGAAGTCGCTGAGCATGAAGGGGTTCAAGTCGTTCGCCGACCCCACGGTGCTCGAGTTCGAGCCGGGGATCACGGTCGTCGTCGGCCCGAACGGCAGCGGCAAGTCGAACGTCGTCGACGCGGTGACGTGGGTGCTCGGCGCCCAGGGTCCGCGGTCGCTGCGCTCGGCGAAGATGGAGGACGTCATCTTCGCCGGGACGAACAGCCGGCCGGCGCTGGGCCGGGCCGAGGTGTCGCTGACGATCGACAACGGGTCGGGCAAGCTCCCGGTCGACATGGCCGAGGTGACGATCACCCGGACGCTCTTCCGTTCCGGTGACAGCGAGTACGCCATCAACGGCACCGCGTGCCGGCTGCTCGACATCCAAGAGCTGCTGAGCGACTCGGGGGTCGGCCGCCAGCAGCACATGATCATCGGCCAGGGCCAGCTCGACACGGTCCTGAACGCCCGGCCGGAGGACCGCCGGGGGATCATCGAGGAGGCCGCTGGCGTGCTCAAGCACCGCCGGCGCCGGGAGCGGGCGGAACGCCGGCTGGCGGCCACCCAGGAGAACCTGGAGCGCCTCGGCGACCTCGTGCGCGAGGTCCGCCGGCAGATCCGTCCCCTCGAGCGCCAGGCCGCGGCAGCCCGCTCGCACGCGGCGATGGCCGACGAGCTCCGGACCATCCGCCGGTACCTCGCCGGGCAGGAGCTGCGCGAGCTCGGGACGCGACGCCAGACCGCGGCGGTGGGGCTGACCGCGCTGGCGGCGGAGGAGACCGAGCTGCAGCGGGCCGTCGTCGCCCTCGACGAGGCCGCGGCGGCCACCGCGGCCGAGCTGTCGTCGCGCCGGGAGGAGGACCTGGCGTCCGCCCTCGGCCGGGTCCAGGGCTTGGTCGAGCGGACCCGCGGGACGGCCGGCGTGCTCCGGGAGCGGTCCCGGTCGCTCGCCGCCGCCCTCGACGCGGCCGCCGACGTCGACGTCGTCTCGACGCTCGAGGCGGAAGGGGCCCGGCTGGCCGACGAGCTGGCCGGGGCCACGGACGAGACGACGGCGCTGGAGCCGGAGCGCGACGCCCTCGACCGGACCGAATCGGCCCTGGCCGACGACGAGCGACTGCACGCCGAGGCGTGGGGGGACGGGGCCGACCAGTCGGCCGCGGCCGAGGCGCTGACGGCAGCCGCGCGGCCGGATCGAGCTCCGCCGGCGGGCGCTCGACCAGGACCGCCGGAACCTGGACGGCCTCGACCGGCGGATCGTGACGGTCGAGGAGCGGATCGCCACCCTCGACCGGTCGGCCGGCGACCTGGCGACGACCGCGACCGAGCTCGAGGCCGAGGCCGTCCGGCTCGGCGGCGAGGCCGAGACGGCCGACGCCGCCCAGCGCGACGCGGTCGGGCGGGCCGAGACGGCCGAGCGGACGGCGCATGTGGCCGAGCAGCAGCGGCACCGGACGGCCGCCCGGGCCGAGGCGCTCGCCCGGGCCCTCCAGGAGCTGGAGGGGGCCGGCGGCCGGGAGCTGCTGGCCGGCGTCGACGGCGTCGTCGGTTCGCTGGTCGACCTGGTCGAGATCGATGCCGGCTGGGAGGCCGCGTTCGAGGCCGCGGCCGGCGCCTCGGTGGCGGCCGTCGTCGTCGACGGTCGGGAGGCCGTTCGCGAGGCGCTGGCCCGGCTGCACGAGCAGGGCGCGACCGGCGCGCTACTGGCTGCCCGGGCGGCGACCGGCGTCGCGCCGGGCGACGTCGGATCGGCCGACACCCGAGTGCTCAGTGTCGACGCGGGCTCGCTCCCGGCCGGGGCGGAGCCGGTACGGCCGCACGTCCGGCTGCGGGGCGGGACCGGCGCGCCGGGCGCCGGGGCCGCGGGGGTCGGGGGCGTGCTCGACGTGCTCGTCGGCCGGGCCGTCCGGGTCGCCGACTGGGAGCGGGCCGTCGACCTGGCGCTCGACCGCCCGGACCTCGTCGTCGTCACCGGCCAGGGCGACCGGTTCGCCGACTCCGGGTGGCGGGTCCGGTCGACCACCGGCGTCGTCACGGCCGCGGCCGTCGAGGAGGCGCAGCACCGGGCCCAGGAGGCCGCGGTACAGGCCGACCGGGCCGCCGGCGAGCTGGCCGAGGCGCGCCGAGCCCTCGAAGCGGCCCGCGTCGCCGCCGGCACCGCGGCCCGGGCCGCCGACCGCCACGAGGCCGCCCGGGCGGCCGTCGCCACCGACCGGTCGCGTTCGGCCCAGGAACGGGAACGGATCGCCGCCGAGCTGGAGGACGCCCGCCGGGCCCGGGACGAGTCGGCGACCCAGGTCGAGACCGACCGGGCCGCGCTGGTCGAGCTGGAGGAGGGACTGCCCGCCCTGGAGGCGGCCGCGGCCGAGGCGACCGAGCGGGCGGCGGCGGCTGCGGCGTCGTGGGCGGTGCTGCAGGCCCGTCGGGACGAGCTCGTCTCGGCGATCCGGGGGCTCGAGGTGCGGGCGGCCGGCCTCGACGAACGGCGTCGGGTCCTCACGCAGCGGCACGCCGAGGTCGAGCGCCGGCTGGAGGGCCACGCCGAGGAGCGCGAGGCCGCGGCCGCCCGGCGCCAGCGGCTGGAGGCCGACGGCGTGGCCCTCGAACGGCTGGGCCGGCTGGTCGACGCGGAGCGCGAGAAGCTCGAGGGCGTCCTCGAGACGTTGCGGACCGACTACCGCCACCAGGTCGAGGCCGTCCGGGCCGGGGGAGAGCGGCTCGAGTCCCTCCGCCGCGACCGGGCCGCCGCCGACGGCCGGCTGGTCGAGGTGCGCGAGCGGGCCCGGGCGCTCGACCGGGAGGCGGCCGAGGTCAGCCTGCGCACGGAGGCCCTGACCGAGCTGGTCCGCCGCGAGCTGGACAGCGACCCGGCCGACGTCGTCGACGTGCCGGCGCCGGAGCTGCCCGACGACGTCACCGCCGCCGACCGAGCGACGACGCTGGCCGGCAAGCTGGCGACGCTCGGCCCGGTCAACCCGCTCGCCCTCGACGAGCTGTCGGTGCTCGAGGAGCGGCACCGGGAGCTCGAGACCCAGACCGACGACATCCGGTCGGCCCGGCGCGAGCTGCAGGAGGTCATCCGCACGCTCGACGACGACATCATGCAGTCGTTCGCGGCGGCCGCGGCCGACGTCAACGAGCACTTCTCGACGCTCGTCGCCATGCTCTTCCCCGGCGGGACCGGCCGGCTGTCGCTGACCGAGCCGGACGACCTGCTGCACACCGGCGTCGAGATCGAGGTCCGGCCGGCCGGTCGCAACGTCCGACGCGTCTCGCTCCTGTCCGGGGGCGAGCGCTCGCTGGCGGCGTTGGCGTTCCTCTTCGCCGTCTTCCGCAGCCGGCCGTCGCCCTTCTACCTCATGGACGAGGTCGAGGCCGCGCTCGACGACGTCAACCTGCACCGGTTCCTCGGCCTCGTCCGCGAGTTCCGTGACGAGGCCCAGCTGATCATCGTCAGCCACCAGAAGCGGACGATGGAGACCGGCGACGCCCTCTACGGCGTGACGATGGCCCCCGGTGGGTCGTCACAGGTGCTGAGCCAGAAGGTGGCCAAGGAGCCGGAGGGAGCCTCGTCGTGATCGGCCTGTGGATCGTTCTCGCGGTCATCGGGCTCGTTGTGGTCGTCGGCGGGGCGACGTACCTCGTCGGGCGTTCCCACCGCCGCGGCCCGGCGCCCGAGCCGTCGACCCGGACCCGCCCCGCGCCGCCCGCGCCGCCCGCCCGCCCGGCCGATGCGCCGCCGATCCCCGGGGTCCCGCCGGAGGCTCCGGCGCCAGAGGTAGGCGAGGCGCCGCCCGAGGCCGAGACCGGGGCCGAGGTCGCCGGAGCGCCGCCGAGCTTCCGGGAGCGGTTGGGCAAGGCCCGTGGTGTCTTCTCCGGGCTGCGGGCCATCCGCGGCCGGGCGACCGTCGACGCGGCGACGTGGGAAGAGCTCGAGGAGGTCCTGTTGCGGGCCGACGTCGGCGTGGCGACGACCCAGACGCTCCTGGCCGACCTCCGGCGGCGGGTGCAGGCCAAGGACGTAGCCGGCGGCGACGGGCTGCTCGGCGCGCTGCGGGCCGACCTGCTCGACCTGCTCGACGTCGAGCAGCGGTGGGACGCGGCCACCGACGCCGAGCTGGCGGCCGACGCCCACCCGACCGGCGAACGGCCGGTGCCGCCGGCCGACGACGAGATCGTCGCCCCGGTCGGTCGTGATCTCCGGTTCGACGAGGCGGACGACGTCGTCAACGTCTGGCTGTTCGTCGGCGTGAACGGCGTCGGCAAGACGACGACGGTCGGCAAGCTGGCCCGGCAGCAGGCGGCGGCCGGCCGGTCGGTGCTGCTGGCCGCCGGCGACACGTTCCGGGCGGCCGCGGGCGAGCAGCTGGCGATGTGGGCCGACCGGAGCGGGGCGGAGATCGTCCGCGGCGCGGAGGGCGGTGACCCGAGCGCCATCGTCTTCGACGCCGTGCAGCGGGCGGCCGCCCGGGGCCACCGGCTCGTCCTGGCCGACACGGCCGGCCGGCTGCACACGAAGGTGAATCTCGTCGAGGAGCTGAAGAAGATCCGCCGCGTCGCCGACCGGCCCCCCGGCCGCGTCACCGAGGTGCTGCTCGTCCTCGACGCCACGACCGGCCAGAACGGCCTGGTCCAGGCCCGGCAGTTCACCGAGGCCGTCGAGGTCACCGGCGTCGTCCTGACCAAGCTCGACGGCAGCGCCAAGGGCGGCGTCGTCATCGCCGTCCAGCGGGACCTCGGGCTGCCGGTCAAGCTCGTCGGCCTCGGCGAGGGCCCGGACGACCTCGTCCCGTTCGACCCCGAAGAGTTCGTCGACGCCCTGCTGGGCTGACCGTGCCGACCTGGGCCGTCACCGTCTACGGCGTCTGCGCCGTCTCCTTCATGATGGTCATGTACGCCCTGGAGAAGCGGGGCCGACGGTTCATCCTGCTCTTCGCCGTCGGTTGCCTGCTGTCGAGCGCCTACGGCTTCCTCTCGGGCGCGTGGCCCTTCGGCGTGGTCGAGGCCGTGTGGTCGGTCATCGCCCTTCGGCGGTTCCGACAGTCCGGCTCGAGCTGACGCGCCACCCGAGCTACCCGAGCCACCCGCAGTGCCCGAGCTGCCGGTCGGGCGCGGTCCGGTAACCTGGGCCTCCCCATGTTCGACGCCCTCTCCGACCGTCTCGAGCGGATCGCCGGCCGGCTCCGGAGCCGTGGTCGGCTGACCGATGCCGACCTCGACGAGGCGCTCGGCGAGATCCGCACCGCGCTGCTCGAGGCCGACGTCGAGCTCGGCGTCGTCCGCCGCTTCACCGACGCGGTGCGGGAGCGGTGCTCCGGGGAGGCGCTGTCGAAGAGCCTGAGCCCCGGGCCAGCAGGTGATCAAGGCGGTCCACGAGGAGCTGATCGAGGTCCTCGGCGGCGAGACGCTGAAGCTCACCTACGCGTCGCGGCCGCCGACGGTCGTGCTGCTGGCCGGCCTCCAGGGATCCGGCAAGACGACGACCGCGGCCAAGCTGGCCCGCTGGTGGAAGCAGCAGGGCCGGAACCCGCTCCTCGTCGGGGCCGACCTGCAGCGGCCGGCCGCGGTCGAGCAGCTGCGGATCCTCGGCGAGCAGGCCGGCGTGACGGTCTTCAGCGAGCCGACGGACCCGGTCGAGGTGGCCCGGGCCGGCCTCGAGGAGGCCCGCCGGCTGGGCCGGGACGTCTGCATCATCGACACCGCCGGCCGGCTGGCCATCGACGAGGAGCTGATGGACGAGGTCCGTCGGATCTCCAAGATCACCGAGCCGCACTACACGTTCCTCGTCGTCGACGCGATGACCGGCCAGGACGCGGTGGCGACGGCGAACGCGTTCCACCAGACGCTCGCCCTCGACGGCGTCATCCTGACGAAGCTCGACGGCGACGCCCGCGGCGGTGCCGCGCTGTCGGTCAAGGACGTCGTCGGCCGGCCGATCGTCTTCGCGTCGACCGGCGAGCGGCTCGCCGACTTCGACCTCTTCCACCCGGACCGGATGGCCGACCGCATCCTCGGCATGGGCGACGTCCTCAGCCTGATCGAGCAGGCCGAGCGGACGATGGACCGGGACACCGTCGCCAAGTCGGCCAGCCGGATCATGGAGGGCCGGTTCACCCTCGACGACTTCCTCGACCAGCTCCAGCAGGTCCGCAAGCTGGGGTCGCTCGGCGGGATCATGAAGCTCCTGCCCGGGATGTCGAAAGAGATGCGGCAGGCCGCCGACCAGATCGACGACGGCGAGGTCTCCCGCGTCGAGGCGATCGTGCGGTCGATGACGCCGGCCGAGCGGACCGACCCGCAGGTCATCGACGGCTCCCGCCGCGTCCGGATCGCCCACGGCAGCGGCACGTCGACCCAGGACGTCAACCAGCTGCTCAAGCAGTTCCGGGAGATGCAGAAGATGATGAAGGGCATGGCCGGCGGGGCGATGCCTGGAATGCCCGGAATGGGCGGCCTGCCCGGAATGCCCGGAATGGGCGGGGCGGGCGGCGGCGGGCGGCTCAGCACCCTCCGGAACGCCCGTAAGCAGATGAGCGCGCTCGAGGCGATGGGCGGGGACGGGACGAACCCGGACCTGGCCAAGCTGTTCGGCGGTGCCGGCACCGGCGACCTCGATCTCGACGCCCTCGGCGCCGGCGCCGGGGCCGGGGCCGGGGCCGGCCTAGGGGCAGCTGGGCGGGGGATCGCCTCGTCGACCGGCGGGTCGAAGGGTGGTAACCGGGGGGCGAAGGGCAAGAAGAAGAAGGGCGGCCGCGTCACGCCGCCGAAAGCCCGGTGAGGGCCCCAGAAGGGGCCGGCGCGGCTGGAGTGGACGCAGGCGGTCGCAGACCTGCGACAATGGACGGCGACCTCGGCACCGAGGGGTCGGGAACGATGGAGGAACGACGCTCGTGGCAGTGAAGCTCCGCCTTGTGCGGATGGGCAAGAAGAAACAGCCGACCTACCGGGTGGTGGCGGCCGACAGCCGGTCGCCCCGTGACGGGCGGTTCCTGGAGATCGTCGGCACGTACGCCCCCCGGGGACGGTCGACGGCGGAGCCGGACGCCGTCGTGACGATCGACAACGACAAGGCGCTCAAGTGGCTGCGCCAGGGCGCCCAGCCGACGGAGCGGGTCGAGAAGCTCCTGCGGACGTCGGGGGCGTGGGACGAGTTCGCGGCGGGCAAGGCCAAGTGAGCGCCGCCGCTGACGACGGCGCTGACGACGGCGCCGAAGAGTACGAGGCGGGCGACGTCAACGTCGCCGACTCGGTCGAACCGGCGAACGACCTCTACGGCGACGGTGACGTCAACACCGTCGATGCCAACACCGTCGACGACGACGTACGACGACGATGATGATGACGACGAGCCGGGTGCGGCGATCGGCAACGAGACGGCGACGGGGACCCCGGTCGAGGTGCTGACGTACCTGGCCGAGTCGCTGGCCAACGAGCCGGACGCGGTCGTCATCCAGACCGAGGACCGCCGGGGCTCGACCGTCCTGCGGCTCCACGTCGCGCCGGAGGACATGGGACGGGTGATCGGCCGGCGCGGCCGGACGGCCCAGGCCATCCGGACGCTCGTCGGCGTTGCCGGCGCCCGCGACGGCGTCCAGACGACCGTCGACATCGTCGACGACTGACCGGCGCTCGCATGGGGCCGGACGGCCCGCTCCTCGAGGTCGGTCGGGTGGCGAAAGCCCACGGCCTGACCGGCGAGGTCGCCGTCGACCTGTGGGCCGGCCGATCCGAGCGGCTGGCACCCGGGACGGTGTTCACGACCGACGACGGTGATCTGCAGGTGGCGACCGCCCGGGCCCACCAGGGCCGTTACCTGGTGCGGTTCGAAGGCGTCGCCGACCGCTCCGGAGCCGAGGCCCTCCGCGGCCGCGTGCTTCGGGCCGAGCCGATCGACGACCCCGACACGCTCTGGGTGCACGAGCTCGTCGGCGCCGACGTCGTCGCCGTCGACGGCCGCCGGCTCGGACGGGTTGCCGCGGTCGAGGCCAACCCGGCCAGCGACCTGCTCGTCCTCGACGGCGGCGGGCTGATCCCGCTGCGGTTCGTCACCGACCACCGGGCCGGCGAGACGGTGACCGTCGACGTCCCCGACGGCCTGCTGGAGCCATGACCCGGATCGACGTCTTCACGATCTTCCCGGACCTCGTCGACCACTACGCGGCGGGCAGCGTCCTCGGCCGGGCTCGCCGCGACGGCGGCCTCGACCTGCGGGTCCACGACGTGCGGTCGGCGGCGCCGGGCCCGCACCGGTCGGTCGACGACGCCCCGTTCGGCGGCGGCGCCGGGATGGTGCTGATGCCCGAGCCGGTCTTCGCCGCGGTCGAGGCGGTCGAGGCCGCCGAGGGGCTGCCGAGGCCGCTCCTCCTGCTCTCGCCGGCCGGACGGCGGTTCGACCAAGCCGCCGCCACCGAGCTGGCGGGCACCGACGGCGGCTTCTCGCTCCTCTGTGGCCGCTACGAAGGCGTCGACCAGCGGATCACGGACCACCTGGTCGACGGCGAGCTCTCGGTCGGCGACGTCGTCCTGGCCGGCGGCGAGCTCGCCGCGCTGGTCGTCGTCGAGGCGGTCGCCCGCCTCTTGCCGGGCGTGCTCGGCAACGACGCGTCGGCCGCCGACGAGAGCTTCACCGCCGGGCTGCTCGAGTACCCGCAGTACACCCGGCCGGCCCGGTTCCGGGACTGGGACGTCCCGGCGGTCCTGCGATCGGGCGACCACGGCGAGGTCGAGCGGTGGCGCCGGGCGCAGGCGCTGCGGCGGACGCTGGAGCGGCGGCCGGACCTGGTGGCCGCCCGGGGCGGGCTGACGGCGGCGGAGGTCGAGCTGTTGATCGGGGCTGGCGAGGTGCGCCTGCTGGCCGAACACGGCTACGATGCATGACTCGGCCACCCTCCTCCAGCCAGAAGGACGCGCCCCATGCACCCGACGGAGATCATCGACCGCGACAGCCTGCGTGACGACGTGCCGGACTTCCGGCCGGGCGACACCGTCAAGGTGCACGTCCGGGTGGTCGAGGGCAGCCGCGAGCGCGTCCAGGTCTTCCAGGGCGTCGTCATCCGCCGCCAGGGCGTCGGTGTCCGTGAGACGTTCACCGTCCGCAAGGTCAGCTTCGGCGTCGGTGTCGAGCGGACGTTCCCGGTCCACTCGCCGACGATCGCCAAGCTCGAGGTCGCGACGCTACGGCGACGTCCGGCGGGCGAAGCTCTACTACCTGCGTGACCTCTCCGGTAAGGCCGCGAAGATCAAGGAGAAGCGGACCGTCCGGTCGTGACGGGTCCGTCTCGGTGCGCGTTCTGTGCGCCCGGACGGCCGGACCGGATGTGCCCTGCGCCCGGATGATCAGGGTGCGCGGATGAACAGAGCACCCGGATGAACGGGGTGGGCCAGTGAAGGTGGTCCAGTGAGCGAGGAAGAGCTCGAGCGCTACGAGGCCGAGATCGAGCTGGCGCTCGTCCAGGAGTACCGGGCGGTGCTCCCGATGTTCGCCTACGTCGTCGAGACCGAGCGGCGGTTCTACCTGGCGAACGCCGTCTCGATCGCCGTGCGGTCGGACACCTCGCCGGCGTGCGTCGAGCTCGAGCTGACCGACGCCTGGGTCTGGGACATGTACCGCCCGGCCCGCTTCGTCCCGTCCGTCCGTGTCGTCACGTTCCGCGACGTCAACGTCGAGCGGCTGCCCGAGAAAGAGCTGTAGGTCCCGCCGGCGAGCCGGACCTGGTGCCCGGCGCGTCGCCCCGGCGGCGCCGGGTTCCACGGCTGGCGCGTCGCCCTCGTGCGCACCGACCGTTCGGTGCCGTGGGGTTCGACGACCGGGGGTTCGACGATCGGCGGGCCCGCGGCGCGGCCGGCGAGGCGCGGGCCGCGGCGTGGTACGAGGCGGCCGGCTACGACGTGCTCGACCGGAACTGGCGGTGCCGGGACGGCGAGCTCGACCTCGTCTGCCGGCTGGGTGGCACGGTCGTCTTCTGCGAGGTCAAGGCCCGGCGGACCGCGGCGTACGGCACGCCGGCCGACGCGGTGACCGCGGCGAAGCGCCGGCGGCTGCGGCGGTTGGCGGCGCAGTGGCTGGCCGACCGCCACGTCCGCTGCGCGGTGGTCCGCTTCGACGTCGCCGCGGTGACCGGCGACGAGATCGAGGTGGTCGTCGACGCGTTCTGACCGGTCGGGCCGGCCCGGCCGGCCGGGCGGAGGGGCCGGCCGTGGCCGAGGCCGGCCGGGACGGCGGTCCCGGTAAGGTCCGACCGGAAGCCAGTAGGCCGGAAGGCCAGGCAGCTCGAAGGGAGGGCCGTGGACACGCTGATCGTGGATCGCCGGGACGGCGTCGTGACGGTCACGATGAACCGGCCGGAGCGGAAGAACGCCATCGACCGGGCGATGCTCCAGGCGCTGCAGGACGTACTGGTCGAGGTCGAGGTCCGCCGCGACGACCGGGTGCTCGTGCTGGGCGGCGCCGGCGGCGCGTTCTGCTCGGGCGCCGACCTCGGCGATCCGGAGGGGATGACCGGCGACCCGGACGCGCCGGCGCTGGTGGCGATGCGCCGGCTGGGCGACGCCGCGCTGGCGCTCCATCGCCTGTCGAAGCCGACGATCGCCAAGGTCGACGGCGTGGCGGTCGGGGCCGGGCTGAGCCTGGCCCTTGGCTGCGACCTGGTCGTCGCGTCCGAGCGGGCGCGGTTCTCGGCCATCTTCGCCCGCCGCGGCCTGTCGCTCGACTTCGGCGCGTCGTGGCTGCTGCCCCGGCTGATCGGCCTGGCCCGGGCCAAGGAGGTCGCACTGTTCGGCGACATCTTCGACGCGGCGCGGGCCGACGCGCTCGGCCTCGTCAACCGGGTCGTTCCGGTCGCCGAGCTCGACGGGTTCGCCGCCGACTGGGCGAGGCAGCTCGCGGCCGGCCCGCCGCTGGCGCTGTCGATGACGAAGACGCTGCTCAACGACGCCATGTCGTCGTCGATGTCCGAGGCGCTGGAGGACGAGGCGCGCTGCCAGGCGGTCAACTTCGGTTCCCGGGACACGACGGAGGCGATGGTCGCGTTCGTCGAGAAGCGGGAACCCCGGTTCTCCGGCCGCTGACCCGGCGGTACTCGGCGGCGTCCGGGGTGCACTGGCGTCGACCCGGGTGCACTGGCGGTCGGGGACGGCCGTATAGTCGGGAGAGTGGTGCGTCCTCGCGGCGTACCAGGTCTTCGGGGCAGTGGGCCTTGCAGAGGGAGGGCCGCCATGTTGAACGGCGTTCAGGGGATGGTCGGCGATACCGCCGTCGTCACCAAGCCGATCAACGGCAGCCACCATCCCGGGACGATCCGGGCCCGGGGTGAGGACTGGTTGGCCATTCCGCTCGATCCGACACAGCAGCTCGAGCCGGGCACGCCGGTCATCGTGGCGGACGTCGAGCGGGGCCTCCTGATCGTCTACCCGACCGAGACGTAGGCACCGCGCGAGGCGAGGAGGGAACGACATGTTGGCCAGTATTTCCACTGCCGTAGGGGTCGTGATCGGGATCGTGGTGGTCGTCGCGGCCGTCGCCGTCCTCGTCATGCTGACCCGGGCGTTCAAGATCGTCCAGCAGGGCAGCGTCGGCGTCGTCAAGCGGGTCGGCGAGTTCAAGTCCGTCCGCCAGCCGGGGCTGCACCTCATGCTGCCGTTCGTCGACCGGATGACAAAGGTCGACATGCGCGAGTTCCCGATGACCGGCGACCAGCAGGCGGTCATCACCGCGGACAACGTGTCGCTCTGGGTCAGTGCGACGATCTTCTGCCAGGTCATCGACGTCAAGGCCGCGCTGTTCGAGATCGCTGACTACACGCTGGCCGTCGACCAGCTCTCCCGGACGGCGCTGCGGGCGGTGTTCGGCGAGCTGACGCTCGACCAGTCGCTGTCGGAGCGCGAGACGATCAACACGCGGATGCAGGACCACATGGCCGACGCGGCGATGAAGTGGGGCGTCCGGCTCAACCGGATCGAGATCCTCGACATCACGCCGCCGAACAACGTCCTCCAGGCGATGTCGGAGCAGAAGGAGGCCGAGCAGCACAAGCGGGCCGCCATCTTGAAGTCCGAGGGCGAGCAGCAGGCGGCGATCAACAGCGCCGGCGGCCGCAAGCAGGCCGCGGTGCTCGAGGCCGAGGGGGCGAAGCAGGCCGTCATCCTGGCCGCGGAGGCCCAGATGAAGGCGCTCGAGCTGCAGGCCGAGGGCGAGAAGAAGGCCCGGCAGCTGCGGGGCGAGGGCGAGGCCGCGTCGCTGACGGCGATCGACCAGGCCGCGATCCACCCGAACACGCTCGCGGTGCTCCAGCTGCGGGCCCTCCAGGACATCGCCGCGTCGCCGAACTCGAAGGTGGTCGTGCCGTACGAGGCGGTCGGCCTCGTCGGCGGGGCCGAGGCGCTCATCGAGGCGCTGAAGGGGTCCGGCCCGCCGGCCGTCGGGGCGGCGAAGAACGGCTCGGCGGTCGGGCCGGCGGCCGGCTGAGAAGTAGCCGGCGGCCGATCGGTTGCGATTCGCGCGATCCGCGGTTGCAGTTCGCGGCGGAAGCGTCATACTAGGTGCAGGCACTCGGCGCGAGTGCCGACGGGATCGGCCTACGGGCCGGAGTGCGAAGTGCAGGAGGTCGGCCATGTTCGAGGCGATGGCGCCGACGAGGCGCTCCGGAACAGGAGCATGAGCGGCCGTGGCCTGGCACCACAAGAGCCAGTCCGGGCCGCCCGCCCCACCGGCTCCGCCGCCGACCGTCCGGGTCCTCCACGACGACGAGGAGCTGGCGGCCGCGGCTGAGCGGGCCGCCGAGGGTCAGCGTCGGCTCCAGGTCCGCCTGGAAGCCCGGGCGGCCCGCGACGCGTGGATGGCCGAGCGGCGGCAGGCCGAACGGCAGGGGCTGAGCGCCCGGCCACCGGGCCGCCCGGACGAGGCCCCGTCGCCGCGAACGCCGGCGGCCTGACCGCCGCCGAGGCCCGCCGCCGGTTCGCCGCGGCCCGGGTAGCCCGGTTGGCGACGGCCGACCGGACCGGCCGGCCGCACGTCGTGCCGATCGTCTTCGCGCTCGACGGCGACACCGTCTACAGCGCGGTCGACCACAAGCCGAAGCGGACGACCGCGCTGCGCCGTCTGGCCAACGTCGCCGAGAACCCCGCCGTCGCGCTGCTCGTCGACCACTACGACGACGCGGACTGGTCCCGGCTGTGGTGGGTGCGGGCCGACGGCACCGCCCGCGTCGTCCCGCCGGGATCGACCGAGGCGGGTCGGGCCGTCGCGTTGCTCCAGCGCCGGTACGAGCCGTATGCCGACCGGCCACCGACCGGGCCGTGTCTCGCCGTCGACGTCTCACGGTGGAGCGGGTGGATCGGCGACGGCGGCGCGGCGACGGGCCCCGGCGGCGCGGCCACACCCCCCATGTAGGATCGGCTCTCCACCCAGCGACGGAGAGAGGGGAACCATGAGTCGGTCCGGCGACTGGTCACCCGACGAATCATTGAGCGGTGAGGCCTTCGAACCGGGGGACGAGGCGCGCGCCGAGCGCGAGAGGACCGATCCGGACTTCGTCGAAGACGCCGAGGTCGATCCCTCGCTCGATCCCACGTTGCAGGTCGACGAACGGGAGCTCGACGAAGCCGATGCCGAGCTCGACGATCCCGAAGAGATGGTCACGCTCGAGGGTGGTATCGACGACCCCGATGGTCTGGGCGAACCGTCCAGCCGGACCCGTCTTCGACGTGAAGACGACGATGGCTGGGACCTTGACGCGCCCACTGGGCCCGGCAGTGAGCCGACCGATGATTAGCCGAGCTTGAGGAGATCGACATGGCAGAAGGCGGACAGCTCGATGGGCACCACCGGGCGACGGTGGAGAAGATCTTCAACCACCCGGTCGGCCACAACATTCAGTGGCACGACGTCTTGTCCCTCCTCGAGAGCGTGGGCACCGTCACCGAAGAGCGAGACGGTCGTTACCGGGTGACGCTCGGGTCCGAGACCGAGACCTTCGATGCTCCCCGGCATCACGACGTCGACGAGCAGCAGGTCGTCGATCTGCGACGGATGCTCAAGGGTGCCGGGATCACCCCGAAGCCGTCGTAGCCTCCCGCCTGTCACACCCCCCTCCTAGTCTCGGCACCGCTTAGAGCGGTCGGCAGGCCGGCCCCCACAGTGCGGGGGCGGCCAGACGAAGGACCCTCCGTCCATCCAACCCGGCTCGGACCCGGCAGCGGTTGCTGTCCCGAGCCGTCGGCGCCCACGGAGGGGTCATGATTGCCATCGTTCCTTCGGCCACCCTGATCGGCAGCACCGGTCGTCCAGTCACCGTGGAGGTCCACGTCTCCGACGGCCTCCCCGGGTTCACGGTCGTCGGGCTCCCCGACGCCGCGGTCCGGGAGTCCCGAGATCGAGTCCGGGCTGCGCTCTTGTCGAGCGGGCTGCGATGGCCTACCCGACGGATGACGGTCAACCTGGCGCCCACCAGAACTGGCCACGGTAAGCAGAATGATTCCCCTTGACTTCACCCCCGGGAAGCAGTATTATGGTGGTGGCCGGGACGATTCCCGGAACACCATCCCAAGAACAGGAGCCCTCAATGGTACTTACATCAGGCCTTCTGTAGGGAGTAGTCGAGAGTCGACTACCGGGAGGTCTGTAGGAGGGCACAGTGCCCAAGAACAGACCCAAGCACATCGTCGTACCGGTCAAGGGGGTCATCGACGCCCAGTTCCACTACAAGTCTGCACGTCGGCAGTGGCGCCTCAGGGTGTCTCTGCCGGTCACGGTCTTCGCCGCCATGGCTACGGGGATCAGTATTTTGATGGGCGTTCACGTGTTGTGAGGACCACCCCCTTGACCTCCATAGGGAGGTTGTATTGCCTCGAAGATACGAAAGCCACACAGTTAGTACGAAGCTCTCTCTGACGTTGACGCCCGATGCAGCCGAGGAACTTCGTCGTCTTGCCGACGCCCGTGCTCTGTCGCTTGCCGAGGTGGTCCGTCGCAGCGTCGGCCTCTACCGTTTCGTCGCCTCTCTGGATGCCGACGAAGAACTATGTGTCCGCAAGAAGGACTCGGGGGAGATCGAGCGAGTCAGGTTTCTCTGATCCACTGTGGGGCTGGTGGTGAGGCCCTCGGAGGTTCGATCAGGCCCGGCCCATTGTTGGCCACGTTGCCCACCCGTGAACTAACGGAGAAGTGGATCAGGGTTCCCTTGGGAGCCGGTCGCAGCATGGCCTCCCAGCCCCGCCCAGGATGATCGGTTGGCGGTCGTTGAGGGCTTCGGCAACCCGTCTCAGGTCGCTGTGGAGGTCGAACTGCCGCATATAACGAGCGAGCGTACGGGCAACGATGTCCGAATCCCTACGTCGTGTCGGCCCTACGAGGTTCAATCCAGTTCAGTTGCTGCCCGGATGCCGGCCCTCGAAAGGCCATCTGCAACCGACACGACGACCTGCCCGGTGGCGGCTTTGGTCTCGATCCAGTCCACCAAGCCTCGACGTCGTAGGTCTGCCAAGGCTTGACGACCCACAGGGGTGTTCCACTCTCGGTCTCGTGTCTGGCCACCGACGAGGCCGGCTCGAAGGACCCTTTGCTCAGTCTCCGTAAAGCGTTGCACTGGCGGAGTCACCTCCTCTACTAGAGGCTACGAGCCTAGCAGCGAACACGTGTTCGTCAGTGGATGCTAGGGCACCACTACTCGGCGCACAGCTGCCAGCTCTAGGACAAAGGGGTCACCGGCTGGCCTATGGCGTAGGTCGTCCCAGCGGTCGAGGATCAGAGCGGTGGAGGAAATCCCGACCAGCACCGCCGACGCTTCCGTACCGTCCCGCAGAGTGAAGTCGCAGATGTAGCCAAGGTCGCAGAGGGGTTGGAGAGCCCGTACAAGCTCAGGAACAGCGTCGACCTCGATCACCAGGGGATCGTCATCCACTGGTGATGAGTCTGCCGCTGGTTCGGTACGGCCCGCCACCAAGTTGTGTCTCCTCGTCCAAAGGGATCGGTTGAACCACCCACCGGTCATCATGTTGGCCATGGTCGAAGCTGCTGTCAGCAACGCTGCCGCTTGGTGGCTGGTGGTCGTCACCGGGGTTCTGGCTCTTGTCACCTGCGGCCTTGCCGTGGCCACCTTCTTGGCCGTCACGGCCGGCAATCGCACCGCTCAAGCTGCGGAGCAGGACATCGAGCAGGGACAGGCTCTGATCCAAGCGACGCAGGCTCAAGCAACGGCCAGTTGGGAACAAGCTCAGACGGCCTTGGCCGTTCTAGAGGCGGATTGGCTTCCCTACGTTGTCCCTGCGTCCGAGTCACACGTCGAGTCGACAGAGCGTGACCGAGAGTTCCGAACGGCGGAGTTCATCTCAACTCGCCACCAGCCACCGAAGGTCGGTAGGTGTTGGTTCGAGAACGAGGGCAGCTCGCAAGAGCAGGCTTGGATGGTCTTCGCTATCCGCAACGTCGGCCGTGGCCCCGCCCTCATCCTGCGCAGCCCTGGGGACGTAGTTCTCAAGTACCCCGGCAGTCAACAGGGTTCCTACGGGGAGTCCACGTCAATCGTCATCGCCCCGGGACAAGTGGAGTACATCTGCGTTGTCGAAGGGCGAGACGCAATGGAACAGCCGAGGTCGCTAGCCAAGATGTTGATGGAAGTTCGGGACAATGGCGGTAATCCCACCGTTCGAGCGACCTACCGCCCAGAGCTAACCGTTCGCTTTTCAGACACCACGGGACGGAACGAGTGGCGAACCCGGATCACCTACCGGTTCTCGGGGATGAACCTGAAACCGACCAGCGTGGCGGTTGAGACACACGTTCGCCGAGCTGTTAACGGTCACTAGTTCGTAAGCGGCCCCAAGTCTCTCTGTCCGTTGCTGCCCTCTGGATGCTGACGTTGGTGCTCCTCGATCATCGCCAGGACTCGGTCTCGGACTCGCTGGCCGAAGACTTCGGGGGAATCAAGGGGTCGTGGGCGGAGGTGAATCCGTTGGGGCTCCGGGTCTCCGGCCTCGGGCACTTCGGGGGTCTCTCCTTAGCCTGTGGAGAGGACCTTGCGGATCAGGCTGCTTGTCGAGAAGTCTCTTGTGACCTGAGCGGTGAACCCGGCAACACAGCCCTTGATGACCGGAACTGAACCTGGATTGGTCGGCGCCCTCGCTGTCACGAATGTCTCGTACCAGTTGAGGCAAACCTTGCTGGTCGATGTGAGGACTGTCGACTCTGAGAGGTCGGCCCCGCCCGCAAGAGACATCTCCTTGATTATCGGTGCGGCCATCTCCTTGCCGTGGGTGTAGCCGGTGCTGTAACTGTCGGCCGAGTATCCGTAGTCCCGGTCGGTGCTGTGCGACGGTCCCCTTAGGCCGACGACGAGCCCGACGACGAGCCCAAGGATGAGAACGCAAACGATGAGGATGACCACGTTCCGACGTCGATGAGAGGTGGCCGTGGGGCCACCAGCGCCGACTGGGGCCGGGCCATAGGGGATGGCTGAAGCCGGGGGTACCGGGTCTGGCGTGGCCGGTGTCACTTGTTTCCTCTCTGTCTGCGTAGTCATGCCCCGCCGTCAAGCACGTTGTGACCCCGATTCGGGTGACCCCAATGTAACCGAGGATTCAACTTCATGTCATGGGAGGGACCGACAAGGGCCGGACCGTCAGGCAGGTTGAGTTCGGCGACCGGGTCCGAACGGCTCGGCAGAACCTCGGGCTGTCCCAGGAGGCTCTCGCCTACAAGGCGTCCATCAATCGAACCTATATCGCCAGTCTCGAAGCCGGAAGAAGGAACCCGAGCCTCGACCTGATGGCTCGCCTGGCACTTGCTCTCGATGTTGACCTGGGTGCCATCGTGAAGGGTCTCCAAGCGAAGGAGGGACGACGGTAATGAGCAGGCGCTCTGTTCCGCTCACCGGCTTCTGACGTTGACCTCTGCCGGGTTCTCGGTGACAACGTTGAGGTCCCACCGTCTCCATCGGTCCGGGACGGCCTCGACCAAAGCGGCCGAATTTCCGGCGACCGTGACGACTGCGCCAAGGCTTGGCTCGATGTCGGGTTCGTCCGGGTGGCCGTCGTCGGCAAAGAGGCTCAGGTCGGTCGATGCTCCGCCGGGAGGGTTCATCATGTGGAGGACGACTTCCGACCGCCCACGGACTCGCTGAAGGACGATGGCGTCCTCGTCGTCGTCGCCAACGACCACAAGCCGGGGAACCCGGAGCGTCCCATCGTCGTCGAGCATGCGCCCCAGCCGGTCGAGCACCGCTCGGCCAGCTTCGGCTGAGCTGAGCTGCGGCTCTTCTTCCGTGGGCGCAGGAGTGGACACCTATGCCTCCTATATCTAGCGAAGTACATCTTTTGCCACGTCATACTACTTCTTTAATTTCTAAATCACAAGATATCGTTTGTAGAACTCTTGCTGGCGATGGTTTGGAATGGCTGACCATGCCTCCTGCGTCCTCCGCCGCCAGCGAGTTCGGTCACCGGGTTCGAGTCCGGCGGGTCGACCGCCGCATGTCCCGGGAGCAGTTGGCCGAGGCGAGCGGCCTCCACGCCGTCTATATCGGTGACGTGGAGCGAGGGAACCGGAACCCGACGCTTCGAAGCATCCTCTTGCTGGCTCGGGCGTTGGAGGTGAAGCCCGGTGACCTCCTCGGCGGTTTGGAGGACCTGGACGTGGACACGGAGGGAACCTGACCAAGTGTTGGGATGGTCAGACCTAAATGATGACCGGGTCAAGACTCTCGTGGCGGAGAGCGCAGATGCCGACGCATTCACCGTCGTGTGGCCGAACATCGAGTGGTTGGCGGACCTGTTCTGGGATGCCCAATCTGGGTCCAGCCATGAGCGGCGTATCGAAACCTGGCATCACCTGGTGATGACGGCCGGGAACTTCAAGCGACAGGGTGGTACGAAAATTCGTCTGCTCAAGGCAGCTTCGGAGCCTCGTTCCTCCAGGGAGCCCCGTCAGGAGTCGTGCATAGTCCAGACGCTCAACGGCGAGGTCGACCTCAGGCGGGATGACCTCGCCACGTGGAGGCAGCTCACTGACGACAGTGGGGCGGTGAGAGGGCTGCACGTCGCTACCGCTACGACGGTCCTGTCGGCTCTCTGGCCCGAGGACCATGTCATTATCGACATCCGAGACCTCCGAGCAACCATCGGGCTCAACCTGGCCGAGGTCGTTGACCAAGGCTGGGTCGACCCCGACAGCCAGCGTGCGGTTCGTCCCTCCTGGCCGAGGTACCAATGGCTGAGGCAAAAAGTCCTGTCAAGGGTCGAAGAGCTGCGAGCTGCCGGCGCCGAGGTCGACCCTGTTGATGTTGAGCGGGCGCTGTACACCCTCGACGGGAAGACGAAACGGTCAAAGACGTCGATGACGTGGAAAACGTACGTTGAGGCTCTCGGGGATGCGCTCATGCCTTCGGCTCCGAGTTAGAAGCGACGTTGGGCAGACGGCTAAAAATGCCTAGCTGTATCATCCGTCCATGACAGACAGTCCCAGGTCCCCCTCTCCAGCGAGGTCTCAGGAGGACTTCATTCGCCGGCTCCAGCAGTCGAGGCCGGTAGCCGAGCAACTGAAAGTTTTCCTCAGTCATGCTGCCAAGGACGCATCGCTTGTCAACCTGGTTCGGCGGCAGTTGCAGGCCCTCGGAGTCTCCGTCTACCTCGCCGAGGACGACCCCCGCCCAGGGACGGTCCTGGCGGAGAAGGTTCGGGCGGCAATCCACAACAGTCACGTAGTGGTCGTTCTCATCACTACCGCAGGACTCAATTCCGCTTACGTTCAGCAGGAGGTTGGAATCGCACACGAGTGTGGAAAGCCAATCGTCCCCATCGTGGAGAAGGGTATTGAGGCCGGTACCCTCGGGATTCTTCAGGGCGTTGAGTACCTGGAACTTGACCTCGACCATCCTGCCGAGACGATGGCGAAGATGACCGCACACCTTCAGCCTCTCGTCATGCAGCAACTCTCTGTGAATGTGGCGGTTGTGACTGTAAATCAGCCTGCACCGAATCCACTTGTACTCATCGGCCTCGGGCTATTTTTCGGCGTCTTGCTGATGGCTGCCCTGTCATCCGGAGGTGGCGGGTTCAGTTCGAGTTAAGTCGCCTGACGATAGGACAACCCTGACCTGTTACCTGCCCGGAGGCAAGGGCTGGTCACGGGTCAGGGCACACCCGAGCCCCGACGGTGCTATTCAGTTTTCAAGGAGCTTGTCTCAGTCGACAGACCTGCTGACCATGCAGTCATGAACGAGAGCGTCGAGGTCCTGAGGGCGGAGGCGGACGAGCCGACCGATCTTGACGTAGGGCAGCCGACGTTCGGCGACGAGCCGCTTTAGGTACCTGGGCGACAGGTCGACGTAGGAAGCCCCTTCGGCGATGGTCATCAGGCGATGTGGAGTGTGGATGGTGTCGGTTGGCATGGCGGCTCTCCGACGCTTAGTTGGAGTGGCGAGCGGTAGGACACTGGGAGTCCACGAAGGACTGCCCCGGCCACGGTTCGGCTTCTCGGGACCCTGGTAACCAGGAGCCCACGAGAGGCCCGTCAGAGGCCACAGGAAGGCCGCAAGGCGCCGACCTAGACAAGAGCCCCTCGGTTCTTCATCTCGCCATAGATGACGGCGTTGGCCCGAGCGATGGCACGACGGCGAGTACGCAAGTGTTCACCGGTCCTCCCATCTCGCCAGAAGCCCTTGCTGGTGTGGATGATGTGCTGGCCGTTGAGGTCGAGGAAGCCCCCCCGTCGATCAGGGTCGGCCAACGACTTCATCGGGTAGGCGTGGAAGCGGACCCTGGACTCGTCATCGAGAGCATCCACGAAGACCTCCTGACCCAGGTGTGCCCGACAGGCCCCTTCCATGAACCACCGCCTGAGCGTCGAGAGGGGGATGTCGTTGCCCGACCAATAGATGTACCCGTGGGCATGAGACCCCGTCCCCATCGGGTTATCCTCCAAGGAATAAGCCCACCTAAGAGTGGGGATGTGCTCCCGTACATAGGCGAATGCCTTCCGAATCTGCCTCCCCGTAGTCGTCCATGTACTCCCCACCTGAGTGAACCCAATGGCATGAGAGGGGTTGGCAAGCCAGAGGGCTTTGGCCGCCCCTCGGCCCTTGGACGGCCCACAGACGGGACAGTTAGTCCCCCCACAGGGCCTAGGGTAGAGAGTCTTCGTCCACCTGTTGTAGGCCATGGCCAGGTAAACCTCCCCGGTCTCTTGGTCCACCCTCTCGACAGGGGTAGGACATGTCCTCTCCTTCACGAGGAAGAGGCTGGGGACGGGAAGGGGGGCACCCTTACGGAAGAGATTCGGTGTCATGTTGTCGTTCTCCATGCCCGATTGCGGGCGTACGATGTGGTGTATACAGAACAAGAGAGGAGGAGTCATTTGCGGTGTCGTGCGGTCTTGTCCCGTCAATCATGGTACCATATGACGAGAGGCCATTGAACAAAGAAGGGGGAGAATCTTTGTTTGATATGGATTAGCTGGGGTTATCCCGGGCCGGCTGGCCCGGATGGGCTCTGGCCGTTTGGTTGGCGGCGTCGGTCTGGGGCGCCCATCCCGGGCCGGAGGTCAGCCCGGCGAGAACAACGGGGGAGCCGGGCGCCGTGGATCGCTCGGGCTGCGGAAGACTGAGGGCATGGACCCGAGCCTGGTCGCCCAAGTGGAACGGATTCGGTCCGTTCTGGGTCAAGGGTCCTTCCTCCTGTTGACACTCGACCGGGAGAAGAGGTGGGGGCGATGGCGAGAGGCGACGGCTCCCCGGAACCCAGACGGCCGGCAGGGGGGTCCGTTCCGGTACCGGGGAGTGCCCGACAGGGACGAGAGTGCGAGGCGATACCGTGCCACAGTCGTTGACGTGACCAGAGGAGAGGGCGGATGGACCCGCCACTTCTTGGCCACCGATGGGCGTCGGTTTCGGCTTCGGATGCCGGATGAGACAGGGACGAACCTGTCGGCCGTCGCCGTCAACTTGGGCGAGACCTTGTTCTCATACCTGCCCGACGAGTTGGACGGCCGGTCGATCGCCGACCTCTAGAGTTCCGGTCGGCCCCGGAGCCGACGTCCTGACGGTCTCTGTGGCGGCGTCGACCTGATCCCTCAGCCGGCCGACAAGGAACCCCGGCGAGCCCTGATCCTGGTGACGGTGCAACTCTTTCGGTCGCCAGGGGGCCTTGATCTAGCGTCGGTCCGGTGGCGAAGCGCCGTAGCTACTCGGCCGAAGAGCTGGACGAGGTCGCCCAGGGGCTCCGACGATTGCTTGATGCCATCGGCAGGGGCGACGTCATTGCCGAGCCCGGTGAGATCAACCGTCTAGAGGGAGCCGTGGCCGTGCTCCGGACCCTGGGGGCAGGCGAGGAGCGATGAACCACGAGAAGACGGTCTGCCGCTTCGGCGTAGAAGAGTTCACCAGGAGTCGGAACGGTGGACATCTAACCGTTGATGCTTTTCCTGACGACGACGAGCGGGGGGAGCCGGCGGTCGATCTAGTGGGTCACGATGAGATCGGTGAAGTCGTTGCCGAGCACACGGTCCTCGAAGCGTACGAAGGGCAACTCTTCGACTACGTCCGCACCCAGGAGATACTTCGGAGTGTGGCCAGTGGGATTGGGCCGCTCAGGCCACCGGGGAGCTACATGCTCGTTGTGGATACCCGTAGTGGGCACCTGACTCCGAGGAGGACATCTCAGGGATTGGTGGACGGCATCATCCAGTGGGTACGGGCACAGGACCCGCCCGAGCCGGAGGTCCCGGCCACCGAACCGAACTACGTAACGGGTGGACCGCCTGAGGTTGGCCTCCCGGTTGCGCTCTATCGGATGACCTGCTCGCCCACAGAAGACGGGTCCTTCCGGTTCGCCTTCGATCGCCCCGAGGACCTAGAGGCACAACGACTAGAACGAGCGGCCCGTGCTTTGGACCGAAAGTGCCCGAAGTTGGAGTCCTCACGACGACCCAGCTCGACCACCCTGCTGGTCTTGGAGTCAAGGGACTTCGTCATGAGCAATCCTTGGTTGGTCGCCCGAGCCGTCCATGAGTCGGCCAAGGTGCGATCCGATGTCCCGGACGCCATCTTCATCATCGACACGACGCCCGGGGTTGGGGCCTGGATTCCCTACCGCCTCAAAGATCGGGGCGGTTGGCTGATGGGGGTACGGGATTGAAATTTGTACCTAAACGACCCTTTTGGTAAAATTGTTACAGATGAAGAAGGCACTACGGCCCGCTGCGGGCGACGAGGGGACCGTCATCGGGTATCTCCGGGTCTCTACGGCGGAACAGGCTGACAGCGGATTGGGTCTCGGGGCGCAAAGGGTTGCCATCGAGGCGGAGGCCAAGCGCCGGGGGTGGGCCGTCGCCCGTTGGTACGAAGATGCCGGAGCCAGTGGCAAGTCCATGACCCGCCGGCCAGCCCTGTCCGAGGCTCTGGACGAACTCTTGACCGGACAAGCGTCGGTGCTCATCTTGGCGAAGCTCGACCGGCTGGCTCGGTCGGTGGCCGACTATGCGAGTCTCGTCCGGCAGGCCGAGCGAGAGGGCTGGGCTCTCGTCATTTCTGACCTGGGGGTGGACATGTCCACGCCAACCGGAGGGCTGCTGGCGAACGTCACGGCGAGCGTGGCCGAGTGGGAGGGTCGGGTAATTGCTCAGCGGACGAGGGAAGCATTGGCGATCAAGCGGGACCAGGGTGTAAAGCTCGGCCGTCCCAGGGTCCTGGCTTCAGCCATCGAGGACCGCATCAAGGTCGAGCGAGCGAGGGGTTCGACCTTGCAGGCGATCGCAGATGGGCTGAACTCCGAGGAGGTAGCGACTCCGACTGGCCGACGATGGTCCCCGGCACTCGTGAGAAAGGTCGTCGTTCGACCCGCCTGATCGACTTGCCGTTCTCGCAGGTGGGTAGTTAGACGTCGATGACAACTCAGTACGTTGTTGGCGAGGCCGAGCCCACGCCGTTACGGTTCGCACCGGCAGGACATGCAGCGAGTCGGCTCGGGCGAGCATGATGCTAGGGACGCTTAGTCTCCGTCGGATCAATACTCCACATTGATATAGGCGGCCCCAACCCTTCGATGTTGTCGATCGCCGACTCCATCACAATGCGAAACCGGTCTGGGAACGGGGGAGGAGGCTCGCATCGTCGGGTGACATCCCAGCCAACTTCGGCGGCCAGGCGACCGAACCCGTAGAAGGCGAATTCTTCGGGTTTGGAGACGTACCCAAAGTTGTCAATTACCCGGATGGCTCCAACACCGCCGAGGTACCCAGCAAACAGAGCAGCAGTCCCAAGGCGCCGTTGGCTCGGGTCCGGCTGGAGGTCGTTGAGGGTTCGCAGGCTTGGTCCACAGACCTCGGCGAGTTGATCCCAACTCTGATAGGGAGCGCTGGTCTCCACAAACTCCCTAAAGGCTTCCCCAATGTCCATGGCCCCCTGGTATCCCCAGACGACGCTGTCTCCAATCCGGAGCAGCTTGTCTACTGGTTCACTGGTCATTCCCCAACTATGGTTGTCCGTGACCATCTGCTTGCCATCTGAGGCGATCAAGAAATTGCTGCCTTGACGTACGGCACCTAGTAGCGTCACCCTGATCTCCCCCTTCCTCTCCGACAGGTTGGCCCTCGTCGGACTATGACCACTCGACCTGGACAATATAGACGAATGTGGACATCTGAGATTCGTCCGGAAGGTAGCTGCGACAAACAACCATGGCTCTCGGGTATCCCACTGCCGTGATACTCGGGGGGAGCACAGGACCGCAGTGGCTCTACTCGACGGCTGCCCAGTCTGCGGCCGCCCTCGTGGCCATCATCGGAGGTCTTTTGGTCAGTCGATTGGTGGCACTCTCGGTCGAGCATCAGGCCGTTAACCGAGAATATGAGCAGACCTTGGCTTTGTTCAAACTGGCAGAGGACCGGAGGGACATACAAGCGGGGATGGTCCGTGCGACCGCTAAGTCCATTTTCCGGGAAACTGTGATGGAGATTTACGTGGCTTGTGAGGGAGAGCCGCCAGCAGATGAAGCAGATTTCCCGGCCCTCGGTTCGTATGACGACGAACGTCCGGGGTGGCAGTCTGAGCTTGCCAACGAAGTAAAAATGGCTCTTTCGGCCGTCAAAACGGCGGAGAGGGGGATTGAGGGTCGACTCTCCCTAGAGGCGATGACGGAAGTATTGACCAATGCGGCTGTGCCCTCTGATGTCTCCGATGAGCTGCTTCGGCTTCACCAAAGGACACCCTTCGCCATTCCGTCCATCAGGCCGTTTCCATCTCCGAGACCTTGGGAGCGTTCGGAGCGAATCGCCGCCATTGATCTACGGGACGAGCTTACCGCCCAAGCCAATGCCCTTGCCGTCCAAGTTAGCCTAAAGAAGGCCCACCTGGACCGAATCGCTAGGCCAAAGGGCGTGGGATGGGGCATCTTTGCTCTCCTGGGATTTTCGGTTGTAGGGATTGCGTTTCCGCTATCTCTGCTAGCCATTGTGCCACCCCCTAGTGGGCTCCTTCCGGCCCTTGGGGTCATCGTCGGGTTCATTGTGGGACTAGGAGGGGTGATCTGGTTCATGTATTACCAGCTCGCATCTCTAAAGAAGCCTGGGGATCAAGAGAGCCTTTCAACCTGAAATGACCAGGCGTCCTCAGCGATACCGACAGGGCCGAGTTGGCGACGGTATTTGATCCAGTTGTACGCCGGGGAACCCCTTTTGAGGCGTCACCCTTTCTCTTACACTCCATAGTATTTCAGTGTATCTGTTGTAGATGGAATCACTTGCCCTGGCTTGACCCGAGCCCCAGGAATGAAATATCGAACCCCGTCCGAGTCAACGATCTCCGCTGCCGAGTCTCGGATGGCGTCGTAGCGGAGGGAGATACTTAGTCTGTTGCGATCGTAGATATTGGACCCCCTATGAACCGAGGGTGCCACGGTCGCCTTAGAAATCAAACTCCTGAGGATTGCCCGTTGATCGTCAGCCGAGAAGTTGTCCCAGTTCTCCTCAACCCTTCCCCCGACCCGACCTAGAGCAGAGCGCCCTTGGAGGCGGGATAGCTCGTCTTCTCGTTGCGACACCCGATGGTTCAGACGCTCGGTCTGCCTCTTGAGTCGATCCCTCGTCAAGAGTCGATCTGCGTAGTCATCTGTCAATTGACGGATCATGGCCTGGTCGGTCAGGTTTTCTGCGACCAGGTCACGTATTCGTTGCCTGGTGGACTCCTCTTCCTTTTCAACGAGGCGGAGGAGATCAGGTGAGTCAGCAAAGGGAAGTACAAGATTGAAGACCTGACTCTCGGCATGTTCGGCCGAGATGAAAACATGTCCGCAACCACCGGAGTCCTTGCGGCATCCGTAGTTCCTCCCCCCATGCCGTGGCATCGAGGTCAAGTAAGACCCGCATGTGCCGCAGGTCAAGATGCCCCTCAACGGATACCGGCGTGAGGGCGGCGCCTGACGACGGGACGGGTCCGTAAGGATGCGTCGGAGTTGCTCCCAGGTTGTCCGGTCGAGGATGGCGGGCCAGACGGCCCTTCGGTCCCATGTCCAGGTACCTCGATGCTGGCGCAATCCGACCATCCGAGGTCGGAGGAGCATGGCCTTAATGACCGTCCCGGACCAGGGACGTCCGGTGGCGGTAGGGACTGCTGCCTCCTCCCAGAGCTTCCTGATGGAGTACAGCGAAGCACCTTGGAGGAGCCGCTCGGCAGCGTCTCTGATTAGCTCGGCCTCTTTCTCTCGGATCGTGATGCCGTCCTCATCAAACCCGAAAGGCCGACTCCCGCCGCCGCTGTAGAGCCCATCTTCAGCCAACTGTTGGTGTTTGCGACGGATTCGCTCAGCCGTCTTCCGAGCCTCTTCGGCCGCAACGGCGCCCTTGATGCGGGCCACGAGAAGCCCATCGCCGGTTCCCATGTCGACGGTGCCGCTGACCATCGCAAGTTGCGAGACGCCGGCTCGGTCGCAGACGGTAACGAACTCTTCCAGTTCGATCGGTCTTCTCGTGAGGCGATCAAGGTCGTAGACGGCTACGGCCGTAACGAGGCCGGCCTTAATGTCGTCCAACATCTCCTCGTAGGCGGGGCGAACCTTGCCCGAGGATGCTGATCGGTTGTTGTCCCGGTAGACCCGAAAGACTTCCCACTCCCTGTCGGCGCAGAGCCGGAGGCAGTCTTCCTCCTGCCGTGCGATGCCGAGAGCCGTCTCGTCTCGGTCGCTAGAGATGCGGCAGTAGATGCCGGCCCGAGCCACCTCGATCATATTACCAAGATCGATTGTCGTACCGTCAGGGGTGCGGAAGGGCGGGGCGGGGCTGGACCTGCCGATCGCCGTCGGGTTGCTGGCCGCCACGGGGGTGCTCCCGGCCGGCGCGCTCGACGGCCTGGCGTTCGTCGGCGAGCTCGGACTGGACGGCACGCTCCGGCACGTGCCGGGCATCGTCGCGCTGGCCGACTCGCTCGTCGGCCACACGCTGGTCGTGCCGCGGTGCGACTATGCGGAAGCCGCCGCGGTCTGCCCCGGCGCGGTCGACGGGGTCTCGGGCCTGGGTCAGCTGGTCGACGTGCTGGCCGGCCGCAAGGGCTGGCCGTCGCCACCTCACTCGGTGGCGACGCCGGAACGGGCGCGACCGGCTGGTCTGGACCTGGCCAACGTCCGGGGCCAACGGGTCGGTCGACGGGCGGTCGAGGTGGCGGCGGCCGGTGGCCACCACCTGCTGCTCGTCGGGCCGCCGGGGTCGGGCAAGACGATGCTGGCCGAACGACTGCCGGGGATCCTGCCGCCGCTCTCCCGGAGCGAGGCGATCGAGGTCAGCCGGGTCCACTCGGCGGCCGGGCTGGTCCTGCCGGAGGGTGGGCTGATCACGGAGCCGCCGTTCCGGGCGCCGCACCACGGCGCATCGGCGGTCTCGCTGATCGGCGGTGGGACGGCGTCGATGCGGCCGGGCGAGATCAGCCTGGCGCACCACGGCATTCTTTTCCTCGATGAAATGGGAGAGTTCCCGGCCGCGGTGCTCGACGCCCTCCGCCAGCCGCTGGAAGAGGGCGTCGTCCGGGTCAGCCGGGCGAGGGGCACGGTGACGCTGCCGGCCCGGTTCGTGCTCGTCGGCGCGATGAACCCGTGTCCGTGCGGCGACGGCGGGCCGCCGGGCTCCTGCCGGTGCACGCCGGCGGCCCGGGCCCGCTACGCCCGCCGGCTGTCCGGCCCGCTGCTCGACCGGTTCGATCTCGTCGTGCCGCTGCACCGGCCGGAGCCGGGCGAACTGCTGTCGAGCGCGGCGGGGGAGTCGAGCGCGGCGGTGGCCGAGCGGGTGGGCCGGGCCCGCCAGGTGGCCCGCGACCGCGGGGTGGCGTGCAACGCGGTGCTGCCGTCGGCCGAGCTCGACCGGCTGGCCCCGCTCACCCGCGAAGCGGCCGCGCTGCTCGACCGGCACGTCCGCACCGGGACGTTGAGCGGGCGGGGCCTGCACCGGGTGCGTCGGGTGGCCCGGACGATCGCCGATCTCTACGGCGCGTGGTCGCCGTCGGTCGACGCCGCCCACGTCGCCGAGGCGCTGGTGCTCCGGGTCGGCTCGGCGGTCGGGTAGGGAAGGCGAGATCCTCTGGTCACTCGGCGGCGCGGCCGGGGCGCGAGATGGCGTAGGTCAGCTCGACGACGCCAGCGATACCTTGTGCCTTGGACCTTGTTACAATGCAGCTGTGCCCGCAGCGACGAACGTCAAGGTGTCCCATCGAGGCCAGGCCAGCCTTCCGGCCGATCTCCGCCATCGCTGGGGGATCGACGACGGTGGCGAAGTCGCGTTCATCGATCTTGGTGATGCCGCCCTGGTGGTCCCCGGGGGCGTCGACGTCGCCCGGCGGGAGCTGCGACGGGTGCTCCGGGACCACTACGCCACCGGTCTGTCGGCCCTTGACGACCCCGACCTCGCCGATCAGTAGAAGCCGTTGGCGTCGGAGGTCGTAGTCCTCGACGATCGTCTGCTGATCGAGGAGCTCTTGGTTGGCTTTCCCATGCGGGACGTCGAGCTGCACACGACGACCTCCTGGTACTACCGGGCCTGTCGGGCTGCGGTCCTCGGGGCCGGTGGCCACCTTTCCGGCCCGTTCGTACAGCTCGGCACGAGCGAACAGGAGCAGGCGATCCTCAGCTTGCTCGAGCTGCGTGAAGACGTCTCGCTGCCCGACCCCCGTCTGACGGTTCCCGCCATGGCGAGACTCGCGAGTCGACACCCGACGCTCAACTGGTTGAACCTCGAGGCCGTCGCGGTCGGGCGGCTCCTTGCCGCCGTCCTCTGGCTGTCGTCCGGCAGTGCGAGGGGAATCCTGCCTGACGTGCTCGACGCGGAAGGTGTCGCGTGGCGGACGGTCAGTGTCCCCTGAGGCCGACCGCAAAGAAAGAGTTTGCCGAACTGAGGCATCAACTACGATGCCGGCGGCCTCCGCACCGACCGCGGCTGGCGTAGTGAAGGAGAGGCAAGATGAAGCTTCGGTTCCTGGCGATCGGAACGACCGCTGTCCTGACCATGGCCGGGATCGGGCCGATCGCCTTCGAGGCCGGCGCTGGGGCGGCCACCACGGCCGGTCGCCCGGTGGCCGGGCAGCTTCGCCAGCTGTTGGCCGCAGACGGGCTGCACGGCTCGTTGCGCAGCCTCCTCCGAGAGGGCGGGTTGGTCCGCCGGCCGTCCAGCCGCGGCTCGTCGGCCGAGGTGGTGACCCCGAGCCCGTGGTCCACAGTGCCGACCCCGACATTCGGGGGCGGCGGCACAGCGACATTCGGGAGCGTCTCCTGCGGGGCCGCCACCGACTGCGTCGCCGTCGGGTCGGATACGACGAGCAGCGCCGTCCGGCCGATCGCCGCGGTGTTCCACGGGGGGACTTGGACGGCCACCGCCGTCCCGGTCCCGACCGCCAGTCCCGACAGCGACCTCTCCTCGGTCTCCTGCCCGTCGGCGACGTTCTGCCTGGCCGTCGGCGGGCAGTCGTCGACAACGACAAGCACAGTGACACTGACAACAGCCGCGACATCCCTCACGACAGACGAGGCCCCGCTCGTCGAACAGTGGAACGGCCAGACCTGGTCGATCGTGACGCCGCCGACGACTGGCCGGTCGGTCTTGACCTCGGTGTCGTGCACCAGCCCGTCCTCCTGCACGACCGTGGGCGACACCGCCAGCGACACCTCGGGGACGCTGGGGGTGACAGCGGTCGTGGCGCAGTGGAACGGTTCGACCTGGTCCGTCACCCAGCTGCCCTCGCCGGCCACCACCCTCCGTCTGGCCACGGCGGTGTCGTGCACCAGCCCCATCTTCTGCATGGCCGGGGGCTGGCAGGCGGACAGCGGCAACCAGACCATCGGCATGTTCGCGCTCGAGTGGAACGGCAGCTCGTGGACGGCGACGACGGTGGCGACACTCGGGCCGACACAGTATGTGCTGGTGAACGCCATCTCCTGCGCCACTCCCACCCTCTGCATGGCCGCGGGCGAGCAGCTGTCGACCGCTGGGCTGACGACGGTGGTCGAGCAGTGGAACGGCTCCACCTGGTCGGCTGCGAAGACGCCGAGCCCGGCGGTCGCCTCCGTTCTGACCGCCGTGGACTGCTTCGGGCCGACCTCGTGCGTGGCCGGTGGCGCGACGACGACGCCCGATCCGTCGGCGACGACAGCGACAACAACAGGGACAGTGCAACCCCTCGTTCTCAACTGGGACGGGACCACCTGGGCGCAGGCCACCGTGCCCCACTGGACCCCGAACGGTTCGGGGGGCTCCGACGTCGCGGTGGAAGGTATCGGCTGCTTTCCGGGTGTCCAGTGCGTGGCCGTCGGTCAGAACGGCCCGGCGGCCTTCTCGATGACGGCCCCCGCGACCCGGTCGGGCTATGACGAGGTGGCCTCCGACGGGGGGCTGTTCGCCTTCGGCACCGCCTTCTACGGGTCGATGGGCGGAAAGCCCTTGAACCAGCCCATCGTCGGCATGGCCATGAGCCCCGACGGCGGTGGGTACTGGGAGGTCGCCGCGGACGGCGGCATCTTCGCCTTCGGCGACGCCGCCTTCTATGGGTCGATGGGCGGCCAGCCCTTGAACAAGCCCATCGTCGGCATGGCCCCCACCCCCGATGGCCGGGGGTACTACGAGGTCGCCTCGGACGGCGGCCTCTTCGCTTTCGGCGACGCCACGTTCGACGGGTCCATGGGCGGCCAGCCACTGAACCAACCGGTCGTTGGCCTCGCCGTGGCCCCGACCGGCGGCTACTACGAGGTCGCCTCGGACGGCGGCCTCTTCGCCTTCGGCAACGCCCCGTTCCAGGGGTCGATGGGCGGCCAGCCACTGAACAAGCCCATCGTGAGCATGGCGGCCACTCCGTCGGGCGGCTACTACGAGGTCGCGTCCGACGGCGGCCTCTTCGCCTTCGGCGCTCCCTTCCGGGGGTCGATGGGCGGCCAGCCACTGAACAAGCCCATCGTGGGCATGACGGTGGCCCCGAACGGCGGCTACTACGAGGTCGCCTCCGACGGCGGCCTCTTCGCCTTCGGCAACGCCCCGTTCCAGGGGTCGATGGGCGGGCAGCCGCTGAACAAGCCGGTTGTCGGCATGGCCCAGTAGACCTGGGGCATCTCGATGCAGGTGACGGACGGCCGGGACGCGGCGATGGCTTGGCCGACGGCAGTCTGGTAGAACGCGTCGATGGTCACCGTCGCCGCCGCCCAGTTCGCGCCCGGGTCCGACCCGGAGAAGAACGCCGCCGCGGTCGACGAATTCGCCGAACGGGCGGCCCGGGCCGGGGCCCGGCTCCTCGTCCTGCCGGAGTACACGTCGTACAGCGTCGCCAGCCCGGGGCGTGACCTCGTCGAGCACGCGGAGCCGCTGGACGGTCCGTTCGTGCGACGGGCCGCCGCCGCGGCGGCTCGCCACGAGCTGTGGATCGTCGTCGGCATCGTCGAGGCGATCCCCGATGCGTTCAAGGTCCACAACACCCTGATTACCGTCGACCCGAGCGGGGCACTCGCCGGCTGCTACCGCAAGGTCCATCTTTACGACGCGTTCGGTTACCGCGAGTCCGACTGGGTGCTGGCCGGCGATTCCGCCCAGCTCGAGACGTTCGTCGTCGACGGCCGGCGCGTCGGCGCGCAGACCTGTTACGACCTCCGCTTCCCCGAAACGACCCGCCGCCTCGTCGACGCCGGCGCCGACGTCGTGCTCGTCCCCGCCCAGTGGGCCGCCGGCCCGCTGAAGGAGGACCACTGGGCCACGCTCCTACGGGCGAGGGCGATCGAGAACACCGTCTTCGTCGTCGGCGCCGACCAGGCCGGCCCGATCGGCTCGGGCCGCAGCATGATCGTCGACCCGATGGGCGTGACGCTCGCCGCCCTCGGCGAACAGGACGGCCTGATCACCGCCGACCTCGACCGCGACCGGCTCGACGACGTCCGGGCGAAGAACCCGTCGCTCGCCGCCCGGCGGTACCGCGTCGTCGAGAACCGGTAGCCCGGCCATCCGTCGTCGGCCCGTCGTCGGTCGTCGGCCGACGACGCGGGGACGAACCGCTCGTCGTCAGGCGACCGCCCGCCGAAAGACCCGCGTCGCCCAGAGCAGCACCACGACGCACAGCGGGACGAGCACCGCGAACGCCTGCCAAACCGCGTCGTTGCCGAAGTCGCCGACCGCGAGCACCCGCGACGCGGCGACGAGGTAGTAGAGCGGGTTGAAATGGGCGAGGACGCGCATCCATAGCGGGCCGAGCGAGATCGGTAGCAGGACGCCGGCCAGCAGCAGCAGTGGCAGGTTCATCCCGTTGATGACCGCGGCGAAGCTCGAGATCTCCTTCGTCTCGAGCGCCATGGCCACCGAGAACGCGGCCATCAGCGTCGCCAGCACCGCCAGCAGCACCGCCAGGACGACGAGCCCGCCCCAGTCGACATGGAAGCCGAACCCGGCACCGATCGCCACGACGACCGCGTCGAAGACGAACATCATCGTCAGCCCCGACAGGATCGGGCCGAAGAGGATGGCGAAGCGGCTGGCCGGCGTCACCCGGAGCCGTTCGAGAAGCCCGGACTGCAGCTCGAAGATCGTGCTGAAGCCCATGCTCGACCCGCTGGCGAACGCCAGCAGCGAGAGGATCCCCGGCAAGAAGACCTGGAGGGCCGTGCCCGTCGGGAAGCCGGCGATGCCGACGACGTGCTTGAGCAGCGGCGTGAACAACACGAGGTAGAGGATCGGCGTCGAGAAGCCGACGATCAGCCAGACCGGGTTCCGCAGCATCTGGACCGTGTAGCGACGGTAGAGGAGGCCGATGTCCCGAACGCCCTTCATGCCGCCGCCCCCTTCCCGCCGTGGCTGCCGCCGCCGGCACCGGCACCAGCACCAGCACCGGCGTCGCGCAGCGACCGGCCGGTGTGGCGCAGGAAGACGTCGTCGAGCGTCGGCTCCGAGAGCTGCATCGAACGCAGCCCGATCTGTTCGCGGTCGAGCAGCCGGAGGAGCGACGGCAGCGCGGTACCGCCGTCCTCGACGTAGCAGCGGAGCTGCGTGCCGTCGAGGCTGAGCTCCCGCACGTACGGCTCGGCGGCGACGACGTCACGGGCTCGCGCCAGCGTCCCGTCGTCCGCGTGGAGGTCGAGGACGACCGAGTCTCCGGACACGTCGCGCTTGAGGTCGCGCGGCGTCCCCTCGGCGACGACCTCGCCGTGGTCCATGATGACGAGCCGGTCGCAGAGGGCGTCGGCCTCTTCGAGGTAGTGCGTCGTCAGGAAGATCGTCGTCCCGAGCTGGCGCAGCTCCTCGATGTGCTCCCAGAGGTTCGCCCGGTTCTGCGGGTCGAGCCCGGTGCTCGGCTCGTCGAGGAAGAGGACCTGGGGCTCGTGCACGATGCCGAGCGCGACGTCGAGCCGCCGGCGCTGGCCGCCCGAGTACGTCTTGACCCGCCGGTCCGCGAACTCCGAGAGATCGAGGATGTCCATCAGCCGGTCCGCCCGCGCCGTCACCGTCGCCAGGCTGTCGCCGTAGAGGCGTCCCTGCAGGATGAGGTTCTCCCGCCCGGTCGCCAGCTCGTCCGCCCCACCCAACTGGCTCACGTAGCCGATGCGTTCCCGAACCCTCTGCGGCTCCCGGGCCACGTCGACGCCGGTCACCGTGGCCGTGCCCTGCTCGATCGGCAGGAGCGTCGTCAACATCCGCATCGTCGTCGTCTTCCCCGCCCCGTTCGGGCCGAGGAAGCCGAAGATCTCTCCCCGGTGCACGTCGAAGCTCACCCCCCGCACCGCGTCGACCGGGCCCTTCTTGGAGCGGAACTGCTTGCGCAGGTCCCGCGTCGAGATCACCTCGTCGTCCACTGCCGTCACCGCTGCCCCTCGCTCGTCGTCGCCGTTCTCTTCGTTCGCGTCGTCATCGCCGGGCGTGCCGGTCCGACGGGGGCGGCGTCGGGCGGCAGGATGGCGTGGGCCGGATCGTCATGGACCTGCCGCCACCAGTCCGTCCCCTCCAGCGTCCCCGCGGCGATCTCGCCGGCCAGTCGACGCACGTAGCCGAGCTCGGCCTCCCGCAGGACCCGGACGAACTCGTCCTCGATCCAGAACAGCCGAGGCAGCGCCTGCTTCTCCATCACCTCGCGGCTGGCGTCGATCTGGGCGAGGGAGAGCTCGAGGCGCCGGGCCCGTTCGTCGAGCAGGTCGACGACCTCGTCCGGCGCCAGCGCGGGCAGGAACGACAGCGCCGCCTCGAACTCCGGGTACTCCTTCACCGGGACCGAGACGAGATCGGTCATCCAGTCATGGATCTCGATACGGCCCGGCTCGGTCAGCTCGTAGATCGTCCGCTCCGGGAGCCGTCCGTCCCGCTCGGTCTCCTTCGGCGAGATCAAGCCGCGGCGTTCGAGCGATCCGACGACCGAGTAGAGCGAGCCGTAGTTCAGCCGGACGCTCTCCTGCTTGTTGCGCTGGCGGAGCGTCGTCGCGATCTCGTACGGGTGCATCGGCCGCTCGTAGAGGCAGATGAGGACGGCCAGGGCGAGCGGGTTGCTCCGGTTGCGTGGCATCGCCGATGGCCTCCCCTATTCGTGGTACTTGACGTAGAGTACCCTATCCGAAAGAGAAAGGCGGTCGGCGGCGACGCCGTTCGACGAGGGCGATCAGGGCGATTGCCGCCCGTCCAGCGCCAGCGCCGAACGACGGTGGGGCGGGGATGCCGGTGGGCGTCCGGTCGCCTGCCGGTAGGAATCGATGGCGCGTTCCTCGCAGTAGCCGTAACCGCTCTCGACGCAGAACGCCCGGACGAGATCCTGGGCGCGCGGCAGGTTCGGTCGGGGCATGGTCGGGAAGAGGTGGTGCTCGATCTGGTAGTTGAGGCCGCCCAAGACGAAACCAGTGCATCGGCCGCCGGTGACGTTGCGAGCGGTGACGACCTGGCGTTCGGCGAAGCTCATCCCGGAGCTCTCCTCGATGATGCGCATGCCCTTGTGGTTGGGGGCGAAGCTGCACCCCAGGTAGAACGAGAAGACGGCCTGGTGCACCGCGATGAAGATGATCGCCTCCAAGGGGGGGAGCGCCCAGAACACCACCGTCAGGTAGAACGCGGCATAGGCGGTGATCACGAGCACCTCGACCAGCGCGCCGCGATTCCGGCGGCGGAACAAGTCGATGCCGCCGGACACGTAGAGGCCCGTGCTGCGGAGCAGCATCAGCGGGAAGAAGAGCTCGGCGTGCCATCGTGTGAGCCAACCGGCGAGGCCTCGGCCGCCACTGTCTGTACCGTCGGCACTGCCAGCCCCGATCAGGCCGACGCCGACGTCAGGATCACGGTCCAGCTCGTTGGGGTGGGCGTGGTGGGCGCTGTGCTTGGCCACCCACCAGCCGTAGCTCAACCCGATCAGCCCGTTTCCGACGGCCAGACCGAGCAGCCGGTTGGCCCGCCGGGAGGCGAAGACCTGCCCGTGTCCGGCGTCATGACCGAGGAAACCGAGCTGGGTCTGGACCAGGCCGAGGAACACCGCGACGGCCAGAACGGCCCACGAGGCATCCAAGGCGAAGAAAGCTGCCCATCCGAGGGCAAACGCCCCGACGGTGAGGACGATCTTGACCCAGTAGTAACCGAGCCGTCTATCGAGGAGCCCGGCCGCCCGGACCTGGACGGCGAGCGTGCGGAAGTCGTCGGCCGGCTCCGCTCGTCTGATGACCGTCTGCACCGGTTCTCCCGTCCTGTGGCTGTACCGCGGCACCGAAAATCATCAGCAAAGGGTTAGCCGCCGCAGCCCTATGTCGGGAGCCCGTCGGGAGCTCGTCGTGAGCCGGACCCGAGCGCGCTGCCGCGCCGTGCCGGCAAGGCCCGGACGAACCGGGCCTTGCCGACCGCGGCTTGGCTAGAGAGGCCGGACGTTCTGCGCCTCGGGGCCCTTGCGCCCCTCGGCCACGTCGAACTCGACCTGCTGGCCGTCCTCGAGGTTCTTGAACCCGTCACCCACCACGTTGGAGAAGTGGACGAAGACGTCCTTGTCACCCGAGGCCGGCGTAATGAACCCGAAGCCCTTTTCGCTGTTGAAGAACTTCACCGTTCCAGTTGCCATTTTTTCTATCTCTTTCTTCTGTTGTTTACTGACAGCTATTTGGTGGGCACCTATTTGGAGGGCTTGCCCACCGAGAGTTTCTCGTAGTCGTGACCGCAGGCCGACGCCTTGCCGACTTCCCCGTAGGTTCGGCAGTCCTCGTCGTCGCACCACCCGACGAGCAGGTCCCCTTGGCGAACGCGAAGCCCGTCGTCGGTGCAGAGCAGGACGTCGGGCAGGATGACCGTGACCGAGTAGGACTGATCGCTCGGGTCCGCACCGCGCTCGAGGGTCCGTCTCGGCGGATCGATCGAGGCCGTGGCCAACTGGCCGCAGAGGACACAGGGCGACCCCGGGGGCAGCGACAGCGAGGTCACTGTCGTACGGCTTCTCGGAGATTGGTCACGCCTCGCAGCCGGCGTTCGATCTTGGCGGCGTCCGGGGCGTCTCGGTCGCGGATGCGTTGCTCCAGTTGGTCGAGCCGAGCCACCTCGTTGTCGACCAACTGGCGACGATGGGCGCCGTCCTGAGACCCGAGGGCACGGATGAAGCTCCGATGGGCGTCCGTCGCCCGGCTCAGCTCCAGCCGGCGAGCGATGGCCGAGTACGAGGTGCCCGCCTCACGGAGGCTGAGCACCTGCGCGTCGAGATCCTGCGTCGGCAGTCGTCGTCCCGACGATCCCTTTCGATCACGCGGCTCCGAACGCTTCTGCGACGGTTTGGCGTGCGTGTGCCTAGGCATGATCTCCCCCTGACAGGGATGAACCGCCCTGGATGGTCGTTCGAGTCGTCATCAGATCCCGGTCGTCATCAAAGTAGTGCGAACTGTGCTTGCAGACGATCCCGGTGCTCCTCGAAGTCCTCCGGCGACACGTTGCCGGCCTCGAACGCCCGATGGAGCGCCTCCAGATCCTCGATGAGCTCGGCCTCGCTCCGGTGAGCGGCGTTCTCCAATGGCTCGACCGTCGTCTGGCGAGCCACCTTGCGTGCGGCCTTGGCCTGAGCTTTTTCCAGCTTCTGCTGCTCGCGCTGGCGCTTTTGCACGGAGGTGGCCATCAGGAAGCTCCCGTCGCAGCAACGTGGTGCCACGGGGCGGCGTCAGTGACATGCCCTGATCCGGGACACGCCACGACCGAGTAGCCCCGAAGGGGTTCGGAAAGGCACTTGAGGATGTCGGGCTCCGTTCGAATTGGGCCAACTCGGGAAGATCTCGAACGGGCCACGCCAGCTCCAAGGGCGGCGACTACTCCACCGTACCAGTCGAAGCCGTCGCATGTCGTACGGACCGGGCGACCGGGCGGCTGTCGCGCCGACGCAACCCTGCGGTCGCCGGGCCCCCGACGGCGCAGGTGCGTCAGTTCACAGGCGTTCGGTCGTGGGATGACGGAGCTTCGACATCGCTCGGGACTCGATCTGGCGGATCCTCTCCCGGGTGAGGCCGAAACGGGCGCCGACTTCGTTGAGGGTGCGTGGTTCGCCTCGGTCCAGTCCGAACCGCAGCCGTATGACCTCTTGTTCGCGGTCGTCCAGGCCGGTCAGCATCTGGGCCACCTCGCCGACGAGCAGGGTCGCCGCGGCGGCTTCGAACGGCGACGCGGCCTGTTGGTCCTCGACGAGGTCGCCGACCTGGAGACCGCCATCGTCGCCGAGCGGTTCGGACAGGGAGCGCGGCGCGGCCGCGTGACGGAGGATCTCGGCGATCTTTGCCTCGCCGACGTCGAGGTCGGCGGACAGCTCCGCGACCGTCGGGCGCCGACCGAGCTCCGTTTCGAGCCGAGCCCGGGATTGGGTCGCCTGCGTGAGCAACGTGCTGGCTTGGGCCGGCAGCCGAATGGTTCGGCCGCCTCGTTCGATGCCCCGGGTGATCGCCTGGCGGATCCACCAGGTGGCGTACGTGGAGAACTTGAAGCCCTTCCGCCAGTCGAACTTCTCGACCGCGTGGATGAGCCCGAGGTTGCCCTCCTGGACGAGGTCGAGCAGCGGCAGGTCGGACCGTTGGTACTTCTTGGCGATCGACACCACCAGTCGGAGGTTGGCGTTGACCAGGGTCTCGGTGGCCGCGTCGCCGGCTCCGACGATCCGGTGCAGCGCCCGCTTCCGATCCGCCCGGAGACCGCCCCGAGTCGCCAGCTCCGTCCGGGCGTCGTGCCCGGCTTCCGCGGCCTGCGCCAGCCGCACCTCGTCGTCTTTGGTGAGCAGGGCGTAACGACCGACGTCTTTCAGGTACAGGCGGACCAAGTCCTCGTCGGGCATCTGCACGCGCTTGGTGGCCATCGGCCCTCGTCTCTGGATATCCCGGCCTCGGAGCCAAACAGTCTCGCTGCTTCGGCGACGGATCCGGGTCGTCCGCCCGGCGAGTGCGCGGCAACGGCAACGCTACCGAATGCGACGATGGTCCGAACCGGCCGGCCGCCCTGCTACCGTAAACGTCGAAGCCACGGGCGATGCCCGCTGGCGGCCGGCGTTCATAGCCGGCCAGGGCCCACGAGACGTGCATCGAGTCGGCCATCTTTTCCTTAGGACCGACTGGAGTCTTGTGACCGCACCTTCTACTTCTGACGCGCCTGTTCGCTTTGGCGATCTGGGCGTTCCACCGGCGCTGACGTCGGTTCTCGAACGCCGAGGCATCACGGCGCCGTTTCCCATCCAGGCCGCCACGCTCCCCGACGCCCTCGGCGGGCGCGACGTCTGCGGCATGGCCCCGACGGGTTCCGGCAAGACCCTGGCGTTCGGGCTGGCGGTCCTCACCCGGCTCGAGGCCCGACCGCGGCCCGGCCGGCGCGGCCGCCGTCATCCGTCGGCACTCGTTCTCGTCCCGACGAGGGAGCTGGCGGCCCAGATCGAGTCGGACCTGGCGCCCCTGGCCGCGGCGATCGGCGTACAGGTGACGTCGATCTACGGCGGTGTCGGGTACGGCAAGCAGCTGGCCGCTCTGCGAAACGGCGTCGACATCCTGATCGCCTGCCCCGGCCGGCTCACCGATCTGATCGAGCGGCGTTCGGTCGACCTGTCGTTCGTGGACATCGTCGTCCTCGACGAGGCCGATCGGATGGCCGACATGGGCTTCCTCCCGACGGTCCGGCGCCTCGTCGAACGGACCAGCGCGTCGCGCCAGGTGCTGCTCTTCTCGGCCACCCTCGACGGACCGGTCGACAAACTCGTCCGCGACTATCAGCACGATCCGGTGCGTCATGACGTCGTGCCCGCCAGCACATCGCAGGGAGTGGTCGGTCACCACTTCTGGCGGGTCGAATCCGGTGACCGCGTGGCGGTGGCCGCCAAGACGATCGCCGCGCACGGACCAGCGGTCGTGTTCTGTCGCACCAAGCGCGGCGCGGATCGGCTCTCGGATCGTCTCGCTCGGTCAGGTCTGCGGTCCGCGGCCATTCACGGCAACCGGAGCCAGGGCCAACGAGAGCGGGCTTTGGCCGACTTTCGGGCCGGTCGGGTCAAGGTACTGGTCGCCACCGACATCGCGGCGCGCGGCATCCATGTCGACGCCGTCCCCCTCGTCCTCCACTTCGATCCGCCGGCCGATGCGACCGACTACGTGCACCGCGCCGGCCGTACCGGCCGGGCCGGTGCCGACGGGGTCGTCGTTTCCTTGGTCGGGCCAGACCAGGTCGCCGAGGTCAAGCTCATCCAGCGGAAGCTCGGACTGCCAGGTGCCGTCTCCTCGCCGGACCTGGCATCGCTCGGCACCGGGCCTCAGATGGTCGGGCCGGCCGGCGATGGCGCCAGAGGTGATCGAGCGAGGGGCGACCGCACGAGAGGCGAGAGAGCAAGAAGCGACGGCGCGAGAGCAGAGTCGTCGTCAGCCGGGACCCGGCGCGGGACGTCGCGCCCGAGGCGCCCGCCCCGCCGGCGGACGCGCCGGGCGCCGGTCGGCTGACCGGTCGGCGCTACTACCGGGCGCTCGGTGGCACCGGGCGCTCGGTGAGAAGTACCCGGTCGGTTGACGATCTCTCGGTCGAAGGGCCAGACGGACGTCAAGGGACGTCGTCGGTGCTTTCGTCCAGCATGCTCAGCAGGTCTCGGACCCGCCGGTCGATCTCGTCCACGATGGGTCGGACGTCTTCGACCGCCAGACCGGCCGGATCGGTGAGTTGCCAGTCGAGGTAGCGCTTCCCGGGATACACCGGACAGGTGTCCCCGCAGCCCATCGTCACCACCACGTCCGCCGCCCGGACCGTATCGTCGTCCAACGGCTTCGGGTGCTCGCGGCCAGCGTCGAGGCCGCGTTCTTCCAAGACGGCCACCACCGAAGGGTCGCGCTGGTCGGCCGGGTCCGAACCGGCCGAACGAACGTCGACCCGACCTTCGGCGTAGTGGTCCAACAGGACCCGGGCGGCCAGGCTCCGCCCGGCGTTGTGGACGCACAAGAACAGCACCACCGGCTTGTCGGTCATTCGTCGTTCTTTCCCGTCTGTTCGAGTGCCACGGTCTGATGGGGCACCACGACTCGGGCGGCCGTCGCTCGGCCCAGGTGCGGGTATAGGACCTTGATGACGGCCACCGCGGCCACCGCACCGACCACCTGGGCGGCGATGAACGGGGGCACCGACGAGGGGGCGATGCCGGCGAAGCTGTCCGAGAACATACGGCCGACGGTGATCGCCGGGTTGGCGAAGCTGGTGGAGCTGGTGAAGAAGTAGGCCGCTCCGATGTAGGCGCCCACCGCGGCCGGTGCGGCCCGACTGCGACCAGTCCGGGCCAGAGCGAAGATCACCAACAGCAGGCCGAGGGTGGCGACCACTTCGGACAGGAAGTGGGCACCGCTCGCCCGGTCCTTGGTCGAGATGGTGACGGCTGGGGCGGAGAACATGACGTTGGCCACCACCGCCCCGACGATGCAGCCGCCGAGCTGGGCTGGCAGGTAGGCGGCGGTGTCGCGCCACGAGAGGCCGCCGAAGACGGCATCGACGAACGAGACGACCGGGTTGAAATGGGCGCCGGACACCCCGCCGAACATGAGGATGATGGCGAACAGTCCGGCCGCCGTCGCAGCGGCGTTCTCGAACAGCTGGAGGCCGGTACTGCCCGGCGAGAGCTGCTGGGCGGCGATCCCCGAACCGACGACGACCGCGGTCAGGAAGGCGCAGCCCAGCAGCTCGGCCACCAGCCGGCGCCACAGGGGTGCTTCGGTCACCGCCACCCGCCCGCTGCCGTCCGAAGCGTCAGCAGCACGACGATGGACACGCCGAGGCCGTCACGGCGACGTCGGGCGTGTCGGCCAACGCTGCGTCGGCCAAGACCGTGTCGGCCAAGACCGTGTCGGCCAAGACCGTGTCGGCCAAGACCGTGTCGGCCAAGACCGTGTCGGCCAAGACCGTGTCGGCCAAGACCGTGTCGGCCAAGACCGTGTCGGCCAAGACCGTGTCGGCCAAGACCGTGTCGGCCAAGACCGTGTCGGCCAAGACCGTGTCGGCCAAGACCGTGTAGATCTCCCAGGACTCGCCACCGGGCCCACCGACCCACACCTTGTCCTGGACGGCGTAACAGCAGTTCACTCCGTCCTCGGTGAACGTCGGCAGCCCCTCATCGGACAGGCGGGTGTGGGCGGCCGCCACGTCGGCGGCGGATCCGACCTCCACCCCCAGGTGGTTGAGGCTCCCGGCCGGCGCCTCGGCGTCCTCGATCAGCACCAGCTTCAGCGGAGGGTCGGCCACGGCGAAGTTGGCATAGCCCGGCCGGACCTTGGCTGGAGCCGTGCCGAACAGCTTGGAATAGAAGTCGACCGCCGCATCGAGCTGGCGGACGTTCAGGGCGAGTTGGACACGGGCCACGGGGCGACTCCTGATAGATTGATAATCGTCGATTTGGAGTCTGCATGACATATCGATAGTTGTCAATGTCTGAATGGAGAGCCATGGCACAGACGAAAGTGCGGGGGGCCCCGGTCGGGGACGACGGTCTGTGCTGCGGGTCGGTGGTCGATTCCCCGCTGGCCGAGGCCGAGGCCGTCGAGCTGGCCCGGGTGCTCGGTGCTCTCGCCGATCCGGTCCGCCTCCGTCTCCTGTCGCTGGTCGCCGCGCAGCCGGAGGTCTGCTCCTGCGACCTGGAAGCGCCGCTCGGCAAGAGCCAACCCACCGTCTCCCACCACACCCGGGTTCTGGTGGAAGCCGGGCTCTTGGTGGGGGAGAAGCGCGGCCGGTGGACGTGGTGGCGAGTGAATTCGGATCGGTTGGCCGCGGTGCGGAGCGCGCTGGGCGAGTAGGCCGGCGTCCGAGTCGTCAGAAGGTCCACCGCGTCGCGCCGCCCGGTTCCTGGGTGGCGAGAGCGAAGACGTCTTCGGACGTGAACTCGTAGACATACCACGGCGGCGGACCGGCGCTCGGCGCGCTGTACTCGTGGGTGAAGCCGCCATCGGCCACGGTCGGTGCCCAGCCGCCTTCGGCGAACACTTCGGCGAGGCGCGGCAGCCGAGCGTCGTCGGCGACGCGGACCGCCCGCCCCTCGAGGGCCACGTCGTAGCCGTGGATAGCGATGCCGAACGCGCAGCGCGGGTCGCGCTCGATGTTCTTGATCTTGCGCGACCGCGGACTGCCGCAGAAGTAGTAGCGGCCGTCGACCCAGAAGGCGCCGACCGCGGTCATGTGGGGCCGGCCGTCGCCGTCGACCGTCGACAACCAAAAGGTGTGATGGTCGGGGCCACCGGTGTTCGGCCCCTGGGTCAGGTTGGCCTCGAGCGTCCGCCGGACGTCCGCCCAATCGAGTAGGGCGAGGTCGTACCGGTCGGCGAGGTTCTTCGTTCGAGATGGCGTCGTCGTCATATCAGTACCGACGATCGGTGGCGACGGGACTCATCGGCCGCCGCGTCAGTCGGCGGGGACGAAGTCCGGCAGTTGCCAAGAGCCGTCGAACGCGGGCTCCTCCGGACCGTAGATGCGGAAGTAGACGAACCACCCCGCGCCGGGGACCGTCTGGAGCCACCGTCCATCGTGCCCTTCGGGTTCGGTGGGCCCGAAGTAGAGGTCGACCGAGATCGCGCCGGCCGCGTCGGCGAAGTCGAAGAGCGAGCTGAGGACGGCCTTGCCCTGATCAGCCTGGACCTGGCTGCGGGTGGTGGCGTCGTAGACGGTCACCGACCAGAAGAGCTTGCCGGGAACGGGCAATGGAACCGAGAGCGCGTAGTGCCGCCCTCCGTCGAGGTAGGCGCCGGCGCGGTCCCGCAGGCCCAGCCAGTAGAGCGACCCGGCGTGGGTGTCTCGGCGGAACATCGCTGGCGACGCCCCAATGGCCTGGAAGAACCACTTCTCCCGGGCCTCGACGTCGACCGCGTCCGGGCGGTCGAAGTCGCCGTTCTCGAAGCGCAGCGCCGCCCACTCCCACTGGCTACCGGACCAGACGATCCGGTCGGGACGGCGGTCGGCGAAGGACCGGACCCGCATCAGCGCGCTGCCGGTCCTGGCTGCCCGTTCCAGGATCCCCGTCATCCGGTCGTCGGGCGAAAAGGGCTGGCCTTTGGCGATGCCGAGCGCGGCCAACTCGCCGTAGGCGGTCCGGAAGCCGTCGAACGGCGGCTCGGTGTCCACGACCTCATGGAGAGCCTTCCAGTACCCGAGGTTGTCCTCCCACCGATCGGGGGTCGTGTTCTGTGGCGCCGGGGTGAGGTCGATCCAGGCCGGGTCGGACCAGTCCGGATCGGGATGGAGCGGGTGGACCTTCACCGTGGTGAGGCGTTCGGCCGCCGCCGTCACGTCGCCACCGATCGGCAGGGCCCGGATGCCAGCGATGACCCGGTAGGTCGTCGCTCGGCCGACGAAGTAGTCGTCGGGGACCTCGCCGTCGTAGCCCGGCGGGAGGAGGAGGTGGTGCCCCCCTTGTCCGGCGTCGGGTCCCGGGAGCCCCATGTCGAGGATCCACCGCTGGTTCAGGTCCATGGCAATGCAGATCAGCGGTCCCGGCGGCAGCTCGATCACCATCGGCCCGGCCCGCAGATCGAGGAGGATCGGCGCGTACGGCGTGTCCGAGTTGAGCGTGAGCCCGACGTGCTCCGGCTGGGTCTCGAGCGTCCCGAAGACCGCGTTCTCCACGATCCCGACTTCGGCGTTGCCTTTGAAGATGGCCAGCCCGGACACCGACGGAAAGAAGAGCCGGTACGCCTGGATCGCTCGGTTGAGGTCCAGGTCGTCATAGGCCTGCTGGACCGTCTCGGGCGTCGGGTAGCCGCCCTCGAAGTGGAAGCTCTCGTCCGATCCAGCCATGCCAACCCCTTGCTGCCCGGGGCGCCTCGACCCCGTCGGGTCTGGGCGCTGCGCTCGACCGAGTGTGCTCGGAAATGGTAGCGGCCAAGGCGGTGTCGAGGCCGAGGCGTCCGGCACGACGGCGCGCCCGCTGGCGTCGAGCTCGTGCCCAGCCGCGGCGCACGCACCGGGGCTACCGCCGATGCCATATTGTGAACGAATAGTTACCTGTTGGTTAACCAGGACATCTTGGTGTAACCTCGTTGTCACCAAAGATCGAGGCGCGAGGAGGTCCGGTCATGAAGAAGCACGTGCGACGCGGACTCTGCGCCCGCTGCCGTCGGCCCGCATCGGTGGAGGTCGTCTACCAGCCTCGTGCTCGCGACGGGTCGCCCGGCGAGCCGGTGGCCGAGTGCTACTGCCGTCGGCACCGCCCGGCGGACGCGGACGCCCTGGCCATGCAGATCCGGACGCTCGACACCGGCGGCTCGCCCGCCGACCGTCGCCCGAGCGGTGGAGCTCAGGGGCGGGTCCGGTTCTCCGGCCGCCGGGCTCGCCGGACCGCGCCATCACGGGTGGACGAGCGCCGGACCGACACGCTTCGTCAGGACTGACGGCGGCTCGCGGTCGGCCCCGGGTCAGGTGGTGACACGGGAACCGAGCGAACGCAGTAGCGCCTGCCACCACGCCGCGAGCCGTTGCTGGAACGCGCTCAACGGGAAGCCGTGGCGGGCCGCGTGGTGTTGGGGGATCAGGTCCCGTCGAGACTGAAGTGTCGAGCACACGCCAGGCCCTCCTTGCATACTGGGGTGGTGACGCTTGCTCCTCCAGTCCCGACCGGCGTCGATCCCGGCCGGCTCCAAAAGGCGGCGGCCGGCCTGTCGGCCACCGGTGGCCTCACGTTCTACGTGGAGGACGCGGTCGTCACGTACTCCGCCGCCGGGACGTCCGTCCTGGTCGAGGAGGGCCGCGACCACGGGGCCACCGCGGTGCGCCTCGATCGCCGGGCGTGGGATGACCTGGTAGCCCAGGTGCGTACCTTCATCGGCCTTTATCTGAGCGACGAACTGACCTTCGAGCGAGGACGGTTCGAGCAGCTGGCCGATTGGGACCCGGTCCTGCGGTACCTTCACGCCGGCCTGCCGCCCTACGACCCCTCCGGGGTCGACTTCGAAGGTCGGGACCCGGCTGCCACTTTCGACGTCGGCACCGACGACGCGGAGCTGGCCGCTCAGTTGCGGGTCATGGGCTATCTCCACGTCAAAGGCGTCTTCAGCGTCGAGGAGATGGACGAGGCCAACCGGGAAGTCGATCGACTGGCCGCCCTCGCCCGGCCGGGCGACGACCAGTCGTGGTGGGTCACCAGTGAGGACGGCTCGAGAGCACTGTGCCGGCTCGTCTATGCCAGCCTCCGCTCCCCGTTCCTCGCCGCGCTCGAAAGCGACCCCCGGGTCCAGCGGTTGGGAACGCTCCTCGATCCCCGCCTGAAGATCGCGCCTGACCGGATGGAGGGAGCTGCGGTACTGATCAAGGTGCCGGGCAGCACGACCGGCCTTTCCAACATCCCATGGCACCAAGACTGCGGTATCGGCGGGCACGCCATCCTCTGCCCAGGAGCCAGCATCGGCATCCAGCTCACCGGGTCCAGCGCGGCGACCGGCAACCTGCAGGTCGTCCCCGGGAGCCACGGCCAGGTGCTGCATTACCGATGGCAGGACCGCCTGGTCGACGTACCGGTCGTGAACATCGACACCGCCCCCGGCGACGTGACCGTGCACGTCCAGGACGTGATGCACGCGTCGCCCAGACCGACCGGCGCCGGTCACCGGCGCACCATGTACGTCACACTCCACCCTCCGACCCTCTGGGACCACATCGGCCCCGGCGAAGCGTTCAACGACCTGGTGCGTAACCGCACCGAGCAGGTCGCCCGGCTGCAGGGGACAATTCCCGGCGCAACGTGAGCGGGGTGGCCCAGGAGTTCCGTGGCCGCTCGCCAGTCGGGGAGTTACGCTCCGTCCTCGAGCGGTGGTCGGGAAGAACGGCCGGAAGGACGCCGGGAACGATGAGGAAACGCATCGCCGGACCGTTGGCCGCGGTGCTGCTCGTCGCGACGAGCGTCGCCGGTATCGGAGAGTCGCTGGCCGCCGCGACCGCCACCGGCGGTCAGCCGGCGAGCGCGGGGACCGGGTCGCCGGGGAGCTCGCAGCTCGGTCCGGGTCAGGTGCTCGCCCCTGGGCAGACGGTCACGTCGCCGGGGGGACAGATCACGCTGACGATGCAGCTCGACGGCAACCTCGTCGGCTACGCCACCGTTGACGGAGCGAGCCGCGTGCTCTGGGCGTCGGGGACCGACGGGAGCCCAGGGGCGCAGTCGGTCATGCAGGGCGACGGCAACCTGGTCGTCTACTCCTCGACGGGCTCGGCGCTGTGGTCCTCGGGTACGACCGGCCATCCCGGAGCGGTCGTGACGGTCCAAGACGACGGCAACACCGTCGTCTACGGCCCGAGCGGGTCGCCGCTGTGGTCGAGCGGGACGGCGCTCGATTTCGTCGGACCCGACGAGGGCCCGGCTCTGGAGCCCGGGCAGGACCTCTGGTCCGGGCAGTTCCTGCAATCGGCCAACGGCCAGTACCGCCTCTACGAGACGCCCGAGGGCGCTCCCGCCCTCTACCAGCAAGGCACCGACGGCCTCTGGTGGCTGATGGAGGGCAGTGACAGCTTGGTCTCCGTCCCGGGCATCCCCGCCTTCTTCTCCTGCGCCCTCTGCACGGAGTCGGCGTCGATCCTCGCGGACTCGTTCTTCACGCTCCAGGGCGACGGCAACCTCGTTCTCTATCCGCCGGGTGGAGGGCCCGACGAATGGTCGGCTGGTACCGCCGGGCGCGGCGGCGTGAGCCTGCAGCTGCAAGACGACGGCAACCTCGTCCTCTACGGCATGTCGGGTTCGGCGGGCGGGGCACCGGTGGTTTGGCAGACCGGCACCGACATCTTCCGGGGCTCGGTGCTCGGTGAGGGGGTGACCCTCCAGGCCGGTCAGTTCATCCTCAGCCCCGACGGCGCGTTCGAGTTGGTCATGCAGGCCGACGGCAACCTGGTCGCGTACGGCGCCGGGTCGACCGGTGCGCTGTGGGCCAGCGGGACCAGCGGCGACCACAACGCCTTCCTCGCCATGCAGGACGACGACAACCTGGTTGTCTACGGGCCAGCGGCGAACGGGGCCGTAGAGCCGGCCGTGACCGCGGCGACCGGCCAGGGCGGTCTCGATGTAGCGGACTGGGCCAGCGGCACGACGGCGCCGAGTGTCAGTCCTGACGTGACCTACGCGACGGTTGCTGCCGCGCCGTACGCCGGGTGGCTGTCGACGACCGCGGCCCAGGCTGACCACGCCGCCCAGCGGGCCCGAGCCGCCGCCGCGGCGTTCGAGACGGCGTCCGCGGCCACGGTGCCCCCGCCGCTGGTGGCGGCCAACCGGGCACAGCTGCAGACGTTGGTCGCGACGAACATCTTCGGGCAGAACACCCCCGCCATCGCCGCGACCGAGGCACAGTACGAGGAGATGTGGGCGCAGGACGTCGCGGCGATGGTCGGCTACCAGGCCGCGGCCTCCTCGGCCGCGCCTTCGGTCCCCTTGACGGAGTTGAACGACGTCGCGTACCCGATGCCCGGCTCCTGACTCCGCCGGTGCAGGGACTCGTGGGCGACGGCGTGGGCGAACGGCTAACGGACCACGGCCAACGCGAATGGATAGACGCGTCCCGCGCCGATCTGACGAAGCATGCGGGCCAACGTGGTCATGGTCCAGCCGGTGTCCACGTAGTCATCGACCAACAGGACCGCGCGGCCGGCCACATCACGGAGCCCGGCCTCGACGTCGCGGGGGATGGCGTAGTCGTTCCAGACGGCCTTGAGTCGCTGGGCGCTGTTGGTGCGGCCACCGGAGGAGGACCCGACGTGCTCGATGACGCCGAGGAACTGGAGGTGTCCGATGTCGGCGATCTCTCTGGCGGTGCTCTCTACGAGGAGAGAGAGTCGACTTGACCCGACCGCGGCAACGGCCGCTGGTCGTTCCGGCCACTCCGCCTTCCACTGTGAGAGCACGTTGACTGCCGCATCGAGGATCTCCTGGGGTACATCGGCATCCTTTGCGCCGGGTCCGACCAGCTCACGCAGCCGGGGGCCGTAGCCGACGCCAGCCAAGCGGCCTATTGCCCGCCCAGGTTCCGCCGCCTCCGGTGCACCGATCCGCCCCTTCACGTCGATGCCGAGCGCAGCCATGTTCGTCGGCCACATCTTCTTGGCCTCGATGACGACGCCGGGGCGGGCCAGACGGTCCCGGGCCGCTAGGACGGAGGCAGATTCGACGCCTGACCCGACCGTCGTCCCGGTGCAATTGTCGCATCGCCCGCACGGTCTCGCGCCCGGATCGTCCAGCTGTCGGCGAAGGAACTCCATGCGACATGAGTCGGTGTCGATGTACTCCCGCATCGCCTGCTGCTCGGTTCGACGCGCCAGGTGGACTCGTTCGTAGCGGTCGGTGTCGTACTCCCAATCGCGCCCGGTCGCCGTCCACCCACCCTTCACCCGTTTCACGGCTCCGTCGACGTCGAGGACCTTCAACAACGTGTCGAGTCGTGACCGGCTGAGATCGACCGAGGATTCCAATGCCGCCGTGCTCATGGTGCCTCCCGAACCGGCCAAGGTAGCGAGCACCTCCCGGACTCGACCCTCGGCCGGGAACCCGACGCTGTCGAAGTACCGCCAGATTGCTTCGTCGTCACCGCCCGGGATCAAGACCACGTCGGCCCGCTCGGTCGCTCGGCCGGCCCGGCCCACCTGTTGGTAGTAGGCGACCGGCGATTGCGGGGCGCCAAGGTGGATGACGAATTCGAGGTCCGGTTTGTCGAAACCCATCCCGAGGGCCGACGTCGCCACGAGCGCTTTGACGCGATTGTCGAGGAGAGCCTGCTCGGCTTCCAAGCGGTCGGCCTCGTCGTCTTGGCCCGAGTAGGCCACGACGTCATGCCCCCGAGATCTCAGATACCCGGCGACGTCTTGGGCTGCGGCCACCGTGAGGACGTAGATGATGCCCGACCCCTCCCAGTCGCTCAGGTGGTCGGCCAGCCAGGCGAGGCGTTGGGCGTAGTCGGAGAGCTGGAGCACCGCGAGGTGGAGCGATGCACGTTCGAGGCTGCCCCGCTGGACGAGGACGTCGCCATGCTGGCGCCCCAGTCCGAGCACCTCGGCCACGTCTTCGACGACCCGAGTGTTCGCCGTCGCCGTCGTGGCCAGCACTGGGGTGCCCGGAGGAAGCTCGGGAAGGAGATGACGCAGCCGCCGGTAGTCGGGGCGGAAGTCGTGGCCCCAGTCCGAGATGCAATGCGCCTCGTCCACGACGAGCAGACCGCAGGTGGTGGCGAGATGGGGGAGCACCTGGTCCCGGAAGTCGGGATTGTTGAGCCGTTCGGGTGAAACGAGCAGCACGTCGACCTCACCGCCGGTGACCCGGCGATAGATCTCGTTCCACTCCACGGTGTTGGAGGAGTTCACGGTGACGGCGCGGATCCCCGCCCGTTCGGCTGCCGCGATCTGGTTGCGCATCAGCGCCAGGAGGGGCGAGATGATCACGGTCGGACCGGCACCCTGGGCGCGGAGGAGCGCCGTCGAAACGAAGTACACGGCCGACTTGCCCCACCCCGTCCGTTGGACGACGAGGGCGCGGCGCCGCTCGGCCACCAGGGCAACGATCGCTTCCCACTGGTCCTCTCGGAGCCGGGCCTCTCGACCGGCCAGAGCTTGCAGGGCGGTTTCCGCGGCGTCTCTGAGACCGGCGGCGTCGTGTGGTTCCTTCACGATCCGGAGGCTATGTCAGGGTTGTCGCAGAGCCGGTCGAGCCGAGCGGGAGGCGGTCGTCAGGTGTCGACCCGACGACCGGCGGCGTGGATCGGTAGTGGGGCAGTAGCGGCCGGGTGGACCGATTAGTCCTGCAGATGTGCGTCGGAGGAGACGATGGCCGTCACGGTCTTGCGACCGAGGGCGGAGATCTCGGCGAGTTGGCGGATCGACGCGCCGGAGCGATGCGCAACTCGAATCATGTCGTCACGGATCCGTGCCTCCTTGGCCGCCCTGTCCGCACTCAGACCCACCACGACGAGAGCAGCGCCGATTTCGCCCGTTTCGCCACCCCTGTACTTGTCCATCGCGGCAGTCGCCGCGGATACCTCAGCTTCGGTGTAGCTCATAGTTCCTCCCGGAGGGCGAGGGCCAGCTTGTCCCGGATGGCCATCGACAGCGGTACTCGCGGAGACACCTCAGCCCTGGCCTCGGCGTCGTTGAGGTGCGCCAGCGTCATTCCCAAAAGCTCCAGCACCTCGACCCGTTCGAGCTCAATGCTGGCCACGGTCCGATTGTAGCCATCTCTGGTCCCTTTCGGGCCGCCTCGGCCGCCTCGGCAGCATCGAGCTCCTGCAATGCCGCGAGTCGTAAAGGCACGGCGACCGTCCTTGGGGAGCGATCGTCCTCGGGAGAGAGTGCAGGGCCCGTACCGTCGGGGGTTCTGGCTGGGACTGCAAGCCGGGCGGTGGCCGGGGAGGCGGGTCGCCCATGCCACCCTGGCTCGATCCCGAGCCGTTGAAACCGGGGATGAGCGTCCCGAGTCCTGTGGCGAACGACGAGAGCGGTCACTCACCCGCTGGCTGGAGGGTTCGGCGTCGCCGCGGTCGACACCGCGGAGCCTGTCTCGACTCCTGTCGCCGCCACCGATGTCCTCGCCGGGTCGGACGAGGGGGTGGGTGACGGGGCCGCCCCGTGGCCGACGAAGTCCCGACTGCGGATCAGCGTCACCGCGGAGGCGGCGCCGACGAGGGCGACGATGGCACTCACGATCAGGAGATCGTTCATCGCCGCGGCGAAGCTCGAGTGGATGGCCGCGACCAGCGCGCCACGATCCGCCCCCGGCGTCCCGGCGATGAGCGAAGACGTGGTCCCTTGTTGCAGCGCGGTCGTGACACGGGTTCCTGAACCAGCCAACCCCGGCGTCGACACGAGCTGCTGGTTGAGATGGCTGCGAATGGTGGCCGTGAAGATGGACCCGTAGACGGCGATGGCGGTGGCAATGCCGATCTGGCGGAACGTCGTGTTGACGCCGGACGCCATGCCGGACCGCTCGGGCACGACGACCCCCACCGCGGTGGATGCCAGCGGTGGGTTGACGAGCCCGCTCCCGATCCCCGAGACGATGAAGCCGGGGATGAAGTGCGTCCAGTTGCTCGTCCCGTCGAGCCCGGCCATGAGAAGCAGGCCGATCCCCACGAGGAAGAGCCCGGGCCCGATCAGCCAGCGGACCGGCATCTGGCTGCTCAGCCGACCCGAGATGGTGGCGAAGATGAGGCTCGCTCCGCTGATCAGCAGCAGCCGGAGACCGGTCTGGAGCGCCGAGTACCCGAGGTTGTCCTGGAGGTAGAGGACGAGGTACACGAGCATGGCGAACAGGGAGCCGTTCATCGTGAACGCGGCGATGGATCCGCCCACGAACGTCGGGATCCGGAACAGCGAGAGATCGAACATCGGGTGGCGGATCCGGCGTTCGGCCAGCACGAAGACGAAGAGCAGTGCCGCGCCGAGGCAGAGACAGGTGATGACGGCCGTGCTGCTCCAGCTGCTCTCGCCGGCTCGGATCAACCCGTAGGTGAGGCTGACGAGGCCGGCGGTGAGCACGACGAAGCCGGTCCAGTCCGGGCGGGACGCATCGGGCTGACGTGACTCGTCGACCTTGTAGGCCGCGATAGCGAGGGCCACGATGCCGACCGGCACGTTGACGAGGAAGATGCCGCGCCAGTTGATCCCGGTCGTGATGACGCCGCCGAGGACGGGGCCGAGGGAGGTCGCGATGCCGGTGACGGCCCCCCAGATGCCGAAGGCCACGCCCCGTTCCCTCCCATGGAACGTCTGGGCCAACAGCGCCAGCGACGTGGCGAAGAGGATGGCGCCGCCAACGCCCTGGAGGCTCCGGGAGACGATCAGCATGAGCGGCGATTGCGCCGCCCCGCAGAGCGCCGAGCCGACCGTGAACACCGCCAGGCCGATCAAAAACAGAAGCCGTCGGCCGTAGCGGTCGGCCAGCGACCCGGCCGTCAGCAGGAGCGCCGCCAGGGTGATGGCGTACGCGTCGATCACCCACTGGACGTCAGCGAACGTCGAGTGCAGGCCCGACTGGATCTCCGGCAGGGCGACGATCACGATCGTGACGTCGAGCAGGAGCATGAACGTCGCCGCGCAGACGACGACCAGCGTCCACCACTTCTTCTCCATTACCGTCTCCTCTCACATCGCCTGGCTGATGATCGCCGGACGGCGGGCGGCTCAATAGTTGCCGTACGCCCGCTTCACCTCGAACTCGTAGACCAATCGATGTTGTTCCCGTACCGACCGGACGTACTCGTCGACCGTATACGGACGGTCGCGGCCGAGCGTCTCGTCGTGGCCCAGGACCGAACCTTGCGGCACGGTGTCGCCGTGGCGTGCCCGCATCAGCGCGATCAGGCGTTCCGGCGCATCGTCCCCGTCGAGCACCGTCACCTCCGTCTCCAGGCCGACCCAGTCAGGGTGGGGGCCGAAGACGAAGAGCGAGCAACGGGGGTCTCGCCGGACGTGTCGGTCCCGGACCAGCGACGGGGCTCCCGAGCTCTGGATCCGGCCGTCGACGACGCCGAGCTCGATCCGTGCCATGTGCGCAGTGCCGTCCGAGCGGTACGTGATCATCGCCGCGTCCGGATGCCGCTCGATGAAGGCCCGTAGGCGATCGTCCACTGTCTCCTCCTCTGCCTATCTTCCTGCCACCCTACGTAACTGACTGGGGGATAGTCAATATACTGACTGAACGTCATTCAGCGGAGTACGATCGCCTGCTGCCGAGGCGGGAGATAGGCGAGGTCGTGGTGGCCAGGATGGCCACACCAGTCGGGCAAGCGGTCGAGCTGGCCGGTCGAGCGGGCCAGTCGAGCCGGCCGGTCGAGAGGGAGAGAGGAAGCGGATGCCGCGTACGAAGCCTGCGGACGAGCGCCGGGCGGACCTGCTCGGCGCGGGCGAGGCGCTCTTCGTCGCCAAGGGCGTCGCCGCGACGTCACTGGAGGACATCACGAACGGCGCGGGCGTCTCGAAGGGCCTGTTCTACCTGTACTTCCGCTCGAAGGAGGATCTGGTCCTGGCCCTCCAGGAGCAGTTCACGACCCGGTTCGCGACGCGGATCCGTACTGCCGTGGACGGCCAGTCGGATTGGACGGCGAAGCTGGACGCCTGCGTCCAGGAAGGTTTCGACTGCTTCCGGGAGCTGCACGACCTGCACGAAGTGCTCTTCCGCCACGGCGGGCACGATCCGTCTGAGACCGGACACCAGCCGACGCACGCCGTGCTCACCGTCGTGCTTCGTGAGCTGCTCGACGGCGGCGTCGCGGCCGGCGCCTTCGACGTCGGCGACACCGAGACGACCGCGGTCCTGCTCTATGTGACGATGCACGCGTTCGACCCGGGTTTCCACGGCCGGCGGCCACCGACCGACGACCGGTTGGTCCGGGCGACGCAGCAGCTCTTCCGCCGGACCGCCGGCGTTACGTCGAAGAACTGACCAACGTCTTGGCCGGCGGTACGGCCCGGTGACCGGCATCGCCAGCCCTCGACGTCGGTGGGTCGTTCAGATCTTGCTGTCCCGTGCCGCCTTGGCGGCGTACATCGCCAGGTCGGCTTCGGCGAGGAGCGTCGACCCTGTCGACTCCGGACCGGCGACGACCGCACCGACGCTGGCCCCGATGCGGACCTGACCAGCGGTGACGTCGTACGGTGCGCCGACTGCCCGTTCGCACCGTCCGGCCAGCTCGACCGCGGCGACCCGGTCGGCGATGCCGAGGGCCAGGACGACGAACTCGTCGCCGCCGACCCGGGCGACGAGGTCATCGTCGCCGACGCAGTCGATCAGTCGACGGGCGACGAGCCGGAGAACCTCGTCGCCGACGTCGTGGCCGTAGGTGTCGTTGACCGGCTTGAAGTGATCCAGGTCGACATAGAGCAGCGCCAGCGGCCGCCGGGCTTCGACGAGAGTCTCCAGCCGCTCGACGAGCAGCCCCCGATTGCACAAACCGGTGAGGCTGTCGTGGGTGGCGAGATGCTCGAGCCGTCGACGGGCCGCGTCGAGGTCACTGACGTCCTGGCCGGTGACGACGAAGCTGGCGACGACCGGGTCGTCGAGGAGGTTGACGATCTCGAACCGGATCGGCACGGCCTCATCCGTTTTGGCGTGCTGCATCGGGACCTCGACGGTCGCCGTTCCGGCCGCGGCCGCACTCGCGATGGCGTCACTCAGTTTCCGCCGGTGACCGGGCGCGGCGTGGGCGCTGAGTCGGGTGCCGATGACGATCGACGGGTCGATGCCGAGCAGGCGGGTGAGCGCCCCGTTCGCCGCGGTCACTGCGCCGTCGGCGTCCAAGCTGAGGACGATCGCCGCCGCGTGCTGCAGGATCTGCTGGAACCGGACGACGTCGTTGGCGGCGACCTCCCACATCCGCCGCTTCGTCAGATCACGGGCGCTGAACAGCACGCCGTTGATCCCGGGGACCTCAAGGCAGTCCTTGCCGACCACCTCGAACCAGTGCCACGGCCCTCCCGGTACGGCGATCCGCAGTTCGATGGGCGTGCCGACCCGCTTCGACCGGACCGTCTCGAGCGACGAGATCGGCGAGCATGGCGTCGTCCGGGTGCAAGAAGTCGAGCATCGAGTGTCCGAGGTACTGCGCGCTCTGCGCGCCGAAGATGATCTCGGCCTCCGGGTTCACGTAGAGGAGCCGACCGGCGGCGTCGAGCACGAAGACGACGTCGGGCGCCATCGTGACGAGCTGGGCCGGATCGACCGCCGACACGTCGGCCGCATGCCGCGGCTGATCGCGGCCGGCGCTCACGGCTCGGCCGAAGGCACGCCGGAAGACATTGTCGAGAGCTTACGCAGTCAGCCGTCGAACCGACTTCACCCCGAGGTCACGCGGTCAGGCAGCCGCAGTGAGCTCGGTGGCGCAGTGCCTGCACTTCGTTGCGGCCACCGGAAGGTCGTCGGAGAGACAGCTCGGGCACGTCTTCGTCGGCGGCGGCTCGCCGAAGACGGTCTTGCCCCGCTTCTTCATGTACGACCGGTACGGGACGACGATGAGGAAGTAGATGACGGCCATGAGGATGACGAAGTAGACGACCGCGCCGATGAACGCGCCGAGGTCGATCCGCTGGCCGCTGACTGTCCACCCGATGCCCTTGCCGGTCGACCCGCCGCCGGCGATGGCGTTGACGAGGGGCGTGATGACGTTGTCGGTGAAGGCCTTGATCAGCGTGCTGAAGGCCAGCGCGACGACCAGGCCGACCGCGATGACGACCAACTCGCCCTGCATGAGGAAGTTCTTGAAGCCCTTGAGCACTTGCCGCCTCCCCTTCGTTGGTTCCTCGCCGTCCGGCGAACCCGACGGCCCGACGGCCACGTAAGTCGCCGTCCCTGTGAATCGTAGGTGCGCATTCGGTCGCCTGCTCCGAAGGCGGGACCTACTGCAACTCCGGACTGGTGGCCCAGCGGTCAAGTCATGAGCTCGGCCACCGGTCGCTTGCTCAGAACCACCGCCACCATCGGAAGAAGTACCACCACCACGGCCGGCGTGGCGGGTCGAAGCGCCGCGCTTCCCTCCGCTCTCGGAGGTTCGGTCCGATCGTCGTCCTCGACGGCGGGCTCGACGGGGGAGCGGTCGTGGTCGTCGCCGGTGGCGGTGGCGGTGGCGCCGTAGTAGTCGTCGTCGTGGTCGTCGGTGGCCGCGGCGGTTCCGTCATCGTGGTCGTCGTCGGCGGGGGAGCGGTCGTCGTGGTCGTCGGTCGTGCGGTTCCGTCGTCGTGGTGGTTGACGGTGGCGCGGTGGTCGTCGTCGTGGCCGGGGGTGCCGTCGTCGTGGTCGTCGTCGTGGTGGTGACGGTGGCGCGGTGGTCGTCGTCGTGGCCGGGGGCGCCGAGCCGTCGTAGGTCGAACCGGCATCCTGGGCGCCGAACGGGTCGCCGGAGGCGCTGGCGTCGGCCATTCCCGATGACCACTGTGCCCAGGACACGACGGATCCCTGCGAGAACGCCATGAAGTTCCACGGACCGGTGTACCGGTTGTCGGCGAAGTGGTCGTTCTGGTCGTTCGAGATGTGGTCGGGGACGACCCAGCCGACGTACGGCGGATATGTGCCGTACTGGGAGAAGATCCCATTGAGACCGCAGCTGTTGGCCGCGGTGCACGACGATCCGATGTCGGCCGGCGAGAAGTTGAATGTGTTGTCGGTCACGTCGACGTTCTGCGTCTTCCAGCGACAGCCGTCGAAGTAGTCGGGGTTCCCGAGCGGTGTGCTGGTCGGGACGTTCGCGCTGCACGATGTGGCGGTGAAGACACTCGGATCGACCAACGTGCACGCGCCGGTCGACGTGTTCGCGGTGGACCCGCAGTAGCGGTTGGCGTTCTCCCAGAGGACGACGCCGGACCAGTTGTCGGTGAAGACGTTGCCGGAGATCGACAGCGTTGTCCCATACCGGCCGGGTACCCGGGGATCGCTCCCGGACTCGGAGATGTAGATGGCGCCTTCGGGGAAGCCCGGATTGGTCGGGCCGATGCCGAGCGCGTTCCTGACGAACGTGTTGTCGGTGATCGACGCGTTGTAGCTGATCTCGTAGGTGATCGCCTCGCCGTAGTTGTCGGCGAAGTAATTGTCGGAAATGTCGAAGCCGGTATTGTTGGTATCGGCCCAGATGCCGACAGATGCATTGTTGTGCACATAGTTGCCGGTGATCGTCGCCCCGGTCGTCTCCCAGAACTTGGCGCCGCCGGTGCAGCCACACCCCACTGTCGTGACTGTGTAGTTCGCGGTGTCGTTGTCGCTGATCTCGTTGTCCGTCACCGTGACTGTGTGCGGCCCGGTCGCCGAGTACGACTGGAACCCGTACTGCCCGTTCTCGGTGAGGCAGCTGTCGGTCAGCACGTCGTCCGGAGCCGAGCATGACGCCCGCCCCGTGCGGGTTGTCCTCGACCGTGTCGTTCCGGATCGTCCACGCTGGTGCCGGAGTCCTGGTTGACGACGCCCTCGGACTGCGGCGCGACGAAGTCCTCGATCGTCAGGTACTCGATCTCGACGTCGGTAGCGTTCGAGACGAAGGCGTAGTCGTTGACGCCCTGGCCGGAGACGACCGCGCCGGGTGCGCCGACGAACACGTCGTCGTCGGCCGGTTGGAACTGGTCGAACGCCCCGGTGCCGAGCGTGTGCGTGCCGGCGGCGAGGAAGTACGTCGTGCCAGCCTGCAGAGTGCCGACGAACGAACCGTCTGTGCCGGCCGGGACGGTCACCGCGCCGGCCGGTGCGGTCGACGGGCCGTCGAGGATGGTGGCATTGCCGCAGACCGACGGTCCCGGTGTCGACGGTGCGCCGCCGGTAGCTGTCGTCACGGTGGACGCCAGCGCGGCCGTCGGTGCGGCCGGGGAGGTGGTCGGCGATGGGTCCGCCGCTGGCCGCCCAGGCGAAGAGCCCGACGGCCAGGGCCATGGCTAGGCCGATCGATACGATGACACGCTTCACGGTTGGTTCTCGCCTCCGGGTCGTTTCGCCTGTGCTGCTCGCCGGCGGCGCCGTGAAGCGTCGCCGGTGGTTCCCCCCGAGCACGCGCAAAAGTGAGCCGGTCAGGATGTGCCAACCGCCTACTTCGAGTGGCGGCCCCCGACCTGGCCGTCACGTCGACAATTGCTTGATGCCCGTACGATGCCGCGTATTTCGTACGGCGTTGGCGGCATGGTAACCCTGATACATCGATTGTGTCGAAAAAATTTCACGTGTCTTTCCGGTGAACTCGACGTCCCATTCGGTGACGGCCTGGCGAATCCAGGCGACCGATTGTTGGGACAAATCGTTGTTCAGAACTGCCCGACCGAGAACCTCGTTCCCTGGTCGTCGGTGCAGATCGACGTCACGCCGTACGGCTGGACCGCGGGGTCCGTCGCGGTGCCTCCAGCGTCTCGAACCGCGTCGACCACCGCGCCGACGTCGTCGACGCGGTACATCGCCCACGTCGTCGCGACGTCATGTCCGCCGGACAGGCCGACCATCGGCGCGACGTCGTGCACCTGCCAGCCGTCCGCGACGTGGCCGGCGGCGAACTGCCAGCCGAGCACGTGGCCGTAGAAGGCGCGAGCTTTCGCGGCGTCGACGACTTCCATCGTCACGTACGCGACGTCACCGTGTCGCCGGCCGTTGGCCGGCATCGCCCCACCCCGGCCGACACCGTCCGGCGGTTGGTAGGCCGCGAACCGGATGCCCTGGTCGTCGACGCCTTCGACGATCATCCCGAACGGTTCTTGATGCGGCTCGCTCGCGGTGCCCCCGGCCACCCGGACACGCTCGGCCGCCTCGGCGACGTCGGCGACCGCGAAGCAGCAGAACAGCGTCGCCCGCTCCTCGCCGCCCCACAGGCCGTGGTGGACGTCACGGCCCTCGACCCGCCGGCCGTTCGGTCCGCTCGCCGGGCCGTACCGCCAGCCGAGGACCGCGGCGAAGAAGTCGGCCGCCCGTTCGACGTCGGGCACCCAGAGCGAGACGTACCCGATGTCGCCGTGCCGTGGCCCGGCGGGCGGCCAGTCCTCGAGCTCGACCTCGGGCATCGTGCCTCCTTCGGCGTCGTCGATCGGATCGTCGTCGAACGACACGAACGCGGCCGGCGCCTTCTCAGCTCGGTTCTCGGTGGAGGAGGAACGTCCCGGTGCCCCGGCTGACGAGGTTCCCGTCCGCGTCGCGGACCGTCGCCTCACCGTACGCGACCTGCCGAGCGAGGCGGACGACCTCGCCGTGGAGCGCGTACCGTTCGCCCGCCACCGCCGGCCGCATCGTCTCCGTCTTCATCTCCAGCGTCGCCCGCGTCCGGTCACGGCCGGGCAGCGCGGCGTTGATCGCGGAAATTCATCGCCGCGTCGAGGACGACCGCGTGCACGCCGGCCTGGACGACGCCGTGCGGGTTGCAGGCCACCGGCTCCGGCACGAACGCACCGTCGACCCACCCGAGATCCTCGCCGTCGACGCCGTAGCGGTCGAACGACCCCCCGACCAGGCCGATCACCGGCATCCCACCGTCGCCGAGCCATCGGTCCATGTCCTTCACGGTTGCCACGGCGACGCCCAGCGTACCGGCCGGCCGCAGCCATCGGGTGCGACGTACCTGGGTCTTCGCGGTCCGTAAACTGTCCGGTCACCGAACGTTTGCTTGCATCGCGCGCCGGCACCCTCCATAGTGGAGGCGGCGCCAGTACGTGTATTCGCTGTTTTCTATCGATGCGATCGGTGAAGCGCGGCGGGCGCGCAATCCCCGTGTGAGGTGGTTGTCTCGGAGTTCTCGGCGCGGAGGCCGGAGACCGGGATCGGCGTCATCCGTCGGGGCGACGAAGAAACGGCTGCGGCCGGCGATACGTTGACACCGGAACCTTGCAACTCGGAATTCGATATGGCGCGGCTCGAGTCCCGGCCGCCAGACCGGCGCTCCTTTCGACGGGCGCTCGCGGTCATCGGCTGGCGACGAGGTACATGGCGGCGGCGTCCGGCGGCGGCCCGAGATCGAGCACGAGCAACGGAAGTAGAGCACCGTCCTGCAACGCGGACCGAACGAAGAGATGAATCGTCGCCAGCGGCTGCTCCGGTGGGGCGCGGCCACCGTCGGGTCCGCCCGGGCGTCGGTCCAACGGTCGGGCCCCCGCCAGCGGCTGATCGCCGCCGCGGTCGCCTCGATCGTCGCGGTCGCCGCCGTCGCCGGGATCGTCGTCTTCGCGGCGTCGAGCGATGGCGCGCCGGACCGGGCCGCCGGCTCCTCCGCGTCCGAGCACTCCGGGAAGGCCGGCAACGCCGATTTCTCGTTGCTCGGTGGCCGCCACCGGGCGAAGCTGGCGCCGGCGACGTCCTCGCCGGCTCCCGCGCCGGCGTCGCTCGCCACCGCCGCGCCGCTCGCCAGCCACGAGGTCTTCGGCTTCGCGCCGTACTGGACGCTCGGCCAGAGCACAACGTTCGACGTTGCCGGCCTGACGACGATCGCCTACTTCTCGATCGACATCAACCCCGACGGCACGCTCGACGAGTCCGGATCGGGTTGGAACGGGTACCAGAGCCAGGATCTCGTCAACCTGATCGACCGGGCTCATGCCGCCGGCGTCCGTGTCGTACTGACCGTCGACGACTTCGACCAGCAGTCGCTCGACCAGCTCACCTCGAGCCCGACCGCCCCGGCCACGCTGGCGCAGGCACTGATCGGCGCGGTCGAAGCGAAGGACCTCGACGGCGTCAACCTCGACCTCGAGGGTGACGGGAGCGCCGACCAAGCCGGCCTGACGAACCTCGTCGGCCAGGTGTCGACCGCGCTCCACCAGGTCAACCCGCACTGGCAGGTGACGATGGACACGTACGCGTCGTCCGCCGGCGACCCGAACGGCTTCTACGACATCCCCGCGCTCGCCAACGTCGTCGATGGCTTCTTCGTCATGCAGTACTCCCCGAACCTCTCCGCCAACGCGCAGGCGACATCGCCGCTGACGTCGTCACTGTTCAACGACGTCACCACCGCCGGTCAGTACGCGGCCGCCGTGCCCGCCAGCAAGGTGATCCTCGGCGCCCCGCTCTTCGGCCTCGACTGGCCGACGAACGGCGACACGCTCACCGCCGCGGCCACCGGGCCGGTCACAGATCTCGCGTACAGCCAGATCGCCACCGCCGGCCACCCGACGTACTGGGACCCGGTCACCGATTCCGCCTGGACCGCCTACCAGGTCGGGACGCAGTGGCACGAGTCGTTCTTCGACGACCCGACGTCCCTCTACGACGTCTCCCAGCTCGCCCACCTGTTCGGGCTCGCCGGCACCGGCGTGTGGGCCCTCGGGATGGACGGCTCCGCCGACGCGGCGACGCTCACCGCCCTCGGCGGAACCGCGCCGTCGATCACGTACGCGCCGTCGCCCGGGACGCCCACGTCGACCACCACCGCACCGGCCAACTCGTCGTCGACGACCACCTCGACGGTCGCCGGCGGGGGCGCCGGGGGGGGCGCCGGGACCTCACCCGTAACCGGAGGCACGTCGCCCGGGAGCACGACGCCGACCTCCGCGGCACCGGTCGGTGGCGGCTCGTCACCGACGACCACGGCAACAACCGCTCCATCGACGTCGACCTCGACGACCGCAGCACCCGGCGGCGGGACGACGTCGACGACCACGCCGTCGTACACGTACACCGCGACATGGGGCGGCCAGATGGTCACCCTCGATGAGGGCCCCGCGGTCCCGCCGGCGACACTGACACAGCCTGGCGCGACGAACGTCGGGACCGTCACCCACTTCACCACCGATGACCCAGCGCTCTCGTGCCTGAACAGCGCGGCCGCCCTCGCCGTCTGGGAGCTCCCGCCGACCACGTCCTCGACGACGACGACCACCACGACGACACCGAACGCGCCGACTGGTCCGATCTACACCGTCGTCGCCGCCCATCCGGAGGACTGCGCGGGCGCGTCGTTCACGTTCGTCCCGCCCGCCGGATCGACGACCACGACGACCACGACGACCACCGGGAGCTGAGCCGCCCGTATGCCCCCACGCCGCCGGTTTCGGCGGCGACCGGGGCCCTCCCTCGATACCGCGGCTACGTCGTGGCCTGGCCAGCCGACCAGCGCGGCGCCGGCAGGTAGCGGGCTGACCGGAGCCGTCCGCCGCTGTACTCGAGGACCCACGTCGACCCCTTCGCCCGGACCGTCCGCGTCTTCGCCCCCGAGACCCGTTTCGGGAACGCGGTCTGGACGACTTGGATGACCTCGCCGTGCGTGCAGACGGCGACCGGTGACGTCGTATCCGTCGCGATTTCCCGGAGGAATGCGCGGACCCGCTTTCGGGCTCCCGGCACCAGTCGCTCCGACACCTCCACCGGGATCGCCAGCCGACCGGCCAGTGGCTCGACCGTCTGGACGCATCGAAGCAGCGGGCTCGACACGATCCGGGTCGGCGCGAACCGCTCGACGACGTCGACGAGCGCCTTCGCCTCCGCCAGCCCGCGCTCGTTCAGCGGTCGGACGTCGTCGTCGCCGTCCCACGCAGCCTTCGATCCCGCGTGACCGTGGCGGACCAGCAGGATCAGCACGTCGGCAGATTACGTCGGACCTGTCGCTGCAACCGCGGTTTCCGAACGCCGGCGGTTTCCCGGCGGCGACGGTCGGTCGATCCGCGGTCCTCGTCTGTGCGCCGATCGCCGCCGTGATCCAACTGGTTCGCTCGTACGTCTGTCCTGGTCGGAGGCGTATCTCGTCGTCGTAGATACACCGCGGCGGCAGGATCCCGACATCCAACCGCCCGCAGGTTTAGCTTTGACCTCCCAGGGAAGGTCGATGGGGGATTTCCGGCACCGACAGCCACCACGGTGGCCAATATCGGGAGGAAGTAGACCATGGTCAGTGGATTGGGTGCGAGCATTGCCGCCCTGGTCGTCGGGGCGATCCTGGACTTCGCGGCGACGCCCGTCCCGTCTTCGCACGGGTTGACGATCAACGCCGAAGGGGCCGTCCTGATGATCGTCGGTGCGATCGGTCTGATCGTCTCCATCGTCACGCTCCGATCGACCGGGCGCGACCTGGCATCATCGCGTCATGCCGTAGCTGGGCGGTCGGCCGTCCGGCCGGCGGGCCGACCGAACGGCGGGTTGGCCAGCGGGCGGGCGAGGCCAGCCAACCAGCGATTCGACTGGGCAAGTCACGGGCCGTCCCTCCAGCGGGCGGGCGAGTCACATCTGGCGGACGCCGCCGGCTCTGATTGACGCTGCGGGGCTGCGGCTATGTCGCGTGGCGGGGCCTGCCGCGCGCGGCGACGCCGGTTCGACAGACCGTTCTGCGGCATGTTGCCCGAGCCGGCCTATGCCGCCGCCGTCACGTCAGTCGCTGGGGTCCCGCTCAAGCGCCGCCGGGCGTGGCTGGACGCGGCCCCCGCGTCCGAAGTCTGGGCGGACCTGCTCCGCGGCCGGTGGGGCGACGAGTGGCAGGAACGGGCCATCCGGATCGACGTCTCGGCCCTCTGGGACGCTCACCGGGTCGCGGGGATCGACATCCTGACCCTCGGCCAGTCGGCCTACCCGCAAACCCTGGCCGAGGATGCCGAGGCGCCGGCCGTCCTCTTCTCGGTCGGCCGGGCGACCGAGATCGACCAGTTCCCGGCGGTCGCCGTCGTCGGGACCCGGAGCGCGACCCGCTATGGATTGGGTGTCGCCGCCCAGGTCGGCGCCGACCTCGCCGCGGCCGGCGTCGCCGTCATCTCAGGACTCTCTCCGGGTATCAGCGGCGCAGTGCACGAGGGCGCGGTCGCCGGATGGACCGCATCCGGCTCGACCGGCGGACCGCCCGTCGCAGTCGTCGCCGGTGGCCTCGACGATCCGAGGCCCCGCCGCCACGCCCGGCTCTGGGAACGTGTCGCAGAGTCCGGCGCGATTTTCTCTGAATGGCCGATCGGCACCGCAGAGCTGCCGTGGCGGCTCATGGAGCGGAACCGGATCGTCGCTGCCCTCGCCGATGTGCTCGTCGTCGTCGAGAGCCACGGGAACGGCGACGCGCTCCACGCCGTCCCGCTCGCTGCCCGTCGCGGGATATCGGTCGGTGCGGTCCCCGGGTCCGTCCGGAGCCCGGCGTCGGCCGGAACGAACGACCTACTTGCCGACGGGTGTTTCGTCGTCCGTGACGTCGCCGACATCCTCGTCGCGGTCGGCCTTGCCCGTGCCGGCGACGTGCCGGTTCGCCCGCACCGCGATCGCCGGGCCGAGTCGGTCGACCGCCCGGTCGACGAGCCGATCGCGACCGTGCTCGCCGCGGTCGAGTGGGAGCCGAGCTCCGTCGAGCAGGTGCTCGGCCGGACGGGCCTGTCGATCGACGTCGTCTCGGCCGCGCTCGAGCAGTTGCAGACGGATGGGCTCGTCCACGGCGACGCCGGGTGGTGGGAGCGAGCCTGACCGGCTGGGGAAGCTGGCAGGCTGGGCAGGTGGGCTGGATCGTCGACGGGATGAACGTGATCGGTTCCCGGCCGAACGGTTGGTGGCGGGACCGCCCGGCCGCCCGTCGCCGACTCGTCGTCGAGCTCGCGGCGTTCGCCGGGGAGCACGGACCGGTGACGGTCGTCTTCGATGGCCATCCGCAACCCGATGAGATCGACGCCGGCGAGCGGGCCGGTATCACCGTCCTCTTCGCCCCCGGCGGCCCGAATGCCGCCGATCACGTCATCGCCGACCTCGCCCGGTCGAGCGGTCCGTCGGCGACCGTCGTGACGTCCGACGCCGCGTTGGCCACCGACGTCCGCGCTGCTGGCGCCCCGGTCGTCGGCGTGTCGGCCTTCCGCCGCCAACTGCCGTAGCCCGGCAACTACCCTGTGACCCGCCGTGGACCGCGCCGTTCGCATTGGGGTCGAGTTGCCCGTCCTACCCGTCGGCGCCGACGCCGATCGGGTCGCCGCGTGGCGGTCGATGGCCGTCACCGCCGAACGACACGGCGCCGGCACGGTCTGGATCGCCGACGGCGGGTGCGATCCGTGCACCCTCGCTGGTGGGCTCGTGCCGGCAACTGATCACGTCGTCCTTGGCGTCGTCTGCGAGCTCGCCGGCGGCCGTCACCCGGCCGTTCTCGCCCGGGATGTGACCGCGCTCGACGTAACGTCCGGAGGCCGTGCCGGTGTGCTGGTCGACGGGAGCACCTCGGAGCTCGAAGAGGCCGTGACGATCTGCCAGGCCCTCTTCGCCGGCCAGTCGCTGCAGTTCACCGGTCAGCACTACGACGTCGACGGCGCCGTCAACCGACCGGTGCCGATCCGGCCGGGCGGACCCGTACTGCTGATGCAGTCGAGCACCACCGCACCGAGCGCGCCGCCGCCGGGCACGATCGCGAAGCCGAGCGTCCCCGCAAAGACCTCGACGATGAACAGGCGGCCGGGGCGGCGCGTCGGCTGCGTCTTCATCGGCCGTCCGGACGAGATCGACATCGCCGGCCTTCGACGTGCCGGGCCGGTGCTGTGGCGCGGGCGCGTCCCGGACGACCGCTTTGCCGCCGGCCTCTACGACGCCGGCGTCGACGGCGTGATCGCCCTCGTCGAGATCGTCGACGACGTCGGACCGCTCGTCGACGATCTCGTCGACCGGTGGGCTGGATGAACCGCCTGGTGCGTCGGTAGATGGACCAACGGGTCCTGGTCGTGGGGGGCGAGCGGATCCCCATCGTCGAGCCTGGCGGCAACGCCGCGGCCGACATCCGAGGAACGACCGTCGATGCGCCGACCGCAGTCACCGGGCAGTACCTGCCCGCCCTCGACGGCCTGCGCGCCTTCGCGGTCGCTGGCGTCTTCGCGTACCACCTCGGCTTCGGATGGGCGTCCGGTGGTTACCTCGGTGTCGACCTCTTCTTCGTCCTCTCTGGCTTCCTGATCACGAGCCTCCTGCTCGAAGAGTGGGTGACGACCGCCCGGATCAGGCTCGGGTCGTTCTGGGCCCGCCGGGCCCGGCGGCTGCTGCCCGCGCTCTTCCTCGTGCTCGTCGCGATCGCCGTCTACGTCGTCCTGAACGGCCGGTTCGGGCCGCCCGGCTCGGCCGCCCAGGTCGACCTATCAGGCCTACGGGGCGACGACCTGGCCACGCTGTTCTACGTCGCCAACTGGCATGCGATCTTCGCCCACCAGTCCTACTTCGCCCAGTTCTCCGCGCCGTCACCGCTCGAGCACACCTGGTCGCTGGCGATCGAAGAGCAGTTCTACCTCGTCTGGCCGCCCGTGCTGCTCTTGATCCTCACGCTCGCTCGCGGCGCGTGGCGCCGCGTCGGCATGATCGTGACCGTCGTCGGCGCTCTCGCGTCCGCCGGGCTGATGGCGCTCCTGTACCACCCGGCGGCCGATCCGACCCGGCTGTACTTCGGGACCGATACCCACGCGTTCGACATGCTCGCCGGCGCGACGATCGCCATGATTGCCGCGGCCCGGCCTCAGCCCGGTCGACGGGCCCGGTTGACGCTGCACATCGCCGCGCCGGTAGCTGCGGTCGCCCTCGGCGTCTTCTGGGTCACCGCCGGGACGACGACCGGGCTCCCGAAGGGCTGGATGTTCCAGGGCGGCTTCCTCATCTGCGCGGTGCTCGCGGCGATCGTCGTCGCCGACGCCCGCCAGTTCCATCAGGGCCCACTCGCCGCCGTCCTTTCCACGCAGCCGCTCCGCTGGATCGGCATGATCTCGTACGGCATCTATCTCTGGCACTGGCCGATCATCGTCTACCTCAACGGCGCCCGGACCGGCTGGCCCCAGCCCTGGCTCGACCTCGCCCGCGTCGGGCTGACGCTCGTCCTCGCCACCGCCAGCTACTACCTCGTCGAGCGACCGATCCGGCAGCGACGGCTGCACGGCTGGCCCCGCTTCGCGCTGGCTCCGGTGGCCGCGGTCGCCACCGCCGCGATCGTCGTCGTCGCCACGATTCCGGCGGTCGCCGCGCCGACGCAGCCGGTGGCCAAGGGCGCTCCGGTGGCTGCCGTCGGCGGTTCTTCGGCGGTTCCCGGCTCCGGGGGGGCGATCGGCAACCTCACCGACCTGCCGGCGTTCAGTGCAGCCAATCCACTTCGAGTGAGCGTGCTCGGCGATTCGCTGGCCCGGCTGTCGACGGGGGGGATCGCGGCGGCACTCGGTGCGACGGGCGAGGTCAACGTATCGAGGTCGGCGTACACAGGCTTCGGCCTCAACCGGGAGTACAAGCCCAAAACAGGCCCAGTCGTCACAGGGTTTTCGTGGATGAAGCAGCTGATCGGGACAACCCGGCCACAACTGGTACTGGCCACCTGGAGCTGGGACGGAACCTGCGTCGTCGGAGCAGCGACATATGGCACCTACACATGTGCCTTGGAACGACAGTCCGCCTACACGAAGATGCTCAAATCAGCCGTATCGGAGCTTCTTGGACCCCTGGGTGTTTCGGCGGTCGTATTCCTGCAGTTTCCGACGACCGGGCAGAACATGGAGGAAGGCGAGGCACCAACAGATCCGACAATCGCGCAAAACGCTGCCGGTGAGCAGGCCTGGGATCGCGTCGCCCAGTCCATGGCGGCCCTGTTCCCCGGAAAGGTCATGTACCTACCCGTCGCGCGGTCGGTCCTGCTGCACGGGACCACGTACAGCGCGTTCTTGCCCCCGGTAGACCGACCGAATGCGCCGCTGAGCACATGGGTTCGAGTTCGGATGACCGATGGCACGCACATGTGCCCGGATGGGGTTTCCCGCTACGCCGATGCTCTCCTCGCTGATCTGACGCAGGCCTTCAATCTCGATCCAGCGGCACCAGGCTGGACATCACAGTCCTGGATCGACTCCGAGACATTCGTCGGCAAGTGTCCTGTAGGCGGTACGTAGTTGTTTCTCCGACGACGATCCCCTCGGTAGCGTCCTCTCGGTAGCGCCGGCCAAATTGTCAGTGTCGGCCCAGCCGGTGATACACCCGTCTGGCACGATCGGCCCATGACGTTCAGCACCGTTGTGGCCGTCAGCGACACCTCTCCCGAGACCAGCGATACGGCATCAGTCGCCGAGAAGGTCGTCGACTCAGCCGGCGACCCGGTCGAAGGCTCTGCGGCGGTCAGTGGCTCACGAGCGAAGCTGGGTGACCTGCAAAACCGCCTGGCCGATCTGCGGTCCGTTACCGCCGGACTCCGTGCCGAGGTGATGAGCGGCGAAGACGCCGCCGAGGTCGTGACGTTCGGCGTTGCCTTGGAGCGGCTCGGGGCGGCCCTGCGCACCCGGTTCGCTCTGCGGGTCGAGGCGACCGGTGCCTACGAGACGACCGGTCACAAGAGCGCGGCGCGGTGGATGGCCGAGGCCGCGGGCGAGTCGGTCGGCCAGGCCCTCGGAGTTCTGAGGACGGCGGCACAGCTGGCCGAGAGCCCGGTGGTCGACCGCGCCTTCGCTGACGGCCAGCTCTCGCTGGCCCAAGCGGCCGTGACGGCCGACGCCGGGGCGCTCGACCCGTCCTCTCAGGCTCGATTGGTCGAAACGGCGGCGACCGGCTCGTTGAAGGAGCTCAAGGCGGAAGCCGCCCGCGTCAAGCGCAAGGCGTACGGGGAGGCTTCCGTCGCCGAGCGGGAAGCCCGGGTCCAGCGCCGCCGGTACTGCCGGATCTGGTCACCGCCGGCGGGCGGGGTTCGCCTGGAGGCATGGCTACCGACGGTCGACGGCGCCCGGATGAAGGCGGTGCTCGAAAAGGAGGCCGATCGGGTCTTCAAGGAGGCCTGGGCGGCCGGGGAGCGCGATCGGCCCGATGCCTACCTGGCCGACGCTCTGGTCCGAGTGGTCGGCGGCAACCGCCGAGGCGAACCGAACGCCCAGGTGGCCGTCCGGGTGGACGCGGCGGCCCTCCGCCGAGGCTTCGTCGACGGCGACGAGACCTGCGAGATCCCCGGCGTCGGGCCGATCCCGGTCGCGGCCGCCAAGGATCTCCTCGGCGACGCGGTCTTCCACGTCGTCGTGACCGAGGGCACCGACGTCAGGGCGGTGACGTCGAAGAAGCGGACGATCCCGGCGTCGCTACGCCGAGCACTGATGGAGCGGGACCGTACCTGCGCGGTGCCGGGCTGCGACGCCACCGAACACCTGCAGATCGACCACCGATGGGACTTCGCCAAGGGCGGTCCGACGGAGCTGGCGAACACCTGCCGGCTCTGTCCACCGCACCACCGGATGAAGACGGCCGGTGGTTTTCGCCTCGTCGAAGTCGACGGGCAGGTTCGTTGGCTTAGACGCTAGCCCTGCATCGGGATGCGGTCCGTCCGGATGCGGATCTTGAGCCGGACCTCGCCGGGCTGGCGCATCGGGTACTCGTCGACGCCCAGGTATTTCTTGGCCAGATGGTCGATGTGCTCGTCCGCGCCGTCGGTGGTGACGTCGATGACGGTGCCGCGGGCGACGACGACGTTGTAGGGGTCGTCGGGGTCGAGCACGGTGATGGCCACCCGGTGGTCCCGTTCGAGGTTGCGGGCCTTGACGCGGCCTTGGGCGGTGTTGACGAGGAGGTCGTCGCCGTCGACGTCGATCCACAACGGGGTCACCTGCGGCCCGCCGTCGGAGCCCACGGTGGCGAGGGTCGCCAGGACGGGTCGGGCGAGGAGCGCCCGGGCTTTGTCGCTCAGCTTGTCGGTCATGAGGGCACCCTACCGGTACGGTCGTGTCGTGCTGATCGGTGCCCACGTCCGTGCCGGCGGCAAATTGGTCCCGGCGCTGGAGCGGGCCTCGGAGATCGGGGCGGAGGTCGTCCAGGTCTTCACGCAGAGCCCTCGGGCGTGGAAGCCGACGCAGTACGCCCCGGCCGTCCTCGCCGGCTACCGGGCCGCCCAGGCCGCCCACCCGGACGTGTCGGCGACGTTCTGCCACGCGACGTACCTGATCAACCTGGCCACCGACGATCGAGATCTGCTCGTCCGCTCCCGGGCCTGCCTGATCGCCAACCTCGAAGCGGCCCGGGGGATGGGCGCGGACGGGCTCGTCCTGCATATCGGCAGCCACAAGGGCCTCGGCGCAGCCGGTTGCGTGCCCCAGGTCGTCGACGTGCTGGTCGACGCGACCGAGTCGGCCGTCGACCCGCTCCCCGGACGCCGCTGCCCGATCCTGCTGGAGAACGCGGCCGGCGCTGGCGGGACGATGGGCCGGAGCTTCGACGAGCTGGCCGACGTCCTGGACCGGACCGGCGACACCGACCTCGGCGTGTGCCTGGACACGCAGCACCTCTGGGCGTCCGGGATCGGGTTCGCGACGGTCGACGACGCCGACCGGGTCGTCGCCGAGTTCGACGACGTGATCGGGCTGGACCGGCTGCAGTTCCTGCACCTGAACGACTCGAAGGTCCCGTTCGGGGCGAACCGGGACCGGCACGAGAACCTCGGTGCCGGGACGATCGGCCTGGACGGCCTCGGCGCGTTGATCAGCCACCCTGCCCTCCAGGACCTGGCGGCCGCGCTGGAGGTCCCCGGGTCCGGCGACGGCCCGGACGTGGACCAGCTGGCGGCCGCTCGCCGGGCTCTGGACCTGGGGCTGGCTGCCCGGGGCCATGAGGCCGGTCCTATGCTGGTCCGGCCTGAACCGGAGAAGGAGGAACGTTGAGCGGTACCCGCATCGAGTCCGACAGCATGGGGGAGATCGAGGTACCGGCCGACCGGTACTGGGGCGCCCAGACGGCCCGGTCGCTCCATCACTTCGACATCGGCTACGACCGGATGCCGCGGTCGATGATCCGGGGCATGGGCATCCTCAAGGAGGCGTCGGCCGTCGTCAACGCCGACCTCGGGAAGATGGACCGGCGCATCGCCGACCTGATCGCCGCGGCGGCCCGGGAGGTCGCGGAGGGCAAGCTCGACGATCATTTCCCGCTCCGCGTCTGGCAGACCGGGAGCGGGACGCAGAGCAACATGAACGCCAACGAGGTGATCGCCAACCGGGCGATCGAGCTCGCCGGTGGCGTCCTGGGGTCGAAGTCGCCGGTCCACCCGAACGACGACGTCAACATGTCGCAGTCGTCGAACGACACGTTCCCGACCGCGATGCACATCGCCGCGGCGTCGGAGCTGACCGATCGCCTGCTGCCGGCGGTACGAGAGCTGCGAGACGCGCTGGCCGAGAAGGCCGACGCGTACGCCACGGTGACGAAGATCGGCCGGACGCACCTGATGGACGCGGTCCCGCTCACGCTCGGCCAGGAGTTCTCCGGGTACGTCGCCCAGCTCGACGCCGACCTCGTCCGGATCGAGCAGACGCTGCCGGGCCTCTACGAGCTGGCGGCCGGGGGGACCGCGGTCGGGACCGGCCTCAACACGCACCCCGAGTTCGGCGAGCGCGTCGCCGCCAAGATCGCCGATCTCACCGGCCTGCCGTTCGTCACCGCACCGAACAAGTTCGCTGCACTGGCCGCCCACGACGCGCTCGTCTGGGCGAGCAGCGCACTGCGCGTCCTCGCCGGCTCGCTGACGAAGATCGCTGACGACCTCCGCTGGCTCGGCTCCGGGCCGCGCAGCGGGCTCGGCGAGCTCGTCCTGCCGGCGAACGAGCCGGGGTCGTCGATCATGCCGGGCAAGGTCAACCCGACGCAGAGCGAGGCGATGATCATGGTCTGCATCCAGGTCATCGGCAACGACACCGCGGTCGGTATCGCCGGAGCCCGCGGCAACCTCGAGCTCAACGTCAACAAGCCGGTGATCATCCACAACGTCCTGCACTCGATCGAGCTGCTGACGGGCGCGTGCCGAGGTTTCCGGTTGTTCTGCGTCGACGGGCTCGAGCCGGACGCCGAGCAGATCCAGCGCCACCTCGAGAACTCGCTGATGCTCGTCACCGCGCTCAACCCGATCGTCGGCTACGACAAGGCCGCAGACGTCGCCAAGAAGGCGTACAAGGAGCGGACGACGCTGCGGGCGGCCGCGGTCGAGCTCGGCTACCTCACCGGCGAGCAGTTCGACGACGCGGTCCGGCCGGAGGAGATGACGCACCCATGACGTTGAGCCACGACACCGTCGACGCGTCGCTGCCCGAGCTGGACTGGTCACGGGAGGGCGACGTGCTCGTCAAGGTCGTCCAGAAGGTCGACTTCGCAGCCGCACTGGCCTACGTCAACTCGGTCGGTGCGCTCGCGGAGGCCGCCGACCACCACCCGGATATCGACATCCGCTGGAACACCGTCACGCTCCGATTGACGACCCATTCGGCCGGCGGGTTGACGGCCAAGGACCTGGACCTCGCCGCCCAGATCGACGCCGTCTAGTCGAGGAGCGTCTCGCGCAACCCGGCGACGACGTCGGGGCCGACACCGATGGCTTCGCCGTACTCGCCGACCGAGCCGTACTCGTCGGTGAGCGTCTGGAGCAGGCCGGCGATGTTCGCCGGCTCGGCCGAGAAGACCTCGTCGGCCCGGTCGATGACCTCGCGGCCGGCCGGATAGCGCTCGATGAGCTTCTGGCGCAGTGCGGCCATCGCCTGGCCACTCAGCGCGTAGTCGTCGATGATCGTCGGCTCCGGCACGCCGAGGACGCCGAGCAGGACGGCGACGAGGACGCCGGTGCGGTCCTTCCCGGCCGTGCAGTGGACGATCACCGGATGGGCGTGCCGGCGGGCGACGATCGACAGGATCTCCGCGATCTGTGGCCCCGCGTCCCTGGTCATCGTCCGGTACGAGGATGCCAGCAGCCCCGGGGTGTACGTGAACTGGTCTGGGTCCGGGACGTCCTCGAGCAGCGGGAAGTGATGGAAGCCGACCGGGATGTCCTCGACCGGGAAGCGGCCGCCGTCGACCTCGTGGCTCGACCGCAGGTCGATGACCGTCGCCACGCCGAGCTGCCGGATGGCCGCTCGGTCCTGGTCGGTCAGGCGGGAGAGGCCGTCGGCCCGGAAGAGCGTGCGCCAGCGGATCTTGCGGCCGTCCGTCGTCTCGTACCCGCCGAGGTCCCGGAAGTTGACGGCCCCTTCAAGGGGGATGTGCCGGTCGTAGTCGGTCATTTGACCGGTAGGTCCCACAGCGGGAACCACCGCTGCAGGTCCTGCTCGATCGGCAGGTCGTTGGCGACGATCGCTCGGATGCGGAGCTCGAGCTCGCTGTCACGGTGCTCGTGGCCGTCCGGGGCGAACGGGTAGAACGTGCCCCGCTTGTAGAGATAGACGAGGTAGAGCGCACCGGCCCCAGACACTCCGGGTGCGTCACCGGTTGCCGGTGCACCACCGGACAGGCCGAAGACGGAGCAGAGCAGCTGCGGGCCCCAGCCGTTCTCGGTCAGGCTCGTGTTGACGAGGTGTACCCGCGTGACGAGCGTCTCCACATCCGGGTCGTCGAGCAGCAGCCAGCGGTAGCCGTACGTGTCCTCGGCTTGCGTCACCGTGCCGGTGGCCGGCGCGGTGCTGGCCGGATCGTCGGGGATGGCGAGGAGGTCGGCGATCTCCTGCTGGACGTCGGTCACCGACTGGCCGGCCGGCGGCTTCCAGCAGATCCCGGCGTGGCCGGACAAGACGACGCCCTCGGTCGTCTGGAGCGTCACCGCGGCCGACGGGAGGGCGAACAGGGCGTCGAGGTTCGGGCGGACCGGCTTCGTCCGGCCGAGGAGACTGTCGAAGAGGCCCACCGGTCAGCGCGGCTGGTTCAGCTGGGCTTCCAGCTCGGCCAGCTGGGCCAGGCGGCGCTCCAGGGTCGGGTGGGTCGAGAAGAGGTTGCCGATCGAGAAGCTCTGCTGGTTGGTCTGCTGGGAGATGGCCGGCGTGAAGAAGAACGCGTTGAACGGCTCCGCCTGGCGGAGGTCGCGGGTCGGGATGCGGCCCATCTCGCCGGTGATCTTGACGAGCGCGGACGCCAGCAGCGACGGTCGACCGATCAGGATGGCGCCGGAGCGGTCGGCCGCCAGCTCGCGGTAGCGAGAGAGGGCACGGGTCAGCAGGAAGCTGATCGCGTAGACCGCGATCGAGACGAGCATGATGATCGCCTCCATCGCCGCGAACTGTCCCGCGCTGTTTGTGTTGCCGCCGCGCCCGCCGCCACCGAAGAGGCCGGCGTAGAACATCACCCGCGTCGTCAGCCCGGCGATGATGCCGAGGGAGCTGGCGATCGTCATGATCGCGACGTCGCGGTGGGCGACGTGCGAGATCTCGTGGGCGAGGACGGCCTCGATCTCCGGCTCGTCGAGCCGGCGCAGCAGGCCGGTCGTCGCGCAGACGACCGCGGCCTTCGGGCTCCGGCCGGTGGCGAACGCGTTCGGGATGTCCGTGTCGGCGATGGCGACCCGGGGCTTCGGCATGTCGGCGAGCGCGCACAGTCGGTCGATCGCGCCGTGCAGCTCCGGTGCCTCCTCCGGCGTGACGAGATGGCCGTGCATCCCCCAGAGCGCGATCTTGTCGGAGAACCAGTACTGACAGAACAGCAGGATGCCGATGATCAGGAAGATGGCGACCAAGCTGTGGAGGAATGCCCACAGGACCGCGCCGAAGACGCCATAGAGGATGACGAGGAACAGCCCGGTCAGGAACATTCGCCCGGTCAGCCCCCGGTCGGACCGGATGTTGCCGGCGAAGGCCATCAGGCGGTGCCCCCCTCCCCGCTCTCGGGGGCGCTGTTGGCTGGGGCTGACGGGGCCGGGGCGGCCGTGGCCGGGGCCGGGGCCGGCGGCACGGTCTCGGCGTCGACGGTGTTCTCGGGGAGGGCGGCCGCCGGGGACGACGTGGCGAGCTCGGCCTTCAGGGCGGCCAGCTCGTTGTCGACCTGGGAGGTCGACTGGACCTTGTCGAGCTGGGCCTGGATGTCGTCGACGGGGGTCTCGAGGTCGGTCAGTGCGCCGGACGCGAGGAGCTCGTCGATGGCGCCGGCCCGGGCCTGCATGCCGGCGATCTTGTCCTGGGCCCGCTGCATCGCCGCACCGGCGTCGCCCATCGACGTCGAGATGCCGGAGACGGCCTCGCCGACCTTCGTCTGCGCCTCGGCCGCGGTGTAGCTGGCCTTCATCGTCTCCTTCTTGGTGCGGAACTGCTCGACCTGCGCCTGGAGCCGTTGGGAGGTGGCGACGAGCTTCTCCTCCTGCTCGCTGACCTGGTCGTGCTGGGTCTTCAGGTCGGCCAGCTGCTCGCCGAGAGCGGCCCGGCGGGCGAGCGCCTCGCGGGCGAGGTCCTCGTTGCTCTGGGCGAGCGCGGCCTTGGCCTGGTCCTGCAGCTTGTCGGCCTGCTTCTGGAGCTGGCCGGCCTGGAGCTCGATCCGCTTGCGGGCGGTCGCGACGTCGGCGACGCTCCGGCGGACCTTCTGGAGGCTGTCGAGCTGCTTCTCGTACGACAGGTCGAGCGTCTCACGAGGATCCTCGTGTTTGTCCAGGACCTTGTTCGCCTTGGCCTGAAAGATGTTCTTGGTCCGTTCCCAGACGCCTGGCACGTGTCATCCTCCTCGAAACGGCTTCCATCCGAGCATAAAGCCCGCACGGGACCAGTGGGGCACGGCCGCCCTATAGCCTCCGGGGATGCCCGACCGGTGCCTGCTGACGGTCCACGCCCACCCGGACGACGAGTCGTCGAAGGGGGCCGGCTCGGTCGCCCGCTACCACGCGGCCGGCGTTCGCACGGTGCTCGTCTGCTGCACCGGCGGCGAGGAGGGCGACATCTTGAACCCGGCGATGGACAAGCCGGAGATCCGGGCCGACCTGGCCGCGGTCCGCCGTCGGTGAGCTGGCCCGGGCGACGGAGATCATCGGCTACGACGACGTCGTCATGCTCGGCTACCGAGACTCCGGGATGCCGGACACGGAGGCGAACAAGCAGCCGGACGCCTTCGCCAACGCCCCGCTCGACGAGGCCGTCGGACGGCTCGTCGCGGTTATCCGGGACGCGCGGCCCCAGGTCGTCGTCACGTACCCGGAGGAGCAGACCGCGTACCCCCACCCGGACCACCTCCGGGTCCACGAGATCACGATGATCGCCTGGGACGCGGCCGGTGACCCGTCGCGCTACCCGGAGGCCGGGCCGCCGTGGGCGCCGTCGAAGCTGTATTACACCGTCTGGCCGCGGCGCCGGATGTTGGCGATGCACGAGAAGTTCCTCGAGCTCGGGCTCGAATCGCCGTTCGACGACCAGTGGCTGGCCCGGATGCAGCGGACAGAGCCGCAGACGACGTCGATCGACCTGACCGGCTTCGCCGACGTCCGGGCGGACGCGCTCCGGGCCCACGCCACTCAGGTCGACCCGACGTCGCCGTTCTGGTTCGGCCTGCCGCCGGAGGTGCTGCGGACGCTCCACCCGTACGACGACTACTTCCTCGCCCGCAGCCGGGTCGGCCCGGCCGGGACGGGGGTTGTCGAAGACGACCTCTTCGCCGGTCTCGACTAACCGCCGTTGCCGAGCCAGGCCAGGTGGATGGCGCCGGCGCTCTGGGCGAGGATCAGCGAGACCGCGGTGGCCAGGACGACGACGAGGACGACGACCCGGACCGAGCGGACCATTCAGCTCCGGGCGAGGTTCCGCAGCGCCCGGTAGCCGACGAGCGTGGCGCCGGCGGCCTCGACGGCGCGGCGCAGGAACCCGTCCTCGCAGACGAGCCGGTGGTCGTCGACCCGGTTGGGCCAGTCCGGGGCGATCGCCCGGAGCTCGGGGCTGTCGACGGCTGGGCGGAGGCAGAGCTCGGTCACACCGGGCCGCAGCGCCGTCAGGCCCTCTTCGAGGGCGGCGCGGGTCGACGCGAAGACGAGGTCGTCGGTGAAGACGATCCCGGCCTCGGCCGCGACCTCGCGGGCGGGGAAGCCGAAGAGCTCCTCCATCGCCGGGCTCGGCATGCGGAGCGGCAGGCGGAAGTCGACGGCGAGGTCGAGGCAGACGTCGAAGAACTCCGGCCGGAGCTGGAGGGTGCCCATGTGCGTGTCGAGATGGCTGACGTCGAAGCCCCAGAGGATCGCCCGCTCGATCTGGGCCCGGCACTCCCGGCGGACCTCGTCGAGGTCGGCGTGGTCCCAGACGTCTTCCATGGTCTGCGGGAACCCGCCGTCGCCGCCGAGCAGTGACGGCGCGTGGGTGATCGGCCCCCAGCGGTAGAGCTCGAACTCCGCGTTGACGGTCAGGTGCACGCCGATGTCCTCGCCGCGGTAGCGGGCGGCCGCCTCGCGGGCCCACGGGCAGGGGACCATGAGGCCGGCGCTCGTCACGAGGCCGGTCCGGAGCGTCTCGTAGACGCCGACGTTGGCCGCGTGGCAGAAGCCGAGGTCGTCGGCGCTGACGATCAGCAGCTTGGCGTCGGCCGCGTACCCGAGCCGCTCGGCGAGCGTCATCCGAGGTCGTCGTTCTGGGCGCGGGCCTGTTCGGCCAGCTCCCGTTGGAACGCGGCCATCTCATTGGCCAGGGCGGGGTCGGCGGCGCCGAGGATGCGGACGGCGAGCAGGCCGGCGTTGCGGGCGCCGTTGACCGCGACCGTCGCCACCGGGACGCCGCGGGGCATCTGGACGATCGAGAGCAGCGAGTCGAGGCCGTCGAGGTTGGCGAGGGCGACCGGGACGCCGATGACCGGCAGCGTCGTCACCGCGGCGAGCATGCCGGGGAGGTGGGCCGCGCCGCCGGCGCCGGCGATGATGACCCGGAGGCCCCGCCCGGCCGCATCGTGGCCGAACGCGAGCATGTCGTCGGGGGTCCGGTGGGCCGAGACGACGCGGACCTCGTGGGGAACCGAGAAGCGGTCGAGCGCCTCGACCGCGCCCTCCATGACCGGGTAGTCCGACGAGCTGCCCATGACGACGGCGACGAGCGGGCTGGTCACGGGGTCCTCCGGTCGGGCGTCCCGAGGGCCAGGGCGGCCGTCCACGCCCGGCTGCGCACGTCGTCGGCGTCGTCTCCACAGACCGTCACGTGACCCAGTTTGCGTCCTGGACGGGGTTCCTTGCCATAGAGGTGCACGTGGGCGCCGTCGACCGCGAGGCCGGCGGCGAGAACCGAGGCCGGATCGGTCCCGTCCGGGTCGCCGAAGACGTTGACGCTGGCGACGGCCGGCGCGGTCGGTCCGGTCGATCCGAGCGGCAGGTCGAGGACCGCCCGCAGGTGGTTCTCGAACTGCGACGTGACCGCCCCGTCGATCGTCCAGTGGCCGGAGTTGTGCGGCCGGGCCGCGATCTCGTTGACGAGCAGCTGGCCGCCGGCCCAGAACAGCTCGATCGCCAGCACGCCGACCGCGTCGGCGACGTCGGCCACCCGCCGACCGATCGCCACCGCGGCGTCGGCGACCGCCCGGTCGAGCCGGCCGGGCACGAGCACCTCTCGGCAGACGCCGTCGACCTGGGTCGTCTCGACCGGCGCCCACGTGACCGTCTCGCCGTCGGGTCGGCGGGCGACGAGGACGGCCAGCTCCACGTCGATCGGCACGAGCTCCTCGACGAGCAGCGGGCCGGTGGCCGCCCGGCCGACCGCGGCCGCGTCGTCGGGGCCGCTGACCGGCCAGACGCCCTTGCCGTCGTACCCGCCGCGGGCGGCCTTGATCACGACCGGCCAACCGTGGTCGTCGGCGAACTTCCGGACCGCGCCGACCGGGTCGTCGGCCGCCAACGCGGCGAACGCCGGGCCCGGGACACCGGCGGCGGCCAGGCGGGTGCGCATCTCGAGCTTGTCGGTCGCCATCTGCAACGTGCGCAGGCCCGGCCGGACGATCGTTCCGGACGCCTCGACCCGGGCGAGCACGTCGAGATCGACCTGCTCGTGGTCGAACGTGACGATCGGCGCCCGCTCGGCGAGCGCCCGCAGGTCGGCCTCGACCGTCGGCCCGCCGGGGACGACGTCGGTGGCGATGCCGACGGCCGCGTCGGTCGGGTGCTCGGCCAGGACGACCGTCCGGAGGCCGAGGGCGCTGGCCGCCTCGCCGAGCATCCGGGCGAGCTGGCCGGCCCCGACGATGCCGATAGGGTCGGTCACGCTCGGCAGGATAGCGAAGGAGCCCCATGCGCATTGGCGCCTTGATCGATGTCGGCCAGCCGCTGGGCGCGGTGGTCGAGCAGGTCCGGCGATACGCGGCCGTCGGGCTCGAGTCGGCCTGGGCGGTGCAGATCTTCGGCTACGACGCGCTCGACGATGCTCGGCATCGTCGGGGCGCAGGTCCCGGGGATCGAGCTCGGGACCGGTGTCGTGCCGGTCTACAGCCGCCATCCGCAGGTCATGGCCCAGCAGGCGTTGACCGTGCAGGCCGCGACCGGCGGCCGCCTGGTGCTCGGCGTCGGACTGTCCCACCAGGTCGTCGTCGAGGGCCTCTGGGGTCTCAGCTACGACCGGCCGGCCCGCTATCTGCGCGAGTACCTGTCGGCGCTGCTGCCACTCGTCCGCGGCGAGGCCGTCCAGGCGGCCGGCGAGGTCGTCACGGCCCGGACGTACGGCCCGCTCGAGATTCCGGACGCGCCGGCCCCGCCGGTGCTGGCGGCCGCCCTCGGCCCGAGGATGCTGCAGCTGGCCGGCACGGTCGCCGACGGGACCGTGACGTGGATGACCGGGACGGGGACGATCGCCGACCACATCGTCCCGACGATCACCGCCGCCGCCGAGGCTGCCGGCCGGCCGCCGCCGCGGGTCGTCGTCTCGCTGCCGGTGACCGTCACCGATTCGGCGGCCGAGGCGAAGGAACGGATCGACCGGGCGTTCGCCATCTACCCGACACTCCCGTCGTACCGGGCGATGCTCGACCGCGAAGGGGCCGAGCGGCCGTCGGACATCGCCCTGGTCGGGACCGAAGACGACGTCGCTCGCGGCCTGCGCCGCCTGGCCGACGCTGGCGCGACCGACTTCGTCGCGGCGATCGTCGGCCACGAGCGGGAGCGGACCGAAGCCCTCTTGGCCGCCCAGAGCTCAGCCTGAGCTCTCCACCCGGTCCTTCACCGCCCGGCCGATCGGCGGGGGATTCCGCCAGTCGGGGACGCCGTGCTCGGGGCGTCCCCGCGGGGCGTGGTCGTCGTTGACCTCGGCCCAGTGCGAGTGGTTGAGCTGGTGCAGGGTGAAGCAGGCCTGGAGGGCGTTGAGGAACCCCATGTTCTCGACGGACTGGTTGACCGACTCCTTGATGAGCAGCGCCGTCACCGTCGGCCGGGCGGCGATCCGTCGGGCGAACTCGACCGTCCGCTCCGACAGGTCGGCAGCCGGGAAGACCTTCGAGACCATGCCGATCCGGTGGGCCTCGTCGGCGTCGATGGCGTCGCCGGTCAGCAGGAGCTCCTTGGCCCGCCGGGGGCCGAGCTCCCAGGGGTGGGCGAAGTACTCCATGCCGCACATCCCCAACCGGACGCCGACCGGATCGACGAAGGTGGCACTGTCGGCGGCGACGATGAGGTCGCAGGCCCACATCAGCATCAGGCCGGCCGCGTAGACGGGGCCGTGGACCTGGGCAACGGTGATCTTGCGGAGGTCTCGCCACCGGAGGGTATTGCGGTAGTAGTAGTGCCACTCCTGCAGCATCCGCTTCTCGGCGCCCTCCCGGGTCCCGCCGTTGGTCCGGGCGGTCGGGTCTTGACCGGGTCCGGGATCGAGCTCGCCGAGGGCTTCGGCGGAGCCGAGGTCGTGGCCGGCCGAGAACATCGACCCCCGGCCGCCGAGGATCACGACCCGGACGCGGTCGTCCGCTTCGGCGGCCATGAACGCCCGGTCAAGGTCGACCAGGAGGCCCCGGCTCTGGGCGTTGCGGGTCTCCGGGCGGTTGAGGAGGATCCGGACGATCGTCCCGTCGTCGATCTCCTCGTAGGTGACGAACCGGTACTCGGCCATGGCGGGATCCTCCTGCTCGGGTCTCCCGCCGGAACCTACCGTTCTGCGCGCATCAGGCCGTTACGTCTCGCCGGGTGAACGCGACCGCGGTGGCGACGACGGCGACCGCGGCGTAGGCCGTGGCGACGGCTATCGCCTTCCTGTAGCCGAAGCCGGCGGTGCCGCCTTCGGCGACGATCTGCAGGGCGGAGCCGGGGAGCCAGCCGAGCGCGCCGGGGACGATCCGGATGATGACGGCCTCGATCGGCAGCAGCCAGGCGAAGCCGACGATCACCGCGGACACCGACGAGCGGAGGAAGAGGCCGACCGCGAAGCCGAGGACCGAGAACCCGACGACGGCAAGCGTCAGGTCGCCGAGCTCCCGGAGGAGGTCGCCGATGCCCGTCGACGTGAACCAGGCGGCCGTTGGGACGTGTCGGGCGTGGGCGGCGACGAGGGCGACGACCATGGCCGCGACGGCCGCGACGACAAGGGCGAGCACGAGGAAGCTGACGATCCCGAGCAGCTTGCCGGCGAGCAGGACGAGCCGGCGGGGTTGACGGACGAGCAGCTGGCGCAGCGTGCCGAGGCCGTACTCGCCGGCGATCTGCGCGGCCGCGATGCCGAAGGCGACGATGCCGAGGAGGACCGCGACCCGGTCGACCCCCTGGACGAGCCCGTCCGGCCGGGCCAGCGTGGCGAGGCTTGGAGAGCCGCCCCGGGCGTGCGCCTGGGCGAAGAGGAGGACGACGAACAGCGACGCCGCGGCGGCGAGACCGGCGATCGTCGAGACCAGCAGTGACGGCCGCCGGAGCTTCGTCCATTCGCTGCGGAACGCGGCCCAGACCATCAGCCGACCTCGGCCAGCTCATGCCCGTCGCCAGCATGCCCGTCGCCAGTGAGGTCGAAGAAGGCGTCTTCGAGGCTTCGCCGCTGCTCGGCCAGGTGGACGAGCACGATCCCGTGCTCCATGGCCAACCGGTTGACCGCCGCCGCGCTCGTCTCGACGACGATCAGGTCGACGTCGAGGCGGGCCGGTAGCCCGGCGCGCTCGAGCACGGCGAGGAGCGGGGCGGTGTCGCTCCCGTGCTCCGGCCGGACGGCGACATCGGCCCGCCGGGACGCCCGGAGCGCGGCGACCGGTCCCTGGTGGACGAGGCGGCCGGAGCGGATGACGACGACCTGATCGCAGATCTGCTCGATCTCGCCGATCAGGTGGCTCGAGACGAAGACGGTCATGCCGTCGCCGGCCAGCGACCGGATGAGGCCGCGCATCTCGACGATGCCGGCCGGGTCGAGCCCGTTGCTCGGCTCGTCGAGGATGAGCAGCTCCGGTCCGTTGAGCAGCGCGGCCGCGATGCCGAGCCGCTGCTTCATGCCGAGCGAGTACGCCCCGTAACGGTCGCCTGCCCGGCCGAGCAGGCCGACCTGCTCGAGTGCCGGGTCGATCACCGTGGCCGAGATCCGCCCGAGACGGGCCAGGGCCTGCAGGTTGTCGCGTCCGTTGAGCTGCGGGTAGAACGCCGGTGCTTCGATCAGCGCGCCCACCCGGCCGAGGTAGCTCGGCGGGTCGGCCAGGTCGACGCCGAGCACGGTGCCGGTGCCCGCGCTCGGCCGGACGAGGCCGAGGAGCATGCGGATCGTCGTCGTCTTGCCCGCCCCGTTCGGGCCGACGAACCCGCAGACCGAGCCGGCGGGGATGGCGAGCGCCAGGTCGTCGACGACAGTCCGGGTGCCGAACCGCTTCGTCAGCCCATGGGTCGAGACGGCGTCCATGCCGCCCATCCTGAACGACCGGTGACAGCGGGACGACCGCCTTGAGGATGATTCGAGTTCATCCTGACGACCGACGATGGCGTGACCAGGGCCTGGCAGTATCGTGATGGTGGCCTTTGCCGATATCGACAGCGCCTGGATGCGTCCACCGGCCGTCCAGCCCGGGAGGCGAGCCGTGGCGACCATCGCCGACCGAGATCGACCGCCGACCCGCAGCGAGTCGGCGGCCGCGTGGATTGCCCGGCGAATCGGGTGGGACGGCAGCCGTGGCACCTTCGGCGTCGCCCGGCGTCTCGTCAACGAGCGGCCGACGGTCGTCGACGCCGCGCTGGCGGCCGGTCTGCTCGTCGTCTGCACGGTGTGGCTGGTGCCGCGGGGGACCGGCGTCGGGGCCGGGTTCCTCCAGGCCGCGCTGCTCGCCCCGCTGATCTGGCGGCGGCGGTGGCCGACTGCGGTGATGGCCGTCGTGGCGGCCGTCGCGCTCGTCCAGTGGCTCGTCGACATCCGGGTGCTCGCCGACGTGGCGCTGCTGGTGGCGCTCTACACCGTGGCCGTTCACGAGCGGCCGTCGCGTATCGTCGCGTCGACGGTCGTCGTCGAGGCCGGCGTCGCCATGGCGACGATCCGCTGGTCGCCGGGCGGCGACGAGCCGCGGTCGTTCGTCTTCCTGACCGGCCTCGTCGCGGCGGCGGTCTGCGGCGGCCTGGCGGTGCGGTCCGGGAGCCAGTACCTCGGCTGGATGGACGAGCGGGCGGCCCGGTTGGAGCTCGAGCGGGACCAGCAGGCGGCGATCAGCGCGGCCGAGGAGCGGGCGCGGATCGCCCGCGAGATGCACGACGTCGTCGCCCACAGTCTCTCGGTCGTGATCACGCTGGCCGACGCGGCGTCGGTGACGCCCGACCCGGACGACGCGGCCGCGGCGATCCGGCAGGTCGCCGACGTCGGGCGGGAAGCGTTGCAGGACATGCGGGTCGTCCTGGCCGCGCTACGGACGGAGGAAACGGCGGACCTCGGTCCGCTCCCCGGCCTCGACGATCTCGATTCGTTGTACCGGCAGGTCCGCCGGACCGGCCTCGTCGTCGAACCGACCGTCGTCGGCGACGTGCCCAACCTCCCGGCCGCCCTCGAGCTGTCGATCTACCGGATCGTCCAGGAGGCGCTGACGAACACGTTGAAGCACGCCGCGGCGTCGACCGTCGACGTACGGATCGAGTACGGGCCGGCCACGGTCACCGTGCGCGTCCACGACGACGGGACCGGCGCCGGCCCGGCGGTCAGCGGTCACGGGCTGACGGGGATGACCGAACGGGCGGCGATGCACGGCGGCCGGCTGTCGGCCGGACCGGAGCCGGCCGGGGGCTGGCTCGTGACGGCATCGCTGCCGGTCGCCCGGTGACGATCCGGGTCGTGCTGGTCGACGACCAGCCGCTGCTGCGCCAGGGGTTCCGGATGATCCTCGAGGCCGAGTCCGGACATCGAGGTCATCGCCGAGGCCGGCGACGGCGCGGCCGCGGCCGAGTTGGCCGGTACGTACCGTCCCGACGTCGTCCTGATGGACGTGCGTATGCCCGGGGTCGATGGCATCGAGGGGACGCGGCGGATCGTCGCCGACACGCCGGAAGTCCGGGTGCTCGTGCTGACGACGTTCGACCTCGACGCCTACGTGTTCGGCGCCATCCGGGCGGGCGCGAGCGGGTTCCTGCTCAAGGACGTCCGGCCGGCCGAGCTCGTCAACGCCATCCGAAGGGTCGCCGGTGGCGACGCGGTCCTCTCCCCGCAGGTCACCCGGCACCTCCTGGACGAGCTCGGCCCGCTCCTGCCGGACCCGGCGCAGAGCTCGGACGGCCGGCTCCAGCTCCTGACCGACCGGGAGCGGGAGGTGCTCGTCGCCGTCTCCGAGGGGCTGTCGAACCAGGAGATCGCCGACCGGCTCTACCTCTCCGAGGCCACGATCAAGTCGCACGTCAGCCGCGTCCTGTCGAAGCTCGGCCTGCGCGACCGGGTCCAGGCGGTGATCTTCGCGTTCGAGGCCGGGCTCGTCCGGCCGAACGACCGGCGCGGCTAGCTGGTCGTCGGCCTCCGACGCACTGGGGCCAGCCGGACGACGCAGTTGTACGTGACGACCGCGATCGCCAGGTGCATGACCATGAGCACCGCGACAGCCTTCGCCGGCTGGCCCTTGGCCAGGATGTAGAGGTCCGGGAGCCAGAGGACGATGGTCACGGCGACGGCCAGGCGGAAGTACACCCACCTCGGGGCCGACGTGAGCCGCGTGACGACCGGCCACGCCAGGCCGGCGACGACGACGCCGATCACCGTGAGCTTGCCGTAGTCGGAGAACTGGAAGTGGGCGTAGCCCTTCGTCGACGAGAAGACGGCCTGGCCGACGCCGACGAGCAGCGCATCGACGAGCAGCGACCCGACGATCGACGCCATCGTCGCCACCGTCACCCACATCGCGGACGGTGGCCGACCGGTCGGCGAGAAGTCGATCCGGGTCAGCGTCTTCGCCCGGTCGATCAACGTCGCAGCCACGGTTCAGGCGTCGATCTCGGCCGGGACACGGACCTGAGCGACCTTCTCGGCCCGGACCGCACGGAGCCGGTGGACGACAGCGCCGGCGACGGCCAGGACGATCAGGGCGCCGACGACGTAGCCGGCATAGCTGAACGCCTGGAGGACGTGGTGCCAGCTCGCGCCGAGCGAGTACCCGATACCGGCGAGGGCGGCGGCCCAGATGGCGCAGCCGACGACGGTGAACGCCAGGAACTTCCCGAACGCCATCTCGCCCAGACCGGCCGCCAGCGAGACGAACGACCGCAGTAGCGGGACGAACCGGCCGAAGAGGACGAACGGCTCGCCACGGCGGGCGAACCAGGCCTCGGCCCGGTCGAGGTCCTTGTGGGTCAACAGGACGTAGCGGCCGGCCCGGTCGACCAGCGGCCGGCCGCCGAACCGGCCGATCAGGTAGCCCACGCACGACCCGGCGACCTCGCCGGCCGTGACGACGACGATCACCAGCCCCAGCTGCATGTGGCCGCCCGTCGTCAGTTGCCCGCTGGCCAGCGCGCCGGAGTAGCCGATCGCGATCTCGGAACCGACGGGCAGGCACATCGACGACAGGAACGTGGCCGCGAACACGGCCACGTAACCCCAGGTGACGAGAAAGTGCTCCATGGGAGCAGTTGTACGCCGGCGGCTGGGGCGAAATCGTCGGCCGACCGGATGAAACGCCGGCCGGCGGCATCATCCTCACGGAGGGGGCGAAACCCCGTATCAGGGGCCTACCGTGGGATCGACGTGTACTTGAACTCGTTGATCTCCGGCCGCTCCGCGATGAGGTCGACGACGGCGTCGATGGTCCGCCGGGCCAAGTCGGCGTCGCCGTCCGGCCGGCTCATCAGGCGGACGAAGACGGCGCGATCGTCGATCACGAACGTCGGCACTCCGAAGATCTGGTGTTCCTTGACCGACGCCTCGTGGGCCTGCCGGATCTCGTCGAGCGGCCAGCCGTCGTCGATGGCGGCGAGCACGGTTGCCGCGGGCACGCCCGCCCGGTCGAGCACGCCCGTCACGACTGCCGGATCGGCGAGATCCCGCCCGTCGTCGTGGCGAGCGGCGAAGAGGTCCCGATGGACCTGGTGGAACTGGTCCGGGAACCGGTCGCGGACGACGACGCCGGCCTGCAGGGCCAGCAACCCCTTCAGCCCCGCGGCGTGGTTCGGGGCATCCCAGATCGGCGGCTCACCCTCCGCCACGTGGTTCTGGATGAGCGAGAACGGCGAGAACGTGACGTCCCACGGCGCGCCGCCGTCCAATCCGGCCAGCAGGTGCTCGTGGGCGTTGCGAGCGAACGGGCAGAGGTAGTCCCAGGTAACGGAAAAGACAGCCATAGCTGCTACAACCGTTGACCGTGGCCGCTCATTCCCGGCCGCTCAGTCCCGACCACGACGGCGGAGGAGCTGTCGGCCGACGAGGCCGAGGGCGGCGCCGATGGCCGCGCCGCCGAGGACGTCGCTGGCGTGGTGGTGGCGGAGGTGGACCCGGCTGACCGCGACCGCGGACGCGAAGGCGATGCACGCCGCGGTGCCGGCCGGGGTGGTCGGCAGCACGACGGCCGTCGAGAACGCGGCGAGCGTGTGGCCGCTCGGGAAGCTGCTGCTGCTCGGCGGCCGGACCGCTACCGAACCGAGCTGGAGGCTGTTCTCCGGGCGCTCCCGCTGGACGACGGCCTTCACGACCTTGTTGACACCGAACGAGACGATGCCGGAGTACGTCAGCGCCTCGGCCGCCCGCCGCCTCGCGTCTCCCCGCCGACGGCCCTTGCCGCCGGCGAGCACGACCCAGACGATCCCGTAGTCCGCGAGGTTCGACAGCGCGGCCGCCGCGGCGTCCGGGCCCCGTCGGCCTCGGTAGCGGTCGAAGAACGCGTCCGCGGCCTTGTCGATCCTGTCGAACATCCGACCATCTTCACCGCTGCCGGGCACCGGCACCACTCCGGGCCGGCGCAGCGTTGCCCAGCCGGGCCGGTCAGGAGGCCTTGGCCGGAGTGGCGGTTTGGGTGGGGGGAGCGATCTCGACGGTGGCGGCAACCTCGGCGGTGGCCTGGCCACCGGCCTGGGCCGGGCAGATCGCTTGGAAGTGGCAGAACCGGCAGAGGGTCGACGGCCGCGGCTGGAAGTCGTCACGGTCGCACGCCCGCTCGATGGCCTGCCAGACGGCCCCGGTGCGGCGGCGCTGGCCGCGGATGGACTGCTCGCTCGGGACGGCCGTGATCGTGACCCGGTCCCGCAGGTAGAGCAGGCGGACCTCCGCCGGGGGGCGGCCGAGCACCTGCTCGCAGAGGAGCGCGTAGGTGTGGACGCCGGTCATCTTGCCCTGCTCGAAGCGGGCCGACGGGGCCCGCCCGGTCTTGTAGTCGACGACGACCAGCTCGCCGTCGTCGTTGAGATCGAGCCGGTCGATGATGCCGCGGAGCCGCAGCCCGTCGACGTCGGTCTCCAGGCCGAGCTCGACGCCGACGGCGCGGACGCGGTCCGGGTCCTCGAGGTCGAAGTAGTGCCCGACCAGGACCTCCGCGTCGGCCCGGAACGCCTCGGCCTCCGTTGGCTCGAGGCCGAGGTCGGCGAACTCGGGATCGGCCTGCAGCGCCTCCCAGGCGGATGCCAGCTCGGCCAGGGCCGCCGGACGGTCCCGGCCGCCGGGCGGGTGGTGCCAGATCAGCCCTTCGAGGGCGGAGTGGACGAGCGTCCCCTTGACGGCCGCCGCGGAGGGGGGCTCGGGCAGCCGGTCGATGATCGTCAGCCGAAAGGCCAGCGGGCAGCTCGTGAACGACGTCACCTTCGAGGGCGACAGTGATCGGGGCGGGGCCAGTGGCATCGCCACCCAGGCTACGGGTCGGGTGTGACGGTGGGCGATGATGGGGGCAATGACCCCCCGCCGCGCCAAGGGCTCGCCTGTTACCACCGAGACGCCGGTCGGCCATCTCGCCCGGGCGGCGACGTGGTCGGGCATCCGGGCCGGCGACGCGGTCGTCGTCGAGGGCACGCGCCTGCGCTCGGCGACGTGGACGTTCGTCGCCCACGTCACGAACATGCAGTCCGGCGACGAGTGGATCGAGGTCGTCGGCGGCCGGCCGGGCGCCCGGTTGCTCCGGTCGTTCCGGCCCGAGCAGGTCTTCCCGCCGCAAGGCCGCGGCGCCGGCCGTAGGCGCGGCCCGGCGTCGCTGGCCGACGCACCGCAGCTGCCGTTCGAGTGATCCCCGGTCCGGCCGGGGCGGTCTGGGAAGATCGATCGGCAATGGCCGACCTGCCCGTCGAACCGGACACCATGGCCGGCCGGCCGGTGGACGGGCGACCGGACGACGAGGACCTCCCGAGCGTCGCGCGGCTGCTGAGCCTCACCGACGGCGTCGTCGCCATCGCGCTGACGCTGCTCGTCCTCCAGCTGACGGTGCCCCATCTCCCGGTCGGTCAGGAGAACTCGGCGTCGCTGCTGAAGAAGGACCTCTTTTCCGAGGGAGACGAGTTCGTCAGCTATGCCATCTCGTTCTACGTGATCGCGCAGTTCTGGCTGGCCCACCACCGGGTGTTCCGGCACGTGAGCGGCCACCACGAGGGGCTGGCGTGGTGGAACTTCGCGTTCCTCTTCACGATCACGATCATGCCGTTCACGAGCAACCTGCTCGGCGACTACGGGTCGAACCCGCTGGCGGTCGACCTCTTCGCGATCAACCTGCTGCTGGCCAGCCTGGCCACCCAGGCGGTCGGCATCTTCGGCGGCCGATGGGGCCTGATGAAGGCGAGCGCGACGCCGGAGCTGATCCGGGCCGGCCGGGTCCGGGCGGGGGCGGTCTCGGTCGTCGTCGCCGTCTCGATCGGCGTGGCGTGGGTCAACACGGACGCGGCGAAGTACTGCTGGTTGTTGATCGCCGCCGCGCCGTGGATCGCCGCTCGCTGGAGCCGCCGTCGCCGTGGGTGACCTGGCGGCGGACACCGCGGTTCGCCGGGTCGACGTCGACGTCGACGTCGACGTCGACGTCGACGCCGCGGCCGATGGTGGCGTCGCGACCGGTGCGGGCCGGTTCATCGCGACGCTCTCGCCGGACTGGGAGATCTGGGGCCCGATGGGCGGCTACGTCGCCGCGGTGGCGCTCCGGGCGGCCGGGGCGGCGAGCCCGTTCCGGCGGCCGGCGACGTTCGCCTGCCACTACCTGTCGGTCGCCCGGTTCGAGCCGGTCGACATCACCGTCACGGTCCAGCGGGCGGCCCGGACGGCACTGTCCCAGCGGGTGGTCGTCACGCAGGACGACCGGCCGGTGCTCACGGCAGAGGTCTGGTCGATCGGCGACGTCGACGGGCTGGCCCATCACGTGGTGAACCCGCCGGACGTCGCCGGTCCGGACGGCCTGCCGTCGATGGACGACCTGGACCCGGACCGGTGGCCACCATTCCCGTTCTGGCGGAACCTCGACGCCCGTCCGGTGGCGCCCCGCGGCGAGTGGCCGCCGAGGGAGCCGCGGCCGCCGCACTGGCAGACGTGGCTGCGGTTCCGGCCGGTGGCGACGTTCGAGGACCCGTGGGTCGACGCGGCCCGGAGCGTCGTCGTGCTCGACGTCGTCGGCTGGCCGTCGGCCTACCAGCACCACGCGTGGCGGGACGCGCCGTACACCGCGCCGAGCCTCGACCTCTCGGTCGCGTTCCACGAACCGGCCCCCGACGCGGCCTGGCTGCTGGCTGACGGCCACAGCCCGGTGGCCGGCGACGGGCTCGTCGGCTGGCACGGGCGGCTCTGGTCCCCGGCCCGGCGGCTCGTCGCGTCGGCCGGCGGCCAGGCGCTGTTCCGCCGTCAACCCGGGTAGCCGGCGACGGGAGCCGTACACTCGGGCCCGTGGCAGACGACGACGCCGGTCGGCCGAGGGTCCGGGTCGACCGCCGCGGCCCGGTGACGACGCTGATGCTCGACTCGCCGCACAACCGCAACGCGCTCTCGTCCGGCCTGCTGCGGGAGCTGCGCGACGCGCTGCACGGCGCGCAGGCCGATCCGGACGTCCGCGTCGTCGTCCTCACCGGCGAAGGCACGGCGTTCTGCTCCGGCGTCGACCTCCATGAGCGGCTGCATCCCCCCGACAGCGGCCCGGTGGTCGACGGGTCGATGGTCGGCGGACCAGCGGTCGAGGGACCGGCGGGGGAGGGTGACGGCGAGACCGACGGTCCGGCATCGCTGCCCGACGTGCTCTCCTGCCTGGTCGGCTTGCCGCAGCCGGTAATCGCCCGGGTCAACGGCGACGTCCGCGGCGGCGGCGTCGGGCTGGTCGCCGCGTGCGACCTGGCCGTCGCCGCGCCGTCGGCGACGTTCGCGTTCAGCGAGGTCCGCGTCGGCGTGGCGCCGGCGGTCATTGCAGTCCCCGGACTCCGCGTCATGGATCGCCGGGCGTTCGCCCGCTACGCGTTGACCGGCGAGCCGTTCGGCGCGGCGGACGCCGCGGCGGCCGGCCTGCTCACCACCGTTACCGACGACGTCGACGGCTGGGTGGCCGGCGTCGTCGCGTCGGTGCTCCGCTCGTCGCCCGCCGCGGTGGCCGCGACGAAGGAGCTGACCGGCTGGCCGGCCGTCGGCGCGCCGGGCACCGGCGCAGCCGATGCGTGGGACGACGCGATCGCCGCGGCCGAGGCGCTGTCGGACGAGCTGTTCGCGTCGGCGGACGGCATCGAGGGCATGGCTGCGTTCATTGAGAAGCGACCGGCCCGCTGGGTGGTCGAATGATCCTCCGGAGCCGGCTCGACACCTCGAGCGCGGCGTACGCGGCGAACCGTGACGCGATGGCGGCGATGGTCGCGGACGTGCGCGCCCTGCACGACCGGGTGCTCGAAGGCGGGGGCGACCACTACGTCGAGCGGCACCGGGCGCGAGGCAAGCTGCTGGCCCGGGAGCGGGTCGAAGGGCTCGTCGACCCGGGGACGCCGGTGCTCGAGCTGTCACCGCTGGCCGGCGCGACAACGGAGGACCCGCTCGGTGGGGGCGTCGTCGTCGCGGTGGCGGAGGTCGCGGGCACGCAGTGTGTCGTCATCGCCAGCGACCCGACGGTACGCGGCGGGACGACGAGCCCGACGACGATCCGCAAGCTCTTGCGGGCGATGGACGTCGCGGCGACGAACCGGCTGCCGCTCGTCCTGCTCGTCGAGTCCGGCGGGGCCGACCTGGCGCGCCAGGCCGACGTCTTCGTGCCCGGTGGCGAGCAGTTCCGGCGGCTCACGCAGCTCTCCGCGGCCGGCATCCCGACGATCTGCGTCGTCTTCGGGTCGTCGACGGCCGGCGGCGCGTACCTGCCGGGGATGAGCGACTACACGATCTTCGTCGACGGCCGGGCCCGCGTCTTCCTCGGCGGGCCGCCGCTCGTCAAGATGGCGATCGGCGAGGACGCGGACGAAGAAGCGCTCGGCGGCGCGGCGATGCACGCCCGGGTGTCCGGGCTCTGCGACTACCTGGCGACCGACGAGGTCGACGCGCTCCGCCAAGCTCGCCACGTCGTCGGCCACCTGCACTGGGCCCGGCGCGGTCCCGGACCGCTCGCGCCGCCGGAGCCGCCGGACGCAGACGCGGCCGAGCTGCTCGGTGTCGCGCCGGTCGACGTCCGGCAACCGTTCGACGTTCGCGAGGTGCTCGCCCGCGTTGTCGACGGGTCACGGTTCGAGGAGTTCAAACCGCTCTACGGCGCGCAGCTCGTCTGCGGCTGGGCGACGCTGGCCGGCTATCCGCTCGGCGTCGTTGCCAACAACGGCATCCTCTTCTCCGCCGAAGCGCAGAAGGGCGCGCAGTTCATCGAGCTTTGCAATCGCATCGACACGCCGATCCTGTTCGTCCAGAACATCACCGGCTTCATGGTCGGGACGCGCTACGAGCAGGCCGGGATTATCAAGGACGGCGCGAAGCTCGTCAACGCGGTCTCGAACTCGACCGTCCCGCACGTCACGCTGATGGTCGGTGCGAGCTACGGCGCGGGCAACTACGCGATGGCCGGCCGCGCCTACCGGCCGCGGTTCGTCTTCACGTGGCCGAACCACCGGATCGCGGTGATGGGGCCGACGCAGCTCGCCGGTGTGCTCTCGATCGTCCGCCGCAACGCGGCCGACGCGGCCGGTCGGCCGTTCGACGACGCGGCCGACGTCGAGCTCCGGGCGGCGACCGAAGCGCAGATCGAGCGGGAGTCGACCGCGCTGTTCGCCACCGGTCGGCTCTGGGACGACGGGATGATCGACCCGCGCGACACCCGGACCGTCCTCGCCATCGCGCTCACCGCGGTCCACTCCGCCCCGGTCGAGGGGACGGCCCGCTTCGGGGTCGTCCGGCATTGATGGTCACCCCGTCGGCGGAGCCGAAGTCGGTGGCGGGGGCCCACCCGATCCGCCGGCTCGCGGTCGCCAACCGCGGCGAGATCGCCCGCCGCGTCTTCCGGGCGGCGCGGTCGCTCGGCATCGAGACCGTCGCGGTCTTCGCCGACGACGACCGCGACGCGCCGTTCGTCGCCGAGGCCGACCGGGCCGTCTCGCTCGGCGACGGGCCGCCGGCCGCTACGTACCTCGACGTGGCCAACGTCATCGCCGCCGTCGTCGCGGCAGGGGCCGACGCGGTCCACCCGGGCTACGGGTTCCTCTCCGAGGACGCGGGCTTCGCCGACGCGTGCCTCGCGGCCGGCCTCGTCTGGGTCGGCCCGCCGCCGGCCGCGATCGCCCTGATGGGCCACAAGGTCCGGGCCAAGGCCGCGGTCGCCGCGGCCGGCGTGCCGGTGCTGGCGAGCCGGGTCGTGCGCAGTGGCGCCGACGGGGATCTGGCCGAGCTGGGCGACGATGTCGGCTACCCGCTGCTCGTCAAGGCGTCGGCCGGTGGCGGCGGTCGCGGCATGCGGCTGGTCGACGGCCCGGCCGCGCTTTCCGACGCGGTCACCGCGGCCCGGCGGGAGGCGGCCGCGGCGTTCGGCTCCGACGAGGTCTTCCTCGAGCGGTACGTTGTCGCGCCGCGCCACGTCGAGGTGCAGGTCGTCGCCGACCAGCACGGGAACACCGTTCATCTCTACGACCGCGACTGCTCCGTCCAGCGGCGCCACCAGAAGGTGATCGAGGAGGCGCCGGCCACGCTCGTCGCCGACGCGGTCCGCCGGACGATGTGGGACGCCGCGGTCGCCGCGGCGAAGGCCGTCGCCTACGAGGGCGTCGGGACGGTCGAGTTCGTCGTCAGCGACGACGAGTGCGCGTTCTTGGAGATGAACACGCGGCTGCAGGTCGAGCACGGCGTGACCGAGCTCGTCACCGGCGTCGACCTCGTCGGCCTCCAGCTCGCGGTGGCGGCCGGCCGGCCGCTGCCGTTCACCCAGGACGACATCACGGTGACGGGCCACGCGGTCGAGGTCCGGCTGTGCGCGGAGGTGCCGCGCCACGACTACCGCCCCGCCCCCGGCCGGGTCGTCCATGCCCGGTGGCCGGATGGCGACGGCGTGCGCGTCGATGCGGCCGTCGAGTCCGGCGGCGCGGTCAGTCCGGCGTACGACAACCTCGTCGCCAAGCTCCTCGCCTGGGGCGACGACCGCGCCACCGCGGTCGGCCGCCTCCGGGCCGCCGTGCGGAGCCGGCTCGAGCTCGACGGCGTCGAGACGAACCGCGACCTGCTCGCCGCGGCCCTCGGCGAGGCCGACTTCGTCGCCGGCCGGACGCGCACCGACTACCTCGACGCCCATCGCGACGTCGTCGCCGCGGCCGTCGACCCGGTCGTCCAGCGGCGCCACGCCGCCGCCGCCGCTCTCTACCTCGACCACCGCCGGGCCGCCCGGTCGCTCGTCCCCGGCGCCCCGTCCGGCTGGCGCAATGTCGGCCGCGCCCTCCACCGCGACCGCTTCGTGACCGCGTCGAGCGGTGGACTGTCGGTGTCGGTCAGTTGGCCGCTCGGTGGGCTCGCGGTCGTCGTCGAGGGGCCCGACGACCGGGCCGGGCCGCTTGGTCGCGACGTCTCGGCCGACGTCGTGATCACCGGTCCGACGACCGGCACGGTCGCGCTGGCGGCCGACGGTGTCGTCGTCCGGCACCGTGTCCGCGACCATGGCCGGACGATCGCGGTGAGCTCCGCCGACGGTCAGTCGACATTCGCCGTCCCCGTCCCCGACGACGTCGCCGACGACGCGACGTCGTCGGCAACGTCGTGCCGGGCGCCGCTGCCCGGATCGGTCGGCCAGGTTCTCGTCTCGGTCGGCGATGTCGTCGACCGCGACCAGCCGCTCGTCGTGCTCGAGGCGATGAAGATGGAGCACACGCTGCGAGCGGCCGGTCCGGGAACCGTCCGGGACGTCCCGGTGGCCGCCGGCGACCATGTCGACGCCGGCCAGCTGCTCGTCGTCGTCACGCCGTGAGCCGTCGCCCCACCACCAGGCCGCTGCGGATCGCCAACTGCAGCGGCTTCTTCGGCGACCGGCTGGCCGCGGCCCGCGAGATGGTCGACGGCGGGCCGATCGACGTGCTCACCGGCGACTGGTTGGCCGAGCTGACGATGGTCATCCTCCACAAGACCCGCCAGCGCTCCGGCGGCTACGCCCGGACGTTCCTGACCGCCATGGACGACGTCCTCGCGACGTGCGTCGACCGGGAAATCAAGGTCGTCTCGAACGCCGGCGGGCTCGACCCGGCCGCGTGTGCGGCCGCGGTGCGCGAGCTCGCCGACCGCCAGGGCCTCGCCGTCCGGGTGGCGTCCGTCGGCGGCGACGACCTCACCGGCCGGATCGGCCCGCTGCGGGCCGCGGGGGAGCGGTTCGTCAACCTCGACACCGGCGACGAGCTGCCGCCCGCGGCGGACGTCGTCACCGCCAACGCGTACGTCGGTGCGGCGCCGATCGCCGCTGCGCTCGCCGCCGGGGCCGACGTCGTCGTCACCGGCCGCGTCACCGACGCGTCGCTCGTCGTCGGTCCCGGCATCTGGGCGTTCGGGTGGGGCCCCGACGACCTCGACGAGCTGGCCGGCGCGGTCGTCGCCGGCCATGTCATCGAGTGCGGCGCGCAGTGCTGCGGCGGCAACTACGCCTTCTTCGACGACGTCCCCGGCCTCGACCGGGTCGGCTTCCCGCTCGTCGAGCTGGCGGCGGACGGGTCGGCCGTCGTGACGAAGCACCCCGGGACCGGTGGCATGGTCACCGTCGGGACGGTCACCGCCCAGCTCCTCTACGAGATCGCCGGCCCGCGGTACCTGAGCCCCGACGCGGTCGCCCGCTTCGACACCGTCCAGGTCGCGACGGACTCGGCCGGCGTCGACCGGGTGCGGATCAGCGGCGTCCGCGGCGAGCCGCCGCCGCCGGACCTGAAGGTCACCGCCAACCTGGCCGGTGGTTGGCGCAACGCGGTCACGCTCGTCCTGACCGGGCTCGAGACCCGGGCCAAGGCCGACGTCGCCGCGTCGACCGTCTGGGCCGCGGTCCCCGGCGGCCGCGACGCGTTCGACGAGACCGCGGTCGAGCTGTCCGGCGACGTCGACGGTCCCGGCGTCGCCTACCTCCGGCTGGCCGTCCGCGGCGACGACGAGGCGCTCGTCGGCCGGTCGTTCTCCGCCGCCGCGGTCGAGACCGCCCTGGCCGAGCTATCCCGGCGCGTTCTACACCGGCGCCCCGACGCCGGCCCAGGAGGTCGCCCGGTACTGGCCGACGACCGTCGCGGCCGGCGCGGTCCGGCCGGTCGTCGACCTCGACGGCGCAGCCGGTCGCGGTCGACGAGTCGTGGCTGGTCCGGCGCACGGCTCCGGCCGAGCCGGACCTCGAAGCCGGTGGGGCAAGTCCGGGAGCGGCTGCCACGAGCTCGGCCACCACGGGCGCCGCGACCGGGACCGCGCCGTCCACCGGTGCGCCGCCCGCCGATGAGATCGACGTCCCGCTCGGTGTGCTCGTCGGCGCCCGGTCGGGCGACAAGGGCGGCAACGCCAACGTCGGGCTGTGGGCGGAGAGCGACGACGTCTTCGCGTGGCTGCTCGACGCGGTCGACGTCGATCGGTTCCGGGCACTGCTGCCGGAGATCGGCGACTGCCCGGTCGACCGGTACGTCCTGGCCAACCTGCGGGCGGTCAACTTCGTCGTCCACGGCATCCTCGGCTGGGGCGTGGCATCGAACCTCCGGCTCGACGGCCAGGCCAAGGCGCTGGGCGAGCTGGTCCGGGCCCGGTCGGTGGCCGTCCCCCGGCGCCTGCTGGCCGGCGACCGGGTGGCCGGCGAGGCTGGCTCGTCTCGCCGGTCCGGTCCCTGCCGTCGCCAATAAAGTGCAGTAGTTTCCCCAAAGGCCGCAATTTTCCGTTTTCGTCGGCCTACTGGGGGCCAGGATGACCACCATGCAGACGGCGAGCATGCCAGCCAGCAGTGCCGGGGGGAGAGGGCCGGTGTACCGGTTCCTCTTCGGGCACCAGATCGACGAGTACCCGGGGAGCGGGCGAAGGACGGGCTACCTGGCGGTCGCCGTGCTGGCGACGCTCGTCCTCTACTACACGTACTACACGCAGACCGGCGTGACGCCGAACATCCTGCGGTCGTACCACATGACGTTCTCGTTCTACGTGTGGATCGTCATCATCTCGAACCTGCTCGGCGCGTTCGCGTCGCTGCCGGCGAGCAAGACCGACAAGCTCGGCCGGGCCAACGTCATCATCTACGGCCTGCTGATCGTCGGGCTGCTCGTCACGTTCGGCGTGCCGAACGCCGGCAACGAGTGGTCGTTCGCCATCGTCATCTCGCGCCATCGGGCTCGTCGAGGGGTCGATCCTCGTCGCCACGCCGGCGATGGTCCGGGACTTCAGCCCGCAGCTCGGTCGGGCCTCGGCCATGGGCTTCTGGACGGTCGGGCCGGTCGCCGGCTCGCTCATCACGAGCATCGTCGCCAACCGGACGCTCAGCCACTTCGTCGACTGGCAGAGCCAGTTCATCATCTCCGGCCTGACCGCGCTGGCCACGTTCCTCGTCTGCCTGTTCTTCATGAAGGACCTGTCGTCGAAGCTCCGCGACCAGCTGATGGTGACGGTCCGGGACCGCACGCTGCTCGAGGCCCGGGCCCGCGGCCTCTCGGAGACCGAGGTGGCCGCGGCGCTCGAGCACCCGTGGCGGCAGATCGCCAAGTGGGACCTCGTCGGCTCGTCGGTCGGCATCGCCGTCTTCCTGCTGATCTACTACGCCGCGGCCGGCTTCTTCACGATCTACTACTCGGTGACGTTCCTCAACACCAACGGCACCAACTTCACGACGTCACAGGTCAACGGGCTCAATACGTGGTTCTGGGGGGCCAACATCATCGCCCTCATCGTCGTCGGCATCGTCTCGGACCTGTTGAAGGTGCGCAAGCCGTTGATGCTCGTCGGGGCGGTCGGGTCGATCGTCACGCTCATCGTCTTCCTCAGCTACGCCACCCACCCGCACACCACCCAGACGACGTTGGCGCTGACGTCGGCCGTCCTCGCCGTCTTCCTCTCCCTGACGTACGCGCCGTGGATGGCCAGCTACACGGAGACCGTCGAGGCGAAGAACCCGGCGCTCGTCGGCACGGGCCTGGCGCTGTGGGGCTGGATCCTCCGGCTCACGGTCGGCATCTCGTTCATCTTCCTGCCGATCGTCATCAACAGCGTCAGCCCGGTCGTCAACAACGAGCCGTACGCGGCCGCCATCTGTTACCCCCAGCCGACGGCGACTACCTGCATCACAAGTACAAAGGCGGCCAAGCAGCACGTCACCGGCCAGTCGATCGCCGACTTCGTGGCGACGCAACCCGAGTCGGTGGCGTTCGCCCAGGCCCACGCGGCGCTCCTGACCAAGATCCAGCCGTACACCGCCACACTGGCCGCGGCCGCCAAGGGGACACTGGCCGCGGTGGCCCGGGCCTCCAAGGCGCTCGGCCCGGCCACGCTGGCCCAGGTGCTGCAGGTACGAGAAGACACTGACCGCCCTCGTCCAGCCGTACACCGCCCAGTTGAACTACCTGTCGGCCCACCAGGCCCAACTGACCGCTCTCCGGGACGGGGCGACGAAGGCGCCGATCCAGTGGCAGCGCTGGTTCTGGATCGACCTCGGCGGGATGGTCATCTTCATCCCGACGATCTGGCTGACCCGCGGCCGGTGGAGCCCGCGGCGGGCCCGCCAGGACGAGCAGGCGCACGAGCAGGCCGTGGCGGCCGAGCTCGACCGGCTGCTCCGGTCCGAAGGCGCCGGCGCGGCTTCCTGAGCGACGGGGGAGCGAGCCGGTGCGGGTAGTCGGACTCGTCGTCGGCATCGTCATCGTCCTCGGGACGCTCGGCAGCGTCTTCACGACGCTCGTCGTTCCACGCGTCACGTCGTCACGACTGCTGCGGGCGATCGCCAAGGGGCTGGCCAAGACGGTGCGGCCGACGCTCGTCCGCCTCGGCGACTACGCGGCCCAGGACCGGCTGATGGGGCTCGTCGGCCCGCTGGCCATGGTGCTCTTGTTCCTGGCCTGGCTGGTCCTGCTGACGGCCGGCTACGGCCTGCTGGCGTGGGCGATCGACGACACGTCGCTCCTCCACTCACTGGCCGTCGCCGCGTCGTCGATCACGACGCTCGGTGTCGTCACGCTCCACCAGGACGGCCCGGAGGGCATCGAGTTCGTCGCCGCCGGCGACCGGGCTGCTCGTCGTCGCCCTGGAGATCGCCTACCTGCCGACGCTCTATGCCGCGTTCAGTGCCCGGGAGACGGAGGTCACCCTGCTCGCCACGCGGGCCGGTGTCCCGGCCTGGGGACCGGAGCTGCTCTCCCGGCACCACCGGTTCGGCACGATGGCCGAGCTGCCGGACCTCTACCGGACGTGGGAGCGCTGGTCGGCCGCGGTCGCGGAGAGCCACACGAACTACCCCGCGCTGCTCTGGCTGCGCTCGCCCGTGCCGTGGCGGTCGTGGCTGACCGGGCTGACGGCGATGCTCGACGCGGCGGCCCTGCAGGACGCGATCAGCCCCGGTGCGGCCCCCCGCCAGGCTCGCATCTGCCTGCAGGCCGGCACGAACTGCCTGCGGGCCATCGCGGGCGCCCTGCACATCGAGTTCGACCCCGACCCGTTGCCGACCGACGGCATCCGGCTGACGTACGACGAGTTCCGCCAGGGCATCGACCGGCTGCAGCGGGCCGAGTTCCCGTTCGAGCGGTCGCCGGAGGACGCGTGGCGGCACTTCGCCGGGTGGCGGGTGAACTACGAGGGGATCGTCGACGCGCTGACCCGGCTGGTCATGCCGCCGCCGGCCCCGTGGTTCGCCGAGCGGCCGGCGCTCGGCGAGCTGCAGTTCCCCCGCGTGCTCGACCGGACGCCCGACGACCCGGACGCCGCCCGGCCGCGAACCTGATCAGCCCCGAACCTGATTAGGCCAGCCGGCGCTGGAGCCCGCCCCGGACGGCCGGCCACTCGTCGGCGACGATCGAGAACGTCGCGGAATCGCGCACCGTCCCGTCCGCGCCGGGCTGGTGGGCCCGCAGCACCCCGTCGAGCTGGGCGCCGAGCCGGCTGATCGCCGCCCTCGACCGGTCGTTGCGGGCGTCCGTCTTGAGCCGGACCCGGTAGACGCCCCACGTCTCGAACGCGTGCGTCAAGAGCAGCAGCTTCGCCTCCGTGTTGACCACGGTCCGTTGGGCCGACGCGCCCAGCCAGGTATGGCCGATCTCGACGGTGTCCGGCACGCCGGTCCGCTGCCGTTCGGGGTACGCCGGTGCCCACCGCCACGGCGCGGTGTCGATGAACCGCGTCGACCCGACGACCTCGTCATGGCGCGGCCCGTCGAGCCGGACGACCGCGAACGGCAGGTGGTGGCCGGCGGCCTCCTCGGCCAGGGCGTCGTCGACGTACGCGGCCGCACCGTCCTCGCCGTCGGGGACCCACGTGTACGCGAACGTCGACCGGTCGACCGCGGCCGCCGCGGCCAGCGCCGGCCCGTGGTCCCGGGCCAGCGGCTCGAGCCGGACGAACCGGCCATGCAGGGTCACTCGGTCGGCCACGGACGGATTGTACGAGGTGCGGTCTCCACCGCCGGGCCACGGGGCGACCCGTCTTACCGAACCGTCAGGACCGTGTCCCGGCAGTGGAGCCCCCCGCTGCCAACAGTATAGAGAACACGTTTTACAAGGGGAAGGGGGTTTTACCGGCAATTTTGTCGGCAAGCCCGCACAGGTCGTTCGTCGAACCCGGGTCGTCGGCCCGACAGGGGTCGCCGAGGGCACCGACCGACCCGTCGGCGGTCGCCGCGGGGCCGGTCCTCCCGGCATCGGTGGCCAGGAGCCGGAGCTGGGCCCGGAACGACGCCTGGGCGGTCGGATCGAGTGGCGCCAGCAGATCGGACTCGACGTCCCGTAGGCGCTGGTCCAACCCGTCGAGGCGTTGCCGGCCGGCCTCGGTGGCCACGATCCGCCGGGCTCGGCGGTCGGCCGGGTCGGCCTGCCGCTCGATGAGGCCGGCCGCCTCGAGGTCGTCGAGCAGGTACGTCATCACCGTTCGGTCGACGCCGAGCTGCTGGGCCAGGGCCAGTTGGCTGTTGACCGCTCCGCTCGCGGCCGCCGCGAGGACCTGGTAGCCCCGCGGCCCCCCGGGCAGGTCGACGAGGACGCGGTGGGCGGCGGCGACGTACGCCCGGAACGTCACGCCGAGCCCCCAGCCGAGGTCGTCGGCGAGCCCGCCGCGACAGGACGTTGCGCTGGTCCCGGTCCGGTCGTCGGTCCCGGTCCCGTCCGTCTCGGCACCCGCGCCGTCGTCGATCATGTCGCCCGAGCGGGGCATGGCTCGGACTCTACCGGCAGCGCCGTCAGTCATACGGTCAACTGCAAGATGATCTGTTATACATATGATCTTGGTCCAAGATGATACTTCAGCGAAACCGGTAGTTGACGAAACGGAGCGGTGATGGACGACAGCAAGACGGTGACGGTCGCGGTGGTCGGTGGTGGGTACGGCGGCGTGACGGTGGCGAAGGGGTTGGACGACGTCGCCGACGTCGTCCTCGTCGAGCCGAAGGAGGCGTTCCTCCACAACGTGGCTGCGCTCCGGGCCCTGGTCGACCCGTCCTGGCTGCCGAAGGTGTTCATGCCGTACGGCGGCCTCCTGCGCCGGGGTCGGGTGGTGCAGGACCGGGCGGTGCGGGTGGACCCCGGCCGGGTGGTGACGGCGTCGGGGGAAGAGATCGAGGCCGACTACGTGGTGCTGGCTTCCGGGTCCACCTACCCGTTCCCGGCCAAGACCGACCTGGTCGACACCGAGGCGGCCCACCGGCAGTTTCGGGCGGTCAACCAGGCCCTCGCCGGCGCCGGCCGGGTCCTGTTGGTCGGGGCCGGTCCGGTGGGGGTGGAGTTGGCCGGCGAGATCCACGCCGTGTGGCCGGACAAGTCGATCACCCTGCTCGACGCAGCCGGCCAGCTGCTGGGAGGCCGGTTCAAGGACGAGCTGAAGGCCGAGCTCCGTCGCCAGCTGGTCGAGCTGGGAGTCGAACTGGTCCTCGGCAGCCCGCTGCTGGCGCTGCCGCCGACGGCGCCGGGGGAGTCGGGGACCTTCACGGTGTCCACCGACGACGGGGTGGCGGTGACCGCCGACATCTGGTTCCGCTGCTTCGGGGTGGTGCCCAGCAGTGACTACCTCGGAGCTTCTCTCGCCTCGACCCGCACCGACGACGGGTTCGTCGAGGTCGGGCCCACCCTGCAGGTGGCCGGCCAGGAGACCGTCTTCGCCCTCGGGGACCTGTCGACGGCCGATGCCAAGATGGCCGGGTTCGCCCGGCGGCAGGCCCAGGTGGTGGTCGACAACATCACCACCCTGGCGGCCGGTCGGACCGAGCTGGCCGGGTACGAGGCCATGGGGCCGGCCGGGATCGTCATCCCCATCGGCCCCACCGGGGGCAGCGGTCAGTTTCCCGGACAGGACGGGGTCGTCCCTCCCGAGACCGTGGCCGACCTGAAGGGCCGGGACATGATGATCGAGCCGTTCGCCCAGCTGTTCGGCCTGGCCACGGCGGCCGAAGCCAACTGAGCGACTGACCGAGCGACCAACTGAGCGACCAACTGAAAGGGAACCTCAGCCGGTCGTGCGGCGGCGGTACAGGTAGGCGGCCAGCGGGGCGAAGATCGCCAGGATGGCCACCGACCACAACAGCGCGGCCTCGATCGGGTGCTGCATCGGCCACGCTGGAATGTGGGCTGACGGGTTGGGGTTGCCGAACAGTGTCCGAACGGCGGCGGTGACCGCGCTGACCGGGTTCCAGTTGGTGACGGCCTGCATCCAGCCCGGCATGTGGGTGGTGGGCACGAGGGCGTTGGACACGATGGCCAGCGGGAACAGGATGATCAGCCCGATGCCCTGGGCCGACTCCGGGCCCTTGGACACGATGCCGAGGCACCCACAGGCCCAGGAGAGGGCGTAGGCGAAGAGGAGGGCGACGGCGAGGCCGGCGAGCACGCCCCCGATGCCGACCCCCGGGCCTGGCCGCCAGCCGATGGCGAACCCGGTCAGGGCGACGATGACGACGCAGAGGGCGGCCGACAACACGTCGGCCATCGACCGGCCGACCAGCACCGCCGACCGCCACATGGGAAGGGTCCGGAACCGGTCGATGGCCCCGCTGTTCAGGTCGGTACTGAGGCCGACGGCGGTGCCCATGGCCGAGGTGGTCAGGTTCAGCAGCATCAGGCCGGCGATGGCGAAGTCCTTGTAGCTGCCGCCCTGGATCGGCACCCCGGAGCCGAACACGTAGATGAACAGCAGCGTGAACAGGATCGGCTGGACCGTCACGTCGGAGAGTTGCAGCGGCTCCCGGGCGATGTGCACCAGATTGCGGCGGGTCAGCACGACGACGTCGTGCCACTTGGCGCCCAGCCAGTTGCGGGGGTTCAGGGCGGGCGAGGCCGTCGGGGTCAGGGTTGCGGTCACGGTCATACGGAGGCTCCCTCCAGCTCGGGTGCGGGCTCCGGCGTCACCGGCTCGTCACCGGCGGTCGGCTGCCCGGTCAGGGCGAAGAAGACGTCGTCGAGCGACGGTTGGTGGACCTCGACGTCGTCGACGAGGATGCCGGCCGCGTCGAGGGCTCGGACGACGGTCGTCGCCACTCCGGACCCGCTCCGGACCGGGGCGCGGAGCTGGCGGCCGTCGTGGCTGACGTGGATCTCGCCGTCGGCGAGCGGCTGCAGCGCCGGTACGGCCCCCGGGTGGGGTTCGCTCAGCGTCACCTCGAGGCGGGCGCCGCCGGTCGCCCGCTTCAGCTCGGCCGACGTGCCCTCGGCGATGATCCGGCCGTGGTCGACGACGACGATCCGGTCGGCGAGCTCGTCGGCCTCTTCGAGGTACTGGGTCGTCAGCAGCAGCGTCACGCCGTCGGCGACGAGCTCGCGGATGACGTCCCACATCCGGGCCCGGCTCGTCGGGTCGAGACCGGTCGTCGGCTCGTCGAGGAAGAGCACCGGCGGGCGGGTGACGAGCCCGGCGGCCAGATCGAGCCGCCGGCGCATACCGCCGGAGTAGCCCTTCATCACCCGGTCGGCCGCGTCGGTCAGCGTGAACCGGTCCAGCAGCTCCACCGCTCGGGCCTTGGCCGCACTCCGGCGCAGGCCGCTGAGCTCGCCGACCATGACCAGGTTCTGACGGCCGGTCAGCGCCTCGTCGAGCGTCGCGTCCTGGGCGGTGACGCCGATGTTGCGCCGGACGGCCGACGCCTGGCCGACGACGTCGTAGCCGGCGACGCGGGCCCAGCCGCGGTTCGGGACGGCCAGCGTCGTCAGGATCCGGACCGCGGTCGTCTTGCCGGCACCGTTCGGGCCGAGGACGCCGAGGATCGAGCCGGCCGGTACCTGGAGGTCGATCCCGGCCAGCGCGATCGTGTCGCCGTAGTGCTTCGTCAGGCCCTCGGCCTCGATCATGAGTGTGTTCGTCATTGACCACCTACCGATCGGCAAGTAAGGATTTACTTGCCGCAAGGTAAGCACCATACTTACCGGCCGTCAAGTAACATGGCGCTATGCCATCGCGAGCAGGGTCGAAAGGCACCGCCGGCCGGGCCACTGGCAGCCGGTCGGCGACGGTCCGATCGATCGGACCGTCCGGGAACCGGACCGGCGCGCCCGGCGATGCGGATGCCGGCGCGGACGACAGTGCGGCGAAGAGCACCCGGGACCGCATCCTCGACGTCGCGCTCGACCTGTTCATCGAGAAGGGGTTCGACAAGACGTCGCTCCGGGAGATCGCGGAGCAGCTCGGCTTCTCGAAGGCCGCGCTCTACTACCACTTCGCCAGCAAGGACGACATCTTGATGTCGTTGCACCTGCGGCTCCACGAGCTCGGGCGGGTGGCGCTCGAACGGCTCGGGGCCCAGTCGGCGGACGTCGGGTCGTGGCGGGCCCTGCTGTCGGAGCTCGTCGACGAGATGATGGCGAACCGCAAGATCTTCGTGATGCACCAGCGCAACCAGGCCGCGTTCGAGAACCTGCACCGGGAGGGCCACGACGAGGCGCACGAGGACCTCGAAGAGGTGTTTCGCCGGGTGCTCGCCGACTCGTCGGTGCCCGCTCGAGACCGCGTCCGGTTGTCGTCTGCGCTCGGGGCAGTGGTGACCAGTCTGGTGCTGGCCGGCGACATGCTCAGCGACATCCCGACCGACGAGCTCGGCTCGATGCTGCGCGACGTGGTCGGCGACCTGCTGCGTCCGGCCCGCCCGGTTCGCCCGGCCCGGTCGACGGGAACGGTCCCGCCGACCAACGTCGGCGCCGCCCGGTAGCGGTTCGGGCCGTCCGTCGGCCGCTCTGCCGGGCGTCGCAGGGTACGTTGGAGTCGTGCCGGGGTCGCCGCTTCGCTTCGACCCCATCGAGGAAGCCCGACGGCAGTGGGGGCTCCGCTGGGACGACCGGTTCCGGGACACGATGGCCGCGGCGACGTCGATCATGCGGGCCCAACAGATCGTGCTGGCCGCGGTCGACGAGGCGCTCCGACCGTTCGACCTGACGTTCGCCCGCTACGAGGCGCTGATGCTCCTCTCGTTCAGCCGGCGCGGCGCGCTGCCGCTCGGGAAGATGAGCCAACGGCTCATGCTCCACCAGGCGAGCGTGACGAACATCGTCAACCGTCTCGAAGCGCAAGGGCTCGTGCGTCGGGTGCCGCATCCTACCGATGGGCGGACGACGCTGGCCGAGCTGACCGACGAGGGCCGACGGCTGGCCGCGGACGCCACCGAGGCGGTGCACCGGTCGGAGTTCGGGCTCACCGCACTGGGGGAGTCGGAGCTGGGGGACCTGGTCACCGTGGTCCGCCACCTCCGGTTGACCGCCGGCGACTTCGCCGAGGCCCCGGCGGACGGCCGGTCCGACGGCTAGGGACCGCGTCGGCGCCCGGGTGATCAGCTAGGCCCGGCCGGCAGCGGCCCGTACGGTGGCGACGACGTCATCGTTCGAGGCACCGGGGCCGAGGACGGCGGCCACCCCCTCGTCCAACAGGCGGGGCACGTCGACGTCGGGGACGATCCCGCCGACGACAACCGGCGTGTCGAGCCCGGCGTCGCGCAGGGCGCGGACGACGGCGGGGGCGAGGGTGAGGTGGGCGCCGTTGTGCATCGAGACGCCGACGACGTCGACGTCTTCCTGGACGACCGCGGCGACGATCGTCTCGGGCGTCTGGCGGAGGCCGACGAAGACGACCTCGAACCCGTGGTCCCGCAGGATCCGGGCCACCACTCGCAGGCCGCGGTCGTGGCCGTCGAGGCCGACCTTGCCCATCAGGACGCGGATCGGATGGTCGGCGGCGCCCTCGGCCATCTCCGTCCCCTCGACCGCCGAGGCTCCTGTCACCGCCGACGCTCCCGCCACGGTTCCTGTCGTTACCGGTGCGGTCATACGAACGCCGGCTCGGTCCAGGTGCCGAAGACGGCCTCGAGGGCACCCATGACCTCGCCGACGGTGGTGTAACAAGCGGCCGCGTCGACGAACGCGGGCATCAGGTTGACCGCGGGGTCGGCCGCGTCGGCTTCGATGCGGGCGAGGACGCGGCGGACGGCGTCGTCGTCCCGACGCTGCTTGACCGCGGCGAGCCGGGCGAGCTGCTGCTCCTCGACGGCGGGATCGACGTAGAGGGTCGGCGTCTCGTAGTCGTCGCTCTCGGTGTACCCGTTGACACCGACGTGGACCCAGTCGCCGCGGGTGAGCTTCGACTGGAAGCGGTACGCGGCGTCGGCGATCTCGGCGGAGAACCAGCCGTCGTCGATGCCCCGCAGGACGCCGTCGAGCATCGACCCGGCACCGACGGTGTCGAGGTGGTCGAAGACGGCCTCGGCCTGGCGCTCGAGCTCGTCGGTCAGCGACTCGACGAACCACGACCCGCCGAGCGGGTCGGCGACGTGGACGACGCCGGTCTCCTCGGCGATGACCTGTTGGGTCCGCAACGCGAGACGGGCGGCCCGCTCGGTCGGCAGGGCGAGGGCCTCGTCGTAGGCGTCGGTGTGCAGGCTCTGGGTCCCGCCGAGGACACCGGCGAGCGCCTCGATGGCGACGCGGGCCAGGTTGACTTCGGGCTGCTGGGCGGTCAGCGAGACGCCGGCGGTCTGGGTGTGGAAGCGCAGCTGCGTCGACGGGCCGTCGGTGGCGTGATAGCGCTCACGGAGCCAGCGGGCCCAGATCCGCCGGGCGGCGCGGTACTTGGCGATCTCCTCGAAGAAGTCGATGTGGGCGTTGAAGAAGAAGCTGAGCCGCGGCGCGAACGCGTCGACGTCGAGGCCGGCGGCGATGGCGGCCTCGACGTAGGCGAAGCCGTTGGCCAGCGTGAACGCGAGCTCCTGGGCAGCGGTCGAGCCGGCTTCGCGGATGTGGTAGCCGGAGATCGAGACGGGGTGCCACTTCGGCAGCTCGGCGGTGGCGAACCGGATCAGGTCGGTGACCAGCCGGACGCTCGGCCTTGGCGGGAAGACGTACTCCTTCTGCGCTTGGTACTCCTTCAAGATGTCGTTCTGGATCGTCCCGGCCAGCGCCCGGCGGTCGACGCCGGTCCGATCGGCGACACCGAGGTACATGGCCATGACGACGGGTGCGGCGGAGTTGATCGTCATCGACGTGCTGACCGAGCCGAGGTCGATGCCGTCGAAGAGGAGCTCCATGTCGGCCTGCGTGTCGACCGCGACGCCGGCCCGCCCGACCTCGCCCTTGGCGAGCGGGTCGTCGGAGTCGCGGCCGAGCAGCGTCGGCATGTCGAACGCGGTCGACAGGCCGTTGCCACCGGAGCGCAGGAGATCCTTGAAGCGGCGGTTCGTGTCCTGGGCGGTGCCGAAGCCGGCGAACTGGCGCATCGTCCACAGCCGTGATCGGTACATCGACGCGTACGGACCGCGGGTGTACGGGTACTGGCCGGGCAGCTCGGCGCTGTCCCAATCAGTGCCGGCCCCATCGACGCCATCCGAATCGGCCTCCGGCGGGCCGTAGACCGGGTCGAGAGGCACGCCCGACATCGTCTCGAAGGGGACGTCGCGCCGCGGTGCCCGCTCGTACGCGGCCTTCCAGGCTCGACGGTCTCCCACGGGCCCATATTACTTGGGCGTCAAAGTAATTCAACCAGGGCTCGGCGGGTGGTCAGCCGCCGAGCCTGAGGACGGCGAGCGCGTTGTGGCGGAGGAACTTCGGCCAGACGTCGTCCTTCAACGGCACGTCGGGCAGCTCGGCGAAGATCCGCTGCAGTTCGAGCCCGTACGGGTAGTAGCCGCCGTAGAGGATCTTGTCGGCGCCGCGGCTGTTCGCGTAGTCGACGATCGCCTTCGGGTAGTAGCGCGGCGCGAACGCGGTGGTCGAGTAGTAGAGGTTCTCCCACTTCACGAGCAGCTTGACCGTCAGTTCCTCCCACGGCTCGCAGCCGTGGCGGAAGACGAAGCGGAGCTCGGGGAAGAACCAGCAGACCTCGTCGACGAGACCGGGGTACTGGCTGTCCATCGGCACCCGCGGCCCGGGCACGCCGCCGTTGACGAAGATCGGGATGTCGAGTTCGACGCAGGCCGCGTAGATCGGATAGGCCCGCTTGTCGTTGATCGGTACCGCCGGTACGACGCCGGCCGGCATGAACTGGGCGGCGACGACACCGACGTCTTCTACGGCCCGCCGCAGGTCGCGTACCGCGGCCATCCCGAGGTTCGGGTCGACCACCAGGCTGCCGTGCAGCCGGTCCGGGTGGTCTCGGACGGCGGCGATCGACTGCTCGTCGTCGAAGGAGACAGGGACGAGCCCGTGCTCGATGCCGTACCGGTCCATCTCGTACAACAGTGCGGCGACGCTGTCGTCGTCCCGGCGGACGTCAGGCGGTGACGGGAACAGGTAGCCGGCCGGGTGCTCGGAGGTCGAGACCCGGCCGAGGCTCGGCAGGCCGATCAGCGTGTCGAAGACTCCGATGTCCGTCGGCATGCCCACGCCGCATCGTATCGACCGGGTCGGCGGCGGCCGGCCGCCTTCCAGGAGCGCCCGACCGCGTTCCTTGACAGCTCGGATCACTGGTGAAATGGTAAAGAATTACAAGATAGCGGGGGCCCGTTGATGGGGAGGGCGATGAATATCGGGATCACGCTCATGCTGAGTGACCAGACGATCACGGTGACCGAGGCCGCACCGGCCGTCGAAGAGCGGGGCTTCGAGTCGTTCTGGGTGGGCGAGCACACGCACTGCCCGGTCGGGACCGTCCACAGCTACACGCAAGGCCGCTACGGCACGGGGACGGTCACCAAGGACGGCTACCTGCCCGACTTCTACAAGCGCTTCCCCGATCCCTACATCACCCTGACGGCGGCCGCCATGTGCACGAGCACCGTCCGCATCGGCACCTGCATCGCCCTGCCGGCCGAGCACAGCCCGCTGATCCTGGCCAAGGTGATCGCCACGCTCGACGTGCTCAGCGGGGGTCGCTTCGAGTTCGGCATCGGCTACGGCTGGAACCCGCTCGAGATGCAAAACGCCGGGTTCGAGAAGAACCAGCGACGCCAGGTGCTTCGGGAAAAGATTGCCGCCATGAAGGCCTTGTGGACGCAGGAGACGGCCGGGTTCGACGGCGAGTTCGTCCACTTCAGCGAGAGCTGGTCCTATCCGAAGCCGGTCCAGACGCCGCACCCGCCGGTGCTGATCGGCGCCGCACCGACCCCGGGCAACGTCCGGGACATCGCCGAATGGGCCGACGGGTGGATCCCCGTCCGGGTGTTCATGGGCGACGACAAACTGGTCGAGGACGTCCAGCGCGTCCGCCGTCAGGTGGAAGCGGCCGGCCGGGACCCCGAGAAGCTGAAGATCACCGTCGTCGACACCTCGGGAGCCATGGGTGGGAAGCGGGGCCAAGAGGCGTTCCTCGCCAATCTGCCCAGCCGCGAGACGTTGGAGACGTACCGAACGCTCGGCATCCACCGACTGAACCTCGGTGCGCCGGTCCACGATCGGTCGTTCTACCTGTGGTCGCTCGACCGGCTGGCCGAACTGCAGCAGACCCTCGTCGCCTGACCGGGCGCCGATCCGCCGTCAGTCGCCGGGGTACGTGGGGCGTCCCATGCGCTCGGGCGGGACGATGGCGCCGATGCACCTGGCCTCGGCGACCAGGTGGCCACGATGCGTCGCCTCGCCGACCGTGACGAAGCGCCGGTCGTCCCGGCTCTCCACCCACGCCCGCACCAACACCTCTTCGCTGAGCGGGAACGGCGCCCGGTACTTGACGTCGAGGTCGATCGCGTAGGTGCCGACGACGTGCACCGTACCGAGGAACCCCAGCACGTCGTCGAACATGGCGGCGACCGGTCCCCCGTGCGACCGTCCCGGTGCCCCTTCCCACGCCGGTCCCAGGACTACGCGGGCCACGACTTCGTCGCCTTGACGGCGGGCGTCGATCGTCATCGAGAACGGGTTGGCCAGACCCGAGACCGGGCAGTCGTCGAAGTGGTGGATCTCGTCCCCGTCGGCCGGCATCACCGCGAAGACATCCTGGCGCATGCCGTCCTCGGGTCGGGACCGCGCCGGGTACGACGACACCGAGTCCAGCGCGGCGGCGATGGCCGGGGTGAGCGACTCGAGCACGGCGTCGGGAACGTCGTGGCTGACGAGGGCGTGGCCGAGCTCGCGCAGCGCGGTCGCCATGGCCACCCGGGCGCCGATGTCGGGTTGGGTTACCACGCTGCCGTCACGTTGGGGGCGGGCATCGCCGTCCTTTCTACCGATGGCCGAGAGGCTCGGACCTGTGTACTGTACCAAGCGATTGCTTCAAGGAGCCGGCCTCCGGGCGGCGGGGGTGGCGGGGCGAAGGGACGGGTGAGAGGGGAACGGTGACGGATCGGACGGACCATCCCTTGCGGGACAAGGCCGCCATCGTCGGGGTCGGCTACACCGAGTTCTCGAAGGCCTCCGGCGTGAGCACGCTGACGCTGGCCCTGCGGGCCATCGCCGCCGCGGTGGGCGACGCCGGTCTGACCGTCGCCGACGTGGACGGCGTCGCCTGTCATCGGGTCGGCGACTCGGCGCCGGCCGCGCTCGTCGCGCAGTCCCTCGGCCTCCAGGACCTCCGGTTCCACTACGACATCTTCGGCGGCGGCAGCGTCTCGGCCGGCGTCGTCGCCGGCGCGGCGATGGCCGTGGCCACCGGCCAGGCCGACTGTGTCGTGTGCTGGCGGGCCATCAACGCCCGGTCGGGCCATCGGATGGGGGGGACCGGGCGCGGCGCACCGGACACGCCCGAGTTCCAGTACCTGGCCCCCTACGGGCACGTGACGCCGCCCCAGCACTTCGCCATGTACGCCCGCGCGTACATGCACGAGTTCGGCGTCACCGCCGAGGACCTGGGTCGAGTGGCGGTGCTGCAGCGCGAGAACGCCAGCAAGAGCCCGCGGGCGATGATGCGGACGCCGCTCACGATGGAGGAGTACCTGGCCTCTCGTTGGGTGGTCGAGCCGTTCCGCCTGTACGACTGCTGCCTGGAGACCGATGCCGCGGTCGCGCTCGTCGTCATGTCGGCCGATCGGGCTCGCCACCTGCCGCACACGCCGGTCCTCGTCAGCGGAGCCACGCACGGCGGCGGCCACAACTGGTTCTCCAATCGCTCGGAGTGGTCGCCCAGCGGGGCGGCGGCCATGTCCCGGCGCCTCTACGAGATGGCCGGGATCGGACCCGACGAGATCGACGTTGCCGAACTGTACGACGCCTTCACGTCGCTCGTGCTCCTCCAGCTGGAGGACTACGGCTTCTGCCCGCCGGGGGAGGCGGGCGCGTTCGTCGCCGATGGCCATACCGCCCTCGGCGGCGCGCTGCCCGTGAACACCCACGGGGGCCACCTGTCCGAGGGCTACGTGCACGGGTTGAACCACGTCGCCGAGGCCGTCACGCAGCTGCGATGGGCCGCCGACGCTCGCCAGGTCCCCGGCGCCGAAGTGGCCCTGTCGACGGGCCAACCGGGGTACGTGGCCGGCACGTCGTCGGCGCTGCTCCTCCGGAGGGCGTCGTGACGCTCGGTATCATCGCCCCGGTCCCCGACCCCGACGCTGCGCCGTGGTGGGAAGCGCTGGCCCGCCACGAGCTGCTGGTCCAGGCGTGCGCGCCATGCGGGCACCTCCGCTGGCCGGCCCGGGCCATCTGCGGCCGTTGCGGTTCGCTCGACTGGCGTTGGCAGCCGGTCTCGGGCCGGGCCAGCGTCGCCTCATGGGTCGTCAACCGCCACCCGTTCGTGCCCGGGTTCGTGACGCCGTACGTCGTCGTCGCCGCCCGGCTGGACGAACAGGACAACCTGTTCGTGCCCGGCGGGTACACGGGCGACGGCGACGGCACCGGCCTGTCGATCGGGCTCGACGTGGTGGCGACGTTCGAAGACGTGGTCGACGAGGACGGCCAGGCGTTCTCTCGGATCGTCTGGCGCCCAGTGTGAAGACGGCACGACGACAGGGGTGCGTTCATGACGGACGGTAGGGGAGACGACGCGGCCGGCGGGGTCGGGGACGGGCTGCTGGCCGGCAAGGTGGTGATCGTGGCCGGGGTCGGTGCTGGTCTCGGCCGTCAGATCGCCGTGCGGGCCGCCGCCGAGGGCGCGGCCGTCGTCATGGGCGCTCGCACGGAACCGTATCTGGCCGAGGTGGCAGCGGAGATCGAGGCCGCCGGTGGCCGGGCGGCGTACGGCCGCTGCGACATCACCGACGACGGCGACTGCGCTCGCCTCGTCGCGCTGGCGGTGGACCAGTTCGACGGCCTCGACTGCGTGGTCGCCAACGCCTTCGCCGTCGGCCCACTCGACGAGCCGATCGAGCAGGCCGATCTCGACGGGTGGAACGGCGTGTTCGGGGTGACGGTCGCCGGTTCGCTCAAGATGGCCCGCGCCTCGCTGGGGGCGCTGCGCCGGCGCGGCGGCGGGTCGATCGTCTTCGTCGGCAGCCAGATCGTCCGGCGGGTCCGGCCCGGCCGGGCGGCCTACGCGGCGTCGAAGGCGGCGCTGCTCTCCGCCGCGCAGGTGCTCGCCCGCGAAGTCGGTGCCGATGGCATCCGCGTCAATACCGTGCTCCCCGGCGCCATGGACGGTCCGCCGCTGCGGGCCGCGTTCGAGCGACGAGCGGCGGCGGCGGGGACGACGCCGGAAGCGGAGTACCAGTCCCGGGCGGCCCCGATCGCCATGGGCCGTATCCCGACCGACGCCGAGTGCGCCGGGCCGGTGCTCTTCTTGGCCTCGGATCTCTCGCGGGCGATGACCGGTCAGTCGGTCGACGTCAACGGCGGCGAGATCTTCACTTGATGGCGGTCGCGTTCGGCGGCGAGCCGACGCCGCCGACGACGTTGAGCGGCTTGACCACCAGCAGGAACTCGTAGATCCCGTCGTCGGCGCAGTCGGTGGCCAGCTCGTCGAGCCGCCACAGTTCGCCGACGACCATCCCGAGCAGGGCGATCAGCTCGGGGTGCATGAGACCGTCGCCCGGCCCGCCACCGGCCGTGCGGAACGGCGACGTCGGCACGACCGGACTGCACTCCAGTGCGGTGTTGTCCGACGCGGCGAGCGGGATGCGGTGGTCCCATAGCCAGGCGAGCATCTCCCGGCTCTGCTCCAGGCCCGCCACCTCGGCGGGGTGCGGGCCGCCGATGGCGGCCAGGTACGACGGATAGCCCGTGCGCACCAGCAGCAGGTCCCCGGGCGACAGGCCGACGCCCTGCGCGGCCAGCGTCTCGTCCAGCAGGTCCACCGTGATCGGCTCGCCGGCCGCGTGGTCGAGCGGCCGCCCGGCCTGCTCGCGATGGCGGGCGACGTCGATCATCACCCCGCGCCCGACGATGCCGCGGTCGGCCCAGTGGTTGACGCCAATGGTCGGATCGTCCGCCACCACCCGATCGGGATTGGCGCCGCCGTAGAAGCCGTGGGCGGCATGGCGGACGTGGCGCAAGCCGTCCACCTGGCTGGTCTGTTGGAGGTAGAACCGGTCGAGATAGTCGTCGCGCCAGTCCGGGGCCATGGTGATGACGGTGTGGACGGCGGCCGGCCGCCGCTCCGTCGGTTCGAACACGTTCACCGGGTAGTCGAGCGAGAACACCGCGCCCTTGCGGACCAGCCGGCTGGCCGCGACCACTTCGGTCGGCCCGACCAGGTTGAGAGCGCCGATCTCGTCGTCCGGTCCGAAGAGGCCCCACGACGAACCCGGGGGCGCGTCCTGGCGGGCTTGGAGCTCGGCGTAGGTCGGTAGATCGGTCATCGGCCGGTCGGCGCGCCGGGCACGGCGACCGTCTGGAGGTACAGCTGGACGTGCGGCTCCATGTGCGGCGCGACGCGGTCCCGCCAGGGGGTGGGCCGTCCGGCGTGGGTGAAGCTGGGGTCGGTGGCCACGGCGGGGTCCGCCAGCTCGTAGATGGCCTGGTAGCGGAGGGGTAGCCGGTCGCCCTCACTGGGCTGGCCGTGGGCCTCGATGAACCGGCGGGCGTGGAGGACGCCGTCCACCTCGGCCAGCCTCGGCAGGTGCTCCTCGTTGTACCAACCGTTGAAGTCGTCCTCGGCCTCGGGATCACAGCCCGTCATGATGTGGAGGATGGCGGTGCCCATCGCCAGTGTCGTTCGGGGCCCCTGGCCGGTGAGCCCGCCCCGTTCGGGGCTGATCTGGCGGTACACGTTGCGGGCATAGCCCAGGCCCTTCGTGACCTCGAGCGTCCGGGGACTGGGCTGGCGGCCGAAGGACTGGTACTGGTCGGTGTCGAACACCGCCAGGCTCTCGACGTCGTAGAGGGTCATGTAGTCCATGCCGAGGGGCGAGGCGTACGGGTACGCCACGTCACGGACGAACCGCCGGGCCCCGACGATGCCGGGCACGCCGACGAGGTCGGGCAGGTGCTCTTCCTCGTACCACCGGTCGAACGCCTCGAGGCGCTCGGGGGGGACCGTCCAGCGCAGTTGCAGGAGGGCTTGGCCGGTGGGGAGGGCGCGGGTTGTCGTCACGATGCCAGTGTGAGACAAGCACTTGCTAAAAAGCAAGCGCTTGCTAAAATCGGACGACCGACGTTCTATGTTCCGAGGAGCTCGTGTGCTTAATCTCTTCAGCGTCGACGACCACATCGTCGAGCCACCGAGAGTCTGGGTCGATCGGGTCCCGGCCAAATACCGCGACCAGGCGCCGCATGTCGTCGAGGCCGACGGCCGTGAGTACTGGGTCTACGAAGACCAGCGGCAGACGAACATGGGGCTCAACGCGGTGGCCGGCAAGCCCCGCGAGCAGTGGGGGAACGATCCGGTCCGGTTCTCGGACATGATCCCGGGCTGCTACGACCCCCACCAGCGGGCCAAGGACATGGCCCAGACAAACGTCTTCGCCAGCGTCAACTTCCCCACCCTGCCGCGGTTCGGTGGCGCCCTCTTCCCGCAGTTCAAGGACAAGGAGCTGGCCGACGTCTGCGTGCAGGCGTGGAACGACTTCGTCCTGGACGAGTGGTGCCCGGCCGCCCCGGAGATGTTCGTGCCGATGGTGATCTGCCAGCTGTGGGACCCCGCTCTGGCCGAGCGAGAGATCCGGCGCTGCATCGACAAGGGGGCGAAGGCCCTGTGCTTCGTCGAGAACCCGGCACCGCTGGGCCTGCCGAGCGTCCATACCGACCACTGGGACCCGATCTGGGGCGTCTGCGAGGAGGCCGACCTGCCGGTGTGCATGCACATCGGGTCGAGCGGCCTGTCGGTCGACGTCGGCGTCGGCGTCGACGACCCCGGAATCGTCCACATCGCTGCCGCGTTCACCAAGGCGGCCCACTCGTGCGTGAACCTGTTGCTCAGCCCGGTCCCCCACAAGTTCCCCAACATCAAGCTGGTCTGGTCCGAGGGCGGGATCGGCTGGCTGCCGGCCGCGCTCGAGCGGGCCGACCGCCAGTACACCCGCCACCGCTACTGGACGGACCTGCCCGACGGGCTGCCGTCGGAGCTCTGCCACCGCAACATGTGGTTCTGCATGATCGAAGAGCCCATCGGGCTGTCGTTCCGCGAGCACATCGGGGTCGACCGGATCCTGTGGGAGTGCGACTACCCGCACGCCGACACGCCCTGGCCGTACGCCCAGAAGGCCGCCCAAGAGCTGATGGTCGGTGTGCCCGATGACGAGGTCGAGGCCATCACCCACGGCAACGCGCTGAAGCTCTTCGACTGGAAGATGCCGTCGTCGCTGGCGTCCGCCTGAGTAGGCCGGGCATCCGCCCAGGCCGGAGCGGGTGGTGCCGGCGGCGTCGGACCACGACGCCGTGCTGAGCGCCGGGGACCTCGTCATCACCGCGTCCACCCTCGGCCATCCGCCGTTCCCGGCGTTGGCCGCGGCGGCGGCCGGGGCCGGGTTCGCGGGCCTTTCGCTGTGGCCCGAGCCCGACTACGGCCGGGCCCGTGAGGCGGGGATGTCCGACCGCCAGCTCCGCCGGATCCTCGACGACTCGGGCCTGGTCGTCCAGGACGTCGACGCGCTGGTCGGCTGGGTCGGCGCCGACGACCCCGGTCCGCAATATCTGCTCGAGCCGTCGCGCGAGTTGCTCTTCGCGGCCGCCGAGGGGCTGGGAGCCCGGTTCGTCAACGTGCTCCTGGTCGGGGCGCCGGACGCGCCGATCGACGCCGCGGTCGAGCGGTTCGCCGAGCTGTGCGACGTGGTGGCCGAGCACGGCATGGTGGCTACGCTCGAGCCCTCCGCCCGGGGCGTCGTGCGCACCGTGCCGGACGCGGCCGACGTCGTGCGGGCGACCGGTCGGTCCAACGCTCGCGTGCTGGTCGACAGCTGGCACCACCACTGGAGCGGGTCATCGCTCGAGTCCCTGCAGGGCGTCCCCGGCGCCGCGGTCGCCGCCGTCCAGATCAACGACGCGCCGGCTCGGCTCCAGCGGACGGTCCTCGACGCGAGCATGCACGAGCGCCTGCCGCCGGGCCGTGGGGTCATCGACCTGGTGGGACTGGTGCGGACCCTACGGGAGGCGGGCAGTGCCGCGCCGCTGACGGTGGAGGTGTTCAACGACGAGTTATGGGCGAGCCATCCCCCCGACGCGCTGGCCCAGTTACTCGGCGACGCGGCGCGGGCCCTGATGGCCGAAGCGAGCGAGAGGAACGACGTCCAGTGAGAGCAGGACCGGGAGCGGCGACGTACCGGGTGGCGGTGCTCGACGACTACCAGGTCGTGGCGGAGGGCCTGACCGACTGGGGCCGCCTCGGCCCTGGCTTCGAGCTGGTCTTCTTCCACGACCACGTGCATGACGCCGATCTACTCGTCAACCGGCTGGCGCCGTTCGACGTCGTCGTGGCGATGCGGGAACGGACGCCGTTCCCCCGGGACGTGCTCGCCCGGCTGCCCCGGTTGGGGCTGCTCGTGACGAAGGGTATGGCCAATGCGTCCATCGACGTGGCCGCCGCCGACTCCTTCGGGATCACCGTCGCCGGTACCGACGACGGGTGGCTGGGGGCGACGGCCACCATCGAGCTGACGTGGGGCCTCATCCTGGCGCTGGCCCGGGGCATCCCGGCCGAGGACGCGGGCGTACGGCACGGTGCCTGGCAGCGGGGGATCGGCACGGTGCTGGCCGGCAAGCGGCTGGGCATCATCGGGCTCGGCAACCTCGGTGCGCTGATGCCGCCGATGGCCCGGGTGCTCGGCATGGATGTCGTCGCCTGGAGCCGCAACCTGACGGCCGAACGGGCGGCGGAGGTCGGGGTCGAACGGGTGGGGCGGGAGGAGCTCTTCGCGACGTCCGACGTGATCACCGTGCACCTGAAGTTGGGCGACCGGTCCCGGGGTTACATCGGCCGTGACGAGCTGGACCTCATGAAGCCCACCGCGCTGCTCGTCAACACGTCACGCGGCCCGGTGGTCGACGAGGACGCGCTGGTCGCCGCCCTGGCCGAACGGCGTATCGGCGGCGCGGCTCTGGACGTCTACGACACCGAGCCGCTGCCGGTCGACCACCCGTTGCGGTACCTGCCGAACACGGTGCTCACGCCCCACATCGGGTACGTGACGGTCGAGTCGTACCGGGCGCACTTCGCCCACGTGGTCGACGACCTCCTGGCCTTCGCCGAGCGTCGGCCGCTGCGCGTGCTCGGCGAGCACTTCGGCGAGCCGTCGTCGGAGAGGCCACCGGCGAAGTGAGCGACCGGCCTACTGGTGGCGGGCAGGCGCACCTGGAGGGCGGCCGGCCAGCTGACCAGCCCGAGCACGCGGCCGGCGCGCTGGCCCCGCTGGCGCCGCGGTTCCTCTGGCCGGGCACCGTCGGCCCGTCGAGCGGGACGCCGGACCGCCGGCGCGGCTCGGTCCGGCGCACGGTCAGCCTCGACCTCGTACGCCCTGACGGCCTGGAAGGCGTCCTGGTCATGGAAGGCCGGGGCCGAGACCTGGCGACGCGGCCGGACGGGACGGCCACGGTGCTGGCCCGGACGACGGTGCGGGTGGTCGTCGATTTCATGGGCGACCGCCACGTGCTCGACATCACCAGTGACCCTCCGGAGCCGGCGTTGGCCGGCCTGGTCGGAGGCAGCACGACCAGCGGGTTTCGGGCGGCCGCAACCGCGGCCGTGCCCGAGGACCGTCGATCCGGGTCACTGCTCTACCAGCTCCTCGATGACGTGCCGATCGGCGTGATGATCTCGGGCGGTGTCCTCGACCGCAACGGCGTACGGCTCCCGAGGGTTGGGCCAGCCCGCCTGCCCGCCGCCAATATCTGCGCCGGTTGGGTGCCCGAGGGGCTCATGACCCAGCTGGTCATCGAGAGAGGTGAGCCGGGACTGGTGGGCATCGGGCCCCCGGTTCCGGGGCTGGCGTCGGCGGATGCCGACGCGTGGCACGACATGCCGCCGTTGCTGCCGACGTCGATGCGTCGCCGGCGACGTCTCGACGTCGCGCCATCGCCCGGCTCGCCGGAGGTCTTGGAGGTGACCGGCCTCCTGCGGGACAGCTACGCCGAGCCGGACGGGTCGGAGTCCGGGGTCCACGAGTACACGCTGACCGCGACGGTCGATCGCCGCGACCTGGTCGTTCTGACCGCCGAAGCGACGCCGCGGGTGCTGCCGGGTCCGGACTGCCCGGCCGCCGCGGCCAGTGCCGGTTGGCTGGTCGGCCACCACGTCGACGAGCTGCGGGACTGGGTCCGCGAGCAGGCCACTGGCCCGGCGACGTGCACGCACCTGAACGACGCCTTGCGGACCCTCGGCGATCTCGGCCGCCTGGTGTCGCTGCTGCCGGCCGAGGTCGTCGAGCCCTGAACGGCGGCCGTCAGTCGGCCAACGGCGGGGACGCGGTGCGCAGGTCGTAGAGGCCGAGCGCGGTGTGCCCGTGGTCGACGAAGTTTCGTTCGTCGCCCAACGCCAGCTCGGAGACCTCGGATTGGGCAATGAAGGCGGAGAAGGTGCTCGTGTCCGTGTAGCGGCCCTCGGCGGCGCCGTCGAAGTCGGCCAAGCCGACGCCGGCCGCGACCGCCGCCCGGGCGCTGGCGTCCGGATCGGCGTGGAACTGGCGGTAGCCGTTCGCCGGGGCGGTTCCGAGGACCAGCGGCCGATGTTGATTGAGCCAGTACTCGATGAACTGGTCGTGCGTCAGGTCCGGCCGTCGGCGGAACGCCATGATGCCGAAGATCGGACCGACGCCAGGAACGAAGACGTGTAGCTCTCCAGCCAGCGCGGCGCAGCGATCGAGCGCCAGCAGGTCACCGAAGCGGTCACCGATGTCGGCGACCGCTTCGGCCAGGTCGGCATGGTCGAGGCCGTTGCCGCCGACCGAGAGCGCGGCGTCGAACGACGGTCCGTCGGCCACCGCCCGTCCGTGCGGCGTGTCGATGATCGGGTCGTCGGCCAGCCGAGTCGCCATCCGCAGTCCGCACCCGGCGGGCAGCTGCGTCTCGAGGCGTGCTACCTCTTCCTCCAGGATCGGGACGAGGTCGTCGGTGGCGACGTCGGGGGCCGCCGCCAGCAGCAGCTCGAGCTTCAACATGGCTTCCTCTCGGGGTCGGAACGGGCGCCGCAACTGGTGCCGCGGGCGTCCGTTGGCGTACGAAGTGATCGGTGAGACTGGGTCACGGCGAGTCGGGCAGGGCCGTCCAGCCGCGGCCGCTGGCGCGGCGGAACCACCCGCCGGCCGCCGACGTGCCGCCGTCGACGCAGATCGACTGGCCGGTGACGAACCGGGACTGGTCCGAGGCCAGGAACAGGACGACGTCGGCGTAGTCGACCGGTTGGCCGAACCGCCCGAGCGGGATCCAGCTGGGGATCAGGGCCGGGTCGCGGTCGCCGAGCATCATCGACGCCGGGGTCTGCAGGGTGTCGGCGATGTCCGGGGCGACCGCGTTGACCCGCACGCCGTCGTTCCCCAGCTCGACGGCGAGGCTGCGGGTGAACGCCCAGACCGCGCTCTTGAACGCGGAGTAGACCGCGTTGGTCGGGATGCCACGGAAGACCTCGACGGTCGTCACGTTGACGATGCTGCCGCGACGCTGCTCGACCATGGTGGGCGCAATGGCGTGCGTGCAACGCAGACAGTGCTCGAAGTTCAGCGCGAAAAGCTGGTGCCAGTCGTCCTCGGTGGTCTTGAGGAAGCGGCCCTTGGGCCGGTAGTCGCCGACGTTGTTGACCAGGACGTCGATGGCGCCGCCCCGACAACCGCGGGCCGTCTCGACCAGCTGGGCCACCGTGGCCGGTTGGCGAATATCGCCCGGTACCGGATGGATCTCGCCGCCGCCGGCTCGGATGTCGTCGCACAGGTCGTTCAGGCGCCCGGCGTCGATGTCGTTGCTGACGACCACCGCGCCTTCCTCGGCGAACCGCCGGGTGATGGCGGCCCCGATCCCACCGGCCCCGCCCGTGACGACGGCCACCTGGCCGTCGAGTATCGGTCCCGTCACCGCGACGTCGTTCTGCCCGGCATCGACCCGTCGACCGGCGTTGGCCGGCGGCTATGTCGCATTGTGCTGCAGCCAGTGGTCGAGCGTCAGGCTCGGCCGGTGGGCGAGCATGCCACCGTCCATGACGATCGTCTGGCCCGTGATGTACTGGGCGTCGTCGGAGGCCAAGAAGGTGGCCAGTCCGGCCAGGTCTTCCGGGGTGCCCTCGTGGTCGATCAGTCGCTCGGCCCGGAACACCCGACGCTGCTCTTCGCTGAGGTTCCGTAGCGCCACCGGCGACAGCATGAGCCCGGGCGCGATGGCGACACAACGGATGCCGGCCTCGCCGTACTGGGTGGCGACGCACTGCGTCAATGAGATCAGCCCGGCCTTCGACGCGGCGTACGCCGGGCGCCGGACGTCACCGATGAGGCCGGACGTCGACGCGGTGTTGATGATCACCCCGGTTCCGGCGCGGACCATCACCGGGATCGTGTACTTGCAGCCGAGTAGCGGGCCGCGCAGGTTGGCCGCCATGGCTTGGTCCCAGACGGCCAGATCCATGGTCACCGGGTCCTCGTCGGCGTGCATCTGCTCGTCGCTGAGATCGGCCGCGTTGTTGTGCAGGATGTCGAGACGGCCGAACCGATCGACGACGTCGTTCACCATCGCGGCCACGTCCGACTCGACTCGCACATCCGTGGGCAGTGCCACCGCGTTCCCGCCCTCGGCGACGATCTCGTCGGCGACGCGCTGGGCGCCCGGCGCGTCGATGTCGACGATCGCCACGGACGCGCCTTCCTGCGACATACGGTGCGCCGTGGCCCGGCCGGCCCCTGACGCCGACCCGGTGATGACGGCGACCCGGCCGGCCAGGCGCGGTTGCGACCCGCTCACGAGCCGGACACCGTCGTGAGACCGGACCGGCTGGCCGCCGACGCCCGTACGTCGTCGGTCGACATCCCGTAGAAGCGCAGCGCGTTCTCGCCGAGGATCTTGCGGCGGTCGTTCGGTGAGACGCCGTGCATGTGCCGTCCGATGGTGACCTGTGAGTTCGGCCAATCGGCGCCGCTGTGCGGGTAGTCGGACGACCACATGATCGTCCCGACGCCGACCTCGTCGCGATGACGGACCGCGAACTCGTCGATCTGGAACGTGGTGAAGCAGTTCCGCTCCCAGTAGGCGCTCGGCAGCACGGGTAGGTGCGTGTTGGTCCAGAACCGATGTCGGAGATAGTTGTCGTCCGTCTGCTCCAAGAAGAACGGCACCCATCCGGCACCGACCTCGATGGCCCCGACGCGCAGGGCCGGGTGCCGTTCGAAGGTGCCCGACAGGATCAAGTGGGACATGATCGGGATCATGCTGATGCCTTGGCGCTCCTGGTTGAGGATGGGGAGCGTGACGGTCCCCATCTGGTCGATCTTCGACGCGATCGCCGCCTCGCTCTTGTCCACCGCCGCCACCTCGCCCTCCTCGTCGAAGCCGACATGGATCGAGATCGCCATGTCGAGATCGGCCGCCGCCGCCCAAAATCGATCGTCCTCGGCGTAGTCGGGCTCGTCGCCGCCGTTCGGCCACCGGCTCAACAACGCGGCTCGGATACCGGGCAGCGCCCGAGTGCGCTCCATCTCGGCCACCGCGTCGTCGACGCCGGTGGTGGGGATGAGCGCCACGCCGCCCAGCCGGGCAAGGTCGTAGGCGGCGAAGTCGGACATCCAGTCGTTGTACGCCTGCACCAGCGCCAGCTGCAGCTCCCGGTCGTGGGGTGACAGGACACTCGCCCCACCCAGTAGGAACGTCGGGTACATGACATGGACGTCGACCATGTCGACGTCCATGTCCTCCAGGCGGGCCTTCGGGTCCCACGCACCGGAGCGGAACTCGCGCAGGTCGTCGCTGTAGCCGAACATCGTCCAGGAGGCCGGCGAGCTGCCAGCCACGTTGATCAGGCGGGTGATCGAGACCTGGCCGCTCTCGAACTGCCACGACTTGCCACCCTGCTCGCGATCGACGATGCGGGGCATCCGCTCGCGGTAACGCGCCGGCAGTCGATCGGCCCAGATCGTCGGCACCTCGTTGATGTGCGTGTCCGCGTCGACGATGAGCGGGGGTGCGGTGTCGTCGTCGTAGGTCATCGGGCCCCTCCTTTGGTTGCGTGGTCGGCCGCCGTCACCGGCTCGCCGTGGATCGAATAGCCGACGGTGCCCACTCGTTCGAGGTAGGCCGGCCGTCGGGCGACGTCGACGAGCTCGATCCGGATCGATCCGGCCTTGGACAGGTACGCGAACTCGACCGGTCGCCCGTCGGCGAAGAGGCTGAGCTCCAGGCTCCAACCTTCGTGGTCGAGCCGCTCGATGTCGCCGGCGACGTTGTCGGACCAGTATCCGACGTGGTGCACGCTGGTCGTGAGCGGCGTTTCCCAGATGCTCCCCGGCGACCCTTCGAGCAGCTCGATGTGGAGCGGCCCCTGGCACGAGTGGACCGTCCGCACCGTCCACGGCACCGGTCCGGCCGGGGTCCCGAGCCCCGGCTCGACCCCGGCTCGCACCACCGACCAGTCGGTGCCGGCCATCGGGCCGAGCTCGGCCATAGCCGACTCGAGGGCACACGTCGCCAGGCCGACGTGGTAGGGCGTACGGGTCAAAGGGTGCGTCGACACACTGCGTCCTCCCCGCCGGCCCCCCGGCCAGCCCGACCTCGCTCGGTCACTTCGCGTACCTCCCCCGGTGGAGCCCCTCGATCGCTCCCCCCGGGCGAAACCCAACCAAGCGCTCGACCAACTTTAAGGCGGAGGCCCGAGTGTGTCAACGGCCTCACCAGCGCCAACGCGGCCGAGGCCCGCCCGACGATCGTCCCCGAGCGTCTGGAACAAGCGCTTGCCAGAAAGCTGGTCGATGGTACGGTCGGGGCCCTTCGCGGAACGAGGGGGTGGCATGGCAAAGCTGCAGGATCGAGTGGCGGTCGTCACCGGCGGCGCGCGCGGTATCGGCCGGAGCATCGCGCTCGGTATGGCCCGGGAAGGCGCGGTGGTCGTGGCAGTTGACATCGACACGTCCGGCACCGACGACCTGACGGCCGAGGCCGACGAAGCCTCGTTGACGGTCGTCCTTCGTCAGGCCGACGTGGCCGATGGTGACGCCATGAAAGCGATCATCGACGAGGCGGTCGGGACGTTCGGCCGGCTGGACGTCTTGGTGAACAACGCCGCGGCCATGGAGCCGTGGGTGATGCGCACCGACGTGAACGTCGAGACGACGCCGGTCGAGACCTGGGACCGCGCCTATGCCGTCAACATCCGCGGTCCCTTCCTGGCCGCCAAGTACGCCGTGCCCCACATGCTGAAGACGACCGGGGCGGGCAACGTCATCAACATCTCGACGCCGGCCGGCTTCCACGGCGACGTCGCGGGGGTGGCGTACAGCACGTCGAAGGCGGCCCTGCACGGCTTGACGCGGTCCATCGCGACCAGCCACGGCCGGCTGGGGGTCCGCAGCAACTGCATCGCGCCCGGCCTCATCCTGACCGAGGCCGCCCTCCAGAACATGTCGCTGGAGCAGCGCCAAGCCCGCCGCCGCCACCGCCTGGTCCGGCGTCCCGGTTGGCCGGTCGACGTGGCCGCGCTGGCCGTCTTCTTGGCCTCGGACGACTCGGGCTACATCACCGGCCAGACGATCATCATGGACGGCGGGATCAGCTCGGTGCACCAACCGTGGTACGCCGACTCGGCGGTGACGCACCCCGACATGGTGGAAGAGGACTTCGGCGAGGATCTGGGCGAGGTCTGAGGCCGCGGCCGCGAGTACCGGTCGTTCCCGACCGCTACCGACGTCACCGACCGAGCTCAGTCGGTGACGTCGCCGAGGGCGGCCCGGATGCTGTCGGTCGACCGACGGGCGAGGCGTCCGGCGTCGACCACGTACGTCTGGCCGGTGACGGCGCGGGCGTCGTCGGAGGCCAAGAAGACGGCCATGGCGGCGACGTCGTCCGGGGTGGCCGGATCGGGGAGCATGCGCTCGTAGCGCGCCATGCGGCGCTGATCGGGTGTCTCTCGTCCAAGGTGTCCGGGTTGGCCATGTACGCCGGGGCCACCGCGTTGCAGCGCACCCGATCGGCGGCGTACATGGCGGCGACGTATCGGCTGAACCCGATCACCCCGGCTTTGGACGCGCCGTAGGCGGACCGCACGACCGTGCCTTGGAACGCACCGGTGGAGGCGATGTTGACGATGGCGCCACCACCCGCCGCCACCAGGTGGGGAACGGTGTACTTGCACCCGAGCATGACCCCGCGCAGGTTGATGGCCAACGTCCGGTCCCACGTGTCGACATCCAGCTCCGAGAGGTCGCCGTCGTGGCCGACCGTCTCGTTGCCCAGGGCGGCCGCGTTGTTGAACAGCGCGTCGATCCGGCCGAAGGCGTCGACGGCGGAGGCGACCATGCGCTGGACCGCGGCGTCGTCGCTGACGTCGACCGAGATGGCCCGAGCGCTTCCGCCCTGATCGGTGATCTCGGCCACCACCCGCGCCGCGCCGTCGTCGTTGATATCGGCCACCGCTACCCGGGCCCCTTCGCTGGCCATCCGCCGAGCGATAGCCCGGCCGAGCCCCGAGGCCCCGCCGGTGACGATGGCCACTTTGCCGTCGAGTCCCCTCATTGACCGCCTTCTCCTTCGTCCGGCGCTGGCTGCTTCCCCGGCGCCTGGACTTCGCACACTGGCGTCAGAAATCATGCAAGCGCTTGCTTGTGTACGAGGGACGATCGTACGCTGCGAAGACGGAGGCCGTCGGGAGGCGGGCTCTGAGTCGATGGGGCTCGAGGTCGGTGAGGTGGGCCGGTGCAGGTAGGTGAGCTCGAGGTGACGTCGCTGGTCGACGGCGAGGCTCGGGTGGCGCCGTCCGTTCTCTATGCGAGGGCGCATCAGACGGCGGAGCCGGGCCGGAAAGGGGCCGATCCCGAGGACTGGGCGCCGTACCGGGAATTCCTCGCCGGCGACGACGAGTTGGTCATGCCGGTGGGGAGCTTTCTTATCCGGAACCCACGGCGCGACCGGGTGGTGCTCGTCGATCTCGGCATGGGGCCGAATCCGCCGTTGCCGTGCATCGGCGGGCGGTTGCTCGAACGGCTCGCGGCGGCGGGCGTGGCGCCCGCCGACGTCACCGACGTGGTCTTCACCCACCTCCACTTCGACCACATCGGATGGTCCAGCGTCGAGGGAGAACCGGTTTTCCCCAACGCCACGTACCGTTGCCACGAACGGGACTGGGAGTACTTCACCAGCGTCGCCCCCGACGACCGGGTGAGCGAGAAGTTGACGGCGGTGGCGTCACGGTTCGAGACCTGGCCAGGCGATGGGCCGCTGCTGCCCGGCGTCGACACGGTCCATGCGCCGGGCCACACGCCGGGGAGCAGCCTGGTGGTGCTCAGCTCCGGGACGGAACGAGCGCTGCTATTGGGCGACGTGGTGCACTGCCCGGTCGAGCTGGTCGACAGCGATTGGCAGGGGCTCTCCGACGTCGATCCGGCCCTGGCCCGACGGACGCGTGAGACGTTGGTCCGCGAGCTGGAGGCGGACGGCCCGCCGGCCGCGGGCGGCCACTTCGACGGGCTCCGGTTCGGTCGTCTCTTCGTCGCCGAGGGGCGTCGGCGCTGGCAGGTTTGAGGCGACAAAACAAGCAAGCGCTTTGTTCAAATTACCCTTGCATGATGGTTACGGTTCGGATATAGTTTCGAACAAGCGCTTCATCCAATCCAAACAACTCAACCCGAGGGGGGGACCTCGATGCGAAGGACCCAAGCGCTCGCGCGCGCCCGCCGGCTTCCGGCGGTATTGATGGCTCTAGTCACCGGCGTGGTGACGGTGGCGGCGGTAGTGGCTAGCACCAGTCGCCACGTCCGGTGCCGGTGCAGCCACGAAAGGCACGGTGAATTTCGATGCCGTGATGGACCTGACCGGTACATACGGCCAGTACGGCGGCTACCAGCTGGCTGGGGACAAGGCGATCGTGGCCCTGCTCAACAAGAGCGGCGGGATCATGGGCAAGAAGATCGTCCTCCACTACCAGGACGACCAGTCGAACGCCTCGACCGCGGCGCTCGCCGCCCAGCAGCTGTTGCAGCAGTACCCGGCGATCGTCATGGACAGTGGGACGATCACCCCGACCTGCAACGCCGTCCTGCCGGTGACGACCAAGGCGAAGGTCATCTCCTTCTGCTCGGGGACGTTCCTCCAGACAGAGTTCCCCTATGCCTTCGCGTTGATCCCGACGGACGACATTGCAGTCCGAGGCGGAAAGCTCCGCGCTCAAGCAACTGGGGGGCAAGAAGTTCGCCGTCATCACCGACGAGTCGTCCGGCGACCTGGAAGGCACCAAGATCACGTCGGACAACGCCCCCAAGTACGGCATGACGTCGGTGGCGCTACATCACCACGCCGACCGGGGCCACCGACTACACGGCGGCGATCCAGCAGGCCAAGAACGCCGGGGCCCAGGAGATCCTGCTCCACTCGGTCGTCGCCTCCAGCGTCGTCGCCTTCATGCGTGACATTCAGACGCTGGGTTGGAAGACAGTCAAGGTCCTGGTCAACGACGAGGCGGTCGGCACGTCGGTCATGACGAACATCCCGCCGGCCGTGCAGAAGCAGTTCTACGCCGTCGCCCCGCGGATCTACCTGAAGACGAAGACGACAACCAACCCGCTGCTCAACAACTTCGCCAAGCAGCTGGCCTCGGCCGGGTCCGATCACCGACATCGGCATCTCGGCCTACCACGCCGACGCCGTCAACCTGACCAAGTACGCCATGACGAAGGCCAAGACCACGACCACAATGCAGAAGGTGCTGAAGGTCCTGGAGGGCATGAGCAAGCAGAACATCCCGGTGGGGCAGTTCCTCGCCTACCAGAACCCGGAGTACACCGCGACAAACCACGGGCTCCCGCAGTCGGCGATGACCAGACCTACTGGGGGATCATCCGCCCGGGCACCCCGGTGAACGGGCGGTACTCGGGGTACCCGATCACCGTCAAGCCCCCTAACGGGTAACCGTTCGATGGCCGGCGACGGTAGATCGTCCAGAGAACGCACCGAAGAAAGCCCGCAAGGAACCCACCTGTAGCGAACGAGGGGAATCCACGCTGTGCTCCGTGAAGTGAGCCTCGCCTTGGAGGCCGGGATCGGTCTGGGTGCGCTGTACGCCCTGGTAGCCCTGGGCTACACGCTGATCCTGGCCGCCAGTGGGGTCTTCAACCTGGTGCAAGGAACGATCGCCGTCGCCGGCACGATGGTCATGCTGGGGTTGTGGCAGATCCTGGGCTGGCCCATCCTGGGGGTAGCCGCCATCACCCTGGCCGGCGGCGCGGTCATCGGCATCGTGACGTACTTCGTCTCGGTGTTCCCGCTGACCCGGCGGCGCGACGTCACGTCGCTGACCGAAGGCGCACTGGTCACCACGTTCGCCCTGTGGCTGATGTTGGGGAGCATCCTCCAGGTCACGTTCGGGGACGAGACGCTCCCGGTGAACAACTACGTGTCGCAGACAGGCTTCAAGATCGGCGGCGTGCCGATCGAGCCCATCTACATCGTCATGTTGGGAGCGACGCTCTTCATCGTCCTGATCTTCGAGGTCGTGCTGCGACGGACCGGCGTCGGACTGGTCCTGCGGGCCACGGTCGAGGACAACGAGGGCGCGCGGCTGGCCGGGATCCCGGTGACCAAGGTCGTCCTGGTGGCGTTCGCGGTCGGCGGCGCCCTGGCCGGGATCGCCGGCATGCTCATGGCCCCCATCACCTTCGCGTCGCCCTTCCCGAGCGCGGACCTGTCGTTCTACGGCTTCGCCGGGATGGCGATCGGCGGGTTCGGGAGCTTCAGCGGGGCGATCGTCGGTGGCCTGCTGGTCGGGGTCTTGACGAACGTGCCGGCCATCTGGGTCAACCCGAGCTTCATGAGCCTGATCGTCTACGCCGCGATGCTGCTCATCCTGGCCATCCGGCCCGCTGGCCTCTTCGGTTCGCCCGGTGCGTTCGGCAGCGCCAGGGTGCGAGAGATCTAGGGCCAGTGGACAGTCGTCGTTCGCGGAACAGTATCTACGTCGTCGGTATCCTCGTCGCCCTCGTTCCGCTGGTCATCACCTCCAATTACCAGCTCGGACGGGTCCAGCTCGTCCTGCTCTACTCCATGGTGGCCATCGGGCTCAACCTCGGGTTCGGGTACGGTGGGCAGTTCGCCATCGCCCAGCCGGCCATCATGGGAACGTCCGCCTACACCGCCGGCGTGCTCAGCGTCCGCTACGGCTGGAGCGCCTGGGAGACCCTGCCGATCGCCTTGTCCCTGGGCGTCGTGTTGGGTGGGCTGATCTCGGTCCCCGGGTACCGCCTACGAGGTTGGTACCTGGCCATCACGACGTTCTTCGCCGTCGCCGTCTTCCCCGACGTCATCGCCGCCACCTACACGTGGACCGGCGGGACCAGCGGCCTCGGTCCCATCACCGGGTTCAACTTCACGACCGGCACATCCTCGCCGGTGCCGGTCTACGAGCTGATCGTCGGCGTGACCTTCTTGGTCTGGATCCTCAGCGCCCGACTGACGAACTCCCGCTGGGGCATCGCCATCCGCGCCGTGCGGGACGCCGCCGCTCGCCGCGACCAACTGCGGGATCAACGTCGGCCGGCTCAAGATGGTGGTCGCCCTGGTCGCCTCCGTCCCCGTCGCGCTGGCCGGGTGGCTCTGGGCCCACACCTACCAGGTGCTCTCGCCGAGCTCCTTCGGGCTGAACCTGCTGCTGCTCTTGATGGCCGCGGTGCTCCTCGGCGGGCGCGGCACGCTGTGGGGCCCGGTCCTCGGCACCGTCGTCTTCGAGGGCATCAGCCTCTGGATCGGAGCGGCGAACGGGTACAACCAGCTGATCATCGGTGGCTGCGTACTGGTCGTGGCCACGGCGTTCCCCCACGGACTGGCCGGGATCGGCAAGAGCGTCGCCGCGCAAGTCCGGCGGGTCAATCTGTGGCGAAAAGTGCGCGGCCAGCCACTCGTGGTGGCCGAGAGCGAGCCGCCGCCGGTGCCCGAGCACGTCCAGGGCCCGGGGTCGGCAGAAGCCAAACAAGCGCTCGCGGCGGAGCCGGTGTTCGCTCCCCTGGAGGCGAGCGGCTCCCATGGGGCCGCTCAGGCCACGGCTTTGGAGGCCAAGGAGCTCTCCAAGTCGTTCGGCAACGTGCGGGTGATCGAAGACGTGAGCCTCCAGCTGCGGCTGGGGATGGTCCACGGCTTGATCGGCCCGAACGGCTCGGGGAAGACGACGCTGCTCAACATGATCACTGGCTATGTCGCGCCGGACCGAGGCGCCATCACGGCGAACGCCACCCAGCTGTCGGGCAAGTCGGCGTCGTGGATCGGGGCATCGGGCATCCGACGTTCATTCCAGATTCCGCAGCTCATCGGGGAGCTGACGGTGCGCGACAACATCCGCCTGGGCGCGCTGGGGCCGGGTCGAGCGACGCTCACCGGGGCCCTCCTCGGTCCGTACCTGTTGCCCGGCCTGCGCCGGCAGGGACAGGGCGAGGAGCGGGAGCTCGACACCATCGCCGCCTCACTGGCGTTGGGACCCGAGGTCATGGACCGAGCCGCCTCCGAGGTGCCGTTGGGGTTGCGGAGAATCGTCGAGATCGGTCGGGCCATCATGGGAAATCCGGTCGTGATCTGCCTCGACGAGCCGGCGGCCGGCTTGGGACCCGAAGATCTGGTGGTGCTGCGGTCCATCCTGGAATCGCTGGCCAGCGGTGGCCATTCGTTGCTGCTGATCGAGCACAACCTCGAGTTCGTGGGCCAGGTGTGCGACACCGTCTTCCAGCTCGAAGACGGTGTCCTGGTCTCCCAGTCGGACTACCGACCGGCTCGGTCCGCGTCGGGACGGGCGGCCGTCTTCGGTACGGCAGGCAAGCCGGCGCCGTGACGAGCACCCCACCCAATGGCAGCTCGCCCGCCCCGGGCGACGGCCCCGTGGTGGGCGCGGCCGTTCCCGCTGGTCCGGAACCGGACGCCCGGTGTCTCGTGCTCGACGGTGTCTCGGCCTGGTACGGCCAGGCCCAAGCCCTGTGGGGCGCCTCGATCACCGTGGACTACGGCCAGTTCGTCGGGATCGTGGGGCGGAACGGCGCCGGGAAGTCGACGATGTTGCGGGTGATCTCGCGCCTGCACACGCGGGCCGAGGGCGGCCTCGTGCTCTTCGGCGACGACATCATGGCGCTGCGGCCCGAAGAGGTGGCTCGTCGGGGACTGAGCATGATGCGCGAGGGCGGCGGGATCTTCGAGGCCCTCAGCGTCGAGGACCACCTGGGTCTGGCGGCGCGGTTGGCCGGACAGCGCCAACAGTCGAGCGATATCGACGAAGTGTGGGAGTGGTTCCCCATGTTGCAGGAACGCCGCGACGCGAAAGGCGGGTTCCTGAGCGGCGGCCAGCGCAAGATGCTCGGGCTGGCGATGGCGTTCGTCTCGCGACCCCGGTGCCTGCTGCTCGACGAGCCGTCGGCGGGGCTGGCGGAGTCGGTGACCGAGAGCGTCTTCCTCATGGTGGAGCGACTGGCCCGGAGCAACATGACGCTCGTCGTGTCCGAGCAGGACCCGAGATGGCTATCGGAGGCCGACAAGGTGTACGAGCTCGACCTCGGCCGGGTGGTCAACGAGACGACCCCGAGAACGTCTGGCCACGGCGGGGAAGCGGTCACTTCCCCGAGCTGAGGCCGGGCCGTTGGGTCGTCGGGCTGGGACGGCGGTGGCCTCGATCGACGAGTATCGGTAGGGGTGTCGCCTCCACGAGCGACACGAGGAGGGTGTGATGCGCGATCCGGAGTGGAAGCCGACCGAGCGGGACGTGCCCGCCATCGCCGACTGGAACCGTCTCTTGGACGGAAAGGTGGCGGTGGTCACCGGCGGCGGGGACGGGATCGGTGGTGCCATCTCGTCGTTGTTCGCCGCTCACGGGGCCGTCGTCGAGATCGCCGAGATCGACGCGGACCGGGCCGAACGGGCTCGGCGGACCATCGAGGAGGCCGGCGGGACGGTGCGAGCCCATGTCGTCGACGTCACCGATCCGGGTGACGTCGAACGACTGGCCGCGGCCGTTCTCGCCGCCCACGGCGGGGTCGACGTCCTGGTCAACAACGTCGGGGACTACCGACCTCAGGTGCTCTTCGAGGCGTCGGGTCCCGACGACTGGAAGGCCATGTACGACATCAATCTCTTCCACATCTTCGCCGTCACTCGGGCCTTCTTGGGCTCGATGGTCGAACGCGGGGGAGGGTCGATCGTCAACTTCCACTCGGTCGAGGGGATGCGGGGCTTTCCCCAAGAGCCGGTCTACGCTGCCATGAAGGCCGCGGCGGCCCACTTCACCACCAGCCTGGCTGTCGGGGTGGGCCGGCACGGGATCCGGGTCAACGGGATCGGGACGGACCTCACCCAGACTCCGCAGGTCAATTACCTGTCGCGGTCGGAGGGGAACGAGCACCTCTGGCCGACCTGGGCGCCCGTCGGTCGGCTCGGTTGGCCCGAGGACCAGGCCCGGGTTGCCCTCTTCTTGGCGTCGGACCTCTCGGCCTATGTCACCGGCCACAACATCCCGGTCGACGGTGGCACGAAGGCCGGCGGGGGATGGTTCTGGGTGGCCGACGAAGGTCGCTTCGTCAACCGCCCCTTGTTCTGAACACGCCGCTGTCAGCCGACGGCCGGCGAGGGCCGGCCTCATCTAGACCAAGCGACCGCTTCGCACACACGGTACAATTGAGCGCATGACTCAGGGACAGAATGTTGCGACGCGTCAGTCGGTCGATGTGAAGACCGGGGTCATGGACCTCGATACCCACTTCTGGCAGCCCCGGGCGATGTGGGAGTCCTACATCGACCCGGAGCACCGGTCGGCGGTGGTGGCGTTCGACGAGAACGCCGACCCGTTGTCGGAGACCAACGCCGGGGCCGGGGTCGACCCGGCGGTGGTGAAGAAGATCCGCGAACGGCAGGGCAATCCGGCGGTGGAGGACCCGACAGAGCGCCTGCGCTGGATGGACGAGAACGACATCTATCTCAACGTGGCCTACCCCAATCCGGCGTGGTTCGCCACCTCCACGGATCCGGTGATCGCCGCCGCCGGGTGTCGGGCGCTCAACCGCTGGGCCGGGGCGTTCGCCGAGAAGAACCGGGACCGGCTGAAGCCGGCGATGCTCCTCCCGATGCTCTTTCCCGAGCTGGCCTTGGAAGAGTTCCGGTTCGCCAGCGAGGAGCTCGGTCTCGACGTCGTCTTTTCGATCCCGACGCCCTACAAGGACCGTCGCTGGTCCGACCCGGACTTCGACCCGTTGTGGTCGGCCATCCAGGAGCGCAAGGCCGTGATGATGTTCCACGAGTTCACCCGGGTCGACCCCAACTCGCTCCCGAGCGTGATCCGCCCCTGCTACCGGGACAGCTATCCGATCGCCTACCTGGCCGGCCACGCCGTCGAAGCCCAGCTCGCCGTCACCGACATGATCGGCGGGGGAGCGCTCGACCGTTTCCCCGAGCTGCAGGTCGGCTTCGTGGAGGCCCACGTGGCCTGGCTGCCGGGCTGGCTGGCGCTGATGGACAGCATCTGGCCGCGGGTCTCGAGCCGTTTCTCCACGACGTCGGGAACCGGCACGCTCTCCTTGACCCCGACTGAGTACTTCCGGCGCCAGTGCACCATCGTCGCCTTCCCGGACGATGCGTGGGTCCCCGAAGCCGTGGCGACGATCGGCGCGCAGAGCATCACCTTGTGCTCCGACTTCCCGCACCCGAACGCCGAGGGCCGGATGCCGATCGACGAGATCTTCCGAGCCACCAACCCGGACCTGTCGGCCGCCGATCAGAGCCTGATCATCAACGGCAACGCCCGACGGATGTTCGGCCTGTCGTAGTCCACCCCGGGGAGAGCCGACCCCCAAATGCCCCAGGCCGGAAGGAAGTGACGTGGGAACGCTCGCAGAGTTCGACCCGTACGACAACGCGCCGACCGACGTCGCCTACGACGTCATGGCCGAGCTGCGCAGTGAATGCCCGGTGGCGCGGCTCGACACGGGATTCTGGTACTTCTCGCGCTACGAGGACGTCGCGGCGGCGCTGAAGGACGGTGGCGCCAGGGTCAAGGTCTTCTCGCACGAGGGCAAGAACCGGGCGACCGGCGTCGTCGTGCCCGACGAGCAAAAGCTGATCATGGAGATGGAGGGCCCCCGGCATCTCATGCTGCGCCGCCTGCTCCAGACGGCGCTGCACCCCCGGCTGATCGCCTCGTCCGAGCCCTACATCGAGAAGCTCTGCAACGAGCTCATCGACGCCTTTGCCGACAACCGCAGCGGCGACGGCGAGGTCGACCTCGTGACCGCCTACGGCATTCCGGTCCCGTGTCATGTGCTCGCCCACGTGCTCGGGCTGCCCGAGGAGGACCACGAGCAGTTCCGGATCTGGAGCGACGAGGTCAACGTCGGCACCTATCCGGCGCTCAACCGCAACGAGCGGGGCGACGGCCTCGACGGTGCCCACCCCGAGTTCTCCGCCTACATCGACGCCATCTCCGAGGACCGGCGCCGCCATCCCCGTGACGACCTGTTCACCCGGCTGGTCGAGACCGAGGTGGACGGCGAGCGTCTCACGACGACCGAGCGGCGGGTGCTCATCGCCGCGCTCATCATCGCCGCCAACGAGACGACGGCCAACCTGATCTCCAACGCCCTGTACCGGCTCGTCGCCGACCCGGACCAGTACCGAGCGGTGCGCGACGATCCCGAGCTCATTCCCAATACCGTCGAAGAGTCGCTGCGGCTCGATTCCCCGACGCTGTGGCAGGGCCGACGGGCCGTCACCGAGTGCACCGTGGCCGGCACGACGATCGAGGCCGGCGAGCGGGTCATCCTCGGGCTGGCATCGGCCAACCGGACCGAAGAGGTCTTCGACGGCGCCGACGACTTCCGGGTCGACCGGGCCAACGCCGACCGGCACGTGGCGTTCGGCGGCGGGGCCCACTTCTGTCCCGGGGCGCCGCTGGCCCGGCTCGAAGGCCGGGTGGCGGTCAGCACCTTCTTGCGGCGTATCCCCGAGGCCTCCCTGCTCCCGGGCTATGTCCGGGAGAAGTGGCAGATCAACTGGGCCAACGGGCCCCGGTCGCTGCCCGTCCGGCTGGGTCGGTGAGCCGATGAGCAACTTCCTCGACGCCTTCCGGGTCGACGGCCAGGTGGCGCTGGTCACCGGCGGCGCCAACGGCATCGGCCGGGCCACCGCTGAGGTCCTGGCCGAGGCCGGGGCGACGGTGGTCGTCGCCGACATCGACGTCGGGGCGGCCAAAGAAGTGGCCGCGGCGATCGGCGGCTCGGCGGTGGCGCTCGACGTCAGTGACCGGTTGGCGGTCGACGCGGTGGTCGACGCCGATCATGGCCGAGCACGGGCGGCTCGACATCGTCTGCAACGTGGCCGGCGTCTGGGCGGCCCGTGGCCACGTGGTCGACATCGACGAGGCCGAGCTCGACCGGGTGGTCGGGGTGAACCTGAAGGGCACGTTCTTCTGCTGCCAGGCGGCCATCCGAGCCATGGCGCCGGCCGGGAAGGGCAGCATCGTCAACGTGGCGTCGTCGATCATCGACATGCCGATCGCCGGCAACGCCGTCTACGCCATGACCAAGGCCGGGATCACGATGCTCACCCGCATCCTGGCCGACGAGGTCGGACCGCTCGGCCTCCGGGTCAACGTGGTGGCGCCCGGCTTCACCATCACCGAGTTCGCCCAGCACAGCGTGGCCGACGAGCACGGCCACGTCGACCCGGGCGAATGGGAGAGCTACCTCGAGCGCCTGCGGGCCATGACCCCGCTGGGCGACGTCTGTGACCCGATCGACCAGGCGCTGCTCATCTTGTACCTCGTCTCGCCGGCGGCCGCTCGGGCCACGGGCAACGTGTTCCGGGTGAACGCCGGCATGGCCCGGCCGACGTGACGGTCTGCCGGACCCGACGAACGGGTCGTCGTCGTCACCGGGGCCGGCCGGGGCATCGGGCGGGCCATCGCCGAGCGGTTCGCGGCGGCCGGTGCCAAGGTCGCCGTCGTCGACGTCGACGCCGACCTGGCGGACGACGCGGCCTCGAGCATCACGGCCGGTGGCGGGACGGCGGCGCCGGTCGTGCTCGACGTCGGTGCCGACGAGGCCACGGTGGCCGCGGCTGTCCGTTCGGTGGTCGACGTGCTCGGGGATATCTCGGTACTCGTGAACAACGCGGCGGTGATGGGCTCGGCGCTCAGCGGCGCCGATCTGGACTTCGCCACGACCAGCCGAGAGGTGTGGATGGAGACGCTGGCCGTCAACCTGGCCGCGCCGGCGATCGTGGCCAAGCACGTCCTGCCGTCGATGCTCGCGGCACCGCCGGACCGGGTGATCGTCAATATCGGGTCAGCTGGCGCCCACTTCGGCGACAGCTTCAACGTCGCCTACCGCTCGTCCAAGGCCGCCCTCGAGACGCTCACCAAGGCGATGGCGGTCAGCCACGGACCCCAAGGCATCCGCGTCGTCGGCGTGGCCCCCGGCGTCACGCTGACCGAGGCCTCCAAGGCGCAGTCCGGCCCGGCCGGGCTCGACATGCACCGGCGGACCCGCCTCACCGAAGAGGCCGGTCGGCCCGAGGATACGGCCGCCCTGGTGCAGTGGCTGGCGTCGCCCGAAGCTCGCTACGCGCAGGGCCAGATGTTCCTGCTGGACGGCGGGATGAACGCCGTCCCGCCGTGGCGGGCGGCTCGCTGATCGGTCGGCTGACCCGTAGCGAACGTCTGGGGAGTGCTCGGCCATGCCCACGGGACGCGCCCGACTTGGAACACAACCTCGGCAACGGCCCGGTAGGTCCGGTCGTGCGGGCACTCGCGCTCGACCCACGCGTCCAGGGCCGAGGTCCTGTTCAGCACGGAGCGGTCAGGCGGTGCGCTGGCGGTTGAGTCGGGCCTGTCGCTCGTGTTCTTGCTCGGCGTTCAGGCGGTGGACTTCGGCCTGACTCTCCCGGATCATGGCCATGAACTCGGGATCGTTCCGGTGCCGTTCGGCGATGGCATCGGTACGGGCGTAGGCCGCGGTCAGCCACTGCTCCACGGCCTGGTGGTCGCCGGCGGTCCAGACCTCGTGCAGGCTGCGGCCGCCCAGCTCATCGAGCGGCTGGCACACCCGATAGCCGCGACCCTCAGCGACCTCGGCGTAGAACTCCTGTTCGGCCTGCTCCCGGTACGGGTCCTCGATGGCGGCCACGTCCCGAACGCTACCGGGCCGGTGGGTCACGCCGCGACCCCTGGAGCCACGCCAGGGCGTTTCCGGCTGGCCGAGTGGGAGCAGTTCTACAACTACGCCCGACCTCATGGAAGTCTGGGGGCCAGACGCTACGAGCGCCTCCGAGAGAAAACCCAAGCAGCGGCCCCGAGTAAGCGGTGACCGTCAGTTGCACAGGGAGCGGTCGACGGGGATCGAACCCGCATCATCAGCTTGGAAGGCTGAGGTTCTACCATTGAACTACGACCGCGCGAGCCGCCACGCTAGCACGGGGCTGGCGCCGCACCGGGCTGACCAGGGAGAACGCTGCTGGCGGCACCGGGCGGCATGATGGGCCGATGCTCCACGAGGACCGCCGGCGGGCCGAGTCGTTCGGGGCCGACGCCGAGCGGTACGACCGGGCCCGGCCGACGTACCCGGTCGCCCTGATCGACGCCCTCGTCGCCGACCGACCGGGCCGGGTCCTCGACGTCGGCTGTGGGACCGGCCGGGTCGCCCGGCTCTTCACCGACCGCGGCTGCGACGTCGTCGGTGTCGAGCCGGACCGCCGGATGGCCGCGGTCGCCCGCCGGCACGGGACCGTCGTCGAGGATGGGTCGTTCGAGCAGTGGGACCCTCGGGACCGGACGTTCGACCTCGTCGTTGCCGGCCAGGCGTGGCACTGGGTCGACCCGGCCGTCGGTCCGGCCAAGGCCGCGTCGGTGCTCGCCCCCGGCGGCCGGATCGGGTTGTTCTGGAACATCGGCGTCCTGCCCGCCGAGCTGAAAGCCGTGCTCGACGACGTCTACCGGCGGGTCGCGCCCGGTCTCGACGAGTACTCCGTGCTGCTCGGCAACGCCGGACCGGACCGGTACGGGTCCGGCGCGACGGGCTTGCGGGACGCCGGCGCGTTCGTCGACGTCGACGTCCGCCGTTTCGACCACCAGCGCGACTACACGACCGACGAATGGCTCGACCAGCTCCTGACCCATAGCGATCACGCGACGCTCGACCGGGCCGTCCGGGACGAGCTGCTCGTCGCGGTCGCCGACGTCGTCGACCGGGCCGGCGGCCACGTCGCGGTGCGCTACGACACGTGGCTGGTCACCGGATCGATCCCCGCGGTCGGCTCGACCGGCCGGTCGCGGCCGGCCGACGGGTAGAACGGCAACGATCGATCGGGAGGCCGGCCGCCACGACCGACCCGCCGAACCCGCCGAACGCCAAGGAGGCAGTCCGATGCCCGAGGTGCCCGAATCCCATGCCGACCTGCTCGACGCCAAGTTCGCCACGCTGGCCACCGTCGGCGCCGACGGGCGGCCGCAGATGACCGAGGTCTGGTTCCTCCATGACGACGGCGATCTCAAGATCTCGCTGAACGGGTCCCGGCAGAAGACGAAGAACCTCCGGCAGAACCCGGCCGTGTCGTTGCTCGTCCTCGACCTCGTCAACCCGTTTCGTTACCTCGAGGTTCGCGGCGACGCCACTGTCGTCCCGGACGACGACTACGCCTTCGCCGACCGCGTCGGGGCGAAGTACGGCGCCGACCTGCGCGTCCACGACGGGCCCGGCGACCACCGGGTCGTCGTCACGATCGAGCCGACCCGCGTCCACGCGGTCGACATGAGCGGTTAGGCGCCGATCGGAGCCGCGAGATCGGAGCGGCCAGGACCGGAGCGGCTAGGAGCCGGCCGGTGGCTCGCCGCCGGGATACCCGAACCAGCGCTCCCGGCGGGTCGCCCCGAACTGGCGCTTCTCCTCGGCCTGCTCGACGGACGGCGGCGTGAACGACGCGGTCGGCGCGACGCCGGCGAGGAAGTTGACGTCGACCCGCCCGACCGTGCGGTCGCCCATCTCGATGAAGCAGACCGCCGCCCCCTGGTACGGCGGCGGCATCGGGCCATCGGTCAGCCGGGCGATGATGACGTCGGCCGCGGTCGCCGCCTCGCCTTCCGCGATGATCCCGGCCCGGGGGACCGGTGCACTGGTGACGTCGCCGACCGCGTAGACGTCGGGGAACCGGGTGGCGAACGTCGCCGGGTCGACCGGTACCCACCCGTCCTCGGTCAGCCCGGACTCGACGACGACCGGCGGCGCGCAGTGGACCGGGATGCCGAGGAACAGGTCGTACGTCTGCGTACTGCCGTCGGCCAGATGGGCCACTCGTTCGGCCGGATCGAGCCGGGTCACCATCGACTGGCCCCGGTACGTGACGCCCCGCTCGGCCAGCAGGTCGACGATGGCGGCCGACGTGTCCTGGGAGATCGGGATCGGGATCGGGAGCGGCGAGAGGAGATGGATCGTGCAGCGGTCACGGATGCCCCGCCGGACGAGGTAGTCGTGGAGCAGGAACGCCGTCTCGTTCGGCGCCGGCGGGCACTTGAAGAGTGGGCCGAGGACGCTGATGACGACGTCCCCGCCGTCGAACCGGTCGAGCACCGCCGCGGTCGCCTCCGCTCCCTCGGGGGAGTAGAACTCGTGGCCGCCCTCCGTGAACCCCGGCGTCGCTCCCGGGTCGAGGTCGGCCCCGAGGGCGACGACGAGGATGTCCGCGTCGTACGTCCCCTGGTCGGTGTCGACCCGGCGCCGCTCGGGGTCGATGCGGACGATCCGCTCCTGGCGGAACGTCACCGCCGGCGCGGCGACGTCGCGGTACGGGTAGCGGACCGACGCCAGGTCGGCCCGGCCGAAGAGGACGTCGAGCTTCGAGAAGCCGAACGTGAACGCGTCGCTCTGGTCGATCAGCGTGACCCGTACGTCGTCGCCGAGGGCGTCGGACAGCCGCGTCGAGAGCTCCAGGCCGCCGAAACCGGCCCCGAGGACGACGACGTGAGTAGGCACGTCGACAGAGTACCCGCCGGCCAACGGGCATTGCCGGCCCGTTCGGGCCGGATTGCCCGGCTCCGACCGGCGGGCCGGGCGGAGCCGATCGTCTACCGTCGTCCGGATGGACACCTTGTACGACCGGGCCGGGGGAGAGGCCTTCTTCGTCGACCTCGTCGACCGGTTCTACGGCGGCGTCGCCGGCGATCCCGTCCTGCGGCCGCTCTATCCGGACGACCTGACCGACCCGAAGGCCCACCTCGCCCTCTTCCTCGTCCAGTACTGGGGCGGCCCGTCGACGTACAACGAGCAGCGTGGCCATCCGCGGCTGCGGCTGCGGCACGTGCCGTTCGTCATCGGCACGCTCGAGCGCGACGCCTGGCTCCGGCACATGAACGCGGCCGTCCGGGGCGCCGCCGGCGCGGCCGGGCTCTCGCCGGACGACGAGGCCGAGCTGCTCACGTACTTCGAGGTGGCCGCCCATCAGCTGATGAACGCCGACGGCTGACGCTCGGCGGTCAGTCCTTGAACGCCGGTGGCCGCTTGTCCCGGCGGGCCCGGATCGCCTCCTCGAAGTTCTGCGTCGTGATCCGGACGAACAGCTGGGCGGTGCCCTCCGCGTCCATGTGCGTCTCCAGGCTCGATGCGTCGAGGCCGTTCCACAGCATCCGCTTCGTCAGCTCGATGCCCGGACGGCTCCAGCCGACGATCCGCTCGGCGACGTCGTAGGCCGCGTCGAGCAGCTCGTCGCCGGGGACGACGCGGGAGACGAGGCCGATCCGGCACGCTTCGGCCGCGTCGACGTCGCGCCCGGTCAGCATGATCTCGGCCGCCCGCGACGAGCCGATCGCCCGGGGGAGCAAGTAGCTCAAGCCGAGCTCGGCCGCGGTCAGGCCGTTGTTGATGCCGGCCGCCCGGAAGTACGCGCCGTCCGCGGCCAGGCGGATGTCGGTGGCCAGCGAGAGGCAGAACCCGCCGCCGATGGCCGGGCCGTTGATGGCCGAGATGACCGGCTGGTGCAGCTTGCGCAGCGTCCGGATGACCTCGTCGAGCAGCTCCATCGACCGCAGCGCGATCGTCGGCAGCGTGAGGCCGTCGATGTGCGGGATGACCCCCGGGTCCTCCAGGTCGGCCCCCGAGCAGAACCCGGGCCCGGCACCGGTCAGGACGACGACTCGCGTCTCGTTGTCGCGCCCGATCTCCGTCAGCGCCTCCTTGAGCGGGATCATCACGTCGAACGCCATCGCGTTCATCCGCTCCGGCCGGTTGAGCGTGACGAGGGTCACCTGCGGGCGCGGCTTGTCGATCACTACGAACGGCACGTCGTCGTCTCCCTTATTTTTAAGTAGCCGGGCCGCCGCTCCGGAGCTTTCGGATGTCGAACTCCCGGACCCGCTCGTCGAGGGTGACGACCATCGTCGGGTCGATCGTTCGGTGCGCATCCTCGCGCAGATGGACGCCGGTGCCGATGGCGACGAACTGCATCGCCCGGGCGTTGTAGCCGAGCGGGCCCTCCCGGAGCTTGACGCCGACGACGCCTTCGGCGTGCATCGCCATCCCGGACCGCTGCATCCGCTCCATCGCCTTCTCGCGGGCGAGGTAGAGCGCTTCGGTGAGGTTCGGCAGCTCGGTGTTCTGCCCCTGCTGGGCCGCCCACTGCCGGGCGCTGCGCCGCGGGGCGACGACGAAGCTGGCCCCGGCGGCCAGCCCGAGCGGCCACCATCCCGACCGCGTCAGGAGGACGAAGTCCCGGGCGGAGAGGTCGGAGACGAACTCGAACGACGACGTCGTCGCCCCGATCCGGCGGACCGCAGTGCCGGTGAGCGTCAGGTCGATGTGGTGGGACGCCACCCGGAGCTCGACGTCGACGCCGACGACGCCGGACCCGCCGAGCCGGGTGCACTCGTCGCGCAGCAGCCGGCTCGCCTCGTCCATGGCCCCGGCGAACGCGTTCGACGCCTCCTCGATCTCGCCGACCTGCCACTGCCAGACGCCCCACGGGATCGACCACCACGAGACGCCGAAGACGACGTCGACCGGCTCCCAGCCGATCGAGTGCAGGAGGAGGATCTCGTCGATCGAGAGGTCCGACGTCGTCGCCCGACCGCCGGTCCCGCCCGCCGTGGCCGCCCGGGCCGGTGCCGACGAGCGCGGCCATCGCCGCCTGCAGCTCTGCGGTTGGCTCGGTCATCCCAGCCGTACGACCGGCTCGGCCTCGGCGAGCGGGTCGAACGCCTTGTAGCGGCGGACCCGCGTCCCCTTCATCAGGCACTGGATCGACAGGTCACCGTCGCCCATCTCCTCTTCGTACTGTTCGAGGACCGCGCCGTGCAGCGAGTCCGACCCGAGCTGGTGGCGGATCCGCTCGCGGACGACGTGCCGGGCGGCCCGCTGGGCCTTGTTGACCTGGGCGATCGCGTGGACGCCGGACGACGACCAGCTGTTCACCGCCGTGCCGGCCATCTGGTAGTGGGTGAGGCAGTACCCGTACATCTGGACCGAGCTCAGCGCGGCGGCCACCGAGACCGGTGCGAACCCGGCCTCGAGCAGCTTCGTCAGCCGCTGGCCGGCCAGGAACGTCGTGAACGGCTCTTTCGGTCGCGCCGTCCCCGGCACCCGCACCGCGGTGCCGCTCATGCGGAACTCGGTGACGCCCCAGCCGAGCAGCTGGCGGACCTCGTCGACGACGCCGATGACCCCGTGGGCGCCGGCCGCCTCGGCCTCTTCGACCATGCGCTGGCGGGCCAGGTGCCAGCTGCTCTCCCAGACCTCCTCCGCCCACGACTGCTCCGCGTTGAACCCGTACGTGCGGTGCTCGCCACTGACGAACCCGTGCGGGCACTGCCAGCGCTCGCCGTAGACGCCGTGCTCGATCGGTGGTCCCCATGTCGCGCCGGCACCGAAGACGCCCCGCCCGTAGTACCCCTGGCCGTACCTCGTGAGCTGGACGACCGCGTAGCCCTGGACCGCCGCGGCCGGCTCGAGACCGAGCGCGGCCCCGGCCGCGAAGTCGGCGACCGACAGTCCTGACGACCACGCGCCTTCGCCGAGCCGTCGGGCGACGGCTTCCGGCAGGTCGTCCGGCGAGCCCGCGTTCGCTCCCGCCGCGCCGTCCGGCCCGCCGGGCGGGCGCTCCCCTCCTCGTCGGATGGTGCAGCCTCGTCGGCCGGTGCGGCCGCGGGCCGGTCGTCGGGAGATGGGCCCATCGATCGCCCGGCCGTCACCCGTCGAGCGAGATGATCGTGCGGGGCGGCGGGATCGTGTGGTCGCCGTCCGTCTTCGCCACCGCGGTGCCGAGCGAGAGGAACTCGATCGTGTGGTCGCCCCACATGTGGCTCTTCTCCTCGAGCCGGACGCCGACGATGCCGGTCGCCTCGAGCGCGGTCGCCTCGTCCTGCATCCGCGTCATCGCCAGCTCGCGGGCCTCGTAGAGCGCTTGGGTGAAGTTCGGCAGCTCCGCGTTCTGGCCGGCCGTCCGCAGCGTCTGGCCGAGGCCGCGGTGGGCGATGTGGTACACGCACGTGCCCATGACGAGGCCGAGCGGGACGTGGCCGGTCTGCATGAGCGTCCAGAAGTCCTGGCCGGAGAGGTCGGAGGTGAACGGCTTGCCCTGGTTGTTCCGGTACGACCGGCCGTCCTCGGCCTTCACCGCGGTGCCGACCGCGATGAACTCCGCGGTGTCCGAGCCCCACTCGTAGTAGTTCACGTCGAGCCGGACGCCGACGACGCCGTCGGCACCGAGCTCCGTCGCCTCCGCGTCCATGCGGTTCATCGCCAGCTCCCGGGCGTTGTACATCGCCTCCGTGAGCTTCGCCAGCTCCTGGCTCTGCGACCAGCGCCGCGTCTGGATGCCGAGGTGGTAGATCGAGCTGCCCATGACGAAGCCGAGCGGGTGGAACCCGACCTCCTTGATCAGCAGGAATTCGTTCACCGACAGGTCCGACGTGAACATCCCCTTGTGGCCCGGCCGGTCCTCCAGCTCCGCCAGCCGGCGCCCGGCATCCGGCGGCAATCCCTCCGCCGGCAGACCGCTGGCTGGTGCCGTGTCGGTATCGGTCTCCGGCTCGTCCGTCGTCATGCGCCTCCTCCGTCCATGATCTTCTCGTTGCCGGTGCCGAGTGCGTCGCCGCCGGTACCGACGGCCTCACCGCCCCCGGGCGTCTCGCTCGTCCTCGCCGCCTCGGCCGACGTCGGGCCCCCGGCCGTCCGGTTGCCGATGACCATCGCCTCGAGCGCCAGCCGCGTCGACTGGCTGCCGGCCGCCTCGTCGCGCAACGTCGTCAGCAGCTTGCGCAGCCACTCGTCGACGGTCACCTTCGTCGACCGGATGCGGATGCCACCGCTGCTGCGGGCGATCGTGCAGACGAGGCTGCCGCGGTCGATCGTCGCGTCGAGCGTGTCGTCGCCGAGCCGCACCGAGACGCGACGGATCTCGTCGGCCCGCTTGAACAGCCGCCCGCCGGTCCGCTCCACCTCCAGCCGGTCGCCGAGCGTGCCGGCCAGCCGATTGACGAGCACCTTCAAGAGGAGCCGGACGTCGTTCCCGTCCGCCTGCAGCGACGACGCCAGCAGGTCGAGGTCGAGGTCGCCCTCCCCGGCGTCGCCGGCGCCGATATCGGTCGGGCCAATGTCCATGTCCAGCCAGGCTACTTGCGGGCCAGCCAGCGGAGCCGGGCGGCCCGGGCGTCCCAGGCGTAGATGACCGCCGTCCGGGCGCCCAGGTCGTGGAGCGCCCGCCGCTCTCGCTGGACGAGGATCATCAGGAACCCGATGCCGAAGAACGCGAAGCTGAACGGGAGCAGCACCGTCCGCAGCATCGCCTCCCGTCCGGTCACCGGGCTGCCATCCTTCTGGACGACCTGCAAGCCGAACAGCGCCATGCCGATCGTCTTGCCGTTGAGCGTCCACTGGTACGCGAAGTAGACGAACCCCCAGACGACGAGGACGATCCCTCCGACGACCTGGTGGCTCGACAGCGTCAGCGACTCTCCGCTCACCAGCTGGCTGGCCAGCGAGACCGCGCCCGCGCCGAGCACGTAGAGGCCCCAGATCGCCCCGATGTCGATGGCGAACGCCACCAGCCGGCTCACGGCGCCCGCGTAGTGGCCCTGCCGTCCCTCCGTCAGCGCCGCCGGCGGTGGCGTGACGACCGTCACTGTCGCTCCGTCTCTCGCCCGCCCGCCGTTGTACCCGCCGCCGTACCCGCTGCGGCCATATCCGACGCGCCCGACCGGCTCGCCGCTTTCGACCCGTCACCGCCGACGGCCGCGCCGACGAGGAGGGGTGGCCCCTCGGGCAGCGACGCCGGATCCCGGCGCAGGAGCCGGTTCGTCCACCGGGCGACGAAGTCGTCGAGCCCGACCCCCTGGCTCCGCAGGAGGTCGAGCGCCTCGGTCAGGACGCCGGTCGTCGACTTGGCGATGATCGCCCCCAGCTCGGTCTGTTCGACCAGCGCGTCGATATCGAGCTGCCCGACGATCCGGTCGATGTCGATCCGCTCGACCAGCGCGTTCACGTCGACCCGTTCGACGAGCTTCTCCACGTCCACCCGTTCGACGATGCGCTCGACGTCGACCCGCTCGACCAGCGCGTTCACGTCGACCCGCTCGACCAGCGCATCGATGTCGATCCGGGCGACCAGGGCGTCGACGTCGATGGCCTCGATGACCAGGTTGACGACCCGTTCGGCGATCGCCTGGGCCAGCCGCTCGACGCCGTCGGTCAGCGGATTGGCCATCGCGCCATCATCCCATCGGACCGTCCCGAACCCGGGGACCGGCGCCCGGAAACCGTCACCGGAACCGGGACCGCGATGCATACGGGAAATGGCCGTCCACGAGCGAGGCGGGCGCCGGAGGGGTACGGTCGGGGGGCAGCAGAGCCGCCGACGGCAAGGACCATCGACGGCGCCAGAGCTGCCGACGGAGGAGGTGCGGTGATGGAGGTCGACCGTTACGACCACGGCGTCCCGTCCTGGGTGGACCTCAGCACGGAGGATCTTCCGAAGGCCCGAGCCTTCTACGGGAGCCTCTTCGGTTGGGACACCCCTGAGGGCCCGCCGGAGGCCGGGGGGTACACGCTGGCCGCGATCGGCGGCCAGCCGGTCGCCGGGCTGGCGCCGAAGATGGACCCGAACTTCCCGACCGTCTGGATGACGTACGTCAACGTCGACGACGCCGACGACGTGATCGGCAAGGTCGCCGACGCCGGTGGGCAGGTGCTCGTGCCGCCGATGGACGTCCTCGACGTCGGCCGGCTCGGCATCCTCGCCGACCCGTCCGGCGCGGTGATCGGCGCCTGGCAACCGCGGGCGCACAAGGGTGCCGGTCTCGTCAACGAGCCGAACACGTACTGCTGGAGCGAGCTCGTCACGACCGATGTCGACGCGGCCAAGGCCTTCTACGCCGCCGTCTTCGGCTGGGGGGCCGAGACGCAGGGCGGCGACGGGATGGTCTATACGGAGTGGAAGGTCGGTGACCGTTCCGTCGGCGGGATGATGGAGAAGCCGCCGGAGATGCCGGCCGAGGTCCCGCCGTACTGGGGCGTCTACTTCGCGGTCGACGACGCCGACCGGGCGGTCGCCCGGATCGGCGAGCTCGGCGGGACGGTGATGATGGGCCCGATGGACATCGAGCCCGGCCGGTTCGCCGTCGCCCTCGACCCCGGTGGCGCGCCGTTCAACGTGCTCGCCCTCAAGTCCGAGCTGCAGGGCTGAGCCGTGGCTACCGCCGCTGACGACGTTCGGGCGTTGACGGACGAGGAGCTGACCGCCCTCGCCCTCGCCGCCGATCCGGACGCGCCGCTGTCCGACGACGCGGTACCGTTCGATCTCTACCTCTCGCAGTTCCCGTCCCCGCTGCCCGGCTCGCTGCCGGCGTGGTACATGCCGGCAGCGCGGGCCCGCAGTCACCCGTGGTGGCGGCCGATCGTCCTCGTCCTCATCCTCGGCTTCCTCGTCGTCGACGCGTTCGGCCTCTGCGCCACGTACGGCCAGCTCGTCGTCGCCTGACGCCGGCCCGGCCGGCATCGGTCGGCTGGGACTCGCATCGATCGGCCGGCGTACTGCGGGGACGGACCAGCGACCGGCGTATGACGAGCCCGGGGTTGGTACGACGTCGGCCGATCGACTCGGCCACTGGATCGGCGACAGTTCAGCGATCGGCGACGGTTCAGCGACCGGGGGCGGTTCGCCAGTCCGCGTGGAGACCGAGCTCGAGCGCGACCTTCTGGGCCCGGACGGTCTGACCGTTGTAGGCAGCGGCCTCCGGCGACGTGGCCAACCAGGCGACGACCGCGCCCGGGACCGACGGCGGCGCGCCGCGGTAGTGCCCTTCGAGTCCGTTGGCCGCCGCGTTGGCCAGCTGGCGCTCGGTGTCGACGTAGCCAGGGTCGACGTTGACCGCGACGATGCCCTGGGGGCCGAGCTCGACGGCGAGGATGCCGGCCATCCGGTGGAACGCGCCCTTCGACGCCGCGTAGCCGTAGCCCCAACCGCCCTGCCCGACCGGGGCCGGCGGATCGCTCGACGCCACCGCCGACGTCACGTTCACGATCGTGCCGCTCCCGGCGTCGAGCATCGCCGGCAGGACCGCCTTGGTGACGACGGCCTGGGCCACGACGTTGGCATCGAGGCGAGTTCTGCAGCTGCTCGACCGTGAGGTCGACGAACGAGACCATCCCGCCCGGTCCGGTCGTGATCGCGTTGTTGACGAGGACGTCGATCCGACCCCACTGGTCGAGGACGTCGCCGACCGCCACCGTGAGCGACTGGTGGTCGAAGAGATCAGCCGTTACCGGCAGCGCCCGGACGCCGGACGCCTCGATCAGCTCGGCCGTCTCGTCGAGGCTGCCGGGGACCGGCTGGCCGTCGCCGACGTCCGAGTCGTCTCGCCCTTCGCCCCGGTGACGCGTCCGGGCGGTGACGGCGACGTCGAGGCCGGCCGCGGCCAGCGCGATCGCCGCCGCCTTCCCGATGCCGCGGCTGGCCCCCGTCACCAGGGCGACCCGACGGGCCCCGACGCTCATCCTTTCTCCTACCGGCCCGGCGGCCCGACCGGCGGTCGCTAGGCCTGCCCGGCCGGCGCCTGCCCGGTCCGCATCTGGTCGTATACGCCGGTGGGGTCGTGGACGACCGTCGTGCCGGCGATCAGGTCCGTGAACGGCTGGTGCAGGTCCCTGGTCAGGAAGAGGATGAACGAGATCAGCAGCGTGATCCAGCTGAGGATGCCCTGGGCGATTCCCCCGACGATGTCTCGCAACGCCATCTTCCCGAAGCCGACGGGCGTGCCTCCTTCTTTCGGGACGACGTGGAGCTTCAGCACCTGGAACGCCGGGCTCTGGCCTCTGGGCCAGAGGATCAACCCCCAGATGACCCACCCGATCCCCAGCGTGACGATGAACAGGAGGAAGGAGAGGAAGTAGGCCCCGATCCGACGCCCGACGGGCGCCAGCGTCACGCCGGGCGGCAGTTGGAGGGCGGCGAGGGCCGGCGAGACGGGCGGCGCGCCGTACGGCGCAGGCGGCAGGCGGTGGCGGCGGTGCGTTGGGCGGCGGCGGGGCGCTCGGTGGTGGGGGGGTCGGCGGCTGCTCAGGCGTCGGCGCGCCCGACGCATCGGTCGGTTCCGGAACAGCGTCGTCGTCGGCGGTCATGGCCCTCCCTCGGGTCCGTCGGGTCCGAGGAGGCTATGCCAGATGGCGATCGGGTGCATCGCTATCGGCGTCGCGGCTGAGATCTGCAATGCCGATCACCGCAGCGGAGTGCCCGGCTACCGCAGCGACACGTAGCCGGGGACGGACTCGTGCGGGGTGTCGAGATAGACCTTGGCCTCCGGCAGCCCGCCGAACCGGCCGTGGCTCCAGCGGACCTCGACGTGGCCGTCGATGTCGTCGTGCTCGCCGGTGTGCAGGTCTCGCACGGTCGCCCGCCAGCCGACCCGCGGCTGGCCGCCCGGCTGGGCGTCGACGTCGAAGGCGACGAGCCGGAACTGCTGGCGCCAGTCCCACGGGGTGGCGATCCGCAGGCGGAGGGACGACCGGCTCGTCGCGCCGAGGACGAAGTAGGGGGCGCTGCCCATTCGCAACAGCCGCCACAGCATGGCCTCGCGTTCGTCGCGTCCGGCCAGTGCGGCCGACCACCGCTCGGCCGACCCGGCGCTCACCGCCGCGGCCAGCTCGGCGTACCCGTCGGTCCCGCCGGCCGGCCAGCCGCCGGTCAGGGCCTGGCTCAACCGCCGCCGGTCCTCGATCCGGAGCTCGTCCACCCGCGCGCGGCAGGCCCAACGGGTCGACCGCGGTCCGGACCAACTCGTAGAGCGACTCGTACGCGGCCGGCGCGGTCGCGGCGTACCAGTCGCCGCTCCGTCGCCCGTGCCGGCCGGCCAGCCGATCCTCGAAGAGGTGGGCCGGCGAGGCGTTGAAGAGGATCTTCGACCGGTACTTGCAGCTCACGAGGTAGACGTGGTCGACGCGGAGATCGATCGGCGCCACCTCGTCGCCCGGGGCCCGCTGCGAACCCTTCCACTCGACGATGGCCGGACGCCGCCCTCGCAGGGCTTCGGTCGCCGTCAGGAAGGCCACCCCGTTGGCGAACGCCGCGTCGAAGTGGTCGTCGTGGAGCCCGCCCTGGCGGAGCACGTGGAGCTGGTCCCAGACCGCCGGGGCGACGCTCACCATCTCGGGCGAACGACGGGCGATCGCGTCGTCGACGGTGGCGTCGCCGAGCATGCCCAGACCGGTGGCCAGCTCCGTGACCGTCGTCAGGGCCGACGGCACGTCACTGCTCGAACAGCGGGCGGAACTGCAGCTCCAGGGAGGCCAGCGTCACGTCCCCCTCCTCGTAGAGCTCGGTGGACGGGTAGACGTCGACGGCGACGCCGGTATGCGTGATCCACGCCGCCACGGCATCGCCCCATCGTTCTTCGGAAACCGCGTCACGGAGCTGGCTGCGAACGCCGACCGGCAGCCGTCTCGGGTCGGTCGGTGCGATGAGCTTGAGAGCCAAGACCCAGTTGAGGGTCGGGAGGTCTTCGGCGACGAACACGGTCGGGGGCTCGTCGTGCACCACCGCGTAGGCCACGATCCTCGGCATCAGTCCCGGTTGAGCTCTTGGTGCGTCCAGAACCCTTCGAGTGGCTGATCCTGGCGGTCGCCTTCCGCGTAGGTTCGCAGGCGGTCGAGGTGGTCACCTGTCAGCATACAGATGGCGTCGAAGAAGGCCTCGGGGCCGGCGGCCCGGAGCGCCGTGTCGCCTTCGCTCGGGCGCTTCGGCAAGTGAGACGTCAAGAACACGAGCGGCCAGGCCTCCTTGCGGACCAGTACGTTCGCCCGACCCAGCGTCTTCCACACCGTGTCCGTTCTGAGCAGCCCCCCGCGGTGGGTCGTGAAGGCACCCGAGACGTCGAAGTACCAGGTCTCGCCGGACGCGTCCTCGGCCACGAAGTTGATGACCACCCCGGTTCGCGGAATTCGTTGGTTCCGGCTCCGTACCGAGAACCCGACCTCGACCAGCAGCTCCTCCGCCAAGTCCTGCGCGGCCTTCCCTTCGCGAGCTGGCCCGGGCCCGAAAGTCCTCCGGCGGCGCCGCCTCCACCTCCGCCTGGGCCCCCTTCCGCCCCCGCCCGGCCGCCTTGCCGGCTGGCCGGCCACCCTTCTGCGTCCCCTTGCCGCGAGCCTTCGCCTTCTCGGCGCCCCCCGGGTTCGGGACCGCTTGCCGGCTGGCCCGCTCGTCGGCGACGCGCTGTCGGGCCAGCTCGACATAGGTGGGGTCGAGGTCGTAGCCCACGTAGCGACGATCGAGGCCGTCGGCGGCGACCAGGGTCGATCCGGAGCCCATGAACGGGTCGAGGACGAGATCGTCTTCGTAGGTGTACAGCTCGATGAGGCGGGCCGGCAGCTCCACCGGGAAGGGTGCGGGATGGTTGACCCGCCGGGCGCTCTCCGGCGGCACGTTCCAGACGTCGAGCGTGTACGCCGCGAAGTCGTCGGCCTTGATCGTGTTGCGATGGGGGAGATCCAGGCGGGTGCGTTCCTGGAGGCTCTTGGCCCGGGCGAACCGGCCCTTGCTGGCGATGACGACCCGCTCGGTCAGGTCGCGGAGCACCGGGTTCGACGCGCTGCGGAACGACCCCCAGGCGCACGACCCGCTGGCCCCCTCGCCCTTCTGCCACACCACCTCGCCCCGGAGCAGGAGGTGCAGTTTGTCCTGCAGGATCGTGATGACGTCGGCCGCCAGGCTGCGGTAGGGCTTGCGCCCCAGATTGGCCACGTTCACCGCGATGCGGCCACCGGGCTCCAGGGTGCGGACGCACTCGCTGAACACGTCCTCCAGGAGCTGGAGGTATTCCCCGTACGAGCTGGGGATCCCTTCCCGGTTCAGCTCTTCCTCGTACTGCTTCCCGGCGAAGTACGGCGGCGACGTCACCACCAGGGCCACGCTGTTGTCCGCGACGGCGTCCATCTGGCGGGCGTCCCCCAGGACGAATGGCTCGGCTACCGGCCGCGGCTCGGCGACGGCCTCGTCGTCGGACAGCTCGGGGGCCTCGAAGCGGGCGTAGAAGGCCCGGGCGTCGTGGGCCTCCCGACGGCCGACGCCAAAATTGGAGGTCGAGGTTCGGCGGCGCTCAGTCATGGCAGGTCAGTGGCATGGCAGATCAGTCATGGCGGACGATTCGACGCTAGCGGGCGCCCGACGCCGGTCCAAGGATGGGGTGCGGAGCATGCGCCGAACGGTACGCCCGGGCTGTGACGCCCTCCTGACCAGGGTGGTTCCCTACCCGAGTCAGTTTCCGTTAACGTCAACGTTTAGATGAAGCCGACCACGTCGATTACCGAGGGCACAGGGGGGCTGGCCGCCGACCTGGGACGGCCGAACCGGTCGGCCGTCGGCGGGCGGCTGCTCGACGGCTCGGCGCCGCCCGGGCACCCGGACCACGACGGGTACAAGTGGATCGCGCTGTCGAACACGACGCTCGGCGTCCTGATGGCGACGATCGACACGTCGATCGTGTTGATCGCGCTGCCCGACATCTTCCGGGGGATCGGGATCGATCCGCTGGAGCCGGGCAACACCTTCTACCTGCTCTGGATGATCCTCGGCTTCCTGGTCGTCACCAGCGTGCTCGTCGTCGGGCTGGGCCGGCTGGGTGACATGTTCGGCCGGGTCAGGATGTACAACCTCGGCTTCGCCATCTACACGCTGTTCTCACTGTTGCTGGCGGTGACGTGGATGAGCGGGTCGGCGGCCGGCATCTACCTCATCGTCATGCGGATCTTCCAGGGGGTGGGGGCGGCGTTCCTCATCGCCAACGCGTCGGCGATCCTCACCGACGCGTTCCCGGCGGACCAGCGGGGGATGGCGATCGGCATCAACCAGGTGGCCGGCATCAGCGGCACGTTCATCGGTCTCGTCCTCGGCGGCATCCTCGGGCCGATCCAGTGGCGGCTCATCTTCTTGGTGTCGGTGCCGATCGGCCTGTTCGGCACGGTCTGGGCTTACTGGAAGCTTCGAGAGGTACCCCGACGGTCGACCGCAAAGTTGGACTGGGGCGGCAACATCACGTTCGCGCTCGGCCTCATTCTGATCATGGTCGGCGTCACGTACGGCATCCAGCCGTACGGCGGCCACGTGATGGGCTGGACCAGCCCGTTCGTGCTCGCGTGCCTGGGCTGCGGCGTGCTGTCCTTGGCGGTGTTTTGCGTCATCGAGACCCGGGTGGCGGATCCGATGTTCCGCCTGGCGTTGTTCAAGATCCGGGCGTTCACCGCTGGGAGCATCTCGACGCTGTTGGCGTCAGTGGCCCGTGGCGGGCTGATGTTCATGCTGATCATCTGGCTGCAGGGGATCTGGCTCCCGCTCCATGGCTACGACTTCGCGCGGACGCCGTTGTGGGCGGGCATCTACATGATCCCGTTGACGGTCGGCTTCTTGGTCGCCGGGCCGATCTCGGGCTACCTGTCCGACCGCGTCGGCCCGCGCCCGTTCGCGGTCGGTGGGATGATCGCCGTCGCCGTTTCGTTCGCTCTCCTCGAGATGCTGCCGATCGACTTCGCGTACTGGCAGTTCGCCGTGTTGCTGTTGCTCAACGGATTGGGAGTGGGCACGTTCGCCGCGCCGAACCGGGCCGGCGTCATGAACAGCCTGCCCGCGCAGGACCGCGGCGTCGGGTCAGGAATGAACTCGACGTTCCAGAACTCGGGCCAGGTCCTCTCGATCGGCATCTTCTTCACCCTGATGATCGTGGGCCTGGCGTCGTCGTTGCCGGCTGCGCTCTACCACGGGCTCGTGGCTCACGGCGTTCCGACGTCGACGGCCGATCGGGTGGCGCACCTGCCGCCAGTCTCGACGCTGTTCGCGGCGTTCCTCGGCTACAACCCGGTGCAGCATCTGGTCGGGCCGTCGGTGCTGGCGCATCTGTCGCATGCCCAAGCCGCAGGGCTGACCGACCGCCAGTTCTTCCCCCGAGTGATCTCCGGCGCGTTCTCCGACGGCCTCCATGCTGCGTTCGACTTCGCCATCATCGCCAGTCTGATCGCGGCCGGCGCGTCGGCGCTGCGCGGCGGCAAGTACGTCCACGTCGAGCCGACCGACGGCACCGAGCCGGACCAGATGGGCACCGGCACCGACGCGGACGTCGAGCCGGTGCTGGAGGCCGAACCGATCATCTGACGGCGACTACCGGGCGAGTGTGTATAATATGCGCATGGCCCGGTTGAACGTGTACGTGCCGGACGAGTTGGCCGAAGACGCGAAGAGCGCGGGCCTCAACGTGTCCGCGCTGACGCAGGACGCGATCCGGGCGACGTTGGCGGCGGGGTCGACGGACGCGTGGCTGGCGACGCTGTCGAACGACCCGGCCCGGACGGCGACGCACGACGCGGTGATGGACGCGCTGGACGCCGCTCGGGCGGAGATGCCGACGCGGCATGGCTGAGGTGGTCGTCGACGCGTCGGCGATGGTCGACGTGTTGCTGGGTGGGTCGCTCGGCGAAGCCGTCGCCCGGCGGCTGTCCGGCCATGCCTTGCACGGGCCGGCGCACCTCGACGCGGAGTGCCTGTCGGCGCTCGGCCGGCTGTCCCGGGCCGGGCACGTCCCGCCGGCGACGGTCGAGCGCCAGCTGGATCGTCTGGCGGCCGCGCCGATCGAGCGGCACCCGGTCGTCGACCTGCTCCGGGGGGCGTGGGCCCGGCGTGGCGACCTCCGGTTGGCCGACGCGGTCTACGTCGAGCTGGCCGAGTCGCTGGGATTGCCGCTGGTCACGACGGACGGTCGGCTGGCGGCCGTCCGGGCGGCCGAGGTCGTCAGCTGACGGCGGCCGCCCGCTCCATGCACGGCGCCAGGGCGTCGAGCATGGCGGGGACGTCGTCGGGACTGCCGGCGAAGAAGAGGGCCGCGACGGCGTCGACCCCGGCCTCGGCATAGCCGTCGATCCGCGCCGCGGTCAGCTCCTGGAAGTACGGGCAGACGGTGACCTCGATCTCCGAGCGCGACCGGCCGCGCTCGGCGAGCAGGTCGTCGAGCCGGGCGAGCGGTTCGACGAGGTCGGCGGGCAGGCGGTTGAACGTGTGCCAGCCGTGGCCGGCGCGGGCGACGCGGCGCAGCGCGGCGTCGCTCTCGCCGCCGACGTGGATCGGCGGGTGCGGCGTCTGGACGGGCTTGGGGAACATCGACGCCGGGGGCAGCTGGTAGAACTCGCCGTCGAACGACGACGGGTCGTCGCACCACAGCGTGCGCAGAACCTCCAGGTACTCGTCGGTCCGGGCGCCGCGGCGGGGCCATGGGACGTTGACCGCGTCGAACTCCTCCTTCAGCCAGCCGACACCGATGCCGAGGTCGACGCGGCCGTTCGACAGCCAGTCGACGGTGGCGACCTCCTTGGCCGTGTACACCGGGTTGCGCTGCGGGAGGAGGATCATCGCGGTGCCGAGCCGGACGGTCTCGGTGTGGGCGGCCAGGAAGGTCAGCGTGGCGAGCGGCTCGAGCAGGCCGGAGCCGGGCGGGGCGGGCATGCGGCCGTCGTCGGCGTACGGGTACTGCGACGCGTAGTCGTCGAAGAGGACGACGTGCTCACCGACCCAGATGCGGTGGATGCCGCGGTCCTCGGCCTCGCGGCCGAGCGCGGCGAGCAGCTCGGGGGTGGCGAACGGGGTGGCGGTCGGGAACCAGAGATCGAAGTGCACGGGCGCTCCTTGTCGGATCGGGAAGAGGTCGGATCAGGGAGGCGTCGACTCGGTCAGCGTGGAGGACGCCAGCCGGCCGGGTCGACGAGGCCGTGGAGGACGAAGTCGCAGATCTCGTCGGTGGCGTCGTCGATGGGCAGCGGGTGCGGGTCGCCGGCCCGGACGGACAGGGCGCCGAAGACCTGTTGGCCGATGAGCGCGGCGGCCCGCTGCGGATCGATCTTGCGGAACCGGCCGTCGCGGATGCCGGCGTCGACGAGGTCCTCGAGGATGCGCGACATGTCGAGGCCGATGAGCGCGAGCTCGGCATCGACCGCGGCGGCACCGGGTTTGTTGCCGGACGCCTGGGTGGCGACGGCGAGCCGGAAGAACGCGGGGTTGTCGTCGATCCGCTCGAGCAGACCCTTGACGACGACGCGGAGCTGGTCGGCCGGGCCGGCCTGGTCCTCCCAGGAGCCGACGATCGCGTCCTGGAGCTGCTCGTACATCCGCTTCAGGCAGGCCCGCAACAGCTCGTCGCGGTTGGCGAAGTAGACGTAGACGGTCGATCGGGCGACGCCGGCCTCGGTGGCGATCTCGTCCATCGCCACCTCGGTCGTGCCACGCTCGCCGAACAGCCGACGGGCGACGTCGATGATCTGGTCGCGCCGGAAGTCACGGATGACGTCCTTCAGTTCGTCGGGCGACCGTCGGGGCACGATGGGTCCGGCTCGGTCAGGTGGTCAGCTGGTCGGCGTGGATCGGCGCAGGCGTCCGGGCGGTCAGGCGCCGAGGGGCTTGACCGGCGTGAAGGCGACGGGGAGGTGCTTGACGCCGTTGATGAACTGCGACTGCAACCGCTGGACGTCGCCGTTCTGGTGGAGATCCGGCAGCCGGTTGGCGAGGTGCTCGAACATGACGCGGATCTCCATGCGGGCGAGGTTGGCGCCGAGGCAGAAGTGGGGGCCGCCGCCGCCGAAGGCGATGTGCGGGTTCGGGTCCCGGGCGATGTCGAAGGTCTGACTGTCGTCGAAGAGGTCTTCGTCGCGGTTGGCGGACGTGTGGAAGAAGACGACCTTGTCGCCCTCCTTCAGCGCGGTGCCGCGCAGCTCGAGGTCGGAGGTGGCGGTCCGGCGGAAGTTCATCACGGGCGTGACGAAGCGGAGCATCTCCTCGGTGGCCGGCGTGACGAGCGAGGGGTCGGCGACGAGCCGCTGCCACTGGTCGGGGAACTGGAAGAACGCGTGGAGCGCGCCGGACATCAGGTTCCGCGTCGTCTCGTTGCCGGCGACGGTGAGGAGGAGGAAGAACAGCTCGAGCTCCATGTCGGAGAGACGCTCGCCGTCCAGCTCGACCTGGGTGAGCGCGCTCATGAGGTCGCCGTGCGGGTCGATCCGCTTCTTGGCGAACAGCTCGCTGGCGTAGCCGTAGAGCTCCATGGCGGCCTGCAGGGCATCTTCGGCGGTGATGCCGTACTCGGGGTCCTCGCTGCCGACCATCCGGTTCGACCAGTCGAACATGTTGTGCCGCTCGTCGTGGGGGACGCCGAGGAGCTCGGCGATGACCTGGAGGGGGAGCTCGGCGGAGATCTCGGTGACGAAGTCGGCCTCGCCCTTCTCGCAGACGGTGTCGATGATCCGGTCGGCCGTCCGGTGGATGCTCTCCTCGAGGTCGCGGACCATCCGCGGCGTGAACCCCTTGTTGACGAGCCGCCGGTAGCGGGTGTGCAGCGGCGGGTCCATGTTCAGCATCATCAGACCCTGCTGGGCGATCTCGTCGTCGGTCAGCTCGAACGGCATCGTGCCCTTGCGCTGCGACGAGAACCGTTCGAAGTCACGGTTGACGGTCACGCAGTCGTCGTACTTCGTTACCGCCCAGAACCCGGGCCCGTTCGCCTCGGCCTGCCAGTGGACGGGGTCGTGGCGGCGGAGATACGTGAGGTACTCGTGCGGGACGCCGGGCACGTACGACCGGGAGTCGGAGAGGTCGACGGGGGCGATATCGATGGTGTCAGTCATTTCGGACGGCTCCTCCAGCGAATCGGACACGTTGTCCGATAACTCAGATCGTACGTCGATCGCCGGCGGATGTCAACGAACGTTCGGTCAGTCCTCGCGGCGGCCTAACCGGCCCATGTGCCAGCCGCCGCAGAAGTCGCAGCGGTAGACGCCGAGGTCGACGGCGGACTCCCGGCCGCGCTCGTCGGCCGCGCTCGAGCGCGTCGCGTTGGGTCGAGTACCGCACCTTCGGCTGGCCGTCGGCCCGCCAGTGCGACGAGCGGACGGAGAGCGGCCGGTGCGAATGACGTCGGCGCGGCACCCGGTCAGTCTGGCCGTTCGGCCGCACCCCGCGCGCCGGGCGGCGACCGCTGGCCGGCGATCGGCGACCGGGGTGGCCGTGGCAGGCTGGAGGCGATGAGCGAGCTCGACTACGGCATCTTCGACGGCGACAACCACTACTACGAGGCGCTCGACGCGTTCACGCGGCACCTCGACCCGGCGCTCGGCCCGCGGGTCATCGAATGGGTCGAGGTCGGCCGGCGCCGGTACCACTCGATCGGCGGGCGCGTCTGCCGGGCGGTGACGAACCCGACGTTCGACCCGGTGTCGCCGGCCGGCGCGCTGGCGACGTACTTCCGCGGCAATCCGGACGGCAAGTCGCCGCTCGACCTGCTCGGCACGCCGGAGCCGATCCGGGCGGAGTACCGCGACCGCGACGCCCGGCTCCGCGTCATGGACACCCAGGGGCTCGAACGGATCTGGCTGTTCCCGACGCTCGGGATGATCTACGAGGAGATGCTCAAGCACGACCCCGAGGGCGTCACGCTGCTCTTCGGCGCGTTCAACCGCTGGCTCGCCGAAGACTGGGGGTTCGACTACCGCGGCCGCATCTTCGCCGCGCCGTACCTGACGCTCGCCGACGTCGACTGGGCCGTCCGCGAGGTCGAGTGGGCGCTGTCGGAGGGGGCGCGGCTCGTCGTCATGCGGCCGGCCGCGCCGACGACCACCCTCGGACCGCGCTCGCCGTCCGACCCGATCTTCGACCCGTTCTGGCGGCTCGTCGACGACGCGGGCATCACCGTTATCGTCCACGCCGGCGACAGCGGCGTCTCCGCCAACGGGTACGCGGCCGACGGGTTTGCCGCGAACTTCCGGTCTGGCGGGTTCGGCCCGACGGTCAAGATGTTCGCCATCGAGCGGGCCGTCCACGACTTCCTGGCGACGCTCGTCTTCGACCGCCTCTTCGACCGGTTCCCGAACCTGCGCGTCGCGTCCGTCGAGAACGGCTCGGGCTTCCTGCCGGGCTTGTTCCGCAAGTTCGGGACGATCGCCCGCCAGATGCCCGGCTACTTCGCGGAGGACCCCGCCGAGACGTTCCGCCGGCACGTCTGGATCAACCCGTTCTGGGAGGACGACGTCGGCGAGGTCGTCGACCTGATGGGCGACGACCGCGTCATCTTCGGCTCCGACTGGCCGCACATCGAGGCACTGCCCGAACCGACCGACTACCTGTCGGAGCTGCGCAAGTTCGACGCGCCGACCGTGCGCAAGATCATGCGCGACAACACGCTCGCCCTGACCGAGCTGCGGCGTTCCTGATCGCTCGCGCCACGGGGGCGCGGCGTCGCCGTTACGTATCGGTGTTGCCGGCGGACTTCGCGGTGGCGACCGCCTCGGTGGCGATGTCCTTGCCCTTCGCACCCCTCGCCGGCCACCCCTCCCTGGCGACGACATCGGTGGCCACGTCCTGAGCCTGGCCGGCCGCACCCCGCGCCTGGTCGGCCAGGGGTCCGACGCCCCGCTTGCGTAGCGCGGCGACGATTCCACCGATGACGGCTCCGATGGCGAGCACCTTCAAGATATTCCTCATCGCACCCTCACCGTCCCACTCGCCGGTCGCGACCTCCCGCGACTTCCCTGCCCGAGCTATGCCCGAAACGGCGTCGATCAATCCGCCGTCAGGTCCGCGGCGGTGTCCCGTCGGCCGGCGAACCCGATGTCGTCGACCTCCACATGTCGGCCTCCTTGAGAAGGGACTCGACCTGCTGGGCACTCTGGGTTGTGTCATTCACGGTGGGGAGGGGCGTGGCAGGTGCTAGTAGCCCTTGGACGGTCGTAGTCGTCAGACTCCCCATCGCGATGTTGCCTGTCTCATTCGGATGGAAACTTCGGGTCAACAGGTGGGCAGAAGCGCCGTTGAGCCATGCCTCATCACCTTGGCTGCACAACTCGTGACGGGTCCCGGAAGCGGGCTCAAACAGGCTCGGTGTCGAGCCGCCAATGCTCCCGCCACCGCTGACCGGGTTGATAAAGGTGAAGCGAACATTTTTTCGCGCACTCGCCGGTAGCGCGTTGACGCTAGCGATCCCCTTGGCGATAGTGGCGTTGAGGTCGCCACCCCATCCTCGGATGCTTTTGGAGGTTGACACGTCGAGTCCTTGGCATTGATGCGTGTCACGATCAGTCTTCGGCCACAGGCTCGGATCTTCTAGCAGCTCGGGGTAGCCCATGACGACGACGTTCCCACTGCTCACCATTACTGTCTTCGCGACCCTCTGGAGAAATGTCGGGTACGTGTCACCGAAGCGAGCAATCCTGGCCCTGACGGTGGAGTCGTTGCACAGTGATCCGTGCTGATAACAGGATTCGAGGATTGTTGGGAAGCCGACGTCGTCGCCTCCGAAGGAGAACGTCACCAGGTCGAACTTCCCCATCGCTTTCGTCCACTCTGCCGGGTTTGTTGGGCCCGTCGGTTGAAAGAGCTCCTTGCTCACCGCACCCGTGCACGCAACGAGCTTCGGACGGGAGACGGACACTCCTTCTTTCGTGACCGTTGTTGCAGCCACTGTGGCCCACGCTTTGGATTGCCCGGTTGCCCTTGCGCACAGCTTCGTCGTGTGGGGCAACCCTGCTCCCGACGCGTAGGAATCGCCGGCAGCCAGCCAGGTCATGGTGCGTGAGGTGGGCGACCCACTCGCCAGACCTGCCGGCACGAGGATCGTGGTACCGATCGCGGTCAGGAGGAGAGTCACCGAGAGTCTGCTACTGAGTGCCGCCATGACGGGTCATTGTTGCCCAAACCCGATGGACCGGCGTGCCCGCCACCGCCAGGCCCGCACCGACTCGTCGGAGGTCTGACAACGCCGAGCGACCTCGTTGGTGCCAGTGCCCTCGGCGGCCAGCAGGAGCGCCCTGGCCTGAACCACCTTGCGATGGGGCCAGTGACGGCCAGCGGGTCATCGCCCCGAGCGCTGCTCGCCGCCCGTCGGTCATAGACGGGAGCGGTACGGCCACCATGGCCACGGTGGCCGCCTCACCTATCGAATCTATTTTAGCGACGGACCATCAGCAGGGGGGGAGGTCCCTCCCGGCCACCCCCATGGGCCGCCCGAGCCCAGCGCTTCTCGCAGAAGGCCGACCGTTCGCCGATCACTGGGGCCGTGAGGCCGTAGTTCCAGGTGGGACGGCTTGAAACGCTTCTCGCGGTCCATCTTCGCGCTTTTGAAGAGGTTGTCACAATGTCTCGAGTTCCCGAATACCAAGAAGATCTAGTCGGCTCGCTACGTCGTCTGGGCGCCATTGGCGGCTCGTCCGGCCTGGGCCACCTGCTGGAGCGTGGCGACCTCTGTCGCCGGGGGGGCGCTGATATCGGCGATCGTCGAGCCGTAGCCGGAGAATGTCTCGGTGAACGTCAGGGTGGACGTGCCGGCCGAGCCGACGGTGTGCTTGCATCGTCGCGGTGACCGAACGGAGGAGCCCCTGCCCGTCCACGTAGACCTTGGCGTCCAGTTCGCCGAGACGTCCTTTTGGCCGCGACCGCTCGGATCTTCGCCGAGAGCGGGACCTTGGCGACGTCAGCCTTCAAGGCTGGCCGGGCTCACGGTCACGGCGTACCCCTGCACCTCGACGCCGTTCTGTGTCGACGAGCCCAGCTCGGTGACCGTCGCCCCGTTCTGGCTGAGGATGCGGAGGGTGGCCGCCGGATTGCTGCTCAGCCCCGTGGCCCCGTAGGTGCCGGTCGCACCGGACAGCGACGAGAGGTCGAGCGACAGCCACGACTTTCCCGGCAGCTCCTGGCCGATGCCCGGGGCGCTGACGTACTCGATGCCGTCCGACGAACCGGATCGGAGCGGGACGTGCTGGCCGCCGGCGTGCTACCGATCCGGTCAGCTGGAAGGCGTTCTGACTGAAGTCGATCGACCCGATCCCCGACTCCTGCACCTCGATCCCGCCGTCGAAACGTGCCCGACAACGTCAGCTGGGCGGTCCGGTCGGCCATCGTGCTGTCGACCGCGTCGATCACCGCTGCGCTGGCGCTCTGGCCGCCGCCCGGCGCCGAGGACGACGCCGGTGGTGATCGCGGCGATCACTGATCGCCCCGGCCACGCCGGTCGCCAGCGAGGCGGCGACTACGCCGGCGCCGCCGGTCGCCCGGATCGTCGGCGGGGCCTCCGCCCGGGTCGGCGACCGTCCGTCGGGCATACGCTGGTCGGCCGTCGTCGAGTCGACGAGCGGGAGCGGGCCCGGTGGGGTCCGGCCGGCCGGTCCATCCCGGCGGGGCCCACGTCCCGTCGGCCCCGCCGGGGGCCGCCGGCGGCTGCTCGTCTGTCACCGTGTCCTCCCGTCGTCGTCCGGCCCGGACGATACCCACGACGGACGGTCCGGTCCTGCGCATCGAGCCCGCCCCGGTCCGGGTCCCGGCCCGCCTGGCTACGGCATCGTCGCGGTCGAGCCGCAGTTGACGTCGACGGTCGACCCGGAGATGTACCGGGCGTCGTCGGACGCGAGGAAGACGACCGCGTTCGAGACGTCGGCCGGGTCGACCCAGGGAACGGGGATCGGGTTGAGGCTGGCGTAGCGCGGCTCGACCGCTTCCCTCGTCGGCTGGTCGATGTCCGGCGCGAACAGCCCGTAGAACGCGTCGTTGTGGACCATCGGCGTGTCGACGGTCGCCGGACAGACGGCGTTGACAGTGATCCCGTGGGCGGCCACCTCGAGGGCGAGCGTCTTCATGAGCCCGATGACGCCCCACTTCGCCGCGGTGTAGTGGGCCAGGTTCCGGCTGCCCCGGCGGCCGGCCATCGACGACGTCACGATGATCCGGCCGGCGCCCTGGTCGATCATCGGGCGGACTGCGGCCCGCATCGACTTGAACGTCCCGGTCAGGTCGACGTCGATCATGTCGCGCCACATCTCGTCGGAGATCTCCCAGAACGATCCGAAGCCGCAGATCCCAGCGTTCGCGACGAGGATGTCGAGCCGGCCGAACTGGTCGACGGCGACGGACACCGCCCGGTCGACCTGGTCGGTGTCCCGGACGTCCACCTGGAGGCCGATGCACCGGCGCCCGAGCTGCTCGACGAGCCGCACCGTCTCGTCGAGGTCCGCTCCGTTCGACAGCGCGTACGGCACCGTCGCCACACCGCCGGCGTCACCGATGTCGCAGACGACGATGTCCGCCCCCTCGGTGGCCAGCGCGACGGCGTGCGACCGACCCTGGCCGCGGGCCGCACCGGTGATGAGGGCCGTGCGGCCGATCAGCCGGCCGTGCCGCGTCCCGGTGGAATCGTGCTGGTCGGTCCATGGGGCCTCCCTCGCTCGGGTCGTCGACGCTCATTCCTGTCTACCGCCCACCGGTCGGGGCTGCCCCGTTCGGCCCGTCGCCGGCCTTTCCGTCCGGACCCCGACTTGCCGGGGAGCCCGACTTGGCCGGGAGCCCGACTGCCTCGCCGCCGACCCGACGGCCGAGGTATGCTTTCAATCGACTGATTGAGTCAGGCCGGTGGGGGGCACCGGCTGGCGTGGATCGGGCCGGCCCCGTCGGGCGCATCAGGGTCGGGACGGCCGAGGGGAGGAGCCGAGATGGGCGACGGTCAGCAGTCGGGGGAGACGTCGATCGGCGTGGCGGACGCCGAGTACCTGCAGCAGGTCGTCGGGCGGTCGGGCGTCGGCGCCACCGTCGTCATCGAGCGGGGGCCGGTCACCGCGTTCGCCGATGCGGTCCTCGACGACAGTCCGATCTACCGCGAGCCGTCGGCCGCCACCGCGGCCGGTTTCACCGCCATCCCGGCACCGCCGACGTTCGCCGTGGCCATGGAGGCGTGGGGCCGGTTCGCCGAACGGCAGCCGCCCGAGCCGGTCATCGACGTCCCGGCGTGGGAGATCATGGCCCCGTTCATGGCCCGCGGCGGTCTCATCCTCCACGGTGAGCAGGAGTTCGAGTACCACCGACCGGTGATGGTCGGCGACGTCCTCGTCAGCGAGTGGAAGGTCGTGAAGGCCTACCAGCGCGAGAGCGGCGCGTCGACGATGACGTTCGTGCTGATCGAGACGAACTGGTTCGACGAGGCCACCGGCAAGCCGGTCGTGACGGCCCGGGCGAACGCCATCCACCGCAGCTGACCGCGCGGTCTGCCACGCCGTTGGGCTCCAACCCCCGCCCGACCGGCCGTAGCCAATTGTAGCTCTAGTTGCTACACTAGGCAGATGGCTAGGACGATCGCCCAACGTGATCTCCGGAACAACAACGCCAAGGTGATCGAGGCGGTCGCCGCTGGCGAGAGCTTCGTCGTCACCCGCAACGGCGTACCGGTCGCGGACCTGCGTCCGATCCGGCAGGCGCGCCGGACGTTCGTGCCGACGAGCGAGCTCCTGGCGCTCGTCGCCGGTGGGCCGCGGATCGACCGCGACCGGTTCCGGGCTGATCTCGACCGGGTCGTCGACCAGCGCCTGTAGATGCCAGCGGCCCTGCTCGACACCTCCGTCGTCATCGACTGGGACGACCCGTCGGTGGTGGCCGCCCTGCCGGACGAGGTCGCGGTGTGTGCGATCACGCTCGCCGAGCTCGCTGCCGGGCCGCACCTCGCCGCCGCCGGCCCCGAGAGCGCACGCCGTCAGGCTCGCCTCCAACAAGTCGAAGCGACGTTCGAGCCGCTTCCCTTCGACGCCACGGCAGCTCGGAGCTACGGGCTGGTCATCGCGGCCGTCGTCGAGGCTGGCCGCTCGCATCGACGGCGCGTCGCCGACCTGCTCATCGCCGCCACCGCGCATGCCAACGGCCTGGCGCTCTACACCCGGAACCCCGACGACTTCGTCGGCCTCGGCGACCTCGTGCACGTGGTCGGTATCTGACCGAGCGACGTCCGAGAGGATCGGGGTACCGCTCCGACCGCCCGGTCCCGAGGCCGGTCGGGACCAGTCCGGGACCGGTCGGTCCGGTGACGGCCGGTCAGATGAGGTCGTCGGGCAGCGGGTGCTGGTAGAGGGCGGCCGCGTTCAGGCAGGTGATCTTGCGGACGTCGTTGTCGGGCACCCCTTTCAGGTGCTCGTCCACGAGGTCCTGGGTGTCGGGCCACGTGCTGTCGACGTGGGGGTAGTCGACCTCGAGCATGATGTGGTCGATGCCGATCCGCTCCCGTAGAGCGAATATCGACGGGTCCCACAGGGTGGCGAACCAGAAGTTGCGCTGCAGGACGTCCGACGGTGACAGCGACTCGGTCCACGTCGACGTCCGGGGCCGGTCGTACAGGAAGTCGAGCCGGTCGAGGATCATCGGGACCCAGCCGATGCCGCCCTCGGAGAGCGCGATCTTGATGTTCGGGAACCGGAGCGGGATCCCGGTGTAGATCCAGTCGACGGTGGCCAGCATCGAGTTGACCGAGAAGAGCGCGGTGACGGTGTCGACCGGGGCGTCGCTCGACGGGTGCATCACCTGGGACGACGAGCCGACGTGCAGGTTGAGCACCGTTGTCGTCTCCTCGCAGGCTGCCAGGAACGGATCCCAGTAGCCGGTGTGCAGGGACGGCAAGCCGAGCTTCTCGGGGTTCTCGCTGAACGAGACCGCGTGGAAGCCGCGCTCGGCGTTCCGCCGGATCTCGGCCGCGGCCAGTTCGGCGTCGGAGAGCCACGTCAGTTGGTTCGGGATCAGCCGGTCCGGGTGGGCGGCGACCCACTCGTCGATGACCCAGTCGTTGTACGCCTCGACGCAGAGCCGACCGAGCTTGGGGTCGCGCATCCGCATGAACCGCTGGCCGGCGAAGCTGAAGACCATCGACGGGAACGCCAACGACGCGTAGACACCATTGATGTCCATGTCCCGGACCCGTTCGTCAGGGTCCCAGGCGCCGCGCCGCATCTCGTCGAACCGGACGGAGATGCCGCCGAGCGGGGCGTCCGGCGACCGGCCCGAGGCCGCGTTGGCGCCGACGTTCAGTTCGAGACCACCGTCGATCAACCAGTACTGCCGTCCGTCCTCCTCGACGACCCGTGGTGCCCGGTCCTGGTAGGCCGTGGGCAGACGCTTCGTGAACAGGTCAGGCGGCTCGACGAGATGGTCGTCGACGGAGATGATCGTGTGCCGGCGACGGCGCGGCGACGGGTCGGGCAGCAAGGCCGTCGACTGGTCGAAGTCGCCCTCTATGCGACTCCAGTTACCGAGCTTCGACGTGTCTTCGAGGGTGGTCATCGAGCGGCTCCACGTCCGGGACCCCGGAAGGAGTCATCTAAGCACTTGATTAAGTATGACAGATTATCCTGGCGGGCGACCGCCCCACCGCGGCCCGAGACGGCGCACGGCGCAACGGCGTCGCCCACCCGTCGTCAGTCGCCCGAGACCGGCTCCCGGAGCTGGTGCGGGGCCTTGCGGAGCCGGATGGTGCACGGCCCGGTGTCGAGGTGGGCGGGGCACTCGTGGACGGGCCACGGGTGGCCGGTCCGCTCGATACCCATCGCATGGTGGATGACCGCGACGTGGCAGCGGTACACCGGCAGGTCGCCCTGCCCGTACGTGACGAGGTGATGCTCGCCGACGACGGCCAGGTCGAGCGGCGGCCCGTAGGCGCCGTAGCGGACCTGGCGGGTGCAGGTGCCGCACGGGTCCTGGACGATCGTGAAGTGCTCGTCGTCCTCGTCGAGGGTGATCGAGGCGAAGTTGGCGTTGAGCAGGGCGGCCCAGCGGGTGATCCGGTCGACCGGGTCCTCGACGACATCCTGGGCCATCCAACGCAGCAGGGTCTTGTCCCCGATGGTCCGCAGGTAGTCCTCCAAGCCGTCGGCGCCACCGATCCGATAGACCTCCGACCACAGGGCGCACGTCCAGTCGAGCGACGCGTCGTGGAGCCGCCGGAAGCTGTCGCGCCGCCGTCGGAACAGCGAGAGGACGCCCTCGGCCGTCGCCGGGCCGGCGGGGATGGGCGGCGGTTCGGGGGCCAGGCACCGGACGTCGTCGATGGCCACGCCGTGGAAACCGGCGGCCAGCCACGCCCGGTCGACCGGGAGGCCACCGGCCGAACCGGGACGGTCGGCGTGCTCGGCCAGCCACCGTTGGGCCATGGACGCCCAGACACCGAACCCGCCGACGACGTCCCGGAACGCCTGCTCGAGCCGGAAGAACAGATCGGCGGCCGGACCGTCCGCTCCGGCCCCGTGCTCCCGGAGGGCGGTCGCTAGCTGCTCCTCGGGACCGGCCGCCAGCGCCTGGAGCTGTTCGGCCGTCAGCAGGCGGCTCACGCCAACCGCCGCCCGGCCGGCGTCACCGGTTGCCGCCGTCGACCCGGATGATGGCGGCGGTGGTGTAGCTGGACGCGTCCGACGCCAGGTAGAGCGCGGTGCCGACGACCTCGGACGGTTCGGCGCCCCGGCGCAGCGCGTAGTGATCGGCCGCCTTCTGCCACTCGTCCATGTCCCAGGCCTCGGAGATGTCGGTCAAGAAGGCACCCGGCTGGATGCAGTTGACCCGGACCTTCGGCCCGAAAGCATGGGCAAACCCGATGGTCAAGGCGTTCACGCCGGCCTTGGCGGCGGAGTACGGCAGGGCGCCGGCATCCGGATGGATGGCGCTCCAGCTGCTGACGTTGATGATCGATCCGCCGTCGCCCTCGGCCATGCGGGTGCCGATCAACGCGGTGAGGCGGAACGGGCCCTTGAGGTTGACGTCGAGCGTCTTGTCGTAGAGCGCTTCGGTGACGCCGTCGACGCGGTCGTAGGTCGGGGACATACCGGCGTTGTTGACGAGCACGTCGACCCGACCGAACTCGGCGTACGCCGTCTCGGTCAACTGGTCGAGCTCCTCCCAGTGCCCGACGTGACACGGATAGGGGAGCGCCCGGCGACCGGTCCGTTCGACGATCTCGGTGGCGACCGCTTTGCAGGCTTCCGCCTTCCGGCTGACGACGATGACGTCGGCTCCCGCCTCGGCGAACCCGATGGCCATCGCCCGGCCCATGCCCCGCGTGGCGCCGGTAATCAGCGCGACCCGCCCCGTGAGATCAAAGATCTCTACCCCCGTGGGACTCACCGTCCGACTCAGCTGGTCGCGACGGCCAGGTTGGCGGCGTCGATGACGGTCGGTAGTTCCTGCTCCAGGGCTGCGGGGTCAACGCGCTGCCAGAGCTCGGCGGCCCCGCAGTTCGCCAGCATCGGCTCGAGCCGCTCACGGATGCAGCCGATCGCCCACTCGAACATGTCGCCCGAGGCGGCCGGGTCGAAGGGGATCACGACGTTGTACTCGCCGGGGACGATGTAGTGGTAGTGCGGTTCCTTGACGAAGACGTCGAACCGCAGGTACTCGGCCCCGGTCTCCCCGTCGCACACGTGGAGCGAGACGCCCTCGTCCTCGATGACGTCGGGCCGACCCTCGGCGATTGACTCCTGCAGGGTGGCCGTGTTGAAGACCTCGTTGACGACGGCGTCGTCGAGATGCCGGTACTCGACGCCGATCGACAGGGCGCTGACCGGGTAATAGGTGGTGTCTTCGGGCACCGGGGGGATCGGGTCGTTGTAATAGCGAGTGCCGAGTTCCAGACCAGCCATTTGTCGCCCTCCTCGCTCTAGAAAGTAAATCAAACGCATGGTAGAGTTGCGGCCATCGGCTGTCAATGGGCGGCGGTCCGTCGACCGTTGCGCCTGGTGGGGGCCGGTCCCCGGCGGCCGAGCGGCGGACCAGATGACGGGCCGGGAGGTTCCCGCGGAGGGGGAGTCCCGGACGGCGCCGGGCCCGCGTCGGATGACGGGGCGCGGGCGATAGACCGGAGATCGGGCAAACGAAGATGACGGGGAAGAGGGTGGTGTGATGGACGGCTGCACGATCGGGGTCGACATCGGCGGCACGTTCACCGACTGCGTCGTGGTGGCGCCGGACGGGGCGATGTCGATCGGGAAGGTGTCGAGCACCCCCGGCGACTTCTCCGTCGGGTTCTTCGGGTCGATCGCCGCGGCCGCGTCGGCGATGGGGATGGACGAGCGGTCACTGCTCTCCTCCGCGGCCAAGGTGGCGCACGGCACGACCGCGGGGATCAACGCCCTCGTGACGAAGTCGGTGGCCAAGGTGGCCCTGCTGGCCACCAAGGGCCACGCCGACAGCATCCGGGCGATGGCCGGCCAGGGCCGAGTGCTCGGGGCGACGATCGAAGAGATCCTGGACTACAGCATCAGCTCCCGGCCGGACCCGGTCGTCCCGCGGGAGCAGGTGTTCGAGATCACCGAGCGCGTCGACTACGCCGGCGACGAGATCGTCCGGGTCGACATGGCCGACGTGGAGGCCGCCCTCGACCGGATGGAGGAGCTGGGGATCGAGGCGGTGGCCATCTCGTTCCTCTGGAGCTTCGCCAACTCCGCCCACGAGCTGGCCGTAGCCGAACGAGTCCGGGAACGCTTCCCGTCGATGTTCGTGTCGTGCAGCCACGCCGTCGCCCCGCGTATCGGTGAGTACGGGCGGACCGTCTCGGCCGTCATGAATGCCCAGATCGGTCCGCTGATGTTGCAGTACGTGGACCGGATCGTGGCCGGCGCCAAGGACCGTGGTTACGCCGGCGAGGTGCTCTTCGGCGTCTGCGACGGTGGTCTGGTGCCGCCGGAGCAGGCCCGGTTGCAGCCGATCGGCACGGTGCAGTCCGGGCCGGTGGCCGGGGTGGTCGGCTCGGCGACGGCGGGCCGACTGGTCGGGTTCCCCAACGTCATCGTCACCGACATGGGTGGCACGACGCTCGACGTGTCGACGGTGGCCGACGGGGCGGTGTCGTACAGCGAGGAGAACGAGCTGGAGCGCCAGCGTCTCTTCCTCCGCAAGGTCGACGTCGAGTCGGTCGGCGCCGGCGGCGGCAGCGTCGCCTGGATCCACGAGGACAGCGGCACCCTGCGGGTGGGCCCGCGCAGCGCCGGGGCCGTGCCCGGGCCGATCTGCTACGGCCGAGGCGGCACCGAGGTGACGGTGACCGACGCCGACCTCGTCCTCGGACTGCTCAATCCCGACCGCCCGCTGGCCGGTGGCCTGAAGCTGGACGTCGACGCCGCCCGCAAGGGGGTGGACCGGTTGGCCGACCGACTCGGCCTGTCGCCACTCGAGTGCGCGGCCGGCATCGTCGAGATCGTCGACTCCCGGATGGAGGACCTGATCCGCCGGGTGACCATCCAGCGTGGCCAGGACCCGCGTTCGTTCACCATCTGGGCCTACGGCGGCGCCAGCGGGTGCCACGCCGGGCTGTTCGGCCGGGGCATCGGCGTCGACGAGGTCGTCTTCCCGCTGAACGACGCGGCGTCCGTCTGGTCGGCCTACGGCCTGACGCTGCTCGACCACAGTCGGACCTTCCAAGCCAACGCCCTGTTGCGGACGCCGTTCGATCTCGAACGGCTGGGCGCCACCATCGCCTCCTTGGAGGACCAGGCCATGGCGTACGCCCGCGAGCAGGGCATGACCACGCCGACCCTCAGCCGGCGGGCCGACATGAAGTACAGCCTCCAGGTGTTCGAGGTCGAGGTCGAGGTGCCCGACGGCGAGATCGACGCCGCCGCCGGCCGGCAGCTGATGGCCAACTTCCAGGACACGTACGAGTCCCGGTTCGGCCGGGGATCGGGCTACGCCGACGCCGGGGCGGTGCTGACCGCGGTGCGGGTCATCGTCCGGGACCTGAGCGAGCCGCGGTCGCCGCGCCGACCACCGGCCGGTGAGACGGTCAAGCCGGACACGACCCGGCAGGTCTACTGGAGCGAGCTCGGCCGCCAAGAGGCGACGCCGATCTACGACGGGCCGGCCATCCGGGCCGGGGCGGCCATCGCCGGCCCGGCCATCGCCGAGTACCCCAACACCACCGTCGCCGTCCGGCCGGAGCAGTCGCTGCGGGCGGACGAGTTCGGGAACCTGATCCTTCGACTGAGGGGGGAGTGATGTCGCTCACCGAGACGCCCAGCCTGGACAACGAGCTGCAGCGGCGCCGGGCCAGCTTCCGGCACGGCTACCTGCCCACCGACGACCTGGTCGTCGACCCGAGTCTCGGCTTCGACACCGAGGCCGATCGGGACGTCGACCCGGTGACCTACGAGGTCATCCGTTCGAAGCTGTGGAACCTCAACATCGACCACGGCGACGCCATCCGCCGGGTTTCTGGCTCGAACATCGTCGTGGAGGGCTACGACTTCAACTGTGCGGTGACCACCGAGATCGGCGACGCCGTGACGTTCGGGGCGTACTCGATGTTCTTCGCCGGCTGCGCCGACGAGGTCATCAAGTGGACGCTCGAGCACCGGTCGATGAATGTCGGCGTCCGCGACGGTGACGTGTTCCTTCAGGACGACCCGTGGGTGGGCACCAACCACCAGATGGACACGGCGGTCTTCGCCCCGATCTTCCACGAGGGGAAGCTGTTCGCCTGGCTCTACAACTGCGTCCACCAGCGCGAGATCGGCGGGTCGCAGCCGGGTGGCTTCATCCAGGACGCGTCCGACGTCTACACCGAGCCGACCTTCATGCCGCCGATCAAGCTGGCCGAGAACGGCGTCGTGCGAGAGGACCTGGTCGACGCCTGGACCCGGCGGTCCCGACTGCCGGACCTGATGGTGCTCGAGCTCAACTCGCAGATGGCCGGGCTCAACTTCGCCCGGCAGCGGTTCACCGACATCCTCGAGCGGTACGGCGCGGCCACCTTGAAGGGCGTCATGTACCAGATGATCGACACGACGGCCAAGACCGTCGGGGCCCGGCTGTCCCGGCTGCCCGACGCCACCTGGCGGGACGTCCGCTACGTGGCCGGGGCCCGGGTGGGGGATCCATCGCTCTACAAGATCTGCATGTCGTTCGAGAAGGTCGGTGACCGGATCAAGGTGTCCAACGCCGGCACCGACCCGTCGACCGGCTCGTTCAACATCGCCGCCGGGGTCTCCCGGGCAGTGGTCCTGAACGGCCTCCTGCCGACCCTGGCCTACGACCAGTACCTCTGCGCGGCCGGCGTGCTGCGCCAACTCGACTTCGAGTTCGAGCCCGGCGCCATCACCTCGGCCGACCATCCGGCGGCGGTCTCGAGCTCGCTCGGCACGCTGGTGGCGCTGACCCAGGCCCACAACCTCGGGGCCAAGATGGTCAGCGGCCTCGACGAACTGGCCCGGCATGCCTTTGCCTCGCCGTCGGCCCACACCACGTCGAACAACGCCATGTTCGGGACCGACCAGTACGGCAACCCGTTCGCCGACCTCACGCTCGACACCGTCGCCGGCGGGGTAGGGGCCTTCAACTTCCGGGACGGCATCGACCACGGCGGCCCGGTCTTCGCCGTCTCCGGCCGCATCTCCGACGTCGAGAAGTACGAGCAGACGCTGCCGTTCCTCTACCTCTACCGCCGGGAGCTGCCCGAGTCGGGCGGCCATGGCCGCTGGCGGGGCGGGGTCACCTTCGCCTGTGGCTGGGTCGGGCACCGGACCGACAACTCGTTCATCGCGTCGGGTGGCTTGCTCAAGAGCGTCACCCAGGGCATGGGCATTTGCGGCGGCTACCCGGCGACGGGTGGCTACAACTGGCACGCCGCCGACACCGACATCCAGCAGTGGTTCGACGAAGGCCGCGTCCCCGGGTCGCCGGCCGAGCTACGGGTCATGGCACCCAAGGGTGACCTGGCGCCGATCAAGAAGTACGACAACCGGCTCGGCATCCACGACGTGTTCGAGGTGCTGCCCAACCCCGGTGCCGGCTGGGGCGACCCGCTCGACCGGACACCCGCCCTCGTGGTCGAGGACCGCCACGAGCACCGGGTGAACGAAGAAGAGGTCGCCGGCCTCTACGGCGTCGCCGTCGACGCCCAGGGCCAGCTCGACGCGGCCGCCACCGAGGAGAAGCGCCGGCAGCTCCGCGCCGAGCGGCTGCGTTTGGCCCGAGCCGCCCGCCAGCCGGCCGAGGGCCAGGTGACCCTCGGTGACGACGCGGTCCGGGTGATCGAGGCCGTGGCCATCGGCCACGGCACCGACGGCGACGTGTTGGCTTGTGCGGGCTGCGGCCAGGTGCTCGCCCCCTCCGACGGCAACTACCGCATGGGCGCGGCCGAGCTCGACATCGACATGACAGCCATCTCGCCGCTGTTCGTCGCTCCCCACCGCGAGACCGGTGAGGACCTCGTGCTCCGCCGGTGCCTCTGCCCCGGCTGCGGCAACCTGCTCGACACCTACGTCTGCCGGCCCGACGAGCTGCCGTTCGCCGACGTCACCGTGGGCAAGCCGAGGGACTAACGGTGACAGGCCGTCCGTACTTCCACGTCGGCATCCTCGTCGAGAACCTCGAGGCCGCGATCGACCGGTTCTCCAAGGTGCTCGGGTTGACGTTCAACGACCCGCTGATGGCCGAGTTCGAGTGCCTCGAGGACCCGGATCCCCACGAGGGGTTCGTCCGTTGCACGTACTCCCGCCAGGGCCCGCCGTTCATCGAGCTGCTGGAGGCGAACGGCGACGGCCTGTTCTCGTTGGCCCAGGGCCAGGGCGTCCACCACATGGGCTTCTGGGACCCCGACGTCGACGTCCAGTGCGGCTTCTTGTCCGGGCACGGGGTGGAGCGGGAGGCCCGGGTAGCCAACCCGGACGGGACGACGTTCTCGCTCTTCACCCGACCAGAAGATCTGTTCGGGCTCCGGCTCGAGGTGCTGCACGACGCCAGCCGGGAGGGGACGGAGCGGTGGATCGCCACCGGCTCCTTCGAGGACCCGGCCACGTAGATCCGAACCACCAGCGACGCACCCCGATACCAACCCCAAGGACCGGTAGGACGCGACTATGCACGACGGATGTGAGGTCATCGACGCCGACGGCCACGTGATGGAGCCGCCCGACCTGTGGGACCGGTACATGGACCGCGAGTTCTACGGGGTCCGGCCGCGGGTGGGGGCGGACGTCCAGGACAACGGCATGGTCGTCTTCGGCCACGTGATGTCCCGCACCGGGCTGCTCGCTCCGGGCGAGGACTATGACATCGAGAGCTACCGGCGGGTGGCCGTCGGCGACTGGGCCGAGCGGTACAAGCGGGAGTGGGAGCTCGGCTTCCCGCCGTCGTCGTACCTGGAGGCGATGGACGCCGAGGGCATCGACCGGATGGTGCTGTATCCCTCGCGGGGGCTGTTCGCGGCGTCCGTCGAGTACCTCGACGGCGCGTATTCCGGCGCCATCTGCCGGGCCTACAACCGCTGGCTCGGCGACTTCTGCTCGGCCACAGCCGACCGGCTGATCGGCGTCGCCCTGGGCGCGTTGCACGACCCGGCGGTGGCCGTCGACGAGGCCCGCTACGCGGTCGAGCAGCTCGGTCACCGCGGCATCATGGTCCGCCCGAACCCCTATGCCGGACGGAACCTCGAGGACCGGGCGTACGACGACTTCTACGCCCAGGTGGCCGCCCTCAACGTTCCGCTGGCCACCCACGAGGGGTCGGGGGTGCGCATGCCCGAGTACGGCGACCGGCACGTGTCGCGGCTGGCCCAGCACGCCATGTGCCACCCGATGGAGCAGATGGGCGCGGTGTACAGCTTCACCGCCGGTGGGGTCATGGCCCGCCACCCGGACCTGCGGGTGGCCATCTTGGAGGCCGGTGGTGGCTGGCTGCCGTACTGGCTGCACCGGCTGGACGAGCACGTCGAGTGGCTCGGCGAGATCCCCCAGGAGGGCGGCGACCTCGAGATGTCGCCGAGCGACTACTTCCGCCGGCAGGGGTGGATCAACTGTGAGCCCGACGAGCCGAACCTCCAGGGCGTCGTCGACTACCTGGGGGCGGACCGCCTGCTGTGGGCCAGCGACTTCCCGCACCCCGACGCCAAGTACCCTGGCGCGGTGGCATCGCTGTTCTCGAAGGCGCAGCTGTCCAAGGAGGATCTGGCCGCCTACGCCGGCGCCAACGCCCGGACGCTGTACCAACTACCCGGCTGACCGCGTGGCCGGTCGGCCCGGCCGAGCCCGGGACGGGGGAGGAGACGGACGTGGCCGGACGCGGGTCGCTGCCGCTGAACGGTTTTCGGGTGGTCGAGATGGCCGCCTTCCTCGGCGACCAGGTCGGCATGCTCCTGGGTGACCTCGGGGCGGACGTCGTCAAGGTCGAGCAGCCGGGCCGGGGCGACCATCTCCGGGACAGCCTGGGCCAGCTGGCCGAGCACTACAGCCCGGCCCATGTGCAGGTGAACCGGAACAAGCGGTCCGTGACCGTCGACGTACGTGACGAGCGGGGCCGGGACGTCTTCTGGGACCTCCTGCGCACCGCCGACGTCTTCGTCGACGGGCTGGGACCCGGCGTCTGCGACGGCCTCGGCGTCGGCTACGGGGCCCAGGTGGCCGTCCACCCGGACATCGTCTACTGCCGGCACAGCCCGTTCGGGACCACCGGGCCGTACGCCGGCATCCCGGCCCACTCGCCGATGCTGCGAGCGGTCGCCGGGGCGTTCGCGGTCCGCATGGACGACGACGGCTTCGTCCGGCCGGTGTTCCACGCCGACGGTAGCGGCCAGGCCGGCGAGGCCACGGCCACCAGCGGGGCGTTCGCCGCCCTCGAAGTCGTGAGTGCCCTGCTCGGCCGGGAGCGGGGCGCCGGCGGCTGCCTCATCGACTCGTCGGCCCTCGATGCGGTCGTCGCCTCGGCGGCTATCGGGCTCATCGCCCCCTTGAACGCCGAGCGGCTGCAGCAGCGGACCGGCCTGGAGGTGGCCGGCGACGGCACGCCGCTCGGCGTGCGGTACCAGTTCTACGAGACCGCCGACCGGCGCTACGTCCTGCTCGCCTGTCTCGAGCCGTCGCTGTGGCGGCGGTTCAGCGCGGCCGTCGGCCACCCCGAGCTGGCCGAGCCGGCGGCTGGCCGGACGATGACCGACGACCGCGACGACGAGCTGCGGCGGCGGCTCCAGGCGATCTTCCACACCCGGACCCAGGCCCAGTGGGTCGAGCTGGCCGTGGCCGAGCGGTTCGCCCTCGCCCCGGTCAACGGCACCGACGACCTGCGCTCGGATCCGCAGCTACGGACGCGGCCGGTGCTGACCGACGACCACCATCCGGCGACCGGCCCGTTCACGTACGTCGGTCCGACCGCGGTGGTCGCCGGCCGGGCGTCCTGGCTCCGCCGGTACGCCCCGGCCCTCGGGGAGCACACCGACGAGGTGCTCGCCGAGCTCGGGTACCCGGCCGACCACCTCGCCGACCTGCGCCGGGACGGCGTGCTCTGATCCGATGATCGTTGCCATCGCCGGGGCCTCCGGCTTCGTAGGACGGGCCCTCACGGCGCACCTGCTCGTCCGCGGGCACGACGTGGTCGCCCTCGGCCGGTCCGTGGACGCTCTCCCGACCGAGGCGCGGACGGTGGCGGTCGACGTCGGGGACGAACGCGCGGCCGCCGAGGCGCTGGAGGGTGTCGGGGTCGCCTACTACCTCGTCCATTCGATGGCCGCCGGCGGTGGGTTCCGCGAGGTCGATCGCCGTCTGGCCACCGCGTTCGGTCGGGCGGCGGCGCAGGCCGGCGTCGGCCGGATCATCTACCTCGGCGCGCTCGGGGACGCTCCGGGCTCCGCCCACCTGGCCAGCCGGCACGAAGTGGGTACGGCGCTGGCCGCGGCGGGCGTGGCCGTCATCGAGCTTCGAGCCGCGGTGGTGCTGGGCTCGGGCAGCATCTCCTTCGAGATGCTCCGCTACCTGACGGAGCGACTGCCGGCCATGGTCTGTCCCCGGTGGGTGCGTACCCGGATCCAGCCCGTCGCCCTGGTCGACCTGCTTGCCTATCTGGAGCAGTCGCTCGAGGTCGCTCCCGGCATCTACGAGATCGGCGGCGCCGACGTGACGACGTACCGCGAGCTGATCTCGACGTACGCCCGCGTCCGCGGCCTACGTCGCCGCCGCATCATCGACATCCCGTGGCTCACGCCGCACCTCTCGTCGTACTGGGTCGACCTGGTGACGCCGGTCGATCGCTCGGTCAGCCATGCGTTGATCGAGAGCCTCGTCACCGAGGTGGTGGTGGTCGATCCCGAGCCGGCGAGGCGGTCGTTCTCCGTCGCGCCGATGGGGGTCGAGCGCGCCCTGGCCGCCGCGCTCGACGATCAGGAGGAGGACGTGACCCGCTCGTTGCTCGAGCGCCGCCCCGGTCTCGTCGACGGCGTCTACTCGGTCGTGGTCGATGTCACCATCCCTCCGGGTGGTGAGCCGGTGCTCGAGCGCCAGCTGGAGGCGATCGGTGGGCGGTTCAGTTGGTACGGCGCGGCGCCCGGGTGGATGGCCCGCATCGCCCTCGGGCGCCTCTTCGGCGAACGCCTTCGACGACGGCGTCCCGCGGCCGTGGTGCCCGGAGCCCTCGTCGACTGGTGGCGCATCGCCCGCGTCGGGTCGGGCGAACTGGTGCTCTGCGGTGTCGGGTGGTTCTCCGGGGACGCCTGGCTGGGGTACCGCGTCGGCCAAGGCGCGCTGCACCAGGTCGCGGCGTTCCGTCCCCGCGGCATACCGGGCTTCCTCTACTGGAAGCTGCTCGGGCCGGTACACCGCGTCGCGTTCGACCGAATGGCCCGCCACCACGTTCCCCGGACCTAGCCGCTGGCTTCCCGCCGGCGGAAAAGGCCTGGTCGGAGAGAACCTCAGCTGTCCGAGCGGAGTGCCCCGCGGTTGATCTTGCCGGCGTCGGTGCGGGGCAGGACGTCGCGTAGCTCCCACGTCTTGGGGATCTTGTAGGCGGCGAGCCGGGCCCGGCAGAAGTCGGCCAGGTCGTCGGGGGCCGGCGGGCTGGCTGGGTCGGCCGGCTGGACGACGGCGTGGACCCGCTGCCCCCATTCCGGATCCGGCTGGCCGACGACGACGACGTCGGCCACCTGCGGATGCTCGCCGAGCGCGGCCTCCACCTCGGCCGGGTACACGTTGGCGCCCCCCGAGACGATGAGGTCGGTCCGGCGGTCGGCGATGTAGAGGTAGCCGTCGTCGTCGAGCCAGCCGACGTCGCCGACGCCGATGAAGCCGCCGTCGGCCACCGACGCCGGTTGAGCCCCCCGGTACTCGAACGGCGGCCACTGGGTCTCCTCGGCCGCCCGCATGTAGATGTCGCCGACCTCGCCGGTGGGGCGGTCGCGGCCGTCGTCGCCGACGATCCGCACCGAGACCCCGACCGGCCGCCCGACACTGCCGGGGTGGTCCAGCCACTCGCGGCCGGTGATCGTCGTGCCGCCGATCCGCTCGGACGCGCCGTACCCGATGAGGAACCGGTCCGGGCCGACGAGGTCGATCCAGGTGCGGGCCAGCCACGGCGGGCACGGCCCGCCGCCGGCCCGGACGTACGAGAGGCTGGAAAGGTCGCGCTCGTCCACCCCCGGCACCCGGGCGATCCGGGCCAACATCGTCGGCACCATCGTCACCGCGTCGATCCGGTACCGCTCGATCAGGTCGAGGACGAGGGTGGGGTCGAAACGGGCCATCAGGACGATCTGGTCGCCGCAGAGGAGCGCGGAGAGGCCGAGGACGAAGCCGTTGGTGTGGTAGAGCGGCGACGCCACCAGGTGGACGTTGCGCTGGTGTTTCAGTAGCCGGCGGTCGCTCATGGGGACCCAGACGTCCCTTTCGCCGGGGGTGGCCCGGATGACGATCTTCGGGGTGCCGGTCGAGCCGCCGGTGGCGATGCCGGTCGCCGGGTTCGGGACCCGATCGTCCAGTAGGCCGTCGTCCAGCCCGTCGGCGGTGTCCAGTTCCGACGGCCCGACGGCGGGGCACGGCGAGTCGGTCCAGTCGGCGACCAGAACGGTCGCGTCGAGGACGGCGAGGACCCGGTCCCGCTCCCACGTCGGCAGGTCCCAGCGGAGCGGGACCACGCAGGCGCCGACCTTCCAGCCGGCGATCGTCGACAGGATGTGCTCCGGCGAGTTCGGCAGGGCGACGCCGACGACGCCACCCGGTGCCGAGGCCGTGGTCGGCCAGCAGCCGGGCGATCTGGTTGGAGCGGCGATCGAGCTCGCGCCACGTGTACGTCCGCTCCGGCCCCTCGCCGTCGGCGAACACCAGGGCCGTCTCGTCCGGCCGGGCGGTCGCCGTCTCGGTGATGGCCCGCCCGAGCGACGTCACTGCCCGACCCGCCCGCTGTCGGTCCCCTCTCGGCCCACGGCCCATGGTTGCATGACGCGCTCCTCGTTGCGACCCCCTACCCGGTCCACCGCCCGGCCCGGTCCCACCCGGCCGGCCGCCTCTGGCGCCCGGCCCGGCCCCACCGTCGACGCTTGACAGCGTCCAACTGGTGTGTAAAACACTTTACTGAATTCTGGTGCGGAAAATCGGGTGCGATCGTGAGGTGGGCCAATGGGCAAGCCGACGGAGATGGCGAGGGCGCTGGTGCTGGACGGACCGAGCCGGCTTTCGGAGGTCGAGCTCCCGGTCCCGACGATCGAAGGCGACGGGGCGGTGCTGCGGGTGGAGGCGTGCGGCCTGTGCGGCACGGACCACGAGCTGTTCTCCGGTCGGCTGTCCGTGGTCGCCGTACGGGTTCGTGCCCGGCCACGAGACGGTCGGCGTCATCGAGGCCATCGGCGAGGCGGCGGCGGCCCGGTGGGGGGTGGCCGCCGGCGACCGGGTGGCGGTGGAGATCTTCCAGTCGTGCCGTCAGTGCCCGTCGTGCGTCCGCCGGGACTACAAGCACTGCCAGCGCCACGGCCCCAGGAGCTGTACGGCTTCATCCCCGTCGACCGGGCCCCGGGGCTGTGGGGTGGCTACGCCACCCACCACTACCTCGCCCCGGACTCGATGCTGCTGCCGATCCCGGCCGGCGTCGACCCGGTCGTGGCGACGATGTTCAACCCGCTCGGTGCCGGGTTCAAGTGGGCGGTCCAGATCGCCGACCTCCAGGCCGGGCAGTCGGTGGCCATCCTCGGGCCCGGGGTGCGCGGGCTGTCTGGGGTCCTGGCGGCGAAGCACATGGGCGCCGGTTTCGTGATGATCACCGGCCACGGTCCTCGTGATGCCGACCGGTTGGCCACGGCCCGGGCCTTCGGGGCCGACCTGGCGATCGATGCGGCCACCGACGACCCGATCCGGGCCCTCCACGACGCCACCGGCCGGGGAGCCGATGTGGTCGTCGACATGACCGCCGACGCTCCGGAGGCGTTCCTCCAGGCCGTCGAGCTGGCCGCGCCGGGTGGGCGGGTGGTCGTGGCCGGGGTGCACGGGGCCGACCGGCCCGTGTCGTTCCTGCCCGACGTCGTCGTCACCAAGGAGCTGACCATCGTCGGGACGATGGGCATGGACGTCGACGCCTACCGGCCGGCCCTCGAGGTGCTCGCCGCGTCGGCCGACCGGCTGGTCGATCTCTCCCGGATGACCGCCGGCTTCGACGGGGCAGCCGACCTGTTGGCCACGATGGCCGGCATCGGCGAGTCGGGCCCGCCGCCGCTGCACGGCGTGTTCGTCCCCGAAGCCTGATAGGTCCGTCGAGGGCGGCGGCCCCACCGGCCGGACCGGTCGGCAGGTTTAGGTGAAGATCTCGCCGGCGTTGACGTCCAGCGCCTGGCCGGTGATGGCCGCCGCCTGGTCGGAGGCCAAGAAGACGACCGAGTTGGCGACGTCGCCGGCCGTCGGCAGCCGCCGGAGCGGGAAGTCCCCGGCCACGGCGTCGTACTGGGCCTCGATCGACGGGCCGCCGGCCGCCGCCTGCCGGGTGAAGTAGTCCTCGACCGGAGCCGCCCACATCCAGCCGGGGACGACGCTGTTGACCCGGATGCCGGAGGGGCCGAGCTCGTGGGCGAGGACCTGGCCGATGGCCATCAGCGCGCCCTTCGACATGACGTACGCGCCGTTCGTCGGCCGGCGGAGTTGCCGGGTGTTGATGAGCACGACCGACCCCTGCCGTTCGGCGAGGGTGTCCAGAAGCGGCCTCAGCAGCTCGAGGGCGCCGAAGGCGTTCACCTCCATCACCTGCCGCCACTCGTCGAGGTCGGCGTCGACCAGCGTGGTACCGAGGCTGGGGGCGTACGCGTTGTAGACGAGCGCGTCGAGGCCGCCGAAGGCATCGATCACCGACTGGGCCACCCGAGCACAGTCGGCGGGCACCGTGACGTCGGCGGCCACGGTGACCACCTGCCGCCCGGTCGGCGCCAGGTCGGCCGCCAGCTCGTCGAGGGGGCCCTGACGCCGGGCCACCAGGGCCACGTCGGCCCCCGCGGCCGTAGCGGCCATGGCGATCGACCGGCCCAGTCCCGGGCCGATCCCGGCCACCAGGACCGACTTGCCTTCCAACATCAGTTCGCTCACGTCCGCCCCTTTTCGTCGACTTCCTCTGATCGTCTCGGCCGCCGTCGATCCGGCTCGGCCGCTGCATCATGGCCCGGTCCGATGGACAGTTCGCGGGTCGTGACCTACTATAAATGAAACGTTTGATCGATACCGGGTCGTCGGGCCCGGGGTCGTCTGGTCGCCCGTTGGGCAGGCGTCCGCCGGGCGTTGGCCCGGAATGGCGATGACGAGGCGGCGGCGATCGGGCGACGGCGAGACCGCGAGCTCGGGGGTTCGAGATGCACATCGGCGTGGTACTGATGCTCAGTGAGCTGACGCCGAAGGTCACCGAGGTGGCACCACTGGTGGAGGAGCGCGGCTTCGAATCGCTGTGGGTCGGTGAGCACACGCACCTGCCGGTGGCCACCGTGCACAGCTACACCAAGGGCCGGTACGCGGGGGACAAGGCCAAGGGCGGCTACGTGCCGGACTACTACAAGCGGTTCCTCGACCCGTACGTCACGCTGGCCATGGCCGCGGCGTGCACGCGGACGCTACGGATCGGCACGTGCATCGCCCTGCCGGCCGAGCACAGTCCGCTGGTCCTGGCCAAGGAGATCGCCACCCTCGACTTCCTGTCCGGCGGTCGTTTCGAGTTCGGCCTCGGTTACGGGTGGAACCCGCTGGAGATGCAGAACAACGGCTTCGAGAAGGCCGACCGCCGGCAGGTCATGCGGGAGAAGATCGCCGCCATGAAGGCGCTGTGGACGGAGCCGACGGCCGGCTATTCGGGGAAGTTCGTCGAGTTCACCGAGAGCTGGTCGTTCCCGAAGCCGATCCAGTCGCCTCACCCGCCGATCCTCGTCGGCGCGGCCGCGACCCCGGCCAACCTGGCCGACATCGTCGAGTGGGCCGACGGCTGGCTACCGGTGCGGTCCTTCTTGGCCGAGGGCGTCGGCAACGGGATCGAGAAGCTGCGGGCGGCGGCCCGGTCGGCGGGCCGGGACCCGGACGAGCTGTCGGTGTCCATCGTCGACCCGGAGGGGTCGATGGGGGGCAAGCGGTCGATCGAGGAGTTCACGCGACGGATGGTGACCCCGGACGACCTGCGAGCCTACGAGGAGCAGGGGGTGTACCGGCTGGTCCTGGGCGTGCCGGTCAGCGACCTGGACTTCTTGCAGCGAGCGCTCGACGCGGTCGCTGCCTGCCGGACGACCGCCGGCGTCTGACGCTGACGGCCGCTCAGGCGATCGTGGGCACGTCGGCCCCGACCCGGTTCCGGTAGGCCGGCAGCCGGGAGAGGGCGACCAGCTCGATCCGGGGGTGGCCGGCCTTCGTGAGGTAGGCGAACTGGGTCGGGCGGCCGGCGGAGTCGAGCGCACAGGCCTCGACCGTCCAGCCACGTCCTTGCAGGTCGGCCGCGTCGGTCCCCACGTCGGCCGACCAGTAGGCGAAGTGGTGGAGCTCGACGTCGGCGTTCGTCGGCCAGAACGTCCCGGTGCAGACCTCGGCGCGCATCGGCCCGCCCCGGCTGTGCGCGGTGGTGGCTTCGACCTGAACCGGACCGTCGGGGGTGGCGAACTCGAGGGCTTCGGCTCGGCTGGGTGGTTCCCACTCGAAGCCGAACAGATCGGTGAGGACCTCGATGCCCCGCTCGAACCGGCGGGCCGCGAAGCCGATGTGGTACGGGATGCGTCGCAGCGGTCCGAGGTCCGGCGGTTCGGCGAACTGGGCGGCGAACACGTCAACGGGCACTGTACCCCCCGTCTACCGGGATGATCGTCCCGGTGATGTTGGCGCTGTGGGGACCGACGAGGAACAGGATCATCTCCGCCAGCTCGTCGGTCGTCGTCCCCCGGCCGGTCGGGCTGCCGAGCCACCCCTCGGCCAGCAGGGCCCGCTCTTCTGGAGGGGTCTCGGCCCGCTCGACCGGTTCGACCAGGTCGGGGCAGACGCAGTTGACCCGGATGTTGCGGTCGGCGTAGTCGATGGCCGCGGACCGGGTCAGGTGGACCAGGCCGCCCTTGGCCGCGCCGTACGACGCGGCGTTCTTGAGGGCGACCAACCCGAAGATGGAGGACACGTTGCAGATGGCCCCGCCGCCGCCCTCCAACATGTGGGGGATCGCCCCGCGCATCATGAAGAACGGCCCGCTCAGGTTGACGCGCAAGAACCGTTCCCACTCGTCGGTGGTGATGTCGTGGAGGGTGGCCGCATGGGCGTGGACCCCGGCGTTGTTGACGAGGATGTCGACGCGGCCATGCGCGGCCGCGGCCGCCACCGCCGCCTCGCATGTGGCTTCCTGGCCGACGTCGCCCGGAGCCACGGTGGCCTGCCCCCCGTGCCGTCGGATCTCGTCCGCGACCTCGTCGAGCTTGGCCCGTCGGCGCCCGGTCAGGACGACCGCCGCCCCTTCCCGGGCCAGCACCAGCGCGGTCGCCGCGCCGATGCCCGTCCCGGCCCCGGTGACGATCGCCACCTGTCCATCGAGGAGCATGCCCGTCATCCCTCCGTTGGTCGGCCGACCAATTGACATTTATCGACCACGGTCGGTACTGTAATCGAACGCTCGACTGAACTCCGGCCGGGCGGCTTCGGGGTCGCGCGCCCGTGCGCGACCCACCGGGGGAGCGCTCGCACGACAGGGGAAGGGATCGCCGATGCCCGACGCGAACAGTCAGTTCTGGAACCAACAGGCCCAGACGTTGTCGAACGAAGAGCTGGCCCGCCTCACGCTGGCTGGCGTGGAGCGGGAGTGGGAGCGGCTGTGGTCGTTGCCGCTCGGCTTCTACCAGGAGAAGTACCGGGCCGCCGGACTGGGCCCGGACTCGGTGCCCGACCTCGACGACATCCCGTTGACGACCAAGAACGACCTGCGGACCAACGAAGCCGAGAACCCGCCGTTCGGCACCCACCGAGCGGTCGGGCTCCGGGACGCGGTACGCATCGGCGGCTCGACCGGCACGTCGGGCAAGCCGGTCATCTTGATGTTCGGCCCCGGTGACCTCGAGCCGTCCATCGAGCACCAGTGCCGGGTCCTCTGGCGGTACGGGGTGCGGCCGGGCGACAAGTTCACCCACAGCTGGCCGCAGGGCTTCTACATGTCGAGCACGTCGACGGCACTGTGGTTCACGAGGATTCCGATCCTGGAGATCCCGGTCGGGCCGCCCCTGACGGTGACAATGGCCGCCGACCACCTGCGGCTGTGGGACCTGCTCCGGCCGGAGGGCTTCCAGATGACGAGCTCGCAGCTGGCGACCTACGACGAAGCGGCCGAGCGCGAGGGGATCGATCTGGGGGAGATCTTCAAGGGCAAGGCGATCGGCCTGCTCGACGCGTTGTTCCAGCACGAGGGGCCTCGTCGACGGGTCGAGGCGCAGTACGGGTTCAACATGCGCAACATGGCGGGCTGCGGCGAGATCCCCGGCTTCGGCGTGACCGACTGCGAGTACCACACCGGCCTCCACGTCCCGAGCGACCAGGTCGCACTGCAGGTCGTCGACCCGGCGACCGGCAAGCAACTGCCCGAGGGCGAGCGGGGCCACATGGTGGTCACGGCCCACGGCTTCGACACGTTCCTCATGCGCTACGACGTGGAGGACATCTGCACGATGACTACCGAGCCGTGCCCGTGCGGCGAGACCGGCGTCCGGTACGTCCTGCTCGGCCGGGACGCCGACGCCGTGACCATCGACGGTCGGTCACTGCTGCCGGTCGACGTCCAGCTGGCGCTGGACGATCACGGGGCGCCCGAGATCCAGTTCGTCGCCCAGTCCGAGCAGGACGGCTCGACCCTCAAGCTGCGGATCGAAGGCGAGGGCCGTCAGAGCGAGTACACCTCGATCGTGTCCGAGGCGCTCGGCGTGCCGGTGGCCGTCGAAGAGGTCGCGGTCAACAGCCTGCCCCGTTCGTCGTTCAAGCCCCGCCGGATCTCGGCATGACGGCGGACTCGAACGGCGACGTCTACCGGCCGCTGGCCGGCGTGCGAGTGGTCGACATGAGCCGCCTCATCGTCGGCTCGCTGGCCACCGTCAAGCTGGCCGACCTGGGCGCCGAGGTGGTCAAGGTGGAGCCGCCGGGGATCGGTGACTACCTGCGGACGATCCCGCCGATGGTGGACGGCGTCGGGGTGTGGCACACCCTCTTGGACCGCAACAAGAAGAGCGTCGTCCTCGACGTGACCAAGAACGACGACGACCGCGAGCGGCTGCGCCAGCTGATCGACGTCGCCGACGTGGTGGTCGACGTGTCGCGGCCCGGCGGCCTCAAGCGGTTCGGGATCGACTTGGCCGAGCACCGCCGCCGGCGGCCGCAGCTGGTGGCCTGCTCGATCAGCCCGTTCGGCCAGACCGGTCCGTGGGCCGACATGCCGGCCCACGGGCTCAACATGGACAGCATGGCCGGGGTGACCGCGCTCCAGGGCGAGCCGGGCAACGAGGGGTTCGTGCAGCTGGCCTACACCGGGTTGGGCCAGGAGGCCGCCGCCGACAAGGCCGCCCTGTCGATCGTCGCCGCCGTCGTAGGGGCCAGGACGTCGGGGGAAGGCGCCTGGATCGACATCTCCTGCTGGGACGCCGTCGTCGACAACAACCGGACGGCCATCGCCTACCTGGCCTCCACCGGGCACGTACCCCAAGAGGACTACGCCACAATGTGGGGCTCGATGCACCGGGTCTACCGTTCCAAGGACGGCCGACCGGTGTTCATCGCGGTGATCGAGAAGAAGTTCTGGGACCAGTTCTGCCAGGCCATCGGTCGGGAAGACCTGCTCGGCCTCTGGCACGGCGAAGAGGGCGGGGTGGACTACGGCGATCTCGACCAGATCCCGGTCATCGGCGAGATCATCGCATCACGCACTGCCGACGAGTGGCTCGACCTCTTCGTGAAGAACGGCCTGCCGGGCAGCCCGTTGCTCACGGTCCGTGACGTCGTCGCCTCGGACCATTTCGCCGCCCGCGAGATGCTCGAAGAGGTGGACGGCCAGCGCATCGCCAACGTGGCCAGCCCCATCCGCTGGATCGACCGCCCGGGCAACCGGCCCGGCCTGCGGCCGGTCCGTCCGCCGGAGGTGGGGGAGCACACCGACGAGGTGTTCGCCGAGTGGCTGGGTGACGGCTGAGTGCGATGGCCGACGACCCGGTAGCTGATGACCCGACGGCTAACGATGCCGAGCTGACCGGGCTGCTGGTCCCGGAGCCCGACCTCCGGCGCTGGGCCGACGGTCGGCTCCCGGGCGACGGCCCGCTCGACGTCCGTCGGGTGACCACCGGCCACTCGAACGAGCTCTTCCTGGTCTCCCGGGAGGGAAAGGAGTGGATGCTGCGCCGGCCGCCCCGGGTGGTGAACGTCGCCGGGGCCCACGACATGGCCCGGGAGTACCGGCTGCTCGAGGCCCTGGAGGGGTCGGCCGTGCCCCACCCCGTCCCGGTGGCGGTCTGCGAGGACCCCGACGTGATCGGCGCGCCGTTCTACGTCATGTCGCGCATCGACGGCATCCGCCTCTACGACGGGTTGCCGGCCGCCTTCGACAACCCCGAGGCTCGGCGCCAGATCGCCTTCGAGCTGTTCGGCACCCTGGCCGAGCTGCACAAGGTGGACTGGGAGGCGGCCGGCCTGGCCGGCTTCGGGAAACCCGAGACGTTCACCCAGCGCCAGGTCGGTCGGTGGATGAAGCAGCTCAACAGCTACCGGGTCCGCGACCTGCCCGACCTGGACACCGCCGCCGAGTGGCTCGAGGCGCACACGCCGACGATGCAGCGGGCCGCGCTCATCCACGGCGACTACGGCTTGCACAACGTCCTCTTCGCCCCCGACGACCCCGGCCGGTTGGTGGCCGTGCTGGACTGGGAGACCGCCACCATCGGCGACCCCCTCATCGACATCGGCTACCTCCTGAGCCTCTGGCTGGAGCCGGGCGAAGAGGAGCAGTGGTTCGCCGTCGCCCTTCCCTACGACGTCACCGGGTACCCGACGCGGGCCGAGCTGGCCGCCCACTACGCCGAGCGGTCCGGGCTCAGCCTGGACGACATCGCCTGGTACCGCGCCGTGGCCCAGCTGAAGGTGGCGTGCATCATGGAGGGCGGGTACGCCCGCTACCGCGGGGGCCACACCGACGATCCGCAGCTGGCCCGCTACGAGCAGATCGTCCCCAATCACGCCGCCTACGTTCTCGCCATCATCCGCGGGACGGCCTAGCACCGAGGAGGGCACATGGCCTGGAGCTTCTCGACCGACCCGGACTTCGTCGAACGACTGGACTGGGCCCGGACGTTCATGAAGGAGCGGGTCTACCCGCTCGAGACCCTGCACCTCGACGAGGCGGCCTTCCGGCGGCTGGCCGAGCCGCTGAAGCAGGAGGTCAAGGACGCCGGCCTCTTCGCCGCCCACCTGCCCCCGGAGCTGGGTGGCCACGGCTACGGCCAGGTCAACCTGGCCCAGCTGCACGAGATCGTCGGCGGGTCCGCCACCATGGGGCCGATCATCTTCGGCAACCAACCCCCCGACAGTGGGAACGCCGAGCTGATCGCGGTCGCCGGCAACGACGACCAGAAGGAGCGGTGGATGCGACCGCTGCTGGCCGGCGAGCAGTACAGCTGCTTCTCGATGACCGAGCCGGGCGGCGGGGCCGACCCGACTCGGATCGAGACGCGAGCCCGGCGGGACGGCGACGAGTGGGTCATCGACGGTCACAAGTGGTTCTCGTCCAACGCGTCGATCGCCGACTTCTTCATCGTCATGTGCCGGACGAACGACTCCGAGACACGGCACGCCCGGTTCTCGATGATCGTCGTCCCGGGCGGCACCCCCGGCATCCACATCCGCGACGTCCCGACGATGCAGCACCCGTTCACACGGCCGCCGGCCTACGGCAGCGAGGGCACAGTCGTCTACGAGGGCGTGCGGGTGCCGGCCGAGAACCTGCTGGGCGGCGAGGGGGAGGCGTTCGCCCTCGCCCAGAAGCGGCTCGGCCCAGGTCGGATCCATCACAGCATGCGCTGGATCGGGCAGTGCCGCCGGGCGTTCGACATGCTCTGCGAGCGAGCCGTGTCCCGAGAGACCGCCGGCTCGCTGCTGGCCGACAAGCAGACCATCCAGAACTGGATCGCCGACTCCTACGCCGAGATCGAGGCGGCTCGGTTGTTGACCTTGAAGGCCGCCTGGACGATCGACACCCAAGGGGTGCGGGCCGCGCTCAACGACATCGCGGCCATCAAGTACTTCGGCGCGACGGTGCTCTACAACGTCATCGACCGGGCCCTGCAGATCCACGGCTCCCTCGGCTACTCGTCGGACATGCCGTTGGAGGAGATGTACCGCCTGGCCCGAGCGGCTCGCATCTACGACGGGCCGGACGAGGTGCACCGGGTCTCGGTGGCCCGGCGCATCCTGCGGGGCTACAAGCCGGTGGACGTCCCGACCGAGCACGTGCCGACCCGGCGGACGGCCGCGCTGGCGCAGTACGGGCCGCTGCTCGACGCCGACGCCTGACCGGCGACGCGGGCGGGCGGTCTCGATATGCGACGGATCGTCACCGGGAACGGCCGCGACGGCCGGTCGACGGTCGTCCACGACGGTGGGCCGCCGACCGTCTTCCGTTTCGGCACCGAAGCCGATCCGCACGCCGCGACCCCTGAGCACCTCAGCGAGCTGCCACCGTCGCTGGCCGCCGAGACGTCCGCCGTCGCCGAGCTCTGGGCCACGGACGAGGTGCTCGACGCCGCATCGGCCGCGGCGGCGACCGACGCGACCGCGACCGGCGACTGGGACGTGGAGTGCCCGCCCGGCGGCACGCGCTGTCGGCTGGTCCGCTACGGGCCGGGACTGACCGCTCCGCTGCACCGGACGGCCACGCTCGACTACGACATGGTGCTGGCCGGCTCGGTCGACCTGCTGCTCGAGGATGGGACCGGGGTGGCGATGACGGCCGATGACGTCGTGGTCATCCCGGGAATCGTGCACGGCTGGCGGGCCGGACCCGAGGGCTGCACGATGTTCATCGTCATGTCCGGCCTGGCGGGCTGATCGGCCAACCGGGCCAACTCGACGGTTCGGAGATGGCTCCGCCGCCTCAGGCCGGGGACGGGGACGGCGCCAGCCCGGCCAGCGCCTCGTCGATCGACGGACCGATGGGCAGGACGGCCAGCACCGGCGTCGTGACGCCGTGGTCGACGTACTCGGCGAGGCCCTGCCGGCACTGCTCGTACGAGCCGTGGACGACGAGGGCGTCGATGACGTCGTCGGGCACCAGCCGGAGAGCGGCCTTTCGGTCGCCGCTGGCCCAGGCCTCCCACATCGGACCGAGAACCGGTTCCCGGCCGAGCCATCGCTGGGAGGCCACGTACGCCGGCACCGTCAAGTAGGCGGTGAACAGCCGGCGCACGGTGGCGTAGACCAGCTCGGTGTCCTCGGTGGGGGCGACCATGATGCGGGCGGCCAGCTCCTTGCCGTCGTCGCGGCCGCGGACGATCTCGGCGGCCCGGCCGGCGTCGGCCGCCGAGAACCAGTTGACGATGGCCCCGTCGGCCTCGGCCTCGGCCAGCCGCAGCATGCCCGGTCGCAGGGCGGCGAAGAGGAGCGGCGGTGGCGTCTCGGGCGGCCGGTCGAGCTGGAAGCCGCGGACGGCGAACGTGTCGAACTCCTCGGTGACCTTCTCGCCCTGTAGGGACCGGCGGAGGAAGCGGGCCATGTCGCGCATGCGATCGAGCGGGCGGTCGAAGGCCAGGCCGTTCCACTGCTCGACGATCATCGGTGACGACGTGCCGAGGCCGCAGGCGAACCCGGCGGGGCTGGCCTCGCACATGGCGGCCACCGTCTGGGCGATGACGGCCGGTGCCCGGGTGTACACCGAGGTGATCGCCGTGCCCCGGCGCAGGCTCGGCGCCCAGGCCCCGCCGACGGCCAACGGCGTGTAGGCGTCCTGGCCGTTGGCCTCGCTGGACCAGATGTCGGTGTAACCCTGGGCCGCCAGCGTGGCGTACCGGTCGGCCTGGGTGTGGAGCGGCCGGTCGTCGAACGGCACGGTGATGCCGTGGCGCGCCGTCACCGGCTGGCCCGAGCCCGTTGGTGGGTGAAGTCCTTGGCCGCCCGGATGGCGGTGAACGCGTCGTCGAACCGGGTGAAGATCGGCAGCCCCAGCTCGGCCGCCCGCCGGCGAAGCTCGGCCGCGTCGTCGGCGGTGGCGCAGTCGATGTTGCGCAGGACGATGCAGACCCGGGTCGGCCAGGTCCAGCCGGCGATCCGCTCGAGCATCTCGAGCAGGCGGGTGACGTTGTCGCTGTAGCTGTAGAACGACTGGACGTTGAAGTGGAGGACGACGTCCGGGTACGGCTGGGCGTCGAGGATCGGACCGAGCACGCGGTCGAAGGCGTCGACAGCGGCGCCCGGCCCGATGCCGATCTCGATGGGGTTGGCGACGCTCGTGCCCGCCCCGTAGCCGAGCTCGCGCAGGTGGGCCTGGGTGGCCGCCTCCACCGCCGCGAGCTCCACGCCGGCCCGGTCGCAGGCGTCGGCGGACAGTACGGAGGCACCGCCACCGGGGCCGGCCACCAGGACGGCGTCACTGTCGGCGACGTCGGTCGACCAGTACCGCTGTTGCAGGGCCAGCGCGCCGAGCAGCTGCTCCAAGGTCGAGACGATGCCGATGCCGGTGGCCGTGCGAACGGCCTGCCACACCGCGGCGTCCCCGGCCAGCGAGCCGGTATGGGAGGCCGATGCCCGCGCCCCCTGCCGCCCCAGCGCGCCGACGAGGGCCACCACCGGCTTGTGGCCGGCCACCCGCCGGAGGGCGTCGACCAGCGCGCCGCCGTCCTGGACCCCTTCGAGATAGAGACCGATGACCTCGGTGGCTGGGTCGGCGGCGAAGTAGTCGATGAGCTCGGCGATGCTGACGTCGACGGCGTTGCCGACGGTGACCAGTTTGGCGAAGCGGACGCCGGCGGCCGCGCCGGCCTTGATGATGTCCCCGGCCAGGCCGCCGCTCTGGGAGATGGCACTGACGGTTCCCGGCTCGACCGGGTCGTCGAGCTGCCAGGTCTGGCGGCCCTCGGGGCTGTACGCCCCCATGCAGTTCGGCCCGACGACCCGGACGCCGCTCTCCCGGGCCGCCCGGAGCAGTTCCCCTTCCAGCTCCCGACCGTCCTCCCCGGCCTCCCGGAAGCCACCGGTGACGACCTGGGCGAAGGCCACCCGACCGGCCGCGCTCCGGATGAGGTCGGCGCAGGCCTTGGCCGGTACGGCGACGACCAGGTAGTCGACCGGGTCGTCGAGGTCGGCCAGCGACGCCCGAGCCGGTACGCCCTCGATCTCGGCCGCTTGGGGATGGATCGCCGTCAACCCTTCCGACCAGCCCCGCCGGACGTACGCCCGGAGGAAGCGGTTGCCGAACGAGACCTTCGTCGTCGACGCCCCGACGACGGCGATCGTCCGCGGGCTGAAGAGCCGGTCGAACGACGTCGTCGGGGCGGCCGGCAGGTCGTCGGCCGCCTCACCGGCTGCCCCGTCGGCCCCGTCGGTCGCCGTCGCCGGTTCGAGGATCAAACGGGCGTCGACCGCGGTCGCCCCCGACCCGTCGACGATGACGGGGTTGCATTCGAGCTCGGACAGCGCCGGGCCCAGGTGCACGGCCAGCCCGTCCGGGCCGGCCACGGCGCTGACGACCGCCTGCAGGGCCTCGCGGTCCACCGGCTGACCGCCCCGGAGGCCGTCCAGGTAGCCGGTGGTGGCGAAGGCGGCGACCATCTCCTCCACCTCGGTCTCGTCCAGCGGGCAGAGCCGGGTGACCGTCTTGCCGACGAGCTCGGTCAGCGTGCCGCCGATGCCGAGCAGCGCGACCAACCCGACGTCGGGCCGGCGCACGACCCCGACGATGACCTCGGTGCCCGGCGACTGTTGACGCTCCACCAGGAACCGGGGCTCGGGGCCGCCGGCCGACCGGAGGGCGGCCGCCATCTCCCGGGCTGCCGGCCCGACGTCCTGGGTCGACAGGCCCAGGCGGACCGCGCCGACGTCGCTCTTGTGGACGATGCCGGCTCCCCAGGCCTTGAGCACCAGCCGGTCGTCAGCTGGTTCACCCGTCGGGCCGCCGACGTCGGTCGCCGCGTCGACCACGTCGGCCGCGGACGTCGCCACCCGGCCGTCGGGGACCGGGATCCCCCAGGTGGCCAGCAGCGCCTTGGCGATCGGCTCGGGCACGACGACGCGGCCGTCGGCCAGCGGCCAGCCGGTGGCCCGGAGATCATCGACGTCCTTGGCGTTGCCGACGTCCTTGGCGTTACCGACGTCCGTGGTGTCGCCGACTTCGGTCGCCGCCATCAGACCTTGTAGACGCGGGCGGCGTTGCCCGAAAGGACCTTCTCCTTGTCCGAAGGGGTGAGGCCGGACGTCAACCGATCGATGTAGCTGCGGGAGTTGGGCCAGAGCGTCACGCTGTGCGGGTAGTCGCTCGAGTACAGGCACGCGTCGGCCAGATGGGGCACCCCCTGGGCCATGAGGGCGAAGCCGATGTCGTCGTCCAAGATGGTGACGAAGATGTTGGTGCCGAGGTACTCGCTCGGCAGCTTCTGCATCGGCATCGCCTGCATCGCCTGCTGATTATGGACCTGCTGGTCCATGGTCTGGGTCCAGAACGGGATCCAGCCGCAGTTCAGCTCGGCGCCGACCATCTTCAGGCCGGGATGGCGGTCGAAGACGCCGGCGAAGATGACGTAGGTGAGCGGGCGGACGCCACTGAAGAAACGGGCGACGGTGCCGGCGGCGGTGAAGTTGTTCTGCCCGCCGTCCCAGTCGGGCTCGTACGACTTGCCGCCGAAGGTGCGGTGGAAGGTCACCGGGACGTCGGCCTCTTCGGCGGCCGACCACAGCGGCTCGTAGAGCGGGTCGTGATAGGGGGCCTTGGGGTACCCGGGGATGAAGAGCCCTTTGGCTCCCTTGGCCACCAGGCGCTGCAGCTCGGCCACGCAGGTGTCCATGCCGTCGTCGACCGGCAGCATCGGCAGACCGACCAGGTGGGCCGGGTCGGCGTGCTGGAAGTCGTCGAGCATCCAGTCGTTGTAGGCCACCATGCACGCCTGGGCCAGCGTCCGGTCCTCGACCTGGTAGATGAACTGGACGAGGTTGGGGTAGACGATGCTGACGTCGACCCCGTCCTCCTGCATGTCGACGACGTGGGCCGCGCCGTCGTAGTTCCCCGGCAGGATCTGGTCGAAGCGGAGCCCGGACCGCTGGTAGTCCTCTTTGGTCCGGCCGGCCATCGCCTCGACCCCCAGGGTCCGCTTGGGCGGCCCGCCGTCGAAGCTCCAGCCGTCGCCGCCGTCCGCCCCCCGCATCATCCGTGGGGCCAGTTCGCGCAGGTCGGCCGGGACCTTGTCGAAGACCCACGGCGGCTCGTTCACGTGGCAGTCGGCCGAGATGACGCGGACGTCGGACATGGCAAAAAACCCCCTTCGATCGCTCCTTGCAGCGTACCGACGCCCTGGCCCATAATGCAAGCGAACGTTTGAAACAGTTCGTACATAATGGTCATCGGGAACGTCGTCCGGCTGGGCGACGGGCGGCCCGACGAAGTGGGCCGACGAGCGCAGGAGGTGGAGGATGCCCGGGCTTCCCGAGCTGGTCGAACCGACCTCGACGGTGGTGCTCTGTCACGAGATGCAGCGGGGAGTCGTCGGCGACATGGCCAACCCCGGTTGGCAGACGGCCGAGGCAGTGGCCGAGGCGAACGTCGTCCCCACCATGGCCGGACTGTTCGCCGCCGCCCGGCGGACCGGCGTACGGGTCGTCCACGTGGCCGCCACCTTCCGCGCCGACCACGTCGGTAGCTTCCGCAACGCACCGATCCTGCAGGGCCGCATGGCCGACGAAACCTTCCTGATCGAAGGTTCGCCCGAGGTCGAGCCCATCCCCGAACTGCTCGACGATGCCGACATCATCTTGTATCGGTACCACGGCATGTCGGCCTACGCCGGTACCGAGCTGGACTGGATCCTCAAGAGCCTGGCGGCGAAGACGGTGGTGGTGACGGGCGTCTCGCTCAACCGGGGCGTGACCGGGACGGTCATCGAGTCGGTGAACTACGGCTACCAGGTCGTGCTGCCGCGTGACTGCGTCGTCGGGTACCCGACGGCGTACGGCGAGATGATGCTCGAGCACACCCTGGCCGCGCTGGCCTGGTTGACCGACGCGGCGGAGGTCACCGCGGCCTGGTCGGCCGAGGAGCCGGTCGGCGGGTGAGATCTCCGGCCGCCGATCCACGGACCACCGACCGGGGGTACCGGAGCCCCGAGGCCTCAGATCGCCGGGTTGCTCCCGGCGGCGACGTTCAGCACCTGTCCCGAGATGTTGCGGCTCTCCTCGGAGACCAAGAAGAGGGCGGCATTGGCGATGTCGATCGGCAGGTTGGCCCGACCGAGCGGCCCGACCGGCGGGATCGAGAACCGGGTGTCGGTGGCGTCGATCTCCTCGACGCCGAGGTCAGCGCTTCGTTGGGTGGCGCCGGGGGCGATGGCGTTGACATTGATGTCGTACGGCCCGAGCTGCCAGGCGGCGGAACGGGTGAGCGACACGACGCCGGCCTTGGCCGCCGCGTAGTGGGCGTGCATCGCCTCGCCCGCCCAGGCCACCGAGGCGATGTTGACGATCTTGCCGTGCCTTCTCGCCATCATGTCCTCGACCGCGGCTTGCGTGCAGTGGAAGGTCCCCCGGAGATTTATTCCGAGGGCGAACTCCCACTCCTCTTCGGAGATCGACCAGATCGGATTGTCCATCGCGCCCTTGATGCCGCCGACCACATTGACCAGGATGTCCACCCGACCCCAACGTTCGACGGCGGCCCCGACGACCTGGCGGCCCTCGGCCCGGCGGGTCACGTTGCCGACCACCGTGACGACGTCCCGGCCGAGGGCGCGGATTTCCGCCTCGGCCGCCCCGGCCCGATCGGCCAGCCGGTCGTTGAGGACGACGTCGGCCCCTTCCTCGGCCAGCCGGACGGCGATGGCGTGGCCCATCGCCCCGCCCGATCCGGTGACCACCGCCTTCTGCCCGTCTACTCGTCCCACCCGTGCCTCCTCCGTCGTCGGCCGATCACCCCCCGACGCCTCGGCCGTATCGACCGCAATCCTCGATATGCCTTCTAAAAGTCTAGCAGAATAGTATCGATGATATTGAGAAATATATTTCCAATGGAGTTGGGTATAAGTAACGAATAGGTGAAGTAGTCCAAGGTCGATTTGTCGAGTAGAACGCGAACACAGGGAGGGACGGAGGAACATGGGTGCACTTGACGGACGGGTAGCGATCGTCACCGGGGCCGGCCGGGGTGTCGGCCGGGAGGAGGCGTTGCTGCTGGCCGCCGAAGGGGCGGCGGTAGTGGTGAACGACCTGGGCGGCGCCACCGACGGCACCGGCCGTGACGTGGGTCCGGCCGAAGCGGTGGTGGAGGAGATCCGGGCGGCCGGTGGGCGAGCCGTGGCCAACGGGGCCGACGTCTCCGACTGGGACGCCGCCACCGCGATGGTCGAGCAGGCGGTGGGGGAGTTCGGCCGGCTGGACGTGCTCGTCAACAACGCCGGCATCCTTCGCGACCGGTCGATCGTCAACGTCGAGCCGGCCGAGTGGGAGCTCGTCCAAGCCGTGCACCTGCGCGGTCACGCCGCCACGACCCGGGCGGCCGGCGCGTACTGGCGCCAGCAGGCCAAGGCGGGAGAACCGGTGGCCGCGTCGATCGTCAACACGACGTCGGTCTCCGGGCTGTTCGGGAACTTCGGGCAGACGAACTACGGGTCGGCCAAGGCGGGCATCGCCGCGCTGACGGTCATCACGCAGATCGAACTTGGCGGCTACGGCGTCCGGTGCAACGCCATTGCCCCCTATGCCCGCACCCGGCTGTCGGCCGAGGCGGAGGTAGAGGGCACGCCGCGGTTCGATCCGCTCGAACCGGGCAACATCGCGCCGTTCGTCGGCTACCTCGCCACCGAGCAGTGCCCGATCGCCGGCAAGATCTTCTATGTCCACGGGGGCCGGGTGCAGCTCGTCCAGCCGTACACGCTGGCCGAGTCGATCACCAAGGACGGCCGGTGGACGGTGGACGAGCTGGTCACGGCCGCTCAGGTGCTGGCCGACGTCGACACGACGCCGACGATGCCGGTGGCCGACCCGGTCCTCTGGACATGACCGGGGCCGGCTCGTGATCGAGTGCGCCGACGTTCTGCGTGCGGATCAGCCCATGTACCCGCGGTCGCCGGGCATGGGTTGCACCTTGACGCCGGCGGCGGTGAGGAACTGACGTACCTGGGCGGCGTGCTCGACGACGTGCAAGGGCAGGCTGCCAACCAGCACTCCGAACAGCATGCCGTGCTTTCGATGGGCGCGGGGAAGTGGCCGAGCGCCCATCTCCTCGGTTAGCGCGTCAAGGGTGCGGCGGACACGGCCGCGGCACCAGTCGACGTACCCGAGAAGCTCTGGCTTGGTGAACACACGGTTCGGATAGGCATACGTGTTGTCGTCGAACGGTTCCGGCGGTTCCCACCGTTCGAACTCGCCGGTCAGGTCGTAGTCGAGGCAGGACAGTGCGTGGTAGCCCAGGAACCAGGGAGCCGACCCGTGTAGCCCTCCGTGCGGCCCAGGACGAGTGGGTGCCTCGTCCGGCCACAAGTCGGTCTGCCAGAGGTCTTCGGGACAGTCGGTCAGCGCCGCTTCCATGAGGCGTAACGCCTCATGGAAGTTGTGGGTCAGGCTCTGCACAGACGTGTTCGGCACGCTTCCGGTATACCGCCGGCGCCGGACCACCCGAGACGCGTGACCGGCGCCGTCACGATCGCTGAACGATCATGACGGCGCCGGATTCACGGTCGCCCTCTCGAAGGGAGCGACTACTCGGACCTCGTTATGTCGACGATGTCGTGAGCTTGCCCTGCATCGGGATCGAGAAGCTCGTCACCTTGGTCCACGTTCCATCGGACTTGAACTTCAAGATGTCGTTGGTGTGGATCAGGGTGTGTCGACCGTCGGACTGGTAGTTCTTCTGGCAGATCCCGCCTTGGAAGTCGATCGAGCCGACGGCCTTGTTGAGGGCTGTCTTTGTCAGCTTCCCGGCCTTTTGGGCCGCCGCAGCGGCCATCAGCGTGGCGTCGTAGGTAATGGCCGACAGGTAGTTCGGCACTGTCCCGCCGTACGCCGCCTCGTAGGCCGTGCGGTAGTTCGTCATCGGCTTTGTCGCCGCCAGGGTGTTGCAGTCGGCCTTGGCGTACGCGTTGGTGATCGCCGCCCCGGTGACCAGCTTCTCGGTCTCGGCGATCGTGAGCCCGCCGTCCATGATCGTCGGCACGGTGATGCCGTTCTGCAGGGCCTGACGGAGCTCCAGCGCGTTCACGTTCGGGTAGCTGGCGTCGAGGATGGCATTGCATGTCTTCATGGCCAGCACCTGCTGGGTCAGTGTCGTCGGTGTGTATGTGGCGATTGTCGCCTTGGCACACGCTTTCAGGCCCATCGCTTGGAGCTGCTGTGTGGCGGCTTTCACGGCCACAGAGCCGAACTGGGTCGTGTAGCCCATGAGGCCGACCTTCTTCTTGCCCAATGTCCGCACGAGGAACTTCGTGGCGTTCTTCCAGCCGTATGCCTGTGTGCTGGAGATCAGGTAGAGCCACTTGCTGCCGACGGAGCCGCCGTAGTCGGCGTTGTAGTTCACGTCAGGGGAGATGACCGGAAAGCCGCCTGTGGCGATGAGCTTGCCGATGGCCTGGGTGTCGCCGCCGCCGCCGATGGCGATGTCAGGGCTGGCCTGCTCCACCTGCTTGAACGCGGCCGCCGCCTCGGCTGGTGTGACGCCGGACATGGGCACCCGTTGGAACTGGACCTTCTGGCCACAGACCCCGCCCGACCCGTTGATCTTCTTCAGGGCCAGCTGGAGCCCGTTCTGGAAGTCGTTGCCGGCCGCCGGGTCCTCACCCTTGAGGTCCCACATCCCGACGATCTTCAGCGGTCGAGAAAAATGACAACTGGATGTCGAAGCGCCGGCGGTAGCGGCCGATCCGACGGCCACGGTCGTGATCAGACCACCCACCATGGCCGCCGCGGCGCCGATCGAGACGCAAAATTTGAGTGCAGAACGCACGCGCATGTCCCTCCCCTGTATTGGTCGTCCGCCGATGTGTTCCCCACCCGTTTGCGGACCACTGGATCTCAATAAAACTGTAGCATTTGCTTCTTGCGAAAGCAAGCGGCTGTTTGATTTTTGAACAGCCCGATCTGGTGGAGGGCGGGCCCGCGGCGCAGCCGTCATGGCTGGTCGGCCCAGACGTCCTGGGCGAACGTCGGCTGATGGGCCGACGTCCCACCGTCGACCACGATGGCCTGCCCGGTGACGTAGCGGGCGTCATCGCTGGCCAGAAAAGCCACGACCGCGGCAATGTCCTCGGGCACGCCGAGCCGGGGCACCAGACAGTTGCTCTCCCAGATGTCCAGCATCCGCGGCGAGAGCCGGCTCCGGTTCTCGGCGGACACGACGGTGCCGGGGACGACGCTGTTGCACCGGATGCCCTGCTTGCCGTAGATCGTGGCAACGGATCGGGTGAGGGCGATGATGGCGGCCTTCGACGCAGAGTACGCCGGCCGCACGGTCTCGGCGGTCAGCGCCGACGCCGACGACGTGTTGATGATGGTCCCGCCGCCTTGGCCCAGCATCACCGGGAGGGCGTGCTTGCAACCGAACATGACGCCGCGCAGGTTGATCTCCAGGGTGGTGTCCCAGACGGTGGCCTCGAGCTCGACCACCTCGAGGTCTCGGTTGAACAGCTCGGGGGCCAAGATCGCCGCGTTGTTGTGCAGGATGTCGAGGCGGCCGAACCGACCGGTTGCCGCGGCGATCGCGTCGGCCACCGTCGCCTCTGTGCGGACGTCGGCCACGACGGCCACCGCCTGGCCACCGGCGGCCTCGATCTCGGCGGCGACCTTTTCGGCTCCCGGGCCGTCGAGGTCGACCACGGCCACCGATGCTCCCTCGATGGCCAGGCGGTGGGCGGTGGCCCGGCCGATGCCGGACGCGCTGCCGGTGACCATGGCCACGCGGCCGCGCAGGCGACCGGCGACCGGCTGGCGATCTGTGACCACTGCGGTCATCGCTCTCCTCGGTTCAGTTGGTAGACCAGCTCAGTTGGTAGATCGGCTCAGTTGGTAGATCAGTCCAGGTGGTAGATGCGGGCGGCGTTGCCGTAGAGGATCTTCTCGACGACGTCGGCCGGTTGGCCGGCGAGCGCCTCGGCGACGTAGTCGGCCGGGCGTACGGCGATGGTGGCCGGGCCCGGCGACATGCTCGTCGGGTGCGGGAAGTCGGTCTCGTACAGCAGGTTGTCGGGGCCGAGGACGTCGATGGCCGCTCGCAAGCTGGCCTTCTCGAACCAGAAGCTTCCGTAGACCTGCCGCCGGAAGTACTCGCTCGGCAGGAGGTCCATCTCGGGGTGCTCGCTCACGCAGTTGAAGTTGGCCCACTGCCAGTCGAGTGCCTCGAGGACGAACGGGATCCAGCCGACGCCGCTCTCGACGGAGACGAAGTTGAGCCGGGGGAAGCGGTGACAGATGCCGGTGGCGATGACCTCGAGGATGTGCCGGGCATTGGCCAAGAAGAAGGTGACGCCGGTTTTGGCGTTGGTGGTCTGGCGACCGACGCCGCCCCACCCGCCCTTCAGGTCGATGTCGTCGGAGTTGCCGACGTGGAAGTTGATCGTGAGCTCGTGGTCCTGGGCGGCCGCCCACAGCCGGTCCCAGTAGGGGTCGGCCAGCGGTGGTTGCCCGTACCGGTCCGGGTCACCGGTGGCCAGGATGCCCTTGTGGCCGAGGGCAGCGCAGCGCTCCAGCTCGCGCAAGCTGGCGTCGAGGTCCCAGAACGGCAGCGCCATGATCGGGATGAACCGGTGGCGGTCGACGTCCAGCCACTCGGCCAGGAAATCGTTGTACGCCCGGACGCAGGCCAGGCGCAGCTCGGGGTCGGGCAAGCGGATGAACCGGTTGGAACCGAAGCCGCCGATGTTCGGGTAGAGCACGTGGGCGTAGATGCCGTACTCGTCCATGCGGGCGAGTCGGTCCACGGGGTTCCAGGCCGCCGGGTCGGCCTCGGCCAGCGACGGTGGATGGTCGGGTGGGTAGCCCTTCCAACCGGCCATCGCCGCCCAGCCGGTGCCCATCTGCGTCGGCTCGCCGGCCCACCACCAGACGCGCTCTTCGAGCTCGGGATCCCACCGGGCATGGGGGACGAGATCGCCCCACCGATTGGTCGACACCCGGGAGGTCCACAGGTCCTCCGGTTCCGACACGTGAGTGTCGGTGTCGATGATGCGAACTACTCCGCCGCCGTTCCCCATTGCGCTAACCTCACCGCTCGCGCGTTGCTCCTATTTCGGAACCTAGCACCGCGCACGGCGGAATTCCCCGGCACCCTCGCGGGCCACGAACGTCACGGAGGTGACGAATGGGGAGAGAGCAGCACGGTCGATATCGGGTCGGGAGCGACGGCCGTTATCCAGTCGGGATCGGTCGATGACCGCGCTGGCGGGCCAGGTGGCCATCGTCACCGGCGCCGGGCAGGGGATCGGTCGGGCGATCGCCCGATCGATGGCCGCCGCCGGGGCAACGGTAGCGATCCTCGAGATCGACGGCCGCTTGGGCGACGCCACCGCGGCGCTCGTCACCGACGATGGCGGCGTGGCTCTCAACTGGCCGGTGGACATCGCCGACGATGCCGCGCTGGCGGCGGCGGTGGCCGAGGTGGTCGAGCAGTTCGGTCGGGTCGATGTGCTCTGTAACAACGCCATGGCCAACGAGATGGAGGTGTTGGCCAACGACCGCGACGTCATGCGCACCACGTGGGAGGCGTGGGACCGGACCCAGGCGGTCGACCTCCGGGCGCCGTTCGCGACGTGCCGGCTGGTGATCCCCCACATGGTCCGCCAGGGCGGTGGGTCGATCATCAACATCTCGTCGGTCGCCGCGTTCTACGGCGACCTCAACCACGTCTCCTACGACGTAGCCAAGGCCGGATTGCACACGCTGACCCGGTCGGTGGCGACGACGCACGGGCGGATGAACATCCGGGCCAACACGGTGGCGACCGGCCTCATCATTACGGACCTGGCCCGTGGCAACGTCAGCGACGAGCAGTTCGCGGCCTACCAAGAGCACTGGTTGCTGCCCCGACACGGCACGGTCGACGACGTCGCGCCACTCGTCACCTTCCTGGCCGGGCCCGACGCCCGCTGGATCACCGGGCAGACGTTCGTCATCGACGGCGGGGCTACGGCCCATCAGGCCTGGTACCGCGACGGACGGGTCATCCACCCCCGAGCCTTCGAGTCCTGACCGAGCGGCGGCCGACCAGTTGCTCGGCCGCTCCGCGCTTCTTACACACCGACCCTTGACAGTTCGAGAGCCGGTGGTATTGAATCAGTCGTTAGATTCGAAAGGGTGGGGCGGGGTGGACATCGAGCCGGTGAGTCCGACCATCGACGCGGAGCTTTCCGCCGTCGATCTGCGGGAGGACCTGGCGGACGGCGTGGTGGCTGACGCCGCTCGCCGCCCGGTCAAGGGCCAGTGGCACTTCTCTCTGGAGGATCCCCCGTGGACCGAGGGTCCCGGTGGCCAGGGCCGGTTCAGCGCGTACCCCCTGGGCGACGACGCTCACGGCCCGATGGTCGTCCTGATCGAGTACGCACCGGGCGTGACGATCGGCGTGCACCACCACGAAAGCGACTACTTCTCGCTCGTCGTCTCCGGAGCAGTGACGATCACCCGCCGGTCGGAGTCGCCGGGCAGTATCCGCCTGGTCAAGGCCGGCACGGCGTACGGGCCGCTCGTGGTCGGGCCGGAGGGTTGCACGGTGCTGGAGGTGTTCGCCGACCGGACCACGTTCACGAAGCCCCGGTACGCCCGGGAGGTGGACCGGGTACGGTCCGAGAGTACGGTCATGACAGCGCTGGTGGACCAGATCCTGCAGACCTACGTCCGCCACGGGGCTTGAGGGGAGATCCCGTTGGACAAGTTCATCGCTCTCTTCGCCAGTGGGATAACGATCGGGGCGATCATGGCGATCGTCGCGCTCGGCTTCCTGGTCCTCTACAAGGCGACCGGCATCGTCAACTTCGCCCATGGCGAGCTGGTCACCCTCGGGTCGTACTTCGGTCTGTGGGCCATCTCGACAATCGGCCTGCCGGTCATCCCGGGGTACTTGTTGGCGCTCGTTCTCATGTTCGGGGGCGGCGTGGTGCTCGAGCGGGTGGCCTACGCGCCGTTGCGGAAGCGGCCGGTGCTGATCGTCGTCATCGCCACCCTCGCCGCGTCCATCGTCATCGGCGGCCTCCTGGCCCTGTGGCAGGGGAACACGCCGCAGACCCTGGCGTCGCCGGTGGGCACCGGGAGTTTCACAGTCGATGGCGCCCACATCTCCTACCAGCAGGTCCTGGTCGTCGCCGTCTGCGCGGTGATCGTCGTCGTCCTGCTGTACGTCTTCCAGCGGACGACCTTCGGGCGCCAGGTGCGCGCCCTGGCCAGTGACCGGGAGATGGCCGAGCTGGTGGGTGTACGTAGCCGGGCGATCTCGATCTTCGCTTTCGGCATCTCCGCCGTCCTGGCCGGCATCGCCGGATTGCTCATCGCCCCGCTGACCGCGGTCGACCTCACATTCGGCTTCACGGCGATGATCACCGCGTTCACGGCGGCCGTCATCGGCGGGTTCGGCAGCCTGCCCGGGGTCGTGCTCGGCGGGCTGTTCATCGGCCTGCTGCAGCAGGTGGTCGGTGGCTACCTGGTGCCGAACTACTCCGAGACGCTGCCGTTCATCGCCCTGTTCATCGTGATCGTCGTCCGACCACAGGGCCTCACCCGGGCCGTCGGGAGAGCGAGGCTCTGATGGGCGCACAGATGGACGTGCCGACCGAGACGTCGCCCGCCGGCGCCAAGCGCCGCCGCCCGGGTGCCGCCACACCGTCGTCGGCGAACCTCATCCGGCCGACGATCTATGGCGGCCATCAGTACCGGTCGGTCATCGCCGTCGTCATCGTCATCGCCGTCCTGGTGCCGACGTTGTTCAACGGTCTGACGAACCAGTACCAGGCCGATCTCTGGCTGGTGTACTCGGTGTCGGCCGTCGGCTTCTACCTCGTGTTCGGCATGGCCGGCCGTTTCGCCTTCTGCCAGCCGTTCTCGATGGCCCTGGGCGCGTACGTGGCGGCGTGGATGTCGCGTGAGACCAGCAACGCCTGGATCGGCCTGGTGGTGGCGGTGGCGATCACCGCCGTCCTGATGACGGCCGTCGGCTGGGCGATCTCGCGGGCCCAGGAGTTCTACTTCGCGGTGGCCACGCTGGCCCTGTCGGAGGTCGGGTTGACCGTCTTCACCCAGTGGCAGTCGTTCACCGGTCCGAGCGGGGACGTCACCGGTGTCCCGCCGATCAGCCTCTTCGGCTACTCGATGAAGAGCGACGCCCGCGTCTTCTGGGTCTTCCTGGCCATCTTCGCCATCATCTTGGTCCTGGCCGTCTTCATCGAGCGGTCGCCGCTCCGCCGGGACGTGATCGCCGCCCGGGACAACCCGATGGTCGCCCGGACCGTCGGCATCCCGGTGGCCCGCCTCCAGGTCCTGATGTTCGTCGTCGGGTCGTGCTTCGGGGCCCTCTCCGGGTGGATGTACGCCCATTGGGCCACCGTGCTCGAGCCGAGCTCGTTCGGCACCAACCTGGCCGTCGGCCTGTTCCTCATGGTCGTCCTCGGCGGGATGAACACCCACTGGGGAGCCGTGATCGGCGCGCTGTTCTACGTCGAGGTGCCCCAACTGCTGTCGTCGCTGGCGGCCTACCAGGCCATCGTCTACGGCTCGGTGTTGATCGTCGTGATCATCGCCTTCCCCCAGGGGCTGGCCGGGCTGTTCCAGTCGTTGACCAAGCGCCGCCAGCTGCCCCGCCCACGGTCGCCGGAGTCGACGGAGGCGCGGGGACGGTTCACCCGACTGCTCCATTTCTGGGGGAACTGACGTGCTGCTCGAGGCCCGCGGTATCAGTGTGAACTTCGGCGGCGTACGAGCCGTCGACGACGTCACGCTGTCGCTCGGAGAGCGCGAGCTGGTCGGCATCGTCGGGCCGAACGGCAGCGGCAAGACGTCGTTCCTGAACGCCATCACCGGGGTGGTGCCGGCCACCGGGCTGCTTTCGGTGCAAGGCACCGAGGTGCCGCTCGGCCATCCGGCCGCGCCTCGACGCGTCGGCGTCCTCCGACTGTTCCAGACCCCACAGGTGTACCGGGAGCTGACCTGCCTCGAGAACGTGCTGCTGGCCTCCTCCGACGGGGAGCTGCGCCGGCTCGGGGGGTCGTGGTTCGCCCGGCCCGGTATGTGGCGCCGGGAGCGGGCGCGATGGGCGGCCGCCGAGGCGGCCCTGGAACGGGCCGGCCTCGGCGGGCAGGGCGACCGGGACGCCGGGCTCCTGCCGTACGGCCAGCAACGCCTGCTCGACCTGGCCCGGGCCCTCATGGCCGACCCGGTGGTGCTGCTGCTCGACGAGCCGAGCGCCGGGCTCAACCACCTCGAGACGGAGCGGTTGGGCGACCTGTGCCGGCAGCTGAAGAGCGAGGGGCTGTCGCTGATGGTCATCGACCACAAGGTCGACTTCATCGAGAACATCTCCGACCGGGTCGCGGTGTTCGAGCTGGGGTCGCTGATCGCCATGGACAAAGCCGAAGAGGTGTGGCGCGACCCACGGGTCATCGAGGCCTACCTGGGGACGGCGAGCCACGATGCTTGAGCTCGAATCGGTCCACATCCACTACGGCACGACCGAGGCGGTGAAGGGCGTCAACCTGGTCGCCGGGGCGACCGAGGCGGTAGCGCTGATCGGCCCCAACGGCGCCGGCAAGACGTCGCTGCTGCGGGCCATCAGCCAGCTGATCCCGTACGAGGGCACGATCACCTTCGACGGCGTCGACCTGCGTGGCCGCAAGCCCAGCGACGTGGCCCGGATGGGGCTGATCCACGTGCCGGAGGGCCGCCGGGTCTTCCCGACGCTGACCGTCCACGAGAACCTGCTGTCCGGGCAGACGGCCGCGTCGGGCCGGCGGTCCGGCTACAGCCTGGACGACGTCTACGACCTGTTCCCGGCCCTGCAGCGGATCAATCAGCGGGAGGGCTACGCGCTGTCGGGCGGTGAGCAGCAGATGCTGGCCATCGGCCGGGCCCTCGTCGGCTGTCCACGGATGCTGCTCTTGGACGAACCGTCGTTGGGTCTGGCCCCGACGATCGTCCGCTCGGTGTTCGACGTCCTCGCCCAGTTGTCCGACCGGACGCCGATACTGCTGGTCGAGCAGAACACGGTCATGGCGCTGTCCCGGTGCGCCCGGGCCTACGTGCTCGTCACCGGGGAGGTGCGGATGAGCGCCTCGGCGGCCGACCTGGCCGACCGGGAGATGCTGCTCGCCTCCTACCTCGGGCTGTCCGGGGCGGCCGACCAGATCGTGGGCGACGAGGTGGCCGTCGACGACGTCACGTCGGCGAGCCCGACCGAGCCCTGATGGGGTCGCCACTGCTCGACGGCAAGGTCGTCGTCGTCTCCGGCGTCGGTCCCGGCCTCGGCTACCAAGTGGCGGCGGCCGCCGCGGCGGCCGGAGCGTCGGTCGTGCTCGGCGCCCGCAACGACGGGTATCTGTCGGAGGTGGAGGCGGAGATCGCCGCCACCGGCGGCGCGGTGGCGGCGCGTCGTTGCGACGTCACCAGCGCGGCAGACTGCCAGGCGTTGATCGAGACGGCCGTCGAACGGTTCGGACGATTGGACTGTCTCGTCAACAACGCGTACGCCACGGGTCCGATGACGGTACCGGTGGCCGAGGCTGACTTCGACGACTGGCGCCAGGCGTTCGACGTCACCCTGTTCGGCTCCCTGCGGCTGACGCAGGCCGCCGTCCCCGTGATGCGTCAGCGGGGCGCCGGCTCCGTGATCTTCGTCGGCTCGCAGATCGTGCGGCGGGTCCTGCCCGGCCGGGGGTCCTACGCCGCGGGCAAGGCGGCCCTGCTGGCGGCCGCCCAGGTGCTCGCCCGTGAGGTGGGCGAGGACGGCATCCGGGTCAACACGATCGTGCCCGGCCGGATGTGGGGCCCGAACCTCCAGCGGTGGTACGAAACGCGGGCGGCCGAGCGGGGGGTGACGGTCGAAGAGGAGCTGGCGCCGGTCCGTGAACTGATCGCCCTGGGCGACATTCCCTCGGATGCCGACGTGGCGGGCGCGGTGCTCTTTCTCGCCTCCGATCTGTCGGTAGCCATGACCGGACAGACCGTCGACGTCAACGGGGGTGAGACGTTCAACTAGACGTGCGCGGCCGACGATCTCCGGGTGGAGGACCGCGGCGTCGGCGTACCAGGGCTGATGCACCGAGCTACCGCCACCGTCCATGACGATCGTCTGTCCCGTGATGTACCGGCCGTCGTCGGAGCAGAGGTGGACGGCCAGGGCAGCCACCTCCTCGGGGGTGCCCGGGTCGGCGATCAGCCGGTGCCGGGCCCAGACGGCCAGCTTCTCGGATGGGTTGCCCTGCGTGATCTCGCTCATGACCAGTCCGGTGGCGATGGTGTTGCAGCGGATGCCGGCCCGGCCGTGGCTGGTGGCGATGGCCCGGGTGAGCTGGTGCAGTGCGGCCTTCGACGTGCTGTAGGCCACCTGTACGACGTCGCCGTTGAACCCGGCGGTGGTCGAGATGTTCAAGATCGTGCCGCCGCCGGCCCGCCGCAGGTGGGGAAGGGCGAACTTGGCGGCGAAGAAGGGTCCGCGCAGGTTGACGTCGAACGTGCGGTCCCACGTCGCCATCGGGGTCGTCTCGGCGTCGATGTCGGTGGCGACGATCTCCGGCTCGAAAGCGGCCGCGTTGTTGCAGAGGACGTCGAGCCGGCCGAACCGCTCGACCGTCTCGTCGATGGCCGAGCGCACCGCCGCCTCGTCGGCGACGTCGGCCTGAAAGACGATGGCCTGGCCGCCCGTCGATCGGATCGCCTCGGCCGTCGCCGTCGCGCCGGCCCCGTTCAAGTCGACGCCGGCCACCGCCGCTCCTTCGGCCGCCGCGGCGAGGGCGATCGCCCGTCCGATCCCCTGCGCCGAACCGGTGATCAGTACGGCTCGTCCCTCCAGGCGCTGCATGCGCGCACCTCCCCGTCACCCGGCACGGATGCGGCCCCCCGCCGCCGGCCGGGCCGGCGGTACCACTTTTTTGACGCCGTTTCCGTCGTGTCGCTTCCGTCGGCCGGACGGTTTCCCGAGGTCGGGACCGTTCGAGCGCGAGCCGCACGAACCGCCGCGGCATCCGGCAGTCGCGAGCGTCACCCGAAAACCACCGTCAGTGAAAGTACTATTTCGACGGTCGGCGTGCGCTTTATCGGCGCCATGGTCGGGTCGGTTTTTGTTACACCGTTATAGTAGCCAGCCGTGAGCACATGGAACGGGAGTTGAGAGCATGGCGACCCGTGAACAGGATGGCCGAAAGCCTCGTGCCGCAGTGAAGGCTGGTGCCGTGAAGGCCGGTGCCGTGAAAGCCGGTGGGACGAAGGCTGGTGCGGCGAAGGCTGCCGAGCCTTCGGCGCGGGCGCGACGGCCGAAAACGCGAGACCGGTTGCTCAACTCGGCCGAGCAGCTGTTCGCGCTCCATGGCTTGGAGTCGGTGTCGATCCGGGACATCACCGAGTCGGCCGACGCCAACGCGGCCGCCATCCACTACCACTTCGGCTCCAAGGCCGATCTGGTGGCCGCCATCTTCCACCGCCGGGCCGAGACGCTCGGCCAGCGGCGATCGGAGCTGCTGACCGAGATCGAGGGCCGCGACGACATCGACCTGTGGGATCTGGCCGAGGCGATGGTCCGGCCGACCGCCGAACTGGCGGCTGACGTCGACGGCGGCCGGTACTACGTCGCCTTCCTGACCGCCCTCGGCGGCAATCCCGACCTGATCCATGTCGTGATCGACGCCTACGAGGCGGACACCCAACGGATCCAGAAAGTGTTGGTCCAGGTGACGCCGGACCTGCCGCAAGACGTCCGGATGTTGCGCTACGCCATCGTGCGGGATCTGATCAACCGCGTGCTCGGCCAGCCGGACGGACAGCTCAAGCAGTGGTTGTCCCAGCAGAACCCCGGCGCCTACGCCGACATCGAAGGGCGCCTGATCGACGTCGTCGTCGGCATCTTCGACGCGCCGGCCACCAAGCCCCGCCGCCGCCGGCGCGCCTGACGCCAGGGCCTTCCGGCCGGGCCGGCGCGCCTGACGCCAGGGCCTGACGCCGGGGCTTCCCGTCCGCATCGGGGCGCCTGACGCGGGGCCTCCTGCCCGTGCCACTGGCCGGGCCGCTGGCCGGCGAAATAAATCAAACACTTGCTTGCGAGATGGGTACCCGTCCAGTAGAATTCCTGCGTAAGGAGAAAGGGGTACCCGGTTGCGCAACGGTTTCAAGGTCTTCGACGCTGACTCCCACGTCATCTACCCGGCCGATCTCTGGAGCCGGTTCCTGGACGAGAAGTACCAGCATCGGGTGGGCCGGCTGGCACCGATGCCGGGCGAGTCCTACAACCCGGTGACGGTGGACGGCCGCTGGACCCAGCACCAGACGACGCTGTACCGGGGCTTCAACGACGTCCTCGGCTGGACCGAAGAGGACCGCGTCGCCAAGTACGGCGCCGAGATCATCGAGCGCGGCTTTCCGGGAGACCTGGTGGCCAAGGCCCTGGAGCAGGAGGGGGTGGACCTGATGGTGGTCTACGGCCCCGAGTTCGACCTGTGGACGTTCGGCATCGACCCGGAGCTCCAGGCGGGGATGGTCCGGGCGTACAACCGGTGGGGCCAGGAGATGACCGAGACGTCCGGCGGCCGGGTGCTCACGTCGAGCCCGGTGGCCCTGAACGACGTCAGCCGGGCGGTGGAGGAGATCCAGTACGCCTACGATCACCTGGGCATCCGCTGCTTCTGGGCCCGCCCGGACTTCTTCAACGGCCGGAACCTGGGCGACCGCTACTACGACCCGATCTGGGAGCTCCTGCAGGACCTGGACTGCGCGTTCGGCACGCACGAGTTCATGGGCCTGAACGGGCAGACGGCCGGGTCGGAGCGGTTCACGACGTTCACCGAGTGGCATGTCGTCATCCACCCCCACGAGGCCCAGTCGGCCATGGTGTCGATGATCTGCCACGGCGTGTTCGAGCGCTACCCCCGTTTGCGCTGCGCCTACATGGAGGCCGGGTGTGGCTGGCTGCCGTCGATGCTGCACCGGATCGACGAGCACCTGGAGATCGCCGGAGCGGAGTTCCCGGACCTCACGATGTCGGCCACGGAGTACTTCAAGCGGAACTGCTGGATCTCGGCGGAGTGCGAGGACCCGTTCGTGGCCGACGTCATCCGGTGGCTGGGGGACGACCACATCGTCTACGAAACGGACTTTCCCCACCCGGACTCGAAGTTCCCGCGGGCGACGGAGGAGTTCCTCTCGCTGCGCCCCGACCTGATCTCGATGGACTCGAAGCGCAAGATCCTCTGGGACGACGCGGTCGACCTGTACCGGTTCCCGGAGTCGATGATGCCGACGACGTTCGCCGAGGGAAGTGTGCCGGCGCTGGAGACGGCCTGACCGGCGTCGGTCTCGCTTCCACGAACTGACCGAGGGATGCCGGTGACGGAGGACAAGGGGGACACCATGGGCGATCGCCGGCGCGCCGCCCTGGCGATCGACATCGGTGGGACGTTCACCGACGTCGTCTTGGTGGACGGGGACGGCCGGCTCTACCGGGCCAAGCCGTTGACGTCACCGGCCGATCCGATAGCCGGCGCGCTGGTCGGCGTGCGGGCGGTCCTGGAGCGGTCCGGTGTCCGGCCCGAGGAGGTCGAGCGGACGGTGCACGGGACGACGCTGGCCACCAACGTCGTGCTGGAACGCAAGGGCGCGCCGCTGGCGTTCGTGACGACGCAGGGCTTCCGGACGGCGTTCGGGCTCGGCCACTACGCCCGGCACGAGTCGGAGCGGTACGACCTCATGTTCGAGGCACCCGAGCCGCCGGTCCCACTGTCGCACTGCTTCGAGGTGCCGGAGCGGGTAGGCGCGTCGGGGGAGGTGCTCGTCCCGCTCGACGAAGCGGCGACGGCCGAGGTGATCGGGCGGATCGCCGAGCTCGGCGTGGCCAGCGTGGCCATCTCGCTGCTCCACTCCTACGCCAACCCGGTTCACGAACAGCGGGTGGCGGCGATGTGCCGGGAGCGCCTGCCGGGGGTCGTCGTCGTCGCTTCCCACGAGACGTGGCCGGAGATCCGGGAGTACGAGCGGGCCTCGACGACCGTCGTCTCGGCGTATGTCGGGCCCATCATGGCCACGTACCTGGCCGCCCTGGAGGACCGGCTCCACGACCTCGGCATCCCGGGCCCGGTGCAGGTCATGGAGTCGAGCGGCGGGGTCATGAGCTCCAGCCATGCGGCCCGGCGGGCGGTGTTCACGATCGAGTCGGGACCGGCGGCCAGCGTCGTCGCCGCCCTCCAGGTCGGCCGGGACTGCGGGATCGACAACCTGATCGCCTTCGACATGGGGGGAACGACGGCCAAGGCCGCGCTGGTGCGAGACGGGCGGGCCGACATCACCCACACGTTCCACGTTGGTGGCAAGGGCAGCTTCGGCGGGCGCCAGAGCGGGTCTGGCATGCCGGTCAAGGTGCCGGCGATCGACCTGGCCGAGGTCGGGGCGGGCGGCGGCAGCATCGCCTGGGTCGACCCGGGCGGTGCGCTGCGGGTGGGCCCGCAGTCGGCGGGCGCGGAACCGGGTCCGGCGGCCTACGACCGTGGCGGCACCGAGCCGACCGTGACCGACGCCAACCTCCTGCTCGGCTATCTCGATCCGGGAAGCTTCGCCGGCGGCACGATGTCGCTCCGACCGGAGCTGGCGGCTCGGGCGATGGGCGAACTCTGTCGCCAGCTCGGCGCCGACGAGCCGGTCGTCGCCCAGGCCATCCACCAGATCGTCAACGCCAACATGGCGGCCGCGGTGGACGTCGTGACGGTCCAGCGGGGGGTCGACCCGACGAAGTTCGCGCTGTTCGCGTCCGGCGGCGCGGGGCCGATGCACGTCGCCCGCATCGCCGAGCACTTCGGGATCACCAAGGTGGTCGTGCCGGCCGCGTCCGGGGTGGCGTCCGCGGTGGGGCTGCTGGGTACGGACCTGACGGTGGAGAACGTGCGGACGTACCCGGTGGGTGCGGAGCCGGAGTCGCCGACGGTGCTGGCCGAGGTCTTCGCCGAGCTGGCCGTCCAGGGGGCGACCGAGCTGTCGGCCGACCCGTCGGCCACCGGGCTGGTACGCGAAGCGTTCGTCGACATGCGTTACCGCGGCCAGTCATACGAGCTGACCGTGCCGGCGCCGTTCTCGCCGGAAGGCTACGAGGACGTCGCGGCCATCCAGAAGGCATTCTTCCGGGCCTACGAACAGGCGTACGGGATCCCGCACGACGCCCCGACCGAGATCGTCACGCTCCGAGTCCGGGTGACCCAGCGGGTACCGCGACGGCCGATCGGTGGCGCGGCCCGGGCCGAGACGGATGCGGCGAAGGGGACCGGCGGTCGACCGGCGCCGGGGAGCCGCCGTCGGGCGTACTTCGAGGAGCTCGGCGGCTTCGCCGAGGTGGACGTCTTCGACCGCGAGCGCCTGGCGGTGGGGGACTCGCTGAGCGGACCGGCGATCGTGGAGGAGCCCGAAGCCACGCTCATCGTCCCCCCGGCCTGGTCGGGCACGGTCGACGAGGCCGCCAACTTGGTGCTGCGCCGCGACTACGCGGAGGAGGGACGATGACCGACACGGTGAAGGCGCCGTCGGCCGCCACCGCGCCGAAGGCCGCGACGGCGGCCGCGGTGGCCGGGCGCGAGCTGCTCCGCAACGCGCTGGCGGTGGCCGCCGAGGAGGCGAGCATCGTCGTCGTCAAGGCCGCGTACTCGACGTTCGTGGTCGAGGGGGCCGACGCCGCCGCGGCCATCCTCGATGCCGAGGGTCAGCTGATCGCCCAGTCGAATGCCACCGCGTTGGCCCACGGGGCGAGCATCCGGTGCTCGCTGCGATCGATCGTCGAGGACTACCCGGCCGAGTCGATGCAGCCCGGTGACGTGTACGCCACCAACGACGTCTACCGGGGCGGCATCCACGCCAACGACATCGTCGTCGTCCGGCCGGTGTTCGTCGACGGGACGGCGCGGTACTTCGCCGGGACCGTCATCCACGTCGCCGACGTCGGCGGCGAGTCGGCCGGCGGTGTGGCGGTGGGTGCCTCCGAGATCTACGGCGAGGGCATCCAACTACCACCGGTGCGGATCGCCACCGACGACGGGCTGGTGGAAGAGGTGGCCAAGATCCTGGCCCTCAACAGCCGGGCCCCGGAGAGCATGCTGGGCGACGTCCGGGCGTTGGTGGCCGGCTGCAACGTCGCCGCCCGGCGGCTGGAGGGGATCGTCGAACAGCACGGTGCCGACGCGTTCGCGGCGGAGGTCGCCGACTATTTGGACTACACCGAGGCCAGGATGCGAGCGGACATTGCCGCGCTGCCCGACGGACGGTACGAGTCGGAGTACGTGATCGACGACGACGGCCGGGACCCGAACCACCCGATCCGGGTCCGGGTAGCCCTCACGGTCGACGGCGACGGGCTGGAGATCGACTTCACCGGCACCGACCCGCAGGTCGAAGCGGCGATCAACTGTGGTTACTCGCAGACGACGTCGGCCGCCCTGTACGGCGTCCGCTGCTTCACCGATCCGACGATCCCGATGAACGAGGGCTGCTTCCGGCCGATCCGGCTGGTCCTGCCGTACGGGAGCCTCGTCAACCCCACGCCGCCGCATGCCGGCGGTGGGCGGAACTTCGTGATGTCCGCCACCATCGACGCCATCGTCCAGGCCTTGAGCGCCGCCGATCCCAGCCGGTCGGTGGCCGTGTCGGGCATCCTCCACCCGTTCAGCATGTCGCAGGCCACGGCCGGCCCGTCGCCGTGGATCCACATGTCGTACGAGTACGCCGGCCACGGCGCCCACGTGGGCAAGGACGGGGCCGATGCCTCGGCGATGCACTTCGGGTTGGGTCGCAACACGATTCCCCAGATCGAGCCGATCGAGGCTCGTACGCCGTTCGTGATCGAGGCCAAGGAGTTCATCCCCGACTCCGGCGGCCCGGGGCGGTGGCGAGGTGGCCTGGGCGTTCGAACGATCTTCCGTCTGCTGGAGCCATCGTCGGCCACGTACCGGGGCGACCGGATCACCTTCCCGCCCGCCGGGCGCGACGGGGGTGGGGCGGGCCGGTCAGGGGGGTACTACCACCGCAAGGCCGACGGCTCTCGGATCAAGTTGCCCAACAAGGCTTTGGCCGTCTACTTCGAAGCCGGCGATGCCCTGGTTGTCGAGACGTCGGGCGGCGGAGGGATGGGCCCCCCGCTCGAACGGGACGTGGCGGACGTTGCCCGGGACCTGGCCGACGGGCGGGTCACCGCCGACGGCGCGTCCCGGGACTACGGCGTGACCATCGTCGACGGCACGCCCGCCCGCTGAGCCGCCCCTCGGGGCTGTCGCCCTGGCGGGGCGCCGCCGGGGCCGTCGATCGGCGGCTGATCGGCCTGGAGATGGGCCTCGGGGTGGGCCTGAGGGTGGGTCAGCGACCGTCGACGACGAAGTGGGGGATCGTGCCGCCGTCGACGTCCTCGTACTCGACGTGCACCGGCTGGCCGATGGCGACGTCGTCCACCGGGGTGCCGGGCAGGTCGGAGTGGAAGAACGGCCCCTCGTCCAGTCGGATGACGGCCACGACGTACGGCACCCGGTCGGCCCAGGCCGGGTCGACGGCTTGGCGGTAGACGACGAACGTGTGGACCTGCCCTCGGCCGCTGGCCTCGGTCCACTCCATGTTGGCGCCGCCGTGGTCGACGCAGCTCGACGCCGGCCAGTACGAGCGACTGCACGTGCGGCAGCGGTGGACGAGGAACCGGTGCTGCTCGACGCCTTCCCAGAACGGGCGGTCGAGGTCGTCCGGGGCCACGTCGGCCGGCAGCGGTCGGCGGGGGGTCACTGGCCAGCTCCGAGCAGGAGGGTGACGTGGGTGGAGCTGCCCTGGACGCCACCGTGGCCACCGTGGCCACTGACCAGGGCCACCTCCGCTCCGTCGACCTGGGTGGCGCCACCGTCGCCCCGCAGCTGGCGGATGCCCTCGACGATGGGCGTGAACCCGGTGCAATAGAAGCCGGAGAGCTGGCCGCCGCCGGTATTGGTGGGGACGGTCCCGCCGCCGCGGATACCGCCGGCCTCGACGAACGGGCCGCCTTCGCCGGGGCCGCAGAACCCGTAGGCCTCGAGCTGCATGATGACCGAGAACGTGAACGGGTCGTAGAGCTCGGCGACGTCAACGTCGGAGAGCTCCAGCCCGGCCTGCCCGAAAGCTTTTGCCGCCGCTGGAGCAATATCGTCGTGCAGGTCGTACATCTCGCCGGTCCACCAGTTGCGGATCTGGTGACCGGTGCCGGCCCCGAGCACCGTGACGTGCCGGCCCGGCAGGTCACGGGCCCGGTCGGTCGAACAGACGAGGACGGCGACGCCGCCGTCGGTATCCCGGCAGCAGTCGAGCAACCGCAGCGGGTCGACGATCGGCCGGGACGCCTGGTGGTCGTCGATGGTGATCGGCTGGCCGTAGCCGATCGTGCCGGGCCGGACGGCGGCGTTGGCCCGCAGGTCGACGGCCACTGCGCCGAAGTGCCGAGAGGTGGTGCCGTACCGGTCCATATGACGGCGGGCGTGGAGGGCATGGGCCCCGGGCGCGCCGATGAGGCCGTACAAGGAGCCGTAACCGAAGCCGAAGTTGCCGTAGCCGCCGACGCTGCCGTCGGCTCGGCGCAGGTAGCCGCCGGTGGGCGCGGCGCCGTAGATGCAGGCGACCACGTCGGCCTGACCGGTGGCGATGGCCCCCATGGCGTTGATGATCGACCAGGCCGGCGTCGCCCCACCGGTCTGCATCGTGTAGGCGAACGTGGGCGCCAGACCGAGGTAGCGGATGTCCTCGAACATGTCGCTGGACGACCCGATGACCCCGTCGACGTCCTTTGGGGCGAGCCCGGCATCGGCCAGCGCGGCCTCGAGCGCCACCCGCCGGAGCTCTCGCGGCGCGATGCCGAGGTTGCGGCCCTGCTCGGACAGGCCGAGCCCGACCAGGCTGTAGCGACCGGAGACGTCCGAGCTCATCAGTACCGGCCCTGGCGCGAGAAGATCTTCTTCGGATTGTCGACCAGCATGGTGGTGATCTGTTCCTCGGTGACGCCTCGCGCCCGGAGGGCCGGCAGCACGTCCTGGGTGATGTGGTCGAACCGCCAGTTGGGGTTGTTCACTCGCACCTGGGCGAAATCGATGAGGTCGGAGAAACAGCTGGTGTCGTGGGACAGGACCATCTGGTCGGCGTGGCCCCGCTCGCACATGGTGGCGACGATACCGACCCGCTCGTCGAAGGTCACCCCCTCGATGCCGAAGCGGTCCATCCCGAGATAGGAGCCGTTGGCCGCCAGCTCCTCGAGGTAGTGCACGTCGCTGGTGTCGCCGGAGTGGCCGATCACCACGCGGGAGAGGTCGACGCCCTCCTCCTCGAACACCCGCTGCTGCTCGAGCCCCCGCCGCAGTCCGGCATGGGTGTGGGTGGTGATGGGGACCCCGGTCTCTCGATGGGCCACGGCCACGGCTCGGAGCACCCGTTCGACGCCGGGCGTGAGGCCAGGCTCGTCGGTTGCGCACTTGAGGATGGCGGCCTTCACGCCGGTGCGACCGACACCTTCGACGATGTCCTGGACGAAGAAGCCGGTCATCATCTCGTCGCCGCCCAGCATGGTGCCGGGACCCCGAAAGTAGAAGTACTGCGGGACGTCGTTGTAGGTGTAGACGCCGGTGGCGACGATGATGTTCACGTCGACCCCTTCGGCCACCTTTTGGATGCGTGGGACGTAGCGGCCGGCGCCGATGACCGTGCAGTCGACGATCGTCTGGACCCCGCTGTTCTGGGCCAGCGTCAGCTGTTCGATGGCGTCGGCGATCCGGACCTCGTCCTCGAAGCCCTCGGGATAATCAGGCCAGTTCTGCATGATCTCGGGGCTCGTGATGAACACGTGCTCGTGCATGAGCGTCGTCCCCATCGCCGATACCGGGATCGGGCCCCGAGCCGTCTCCACCATTGCCTCGTCGCTCACGACTGCCCCTCCTTCGTCACCGTGCTCCCCCAAAGAGGTCTTGATCGCCTCTTGCCCTCAAAGTAGCGTATCAATCAGTCACTTAGCTGAGGAAGCCGACGACGTCATTGGTCGGCCCACCCCAGGTGGAGGGGATTCTCGACGATGGGACAAAGAACCGGTTCGCCGGCCGGCTCGGTGATCCGTGGTGGGACGGTGGTGGACGGGACCGGTGCACCCGGGGTGCCGGCCGACGTGGCGTTGGTCGGCGACCGGATCGTCGGCGTCGGCCCGAGGGCCAAGGACGCCGTCGATGGTCTGGGCGACATCCTCGAGTTGGATGCTTCGGGGTGCATCGTCTGCCCCGGGTTCATCGACATCCACACCCACTACGACGCCCAGCTGCTGTGGGACGCGTCCCTTTCGTCGTCCTGTTGGCAGGGGGTCACGACCGTCATCACCGGCAATTGCGGGTTCGCGATCGCCCCGGCCAGTCCGCAACACCACGATCTGCTGCTCGGCATGCTGCACGATCTGGAGGACATGTCGCTGGAAACCCTCCAGGCGGGGGTCTCGTGGGAGTTCGGCTCCTTCGCCGACTACCTCTCGGCCATCGAGGCGCGTCACCCGACGCTGAACGTCGGGGCCTACGTCGGCCATTCGGCTGTCCGTATTGCCGTGCTCGGGGCTGAGGCCTACGAGCGGGCGGCCACCGAGGTCGAAATCGCGCAGATGCGAGCCTTGGTCCACGAGGCACTGCTCGCTGGCGCCGTCGGGTTCTCCACCAGCGGCGCGCCCACCGGTCGGCCCAGTCCGACCAAGCACGCGACGATGGGGGAGGTGGCGGCCATGTTGGCGGCCCTGTCGGAGCTGGACGTCGGCGTCGGTGCCTTCGTTCCCGGGCCGAACGTCACCCACGAAGCGCTCTACGACCTGCAGCCCCGCGTCGGCCGGCCGTTCACGTGGACGGCGATCCTCGGCTCCATCGACGGCTCGCACGAGCGTCTGGTTGCCCTCCACCGGGACGGCATGGCCCGCGGTTCGGACGTCCACCCCCAGGTGACGTGTCGTCCGCTGGCGGCGCAGATGACGATGAGGTCGCCGTTTGCTCTTCGGTGTGACGCCATCCGCGAGTTGGACCGGGCGACCGACGACGAGCGCCGCGTCGCCTACCGGGACGCGGGTTGGCGGGCGCGCGCCGCCGAGCAATTGGCGGGATCGGTGCTCCCCGTCCGGTGGACCCACTGGTCGATCGCCGAGTCGGCGGCGCACCCGGAGCTCGAGGGACGGACCGTGGCCGACGTGGCTGCCCAGCGAAGAGTCGGCGGACTCGACGCCATGCTCGATCTCTCGCTCGAGGATGGGCTGACCACGCGGTTCGGGGTCGTCATTATGAACGACGACCCCGAGCAGGTGGCCGATCTGCTGCGGCTCGAGGGAGCGGTTCTCGGTCTGGCCGACTCCGGGGCGCACCCCGACCAGCTGTGCGACGCGGTGATGCCGACCGATCTACTGGGTGGCTGGGTGCGGGACCGGGGGGCCCTGTCGTTGCCCCAGGCGGTTCACAAGCTGACGGGCGAGCCGGCGGCTCTCTACGGCTTCGGCGAGCGGGGGGCGGTTCGGCCCGGCAGCATCGGTGACGTGGTGGTCTTCGATCCGGACACTATTGGACCAGGTCCGTTCCGTCGGGTGCGGGATCTGCCGGCCGAAGGGGAGCGACTCGTCGCCGACCAGCCGACGGGGCTTCGGCACGTTCTCGTCAACGGTGTGGCCATTCGCCGCGACGGGGCGGTCGTCGAGGCCGACCACGGCCCGGGTCGGGTGCTGCGGCCCCTCGCCGGCTCCGGTTGATTGCGGCGGGCAGACGCGGGACCGGCGCCGTCATGATCGCTGAACGATCATGACGGCGCCGGGCTCACGGTCGTCTCCCGAAGGAAGCGACTGTTCGAACCTCGTTATGTCGACGATGTCGTGAGCTTGGCCTGCATGGGGATCGTGAAGGTCGCCACCTTGGTCCACGTTCCATCGGTCTTGAACTTCAAGATCTCGTTGGTGTGCACCAGGGTGTGCCGGCCGTCGGACTGGTAGTTCTTCTGGCAGATCCCGCCGGTGAAGTCGATCGAGCCGATGGCCTTGTCGATAGCTGTCTTGTTGAACGTGCCGGCCTTCTTGGCTGCCGCCGCGGCCATGAGGGTGGCGTCGTACGTGATGGCGGAGAGGTAGTTCGGCACTGTGCCGCCGTACGCCGCCTCGTACGCCGTGCGGTAGTTCGTCATCGGCTTTGTTGTCCCGAGGGTGTTGCAGTCGGCGTTGGAGTACGAGTTGGCAATCGCTGACCCGGTGACCAGCTTCTCGGTCTCGGCGATCGTGAGCCCACCGTCGTTCATCGTCGGCACGGTGATGCCGTTCTGCAGGGCCTGACGGAGCTCCAGCGCGTTGACGTTCGGGTAGGCGGCGTCGACGATGGCATTGCATGTCTTCATGGCCAGGACCTGTTGGGTCAGTGTCGTCGGTGTGTATGTGGCGATTGTCGCCTTGGCACACGGCTTCAGGCCCATCGAATTGAGCTGCTGTGTGACGGCTTTCGCCGCGACCGTGCCGAACTGGGTCGTGTAGGCCATGATGCCGACCTTCTTCTTGCCCAATGTCCGCACGAGGAACTTCGTGGCGTTCTTCCACCGGTACGACTGTGTGCTGGAGATCAGGTACAGCCACTTGCTGCCGACGGACCCGCCGTAGTCGGCGTTGAGGTTCATGTCAGGGGAGATGACCGGGATGCCGGCTGTGGCGATGAGCTTGCCGATGGACTGGGTGTCACCGCCGGCACCGATGGCGATGTCGGGGTTGGCCTCCTGGACCTGCTTGAACGCCGCCGCCGCCTGGGCCGGTGTGACGCCGGACATGGGCACCCGTTGGAACTGGACCTTCTGGCCACAGACCCCGCCGGACCCGTTGATCTTCTTCAAGGCCAGCTGGAGGCCGTTCTGGAAGTCGTTGCCGGCCGCCGGGTCCTCACCCTTGACGTCCCACATCCCGACGATCTTCAACGGTCGGGAAAAATGGCAACTGGATGTCGAAGCGCCGGCGGTAGCCGCTGATCCGACGGCCACGGTCGTAACCAGGCCACCCACCATGGCCGCCGCGGCGCCGATCGAGACGCAAAATTTGAGTGCAGAACGCACGCGCATGTCCCTCCCCTGATTGGCGGTCCGCCGATGTGTCCCCACCCGCTTGCAGACACCCTGAACCCCAGCGAAACCGTAGCATTCGGCCCTTGCAAAAGCAAGCGGCTGTTTGATTTTTTTGGCCCCACGGTGGGTCGCGCCCAGGCCGTCAGTCGGGTCCGAATAAATCAGACGCTTGCTGGTAGAGCGGGAGCTCGCCCAGTAGCGTTTCGCCGAACGTAAACGGAAGGGGAAAGGGGCCACCCTCGGGCGCCATGGGTTCAGATACGGATTACGTCGAACGGTACGGGCTGAAGGTCCACCGCGGTCTGAGCCGATTCGTCGAGGGGGATGTCCTGGCACCGCTGTCGATCAGGCCAGACGCCTTCTGGTCGGGGTTGGCCGAGATGGTCCACATGCTCGGGCCCGCCAACGCCGAGCTGCTGGTTCAACGGCGCGAGCTCCAGGAGCGGCTCGATGCGTGGCATCGGGCGCACAAGGGTGCCGGTCCGTTCGCGGCCTACGAGTCGTTCCTGCGAGAGATCGGCTACCTGGAGGAGGACGGGCGCCCGGAGGCCATCGCCGTTCGCCAGGTCGACGACGAGATCGCCCACGTTCCGGGGCCCCAGTTGGTCGTCCCGCTGAGCAACGCTCGGTTCGCGCTCAACGCGGCCAACGCGCGCTGGGGGAGCCTCTACGACGCGCTCTACGGGACGAACGTCATCGAGGACGACGGCGACACCGCTCGGACCGGTTCCTACGACCCCGGGCGCGGCGCCAAGGTGATCGAGTACGCGGACCGCCTCTTGGACGAGGCGGTTCCTCTCGCGGGGAACCGACGGCACGGTGACGTCGTCGCCTTCGAGCTATCCGCCGAGGTACCTCGATCGCTGTCGGCCCGGATGGCCGACGGCTCGTCCGTCGGATTGCTCGACCCCGGCCAACTCGCCGGGTATGCCGTCGAGGGGGCTGAAGGATCCGCCGGCCAGCACTTCCTTCTCGTCAACCACGGCCTCCACATCGAGATCGTGGTCGACCGGAACCACCCGGTGGGGCGAGGCCACCACGCCGGCGTGGCGGACGTCATCTTGGAGGCCGCGGTCACCACGATCGTGGACTGCGAGGACTCCGTAGCCGCCGTCGACGCCGACGACAAGGTCGCCATCTACGAGAACTGGCTCGGCCTCATGCGAGGCGATCTCGAGGCGACGTTCGAGAAGGACGGGACCGAGCAGACGCGGCGACTGCGGGGGAACCGTTCGTACCGATCACCCGACGGGACGTCGTTCGAGCTCCCGGGACGGAGCCTGCTGCTGATTCGCAACGTCGGTCTTCACATGTACAGCGACACGGTCCTTACCGAGGCAGGCCAGCCGGTCCCGGAGGGGATGCTCGATGCCGCGGTGACGGTGGCGATTGGTGCGCTCGATATTCGAGGGCAGGGCGTCTACCGCAACAGCCGGGCGGGGAGCATCTACGTCGTCAAGCCCAAGCTGCACGGAAGTGCCGAAGTGGCCCACGCGGTGGCGGTCTTCGCCGCGGCCGAGCGGATGCTGAACCTGCCAGAACACACCGTGAAGATCGGGATCATGGACGAGGAGCGGCGAACGACCCTGAACTTGGCCGCCTGTATCGGCGCGGCCCGTCAGCGAGTCATCTTCATCAACACCGGTTTCTTGGACCGGACCGGCGATGAGATCCATAGCGCCATGGCAGCCGGGCCGGTCATCAGGAAGGCCGAGATGAGGTCCGCCCCTTGGCTGCTCTCGTACGAGAATCACAATGTCGATGTCGGGCTGGCCTCGGGTTTCGCCGGGGTGGCGCAAATCGGCAAGGGCATGTGGGCGAGGCCGGACGCGATGGCCGAGATGGTGAAGGAGAAGATCGCCCATCCACTGGCCGGCGGCTCTTGTGCCTGGGTACCGTCGCCCACGGCGGCGACGCTTCACGCCATGCACTACCACCAGGTGGACGTCGTCGCCCGGCAGATCGCCATCTCGCGCCCGTCCGTGAGCCTCGAAACCCTCCTCGATCTCCCTCTCCTGACCGAGGCCCTGAGCACCGAAGAGATCGAGGCCGAACTGGCCAACAACGCGCAGAGCATCCTCGGGTACGTGGTCCGCTGGATCGACGAGGGCGTCGGCTGTTCGAAGGTGCCCGATATCCACAACGTGGCGCTGATGGAGGACCGGGCCACCTTGCGCATCTCCAGTCAGCACATCGCCAATTGGCTGCACCACGGGCTGGTCAGCCGAGATCTGGTGGTGTCGACCTTCGAGAGGATGGCGGCGGTCGTCGACGCGCAGAACTCGAATGATCCGAGCTACCGGCCCATGGCCGAGGATCCGTCGAACCGTCCCGCGTTTCAGGCGGCCCTCGAGCTCGTTCTCGGGGGCGTGACATCGCCGAACGGCTATACCGAACCGGTGCTCCACGCGTGGCGGCGTCGAGTCAAGGCGGGCCTGACGGCAGACCGGTGATGGTCCTCGCCGCGGTACGTCGGTAGGGGTCGGAGTTTCGAGCTCGGTACGGCGCCCACCCCCGGCCTGGTCGACAGTGGCTGTGGCAACATCCGATCATGCGATTCGTCATCTACGGGGCCGGCGCGATCGGGGGACTGCTGGGGGGCTGTCTGCACGAGGCCGGGCATCGGGTCGAGCTGATCGCCCGGGGGCGTCACCTGACGGCCCTCCAGACCGAGGGCCTGACCATCGAGCGGCCGGACCGGGAGGTGGTGCTCGACGTCCCAGCGGTGGGCCGCCCCGACGAGCTCGACTGGACCGACCCGACCGCCGTCGTCCTGACGATGAAGAGCCAGGACACCGAGGCCGCCGTGGAGGCGCTCGAAGCGGTCGCGCCGCCGGAGACGCCGATCGTCTGCGCCCAGAACGGCGTCGCGAGCGAGCGACGGACGGCCCGGCGGTTCGCCAACACGTACGGGCTGAACGCCATCTGTCCGGCCAGCCATCTCGAGCCGGGGGTCATCCTCGGCCATTCGGCGCCGATCGGCGGGCTGATGGATCTCGGCCGCTTCCCGTCCGGAACCGATGCCACCGCCCAAGCCCTCGCCGACGCCATCAGCGGGGCCACCTTCGAGTCGGTGGCCCGGCCGGACATCATGCGGTGGAAGTACCGAAAGCTGCTGATGACCCTGTCGAACGGCATCGACGCGTTGTGCGGGACGGCGGGCCAGCCGACGGAGATCTACCGCCTGGCGGTCGACGAGGCGGAGGCGGTGCTGGCGGCCGCCGGGATCGACGTCGTCAGCGACGAAGAAGAGCGGGAGCGCCGGGGCGACGTCATCCAGATCCTGCCGATCGGTCGCTCGGCCTGGGGCGGTGGGTCGTCATGGCAGAGCTTGGCCCGGGGCACCGGCACGATCGAGGCCGACTTCTTGAACGGCGAGATCGCCCTCCTGGGACGGCTGCATGCCGTGCCGACGCCGGTCAACACGTTCTTGCAGCGTCGAACCGTCGCCGCCGCCCGGGCCGGCGCCCGGCCGGGTGACGTGACGCCCGAGGAGCTGTTGGCCGAGCTCGGCTCGGTCGCCGTATAGCGCGGCCCGGGTGCCCGCCATCCAGTCGGGCGGCGGGGCGAGCCTGGGCCGGCCGGCCCGGCCTCGACTAGCAACGGCTCGACTAGCAACGGCCTCGACTAGCAAGCAGTCACTTGAATGAATGTAGATTGTGGGTCGACGGGGGCCGTGGCAACGCGAGGGAGGGACTCATGACTGATCGGCTGCACTCGTTCACCCTCGGTGACGTCGTGCGAGAAAACGCCCGCTGGCTGCCGGACACCGAAGCGATCGTGTGCGGCGACGACCGGCTGACGTACCCGGAGATCGACGCGCGGACGACGAAGTTGGCCAACGTGCTGCGGGACCTGGGCGTCGAGCCGGGTGATCGGGTGGCCTGGCTCGGGCTGAACTGCCACCGGCTCTTCGAGTTCATCTTCGCCTGCTCGAAGGCGGGCGCCGTCGCCGCGCCGCTGAACTGGCGGCTGTCGTCGGTCGAGACGGCGGCCATCCTCGAGGACATCCGGCCGAAGGTGATCATCGGCAGCAGCCGGCCGGAGTTCGACGAGGTCAACGCCAACGCCCGAGCGGTGTTGCCGTCGGCCGGCTGGCTCTCGTACGACGACGGCTCCTACGAGCAGGCCCTGGACGCCGCATCGTCGGTCGACCCCGCCCAGGACGACGACGACGAGGCCGGCGTGCTGATCATCATGACGGCGGCCTTTGCCGGCAAGCCGAAGGCGGCGGTGCTCACCAGCCGCGGCATCGTCCAGCAGGACCTGATGCTCGGCGCGGTCGGCGGGGTGAAGCCGATGACCGAGACGTACCTGAGCTCCGGCCCGATGTTCCACATCGGCGTGCTGTTGAAGGCGTTTGCCCTCTTCCACTGGGGCGGCCTCAACGTCATGATCCCCCGGGTCGATGCCGAGGAGGTCTGCCGACTGATCGACCGGGAGCACTGCACGTCGGCCTTCGTCTTCGGACCGACGATCAAGGAGATGGCGGAGCTCAACGCCGACGGCCGGTACGACCTGCACTCGTTGAACGACGTCCTCGGGGGCACCCCGCCGCCGGAGCTGGACGACGCGTGGTACTCGATGACGTCGTGCCCCCGACCCGGGAGCCAGCCCCGCGGCGCCGTCGGCTACGGCACCAGCGAGACCGTCGGCATGATCACCTACGAGGGTCGCCTGCCGGTCGGCACCGGCACGTTCGGTCGCCCGGGCCCGGCCATGGCGGTGCGGATCGTCGACCCCGACGGCGCGGAGGTGCCGGTGGGCCAGATCGGCGAGGTCGTCGCCCGCGGCCCGCAGGTCATGGTCGGCTACCTCGGTCTCGAGCCGATGGACCCGCAAGGGTGGCGCTGGACCGGCGACCTCGGCCGGCGCGAGGCGGACGGAAGCTTCACGTTCCTCGGCCCGAACCAGGAGATGATCAAGACCGGGATGGAGAACGTCTACCCGGTCGAGGTGGAGAACGCGCTGAAGGAGCACCCGGCGGTCAAGGACGCCTGCGTCATTGGCGTCCCCGACCCGGTCTGGGGCCATTCCGTGCGGGCGGTGGTCGAGCTCGCCGACGGGGGGCCGGCGGAGCCGGACGAGCTGATCGAGTTCGTCCGCGATCGGATCGCCAGCTACAAGAAGCCGAAGTCGGTGGTGATCGTCGACGCCCTGCCGCGGAGTGGTCCGTTCGTCGACCGACCCGCGGTGAAGGGCAAGTACGGCGAAGGGGAGACCTGGCAGTAGCCGGATGGCGACCGGACCGCCGGCCGTCGGCCGGTCGATCCGGCCGGCGTCAGGCGGCGGCCTTCTCGAGGATGTGGACGCCGCAGGCCGATCCGAGCCCGATGACGTGGGCCAGGCCGACCTTGGCCTCGGCGATCTGGCGATCGCCGGCTTCGCCCCGCAGGTGGGTGGCGACCTCCCAGACGTTGGCAATGCCGGTGGCCGAGATCGGGTGGCCCTTCGACTCGAGACCGCCCGACACGTTGACGGGCGTCGAGCCGTCGCGCCAGGACGCACCGGACTCGAAGAAGTCGACGGCGCCGCCCGGCTCGCACAGGGACAGGTTGTCGTAGTGGACCAGCTCGGCGGTGGCGAAGCAGTCGTGCAGCTCGACCAGGTCGAGGTCGGCGGGGGACACCCCGGCCAGCTCGTAGGCCTTCGTTCCGGCATTGCGGGTGAGCGTGTTGATGTCCGGCAGCACCTGGCAGCCGGGCTGGTAGGGATCGGAGGTGAGCACCGAGGCCGACACCTTCACCGCCCGCCGTCGCTGGTCGGGGTCGAGGGTCTTGAGTGCGGCATCGGACACGAGCACGGCCGCGGCGGCGCCGTCACAGTTGGCCGAGCACATCGGCCGGGTGTTCGGGTAGGCGATCATGATGTCGTTCATGATCTCGTCCAGGGTGAACCGCTTCTGATAGCTGGCCTTCGGGTTCAGCGTCGAGTGGGCGTGGTTCTTCTCGGAGATGCGGGCGAACAGCTCGAAGCTGGTCCCGCCGTAGCGGTGGCCGTACTCCATGCCGATCTGGGCGAACACGCCCGGCATCGTCTCCGTGCCGATCCGGCCGTCGACCGACGCCACCGCGCCGAACCGGCCGCTCGGCGTCCACGTGTCATTGGCCTGACCCGAGGTGCCCTCGGCCAGGAGCCCGGCGCCGGCCAGCTTCTCGGCCCCGACGGCCAGGCCGTAGTCGGCCTCGCCGGCCTTGATGGTCAGGTAGGCCACCCGCAGGGCGGTAGCTCCGGTCGCACAGGCGTTGGCGACGTTGTAGACCGGGATGCCGGTCTGGCCAATCTGCTTCTGCAGGGCCTGGCCGAACCCCATGGGGCCCATCAGGTTGCCGGCCGCCAGCACCCCCATGTCGGCCATCGTCACCCCGCCGTCCTTCAAGGCGGCCATCGTGGCCTCGGCCGCCAGGTCCAAGGTGTCCTTGTCCGGGTGCTTGCCGAACTTGGTCATGGCGATTCCCAGGATCCACACGTCGTCGCTGGCCATGATGGGTCGTTCCTCCTATCCGCCGTCGAGGCTGTTCGCCGTCGAGAGTTGGGTCGTCGTCGAGAGTCGGTTTGTCAGGTGATCGATCGGTGCGGTGGATCAGCCCACCGGGGCGAACGCGAACGAGACGGCTTCGGTGCCCGCGGCGTCCGTTCCGATCGGCACAGTCACCAGGTGGACCTTCATCCCGAGCGTCACGTGCTCGGGATCCGGGGGGACGTCGGCCAGGTTGCCGCTCACCTTCGTGCCCCCGCAGTCGACGGTGGCGGCGACGAAGGGCACCGGGATGCCCGGGGCGGCCAGCGAGACGATCGTGAAGGCCACGACCTCCCCCTCGCTCGGCACGTCGACCGTCGAGAACTCGGTGCCGAAGCAGCTGGCGCAGGCGTTCCGCCGGTCGAAGAACCGGGCCCCGCACGAGCGGCACTCGTGGGCCGTCAGGTGCGGATGGTCGTCGAGAACGAGGTAGTCGACGAAAGGAACTGCGTGGCTCACGGCCGATCTCCCCTCTGGCCCGCCGGGAATATCACCCGCCGGTTAACCAAATCCCCCCGTCCCCGTCCATCTTATCGGATCGGCCACGCCGTTGCGTCGGGCCGTCTGAAGTCGGACCCCGAATTTCCGGATCATCCGGAGGCGGTACCGGCTCTTGCTCTCCGAGTCGATCGGCGCCGAGGGCCAACCATCGTGGCCGTGGAGCTCGGCCCATTGGCCGGCCGAGAGTAAGGACAGAAGCTATGTAGCTCCGCGTCTATTTGCACCAGAAGGTACCGGGCGTCCTGTCCGGACGAGCCAAAAAGAGCGCCGGTCGAGCTGCCGACCGGCGACGGTCGAGGCCGCCCGCTAACCGCCGTTGACGGGACGAATGACGTCGTTGGCGAAACGGTGGATCGCCTCGACCTGGCTCGCCCGGGTCGTGCCGGGCAGCGCCACCGTCGCCCAGCCGACACCGATCGCCGCCAGGGCTCGGCAGGCCTCGACGGTCTCACTGGTGTCGAGCTCCTTCCCGCTGCCCAGCCGGAGCGCCGGCGGGACGAAGCAGATCTCGAGGGGCGCCTGCCGGCCGACCGCCGCGCTGTGCTGTTTGGCGTACTCGATCCTTTCGGCCAGGTCGTCGATCGTCGCCAACTCGGCGGTGTGCGTCCGGGTCGACGTACCGCTCGGCGTCGGGAAGGGCGACCAGCCGTCGGCCAGCTCGACTGCCCGACGAATGGCCCTTTTGCTGTTGCCGCCGATCCAGATCGGCGGTCCCGGTCGTTGGACCGGTCGGGGGAGCATCGTGTTCCCGTCGACGCGGAAGCCGATCCCCGATCGCGTCATGCTCTCGCCGGCCCACGCCGCTCGCATGGCGCTGATCGCTTCGTCGACCCGGTCGTTCCGATCGTCGAACGAGGCGCCGAGCGCCGCGAACTCGCCTTCGAGGTAACCGGCACCGACCCCGACGATGAGCCGGCCCTTGCTCAGGACGTCGAGCGTCGACAGGCCCTTAGCGGCCAGGAACGGGTTCCGGTAGGCCAGGACGAAGAGGTTGGTATGCAGTCGAATTCTCGACGTCGTCGCTGCGGCAAAGCCGAGGGCGACGAGCGGGTCGAGTGCGTGGTGGCCGCCCACGGCCAGCCATGTGTCACTGGGGAACGGGTGGTCGGTCGTATAGATGGCATCGAACCCAGCTGATTCTGCCTCTGACGCCAGCTCGGTAACGGCATCGGCGGAAACGAGCTCCTCGCCGGTATCGACCCGGTGGGTCGGAAGCCCATAGGAAAAATGCATGAACTCCTCTTTCCGATAGACGTTCGACCGACATCGTCAGTTTTCGACGATTCGTCGAACGGAAAAGGTACCCTCACTGTGGTCAACGGCCATCGCACTGTAGTGCTCGACGGGTTCCCGCCGGTAGCCATTCGCTCGTCGACGGTAGTCGGCGATGTCACCACACCCCCGACCACGGGGGCGGACGGCGCTCGTAGGGGAGGTCCGTGAACACGGGCTCGGCCTCGGCGTGGTCGGCGGGATGGACGAGCACCGACTGGAGCTCGGCCGTCCAGGGGTGGCGTCGGATCTGGTGGATGCCGGCCCAGGAGCGCTCGGGCGGGATCGTGTCGCCGTTGGGGGTCCAGGTGAGGCGTCCCTCCATGGTCACGAGCGAACCGGACTCGGCGTGAGCCTGGGCCATGACGCGCTCGGGCTCCAGTGAGCCGGCGTTAGCGACGAGATGAGCCCACACGGCGACGCCGACGTAGCTCCGTGGCACCGGATTGCCTTCGACGCCCGGGAAGTAGCGCTTGGTGGCGGCGGCGAGCTCGGCGGGGGTGCCGCCGACGTTGATGGTCGCCGGGTCGACGTCCGGCGTCCAGCCCGGGTGGAACTGGTACAAGAGATCCTCGGGCCCGAGCCCGACCCGCCCCATGAACTGGCCGTAGAGCATCTCGACGTAGCGGAACCACACGCCACGGCGTCGCATGGCCCGCACGATCTGGTACTCGGCCGGCGCCGGGAGGCCGAGCACGACGACGTCGGGCTGGGCTCGCACGAGGCGATCGACGAGGTCGTCCCACGCGTCGAAGTCGGCCGGGTACGGCCCGTACGCCGTCGTCCACCGCTGCTGACGCGGGACGGATTCGTAGAGCACGACGTCGAAGCCGCCCGCCGCGGCGGTGTAGTCGCGCATCGGCCCGTGCGTGGCGGTCCAGCCGGGGAGCTCGGCGTGGATCTGGGCGAGCCGGAGCAGCCCGTGACGCTTCCAGAACGGTGGTCGCGACGCCATGTACGTGTGGACCGACGAACCACACTGCAGGTGGAACCGGGACCCGTCGAAGAGGGCGGAGTCGGGTGCGCCGACGTTCAGGTTGAGCACGCCGGCCGCTTCGGTGACGCGCACGACCTCCGTCTGGATCTCGGCCGAGCCGCTCGAGCAGAAGACGTCGACGCCGAGCTCGATGAGCTCCTCGACGGCGGCCACCGCGGTCTCGGGGTCACTGCGGTCGTCGCGCATCAGGAGCTCGACGGGCACGCGCCGCCCATCCTCGGGCACGAAGACGCCGCCGGCGTCGTTCGTCTGGCGCACCCATACCTGCAGCGCGGTGTACAGCAGGCGGCTGTCCAACCAACACCACCCCGAGTTGGACCACGTGACTCCGATGCGGACCGTCTGTCGGCTCATCTCGACCGCCACCTCCCCTCCGGGCCGGCCCCATCGCCACCGAACGCCGACTGCCGACCGCCGCTCAGTGTGGCACCGCTCCGGCTATCGAGCAATCGATTGACTGAGCCGATAACGTCGGGCCGTCACATCAGCCAGGGGGAGGCTCGGTGGCGGGAGAGCCGCCGCCGGGGGAGGGGAGGTGCCACGTGCGGATCGGCATCGTCGTCCAGTTCAACGACCTCACGCCGTCGGTGCTCGACGTTGCGCCGGCGCTCGAAGAGCGGGGGATCGAATCGCTCTGGATGGGAGAGCACACGCACCTCCCGGTCGACACCACCCACCGGTACACGAAGGGGAAGTACCGCGAGCGGAAGTGGGGCGAGGAGGGGGCTGTGCCCGACTTCTACCGTCGGATGGCCGACCCGTACACGACGCTGGCGGCGGCCGCCGCGGTGACGACGAACCTGCGGCTCGGCACGTGCATCGCGCTGCCCGCCGAGTACAACCCGATCATCCTGGCCAAGCAGATCGCCACCCTCGACCGCATTTCGGGCGGCCGCCTCGAGCTCGACCTGGGCTATGGCTGGAACCCGCTCGAGACGGAGAACAACGGCGTCAACTACGACGACCGACGGGAGGTGCTGCGGGAGAACCTGCTGGCGATGGAGGCGTTGTGGGACCAAGAGACGGCGAGCTTCGACGGCGAGTTCGTCAAGTTCACGGAGAGCTGGTCGTGGCCGAAGCCGGTCCAGAGGCCGCGCCCGCCGATCCGCCTCGGCGCGGCGCCGAGTGAGCGGACGTTCGGGCACATCGTCGAGTTCTGCGACGGGTGGTCACCGGTGCGTGACCACGTCGGTGACGCGCTCCCCTCCGCGGTGGCCGACCTCCGACACCGGTGGGAAGACGCGGGGCGCGATCCGGCGAAGCTCACCATCGACCTCGTGCAGCCGCCGGCCACGATGGAAGCCGGCGCGGCGATCGACGAGTTCGTCCGTCGGCTCCCCGGGCCCGAGCTGCTCGAGAGCTACCGCGAGCTCGGGCTGAACCGCGTGCTGATCCCGACCCCGGGCGACACGCTCGACATGCTCACGGACGCGTTGGACCAGATGGCGGCCAGTCACTTCGGCGCCTACCTCTAGGAGGATGCTCGGGCAGACCTCCAGGAGAACGTCGCCTCGGGCACCTGCTAATATATGAGCATGCTTGATCGACGCTTGCAGGTCCTGATCGACGACAGTCGCTGGTCGCGGCTCGAACGCGAGGCGGGCCGTCGGGGCGTGCCGGTCGCGGTGTTGGTGCGGGAGGCGATCGACGAGCGCTTCCCGGGCGACGAGGGCGAACGTCGGTCGGCGTTGCAAGCCGTGTTGGCCGCTGACTCGATGGACGTGCCGGGCCCCGAGGGGCTTCGCGAAGAGTTGGAGGAGATCCGGGGTCGTCTGGCGTGATCGTCCTCGACACGACGATCTTGGTGTACGCGGTCGGCACCGACCACCCGCTCCGTGTCCCGACCCGCGCGCTGATCGAGTCCGTTCGCGACGGCCAAGTACGGGCGACGACGACGGTCGAGGTCATCCAGGAGTTCGCCCATGTCCGGGCTCGGCGCCGATCGCGTGCTGATGCTGCAGCTCGGGCAACGGAGTACGCGGTGGGGCTTTCGGCCCTTGTCCAACCCGAGCAGGAGGATCTCCTCGAGGGCCTCGACCTGTTCGGCGGCTCCGAGAGCCTGGGGCCCTTCGACGCCGTGCTCGCGGCGACGGCTCGCCGGAGGGGGTGGGCGCTGGCCTCGGCGGACCGCTCGTTCGGACAGGTCGACGGTCTTGTCCACCTGAACCCATTGTCGGCCACGTTTCTCGACCAGGTCGGCGCCGTCGGCTGAGAGCCAGAGGCCGGCCCGATCCGGGAGCGCCCGAGAGCGAGCCCAGTCGTCCCTGGGCAATGAAAAGAAAGAACGCCGTGACCATCGTCACGGCGTTCTTTCGGTCCCCCCCCCCGGGGGGGGGGACCTCGTTTCCAAGTGTCCCCGCCACCTCCAACAAGGGGCGTCCCGCACCCGATTCTCGGGTCGCGAGACACTTCCTCTTGGAGGTGGCGGGAATCGAACCCGCGTCCTTCGGCACCTCAGTGAGCCTTCTCCGAGCGCAGCCGGCAGAGGATTGTCGGGGGCGGCACTGCTGCCGGCGGCTGCGCCGCCCCGTATCTGACGAAGTTTCCTCGACGGTCTGTCAGAACGACCGGCGAGTAAGCCCTACTTGATGACGCCCGCTTACCAACCCGTAGGGCTGAGGCTGGACGGACGTCGCTACTGTTTAGGCAGCGAGCGCGAGCTGAGGCTCGGCGTTTATTTTTGGTTCCGGCTCTTTAACGTGGCTCCGGAGACCACGGCTCGCTTCTCTCACCTCGACGACCAAAGTCGAAACCCTTCACCCCCTCGGGGACTGCCGTTGCTACCCGCCCTGGCTGGGCGGTCCCCCCAGCGTACCGGGATCCCGCTCAGCTCATGGTCCGGTACTTCTGGGCGTCCCGGGCGGCCCTGGAGGCTTCCCGGTCGGCCAGCCGGGAGAGGATGGCCTGGCGCTTGTCGTGGAGCTTGCGTCCCTTGGCCAGGGCCATCTCGACCTTGGCCTTGCCGTCCCGGAAGTACAGCGACAAGGGGACCAGGGTCAGGGCCTGCTGTCTGGGTCTGGCCCATGAGCTCGTCGATCTCCTTGCGGTGGACCAGGAGCTTGCGCCGGCGGTCCGGGTCGTGGGACCCGAACCCGGTGGCGAAGTGCCACGGGGGGATGTGGACCCCGAAGAGCCAGAGCTCGCCGTCGGAGACCCGGGCGTAGGCGTCCGAGAGCTGTGCCTTGCCCTCCCGGAGGGACTTGACCTCGCTGCCCTGGAGGACGATGCCGGCCTCGAAGGTGTCCAAGATGTCGTAGTCGTGGCGGGCGCGGCGGTTCGAGGCCACCGTCCGGTCCCCGGCGGTGCCGGCCGCCTCCCGGGCCGCCGCCCGCTTGGCCACCGTCTTCTTCGCCCGTGCCATAGACGACCGAGGTTACTGCCGACCCCGCGGTTCGACGTCGTCGATGGCTGGCGCGGTCGGCGCAATCGTGGTCACCATCCGCTCGATATTCGGGGACCGCTATTACGATTATGTGACGATGTTGCGGCTACCGAACGAGATCCACCTACAGATGGTCGGGCACTGCATCAGTGGCCTGCCGGACGAAGCCTGCGGGCTGCTCGCCGGCGACCCGGCGACCGACGAGGTCCGCACCTGTTACCCGACGACGAACGCGGCCAAGTCGGCGAAGCTGTACGTCGTCGACTCGAAGGACATGCTCCGGGTCGACCGGGACGCCGAGCGGCACGACCTGTCGATCATCGGCGTCTTCCACTCGCACACGCACACCGACGCGTACCCGTCGCCGACCGACGTCGACCAGGCGCCGGACCCGACGTGGCACTACGTCCTCGTCTCCCTCCGCGACACCCACCCGGTCGTCCGGAGCTACCGGATCGTCGACGGCCGGATCGAAGAGGAGTCGGTCGTCGTCGTCACCCACACCCTCAAGGCCGGCTGACGCCAAAGCCGATTGACGCCAACACCGGCTGACACCAGAGCCGGCTGACGGCGCCCTGTCCGGCGTCCCGGTAGGTTGGCCGCGGGCGGCCCAGGTCGCCCGGACCGACGGAGGTGGAGATGCCGGATCGCGACTACCCGCAGGCCATCGCCCCGGACCACGTCGAACCGGTGCCGCGGCGGGTCCGGGCGGTCGCCGGCGGTCGGGTCGTCGTCGACACGACGCGGGCGGTCTACGTCTGGGAATGGCCGGCGTTCCCGCAGTACTACGTCCCGCTCGGCGACGTCGACGGGGATGCCCTCGTCGATGAGCAGCGCGACGAGCAGACGCCGCGGGGCCCGGCGAGAGGTTTCGGGCTGCGGGCCGACGACGCGGTCCGGCCGAACGCCGCGCTGGTGTTCGCCGACGACGCGCCCGGCGGCCTCGCCGGGATGGTCCGTTTCGACTGGGCGGCCATGGACGCGTGGTTCGAGGAGGACGACGAGGTCTTCGTCCACCCGCGCAACCCGTACAGCCGGGTCGACGCGGTCCGGTCGACGAGGACCGTCCGTGTCGAGATCCATGGCGTCGTCCTCGCCGAGTCGTCGGCGCCGGTCATGGTCTTCGAGACCGGTTTGCCGACCCGGTACTACCTGCCGCGACCGGCCGTCCGCTTCGAGCACCTCGTCCCGTCCGACACCGTGACCGACTGCCCGTACAAGGGGCGGACGACCGGCTACTGGTCGGCGGCGATCGGCGGCCGGACGCACCCGGACATCGCGTGGGCCTACGACTTTCCGACCGCCCAGGTCCTGCCGATCGCCGGCCTCGTCGCGTTCTACAACGAGAAAGTCGACACGTTCATCGACGGCGCCCCTATCGAGCGGCCGCGGACGCACTTCTCCTGAGGAGCCGTCCGGGCCGGGCGCCGGTGTGCTCCCCGTCCCGCAGCGTGATGGTCCCGCCGACCACGGTTGCCCGGTAGCCCGGGCCCGCTGCGTCAGCCGTCGGGCCCCGCCGGGGAGGTCGTAGACGAGCTCGGGCATCTCCGGCGCGAGGGTGGCCGGGTCGAACACGTTGAGGTCGGCGACGAAGCCCTCGCGGATCAATCCCCGGTCGTAGAAGCCCCAGGCCGTGGCCGGGTCGTAGGTGACCATCCGGACGGCTTCTTCCAAGGTGAAGGCCTGACGCTCCCGGACCCAGTAGCTCAACAGGTGGGTCTGGATCGACGAGTCGGCGACCTGGCTCACGTGGGCGCCGGAGTCGGAGAAGGTCATGACCGTTCGGGGGTGCTTCATCACCCGGACGGTGTTCTCGTCGGTGAAGCGAAATATCGGCTGGATGAAGAACACCTTCAGGTCCCGTTCGAGGGCTAGGTCGATCAGCCGCTCCGCCGGATGGACTCCGGCCGCTTCCGCCAGTGCCGCCACCGTCGAGTACGGCGGCATCGGCCGGTCCATCACGAACATGTTGTCGTACTCCGGCGGGCGGACCTCCGCCCCGACCAGCTCGCTCCCGTAGTCCCCGTGCTTGGCCGCCTCGAGCAGCGGGCCCCGCGTGGCCGGGTCCCGGAGCCGCCGGGCCTGCTCTTCGAGGGGCAGCGTGCGGAGCTCCTTCCAGGCGGCCAACCGGTCGAAGGGAAGCTGGGTCTCGAACGACAGGACCGAGGCGACCCCCCGGCTGTGGGCCATGCCGAAGATCCGGGCCCCCTCGGCCACGGCGGTGTCGATGAAGTCGAGCGCCTCGAGCCCGTGGGCGACGCCGGGACCCCGAAGGTGAAGGGCACCCCGGTCGCCACGGCCAGGGCTCCCAGCCGGTCGTAGTACTCCGCCCGGACCTCGGGGTCGGGGGAGTGGGCCGCCCGCTCGCCGGTGATCTGGAAGATGCCGGCCCCGGCGTCCGCCATCTCGGAGACCAGCCGGACGACCTCGTCCCATGACGCCAACCGCGAGGCCACCGGCCGGCCGTCGGAGGTCTGGTGGAGGTGTCTGCGGGTGGTCGTGAACCCCATGGCCCCGGCCTCGAGGGCCTCTCGGAGCACCCGGGCCATCTCGTCGAGCTCCTCGTCGGAAGCCTCCCTCTCGAACGCCCGCTCGCCCATCACCCAGGTGCGCAACGCCGAGTGGCCGAGGTTGGCGGCGTAGTTGATCCCCTTGGGAAGTCGGTCGACCGCGTCGAGGTACTCGGGGAAGGTCTCCCAGGTCCACGTGATCCCCTCGGCCATGGCGACCGGGGCGATGTCCTCGGCCCGTTCCAGGTTCCGGACCACCAGCTCACGCCGGTCGGCCCGGGCCGGGGCCAGCGTGAACCCGCAGTGGCCCATCACCACCGTCGTCACGCCCTGCCAACAAGACGACGTGCCCAGCTCGTCCCAGAAGACCTGGGCATCCATGTGGGTGTGCCCGTCCACGAAGCCGGGGCTGACGACGTGCCCTTCGGCGTCGATCTCCTCGCGCCCGCGCTCGCCGATCCGGCCCACCCGGACGATACGGCCGTCTCGGATCCCCACGTCCGCTCGGACCCCGACCGAGCCTGACCCGTCGATCACGGTGCCGCCGCGAACGACGAGGTCATACATGGTCCACCCGGGCCTCCGCAAAGTCAGCCGTTTGACTGATGGTAAGGCGGTACCAGCCGGACCGTCAACGGAGCGCCCCGCCGGGCGGCGGTCGGCCAGCAGGGGGCCGAGCAGGGGAGGGGACACGGTGAACCAGGACGATGGACGCGACCGGTCGACCGGGCGGAACGACCTGCCGTGGATCATCTCGGTCGACGACCACGTGGTCGAGCCGGCGACGGTCTGGACGGACCGGCTGTCGGCCGGGACCGGGAGATCGGTCCGCGGGTGGTCCGCGACACGTGCCGGACGGTCGTCGACCCGCCCGGCAGATCGCCCGGTACACCAAGGGCGCCGACGGCCCGGTCACGGATCTGGTGGGTCTACGAAGACCTGGTCCAAGCCGATCCCGATGGTCGTGGCCTCGGCGGGCTATCCGCCCGAGGAGCTCAGCCCGGGGCCCATCGCCTTCGACGAGATGCGGCCGGGCTGCTACGACCCGAAAGCCCGACTCGAGGACATGGACGTCAACCAGGTCGAGCGGTCGCTCTGCTTCCCGATGCATCACCCGTTTCGCCGGCCAGATGTTCTTGGACGCCAAGGACAAGGACCTGGCCCTGCGTTGCGTCCGGGCCTACAACGACTGGATGATCGACGAGTGGTCCGGGCGGCAGCGCGGCCGGCTCATCCCGCTCGGGATCGTCCCGCTCTGGGACGCCCACTGGCCGCGGCGGAGATCCGCCGCAACGCCGCCCGTGGCTGCCGGGCGGTGACGTTCACGGAGATGCCGAGCCATCTCGGCCTGCCCTCGATCCACGACCCGAGCCGGTTCTGGGACCCCTTCTTCGCCGCCTGCGACGAGACCGGGACGGCGCTCTGCATGCACATCGGCTCGGGCTCCAAGCTGGTCGAAGCCAGCCCGTACGCGCCGTTGCTGGTCGACGTGACGCTGACGTTCACCAACGCCCAGCAGTCGATGGTGGAGTGGCTCCTTTCCGGGCAGCTGGCCCGGTTCCCGTCCCTCAAGATCGCCTTCTCCGAGAGCCAGATCGGCTGGATGCCGTTCATCCTCGAGCGGATCGACAAGGCCTTCGCACACGTCGACGGCGTGGGCCGGGAGCGACGTCGCCCTGGACCGGCCGCCCAGCGAGCTCGTCCCCGGCCGGGTCTACGGCTGCTTCTTCGACGACGACACCGGGATCGCCAACCGCCGACGCCATCGGCGTCGAGCAGATCGTCTTCGAGGTCGACTACCCCCACCAGGACACCACCTGGCCCAACACGCCGACGTTCGTCGAGAAGATCGCCGCCCAGGTCAGTCCGGAAGAGCTCGAGAAGATCGTGCGGACCAACGCCATGGACCTGTTGGGGTTCGACGTCCGAGCTCCCCCCCGCGCTGAGGATCCCGGGTGTCCGGTACCCCCCCGGAGAGGGGCGCGTCCCGTGCGGGGAGCCACGGCGCCGACGCCCCGGTAGAATCCGGACTAGAAAGGTCAACTATTGCCGGCCCACTCCGGCCGGCCCGATCCGGGGAGGTCTCGTGCCCGTCGATGTCCGCCTGCCGACCGTGCTGCGCTCGCAGGCCGGCGGCCAGTCCACCGTCGCGGTCGACGCGTCGACGATCGGCGAGGTCCTCCAGCGGCTCGTCACCGAGCTACCCCGGGCATGTCCGGCCAGGTCCTGAACGACGACGGCACCCTGCACCGGTTCGTCAACGTCTACGTGAACGACGACGACGTCCGCTACCTCCACGCAGCTCGACACCCCGGTCAAGGACGGCGACGAGATCTCGATCCTGCCGGCCGTCGCCGGCGGCTGAGCACCCGCCCGCGTCCGAGCCACGTGCCGATGGCCCCGTACGACAGCGTCCTCGACCTGATCGGCAACACGCCGATGGTCGACGATCAGCGCAGCTCAGCCCGAACCCGCGAGCCCGCATCCTCGTCAAGCTCGAGGGCGGAACCCCGGCGGATCGGTCAAGGACCGGATCGCCCTGTCGCTCGTCGAGCAGGCCGAGAACGGACGGCATCCTGCATCCCGGCGAGCCCGGCCAGGTGCTGCATCGAGCCGACGTCGGGGAACACCGGGATCGGCCTGGCCCTGGTCTGCCGGGTCAAGGGCTACCACCTGAAGGTCGTCCTGCCGACGAACGTCTCCGTCGAGCGGCGCCAGCTGCTCGAGCTGTGGGGGGCCGAGATCATCGAGTCGCCCGGCTCGGAGGGCTCGAACGGCGCCGTCCGCATGGCCCGCCAGCTCGCCGACGAGCACCCGGAGTGGGTCTTCCTCTACCAGTACGCCAACCCGGCCAACCCGAAGGCCCACTACGAGGGCACCGGACCGGAGATCTGGCGCGACTGCCCGGACGTGACCCACCTCGTCGCCGGCCTCGGCACGTCCGGCACGCTGCTCGGTGTCGGCCGGTTCCTGAAGGAGCAGAACCCGCCGCGTCCAGGTCTGGGCGGTCGAGCCGCCGTCCGGCGAGATCGTCGACGGCCTGCGGAACCTCGACGACGGCTACATCCCGCCGATCTTCGAGGAGCTCGGCGGCCGCGAGCTGCTCGACCGCAAGACCGTCGTCCGGCCACGCGAGTCGATCGAGTGGACGCGCCGGCTGACCGAGGTCGGCCTGTTCGTCGGCATCTCGTCCGGCGCGGCGGTCGCCGGCGCGGTCAAGTGCGCCAACCAGCTCGCGCCGGCGACGGACGCGGTCATCGTCGTCGTCTCGCCCGACGACGGCTGGAAGTACCTCTCGACCGGCGCGTGGACCGACGACCTCGACGACGTCGCCGAGCGGGCGAAGTCGATCATCTACTTCTGAACGGTCCCCGGTTACCGTCCACGCCGTGACCGTCCACACCGTCACCGTCCTCGGCTGCGACGGCAGCTATCCCGGCCCCGGCGGCGCGGCCAGCGGCTACCTCGTCCAGGGCGGTGCGACGCGCCTCTGGCTCGACGCCGGGCCGGGGACGTTCGCCGCGCTCCAGCGTCGTCGTCGACCCGGCCGCGGTCGACGCGATCGTCCTCTCCCACGAGCACCCCGACCACTGGACCGACCTCGAGTCGTTCGCCGTCTGGCACCGCCAATCCGGCGCTCGCCGAGCCGGTCCCCGGTCTACGCGCCGCCCGGTCTGCGCCGGCGGTCGTACTTCGCCGACGACCCGTTGCTCGGCTGGCAGGAGATCGGGCCGTCCCACGTCGTCACCGTCGGCGAGCTCACCTGTCGGTTCGTCGCCACCGACCACGGGCCGCCGACGCTCGCCGTCCGCGTCGACTCGTCCGCCGCCGACCACGCCGTCCCGACGTCCGCCGACGACGATCACGCGCACGTCGTTCGCCTACTCGGCCGACTCCGGCCCGGACTGGTCCGTCGACGAGCTCGGTCACGGCATCGGCACCGTGCTCTGCGAGGCGACGTTCACCCGGCGGGATGAAGGGGTATCACGGCACATGAGCGGCCGTCAGGCCGGGCAGATGGCCGCGGCCGCCGGGGTCGGACGTCTCCTCCTCACCCACCGGTGGCCTACGGTGTCCGCCGACGAGCGTCGCCACAGAAGCGGCCGAGGCCTTCGGGCGTGACGTCGACCAGGCCGTCGCCGGCCGGGTCTTCGAGTGGTGAGCGAGGCGGTGACGCACCGGCCCGGCGGGTAACGGCGGACGTAGCGGTGGAACGTCGAGAAGGGACGGTGACGCGGCAATGACGAGCACGAGTGTGGACACTCCCGATCCGCGGACGCTCCGGTCCGACGGGCGCGCCGTCGACGAGCTCCGACCGGTCGTCTTCGACCGCGACTTCACGATCTTCGCGCTCGGGTCCGTGCTCGTCTCGATGGGCCGGACCCGGGTGCTCTGCACCGCGTCCGTCGAGGACCGCGTCCCGCCGTGGATGCGCGGCAGCGGCAAGGGCTGGGTGACCGCGGAGTACTCGATGCTGCCCGGCTCGACCGCCGAGCGGGCCAGCCGTGAGGCCGCCAAGGGCAAGCAGTCCGGCCGGACCCAGGAGATCCAGCGGCTCATCGCCCGGTCGCTGCGCGCCGTCTGCGACCTCGTCGCCCTCGGCGAGGTCCAGGTGACCGTCGACTGCGACGTCCTGCAGGCCGACGGCGGGACGCGGACCGCGTCGATCTGCGGCGCCTACGTCGCCCTCCACGACGCGTTCACCCGGATGGTGCTCGCCGGCCGCCTCTCGTCGAACCCGCTGACCGACGCGGTCGCGGCCGTCTCGGTCGGCATCGTCGACGGCGTCCCGATGCTCGACCTGCCGTACGTCGAGGACTCGCGGGCCGAGGTCGACATGAACGTCGTCATGACCGGCTCCGGCCGGTTCGTCGAGGTCCAGGGCACCGCCGAGGGCATGGCCTTCAGCCGCGGCGAGCTCGACGACCTGCTCGCCCTCGCCCAGTCCGGCATCACCACGCTCGCCGACGCCCAGGCCGCGGTGCTCGCCGACCCGCCGACGCCGCGGTGACCGGCCCGATGAGCCTGACCCTCGTCCTCGCCACCGCCAACCCCGACAAGACCGCCGAGGTCGCCGCCATCCTCCGCGAGGCCGGCGACGTCGAGCTGCTGCCCGCGGCCGGCCGACGTCGACGACGTCGACGAGACCGGCGACACCCTGCTCGCCAACGCCCGGCTCAAGGCGCAGGCCATCGCCGAGGCGACGAACCTGGCCGCGGTCGCCGACGACACCGGCCTCGAGGTCGACGCCCTCGGCGGCGCGCCCGGCGTCTACTCCGCCCGGTACGCCGGCGACGACGTGACGTACGCCGACAACGTCGCCAAGCTCCTGACCGACCTCGCCGCGCTCGACGACGGCGGCGGCGAGCGGCGGGCCCGCTTCCGGACCGTCGCCCTCGTCACGTTCCCCGACGGCGGCGAGATCTGGACCGAAGGCATCGTCGACGGGCGCATCGCCACCTTCCCGAAGGGCACCGGCGGCTTCGGCTACGACGCGGTCTTCGTGCCCGACGAGGGCGACGGCCGGACGTTCGCCGAGATGGGCCCCGACGAGAAGAACGCCATCTCCCACCGCGGGCGCGCCTTCCGCTCCCTCGCCACCGAGCTCGCCGGCCGGACCTGAACCGGCTCGCCGCTCGAGCTGACCCCGCGCCGGGACCCGCCGGCCCGAGCCGAGTGCCGTGCCTCGCCGACGGCCTACGCCGACTGGTCCGGCTTCGTCGGACGCCACGCCGTCAGCAGGAGCAGCGCCGCACCGCCGCCGCCGGCGCCGACCGCGATGGCGAACCCCGGCCAGCCCCAGAGGCTCTGCAACGCGCTGACGTGGCCGTCGATGCTCCAGTCGCCCGGCCCGAGGATCGCCACGACCAGCCCCATCAGCGTCAACGTCGCCACGTACTCCCAGCCCTCGCCGGGCCGGAAGATGAAGAAGCCGTTCTTGAGGTGGTTCGTGATCCACGCGACGAGCATGACGCCGACGACGCCGGCGCCGCCGAACGGCGTCAGCAGGCCGAGGACGAGCAGCACGCCGGCGCCGATCTCCGTGAAGCTCGCCGTCCACGCGTGCACGCACCCCGGCTTCATGCCGAGGCTCTCGAACCAGCGACCCGTTCCCGCGATCTTGCCGCCGCCGAAGATGTGGTTGATCCCGTGGGCCAGGAAGACGCCGCCGAGCGTCAGCCGGAGGATCAGCAGCGCCAGGTTGGCCGAGCTCTGCGTCAGGCTGCCGAACGGCAGGAGGTGGTCGATCGGGGTCATCGGTGGCCTTTCGGTTCTTGCGGTCGGATCGGGTCGGCGGGCGGCTGGCTAGCGGATGCGCGGGACCGTCCGGGTGCCGGACGCGAACGTCGCCTGGCCCTCGGCCAGGCTCTCGTCGTCGGTCCCGAGGCCGATGAACGCCCAGCCGAGGTCGAGCGACTGGCGCCGCGACAGCTCGCGGCCGGCCCACAGCGCGCGCAGCGAGCCCTGGACGGCCAGCGCCGGCGCCTTGGCGATCTCGCCGGCCACCCACGCGGCCCGGTCGTGCAGCTCCGCGGCCGGGCAGACCTCGGAGACGAAGCCGACCTCGTGGGCCCGGGCCGCGGAGATCCGCTCCGCGTTGCCGAGCAGCGTCATCCGGACGACCTCGCCGAACGGCATCTTCGGCAGCAGCTGCAGCGGCTCGTACGCTGACGCCATCCCGAACGTCACGTGCGGGTCGAAGAACGTCGCGTGCTCGGCGGCGATGACGATGTCGACCTCGCCGAGGAGGTAGAACGCGCCGCCGCAGGCCATCCCGTTGACCGCGGCGACGACCGGCTTCCACAGGTCGTTCGACTTCGGGCCGAGGTACTCGCCGGGGTCGTCGAACATGAACCGCGTGCCGCCGACGTAGCCGAGGTGCGCCTGCTCCGGGTTCCCCGGGTCCGGCCCGGTCGCCGCGCCGTCGGTCTCGCCGCTGCCCCCACCGCCCTCGCCGCCGTCGAACGTCTCCTGCCGGTCGACGCCGGTGCAGAACGCCTTGTCGCCGGCGCCGGTGACGACGACGGCGCGGACGTCGTCGTCGCGGCGGAGCCACCGCCAGACCGTCCGCAGCTCGTGCTGCATCGCCAGGTTGAACGCGTTGTGGACTTCCGGGCGATTGAGCGTGACCCAAGCGACGCCGTCTGTCGGCGGTGTACGTGATCGTCTCGAAGTCAGCCACCGGGACACGTTAACCGGGAGAACCTCCCTGGTGGCGGTGGTACCGTCGACGCCGGTCGGCGCGGCTCCAGCGGACCGACCGATCGACCGAGAGAGGTGGGCGGCGACGATGGCCACAGTCGACGAGCTGCTGAAGGGCATGGTCGGCCGACCGACGCACACGTCGACCGTCGTCGTCGAGCGCGGCCCGGTCACGTTCTTCGCCGATGCGGTGCTCGAGACCGATCCGGCCTACCGCACGCCGGCCGCCGCGGCCGCGGCCGGTCTCCCGGCCATCCCCGCCCCGCCGACGTACCCGTTCGTCATGGAGACGTGGGGCACGTTCCCCGAGATCCAGCCGCCCGATGCGCCGCCGCCGGCCGGACTGCTCGACGTGCTCGGTCCGCTGCTCGCCGACGGCGGACTGATCCTCCATGGCGAACAGGAGTTCACGTACCACCGGCCGGTCGTCGTCGGCGACGTCCTCGTCGGCCGCGGCACGGTCGTCGACGCCTACCAGAAGGCGTCGAAGGGCCGGACGATGACGTTCGTCGTCGTCCGCACCGACTGGACCGACCAGGCGACTGGCGAGCCCGTCGTGACGAGCACGTACAACGTCATCCACCGGGTCTGACCCGCCGCCCGCGCCGGGCCTCGTCGCACCGGACCTCGCCGCACCGGACGCCGCCCCGCCACCGGCCCGCCACCGGCCCGCCCGCCCGCCGGACAGGTTCTAGAACATGTTCTAGTCTGGAGCAGAGGCAGAAGCAGGCGCAGCAGCAGTCGACGTTGGCGGTCGTCGGGACCCGGACGGGCCCGATCGGCCGGCCGGGGAGGAAGTGGTCCGTGGCGATCGGGGTGAGCGAGGAGCACGAGGAGCTGCGGCGGGCGCTCCGGCGGTGGACCGATCGGTACTGCCCGAGCGACGTCCCGCGGGCCCTGCTCGACGTCGACGACGACGTCCTGCCGCCGGTCTGGGCCGACCTGGCCGAGCAGGGGTGGATCGGCATCCACGTCCCCGAGGAGCTCGGCGGTCAGGGGTTCGGCATCCTCGAGCTGGCGATCGTCGCCGAGGAGCTCGGCCGGGTGATCGCCCCCGGGCCGTTCGTACCGACCGCCCTCGCCGCCGCGTTGCTCGCCCGGGGCAGCGGCGACGTGCAGAAGTCGCTCCTGCCCGGCGTGCTCGACGGGTCGACGCCGGCGTGCGTCGCCTTCGGACGGTCGCCGGCGCCGCTCCCCGCCGCCCACATCGGCGCGGGCGGTGTCCTGTCGGTGACCGGCACGCTTCCCGCGGTCCTCGGCGTCGGCCTGGCGGCCGTCACCGTCGTCCCGGTGGCCGTGGCCGGTGCGCCAGAGGCTGGGTCGCCGGATGCTGAGTCGTTGGTCGCTGGGCCGGTGCGGTGGTGCGCGATCGAGCTGCGCGGCCCCGACGGCCAGCCGGCGGCCGGGGTGACCGTCGTCGGGCGGCCGTGCCTCGACCCGACGCGCCGGACCGCCGAGATCCAGCTCGACGGCGTGACGGTCGCGCCGGAGCGGGTGCTCGACGGCGTGACGTCCGCCGACGTCGACGACGTGGCGGTCGTCGTCGCGTCGGCCGAGCTCGTCGGCAGTGCCCGCTGGTCTCTCGAGACGGCGACCGAGCACGCGCGAACCCGCATCCAGTTCGGCCGGCCGATCGGGCAGTTCCAGGGGGTCAAGCACCGGCTGGCGAACCTGCTGACCGCGGTCGAGCAGATGACCGGGGCGGTCTGGGACGCCGCGCTCAGCCGCCGACGGCGACGACCCGGCCCAGGCGCACCTCTCCGCGGCCGCGGCCGGCGCACTGGCCCTCGACGGCGGCGTCCGGGCGGCGAAGGACGCCATCCAGGTGCTCGGCGGGATGGGGTTCACGTGGGAGCACGACGCCCACCTCCACCTCCGCCGGGCCGCTACGACCCGTCAGCTGCTCGGCGGGGCCGGCGCCCGGCGCATCTCGGTCGCCCGGCAGGCGGTCGGCGGCGCCCGCCGGTCGCTCGGGGTCGAGCTGCCCGAGGACGTCGCCGGACCGCTCCGGATCGAGCTCGAACCGGTCGTCGCCGAGGTGGCGGCGGCCGGCCTCGACGACCAGCGGCGGCTGCTCGGCGAGCGGGGGCTCCTCTTCCCGCACTGGCCCGCGCCGTACGGGCGGGACGCCGGTCCGGTCGAGCAGCTCGTCATCGACCAGCTCCTCCAGGCTGCCGGGATCCGCCGGCCGCCGGCCCACGTCGCGGCGTGGGCGTTGCCGACGCTGATCGCCCACGGCACGCCGGCCCAGCAGGAGCGGTTCGTCCTCCCGACGCTGCGCGGCGAGCTGCTCTGGTGCCAGCTCTTCAGCGAGCCCGGCGCCGGCAGCGACCTGGCGGCGTTGACGACGCGGGCGACGCGGGCCGACGGCGGTTGGGTGCTCAACGGCCAGAAGGTCTGGACGTCCGTCGCGGCCCGGGCCGACGTCGGCATCTGCCTGGCCCGGACCGACCCGGACGCGCCGAAGCACCAGGGCATCACGTACTTCGTCGTCGACATGCGGTCGGCCGGCATCGACGTCCGCCCGCTCCGGGAGATCACCGGCGACGCGCTGTTCAACGAGGTCTTCTTCGACGGCCTGTTCGTCCCGGACGACTGCGTCGTCGGCGACGTCAACGGCGGGTGGCGGCTGGCGCGGACGACGCTCGCCAACGAGCGCGTCTCGCTCGCCTCCGACTCGGCGTTCGGCGGGTCGCTCGAGGCGATCATCGCCATGGCCATCGCCGACGGTTCGGCCGACGACCCGGCGGTCCTCGACGGCCTCGGCCGGCTGCTCGTCGACGCCCAATCCCTCGCGGTGCTCGGCCAGCGGGCCACGCTGCGATCGGTGTCCGGCCTCGAGCCTGGGCCGGAGTCGAGCGTCCGCAAGCTGATCGGCGCCGAGCACGACCAACGGGTCGCCGACTACGGCCTCGACCGCTGCGGCCCGCTCGGCGCGTACGCGGACGGCCCGGCCGCGCCGTGGACCCGGTCGTTCCTGCACACGCTCTGCCTGACGATCGCCGGCGGGACGAGCGAGGTCCAGCGCAACGTCATCGGCGAGCGGCTGCTCGGGCTACCCCGGGACCCGGAGCCGGCGTCGTAGCCGTCGCGAGCGTCGTAAGATCAGTCGTATGCCTTACTTCGAGGATCTGGCCGTCGGTGACGAAGCCCCGGTACGCACGCACACGCTGACCCGGACCGATCTCGTCCGCTACGCCGGTGCCTCCGGCGACTTCAACCCGATGCACCACGACGAGATCCAGGCGACCGCGGCCGGCCAGCCGACCGTCTTCGGCCACGGGATGTTCTCGATGGGCTTCCTCGGCTCGGCCATCACCGACTTCGTCGGCGTCGGGACGTTGACGTCCTACAAGGTCCGGTTCGCCCGCCAGACGTGGCCCGGCGAGGAGCTCGCCACCAAGATCGTCGTCGCCGGTGCCCGCACCGACGACGGACGGCACCTCGTCGACCTCGACGTCCGGCTCGTCAACGAGGCCGGCGAGGAGAAGGTCGTCGGCCAGGCCACCGCGGCCCTGCCGTCGCGGAGCTGACCCCGCCGGTCAGGTCCCGGAGCTGACCCGCCGGCCAGTCGAGCGGGTCGGTCAGTCGAGCGGGTCGGCCAGTCAAGCGGGTCGAGCCGGAACGTCGGGTGGTCGGCTGGGTCCGGTAGTTGGCGGAAGTATCCGTTGACCTCCCGGCCGGCCACCTTCCGGTAGGCGGCGATCAACGCCGGCCGTTCGTCCACCGGGAGCTCGACCGCCCGGAACCGGGTGACCGAGCCCTTCCGCGCCAGTTCGCCCTGTCCGGCCGCCCGGAGGTTGCGCACCCACTCCGACTCGCCCCTCGTCGAGACGACGTAGCGGGCGCCGGCGTGGTCGAACGGGATCACCGGCACCCGGCACGGCCGGCCGGTCTTGCGGCCGGCGACCGTCAGCGCGGTCGTCCCGTAGATGCCGAGCCGCATCGTCAGCGGGTTGAACAGCTTCTGGGTGATCGTTCCCGGCTTGAGGTACGCCATCGCTGGTCCTCCCGTGTTGACGACTCGGTGCGCCGAAGTTCTGTGTGTCCTAACCGATCGTACCGGTCAGATCGGCACGATCCGGTGGTCCCGGACCAGCCCGCCTGCCAGCTCGAGGAGGCCGAACGTCCGGTGCGGTTGGGCTCGCCGCTCGGTCGGCGACCCCGGGTTGAAAAGCCGCTGGCCGTCGACGCCGATGTCGTCGCCCGGCACGTGGCTGTGCCCGAAGACGACGACGGCCCCGGTCGGGAACCGCCGATGCAACCGGGCCGCTCGCCCGTCCCGCCGGCCGGCATCGTGGACCATCCCGACGGCCACGCCGCCGATCTCGACGACGACGGACGCCGGCAGTCGCCCGTGCAGCGAGCCGTCGTTGTTGCCGAGGACCGCGTAGAAGTCGGCACCGGCCGCGGCCGTCCGTCCTTCGAGCGCGCCGAGCGCGCCGGGGCTGACGACGTCGCCGGCATGGAGGACGACGTCGGCGTCGTCGATCGCGGCCAGCACGGCCGATGGCAGCCGGTCCAGTCCGTCCCCCCGTAGGTGGGTGTCGGCCAGCACGACGACCCTCATGCCCGCGGCCGGCGCACGCCAGGGCTCCTCAGCCGTCCGGCCGGAGACCGGGGTGCTGGCGGGCGATGATCGACGTCAGCAGCGTCCGCGGCAGCAGCTGCCCGGCGGCCGCGCCGGCCCGGTTGGCGACGCCGGGGATGACCACCGGCCGGCCTTCGGCCAAGCCGTCGACCGCGGCGCGGGCGACCGCGGCGGCCGAGACCCACATGAACCGCGGCAGCGACGATGCCGACGCGGCCTCCGACAGGCCGGCCGCTTCGGCGAACTCCGTCTCGACCGGGCCTGGGCAGAGCGCGGTGACATCGACCCCGACCGGCCGCAGCTCTTCGCGCAGCGCGTACGTGTACGACAGGACGAACGCCTTCGACGCGCCGTAACCGGCCTGTCCCGGCAGGGGCTGGAACGCCGCGGTCGACGCGACGTTGAGGACCGCGCCCCGCCGCCGGGTCGCCATGCCGGGTACGAAGAGCGTGCACAGGTCGACGACGGCCTCGACGTCGGTACGGACCATCCGCAGCTCCGCCGACCGGTCCGCCCGGTGGACCGGTCCCATCGTCGTCAACCCCGCGTTGTTGACGAGCACCTCGACCGACAGCCCGAGGTCGGTGACCGCGTCGACCAGCGACGCTCGCGAGCGTTCGTCGGACAGGTCGGCCGAGACGACCTCGGCCCGGACGCCGTGGGCCGCCGACAGCTCGTCCGCGAGCGCCTGCAGGCGCTCCCGGCGCCGCGCGACGAGGACGACGCCGAGCTCGCGGGCGGCCAGCTCCCGGGCGATCTCGCGCCCGATCCCCGACGACGCCCCGGTGACCAGGCACGTCGTCGTCCGTGCGGGCGGCGGGAGTCCCATTGGCCGCCATCGTACGCCCGACCGGCTGCCGGTCGCGAGCAGGCGTTTACAAAGACGCTGGTCAAACCCCTTGGCGCGCCGGCATCGGAGGAGGACAATGGAAGCAGAGACGGAAAGGAGCATGCGATGGGATCGCAGTGCTCGAACGAGGAGGACGGTCCGCCGGAGTGAGGACAGCCGCCGGTGGGCGGCGTCATCAGCCGGGTGCCTGTCCGGACCGACGCAGAACGAGGCCGCTGAAATTCCGGCCGATGTAGGCCGGTGATCGACGACGGCCCCTCGCACAATCGCCAAGTGAGTCGGGTGGACATCCGGTGGACGTCTCACACAGCACGAAGCCGGCCCGCGCGGGCCGGCTTCGTGTGTTCCGGGGCGCGGTATGACAGTCTCCGGCGGTGCGACGTCTGCCGATGTTCCCGCTGTCGACCGTGCTGTTCCCGGGGGCGGGCCTCTCGCTCCACGTCTTCGAGCCGCGGTACCGGCAGCTGACGGTCGACTGTCTGCGCGGCGACCGTGAGCTCGGGGTCGTCCTGATCCGCCGGGGCTCGGAGGTCGGCGGGGGTGACGAGCGGGTCGACGTCGGGACGGTCGCCCGCATCGAGACCGCGACGCCGTTGGCCGACGGTCGGTGGCGGCTGGCGATCATCGGCGCTCACCGCCTCCGCGTCCGCGAGTGGTTGGCCGACGATCCGTACCCGTTGGCGACCGTCGACGACCTGCCGGACGACGCGACGGCCCCCGACGCGGCAGCCGTCGCCCGGACGGAGACGGCCGTCCGCCGCGTCCGGGCGCTCCTGTCCGAGCTCGGTCAGCAGCCCGCGCTCGTCGGCCCGCTCGACGGCGATACCGCCGCCGACGGTGGACAGTCCGCCCGCTCGGCGGCGTGGCGACTGTGCGGGTTGGCACCGGTCACGCCGTTCGACGGCCAGCGGCTTCTCGAGATCGACGGACCGGAGGAGCGACTGGCCGTCCTCGCCGAGCTCGCCGACGCCACGGCCGACGACCTGACCCGCCTGCTCGCCGGCGGCTGACGGCTCGCCCGGCGGCTACCCGAGCCCGTCGAGCCCGTCGAGGACGGCGTCGGCGAACCGGTCCGGGTCCTCGAGCATCGGGTAGTGGCCGACCCCGTCGAGCCACGTCAGCCGGGCGTCCGGCCGGGCCGCGTGGAACCGGGAGGCCATCGCGGCGACGGCGATCGGGTCGTCGGTCCCCCAGACGACGGTGACGGGGGAGGGGTGGCGCTCGATGGCTCCGGTGAACCGGCCTTCGCGGCGGCGGCGCTCCTCGATGTAGCGGACGAGGCGGGGGAGCAGTCGGAGGCCACCGCCGGCCGCGACGAGCTCGGCCAGGGCGGTGACATCGTCGTCGGACACTTCGCTCCGTTCGGCGAACGTCGCCACGACGCCGGCCGCCACGCCGGCCTCGGTGACCAGCGCGTCGTCGCCGAGCCGCTCGTCAGGCAGGCTCAGCAGCAGCTGCTGGCCAGTGCTGAGATGCGCCATGTCGATGTAGATGCTGCCGTTCACGAGCACGCGTCGGGTGACGTCGACCGGCCATCGCCCTTCCATCTGGCGCGCCAGCAGCTCGCCCCCGACGGTGTCGCCGAGGTCGTGGGTGAGCAGCGCCGTCTCGGTCAGGCCGATCGCCGCGGCGTAGGCGGCGACGACGTCAGCCAGGACGTCGATCCCGTACGCGATGTCCGGTTTGGCCGACAGGCCGTAGCCGAGCAGGTCGACGAGGTGGACGCGGCGCCCGACGGCCAGCCGGTCGACGACGAGCCGGAAGTCGAACGACGACGTCGGGAAGCCGTGGACGACGAGCAACGGCTCGCGGTCCTCAGGCCCGGCGGCCGGCACGTCGACGGTGAAGATCCGGTGGCCGGCCAGCTGGCGGTACGCGCCGCGGGCCGCCCACGCGGTGACCGCGGCCGACCGCCCCATCCGAGGCCGTCTAGAAGAAGCTGAACGGGAAGAGCCCGGACGGGATTCCCTTGAACAGCTCGCCCTTGGCGTCGATGAGGTCCTGCGGCGTCCATGCCTTGTCGCGGTGGACCTCGCCGACCGGCTGGAAATGGTTCATCACCCAGATATCGCCACCGAAGACGACGAAGATCTGGGCGTTGACGTCAGCCGCCTCGTCGGTAGCCAGGAAGCCGACGAGCTGGGCGACGTTCGACGGGGCGAACTTGTCGAAGCCGTCCGCGACCTCGGACATCTCGGTGAAGATCGTCTCGGTCATGCGCGTCCGGGCGCGGGGGGCGATGGCGTTCACGGTGACGCCGAACCGCTCGAGCTCGCGGGCGAGGATCCACGTCATCGCCACGATCCCGAGCTTCGCCGACCCGTAGTTGATCTGGCCGGTGCTGCCGAAGAGGCCGGACTCGGACGTCGTGTTGATGATCCGGCCGGTCGTCGGCTCGCCGGCCTTCGCCTTCGCCCGCCAGTGGGCGGCCGCGAAGTGGCACGTCCCGAAGTGGCCCTTGAGGTGGACACGGATGACGTCGTCCCATGTCGACTCCTCCATGCTGAACGACATCTTGTCGCGCAGGATGCCGGCGTTGTTGACGACGATGTCGAGGGCGCCGTAGCCGTCGACGGCCTGGTCGACGAGGTTCTTCGCGCCGTTCCAGGAGCTGATGTCGTCGCCGTTGACCGCCGCGGTGCCGCCGTTGGCCGTGATCGTGTCGACGACCTCCTGGGCCGGCGAGACGTCGCCGCCCTCGCCTTGGAGGGAGCCGCCGATGTCGTTGACGATGACCGTCGCGCCCTCGGACGCGAGTAGCAGGGCCTCATCCCGGCCGATGCCCCGGCCGGCGCCCGTGACGATGGCGATCTTCCCGTCCAACAGTCCCATGAGCTTCCTTTCAGTCGGTGCCGAGGTGGCCGGTCGATGACGGTGCGGCCAGTCGGTGGCGATGTGCCCGCGTGCGGTCGGTCGCGCCGCGACGTCCGGGCAGCATGGCCGAAATGGCCCGGCCGGGGCAAACAGCTATGGCGTCGGTCGCTTCCGCAGGTACCGGGCGACCGCGGCTTCGACGAGCTCGGTGACGTCGGCCCGGGCCCGCCGCCGGCCGGCCGTCTCGGTCAGGTCGACGACCTCGACCGTCGCCGGAAGCCGGGCCGCCGCGGCCGGGTCGGCCTGGCCGGCGACGACGAGGACGGGTGAGCGCCCGGCCACCCGGGCGACGACCCCGCCGACCACCTTGCCGTCCAGCGACGACCCGTCGAGCCGGCCCTCGCCGGTGACGACGACGTCCGCGCCGGCCAGCCGCCGGTCCAACCCGACGAGGTCGGCGACGACGTCGAAGCCACCGACGACCGTCGCCCCGAGGGCGGCCAGCCCGCCGGCCAGCCCGCCGCCGGCCCCGGCGCCGGCGATCCGGGTCACGTCCACCCCGAACTGCTCCCGGTACCGCGCCGCCAGGTCGGCCAGTCGCTGGGCGAGCACCCGGACCTGGGCCGGCGATGCGCCCTTCTGCGGGCCGAACACCGCGGCCGCGTCCTCGAACCGAGCCCGGACGTCGACCGCCACCAGCAGGTCCACGCCGGCCACCGCGTCCGGCGAGCCGATGGCGTCGACCGCACCGAGCCCACCGTCCGTCGTTGCCGACCCGCCGATGCCGACGACGATCCGGCGCACCCCCGCATCGGCGGCCGCCAGCACGAGCTCGCCGACCCCCCGGGTCGTCGCCCGCACCGGGTCGTCGCCGCTCGGACGGGGGACGAGCTCTCGACCGGCGGCCCGCGCCATCTCGATCACCGCCGTCGGCTCGGTCGAACCACCGACGACGCCGTCGGTGATGCGCCATTCCGCCGACACCAACTGGCCGAGCGGGCCGGTGACGACCGTCGAACGCGGTTCGCCGCCGACGACGTCGAGCAGGCCCTCGCCGCCGTCGGCCAGCGGGACCTCGTCGACCGACCACCCGACCGCCCGGGCCGCCCGACCGATCGCCGCGGCGACGTCGGCGGCGGCCGCCGTCGCCCGGAACTTGTCGGGGGCGGCGACGAGACGGGGCATAACAGTGCGGACGAGAGGATTCGAACCTCCACCCCCGAAGGGACCGGGACCTAAACCCGGCGCGTCTACCGGTTCCGCCACGCCCGCAGCGGGGCCCGTCCAGGCGAGCCCCGCCAGCGTAGCGCCGGCCGCCGGCCGTCCTGGGCGTGTCCCCCCTGACGGCCCGCGGCGGGTAGCCTCACTGGATGGCCATTGACCCCGCCATCCCGTCTGTCCTGTCCGCCTCCGGGGGCCCAGAGCCCTCGGCTGACATCTATCAGCGGCTCCTGAAGGAGCGGATCGTCTTCATCGGCAGCGCCATCGACCAGAACACGGCCAACGTGGTCTGCGCCCAGCTGATCCTCCTCGAGGCCGAAGACCACGAGAAGGACATCTCCCTGTACATCAACTCCCCCGGCGGATCGGTCACGGACGGCCTCGCCATCTACGACACCATGCAGTACGTCGGCCCCGACGTGGCCACGATCTGCGTGGGCCTGGCCGCCTCCATGGGGCAGTTCCTCCTCTGTTCGGGGGCCCCGGGGAAGCGGTACGCGCTGCCGCACTCGCGGATCCTGATGCACCAGCCGTCCGGGGCGATGCAGGGCCAGGCCGCCGACATCGCGATCCAGGCGGAGCAGATCGTCTACCTCAAGCGGATGATGGCCGAGCGGATCGCCTTCCACACCGGCCAGCCGATCGAGCGGATCGAGAACGACTCGGACCGGGATCGGTGGTTCACGGCCGAAGAGGCCCACGAGTACGGGTTCATCGACCAGGTCATCGACCGGTCGACCGCCCAGGTCGGCGGCAGCTGAGCGTGGCGCTCGAAGCACCGGTCCCTCCGCCGGGAGCCCGACCGACGCCTGACGACGCACCGCCGGCCGGCACGCGGCCCCGGCACGTCGGCGACGCGTCACCGATGGCCGACTCGGACCTCGACAGCGACGTCCTGACCCGGAACAAGCAGACCCGCGTCGTCTCCGCCAACGTCAGCGTCTTCCAGCGACTGGCCGAGATCTGGCGTTCCCGGGAGCTGCTCGTCTACCTCGTCCGCACCGAGATCAAGGTCAAGTACAAGAACTCGTTCCTCGGCCTGCTCTGGTCGATGCTGTCGCCGGCCATGACGCTGGCCGTCTACACGCTCGTCTTCGGCGTCCTCCTGAAGAACGGCATCCCCAACTTCGTCATCTTCCTGTTCGCCGGCCTGCTGCTCTGGAACTTCTTCTCCACGGGCGTCACCGACCGCGACCGGGGTGGTCGTCAACAACGCCGGCCTCGTCAAGAAGGTGTCCTTCCCCCGGGAGATCCTGGCCCTGGCGGCCATCGGGTCGGCCGGCGTCTTCTTCTTCTTCCAGGCCTGCGTGATGGCTATCTTCATGCTGGCCCTCCACATGGCCCCGGCGTGGCCGCTGATCTGGCTGCTCCTGGTGGCCATCGTTCCCACCCTGGTGTTCGCCTCGGCCTTGGGCATCTTCCTGGCGGCTGTCAAACGTCTACCTCCGGGACACCCAGCACCTGGTGGAGGTCCTAGTCGGTGCCGCTTGGTTCTGGGCGTGCCCGATCGTCTACTCCTTCCAGAACTCCCTGGCCGCGAAGGTGACGGGGAGGTGGTACGAGTGGGTGTACTTCCTCAACCCGATGACGCCGATGGTCATGACCTTCCAGCGGGTGCTGTACGACAAGCCGGGGCTGGTGACCCTGACCACCAAGGCGGTCACAGGGAAGAAGTTCAACACGGCCCACCTCTTGCCGAGCTGGCCGGCCAGCACCTACGTCTGGGCCGACGCCATCGTCCTCGGGGTGTCCGTGTTCCTCGTTCTACCTGGCCATGGTCGTCTTCGGCCGCCTGGCCGGCAACTTCGCCGAGGAGCTCTGAGCCGATGAGCGACATGGCCGTCGACGTCCAGGACGTCTCGAAGCGGTTCCGCCTGTACCACGAGAAGTACACCTCCTTGAAGGAGAAGCTGATCCACATCGGCCGCGTTCCCTACGAGGACCTCTGGGCCCTGCGGGACGTGTCCTTCGAGGTGAAGGAGGGGGAGACCGTCGGCATCCTCGGCCGGAACGGGTCCGGGAAGTCGACCGCCCTCAAGTGCATCTGCGGCGTCCTCCAGCCGACGACCGGCCAGGTCGTCGTCCGGGGCAAGCTGGCCGGCCTGCTCGAGCTCGGTGCCGGGTTCCAGCAGGACCTGTCCGGCCGGGAGAACATCTACCTCAACGGCTCGATGCTCGGTCTCTCCAAGCGCGAGGTCGACCGGCTTTTCGACGACATCGTCGAGTTCGCCGAGCTCGGGCAGTTCATCGACAACCAGGTCAAGTTCTACTCGTCCGGCATGTACGTGCGGCTCGGCTTCGCGGTCGCCGTCAACGTCGACCCGGACGTGCTCGTCGTCGACGAGGTCCTCGCGGTCGGCGACGAGCGGTTCCAGCGCAAGTGCATGGACCGGATCAAGAAGTTCCAGCGAGAGGGTCGGACGATCCTGTTCGTCTCGCACTCGCCCGACCAGGTCCGGGCGATCTGCGACCGGGCCGTCGTCCTGTCCGACGGGGTCATGATCGGCCACGGCACCCCCGGAGAGGCTGTCCGGCTGTTCCGGGAGCGGTTGATGGAGGCCGGCGACGAGCTGGCCCTCGGCGGCGGGGACGAGCCGCCCGCTCCCGACCCGGCCCCCGCGCCGACCGGCCCGGCCGTGCTTCCCCCGACCATCTCGGCGATCCCGGTCGAGGGGACGGCCGCCGACCGGGCCCGCCCGGTCCGCATCACCGACGTGATCGCCTTCTACCCCGAGGCCAACGAGCGGCGGTACCTCCTGCCCCGGGAGACCCTCATCGTCCGAGCCGGCTACCAGGCGTCGGAGGCCATCGACGGCGTGGTCGTGGCCATCGAGATCCGCCTGGACGACGGGAGCGTCCTGTTCCGGACCGATACCGAGATCATGGGCCTCCAGCACGACGTCCAGACCGGGCCGGGGGCCGTCGACTTCCACTTCGACGACCTGCCCCTGTTCGACGGGACGTACGAGGTCAACGTCGGGATAACCGGGCCCGATGGCGTCCTGTACGACTGGCGGGAGCCGGCCTGCACCTTCGAGGTGATGAACCCCGGCCGGGCGACCGGCATCATCGCCGTCCCGGTCCAGGTGGCCATCGTCCCGACCGAGATGGTCGAGTCGGCGTGAGCCGGGAGCTGACGTGACCGGGGAGTTGGCGTGAGCGGGGAGTTGGCGTGAGCGAAGACGACCGGGCGTACCTGGCGCAGGTCATGCTGGAGATCGACGACGAGGTCCGCCGCCGGCGGTCCTCGGGCGATCTGCCGGCGCGGATCGAGCGGGAGCTCGACGAGCTCTTCCTCGAGCACTCCCCGGTGGCCGGCCGCGGCGGTGGGCTCGACGACGCCCTCCGGCTGGTCGACACGGCGGCGTTCATCGATCCGGTCGTCCCGATCGGCTCGAACAAGTCCGGCGGCGCGGCGATCAAGAAGGGCCTCCGGTCGCTCAACCTCTGGTACATCGGCTACATCACCCATCAGGTGTCCCAGTTCGCCAGCGCCACCAGCCGGGCGCTGCACCTGCTCGACGACCGGGTCGCCGAGCTCCGCCGGCAGCTCGACGCCCAGGAGGTCCCGCCGGCTCCCGTCGTCGACGCGCCCGGTGCGACCGCGGCCGACGCCTGGTGGGTGCCCGAGGCCCGCAAGGCGCTCGCCGGTGCGCCCGGCCGGGTTCTCCACGCGGCCTGCGGCGATGGCTGGCTCATCGGTGTGCTCGCCGACGACCACGTCGACGCCTACGGCGTCGACCCGCGGCCCGGCCGGACCGACCGGGACGAGCCGGCCGGGGACCTCCGCGAGGAGCCCGTCCTCGACCATCTACGTGCCGTCGAGCCAGCCTCCCTCGGCGGCGTCGTCCTCGGCGGCGTCGTCGACGGGATGGCCCACGGCGAGCGTCAGCAGCTGCTCGGGCTGCTCCGGGACCGGCTCGCCCCCGACGGCGTCCTCGTCGTGCACTCGATGTCGCCGGCCGGTTGGGACGCCGACGACGCACCGCCGGAGGCCGACCTCGCGCCCGGCCGCCCGCTCCGCCCGGCGACGTGGGCCCACCTCCTTCCCTCCCTCGGCTACGCCGTGGCCGTGCACGAGGGACCCTCGGCGACCGACTATCTCGTCGTCGCCGTCCTCGACACGATCCGGTGAACGCCCGGTCCGCGACCGGCGTCGGCGTCGCGGTGGCCACCGGCTCTCGCTCGGGAGCGGTCCACCAGTTCGTCCCCGCGCTCATCCCGCGAGACGCCACCGGGAGCCATACGTTGCTGCTCCGCGACGCCCTCCGCGCCGCCGGGTGGCGGTCGGAGATCTTCGCCGAGGCGACGCACGACGAGCTGCTCGCCGAATCGCTCCCGCTGGAGGAGTACCCGCGTCGGGCCCGTCCCGGCGACGTCCTCGTCTACCAGCTCTCGACGTCGTCGGCCGTCGCCGACTTCCTCCTCGCCCGCTCCGAGCCGCTCGTCCTCGACTACCACAACATCACTCGTCCGGAGCTCTCCGAGCGGTGGGACCCCGAACCGGCCCGCCGATCGGCCGAAGCGCTCCGGCAACTTGCCGCGCTCGCGCCGCGGTCGGTCCTCGGGCTCGCCGACAGCCACTACAACGAGGTCGACCTCGTTGCCGCCGGTTGCCCGCGGACGGCCGTCGTCCCCGTCCTCGTCGACCTCGACCGATTGGTCACCGCGCCCGATCAGCGGGTCGCCGCCCGGTTGGCCGCCGAGAAGGTCGCCCGGCTGGCCGGTCAGGTGGCGCCGTCGGGAGCCGGCGCCGGCGCGGCCGGTGTTGGCGCGGTCGGAGCTAGCGCGGTCAGAGCTAGCGCGGCCGGCACTGGCGCGGCCGGGACGGACTGGCTCTTCGTCGGCCGGGTCGTGCCCTCGAAGGCTCAGCACGACCTGGTCAAAGCCCTCTGGGCCTACCGTCGCCTCTACGACCCGACCGCCCGGCTGCATCTCGTCGGGTCGACGCCGTCCAACCGTTACCTCGCCGCCCTCCGGGCCTTCATCGCCGACCTCGGCCTGCAGGGGGCCGTCCGGATCGCTGGCGAGGTCTCCGACGCGGCCCTTGCCGCGTACTTCGACGCGGCCGACGTGTACGTCTCGGCGTCGCTCCACGAGGGCTTCGGGGTGCCGCTGCTCGAGGCCATGCATGTCGGCGTCCCGGTCGTCGCCCGGTCGGCCGGCGCGGTCGACGGCACCGTCGGTGATGCCGGATTGCTGCTCGACCCGGCCGGTCCGTCGGTGATCGCCGCGGCCGTCCGCCGGGTGCTCACCGACCAGTCGCTGCGGGACCGGCTCGTCGTCGCCGGTCGCCGGCAGGTGACCGAGCACACGCTCGCCGGATCGGGGCAGCGGACCGTCGACGCCATCGCGTCGGTCGCCGACGCCGACGCCGACGCCGACGCCGCCAGGCCCGAGGCCGGCCCTGCCACTGCCGCTGCCGGGACCCCGACCAGGCGGGGGAACACCCGATGAGGGTCGCGTTCGTCACGCCGCGGTACGGGCCGGAGATCATGGGTGGCGCCGAGACGGCCGCCCGCCAGCTGGCCGAGCATCTCGTCTCGGAGTGTGGTTGGGACGTCGAGGTGTTCTCGACCGGCGCGCTCGATCACATCTCGTGGGACGACGAGCTCCCGGCGGGCGACAGCGAGCTCAACGGGGTGACGGTCCACCGGTTCGCGTCGGCCGCCGGTCGGGACCCGGACTTCTACGGGCTGGACGGCCGCCTCCGCATCGCCCCGGCCGAAGCGACGCGCCGGGAGTCCGAACGCTGGGTCGACCTCAACGGTCCGGTGACGCCGGCGCTGATCGAGGCGCTCTGCGACAGCGACGTCGACGTCGCCGCGTTCTACCCGTACCTCTACTACCCGACGGTCCGCGGCATCGGCCGCGTGCCGATGCCCGCGGTGCTGCACCCGGCCGCCCACGACGAGCCCGCGCTCTACCTGCCGGCTTTCCGGGGCACGTACGCCAATGCCGACGCGCTCTGCTACCACACGATCGCCGAGCGACGGCTCGTCCAGCGGGTGCACCCGGTGGCCGACCGGCCGCAGATCGTCCTCGGTCTCGGCGTCGCCGAAGGCACCGCCGGTGGGCGCCCGGGCGCCGACGTGCTCGGTCTCGGCGACCGGCCGTACATCGTCAGCGTCGGCCGGGTCGACGACCACAAGGGTTCGTCGATGCTCGCCGCGTTCTTCCGGACGTACAAGGAGCGCCACCCGGTCCGCTCGCCCTCGCCCTCGTCGGGCCGATCTCGGCCAAGATCCCCGACCATCCGGACGTGGTGCTGACGGGGATCGTCGACGAGGCCGACAAGTGGGACATCGTGCGCGACGCCACCGTCTCGGTCTCCCCGTCGGCCCTCGAGTCGTTCTCGCTCGTCGTCCTCGAAGCGTGGATCGAGCGGATCCCGGTCGTCGTCAACGCCACCTGCGACCCGACCCGCGAGCACTGCGAGCGCTCCGGCGGCGGGCTCTGGTTCGGCTCGTACCGGGAGTTCGAAGCCATCCTCGACCGGCTGCTGGCCGACGCCGATCTCCGGCGACGGCTCGGCGAGCGGGGACGGGCGTACGTCGACGAGTACTACCAGTGGCCGGTGCTCATCCGCCGGTACGCGGACTTCCTGACCGGCGTCGTCGACCGCGGCAAGCGGCCGGCCGGCGTCCTGTAGCCCCCGGCCTCAGAAGGCCGGGTTGACGCAGCTGTCACTGGCCAGATCGACGTCCTGGTGCACCGTGCCCGGCCCGGCTCCGTCTTGTCAGCCGGACCCCGGTGGCGAACCCGGGGGCCAGGACCACCGGGAAGTGCGGGCAGAACCCGCCGACGACCTCGACCAGGCGTGACAGGTCGTTGGCGCGGAACGTGGCGTCGACGGTCCCGCCGACGTAGATGCCGATCTCGGCTTCGAGGAGCTGGCCGCCGGTCGAGTTGCCGGTCCAGGTCGCACCGAGGGCGTTGCGGCCGCCGCCGCACTCGGCCTGACCACCGGTATCGGGCAGCGCGCAGTTCTGGTGGACGGTCGAGCCGAACAGATCGTGGGTGCCGGAGCTGAGGACGACGCCGATGTGCGTGCGGGTGCCGCTCCAGAACCGGTTGTCGGCGATGACGGTCCCGGCGAACGAGCGGCTGGTCACCGCCGGCTGGTCACCGCCGGGCTCAGCGCCCTGGTGGAGCGCGTACGACGGGTCGGTGGCGATCCCGAACGAGTACGAGTTCCCGGCGGAGACGACCGTGTTGTCGAGGATCTTCGAATGCTGCGGCCGGCTCGTCGCCAGGAAGGACGCGCCGTCGAACAGGGCCACCGCAGTGTCGGAGACGTCGACGATGTCGTTGTCGGCGACGGTCGTGTCCTGGCAGTAGATCCCCAGCCCGTCCGCCTCTGGGTGCTCGGGCGAGCCGGCCGCGACGACGTGGGTCGACCCGTAGGCCTCGACGAGGTTGTCGGAGACGACGTTGCGGGCGCAGGCGATAGCGCCGGGCACGTTGGAGCCTGTGCTGTCGTCCTCCAGGTCGGACGCGCCGTACGGGTTCCCGATCCGGTCGTCACGGACGGTCGTCCCGGTCCCGCCGAGCATCCGGACGTCGAAGATCAAGAAGTCGTTCGGCGATGGCGCGTCGCGCTGGCCGTCGACCCAGACGTGCTCCAGCTTGGCGCCCGGTTGTAGCCGGACGAGCTCCTCGCCGGAGTAGTCGGGGAGCGGCCCGAACCCGGGCAGCCGGACGAGCCGGCCCATCTCGGCGTACCGGTTCGGGTCCGGGTCGCCGACCGTGCGTCAGCGTGACGTTGCCCGGCACGACCAGCGTGGTCGTCAGGCCGGTGACCGACCGGGCGGGCAGGGCGAACACGCCGCCGCCAGCCGCCGACCGGGCGTCGAGGGCGGCTTGGAGGACGGCTTCGCTGCCGTCCGGCCCCGGTGTGCCCTGGTCCGGCGTCTGGATGGCCGGGTAGCCGGTCCAGTTCCCGGGTTCGCCGAAGTAGTAGTTCGGGTTGGTCGGATCGCAGATCGCCGGGGCGGTGAGCCCGGTGAACTCGGTCGTCTCGTAGAGATCGCCGGCCGCGTCGAGCGGGCTGACCCGACCGCTGGCGATCTCGTCGCGGTTCTCGACGTAGCCGGCCGCGTCCGGCTCGCGGTTGAGGACGAACCGGTACAGCGTCAGGACGATCGCCCCGGCGGTCTGCGGGCCCGGCGGGTAGTCGTCGTGGTACGCCGTCGACGACAGGACGGTGTCGCCGAACCGGCGCAGAGAGGCCGGCGAGCAGCCGGCGGCGCGGAAGTACCCGACCGCGTTCGCCCACTCGGCCGGCTCCGGGGCCCGGCCCAGCAGCTCGGTGTACGCCTTGGCGATGTACTGGTACGGAACGGTCGCCGCCGCCATGGTCGTCGTCGACCGGTCCGGGCCGCCATCGGTCGGGGCGCTCGCCGCGTCCCTCGCTCGTCCGTGGCCAGCGGTTGGTCGAGTCGGCCTGGCCGCGCTGGCCGCGCTGGCCGCCGCGCCGGGGAGACAGAGCGTGAACAGGATCCCGGCCGTCAACGTCCGACGCAGCGATCCCATGGCCGTCGGGGACCCTAGTAGGTGCCGTCGCCGGTGCGGTGCCACCGGCCTCTCCCCAGAGGTGGACGACGCGTCGCTGTCAAAACGTGGGCTGTCAGAACGTGGGGAGGGCCGAGTCGTCGGTCCGAAGCCACTCGTCGAACGTCGGTCCGACGATCCGGGCACCGGGGCCGGGGAGCTGCCCGCCGGTCCGCATCGCCTTCCCGGCCGCTCCGGGCACCCGTAGCGGGAGGACGGCCAAGTGGCGGCCCCGCCGGCGTACGGTTGCCCGGGCCAGGGCGATGAGATCGGCGATCGCCGGTCCGGCGACCTCGACGGTGTCGCCGCCGGCCGGTCGCTCGACCATGTCGACCAGGATCTCGGCCAGCGCTCGGGCGGCGACGGGCTGGACGCGCATGTGCGGCACGAAAGCGACCGGGCCGGTCCGGGCGCGGCCGAGCACCTGGGCCGGGAACTCGTGGAACTGGGTGGCCCGGACGATCGTGACCGGGAGCGGACCGGCCTTGGCCGCAGCCTCCTGGGCGAGCTTCGCCTGGTAGTAGCCGAGCGAGACCCGTTCGAGACCGACGATGGAGAGCGTCACCAGCCCGGACACGCCCTGTTCGACGCCGGCCGACTGGAGGTGCCGGGTCATCTCGGTGAACAGCGCGGCTCCCTCGGCCCGCCGCATCGTCGCCACGTTGGCCGTGTCGAGGATGCGGTCGACGCCGTCGAGGGCGTGGGACAGTCCGGCGCCGGAGCGGAGGTCGATCCCCTCGGACCGGCTGACGACGACGACGTCGTGCCCCCGGTCTCGGGCGGCCCGAACGACGTGTCGTCCGACGACGCCGGTGCCGCCGGCCACCGCGAGCTTCATGGTCGAGCCTCCTTCAGGTCACCCTGGTGATCCCTAGTGATAGAGCATCGACTGGAGCGTCCTGGCGGAGGCCGGGCAAGTACTGCGGGCAGAGCTGCTGGACGGCGAAGGCGACCGGTACCGCCCGACCGAGCGGGTCGGCGCCTTTCCGCAGAGCGCCGTCGACGAGTTTCTCGCCCTCGGCGGCGGTCTGCGAACCGCCGAGCGACGTGCACGTGCCGTGCCCGAGCGCGAGCAGGGCGCGGTCGGACTGCTTGGCGTACGGCGACGCGCTGGCATGGACCTCGTCGAGGTACGCGTCCGGCGGGTTGGTCGGCTGGCCCGGAACCGTGGCGCCGTCGATGACGTCGGCCAGCGCGGCGGCCAACGGGCCGGCGGCGAGGGCGGGCTGGCCGTGCGGCCCGTCGAAGGCGACGAGGTCGACGTACAGGCGCCGCTGGCCGTTGGGCGTGCCGGCCTGCCCGGGCAGCCAGCCGTGGTGGACCATCCAGACGAACCCACCGACGTCGAGGAACTCCTGGCCGCCCGGGCCCTGGTCGTTGGCGGGGTCGTTGGCGGTGGAGAGCAGGGGGTGGTCGAGCGGCTTTTGGCAGGGGCCGTCGACGGTCCGGCAGCGGGCGACGCCGATGGCGTAGTTGGGGGTATCCCAGTCGTTGGCGGAGTAGAAGAGCCAGTAGGCACCGCCGGCCTCGACCATCGACGGTCCCTCGACCAGATTTCCCTCCCATGGCTGGGTGGCGCCGATCAACCGGTGCGGCGGCCCGGCGACCGCCAGGCCGTCGCTCGTCAGCCGCTCCGAGTAGATGGCGGTCGGGAGCCCGTAGCCGTTGCCGTCGCTCTTCCAGACGAGGTACGGCGTCCCGTCGGCCGACACGAACACGCTCGGGTCGATCGCCCCGCCCTGTCGGCGGGGGCAGATGAACGGACCGGTCGAGTCGTCGACGAACGGCCCGGTCGGCGACGAGGCAACCGCCCGGGAGAGGCACTGGCGGCTCTCCTTGCTCCAGGCGAGGTAACAGAGCCCGGCGGTGACGTGCGCCCGCTGGGCGTCGGCGATGCACGCCGACGACGGGGCCTGGTCGGGGGTGGCGTAGTAGAGGACGTAGGTTCCGTCCGGTCGGGCCCAGACGGCCGGGCCCCACTGGTAGCCGGGGAAGGTCCACGAGGGGAGGGTCGGCAGGGCGTCGCCGAGGTACTGGCCGGCGAAGTCGGTGGTGGGGTCGGCGGCGAGCACCGGGATGTGGGCGGTCGTCGTGTCGGACGCGTACACGTAGACGGTTGCCCCGACGTGCAGGGCGAAGGGGTCAGCGAAGTCGCCGTTGTAGATAGCCGAGCCGTCGAGCAGCCCGTTGACGATGTTCAGATGCACGGACCCTCGGCCGTTCGGGTTCGGCTGAGGACCCTGCGTCGGCGGTTGTGGGGGCTCGCCCGAACTGGCCCTGGCGTACGACGGGGCGGCGGCCGGTCGAGGCGCGCTACTGCACGACGTCAGGACGGCGGCCGTGGCCCCGAGCGACAGGACGACCGCCAGGCCACGGACCGTTCGTTCGCCTCGCCCGGTGTGCCGCCGGCCCCGCATCCGGTAAATCCCGCCCCGCATCTCGGAAATACTGCACCGGGAAGCGGGTGATCGGGATGGACGGTCAGGTTCCGGCGAGGCCGACGATCGGTCGGTTGAGGGGCCGTCCGCCCATCGATCCGTAGAATGTGGCGTCGCCGAAGGAGAAGATGCCGCCGTCGGCGGCGACGAAGCGGTAGCCGTAACCGTTCAGGCTGGCGGCCATGCCGACGATCGGGGCGACGAGCGGCCGACCGCCCATCGAGCCGAAGAATGTGGCGCCGAAGGCGAAGATGCCGCCGTCGGCCGCGACCTCCCAGTACCCGCCGGTGGCGACGTCGTCGGCCAGACCGACGATCGGGGCGACGAGCGGCTTGCCGCCCATCGAGCCGAAGAACTGGGCGTCCGGCCCGAAGGCGAAGATCCCGCCGTCGGCCGCGACGAGCCGGTAGCCGAGCCCGTCGGTGGTCGGTTCCATGCCGACGATCGGCTGGTTCAGCGGGCGGCCGCCCATCGAGCCGTAGAACTGCGCGTCGCCGAAGGCGAACATCCCACCGTCGGACGCGACGAGCCAGTAGCCCTGGCCGTCGGGGGTGGCGGCGATGGCGACGATCGGTTCGTTCAGCGGCCGACCGCCCATCGAGCCGTAGAACTGGGCGCCGCCATAGGCGAAGACGCCGCCGTCGGACGCCGCGAACCAGTAGCCGCCGGTGTTCGAGGCCATCGCCATCCCGACGATCGGCGCGTTCAGGGTCATCCCGCCCGTCGACCCGCAGAACGGCGTGCCGCCGAACGAGAAGACGCCGCCGTCACTGGCGACGAGGTTGTAGCCCTGCAGAGCACCGGAGGGGATCGAGCAGGCGGGCACCGACCCGGCGGCGGGCGTGCCGCCGGCGTTGCCGGTCAGCTGCGGGTCGTGGTGGAACTCGGGCCACGCGCCGTTGCCGACGGCCGCCGCGCCGTCCGTCCCGGGGATGACGTAGTGCTCGATCCAGCCGACGTCTGTGGCGCCGCCGTAGCCGGCGACGGTGATCCCGATGCTCCCTGTCGGGTCGTCGGTGACGAGGGGCGAGTTCTGGAAGCCGAGGTTGGTGGCGAAGGAGGTGATGACGGCCCCGGTGGTCCCGTTGAGCACGTCGACGCCCTGGGCTGTCGGTGCGCCGCTCGTCGGGTACATGGGCACGAGGACGTCCTCGTGGCCTGTGGCGGCCATGTCGAACGTGACGACGGACCCGAGGACGGCATCGGGGACCGGCGTGGTCCAGAGCACCTTGCCGGTCGCCCCTGTCACGGCCGAGACGGCCCCCTGGCCGCTCGACGTGGTCACGCCCTCGACGACGTCGAGCGTTCCGTTGTCGGTCAGGTCGGCGAGGGCCGGGCTGCTTGTCGTGTAGCCGGGGAGCGTCGTCGACCACTGCAGGCCGCAGTCGCTGTTGAACGCCTTCAGGGTGTCCGAGTCGGAGGCGCCGCCGAAGTACGACCCGGTCCCGACGGCGATCCCGGTCGCCCCGCCGGCCAGGAAGCCGCCGACCGCGGGCGACGAATGGACGGTCTGGTTGGTGTCGTAGTGGCAGATGAGCCCGCCCTGGCTGTTGAGGATGCGCAGGTGCCCGCCCTGGGTGTACGTCCGGCCGTTGCCGAACCCGCCGGTCTGGTCGCCGCCTTCGACGACCTCGGTCTGGCCGGTGCCGTACAGGTCGGCGAGGGCGGCGGTCGAAAAGACGCTGTCGGAGGTGAAGAACGGCCAGCCCTTCAGCGTGGACCCGCTGCCGGCGTCGAGGGCGTACTCCTCCTGGTCGAGCGAGCCGGCGACGACGTCGGTGCTCCCCTGGAGGTTGCCGACGGCCAGCGACGCCTGGACGCCCTGGGCCGGCTGTGTGTCCGAGGCCGGGTCGACGACCGCGGCGTTCCAGAGGCCGTTGCCGGACGGGCCGTAGGCCTGGTAGCCGCCGACTGTCGGATGTGTGGCGTTGCCGGACCCGACGAAGACGCTGTCGAGGCTGCTGCCGCCGAGGGTGGCGACGGACGGGGTGGCGTCGATCGGCGCGCCGCCGTCCTGGGTCGGCCAACCGCCGACGGGAGAGCCGCCTTGGAGGTGGTAGGCGTAGACCTTTCCGGCCCGGTCACCGACGACGACGGCGGAGCCGCCGCCGTCGAGGGTGGCGACGTTGGGTGACGACTCGGCGATCGGGTGACCGGCGTCGGGCAGTGTGACGTGCCAGACGGGGTTCTTCAGGGCCGCGCTGAGCGCTGTTGTCGCGGCACCGGCGGGGGAGGCCCCGAGGGCCGTCCATCCGGTGAGGGCCGTCCATCCGGTCGTGGTGCAGACGAGGGCCAGGGCGAGCCCGGCCAGGCGGAGGGCAGGAGCGCGTCTCAAGCCTCGAAACGTACCAGCGCAGGGAAGGTGCGCAAAGGCGCCCTCTCTGCGCTGGACGGTCGTCAGGACAGGTCGACCAGCCCGATCGGTCAGAAGCCGGCCATGGCGACGATCGGCTTGTTGAGCGGCTTGCCGCCCATCGAGCCGTAGAACGGCGCTGTGCCGAAGGCGAAGATGCCACCGTCGGCGGCGACGAAGCGGTACCCGGAGCCGCCGGCGACGGCCTGCATGCCGACGATCGGCTGGTTCAGCGGCTTGCCGCCCATCGAGCCGTAGAACGGCGCTGTGCCGAAGGCGAAGATGCCACCGTCGGCGGCGACCTCCCAGTACCCGTTGCCGTTGGCGTTGGCGGCCAGGGCGACGACCGGCTGGTTCAGCGGCTTGCCGCCCATCGAGCCGTAGAAGTGGGCGTCGCCGAAGGCGAAGAGCCCGCCGTCGGACGCGACGAGCCAGTAGCCCTTGCCGTCGGGCGTGGCCGCCATGCCGACGATCGGCTGGTTCAGCGGCTTGCCGCCCATCGAGCCGTAGAACGGCGCTGTGCCGAAGGCGAAGAGCCCGCCGTCGGACGGCGACCTCCCAGTAGCCGTTGCCGTTCGGATTGGCGGCCATGCCGACGACCGGCTGGTTCAGCGGCTTGCCGCCCATCGAGCCGTAGAACGGGGCGTCGCCGAAGGCGAAGAGGCCGCCGTCCTTGGCGACTTCCCAGTACCCGCCGCCGTTCCTGGTGACGGCCATGCCGACGACCGGCTGGTTGAGGACGAGGTTGCCGGTCGACCCGCAGAACGGCAGGTTGCCGTAGCTGAAGATCCCGCCGTCAGAGGCGGACAGGTAGTAGCCGTTCGGGGCGCCGGCCGGCGCTGTGCAGGGCACGTTCACGACCGGTGGCGGGGTGCCGGCGTTCCCGGTGAGCTGGGCATCGTGGTGGAACTGCGGCCAGGCGCCGGGCTCGTTGACGACGGAGCCGTTCGAGCCGCCGATCTCGTAGTGGTAGATGAAGCTCCCGGAGCCCTGGTAGCCGGCCAGGGTGATCCCGATCGTCCCGTTCGGGTCCTTCGTGATCAGCGGCGAGTTCTGGAAGCCGGTGTTCGACTGCAGCGTCGTGATGACGCTCCCGGTCTTGCCGTCGAGGACGACGACGCCGTTGACGGTCGGGGCGAGGACGTCCTGGTAGCCGGAGCCGAGGTCGGCGGTCACGACGGAGCCGATGACCCGGCCGACCGACGTGCTCCAGGCGACGGAGCCGTTGGCGCCGTTGAGGGCGTACACCGATCCGCTCCGGCCGTTGTCGGTGCCCTCGACGACCTGGAGCTGGCCGTTGCCGAGCACGTCGGCGAGGGCCGGGCTGCTCTTGGTGTTGCCGTTGAGCGTCGCCGTCCACTGGAGCCCGCAGCTGGTGTTGAGGGCGAGCAGCTGGTTGGTGTTGGACTGGTTGAACGTGGCGCCGGTGCCGGCGACGATGCCGACGGCGGAGCCGGCGAGGAACTGGCCGACGGCGGGCGACGACTCGACGGTCTCGTTCGTTGTGTACTGGCAGACGAGGCCACCGTTGGGTTTCGGCTGGCCGGCGTTCCCGGTCGGCGCGAGGACGCGGATGTGGCCACCGTTGGCGTACGGCGTTGTGTACGAGTTGCCAGCCGTCGAGTCGCCGCCCTCGACGATCTCGGTCTGTCCGTTGCCGTAGAGGTCGGCGAGGGCGGGGGTGGTGAAGTCGCTGTCGCCCTGGTACCACGGGAACCCGTTCAGGACGCCACCGCTGCCGGCTGTCATGGCGTACTGGTTCTCGCCGAGCGAGCCGGCGACGACGTCGAGGCCGCTCTGCAGGTTGCCGACGGCCATCGACGCCTGGACGCCGTTGCGGGCGTTGCTGTCGGTCGGTGGGTTCGTCGCCTGCACGAACCACTTGTCGCCACCGCTCGGGCTCACGGCCTGGTAGCCACCGGAGAACGGACTGCCGGCGTTGCCGGTGCCGACGAAGACGGAGTCGAGCGAGCTCCCGGCCGTCGTCGGCGGCCACCGACGGGGTCGAGTCGACGGGGGCACCGGTGTTGTACGTCCAGACCGGCGCGCCGGAGGCGAGGTTGTAGGCGTAGACGTTGCCGGACTCGTCGCCGACGACGACGGCGGGCCCGCCGGGCAGTGTCGCCTCGTTGGGCGACGACAGCGCGATTGGCTTGCCGGCGTCGTTCAGCGGTCCGACGGTCCACGTCGGATTGCCGAAGTTGATTGTCGCGGCCCCGGCGGCCGGTGCGCCGCCGAGCGCCGGAACGGCGCTGGCGCCGAGGACGGCGAGCCCTCCTCCGGTGATGGCGGCAACTGCCGCGACGGCGGCTCGAACGTGCCTACGTGCTGTCATCTGCGCTCCCTTTTGTCAAGGCTCGCGGCCGAGCGTTGGTGACGGATGGCGTGCTTCGTTGACCCGATCCCGGTGGTTGAAACGCTGTCCAACGGCCATGACACTACGGGCGCCCGTTAAGATCGCCAGCCGTGACGGATGTCGGGACGGGGACAAGCGGCGCTCAATCTACCCCGGACCCCGATCGGAAAAGCGACTCTTCCTCGCCGCCGTCGCCTCTGCCGTCGCCTCCGTCGCCGGCCTTCTTGGAGGATCTGGCGGCCGCGTTCCGCCGGCTCCGGCCCCAGGGAACGGACCGTTGGAACTTCTCCGCCGCGTTCGGGCGGTTGGAAAAGGTGACCGTGCCGGACCCCCCGCCGCCGCCACCACCGCCGCCCCCCGCGCCCCGCGGAGCGGTCCGGGAGGCGGCCGACCGGCATCTGCTGTCACGGATCGAACCGTGGATCGCGGCCCGGGCGGCCACGGCGGCCGGCGACGCGACGCGGGAGGAGCTGCGCAAGGGCTTGGGTGCGGTCCGGGAGGGGTTCGCGGCGATGGTCGAGGCGCTGCGGTTCCTGGCGGCCCGGGTCGAGGAGCTGGAGGGGCGCCGGGACCGCCGGGACAACCCGGTGGACGGCATGGCGTGGTTGGTCGAACCACCGGCCACCGACGAGTGGGCGGCGGCGGCGGTCGAGTGGATGGGCACGGCGGGCGGCCCGGTGGTCGTCGGCGAGTGCGGCCGCGGAGTGGCCCGCTCGCTGGCCGGCGCCGGCATGTCGGTCCGGGTGGCCGAGCCGAGGGGCGCGGTGGCGTGGGGCGCGGCGGAGGCGGGGCTCGACGTCCATGTCGGATCGGTCCGCGAGCTGCTCGAGTCCGTCCCGTCCGGGTCGCTCGGCGGCATCGTCCTGGCCGGTGTCGTCGACCGGGTGCCGGTCGACGAGCAGGTCGGTCTGCTGGCGACGGCCACTGACCGTCTCGGCGACGGCGGGGCCGTGATGATCATCGGGACCCGTCCGGAGGTGGTCGAAGAGGCGTGGGACGCGGTGGCCCGCGACCTCGTACCGGGACGCCCGCTGCATCCGGCGACGTGGGAGATGCTGCTGGCTCGGGCCGGCTACGTCGACGTGGCGACGGTCGTCGGGGCGGGGAGCACGTACGCGGTCCGAGGGCGGCGGTGACGTCGGTCCACCAGTTCGTGCCGATGCTCCACGTCGGCGATGCGGTCGGCCAGCACACGCTGGCCGTCCAGCGGATCCTCCGGTCGAGGGGGGTCGAGTCGGAGATCTACGTCGAGCTCGACGACGCGGCGACGGCCGGCTCGACGCGGCCGGCGTCGACGTACGCGGACCGTCCGGACGACGTGCTCGTGTACCAGTTCGCTACCGCGTCGGCGCTGGCGGACCGGTTGCTGAGGACCAGCGGGCGGCTGGTCGTGAACTACCACAACGTCACGCCGCCGGAGCTGTTCGCGCCGTGGGACAACGGGTTGGCGCGGCACCAGGTTCGGGCCCAGCAGGAGCTGGCCGACCTGGCCGAGCGGGCCGTCCTCGGCGTCGCGGTCTCGGAGGTCAACCGGGCCGATCTGACGGCGGCCGGGTTCGCGGCGACCGAGGTCGTGCCGCCGATCGTCGGACTGCTCGACACCGGGCGGTCGATCGACGGCGAGCCGGCCGGCCATCGGTCGAACGACGGCGAGTCGGCGCCGGGCGCCCGACCGGCCGGTGGTCGGCGACCGGGCGAGAGCGCGAGAAGGGGGCGCGTTGGCTGGCGGTCGGACGGCTGGCGCCGAACAAGGCGGTCGAAGACACGGTGGCGGCGCTCCTGGCCTACCGGGCTCGGCACGACGCCGACGCCGACGCTGCTGGTGATCGGCAAGCCGGCGCTGCCGGCGTACGTCGACGCGCTCCACCGCTACGTCGCCGATCTCGGGCTGGCCGACGCGGTGCAGTTCGCCGGCAAGGTCACCGACGCCGCGCTGGCGGACGCCTACGACTCGGCGGACGTCCTCGTCGTCTCGTCGGAGCACGAGGGCTACTGCCTGCCGGTGGTCGAGGCGATGGCCCACGGCCTGCCGGTGGTGGCGTACCGCGAGGGGGCGCTCCCGGAGGTGCTCGGCGACGCCGGCGTCCTCCTCGACGACAAGGACCCGGTGGTCGTGGCCGACGCGGTCCGTGACGTGCAGGTGGACGCGGCGCGGCGGGCTGCTCTGGTGGACGCCGGCCGACGGCGGTTGCCCGAGCTCGGCCTGGCCGGTGCCGGCGACCGGCTCGTCGATCTGCTTGCTCGGCGTCCGCGGCTGACGCGGCTCGACCGCGGCTGACGCGGCTCGAGGGAAAGATCGTCGACAGCCGACGCTGACCGAGTCCTACGACGGAGCCCGAGCCCGTCGTTTTGGTCGTTTCCAGCCCCACCGGCCCGGACCACCGGTTAGTCGCCAGCCGGCGGCGGTCTTCAGGCGGTGGTGGGCCGCGCAGAGCGCGGGCGAGGTTGGCCAACTCGGTTGGACCACCGTCGGCGAAGTCGACGCGCCAGTGGTCGATCTCCAGGCCGTGGGCAACCGTGCAGCCGGGGACGACGCAGATCGGGTCCCGCTCGACGAGGGCGGTCCGAAGGCCTGCGGGGATGGTGCGCCGTCGGCTCGTAACCGTCCGAACGTCGATGCCGTCGGTGACGAGGATGCTCAGGAGGCAGTCGCCGAGCAGGTCCCGGGCGGTGGCGACTGGCACGGGTCCGACGCCTCGGATCTCGCAGACCTCGTCACCGTCGACGGCGCCGCGGCGTAGGGCAGCGGCGTCGACTCGGACGAGGACGTGGGCGTCGGGCCCGCCGTTGCCGGCACGAGTCGCTGCCGGGCCGGCCGAGCAGCCGGACGAGCGCGTCGGCACGGTAGCGGTCGTGGGGTTCCCGGAGGCCGGCCGCCCGGGCCTCCCGGACGACGATCTCGGTCTCGGCTTCGAGTCGAGCCAGCAGGCGGCCGCCGTCCCGTTTGCTCAACCACGTTTCCAGACGGGTTCCACCACCGTCGGGCTCCCAAACACGGCAGAAGCGGCCGGCGTGTGCCCTGGCCTCGCGGGCCTGCTCGCCGTCCTCGCCGCGGACCCGTCGCTTCACGTTCTCCGCGGCAGCCCGGACGTCGGCGTACGACCCGCCGGCCGCGGTGTCGAGGAGGGCGCCGGTGGCCGTCCGGTCGAGCTTGGCGGTGTTCCCGATCAGCTTGGCCTGGGCGACGGAGAGGTCGCCGCGGGTCCATGCGGCATCGAGCTGTGGGTTCGATGCGACCTGCTCGGCGGTTTGGAGGAGATCCTTGGTCTGGTGGACTGGCGTTCGGGAGATGGCAGCCAGCCAATCGGCGACCGTCCGGTACCCGGCCTCACGGTGGGTGTCGGTCTCGGCGACCCGCAGGCTGAGTCGGGCCTTCGTCGCGGCGAGCAAGCGCTCGGCGTCAGCGCAGGCGGCAGCGAGCGCGGCGGCCTCGGCGCCGGAGAGGGCATCAGGTGCGAGGTCGGTGAGCGCGGCTCGGATCATGGCAGCGGCTTGGCGGACTCTTCCGGCAGTCAGCACGCATCGATCATCACAGGTGGGTGTAACAACAACTGATGGAACGATAACTAATGAAAAATCATGTGATCAGATGCCGTGCTGGTGGCGATTCGGGCCGGGTCCGGTCTTCGGAGCCTGGATTCGGGCCGGGTCCGGTCTTCGGGATTGGTAATCCCGGCAACCCGGCTACCGAGAGCCCTCGGCAACCCGGCTACCGAAGCTCCGGCGACTCGAAGGCGCCTCAAGACGGCTCAAAGGCGACTCGAAGCGGGAAGCGCCGAGGCCAGACGGCCAGACGGCCAGCCGACGAGACGGCCGGCCGCCCGCCGACCAGACGCCCAGCCGACGACGACGGCCAGAGCCGCGTCCCGGTCAGGCGCCGACGGCGTCGCGGACGAGCTCGACGAACCGGTCGGTGGACCGGGTGACGGAGAAGGTGGCGACGCGGTCGGCCGCGGCGGCGGCGATCCGGCCGCGGAGATCGTCGTCGGTGACGACGCGGTGGACGGCGGCGGCGAACCGGAGGGGGTTCTTGTCGGGCAGGACGATCCCGGCGCGGCCGACGGTCTCGGGGATGGCGGTGACGCCGTTGGCGACGACGGGGACGCGGTGGCCCATGGCCTCGACGAGCGGGACGCAGAAGCCCTCGTGGTCGGAGGCGCAGACGAAGGCGTCGGCGGCCTGGTAGTAGGCCTCGAGGTCGGCGGCGGTGACGGAGCCGGTGACGGTGACCGCGTCGTCGAGGTCGAGGTCGTGGACGAAGCCGGCGAGCGCGGGACCGTACTTGTCGCCGAGCGGTGACCCGACGAGCCAGAGCCGGGCGGAGGGGTCGTAGAGGCGCCGGTAGACGGCGAGCATCTTGACGAGATCGTGGGGCGCCTTGTGCGGGGAGATCTTGCCGACGAAGAGGAGGTCGGCGCCGCCGCGCTCCTTGGCGGCGGCGAGCCGGCCGGCGAGCTCGGGATCGGGGTCGGCGCCGGTGGCGGTCATGTCGATCAGCAGGGGGACGACCGCGGTGTTCGTGTAGCCGGCATCGCGCAGCTCGGTCTCGTTGAACGTGGAGTCGGCGACGGCGAGCCGGCTCTCGGCGGCGAGCCGGGCGAGCTGGGTGCGGCCGAGGGAGACCTCGTAGCCGACGTTCGGCTCCCAGGGCGCGAGCAGGGGAGCGGGGGTGATGTTGTGGTAGTTGACGAGCTTCGGCTCGGTCCGGGCGGCGAGGATGTCGAAGACGGGGCTGCCGATCGAGGACTGGTAGAGGAGCCACCGGTCACGGGCGGCCCGGCCGAGCTCGACGACGGGGCGGCCGAGATCGGCGACATCGGGCGTGGCGTTGCCGTAGAAGATGTCGGAGTCGATCCCGACGTCACGGAGGGCGTTGGTCAGCGTGAGGGTGTGGACGCCGATGGCGTCGCGGCTGGCCAGGGACGGAATGACCTGGTCGACTCGCACGGCGGGCAGTGTACCGGGATGGTCGCGGCGGGCGAGGCTCCCCTCCGGGGGCCCACGCGCCGCGCTGCCACGTCGGCGCGGTGGCACCGGTCGGCGGACGGCGGTCGATAGGCTGTGGTCCCATCAGCCACTTGCGTAACAGCAGCCAGACGCGGGCCGTGGTCGGCGAGCCGCCGTGGCGGCGGCCCCGTTGGCGGTCGTGGCGGCGGCCGCGGTCGTGGCGATGGCGGCCGGCGTCGTGCTCGGCGCGGTCCCGGCCGCGCGGCGACGACCCTGACGACGCCCGGCGGGTCGGCGGCGTCGGTCCCGGCGGAGGCATCGGCCGCGAGGCCGGCGACGGTCCCGACGGACACGACGACAGTGCGGATCGCGATGACGGAGAACAACACACTCGACGTCATCGTCTCGTCGGCCGGTGGGGTGTCGGCGCCGGGCGTGGCGAACGCCCCGGCGGTCCGGTTCCAAAAGGCGGCGGCCGGAGACGTGGAACGTCCAGACGGCGCTGACATGTGCGGGGACGGAACCGGGCGGCGCGGCGCCGTGGTCGGTACAGGTGGGCACGGGCGCGAAGAACCCGACGGCGAGCCCGGTGACGGCGAGCCAGTTCCTCACGCTGTGTGTCGCCGGCACACAGAGCACGAACGACCGGGGGACGTTGACGGCGACGGTACAACTCGACAGGCGCGGCGCGGACGGTGAACACGCTGCCGCTGGAGGAGTACGTGGCGGACACGGTGCCGGGGGAGTCGCCGTCGACGTGGGGCAGCCTGGGCGGGGCGGGACCGCAGGGCGAGGACTGGGGGTTCCAGGAGCTGGAGTCCCAGGCGGTGGCGGTCCGGTCGTACGTGCTGGCCAACCTGGGCGGGTACGGCGGCTACGCGGACACGTGCGACCTGTCGTGCCAGACGTACCGCGGGACGAAGTACGAGACGTCGACGACGATCGCCGCCGCGTCGGACACGGCCGGCCAGGTGATGTTCATGCCGAACGGGTCGATCGCGACGACCGAGTACTCGGCGTCGACCGGCGGGTACACGTCGGGGCCGGGCCAGACATCGCCGTTCACGCCGGTGCCGGACACAGGTGACGTGATCGCCACAAACCCCAACCACTCGTGGACAGCGACGATCTCGGCCGCGTCCATCCAGGGTGCGTGGTCGATCGGCACGTTCTCGCACGTCGGGACAGTGACAACAGGGCCGGGGAAGCCGCCGGGCCAGACATTCGGCCGGGTCAACAAGATCACGGTGTTCGGGTCAGCCGGCTCGAAGCAGGTGACCGGCCCGGAGTTCGCCGACGACCTGGGCCTCAAGTCGGACTTCTTCCACGTCACCGGGACATCCGCGACCGGGGTGTCGGTCACCGGGCATGGCTGGGGCCACGGCATCGGCATGGGCCAGTGGGGAGCGCTGGGCTATGCGATCAACCAGGACAACGGGCAGGGGAACTGGACGTACCAGCAGATCGTCACCCACTACTACGGCCCGGCGACGCTCGGGAACCTGTCGGGACCGCCGGCCGTTCTCGGGGCGAGCGGGGGCGTCCAGGGCTACTGGCTGTCGGCGGCGGACGGCGGGGTCTTCGCGTTCGGGGGGGCGACGTTCGACGGCTCGATGGGCGGCCAGCCGCTCAACAAGCCGGTCGTCGGCTTGGCGGCGACGCCGGACGGCGGCGGCTACTGGGAGGACGCGTCGGACGGCGGCATCTTCAGCTTCGGCGACGCGCACTTCTCCGGCTCGATGGGCGGTCGGCCGCTCAACCAGCCGATGGTCGGGATGGCCGCGACGCCGGACGGCGGCGGCTACTGGGAGGTCGCCAGCGACGGCGGCATCTTCAGCTTCGGCGACGCGCACTTCTACGGTTCGATGGGCGGTCGGCCGCTCAACCAGCCGATCGTCGGGATGGCCGCGACGTCGGACGGCGGCGGGTACTGGCTGGTAGCGGCGGACGGCGGGATCTTCGCGTTCGGCGACGCGACGTTCTACGGCTCGACCGGCAGTCTCCACCTGGTGAAGCCGATGGTCGGGATGGCCACGACGCCGGACGGCGGCGGGTACTGGCTGGTGGCGGCGGACGGCGGGATCTTCGCGTTCGGCGACGCGACGTTCCACGGGTCGGCGGCGGGCACGGCCGGCGGGAACGGGGTCGTCGGCCTGGCGGCGACGCCGAGCGGTGGCGGGTACCTGGTGACGACGGCCGCCGGGCGGGTCACCGCGTTCGGCGACGCACCGCAGCTCGGCGACCTGACGACGGCGGTCAGCAACTACACCGGTCGGGTCGTCGGGATCGCCGCGACGACGAGCTGACGGTCGGCTGGCCGGCGGACGGTCAGTCGGGCCGGCGAAGGAACCGATGGCCGGCCGGCGGTGCGTCAGGCCGGCGGGGCGTCGGCGATGACCGCGGCCAGTCGCGGGTAGCGGGCGAGCCGACCGTAGCGGCCGAGCCGACCGGCGTCGACGCCGTGGTCGGCGGCCTGGAGGAGGCGGAGGTCGCCCCGGCTGTTCCCGTAGGCCCACAGCACCGGCGCGTTCGGCCCGGCGCCGTTGAGGCCCTCGGCGCGGAGCCAGCTGGCGAGGCGGGCGTACTTCTCGGCGCCGCGGCAGTTCTTGCCGTCGTAGCGGCCGGTGACGAGGTGGCCGCTGACGGCGAGGCGGGTGGCGAGGGCGGCGTCGGCACCGAGCAGGTCGGCGGCCGGCCGGACGTAGCAGTCGGGGGAGGCGGAGACGACGACGACGCGATGGCCTTGCTTGCGGTGCCAGTCGAGACGGCTGCGGGTATCCGGGCGGAGGCGCCGCCGGAGGTGGTGCTCGGCGAAGTCGGCGGCGACGCGGTCGACGTCGGCGGCCGGGAGCCCGGACAGGAGCTGGGTGAACAGCGCCTCCTTGGTGTCGTCGGCCGCGGCACCGCTGAACAGGGCGCCGCGGACGAGGCCGGGCAGGCACCGCAGGACGGCGAGCGCGGTCGGCACGACGCCGCGGACGGCGACGAGGAACGGCAGGACGCTGCCGCCGCGGGTGAGCGTGCCGTCGAAGTCGAAGGCGGCGACGGTCGGCCGGGTGCCCGGCACGGTGCCGCTCACGGCCCGACCTCGACCCCGCCGTGGCCCGGGCACCGCCAACGCCACCGCGGCCGTCACCGGCGGCGAACCGGGTGGCGCCGGCGAGCGACTCGCCGGAGGCGATGACGTGGCGGCCGCGGCGAGCTTCGAGGACGGCCGCGTCGGCCTCGGTGAGCCCCCACTGCTCGATGGCCGCGGCGCGGTCGCTGCGCAGGCAGGTCTGGGGGAAGGCGGCGAGCTCGTGGGCGAGGTCGACGGCGGCGGCGAGGGCGTCGCCGGGGGCGACGAGCCGGTTGGCGAGCCCGATGGCGAGGGCTTCGGGGCCGTCGACGGCGCGACCGGTCAGGATGAGGTCGATGGCTCGGGAGTGGCCGATCAGGCGGGGCAGGCGGACGGTCCCGAGATCGCAGAGCGGGACGCCGAACCGGCGGCAGAAGACACCGAAGACGGCGTCGTCGGCGGCGACGCGAAGGTCGCACCAGAGGGCGAGCTCGAGGCCGCCGGCGACGGCGTAGCCCTCGACGGCGGCGATCACGGGCTTGGACAGCGTCAGCCGGGTCGGGCCCATCGGGCCGGGGCCGTCGTCGGGCACGGGCCGTCGGTCACCGGCCGCGAGGGCGTTCAGGTCGGCGCCGGCGCAGAAGTGCTGGCCGGCACCGGTCAGGACGGCGACGGCGACGGCGTCGTCGCGGTCGAACTGCACGAAGGCGTCGCGGAGGCGGTCGGCGGTGGCGGCGTCGACGGCGTTGCGGACGGTCGGACGGTCGATCGTGACGACGCGAACGGGGCCGCGGTCGTCGACGCGAACGGGGTCGCGGTCGGAATTGTCCTGCTGGCCGCCGAATTGGCGGAGATGCTCGCCATCTCCCACTCGTCGATTCTCGCGCGACGGGTCCGGAAGGCCGGCGACCCCCCGGCCGGATCGCAGAATCTTGACCGAACCGGTCGACAATTGAATTCGGTTCCGTTATCGTGGGTGACGACACCACGACATCCGGCACGGCGACGTCCTCGCGGGGCGTTCTCGACGCAACGACATGACGCCCTGCCCCGGCACATAGGAGAAAACTCCATGGCAGTTCGATTGGGCGATACCGCTCCCGATTTCACCGCGGACACGACGGAGGGGACGATCAACTTCCACGAGTGGCTCGGCGACAGCTGGGGGATCCTCTTCTCGCACCCGAAGGACTTCACGCCGGTCTGCACGACCGAGCTGGGCGCGTTCTCGAAGGCGAAGCCGGAGTTCGACAAGCGGAACACCAAGCTGATCGGCCTGTCGGTCGACTCGGTGTCCTCCCACAAGGGCTGGGCCGGCGACATCGAGGAGACGCAGGGCTCGGCGCTGTCGTTCCCGCTCATCGGCGACGAGGACCGGCAGGTGGCGGACCTCTACGACATGATCCACCCGAACGCCAACGACACGCTGACGGTGCGGTCGGTGTTCATCATCGCGCCGGACAAGAAGGTCAAACTGACGCTGACGTACCCGGCGTCGACCGGCCGGAACGTCGACGAGATCATCCGCGTCCTCGACTCGCTGCAGCTGACCGCGGACTACTCGGTGGCGACGCCGGTCAACTGGACGGACGGCGAGGACGTCATCATCGCGCCGGCCGTCTCGGACGACGACGCGAAGACGCGGTTCCCGAAGGGGTTCAAGGCGATCAAGCCGTACCTCCGGGTCACGCCGCAGCCGAACAAGTAACGACGGCGGCCGGGGTCGACCCCGGCCGTACGGTCAACCAGATCCATCGACGACGCCGGCCTTCGGGCCGGCGTCGTCAGTTCTCGACGTCGCCGAGCAGGTCGGCGCGGAGCTGGCGTTTGAGCACCTTGCCGGCCGGGTTGCGCGGCAGCGGGTGGTCGACGAACCAGAAACGGGTCGGGACGGCGAAGGCGGCCAACCGGTCGCGGACGTGGCTGGCGAGCTCGTCGGCGGTCACCTTGTGGCCGGGTCGGAGGACGACGACCGCGCCGACCTCTTCGCCGAGCGTCGGGTGGGGCACGCCGATGACCGCGCAGTCGGCGACCGCGGGGTGCTCGAAGAGGGCGGCTTCGACCTCGACGGAGTAGACGTTCTCGCCGCCGCGGATGATGACGTCCTTGGCGCGGTCGACGATGTAGATGAAGCCGTCGTCGTCGATGCGGGCGATGTCGCCGGTGTGGAGCCAGCCGTTCGTGAAGACGTGGGCGGTCTCTTCGGGGCGGTGCCAGTAGCCGCGGACGACCTGCGGCCCCTTGACCCACAGCTCGCCGGTGACGTCCGGCCCGGTGGGCAGGTCGGGCGTCGGCTCCGGCCGGTCGAAGTCCTCGGGGACGATGGCGACGTCGGTGACCGGCATCGACGGGCCGACGCTGTCCGGTTTGTCGACGTAGTCGGCGCCGGTGTTCATCGACGTGATCGCGGTCGTCTCGGTCAGGCCGTAGCCGTTGCCGGGCTGGACATCGGGGAAGGCGTCGCGGATCCGGCGGACGAGCTCGGGCGGGGCCGGCGCGCCGCCGTACGAGACGGACTTGACGGACGAGACGTCGCGACGGGCGAAGTCGGGGGAGTCGAGCACCTGCATGACCATCGTCGGGACGCCGCCGAACGTCGTGATCCGCTCGCGCTCGATCAGCTCGAGGACGCGCTCGGGATCGAAGTGGTGGACCATGACGAGCTTGCCGCCGGCCGCGGTGTTGGTGACGAGGACGGCGTGGCAGCCGGTGGCGTGGAACAGCGGGACGGTCAGGAGGTACCCGGACTGGGTCGTCCCGGAGACGTCGGTGAGGGCGGACTTGCCGTACCGGAGCTGGCCGCGGGTGTTCACGAAGAACAGGTTCATCAGGTTCGTGCACGTGTTGCGGTGCGTCCCGACGGCACCTTTCGGCCGGCCGGTCGTCCCGGACGTGTAGAAGATCGTCGCGTCGTCGTCCGGTTGGATGTCGACGTCCGGCGGGACGGCGTCGGGCGCGACGTCGCCGAGGATGTCGGCGAACGCGATCTCGCGGACCGGCCGATCGCCGGTCCGGACGACAGGCGGCCGGCCGCGGTGCTCGCTGACGACGATCATCGTCCGCAGGTCGCCGCGGTCGCCGGTGGCGGCGCGGATGCGGTCGGCGCGCTCCTCGTCGACGACGGCGACGACGGCACCGGAGTCGGCGAGCCCGTAGCGGAGCTCGTCGCCGGTCCACCAGGCATTGAGCGGGACGACGACGGCACCGGCGACGGCAATGGCCCAGAAGGCCATCGACCACTCGGGCAGGTTCCGCATGGCGATGGCGACGCGGTCGCCCTTCTCGACGCCGAGCTCGTCGCGGAGCCGGTGGGCGAGCGTGGCGACGATCCGGTAGTGCTCGTCGAACGTCGTCCGCTCGTCCTCGTAGACGAGGAGGTCCTTATCGCCGTAGGCGAGCGTCAGGTCGAGGACGGTGCGCAGCGACTGGGGGGCGGCCTTCCAGACCCGCGTCGGCACGCCGCGGATGTCGAGGTCGTCCATCTCGAAGAGCTGGCCGGGCGCGGTGAGCTCGGCTTCGGCTTCGGCCAACGTCATCAGCTCGTTCGGCTGGTCGCCGCTGACGACGGCGTCCGCGGTCACGGTGCCCGGCCGGCGGGCCCGTCCGCGGCCCGGAAGACGGCCTGCCGGTAGTACGCCAGCTCGGCGACGCTCTCCTTGATGTCGTCCATCGCCCGGTGCGACGTCTTCTTGGCCGGCGCGCCGGCAAGGACGTCGGGGTACCAGCGGCGGACGAGCTCCTTGACGGTCGAGACGTCGACGGACCGGTAGTGGAAGAACCGCTCGACGTCCGGCAGGTGGGTGGCGAGGAACCGGCGGTCCGTCCCGATCGAGTTCCCGGCGAGCGGTACCGACCGGGGGTCGGGGAGATGCTGGCGGAGGAAGTCGAGCGTGGCGGTGGCCGCATCGTCGAGCGGCAGCGTCGACGCCTCGATCGCCGCGAGCAGGCCGGACTTGGTGTGCATCTCGCGGACGAAGCTGTCCATGGCGTCGAGCTGCTCGGCGGTGGCGGAGACGACGAGGTCGGGACCTTCGGCGACGATCTGCAGCTCGTCGTCGGTGACGAGGGTGGCGATCTCGACGATGACGTGTCGGGTCGGGTCGAGGCCGGTCATCTCGAGGTCCATCCAGGCGAGCACGGGCAGGATGCTATCGGGACCCCGCCGGCGGGCGGCCGATCGGATCGGGGGCGCTCGTCTCGCCGCCGGTAGTGTCGGACGATGCTCGATGTTCCCGTCCACCAGCTCGACCCGGAACTGCCGCTGCCGTCGTACGCGAAGCCGGGCGACGCCGGCGCTGACCTCCACGCCCGGGACGGCGCGGTGCTGGCGGCGGGCGGCGGGCGGGCGTTGGTGCCGACCGGGCTGATCGTCGCCATCCCGCCGGGCCACGCCGGGTTCGTCCAGCCGCGGAGCGGGCTGGCGCTCCGGCACGGCGTGACGTGCCTGAACACGCCGGGACTGATCGACGCGGGTTACCGGGGCGAGCTGGCGGTGCTACTCGTCAACACGGACCCGAAGGAGGACTACGAGGTCCGCCGGGGCGACCGGATCGCCCAGCTCGTCATTCAGGCGGTCACCGCCGCGCGGTTCGAGCCGGTGGCCGAGGACGACCTGCCGGCGGCGGACCGGGGGACCGGAGGGTTCGGCCACAGCGGTCGCTGACCGGCTGGACCGGGCGGGAGCGGGCATGGAGACGCTGCAGGGGATCGACGCGATGTTCCTGGCCCTCGAGACCGGGACGAGCCACCTCCAGGTCGGCGCGGTCCTCGTCCTCGACCCGCCAGAGGGCCGTCGGTCGCTGTTCTCGACGGATACCCGGTACGCCCAGATCCGCCGGGTCTTCGAGCAGCGCGTCCATCTCGTGCGACCGCTCCGCCAGCGGGCGGTGCCGATGCCGTTCGGTCTGTACCAGCCGGTCTGGCTGGACGACCCGGAGTTCGACCTCGACGACCACGTCCACCGGGCGAGCGTCTCGGAGCCAGGGGGCTCGGACGAGCTGGCGGACGTCGTCGCCGACTTCATGGCCCGGGCGCTCGACCCGAGCCGGCCGTTGTGGGAGATGGTCGTGGTCGAGGGGCTGGCCGGCGACCGGACGGCGGTCGTCGTCAAGCTGCACCACGCGATCCTCGACGGCGTCTCGGGGGCGTCGCTGCTCGGTGCGTTCTTGGACCTCAGCCCCCGCGGTCGGGCGATCCCGTTCCCGGCGGAGCGGTGGGACCCGGCGCCGATCCCGTCGTCGGTCGCGCTCCTCCGGCACGCGGCCGCCGGCCTGGCCCGCCAGCCGGAGGTGGTCCGGGACACGCTCCGCCGGGCCGTGGACGCCATCGTCGGTGTGACGGGCCACAACCGGGAGCTGGCCGAGCGGGGGAGCGCGCCACCGCCCGGCGCCGTTCAGTGCGCCGCGGACGTCGTTGAACGGGAACCTGTCGTCGCGCCGCCGGTTCGCGACGGTCGAGGTGCCGCTCGACGACGTCAAGCTCGTCCGCCGGGCGTTCGGGTGCACGGTGAACGACGTCCTCCTGACGGCGATCTCGGGGGCGGTCCGCGACCTGCTGGAGGAGCGAGGGGAGCGTCCGGACGGCCCGCTCGTCGGGTTCGTCCCCGTGTCGACCCGCCCCGTCGGGGCCGGCCGGCCGGGAGGTCCGAGCGCACCGGACAGCGCGGCGGACGTCGCGCTCGGCAACCGGGTGTCGGCGATGCTCGTGTCGCTGGCGACGGACGTCGACGACCCGGTCGAACGGCTGCGGGCGATCGCCGCGGCGGCCGGCGCGGCGAAGGCGCAGGAGGCGCTGCTCGGCGGGGACCTGTTGGAGGACCTGGCCAAGATGGCGGTGCCGGCGGTCTCGGCCCGGGTGGTCCGCTGGGCGGCGGGGCTCCGGCTCTTCGATCGGCTGCCGCCGATGTTCAACCTCGTCGCGTCGACGGTGCCGGGGCCGGACTTCGACCTCTGGTGCGCGGGCAGCCGGGTCGCCGCGCTGTACCCGGTCGGCCCGATCACCGAGGGCGTCGGCCTCAACGTGACGGCGATGAGCTACCGGGGCACGGTCTACTTCGGCCTGCTCGGCTGCCGGCGGCTCGTCCCGGACGTGCGGCGGCTGGCCGACCTGGTCGACGACGAGCTCGGGGCGCTCTTCGTGGCGGCGCTCGACGGGCCGGCGGCCGGGGGTTCACACGCCCGGCGTCTCGGGGGGTAAAGTGTCGGCAGCGCGGACGTGGCTCAGTTGGTAGAGCACAACCTTGCCAAGGTTGGGGTCGCGGGTTCGAATCCCGTCGTCCGCTCC
>CAVUYB010000009.1:0-133019 GCA_963745595.1 uncultured Actinomycetota bacterium | reverse complement strand
CCGCGGGCAGCGGGGTGACGAGCCCGAACAGCTCGAGAGGGATGTCCGACGCGCTCTCCGCGGCCATTCTCTGCCCCCGCTCTCGGGCTTCACTGGCCGCGTGGGCGCCGGCGGGGGTGGCGTAGCGCGGCACGTCGCCGAACCGGGTATGCCAGAGCAGGTGGTCCCAGTGGGGATGGGTGGAGAACCCGGCGACCACCGGAATGCCGAGCCGGTCCAGGTCATCCGCGAGCTGGTTCAGATCGGAACCGTCGATGCCGGGATCGATCAGGATCAACCCACTCTCCCCGCGCACCGCGATGGCATTGCTCGAGACCCACGCGCTCTGCCGGACCCAGACGCCGTCGGCCACCTGATTCAGCATCGGTTCATTCCTTCGGGTTTCTCCGCCCCACCGCCGAAGGTCATCTTGCCTCGGGTTGGCGACGCGAGCACGGCGATCGTCCTCCAGGTCCTTCTCGACCACCGTCAAGCCATCGAGGCCTTGGAGGCGGATGTCGACGACGCGCCGCTTGTTCTCCCGGATCTTCCGGCGCAGTAAGTCGACCGCTACGACGGCGGCGGTGCCGGCGGTGCCGGCGGTGCGGGGGGAGTCACGGGGGCGGCGGGAGCCGGCGGTGCGGGGGGAGTGGCCGATGGTGCCCACGGGCTCGGCTCCTTCAGGAACCGCAGTCCCGGCGACACCAGGTTGCGGTGCGTCATCAGGATCAGCAACGCCACCACCGCCACGTAGGCGGTGACGATCAGGGCCTCGCCGGCCAGGGTCCGGCTGACCCCGAACCCGAACACCCCGGGGCCGGCCAGCACGAACACCAGATACACCCCGACGATGGCCGACAGCAGCAGCATCAGCACCGAGACGAACGCCACCGCGGCCACGTAGCTACGGGCGATCCGCTGCGACGGCCCCGCCGTGCCGTCGGCCACGGCGAACCGCAGGCCCCGCCGCAGGTGCACCACCAACACCGCCACGCTCACCACCGTGATCAGCCCACCCAGCACCGCTCCCCGGGCCACTGCGTTGCCGGCCCCCGGCCCGCTGGATCCGATCAGCGACACCAGCGACTCCACGACCGCCACCGACCCCACCACGGCCGTCAGCAGGGTGACGAACGAGATGCCGAACAGGTATACCGACAGCGGCCGTCGGCCGGTCGGGTCCGGGTCGGCCCGGTTGGACACGATCACGATCACCAGCACCCCGACCACCGTCAGGATGGTTACCAGCCCCAACAGGCTGAGCAGCAGGGTGACGAGCAGGCCGGTGTCGATGATGCCGCCGGCCGCCTGCGAGGCGTGGACGTGGAGGGGCGTCGCCTGCTGCCCGATCCCGCCGAGTCCGGATCCGCCAAGGGATCTGCCGGATCGCCCGCCGATTGTGTTCCCGTATGTCACCGCTCGCCGACCTCCCCGATGGCCCGGTCTGGGCACAGCGGCGAAGCCTATCGGTCAGCTCGTCGAAAGTGCCGGGACCCGCGTTGACGGGAACCTTGCCTCCGTCACCCCGTTCGGGTGGGGCGGGAACCCACGATCCCGTACCGTCGGCACTCACCACCATGCGGGGGAGGGGGAGCTCGGGGTGTCCGGTCGCCGGCAGCTCGGGTCGGGCCGAGTCGTGCGAGGCTGGCTAAGCAGGCTGAGATCGACACCGGCCAGAAGCCGGGGATTCAGACCGCGCACGCGCCCGGATCGCCGAGTTCGAGCGCGAGGTCCGTGATCTGCGCCGGCGAATGACATATTGAAGGCGGCTTCGGTTTTCTTCGCGACCGAGCTCGACGGTCGTCCGAAGAAGTAGTCCGCTTCATCGACGCCCACCGCGACAACACGACCGGTGGCGTCGATGGGGGGTCGAGCCGATCTGCGAAATCCTCGAGGTCGCCCCTTCTACCTACTACTCGGCCAAGTCCCGGCCGCCCGTCGGCTAGGGCCGTCCGCGACGCCGAGCTGATTCCGATCCTGATCGCACTATTTGGAAGCGCAACTACTCGGTCTATGGGCGGCGCAAGCTGACCACCGCGGCCCGCAAGGCCGGCCATGACGTCGGCCGGGACCAGGTGGCACGACTGATGCGCAGCGCCGGGCATCCGAGGCGCCAGTCGGGCCAAGAAGCACTTCACCACCACATCGACGAGACAGCCTGCGGGCGCCCGATCTCCTAAGCGGGACTTCACCGCGACCGGCCCGAACCGCAAGTGGGTCGCCGACTTCACCTACTGCTCACGTGGTCGGGGGTCATCTACGTGGCGTTCATCACCGACGTGTTCTCCCGGCGGATCGTCGGCTGGAAAGTCGCCGTCCATGAGCGCCCACCTGGTCATCGACGCGTGATCATGGCCGCCTGGAGTCGACGCGCACGCCGTTGGCTGGCTCATATGCCACTCCGACGCCGGAGTCAATACACTCGATCGCCTACACCGACCGTCTCGACGCATCGGCGCCGCCCTCATGGACGTCGCGAAGCCTGCCTCGTTGACCGCCGACTACTGGAGCTACGACAGGATCTCGACGTAGCCCTGCGTGCCGTTGACGCGGATCTGTTGTCGATCTCGGATCAGCCGGGTGGCCCCCTCTACGCCCACGACGGCCGGTAGGCCGTATTCGCGGGCAATCACGGCGCCGTGGGTCATCAGGCCGCCGACCTCCGTCACCAGGCCGGCGGCCGCCAGGAATGCGGGAGTCCAGCCCGGATCCGTGTACGCGGTCACCAGGATGTCGCCCGCGTCGAGATCGGCTTCACCCACGTCGTGAACGACACGAGCCCGACCCTCGATGGTCCCGGCCGAGACGGGTAGGCCGACGAGGGCGCCGGCTGGGACGTCGACGCGGGCATATGTTCCGGTCACGACCTCGCCGTCCGACGTGAACACCCGGGGCGGCGTAAGGGCTTCATACGACGCGTACGCGTCTTTGCGCTGCTGGATGAGCTGGTCATCCGAGCGGCGCGCTCGCACCATCTCGTGTAGTTCCTCGAACCGGAGATAGAAGATGTCCTCCTTCTCGCCCAGGACACCGGCGTGCACGAGGCGGTCGGCCTCGCCCAGCATGGCTTGCTTGTAGACGAAGTACCGGCTGACCATCCCGTACTTCGGGTACTCCCGATACCCGATGAAGGTCCGGACCCGATCGACCTTCTGCTTGGTTTCGTCGGCCTTGCGCTCGCCGTCCGGCAACTCCCGCAGCCGCGCCAGCAGTTCCTGCTCTTTCGCCCGAGCCTCCTGCCGCCCTTGCTCGAAACGGCGTTCTCCGGCACCCGGCTGAGCGTTCTTGATGTTGCCGAGTATCAGGGACACCAGCGTGGTGGGGCGTTCGCTCCACCGCGGCCTCGTGATGTCGATCTCACCGACGCAACGCATGCCGTACTTCTCGAGGTAGGTCCGAATGGCGTCTCGGGCTTCTTGGCCGCCTTCGAGCGCGGGGAGCTCGTCGAGGAAATCCTCGTCCTCGACTTCCTGCAGAAATGCCACCACCTCTGGATGTGGCCGGATTATGTCGGCGACGTCCAGAAGGGCCAGCCCCATCTCGGAGGTGACGTTGTGGGGGACGGACTGCGTGAGCGTGTCGGCGGCGTTCGTCTCGCCGAGCCAGGCCTCGAGCTGCTCGTTCAGCCACCACGTGGCCTCCATGGCCGACATGAAGACCTGATGACTCCGTGGATCGAAAAGGATCCGTCTGAGCTCTGAGATGTCGGCCAAGATGAAGTCGAGCAGCGCGGATCCGGATTTATTGCGGATCTCTCGTTGCAAGGTCGCGACCGAGGAATCGGTACGTTCGATCAGATCGACGACGATGGCCGGATCGGTCTCGATCGGATCAGGGGCATCAACCGCCGGCGTCGCGCTCGGGCCCGGGTCCGGGAGCGTCGGGATGAAGTCGCCGCGTCGGAGGATTGTTCGCAGCGCATCCCCGATCAGCGGATCGGACCTCCCGACGTTGCTCAGAAGGGCGGCGCGCGCGGCGGACGAACCAAGTGCCGGAGCGACGTCGACGAACAGTCGGCCGCCGGCTTCGGCCATGGGCCGCGGCGTCGTCATCTGCCAAAAGGAGAGTCCCAGGGGCTTCATGGCATCGGTCATCATCTGCTGATGACCCACGGAGATGTAGACGTGGTTCTCGGAGTCGTCGACCTCAGGGATTGGGAACAACGTGGTGATCGGCCGGCTCTGGACGATGTGGAACCCGTCCTCGTCCAGACACCATTCGATGTCCTGCGGTCGACCGAAGTGCGCCTCGATCCGCCGCCCTAGCTGGGCCAACCGGACGATCTGCGCATCGGTCAGTGCCGGCTCCTCGTACCGCGCCGGCTCGATCGCCAGCGTCTGCGTTCCACCGGCCGGCGAGGCTTCGGTGGCGAGTACTTTGGCGGCCACCTTCTTGGCGACGATCTCACCGCCCCGCACCTGGTAGCTGTCGGGGTTCACCAAGCCGGAGACCAGGGCCTCGCCGAGGCCGAAGCTGGCCTCGACGCACACGACCTTTCGGTTCGACGTCACGGGATCGGCCGTGAAGAGAACGCCGGCCGCCTGCGGGAAGACCATCTGCTGTACGACCACCGCCATCTGGGCCAGCCGATCGTCGAAGCCGTTTTGCCGTCGGTAGGTCACGGCCCGCTCGCTGAACAGTGAGGCCCAGCACCGACTGACCTGCTGGAGGATGGCCACCGATCCCACCACGTTGAGGTACGTGTCTTGCTGACCGGCGAAAGAGGCCGTCGGCAGATCCTCCGTCGTTGCACTGGACCGGACGGCGTAGGCCGCGGGCTCGCCGAGGCCGACGACCGAGCGGGTGATGGCCGCCCCCAGATCGTCGGCCACACCGACCTGCTCGATGGTCCGGCGGATGTCCGCGCTGAGTGAGCGGATCGCATCACGATCATCAGGGCTTAGGTGCGACAACCGGTCGAGTTGTTCGGCCATCGATGGCACGTTCGCCATCGTCCGCCGGAAGGCGTTCGTCGTGATGCAGAAGCCAGCCGGCACGAGGATGCCCTCGAGGCGAGAAAGCTCCCCGAGTTGCGCACCCTTGCCGCCGACCAGCGCGACCTGCGTCTGATCGATCTCGCCGAAGCCCAGCACGTCGTCGCCCATCCCACCACTCCCCTTTTGAGACTCCTGCGGGAGTCCCTCGTTCCTACCGGTCGATCCGTCGGACGCCGGCGGTCCACACCGGTGGCGAGCATTGTCAGCACATCAGAGGGCCTTGCGGGAAGACCCCCTCGCTGGGATACTTTGGACACGGCGAGAGAGGATCGTGTGTCGTCCGATCCTCTGCTCTTCGGGTTAGAAGCGCTCCCGGCGCACGGTGGCCCGCCGGCCTCGGATCTTGGTGCCGCGCAGCGACTCGATCACCTCGTCGACGGTGTCTTCGGGTACGTCGACCAGGGAGAAACGCCCGGAGATCTCGATGGCGCCGATGTCGCGTCCGCTGAGGCTCGTCTCGCCCGTGATCGCCCCGACGAGGTCCTGAGGCCGCAGTCCCGCCTCACGCCCGAGGCTGACGTAGAGCCGAGTCGCTCCGGGCCCACCTCCCGCCACGGCCCGCTGGCTCCGGCCGGGGCGGGCATTGCGAGCTCGTCCCTCCGGTGGTGCCGAGACGGCGACGTCAGGGATGTCCTCCTCGTCGTCGGGCCCGCCCGTTGCCGCGTGCGCCAGCTTGACCGCCGCGAGCGCTACCTCCATCACATCGAACTCCTCGGCCAGCGATTCGACCACGACTCGGAAGCCGTCGAGGTCGTCGTCGAGGAGGCTCTCGCGCAGCGCGGCGCGGGTGAGGTCGAGGCGGCGCGCCCGAAGGTCGGCCACCGTGGGGATCTTCTCGACGGCGATCTTCTGCTTGGTCGCCCGCTCGATCGTCTTCAGCATCCGGTGCTCGCGCGGCTCGGCCAGCGTGATGGCCACGCCCTCTCGTCCGGCGCGGCCCACCCGCCCCATGCGGTGCACATAGGAATCCACCGAGGAGGGCACGTCGTAGTTGACGACGTGGGTGAGCTGCTCGATATCGAGGCCCCGCGCCGCCACGTCAGTGGCGATCAGGAGGTCGGCGGTCCCGCCCCGCAGGCGCCCCATGACCCGGTCCCGCTGCTCCTGGCTCATCCCGCCGTGTAGGGCTTCGGCGCGGTAGCCGCGCCCGTTGAGCGTCTCGGTGAGACCGTCCACGGCTTCGCGGGTGCGGCAGAAGACGAGTGCCGCGGCCGGCGATTCGACGTCGAGGATCCGCCCGAGGGCCGCCGCCTTGTGGGCTCGCTGTACGACGTAGGCGCAGTGCCGCACCCGAGGCGACTCGTCGCGGCTGCGCACCTCGTCCCCGATGCGGATGCGGGCCGGGTCGCGGAGGTGCTTCCGGGCGATGGCATCGATGCGTTTGGGGAGCGTCGCCGAGAAGAGCACCGTCTGGCGGCTCGACGGCGTCTCGGCGAAGATCGCTTCGAGATCCTCGGCAAAGCCCATGTCGAGCATCTCGTCGGCCTCGTCGAGGACCATCACCTGCAGTGAGTCGAGCCGCAGGGTGTGGCGTCGGAGGTGGTCGAGGGCCCGGCCGGGCGTCGCCACGATCACGTCGACACCGGCCTCGAGGGACCGCAGCTGGCGGCCGATGGGCTGGCCGCCGTAGATCGGCACGACGCGGACCCCGAGCTGGCGGCCGTAATGGTGGAAAGCCTCGGAGACCTGCATGGCCAGCTCGCGGGTCGGCACCAGGATCAAGGCCACGGGCTCTCGGCCGCGTCCGCCGGGGGCGAGCCGCTGAAGGATGGGCAGCGCGAACGCCGCCGTCTTTCCCGTCCCGGTGGCGGCCTGTCCGAGCAGGTCGTGCCCCTGGAGCAGGACGGGGATCGCTGCCTCCTGGATCGGCGTGGGTTCCTCGTAACCGAGCGTGGCGAGCGCGGCGAGCAACTCGGGACGCAGGCCCAACTCGGCGAAGGTGCTCGATTGCTCCGTCGCCGACTCGGTCACAGCGGTCCTTGCTCCTAACGAGGCGGGTGCTGGATGCACCAACGGGATACGTCACTCTACGGCCCAAGTGGCCTTCCGGCATCCGAGAAAGAAGCGCCAGTCCGCGCACCGTCCGCTACGAAGCCATGGCCTCGACGGGGAGCTTGGCGAATTGGTCGTCGACGAGCACCACGGTTCGCCCGTGCCGCTCGAGAAGGCTGGCCGCGATCCCGGCCCGGAAGCCGGCCGTGCAGTAAGAGCCGCTGCAGTAAGAAGAGGGCAATCAGGTGGGCAAGACGCGCTTCGTCCGCCGGCCTCAGTCGGCCGTGCCCCAGGGACCAGTACCAGAAAGCCGTCCGAGGCGAGATTCGGGTGACGAAACCTTCGGGCCAGTCGTCTCCGGGCGGCGGGAACTGGCCATTGGTGATCCGGCGCAGCAGCGGTACCGCTCCCCCTTCTTCGACCCGGGCAATGCCCTGGATCACGAGATAGGGACTGAACCCCTCGAAGGGGACATCGGACTCGACCGAGAGCGTCACCCGCGGATCGCGTCGAATGTTCCGCAGCTTCACGTGGTCCGCGAGATGGCCAGCCACGATGTCGTCCTCGTCCCAGCCGACGTAGATGCACGTCACCTGGGGCGTGCCGTCCGGGTTGATGGTGGCCAGATGGACGAGTCGCCCAGAGGCCACGGCTGCCCGGGTGGTCTGGTCGAGCCGGATCGGGTCACGAGCCGGCATCGATGCGTTGCTCATGAGACCAGAGACGCCTCGAGGGTGATCTCGGGCACCCCGGCCAGCGCTCGGCTTACTGGACAGCCGGCCTTGGCCGTCAAGGCATGCTCGACGAACGCGGCCTCGTCGAGTCCCGGCACCCGTCCGACCGTGACGAGGTCGATCTTGGTGATGGTCGGGGCCCCGTCGACGGGGCGCAGGGTGACGGTGGCCTCCGTCTGCACCGAGTCGGGTGGGTGCCCGGCCTGGGCCAGGAGGTTGGAGAGGGCCATGGAGAAGCAGGCGGCATGGGCTGCCGCGATCAGCTGTTCGGGGTTGGACCCCGGCCCATCCTCGAATCGGGACTTGAACGTGTAGCCGCCACTGATGGTGTCCCCGGCCGTAAAGGTGCCGGTGCCAGAGGGCACGTCACCTCTCCATTCCGCAGTGCCTTTCGCTGGCATGTACGCCCTCCTGGCTCGGTTGCTCGTCCCGCCGCCTCTCAACCTATGGGCCGCGGCCGACGTTCCCGTTCGAGCGGCGTCGTTAGAGTTACGTTGGAGGATGAACACCGCGTCGTCACCAAGGGAGCGCATGTCCCAGGTTCGGGTCCACAACTTCTCGATCTCGCTCGACGGGTTCGGAACGGGCGAAGGCCTGGCGCTGGACGCGCCGTTCGGGCACGCCGGTACGCGCCTGCACAACTGGATGTTCGCCACCCGCTTCGGACGGTCACTGCTCGGGCAGCCAGGCGGCGACGAAGGGATGGACAACGCCTTCGCCCAACGCTTCGAACCGGGCATCGGCGCCGAGATCATGGGGCGAGGCAAGTTCGGCCCGCAGACCGGCGCCTGGACCGACCTGGGCACCGAAGCGGAGTGGCGAGGCTGGTGGGGACCCGATCCGCCGTTCCACACCCCGGTCTTCGTGCTGACCCACCACCCGAGACCGTCCATCGAGATGGACGGCGGCACGGTCTTCCACTTCGTCGATGCCTCACCGGACGAGGCCCTCAGCCTGGCCCGGGACGCGGCCGGGGGGCTCGACGTGCGGATCGGCGGAGGCCCGACGACGGTGCGCCAATTCGTGACCGCCGGGCTCGTCGACCACCTTCACGTCGTCCAGGTGCCGATCCTGCTCGGCCGCGGCGTGCGCCTGTGGGACGGCTTGGACGGTATCGAGGATCACTACGACGTCGAGGTGGTCACGGCACCCAGCGGGGTGACCCACCTGACCTTCACGCGCCGGGCATAGGCCTCGAGCACGGCCACCGGGTGCAGCGGGCACTCCGACTTTCCCTTGACAGGCCGGTCAGCTGGATCGATAGTTAATCGGCCGATTGCTTGATCGATCTGGCTCGGCGGGGAGGGTGAAGATCATGGGTGACTGGGCGGTCGACGTCCCTTACGAGCGGGTGCTGATCACGGGCGGCGGGTCGGGGATCGGCCGGGGGGTCGCCCTCCAGCTGGCCTCGCTCGGCAAGACCGTCTACGTGATGGGCCGACGACAGGAGGCGCTCGACGAGACGGTGTCGCTCGGCCGGGAGCTGCCCGGAACGCTGACGGCCTGCGCCGGCGACGCCACCGACCCCGACGCGGTCGACGCCGTGTTCTCGACCGTCGAGCAGGACGGGCCGGCCACCGCGTTGGTGCACGCGGCGGCCCAGGTGTCCCTCGGCCCGGCCATGCGGATCTCTCCGGCGCAGTTCCGCCAGACGATCGACAACACGCTTTGCGCGGCGTTCAACGTCCTCCAACGTTGGGCGAAGCCGTTGCTCGACGGCGGGACGGCCGGCGCGGCGGTGATGATGACCAGCTCGACCGCCACCGGCGGGGCGCCGGGGATCAGCCACTCGTCGGCCGGCAAGGCGGGGGTGACGAGCCTGGTCCGGGCGGTCGGCCGGGAGTGGGGACCGGCGGGCCTCCGGGTCAACTGCGTCGGTCCGGGCGCCTTCCCGATCGCCAAGTCCGAAGCGATGTTCGGCAACCAGGTCGTCCAAGACCGCATGAACGAGATGATCGCCCTGCAGCGCTACGGGCAGCTGCCCGAGATCGTCGGGCCGATCATGTTCTTCCTCAGCTCGGCGTCGATGTACACCACCGGGCAGAGCCTGGTCGTCGACGGCGGCCAGACCCTCGTGCCCTGGTTGATCCCGCGCGAGGCGCTCGAGGCCGGGCTCAACAACCAGTACCCGAGCTGATCAGTCGAGCTCCGTCGGGCGGCGGGCCAGCGTGACGGTCCGGGTGCCGCGGAGGTGGAGCTTCGTTCGTTCGAGCGGGCCGGGTTGTCCGGGCTCGTCGAGCAGCGCGGCCAGCGTCGCGCGGTCGTCGGGCTCGAGGCGGTCGGCGAAACCGTCGGAGAGCCGGGCGAACCACGCCCGGGCGTAGCGAGCCGCGTCCGGGTGCCGGGGCGGGTCGAGATCGATGACGAAATCGCGCTCGTCGACGACGGTCCAGCCAGCGTCGGTGAGGCGCGGTGCCCAGGCCGAACCGAGCGTCGGCATCGTCTCGGCGTGCGCGGCGCCGAGCGTCGCGACGGCTCGGGCCTCGAACCCGGGGGAGCCGAAGCCGAGGTCATCGGGGAGGAACCGCAACGGCTCGGTGAGCTCGGCGGCCGCGATCAGGCCACCGGGTCGAGTGGCGGCGAGCACGTCACGGAGGACGCGGGTCGGATCGGCGAAGTGGTGGAGGGACATGGACGCCCAAGTGACGTCGAACGAGCCGACGTCCGGCCATCCGGCGTCGAGGTCGGCTTCGACCGTCCGGATCCGGCCGGCGAGCCCGAGGTCGAGTGCCTTCTCACAGAGCCGGCGCAACGAGGCGGGGGAGACGTCGATGGCGATGACCTCGGCCCCGGCGAAACGCTGGGCCAGACCGATCGAGCCGGTACCGGTGCCGGCGCCGAGATCGAGCAGCCGGTGCCGGGGGCCCCGGTCCGCGGCCTGGCGGACCCACGCGAGCGCGGCCGACCAGTACTCACGGAGGACTGCGGCGTCGAGGTCGAGCAACGGGTCGAGGGCGGGCCCGTCGGCCGCGCCACCGTGCTGGTGCAGACCGGGGTGACCGTGGGGCTCAGGCATGGGCACCACCGTAGGCAGCGCGGTCCACCTGTCGCTTCTGTTCAGTGCAGAAGAGGTCGGCGCCGAACGGCGGTCACCGTGACGATGCCAGCTCGCAGAGGCCGTCCGAACCGATGTTGAGGCCGATGTTGCTCACGTTGTAGAGATGCTCGCTGGCGACGAGCCAGACGATCTCGCAGATCTCGCGCTCGCGGTAGTGGCGAGCCAGCCGGGCGAACGTCTCGGGGTCGACGTCCTTCTCGGTCGTGAGCTCCGTCGCGTAGTCGAGCGCGGCCCGCTCGGCGTCAGTGAAGAGCGGGCTCGTCCGGTAGTCGGCCAGCGCGTCGAAGCGCGGGCCGTTGGTCGGTGTCGCCTTCGTCGCGTACCACCGGCCGACGTCCATGCAGAACCGGCAGGTGTTGAGGCTGGCGACGCGCTCGCGGACGAGCATCGCCGTCGGCAACGGCAGCTCGAGCTTCTTGTCCAGCTTCGAGACCTTGCCGTAGAAGGACAAGAACGCGATCGGCAGGCGCGACGAGAAGACCGCGATCGGCGTCGCCACCTTGCCGAACTGACGCTTCGTGAAGAAGTACACCAGCTTGAGCACGAGCCCTCGTGGCTTCTCGACAGGGGCAAGGTACGGGTCCATGTTCGGCTCCTCTCCGGTCGTCCGGTTCTAGTCCGACCGGTCCACTTTCATTGACCCGCCACGGCCCGCGAACGTGACAGGTTGTACCGGTGTCCGGCCGCCTGCGCCCTCGTCGCCGTTGGGCCATCTCCTGGGTCGGGTCGAGCGGGACGGCGGCGCTCGCGGTCGCGCTCGTCTCGCTCGCCGGGGTCCCGTCGGCGGTCGCCGCCAAGGCCCCGACGTCGTCCGCCGCGGCTGCGTCGTCAGGCCGCCGGCCGTTCGGCCGGCCGACAACGACGGTCTGGCTGTGCCGGCCCGGGATGGCCCACGACCCCTGCGCCTACCCGTCGACGGTGACCGCGGTACAGGCGGACGGGACGAGGAGCCCGGCCGGCTTCCCGCCCGCCGCGTCGTCGTCGGCCGCCGTCGACGTTCGACTGCTTCTACGTGTACCCGACCGTGAGCCAGGAGAAGACCGCCAACACCGGTCTCGCGGTGCGGAAGGCGGAGATCGGCGCGGCCGTCGACCAGGCGTCGCCGTTCTCGGGCGTCTGCTCGGTGTGGGCGCCGATGTACCGATCGGCGACGTCGTCGAGCATCGCCCGGGGGCTCGGGGGCAACCGGGCGTTGCTCCGCTCGTCGTTCACCGTCGCGTACCGCAGCCTCGTCTCGGGGTGGCACGCGTTCCTGGCCCGCAGCGGGAACCGGCCGATCGTCCTGATCGGCGACTCCCAGGGCTCGGCCATCCTGATCCACCTGATCGCCACCGAGCTCGACCGCCGGCCGGCGCTGCGCCGGCGCCTCGTGCTGGCGATCATCGCCGGCGGCAACCTCCAGGTGCCGACCGGCCGGACCGTCGGCGCGACGTTCTCCCGTGTCCCGCTCTGCACGACGGCGGGCCAGACGGGGTGCGCGATCGCCTATTCGTCGTTCCCGTCCGAGCCGCCGGCCGACTCGCTCTTCGGGCGGCCCGGGCAGGGCGTGAGCCTGCAGTCCGGTCAGACCGCCCGGCGCGGCGAGCAGGTCGCGTGCGTGAACCCCGCCGCGCTCAGCGGCGGGACCGCGACGCTCGACCCGTACTTCCTCTCGGCCACCCAGGCCGGCCTCGCGCCGCTGCCCACGACGAACTGGGTCACGTACCCCGGCAAGTACGCCGCCGCCTGCGTGCATCGCGGCTGGCGCGACGTGGCTCCAGGTCACCGACGTCGGCGGGCCGGCCGATACCCGACCGGCCGTCACCCAGGCGCTCGGGCCGACCTGGGGCTACCACGCCGACGACGTCAACCTCGCGTTCGGCAACCTCGTCACCGACGTCGCGGCGGCTGAGGCCGCGTGGTCGGCCCAGCCGGTCCGGAGCCAGCGCTCGCCATCGTGATCAGGCCCAGCGTGATCAGGCGGTGACGTCGATCTGGCCGTCGCCCTGCCGCCGGGGGTTCTCGGTCGACCGGCGGTAGGCCGCGGCCGGATCGGGGCGGCGGCGCCGGCTCTGGCCCTGGCGCCGGTTCGTCGAGCGGTTCGCCCCGCCGCTCGTCGCGCGGTTCGCCGCGCCGGTCGGCCCGCCGGTCGCGCAGCAGGCGCCGTTCCCGGCGGCGCGGCCGGCCGTTCGTCCGCAGCTGGTCGTTGTCGTAGGTGTTGAGGAACTTGGCGAGGAGCGCGTACGTCTTCTCCGCCAGCGCGGCCGCCTCCGCGTCGGAGTCGGTGCTCTGGGCCTTCGCCAGAAGGCCGGACGCCACCCGCAGCTGCTCACGGTCCATCTCCGCGCTCTCCTGCCGTCGTCCCCGCTGCCGACCGAACGATACCGCTTGGTCGGCTGCGGAACCGCCGGGCCCATTGACGGGGCTGAGCTTCCTTGGTACATTAGTCAAGTAATGAACCAAGGAACGAAGCCGACCGAGAGCCCCCGGGGAGCGCTCAGTGCTCGATGACGGGGTACCCCTCTTCTCGCAGATCGCGGAGCGCCTGGCCGACGAGATCGCCGACGGCGGGCTCGCGGAGGGCGACCGGGTCCCGTCGAGCAACGAGCTCGCGGTGTTCCACCGGATCAACCCGGCGACCGCGGCGAAGGGCATCAACGTCCTCGCCGACGACGGCCTGCTCGAGAAGCGCCGCGGCATCGGCATGTTCGTCGCCGCCGGTGCCCGGGCGCGGTTGCTCGACGTTCGCCGCCGGCGGTTCGTCGAGCGGTTCGTCGAGCCGATGGTCGCCGAGGCCGACCGGCTCGGCATCGACCCGGACGCGTTGACCACGCTGATCCGGGAGTCCAGCGACACCCAGGGAGGAATCAAGGTATGACACCGACGATCTCGGTGGCCGGCCTGACCCGCCGCTACCGTGGCCATCTCGCTCTCGACGACGTCACGATCGATGTCAACGGGACGTCGATCACCGGGTTGCTCGGCCGCAACGGCGCGGGCAAGAGCACGTTCATGCGGATCCTGGCCGCCCAGGAGTTCCCGTCCGCCGGCCGCGTCGAGGTGCTCGGGGCGAACCCGTTGGAGAACGACGCCGTCCTGCGCCGGATCGTGCTCGTCCGTGAGGACCAGCTCTTCCCGGACGTCCGGGTCCGTCAGGTCCTGCGCGCCGCGTCGTGGTGCTACCCGGCCTGGGACGCCGAGCTGGCCAGGACGTTGCTCGCCGAGTTCGAGCTTCCGATCGGCCGGTCGATCAAGAAGCTCTCCCGCGGCATGCGCTCGGCGCTCGGCATCGTCATCGGGCTGGCCGCGCAGGCCGAGGTGACGCTGTTCGACGAGCCGTACGCCGGTCTCGACGCGGTCGCCCGGCAGGTCTTCTACGACCGGCTGCTCGCCGACTACGCCGCCCACCCCCGGACGATCGTCCTGTCGACCCACTTGATCGACGAGGTCGCCGACCTGCTCGAGCGGGTCGTCATGATCGACCACGGCCGCGTCGTGCTCGACGGCTCGGCCGACGATGTTCGCGGCAGCGCGACGACGGTCAGCGGCGCCGCGGTGGCCGTCGACGAGTTCGTCGCCGGCCGCCCGACCTGGGGTCGCCGCCGGGTCGCGTCGCAGGCGTCCGTCGTCGTCGCCGGCGCGCTCGACGACGGCGACTGGGCCCGGGCCCGGACGCTCCGCCTCGACCTCGAGCCGTTGTCACTCCAACAGGTCATGGTCCACGCCGCCGGGCGTGACGACGACCGGACGATCGACAGCAACGAGAGGAGAAGCGCATGACCGCATCGCTCAACGCCGCCCGTTACCACCTCGTCCAGTGGTTCAACTACGTCCTGCTGCCCTGGATGGTCCTGGCGTTCGCCTTCGTGGCCGACATCGTCATCTTGCAGCTCACCCCCGCCGGCGACCACCCGAACCGCTGGGTCGGTGGCCTGGCCGCGATCTACGGCGTCCTCTTCGTCTGCGGGCTCGTGAGCGTCGCCCGCTCTCTGCCCTTCGGGCTCGCCCTCGGCTTGAGCCGGCGTTCGTACTACTTCGGTACCGCGCTGCTCGCCGGTGCCCTCGCCGTTACCTACGGGTTGGCGATCACCGGCCTGCAGGCGATCGAGTGGGCGACCGACGGCTGGGGCATCCACATGGCCTTCTTCCGGGTGCCGTACATCCTCGACGGACCGTGGTACCTGACGTGGCTGACCGCGGCGGTGGCGATGGCGCTGCTCTTCGCCTACGGCATGTGGTTCGGGCTCGTCTTCCGGCGCTGGGGCGTCGTCGGCGTGATCGCCTTCGTCGCCGCCCAGGTGACCGTGGCCCTCGTCGGCGCGGTCCTCGCCAGTTGGACCGACGCCTGGTCGAGCATCGGCCACTTCTTCCACACGCTGAGTGCCGCCGGGCTGACGGGTGTCCTCGTCGCGATCGTCGCCGCGCTGCTCACCGGCGGGTTCGTCACGATGCGCCGCGTCACCGTCTGACCCGGACCCGAGAGCGGCTTGGTCAGGCGCGAGCGCCTGACCCGAACGATGCCGCGTCAGGTCCGGGTGGCGGCCAGCGCCTCCGTCCGGGCCGGCAGCGTCGGCGCATCGATCACCGCACAGACCGACGCGAACGCTGTCCGTCGGGCCCCGCCAACGGAGGTCGTCGACCGAGCGGACGAGCGAGCGGTCCACCCGTAGCGTTGCCAGGTGCCGGAAGAGCAGCGCGTCGTCGTGGCCGTCCCGCAGCGCGGCCGCCAGCTTCGGTGCCCCCCGGACAGCGACGTCCCAGTCGGCCGGATGCTCGGGGATGGCCTCCAGGTGGCCCCACCGAGCGAGCACCGCGGCCGCCGACTTGGCACCCCAGCCGGGCAGGCCCGGGAATCCGTCCGCGCTGTCGCCGACGAGGGCGAGGTAGTCCGGGATCGACGCCGGCGGCACGCCGAACTTGGCGACGACGCCGTCCTCGTCGATCAGCCGCGACTGGCGCCGGTCGAGCTGGACGATCCGGGTGCCCCGCACGCACTGGCCGAGGTCCTTGTCCGGCGTGCAGATGACGACCTGCTCGACCGCTGGGTCGTCGGCCGTTACCGCGGCCGCGCTGGCCAGCGCGTCGTCGGCCTCGACGTCGACCATCGGCCAGACCGTCACGCCCATCGCGACCAGCGCCTGCTCGAGCGGCCACGCCTGGGACCAGAGATTCGGGTCGACGCCCTCGCCGGTCTTGTAGCCCGGCCACAGGTCGTTGCGGAACGACTCGATCACGTGGTCCGTTGCCACGCCGATGTGCGTCGCGCCGTCGCCGAGCAGGCCGAGGATCGACCAGAGCACGCCCCGGACCGCCGCGACCTCCAGGCCGTCGGCGTTGTGGTGGGACGGGGCGCCGAAGAAATGGCGGAACAGTTCGTACGTCCCGTCGACCAGATGCACCCGCACGGCGTCAGTCTGCCTCGGGAACGACGAGCGCCAGGACGGCGGCGTGGCTGAGGTCGAGTGCCTTGGTGGCGGTCAACAGCGTCACCGGGCCGCGCCGGCGCAGCGCCCGGAGCGACACCAGCGCGGCCGCCGGCTCCGGCCGTTCCAGCTCCGCCCGGTAGCGGGCGGCGAACTCGTCGAAGCGCGCCGGGTCGTGCGAGTACCACCGCCGCAGCTCGGTCGTCGGCGCGACGTCCGACAGCCACTCGTCGAACGCTGCCGCGGTCTTCGAGAGGCCGCGCGGCCAGAGCCGGTCGACGAGCACCCGGGTCCCGTCGTCGGGGCCCGGCGGGTCGTAGACGCGGGCCGTCCGGACCGCGCCGGCTCGTCGGTGTGCCATCGCCCACCATTCTGCGCCAGTCGCCCGCTCGATGGCGGCTGCGTAGAGTCACCGGGGTGCCCGCTCCCCGCAAGGTCACTCCGGCCAAGGTCACTCCGGCCAAGGTCACTCCGGCCAAGGTCGCTCCGGCCAAGGTCACGGCCCGTCAGGCGGCCGAGATCCTGGCCGCCGCCGACCCGGTGCTGGCCCGCCTGGTCGACGAGGCCGGACCGCCCCGCTTTCCTCGACCGACGGAGACGCACTTCGCCACGCTCGTCCGTTCGGTGACGCACCAGCAGCTGGCCGGCGCGGCGGCCCAGGCCATCCACGGCCGGCTCGTGCTGGCCCTCGACGGCGAGGTCACGCCGGAGCGGCTGCTGGCCGTGCCGACGCCAGCCCTCCGGGCGGCCGGTCTCTCGGGCAGCAAGGTCGCGTCGCTCCAGGATCTGGCGACGAAGGTGCTCGACGGCACGGTCGTCTTCGATTCCCGGCGGCTGGCCCGCGAGAGCGACGACGAGATCGTCGCTCAGCTGACGACGGTCCGAGGCATCGGACGGTGGTCGGCGGAGATGTTCCTCATGTTCCACCTCCGGCGCCTCGACGTCTGGCCGACCGGCGACCTCGGCGTGCGCAAGGGGTTCGGGTTGGCCTGGGGGATCCCGATGCCGACGCCGAAGGCCCTCGACGCGCTCGGCGAGCCGTACCGCCCGTACCGGAGCATCGTCGCGTGGTACTGCTGGCGGGCCGTCCAGTTCTACGCCGGCGCGGCGTCGACCGGCGTCACCGCCTGACCGGGTCGGTCCCCGACGCGACGCCGTCGGCCGGCCGTAGCATGAGCCAGTGCGCAAGCAGTCCCATGCCGGCGACCTGTGCACGTGGCACTTCGCGCTCGACGGCCCCGGGCTCGTCGCGCTCGTGACCACCCGGCACGGCGGCCGGAGTGCCGGCCCGTACCGCGGCCTGAACCTCGGCTACCACGTCGGCGACGACCCTGACCACGTCGCCGCCAACCGCGAGCTCCTCTGCGACGCCCTCGGGTTCGAGACGCTCACGGTGGCCGACCAGCAGCACGGCCGACGGGTGGCCGTCGTCGACGACTCGCTGGCCGGCGCCGGGTACCGGTCGGACGCCGACGCCCGGGACCGCCTCGGCGAGACCGACGGGCTCGTGACCGACCGGGTCGGCACGGCGCTGGCCGTCCTCGTCGCCGACTGCGGCCCGGTCGTCCTCTTCGATCCGGTCCGCCGGGTGCTCGGTGTCGCCCACGTCGGGCGGCGCGGCGCGGTCCTCGACGTCGTCGGCGCCACCGTCGATGTCATGGCCCGCACGTTCGGCACCGACCCCGGTGACGTCCGGGCCGCCGTCGGGCCGTGCATCGGCCGGTCGAACTACGAGATCGGCGGCCCGGCCCTCGACGAGGTGCGCCAGGCGCTCGGCGACGACCTGCTCGAGCCCGCCCGGCCCGGCCACGCCCGCTTCGACCTCGTCGCCGCCATCCGCCGGCGGCTGGCCGGCGCCGGCGTGGCCGACGACCACGTCGAGGTCGCCGACGTCGACACGTTCGCCAACCCCGCCGACGTCTTCTCCGACCGGGCCGTGCGGCCGTGCGGCCGCTTCATGCTCGTGGCCGCCCTCCGGTGACCGCCATGCCCGGCACCGACGAGAGCGCCCCCGCGCCGATGATTTCCGGGCGCTGGCGGCGTCGACCCTGACGAGACCGACCAGTGACGACCGATCGAACGTATAAAGGAGAGCATCGATGACCACCCGTGACCAGGCGCCCGTCGGGGCGCCGTGCTGGACCGACCTCTGGACCTCCGACGTCGAGGGCAGCCGGCGGTTCTACCGCGAGCTGTTCGGCTGGGAGTCCGGTGACCCCGACCCGGCGTTCGGCGGGTACTTCATGTTCACCCGTGACGGCGTCCCGGTCGCCGGTGCGATGGGCGACATGGGCGACATGAAGGCCGACAACACCTGGAAGCCGTACCTCTCCACCGACGACATCACCCGCACCGTCTCCGACGCCGGCTCGGCCGGCGCCCAGGTCGTCGTGCCCGCCATGCCCGTCGCCGACCTCGGCACCCAGGGTGTCCTCGTCGACCCGACCGGCGCGCCGATCGGCGCCTGGCAGCCCGGGACGTTCCCCGGGTTCACCGTGATCGGCGAGCCCGGCGCGCCGAGCTGGTTCGAGCTGCACACCCGCGACTTCGCCGCGGCGATCGCCTTCTACGGCTCCGTGTTCGGGTGGGAGCTCGAGCTCGTCGGCGACACCGACGAGTTCCGCTACGCCACCGCCCGCGTCCCCGGCCACGACGACGAGGTCGCCGGCGTCATGGACGCCGCCAGCTTCCTCCCCGACGGCGTGCGTGCCCGCTGGGCCGTCTACTGGGAGGTCGCCGACGCCGGCGTCTCGGCCGCCCGGGTGCCCGAGCTCGGCGGCTCGATCGTCGACGACGCCCAGGACACCCCCTACGGCCGGATCGCCACCGTCACCGACCCCTCGGGAACCGAATTCCGGCTGCGGACCGCGCCGACCGGCTGAACGCTGGCGCGCCGGCCGGTGGGATCCGGGGTGGCCGGTCCGCTCAGGCGGCCGACCGGCAGCCGCCGCCCGTCGGCACCGGCGCCCGGTCGAGATCGTCCAGTTCGATCGGCGTCATCCCGAGGACGATCGCCGTGAGCCCCACCGCCCGGCGGGCCGTGACCCGCGCGCCGGCGCGCTGGGCGGTGACCGCCAGGCGGACGAGCGGCGTCGCGCCGGCCGCGTTGAGGTACCGGAGGCCGGCCAGGTCGAGCACGTACGTCTCGGCCGGCTCCGATAGCGCCAGGTCGACCGCCTGGTCGGCCGTGCCGGCCGCATGCAGGTCCAGCTCACCGCGCAGCACGAGCGTCGTCGTCGGCGGCGTGTCCCGAAGGAGGACGGCCTCGAATCCCCGGTCCTGAAAACCCAGATGGAGGTAGTCCTGGCCCGGCCCCATTGGTGAGTAGCCTAACCAAGTAGAAACCTCCTTGCAACCGGGGTCTAACTAGAGCGGCACGCCAGCGCCCGCAGGTCGCCGTCGTCGTCATGGAGGAGCTCGACGTCCCGGTACCCGTGCTCGGCCAGGACCGGTCCGAGGGCGTCGGCCTGGTCACCGCCGAGCTCGAGCAGGAGCGAGCCGCCCGGCCGGAGCAGCGCGGCCGCGTCGGTGGTGGCCCGTTCGAGCTCACGGGTCCCGCCGGGCCCGCCGTCGAGTGCGACCCGGGGCTCGTAGGCGAGGACGTCCCGAGGCAGGAGGTGGAGCACCTCGGTCGGGACGTACGGCACGACCGCGGTGACGACGTCGACGACGCCGCGGAGGTCGGCGGGGAGGCCGCCGGCCAGGTCGCATTCGTAGGCATCGACGCCGTTGGCCCGGGCGCACGCCACGGCTCGGGGGTCGACGTCGGTGGCGAGGACCCGCGCCGCCGGTCGACGCCGGCGGAGGACGACGGCGATCGCGCCCGCGCCGGTGCACAGGTCGACCGTTACCCCGCGGTCGGGCACCCGGCCGACGGCCTCGATGGCCATCGTCTCGGTCTGCCAGCGCGGCACGTAGACGCCGGGGTGGACGACGACCTCCTCGCCGCAGAACCGGACCGAGCCGACGAGCCAGGCGAGCGGCTCACCGGTGCACCGCCGGGCCACCAGGTCGGCCAGGCGGTCCCCGTTCCCGGCGGCCGCGGCGAGCAGCGCGTCGGCTTCCTCGTCCGCGGCCACGCAGCCGGCCGCGACGAGCGTGGCCACGGTCGCCCGCCGCCGGTCGACCGTCAGCGGTCGACCTCGACGACGCCCTCGACTTCGACGGCCATGCCGTAGTGGAGCTGTTGCATCCCGACCGCGGAGCGGGCGTGCCGGCCGGCGTCGCCGAACACGGCGACCAGGAGGTCCGATGCGCCGTTCATCACGTCGGGGAGGCGGCTGAAGTCCTCCGTGCAGTTGACCATGCCGAGGAGCTTGACGATCCGGCGGACCCGCCCGAGCTCGCCGAGCTCGGCTTTGAGCGTCGCCAGCAGATTGAGCGCGGTCAGTCGGGCGGCCGCGTAGCCGTCGGCCTCGTTCCACTCCCGGCCCACCTTGCCGACGTACTGGTACGTGCCGTCGACGAGCGGGGCGTGTCCGGACAGGAACAGCAGGTCGCCCGTCCGGACGCACATCTCGAAGTGAGCCAGCGGCGCCGGTGGCGCCGGCAGCTCCAGCCCGAGCGCCCGAAGCCGTTCCTCCGGCGTCGGCGACGTGGTCGGATGCACGGGGGTCATGTCGGGACGACGGCTCGTTCGGTGGCGGGCGCCGGTAGGTGCGGCGGCAGCCCGAAGAGCGGGAACAGCTCGGCCGCGTCGAGGAACGTGTGGAGGCCGGCGACCCGGTCGCCGGTGATCTCGAGGACTTGCAGGGCCCACGGCGCGTGGCCGCCGGTCGGGTCCATCCGGTATTGGCCGAAGGCCGGGCAACCGCTCGCCTCGGTGGCGAGGACGCGGGACCCGCGACAGCCGGCTCCGGGGCCGAGCATCCAGGAGCCGATGTCCTCGGCCCCCTGCAGCCACATGGCGAACGGCGGCATCGACTGGATGGCGTCTTCCCGCAGGAGGTTGACGATCAACGGCACGTCGTACCGCTCGAACGCGTCCATGAACCGCTCGACCAGCCGGGCCTGCGCCGGGTCCGGGGCGGCGGTGGCGTGCCCGTCGGGGTCGAGGGCGAGGTCCCCGAGCGTGGCCCGGGCCCGCTGGAGAGCGCTGTTCACCGCGGCGACGCTGGTCTCGAGCACCTCGGCCGTCTCCGCCGCCGACCACCGCAGCACGTCACGGAGCAGGACGACGGCCCGCTGACGGGCCGGCAGCCGCTGGAGGGCGGTGACGAAGGCCAGGCGGACCGAGTCCCGCAGCACGGCCGTCTCGGCCGGGTCCGCGCCGTCGTCGAGCACCGCTCGGTCCGGCACCGGGAGGACCCACGATTCCTCGGTCAGCATGGCGTCGAGGTACCGCTCCTCCGGTGGCCGGGCCGGGCCCATTGCCATCGGGCGGCTCCGGCGTTGCCGGCCGCGCAGCATGTCGGTGCAGACGTTCGTGGCGATCCGGTACATCCAGGTGCGGACGGTCGACCGGCCTTCGAACCGATCGGCGGCCCGCCACGCCCGGACCATCGTCTCTTGCACCGCGTCCTCCGCGTCGAACGGCGAGCCGAGCATCCGGTAGCAGTAGCCGGTCAGCTCCCGCCGGTGCTCGTCGAGGAACGGCTCCAGCGCGATGGCGTCGAGGGTCGGCATCAGCAGGGCACGGTCAGGTCAGGTCCGCGGCGTGAACAGGTACGTGGAGCTGGCTCGGGCGACGATCGTCCCCTCGTCGTCGGTGATCTCCGATTCTGCGAACGCCACCCGGGAGCCGCCGGAGACGACCCACGCCCGGCACTCGAGCGTCGTCCCGACCCGGACCGGAGCGAGGAAGCTGGTCTTCATCTCGACGTTCGCCGAGGTCACCTTCCGGCCGGTCGCATGGGCGTACGTCACCGTCGCCGACCCCATCGCCGAGTCGGCCATCGCCCCGAGGAACCCGCCTTGCACGATGCCGATCGGGTTGGCGAACCGCTCGTCGGCCAGCATGCGCCAGACCGTCCGTCCCGGCTCCGACTTGTCGGTGCAGGTCATCCCGAGCGTGAGCTCGCAGTTCGGGGGTACCTGGATCGCCGGTCGGGGCACCCGTCAGACGGTACCCGTCCTTCCGCCGGATCGTGTTCGATGTTCGGTTTCACGCGTTTGACGAATTGCCGTTGACCTGCCCGGACGCGGGTGCGGGCCGACCCGGCCACACCGCCAGGACCAGGGACGTTGGCAATTTCTGCAAACGGTGAACTGGAGCGAGTGCCCGTCCAGTCTGCGGAGGACGCCAAGATGGCGCCATGGAGACGCCCGAGACCTCGGAGCAGCTGGAGCCGCCCGGCGGTGACGAGACCGTCGCTGCTCTCAGGGCCGAGGTCGGGCGGCTGAAGGTCGAGGTGAGCCGCCTGCGAGAGGAACTGCGGCGGGCCCGACGCGACCAGCACGAGACCCCGCCGCACTACCTGTAGGGCGCCGGCGCCAGAAGCGGGCGGCCCGGGCCTCCCAGCCGGTTGCCGGCACCGCCAGCCCGATGAGCGTGGCGAGCAGGACCAGCAAGGCAAGGGCAGCCAGCGTGGCGACGATGGCCGGACGGCCCGGGACGGCCGCGGCAATCAGCAGGACCGCGGCAGCCAGCTCGACGGCGACCATCGTCCGGCGGCCCGGCGGCCCGAGCGCGCTGAACCGGGCGTGGAACCGCCGGAGGGCGTCGGGCGTGTCGAGGCGGCGGCCGAGCAGGACGGCCGTCCCCCGGACCGCGCCGAACAGGAAGCCGAGGCCGAGGGCGAAGAGCGGCCGGCCGGAGAGCCCACCGAGCGCGACGACCAGGTACACGCCGGCGGTCGTCACGTACGTGGCGACGCCGGAGCCGATCTGGACGCCGAAGCCGGCGCCGTAGACCCAGGGCCGGAACTGGTCGAGCCACCGTTCGTTGACCTGCCGGTGGTGGCCGATGGCCCGCCGGCCGGCCACCAGGAGATCGGCCGTCGCGGCGAGGGCGGCCGCACCGGCCGCAGCGACGGCAGCCGTCGTCGCACCGACGTGCGCCGCCGACACGACGAGGGCAACGACCATGCCGGCGGCGCCCAGCAGCGCGCCGCCGACCACCGCACCGGCGACGAACCAGGCCGCGGTCGTAACGAACCGGGTGCCGCGGCCGCGCTCGCCGAGCGGCGTCAGCGTCGACAGCATCGAGACACCGCACGGCGACCACGTCGACCGCACCGCGGCGGCGACCGAGAGGACGAGGGCGCAGGCGACGAGCACAGGAGCTCCTTTCAGACCGGGGAACCGTAGAACGGGAGATCGAACGCGAAGACGCCGCCGTCCTGGGCGACCATCCAGTAGCCGACGGTGCCCGGGTCGACGGTCTTCGGGCTGGCGGCCATCCCGACGATCGGCTGGTTCAGTGGCTGCCCGCCCATCGAGCCGTAGAACGCGGCGTCGCCGTACGCAAAGATCCCGCCGTCCGCGGCGACGAACCAGTAGCCCTGGCCTGACGGCGTGGCGGCCATCCCGACGATCGGCTGGTTCAGTGGCTGCCCGCCCATCGAGCCGTAGAACGCGGCGTCGCCGTACGCAAAGATCCCGCCGTCCGCGGCGACGAACCAGTAGCCCTGACCGGATGGCGTCGCGGCCATCCCGACGATCGGCTGGTTCAGCGGCCTGGCCGCCCATCGAGCCGTAGAACGCGGCGTCGCCGTACGCGAAGACCCCACCGTCCGCGGCGACGAACCAGTAGCCCTGACCACTCGGCGTGGCGGCCATGCCCACGATCGGCTGGTTCAGTGGCTGCCCGCCCATCGAGCCGTCGGCTGCCGACCCCTTGAATGGGGCGTCGCCGTACGCGAAGATCCCGCCGTCCGCGGCGACGAACCAGTAGCCCTGACCGGATGGCGTGGCGGCCATCCCGACGATCGGCTGGTCGAGGACCAATCCGGACGCGTCACCGTCGAACGGTGCGTCGCCGTACGCGAACAGCCGGCCGAACGCGGTGAGGATCGAGTACCCCGCGCCGTCCGCCGAGCTCGTCATCGCCACCGTCCGGCACTCCGTGGCCGGCGAGAGGCAGGGCGGCGGCGGCGGGGCCGGGACCGCCGGGGTCCAGCAGGCGACGGTCTGCTCGGCCGTGCCGTCGTCCTCCGCGTTCGTCGTCGTGCAGCTCGGGTCGACCTGCCACGGCGGCACGCACGCCACGACCCGGCAGATGATCCGGCCGATGCAGGCGACGTCCTGGTTGCACTGCCCGTAGCGGAACTGCAGGCAGCCGGTCATCCACGAGTTGCAGCCTGTCGGACCGCAGCCGCACGCGGTGCCGTCGCAGCCGGTATCGCAGAACCCCCAGCCGTCGCCGCACCCCGTCGTGCAACTGCACGTCGCGTTGCAGTCCATGTAGTAGCGCGGCCCGCCGCAGTAGCTCGAGTTGTCGGCCTTCCACCAGCCGCCCATGATCGTGCCGGTCGGGCAGTAGTTGTACCCACCGTTGATCGAGCAGCAGAACTCGCTGAACCCCGAGCAGCACGTCGACCCGCAGCCGCAGTTGGCGTCGCCGCACTCGCAGATGTACCCGTACGCGGTGCCCGGGCGCAGGACCAGGTCGACGCCGGAGCCGACGGCGATGGCGCTGCCGACGAACGCCGAGCGGTTGACGAAGCTGCGCCGCGACAGCTTCGAGTCGAGGAACGACGACGCCCGGTCGACCAGCGTCACGCCGGTCGTTCCGCCGCGTCGAACTGCCGCCCGTCGGCCGGGTGGCTGGCGGCCGGATCGAAGAGCCGCCGGGCCGTGACGAGCCGGCCGTAGGTGGACAGCGTCAGGACGGCCACGAACGCGCAGGCCGCGCTGGCCAGGACGAGGGGGATCCCCAGCCACGGCCCGTGGCCGACCAGCGGCACCGTCCAGCCGTCCGGGCCCGCCACGGCCACCCAGACCGCCGCCGAGGCCAGGCCGGCGTCGACGAACGCGTGGAGGACCGTCGGCGGCGTGTCGGGACGGCCGAAGCAGCCGCAGCTGGCCAGCGGTCCGCCGCGGTGCCGGGCGACGACGACGAACGCAGCGAACGCGACGTAGGAGGCGGCGACCGCACCGGCCAGCACCGGTTCGACGACGACCAGCGCCGCCGCGCCGACGGCCACTTCGGCTGCCGCACCGGCGCGGACGGCCCACCGCCACCGGCCGATCGTGCCGCCGAGCACGTGGACTGCCGCCCGGGCGGTGTCGTCGGGACGGCCGGCCTTGGCCAACCCGGCGACGACGAGGAGCGCACAGGCCGCCAGGTACGGACCGATCAGTTCCACGGCACCCCTGCGGCCCCCACCGTCGATGCCCAGCCGGTCGACGTCGGATGGACGGCCAGGGCGGTCAGCAGCTCGTTGATCCGCGGCACGAGCGCCGCCCGTCGGGTGTGCGATCCGAGCACCGCGTAGAACGTGAACGGTCGGCCCGACTCGGTGAAGAACCACTGCGTCCCCGACTGCTGGGGCAGGCCGCGGCGCAGCACGGTCGTGCGGAAGTGGCCCTCCTGGAACGGTCCCGGCAGGCCCTGGCGGGCGAACAGCTTGGTGCCGACCGACTCCGGCCCGTACTCGAAGAGGACCGCGAAGACGTCGGTGGGGCCCAACGTCGTCACGATGCCACTGCCGAAATCCCCGGCGTCGGTCGGTACGGGCACCGTCGCGAAGTGCGCGACCGGGCGTGGTACCTCCTGGCCGACGGCCGGGCGGACGAAGATCCGGCCGCCGAACCCGGTCGGCAGCGCGGCTTCGATCCCGTGCGCCCGGAGGACAGCCACCTAGCCGGCCCGCTTCCGGTCCGCCGCCCCGATGGCCGCCCCGTCGGGCGCCTGGTCAGGCACCCGGTCTCGGTGGGGCAGTCCGTAGAGGTCGTCGAGGGACGTGGGGTACAGGCTCCGATCGCCGGGCAGCACGCCAGCGGCCCGGAGCGCGTGGTCGTTCGCCCGCTCCCGGCTCGGGCCGTCGCCGCCGGTGGTGGGCGCTGGGGGAGAGCCGGCGACGTGACCCGAACGGTGGCCGGCATCCCCCCGCTCGAGCTGCGCTCGTCGGACCAGCTCCGCCACCTGCGGGAAGGTGTTGGCGATGCCCTCGCCGATCCGCCGGCCGTCGACGCCATCGACCAGGACGAAGAACGGCGACGCGGGCACTTCGTAGTCGGTCCACGCGTCGCTGCTCATCACCACCGTCGTGCGGCCGGCCCGCCCGGCGACGTCGGCGGGAACCTCGAGCTCCGGACCCTTCGTCACCACGACGACGTCGACGCCCGGCGGGAGCAGCGACCGGGCGTCGGTCGCCAACGCCGACCAGAACCCCTGGCACGTGCTGCACCCGCTGGAAAGGAAGGCGAGGAGCGTCAGGCGGCCGGCCGTCGCCACCGACAGGGCCAGAGCGTCACCGGCCGGCGTCATCCCCGCGACGGTCGGCGCGCTGGTCGAGCTGCGTTCGCGGGGGAGCGGCGGTCCCATCGTCACCGGGGCCGGCACCGGGACCGACGGGGTCGATCCTGGTGCCGTCTCGCCGGCCAGCGCCGGGTCGCCGACGCCCGCGCCGAGCGAGTGCAGGGCGCGGAGGATGTCGGCGTGGCTGCGCAGGAGGCCGGCGACGAGAACGGCCAGCAGCACGACGACGACGGTCAGGACGACGATCAGTGCCACCATCCCGGGGGCCCTCCTTGGTACAGCACGACTACGGCCAATCGGCTCGGCGGAGCCTCCGGCCATTGTGGAGCACGGATCGCTGCAGTAGGCGCATGCCGGCAGCGCACGACGGCGGTCACGCCGGACGGCGCGGCCGGTTGAATGGAGTCGAGCGACCACCGAGGAGCTGTGCCTGTGACTTCCACCGATACCCACGCCTTTGCCACCGTGACCGACGCCGATCGGCACGACACGGAACGGGCCACCGTCGACTTCTGGTTCGACCCGATGTGTCCGTGGGCCTGGTTGACGTCGCGCTGGATGCTCGAGGTCGAAAAGGTCCGGCCGGTCGACACGAGCTGGCACGTCATGTCGCTGGCCGTACTGAACGAGGGACGTGACGACCTGCCGGAGCAGTACCGCGAGCTGTTGCAGACGACGGCGTACCGCCCGGTCCGGGTCTGCATCGCCGCCGAGCAGAAGTTCGGCGGCGAGGTCCTCCTCCCGCTCTACACGGCCCTCGGAAACCGGATCCACCTGGAACAGCGTCGCGACGACCCGGCGATCATCGTCGAAGCCCTGGAGGAGGTCGGGCTGCCGGTCGAGCTGGCCGAGGCCGCAGACACGACCGACTACGACGACGCCCTCCGGGCGTCGCACCACCGCGGCATGGACCCCGTCGGCTACGAGGTCGGCACCCCGGTCATCCACGTCGAGGGTGTCGCGTTCTTCGGCCCCGTCGTGACCCCGGCACCCAAGGGCGAAGCGGCCGGCCGGCTGTGGGACGGTGTCCGACTGGTCGCCGGGACCGACGGCTTCTACGAGCTGAAGCGGAGCCGGGATCGCGACCCCATCTTCGACTGACGCCCGGAACAGGGAGCGTCACGGCCAGCAGTCGCCAGTCTGCGATCGCCAGTCAGCGATCGCAGTCGGGATCGTCAGTCGCGCCCCTGGCCAGGGAGGTTAGTTGACACTTACGTAAGTGACTGCTTACAATAGATCCATGGACGCAGTACTGAAGGCCCTGGCCGAGGAGCGACGGCGGACGATCCTCCGGCTGGTCTGGTCGCGGGAGATGACCGCGTCCGACATCGCTGCGCACTTCGACGACGTGACCCGGCCGGCCATCTCGCAGCACCTCGGCGTGCTCCGAGAAGCCCGGCTGGTCGTCGAGCGCCGAGACGGCGTCCGCCGGTTCTACCGGGCCGATCACGCCGAGATGGCGAAGCTCCGGACGTTCCTCGACGACTTCTGGACGAGCGGGTTGGACCGGCTGCGCGACGTGGCCGAAGCGGCTGAGCGGGCGAAACGATCGGCGTCACCCACACCGGAGAGAAACGGGAAGACGCGCGCCGGAGAAAAGCAGCGGAAGAAGCGGAAGAAGCGGAAAAAAGGAGGGCAATGATGGCTGAGCTCGTGCGGGAGGTGGTCGTTGACGCCAGTCCGGCGACGATCTTCGAGTTCCTGACGGTGCCGGAGAAGCACGTCGAGTGGATGGGGAGCACCGCGGAGATCGACCCGCGGCCCGGCGGCGTCTACCGGGTCAAGGTCGGCGACAAGCACCAGTCGGGCGGCTCGTTCGTCGAGGTCGTCCCCGATCGTAAGGTCGTCTTCACCTTCGGCTGGGACGAACCGGACCATCCGATCCCGGCCGGCTCCACCGAGGTGCAGATCGATCTCGTCCCCGAAGGCGAGAAGACGCTGGTCCGACTGACCCACCGCGGCCTGCCCGCCGACGCGGTCGACGACCACACGAAGGGCTGGGACCACTACCTCGAGCGGCTGGGGACCGTGGTCGCCGGCGGCTCGGCCGGCCCCGACCAGTTCGAGGGGTAACGCCGAGGACCGGTGGTCAGCGCTGGCCGACGGTGCGGTCGAGGTACGCCCGCACGACGGCCGCCGTCTCCGGTGATCCCCACATCGCCGTGACCGCGGGGTCGATCGCCGCCGCGTCGGCGGCGATTCGCTCGACCGTCGGCCGGCGCAGCTGGGTCTTGGCCAGGCGGAACGGCTCGGCCGGTACCGCCGCCAGGTCGGCCGCCGCGGCGACGGCCCGCCCGACGAGGTCGCCGGCCGGCACGGCCTCGTGGGCGATGCCGACCCGGACGGCATCGGGCCCGTCGTAGAGGCGGCCGGTGTAGACGACCTCCTCGGTGTGGCGGCCGCAGGCGAAGCGGACGATCTCGAGCGGGCTGACCGGGAAGGGGACGCCGACCCGCAGCTCGGGTGCGCCGACGCGGGCCCCGGTATCGCTGATCAGCCGGCGATCGCCGCAACAGGTGAGGATGCATCCGCCGGCGATCGCCGCACCGTTGACCGCCGTCACGAGGGGCTTCGAGAAGCCGAAGAACGCGTCGAACAGCTCGACCAGCGCCGGGAGGAACCGATCGGCGTAGGTCGCGCCGCCGTCGAGCACGCGGTAGAGGTCGACCCCGGCCGAGAACGCCCGGCCCTCGCCGGTGAGGACGACCGCCTGGACATCGTCGTCCGCCAGGCCCCGGATCCCGGCGGTGAGCCCTTCGGCCAGCTCGACGTCGATGGCGTTGACCTTGCCGTGGGCCAGGCGGAGCACCGCCACGTCGCCTTGTCGGTCGACCTCGAACATCGGACCTCCTGATCCTGCCGGCTCTGTCGGAGCCGGTCCGGGGCGTTGCCGGCCCTCCGTCGAGCCGGTCGCGAGCACGGTAGCGGTAACGCGGCGAGCGGTGTTCGCCTGGTCACCGCGTTCGACTGACTACCAGCCTTCGCCTGGCTACCAGCGTTCATCTGGCTATCGGCGGCGGCTCCAGGCGGCCAGGACCTCCCGGTAGCGGCGGTCCCAGTCGTCGTAGGTCCGGCGCAGCCGGTCGCCCGGCCAGCCCGGCGGCAGGAGGTCGGCCGGCAGCAGGGGGTCGGCCTGGAAGTGGCGGAGCACGGCCGCCGACAGCTCGAACCCCGGTGCCAGGTCGTCGCGGCCGCTCGGCGGCCGCTCGGCCAGCCCGGCGGCCAATGCGTCGGCCCGGCGGGCCCAGCCGTCGAGGTCCCAGAGGCGGTGGGCCAGTTCCCGGTCGTCCGGCAGGCGGCCATCCAGCAGGCGGCCATCCGGCGACCGGCCGTCCGGCAAGCGGCCGGTCATGCGGAGGACGTCGCCGACCACGTCGTCGGGCAGCGCGACGTCGACGTTGTCCGGCCGCAGCCACGTGCCGTCGCGCAGTTCGCCGAGCCGGGCGAACGCGAACGCCTGCCGCCGTCGGGCCCGGACCTCCGCCGAGCTGCCGCTGGTCGTGACGACGACGAGCGACCAGTCGCCGGTCCACGGTCGGGTGTGCCCGGCCCGGCTGGCGATCTGGCGGGACTGCCGGTCGAGGAGGTGTCCGGCCAGCCGGTAGCGGCCGGGGCCGGCGGTCGTCGCCTCTCCGGACGCCACCATCCGGCTCAGGGCCACCCGGGCCCGGTTCTCGTTGATCCCGAAGAGGCCGACGAGGTGCAGCAGGTGCGCGACCGGGAGCTCCGGCGGCTCGCTGCCGAGCAAGGCGCTGGCCAGGACGGACCGGGCGGTGAGCGGGTCATTACGGTATTGAGCCATCTGATGAATAAGTGTAATATAGGAGCATGGTGTCGACGATGTCATCGACGATGGTGACGGTGCCGTCGGCTCGACCGGACGTGCTGCCGACCGACCGACTGCTGGCCAACGGCATGGGCGGGCCGGACGTCCGGCGCGACCTGCGGCGTATCGACGACCGGCGGAACGCCCTCTCGGTCGCCGGGCTGTGGGCGTGGGTCGTGGCGGTCGTCGGCGTCGCGGTCTGGGTCGACAACCCGTTTCTCTACGCCGCCGCGTTCGTGGCGATGGGACCGCTCTACGTGCGGTTCGCCATCTTGATGCACGAAGCCGCGCACAAGCTGCTGTTCACGAACAAGCGGGTCAACGACTGGGTCGGGACGTGGCTGATCGCCTACCCGGCGTTCATCCCGATCGGCCTCTACCGGCGCGGCCACTTCGCCCACCACCGGGCCGAGTTCGGGCCGGACGATCCGGACCTGGCCTTCTACGGCGGCTATCCCTGCGACCGGGCGACGTTGCGCCGCCGCCTGGTCCGCGATGCGCTCGGCGTCTCCGGGTGGAAGAACTTCGTCCCGCTCCTTCGCGCCGTCCGTCCCCGGTCGTCGCGCCGCGTCGCCCTGTCGATCCTCGGCGTCCAGGTCGTCCTGTGGGCCGCCTCGTGGCTGGCCACCGGGCGTTGGTGGATCTACCCGCTCTTGTGGTGGCTGCCGTGGATGACGCAGTGGCGGGTGCTCAACCGCCTCCGCTCGATCGCCGAGCACGGCGGCTTGCAGGCCGGGTCGGACCGCCGGGTGACGACCCACAACGTCCGGCAGACCTGGCCGGCCCGGCTCTGGCTGGTCCCCTACAACACTGGCTGGCACCTGGCCCACCACGTCGACATGGGGGTCCCGTGGCGGAACCTGCCTCGGTTCCACGCCGAGCTGGTGCGGGCCGGCTACGTGACCGAGGGGCTCACGTACCCGAGCTACCGGGCGCTCTGGAAGGCACTGGCCGCCGGCTGAGGCCGACGGATCTCAGGGCCCCTCGGCGACCTCCCGGCGCAGCCGCTCCAGGCTGGCGGCCAGCAGCCGCGAGACGTGCATCTGGCTGACGCCGATGCGGGTGGCGATCTCGGACTGGGTGAGGCCGTCGACGAACCGCAGCTGGATGATGGTCTGTTCCCGCGGGGCCAGGCGGGCGAGGGCCGGCGCGAGCACCGACCGGTCGTCGACGTTGTCGAACGTGGCGTCCTCGCCGCCGATCCGCTCGGCCAGCGTCTCCTCCTGGCGGTCCGGCGCGTCGATCGACGCCGACCGGTAGCCCTGGCCGGCTTCGAGGGCTTCGAGGACGGACTCCTCGGTCGCGCCGGTCGCCGTGGCCAGCTCGGCCACGGTGGGCGAACGGCCGAGCTCCTGGGACAGCGTGCCCACCGCCTGCCCGAGCTCGAGATAGAGCTCCTGGATCCGCCGCGGCGCCCGCACCGCCCATCCCTTGTCCCGGAAGTGCCGCTTCAGCTCGCCGAGGACGGTCCGGGTGGCGAACGTGCTGAACTCGACGCCGCGGTCCGGGTCGAAGCGGTCGACGGACTTCACGATGGCCATCGACGCCACCTGCACGAGGTCGTCGTAGGGCTCGCCGCGGTTCAGGAACCGCCGGGCCAGCTGGTGGGCCAGGCCGAGGTGGGCGGTCACCAGGTCGTCGCGAAGGGCTGGGTCCCGGGTGACGGCGAACTCGGCGAACTTCTCCTTCGTCGCCTGCGCCGGTCGGCTGGCTTCCGTCATCAGATCCACGCCGTCAGATCGACAGCAGCGCCCGGCGCTTACGCAGCCAGGCCGTCGCACCGCGGCCGTCACCGTCGCGCCCGTGCTCGTCGACGAGGGCGTCCAGGATGCGGAGGGACAGCTCGTCCTCGGGCCGGGTGGCGCCGGCGCCTTCTGGCTCGCCGGCGACCCCCGGCTCGCCGGCGCCCTCAGGTCCGCCCGCCCCCTCTGGTTCGAAGGTGCAGGTGATGGTGACGGCATCGTTGGTCTGCTGGTAGGCGAAGCGCAACCGCCCGTCGTCGTCCGGGCCGACGAGGGACAGGCAGAGCTCTTCGACCGCCAGGCGGAGGTCCTCGATCTCCTCGACGCCGAAGCCGGCCCGGGAGGCGACGGTGGCCGCGGTCAGGCGGGCCAGGACGACGAGGTCGGCCTGGACGGGGATCGACAGCTCCACGAGGTCGCCACCGTCACCACCGGCATCACCCGGCGCGCTCGGACGACCGTCGGTCGTCATCGCCCCCCCTCGCGAGCCTCGTCGACGGTGGCGTAGATCGGGAAGACACCGGTCAGGCCAGTGATCTCGAAGACCTTCAGGATGCGCGGTTCGGCCATCACCAGGCGGAGGTCGCCGCCGGCCTCCCGGCACCGCTTGAGCGCGCCGACGAGCACGCCGAGCGCGGTCGAGTCGAGGAAGGTGACGTCGAGCAGGTTGACGCCGATCGTGGCGTTGCCCGCCGCCACCTGGGCCTGGAGTCGGTCGCGGAGCTGCGGTGCCGTGGCCACGTCGATCTCCCCGGCCACCGACACGACGGGGAGGCCCCCGGCCTCGTCCTCGGTGATCTCGAAGGTCTGGTCCATGTCGTCCCGCTCCTCTCGATGGGGCGCGGTTCGCCGGCCCCGGTTCTGTCGATCACTCTGGCGAGCGGTCCGGGGTCAGGTCCAGTGAGAACCAGACCTCCTTCCCGCTTTCGCCGACGTCCGATCCCCAGGCGGAGGCCAGGGAGGCGACGATGGCCATTCCCCGCCCGTGCTCCCGGTCGGCGCTCGGCGTCAGCACCCGGGGCGTCGCCGGACTGAGGTCCGACACGACGACCCGCAGCGCCCGGAGGCCGAGCTCGGCGTTGAGCTCGAACCGTCCGCCGCCGTGGACGACCGCGTTGGTCACCAGCTCGTCGGTCAGGAGGACCGCGATGTCGCGGACCTCCGCGGCCTGGTCCGACATGATCGTCCTCACCATGGCGCGGGCGTCGCGGATGCTGTTCGCGTCGCCGACCAACCGTTTCTTCTCAGCCACCCAATCCGATCCCTCTTGGCCCGAACCGGTCTCGCGACGACACCGGTGTCCCAGCTTACGGGCGGCCCGCCACGCCGCAACTCCGGTGTGACCACCTGACGTCGGCATATGTGCCCGGCCGGCCGGCCGTTCAAACCATCGCCGACGCCCCATCGCCTACGCCGGCGTCGGGCCTCGATCGCGCCGCGGGCCAGCGAGCCCGGCCGGCTCAGAGGCGGAGGGGCCGGATCGGGGCGGCGACGAGGCTCGGATCGGCGTGCCAGTCGACGCCGGGGACGTCGACGTAGAGCTCGATCTCGTTGCCGTCGGGGTCGGCGATGTAGAGGCTGTGGGTGACGAGATGGTCGGACGCGCCGAGCACGGGGACCCCGGCCGCCTCGACCTGCCGGAGGGCGGCCCGCAGGTCGTCGTCGGAGTCACCGACCTTGAGACCGAAGTGGTAGAGGCCGACCCGGCGACCGTCCGGGATCGCCTGGGCGTCCGGGCCGACCTCGATCAGCAGCAGCTCGTGGTGGGTCCGGCCGCCGGAGAACGCGGCGATCCCCGCCGGCGTCTCGCCCGGCTCGGGGATGATCTGCCGCCAACCGAGGACGTCGCGGTAGAAGGCCGCCGACCGCTGGACGTCGCGGACGTAGAGGACCAGGTGGCCGAGCTCTTGGACGGGCATCACGCCTCCTCGGGGGCCAGTTCGACGGTCACGGACGGCTCGGGACCTTCGGTGAGCACGAGCTCGGCGACGGAGCCGGCGTCCCGCAGGTCTTGCTCGGCCTCACGGAGCATCGTAAGCCGACCCTTCGTGTCGACAACGGTCAGGCGGGCCACCCCGGCCCGCATCGACCGTTTCTCCGTCGTCTTCTGACGACGGACCGCGCCGAGCACCTCGGCCGCCAGGTCCAGCGTCTCCGACGAGCCCAGCTCGGCGGCCCGTCCGGCCAGCGCGGGCTCGATCTCGGTCGCGGTCGGCCAGCTCGCTCGGTGCACCGAGCCGGTCTGCCACCAGTGCCAGACCTCCTCGGTGACGAACGGCAGGAACGGGGCGAACAGTCGGAGCTGGACGGACAGGGCGATGGCGAGCGCGCCGCGGGCCGAGGCCGTGGCCGGGTCGGCGGGGTCGCCGTAGGCCCGGCTCTTGACCAGCTCGACGTAGTCGTCGCAGAACGACCAGAAGAACGTCTCGGTCTCCTCGAGCGCCTTCGTGTAGTCGTAGTCGTCGAACGCCGCGGTCGTCCGGGCGACGACCGCGGCGAGCCGGGAGAGCAGGTCCTGGTCGATCGGGGCGGTGACCGCGTCGGGCCCGGGCGCCGGCCCGTCGCCCAGCCGCCCCAGCACGAACTTCGACGCGTTCAGGATCTTGATGGCCAGCCGCCGGCCGACCTTCATCTGGCCGTCGTCGACCGCGGTGTCCGTGCCGGGTCGGCCGCTGGCCGCCCAGTACCGCACGGCGTCGGCACCGTGCTGCTCGATCGACGGCATCGGCGTGACGACGTTCCCCTTCGACTTCGACATCTTCTTGCGGTCCGGGTCGAGCACCCACCCCGAGATCGCCACGTTGGCCCACGGCAGCACGCCGAGCTCGAGCTGCGAGCGGACGACGGTCGAGAACAGCCACGTGCGGATGATGTCGTGGGCCTGCGGCCGCAGGTCCATCGGGAAGACCCGGCCGAAGAGGTCCGGGTCGTCCGCCCAGCGGCCGGCGATCAGCGGCGTGAGCGACGACGTCGCCCACGTGTCCATGACGTCGGGGTCGCCGACGAACCCGCCCGGCTGGCCCCGTTGGTCCTCGGAGAAGCCGTCCGGGACGTCCGTCGACGGGTCGACCGGCAGCCGGTCCTCGCCGGGCAGCAGCGGGCGGTCGTGGTCGACTGCGCCGTCGTCGGCGACCGGGTACCAGACCGGGAACGGGACGCCGAAGAACCGCTGGCGGCTGATGTTCCAGTCGCTGCTGAGCCCCTCGACCCACGCCCGGTAGCGGTGCGCCATGTACGGCGGGTGCCAGCCGAGCTCGTCGCCCCGGGCGAGCAGCGTGTCGCGTAGCGGCAGCGTCCGGACGAACCACTGGCGCGACGAGACGATCTCGAGCGGTCGCTCGCCCTTCTCGAAGAACTTCACCGGGTGGGTGATCGGCCGGGGCTCGCCGACGAGCGCCCCCGCGCCGACGAGCAGCTCGACGATCCGGGCCTGCGCCTGCTTGACCGTCTTCCCGACCAGCTCGCCGTAGGCCGCGGTCGGCGGCCGCCGGGTCCTGCGACTCCCACCCCGGCTCGCCCCACGCCACCGGCTCGAGCCGGCCGTCCCGGCCGACCAGCGTCCGCGTCGGCAGGTCGAGCTCTCGCCACCAGATGACGTCGGTCGTGTCGCCGAACGTGCAGACCATGGCGATGCCGGACCCCTTCTCCGGGTCGGCGAGCTCGTGGGCGACGACCGGCACCCGGACGCCGAAGAGCGGCGTGACGACCTCGGTGCCGAACAGCGGCCGGTAGCGGGCGTCGTCGGGGTGGGCGACGAGCGCGACGCACGCCGGGAGCAGCTCCGGCCGGGTCGTCTCGATCTCGACGCGTCGCCATCGTCCGGTGGCGCGCCGGCCGTCGGGAGCCCCGCCAGCGGCGCCGGGGTCGGCGGGGGAAGCGCAGTCGGTGGTAGGCGCCGGGCCGCTCGCGGTCCTCCAGCTCGGCCTGGGAGACCGCCGTCCGGAAGTCGACGTCCCACAGCGTCGGCGCCTCGTGCTGGTAGACCTCGCCGGCCGCGAGCAGGTGGAGGAAGCTCCGCTGCGAGGCCCGCCGGGACCGCTCGTCGATGGTCGTGTACGTCAGCTCCCAGTCGACCGAGAGCCCGAGCGTCCGCCAGAGCTCCTCGAACGCCTTCTCGTCCTCGACCGTCAGCCGCTCGCAGAGCGCGACGAAGTTCGGCCGCGAGACCGCGACCGGGTCCTTCGGCGGCGCCGGCGGCGGCTCGAACGACGGGTCGTACGGGAGCGACGGGTCGCAGCGGACGCCGAAGTAGTTCTGCACCCGGCGCTCGGTCGGGAGGCCGTTGTCGTCCCACCCCATCGGGTAGAAGACCTCCTTGCCCCGCATCCGCTGGTAGCGGGCGACCGTGTCGGTGTGGGTGTACGAGAAGACGTGCCCGATGTGCAGCGAGCCGGACACCGTCGGCGGCGGCGTGTCGATCGAGTAGACGTCCTCGCGCCCGACCGTGCGGTCGAACCGGTACGTGCCGTCGGCCGCCCACGCCGCCGCCCACTTGGCCTCCAGCCCGTCGAGCGCCGGCCGGTCGGGGACCGTCGGCGGTCGCGCCGCGCGCCGGGCGGCGTCCGGGTCGGGGGCGGCTGGGCTCATGATCGAGTTACCGTACCCGGGTGCTGCGGCTCCACGACACCGCGACCGGCACGGTGCGCCCGCTGGAGCTGCGCGAGCCGGGGCGCGTGTCGATGTACGTCTGCGGCCCGACCGTCTACGACCTGCCGCACCTCGGCCACGGCCGGTTCTCGCTCGTCTTCGACGTCCTCCGCCGGTACCTCTCTTTCGGCGGGCTCGACGTCCGCTACGTCTCGAACGTCACCGACGTCGACGACAACATCATCGACCGCGCCGCGGCCGAGGGCCGGACCGAGCCGGAGGTGGCGGCCGAGTACGAGGCGCGCGTGGTGGGAGGCGATGGACGCCCTCGGCGTGCTCCGACCGACCGAGACGCCGCACGCCACGGACTACGTCGCCGACATGGTCGACCTCGTCGCCGACCTCGTTGCCCGGGGCGTCGCCTACGAGACCGCCGACGGCGTCTACCTGAGCGTCGACACGGTCGCCGGCTACGGGCTGCTCGCCCGCCAGCCGCTCGACTCGCTGCGGGCCGGCGCCCGGGTCGAGGCCGTCGAAGGCAAGCGGTCGCCGCTCGACTTCGCGCTCTGGAAGCGGGCCAAGCCGGGCGAGCCGAGCTGGGAGCTCGCCGTGGGGCCCCGGCCGACCCGGCTGGCACACCGAGTGCGTCGTCATGTCGCTCGACCTGCTCGGCGACGGACTTCGACCTCCACGGCGGCGGCCAGGACCTCGCGTTCCCGCACCACGAGAACGAGCGGGCGCAGGCCGTCGCCGAGGGCCGGCCGTTCGCCCGGCACTGGGTCCACAACGGCTGGGTGATGGTCGGCGGCGAGAAGATGTCGAAGTCGCTCGGGAACTTCACCTCCCTCACCGACCTGCTCGCCCGGTCCGACGCCCGCGCCTACCGGCTGCTCGTCCTGCGGTCGCACTACCGCTCGCCGATCGAGGTCACCGCCGAGACGATCGCCGACGCCGAGAAGGGCCTCGCCCGGCTCGACGCCCTGGCCCGCCGGTTCTCGCTGGCCGATCCACTGCAGGTCGCCGACCCGGTCGTCGCCGGCGAGGGGCCGGCCGCCGGGGCGGACGCGGCCGAGGTCGAGCGGTTCGACGAGCGCATGGACGACGACCTCGACACGCCCGGCGCGCTGGCCGGGATCTTCGACCTCGTGAACCGGGCCAACGCGGCCGCCGACGCCGCCGTTACCGACGCGGCCAGTGCCGACGCGGCCACCTCGGCCGAGACGGCCGCGGTCCTCTGCGCGGCCCTCGGGCTGCCGCTTCGGGGCGGCGCGGCCGGCGAGCTCGACGACGAGACCCGGCGGCTCGTCGCCGAGCGTGACGCGGCCCGCGCCGCCAGGGACTGGGCGCGGGCCGACGCGCTGCGCGACGAGTCTCGTCGACCGCGGCTGGATCGTCGAGGACGGGCCGACCGGGACGGCCGTCCGCCGCTGACCGGCGTCGCCGCGCCGGGCGCGCGGCACCCGCGCCTCGGCTGCACCGACGGCCGGCGCGTCGACCGGGTGACACGGGGGTGACCAACCCCTGTGGACTGGGGATTTGTCACAATGCCGGTTGCGGCGGCTGCTAGCGTCCAGCTTGGCAATAGGCAATAAAGGAAGCAGAAGGGGGCTTGCCACCGTGGCAACGGGAACGGTCAAGTGGTTCAACTGCGGAGAAGGGCTTCGGCTTCATCTCGCAGCCGAGTGGGGGAGCCGACGTGTTCGTGCACCACACCGCCATCCAGATGAACGGCTACCGCGTCCTCGAAGAGGGACAGGCGGTCGAGTTCGAGGTCGAGGAGGGCCCGAAGGGCCTGATGGCCAAGGACGTCCGTCCGGCCTGAGCCGCCCGATGTGAGCCCCCCGGGGGAGGGGTGCGTGAGGTGCAGCTGGGCCCATTGCCGGCCGTGCCACAAGACTGCTGGGCATGGTTAGGGTTACTATTGGGTAACCCAGGGTCGGGGCGGCGACGGCGGCCCGACCGCCGGCAAGGAGGCCAGTCATGTCCGACTTCTCGCTCGAGCTGAACGAGGACCAGCTCCAGATCCAGAAGTGGGTCCACGACTTCGCGGCGCAGGTGGTCCGGCCGGCCGGTCACGAGTGGGACGAGCGCGAAGAGACGCCGTGGCCGATCATCGAGGAGGCGGCCAAGATCGGGCTGTACTCCTTCGACTTCATCGCCAACTGCTTCCTCGATCCGACCGGCCTGCAGATGGCGCTCGTCAGCGAGGAGATGAGCTGGGGCGACGCCGGGATCGCCCTGGCCATCTTCGGGTCGACGCTGGCCGTCGCCGGCATCTACGGCAACGGGACGCCCGAGCAGCAGGCCGAGTGGATCCCGCAGTGCTTCGGTACGCCGGACGACCTCAAGCTGGCCGCGTTCGGCGTCTCCGAGCCCGACGCCGGCTCGGACGTGTCGTCGCTCAAGTCCCGGGCCGTCTACGACGAGGCCAAGGACGAGTGGGTCCTCAACGGGACCAAGACCTGGATCACCAACGGCGGGATCGCCAACACCCACGTCCTCGTGCTCTCGGTCGATCCCGACGCTCGGTAGCCGGGGCCAGGCCAGCTTCGTCGTCCCCGAGGGGACGCCCGGCATCAGCCAGGGCCAGAAGTTCAAGAAGATGGGCATCCGGGCCTCCCACACGGCCGAGGTGGTCCTCGACGACTGCCGCGTCCCCGGGCGGTGCCTGCTCGGGGGCAAGGAGAAGCTCGACGAGCGCCTGGCCCGGGCCCGGGAGGGGAAGAAGACCGCCACCCAGGCCGCCATGTCGACCTTCGAGGCCTCCCGGCCGCTGGTCGGCGCCCAGGCCGTCGGCATCGCCCGGGCCGCCTACGAGTACTCCCTCGACTACGCCAAGGAGCGTCAGCAGTTCAAGCGGCCCATCATCGAGAACCAGGCCATCGCCTTCAAGCTGGCCGACATGAAGATCCGGATCGACGCGGCCCGCCTCCTGGTCTGGCGGGCCGCCTGGATGGCTGCCACCGGCAAGCCGTTCGAGGCCGGTGAGGGCTCCCAGTCCAAGCTCTTCGCCGGCGAGACCGCGGTCTGGGTGACCGAGCAGGCCATCCAGATCCTCGGCGGCTACGGCTACGTCCGGGAGTACCCGGTCGAGCGGTGGCACCGGGACTCGAAGATCTACACGATCTTCGAGGGGACCTCCGAGATCCAGCGGCTCGTGATCGCCCGGGCGATCTCCGGCGTCCACATCCAATAATCGCCCTGGGTGTTCGGGCGGCGGGCTAGCTCGACGCGGTGTGCACCGTCTCGGTGTCCCGGCCCGAGCGCAGCACGGTGCCCCCGCGGTCCCCGGTGTACTGGCCGTGGGTGACCACCTCGACCCCGTTGACGACGACGTGCTCGATGCCGACGGCGTCGGCGTACAGTCTCGGCGCTCCGCCCGGCAGGTCGTGGCGCGTCTGTACCGGCCCGGTCGCGACGGTGTCGGGATCGAGCACCACCAGGTCGGCGAACCACCCCTCGGCGATCCGTCCCCGGCCCTTCAGGCCGTACAGGCGAGACGGCACGTCGACCAACAGGTGCACGGCCTCTTCGATCGGCATCACGCTGATGCTCCCGCACCGACTCGCCGAGCATCGTGGTGAAGTAGCTGAAGCTGGTCATCATGTCGAGGTGGGCTCCGGCGTCCGAACCGCCGAGCACCACTCGCGGGTCCCGCCAGATGTCCGGCCGGAGCGCCCAGCTCTCGTCGTCGTCTCCACTGGCCCGGGGTCGGAGCACCGTCTGCAGGTCGTCCTCGATGACGATGTCGCACAGGGCGTCGAGCGGGTCCACTCCCCGCTCGGCCGCCACCTGGTCGATCCGACGGCCCAGCGCGTCCTGGTTCTGTGGCGACGAGGTGACCTCGACGAGGAACGCTCCGTAGTCGCTGAGCTCGGCGTTGCGCGGGTCCTTTCGCGCCTCGGCGGCCCCGGCCCGCATCCGGTCCCGGACCGCCGGATCGGCCAGGGCGACGAGTCTTTCCGCGATCGGCAGCTTGAAGACCGGCCCCCAGTTCGGCATGATCTCGAGCCCGAACCCGGTGACGAAGGAGTAGCGCAACGCCACCACCATGGGCACCGTGAGGCATCGAACCGTTGCCCCCCGAGCCGCCGCATGGTCGGAGACGGCCATCTGGGCCCGGACGGTGTCGATCCGCCCGGCCGCCACCGTCAGCACGTTCCAGTTGAGCGGCCGGTCGGCGGTCAACGACATCGCGGTCAGTCGGTCGGCCTCTTCCGGTGGCGAGCTCGGGATGTACTCGAGCACCGATCCCTCGTGCTCGCGGACGACCCGGCAGAGCCGGAGCAGCTCGTCCTCCGAGGCCCACCGGGACGGCACCGGGTCGCCGTAACCGTCGGTGTGGGCCCGGCCGTTGGACGACGAGAAGCCCAGGGCGCCGGCGGCCAAGCTCTCGTCGAGCAACCGCTCCATGACCTGCATCTGGTCTTCGGTCGGCGGTTGCCCGACCGCCTGTTCGCCCATGGCGACGCGACGGATGGCCGAGTGGCCGGCCAGGAAGCCGGCATTCACGGTCAACCTGCCCTCGAGCTCGTCGAGGTACTCGCCGTACGACGACCACGTTCCCCAGTCCACCCCGACCTCGAGCGCGCTGAGGGGCATGCCCTCCACCCGGGACAGCAGCCGGCGCATGTAGTCGGCGTGCTCGTCTCGGATCGGGGCGATGGTGAACCCTGTGTTGCCACCGACCACCGTCGTCACGCCGTGCAGCACGGACGGGGCCAGCCCCGGGTCCCACTTGATCTGCGCGTCGTAGTGCGTGTGGATGTCCACGAACCCCGGCGCGACCACCAGCCCGTCGGCGTCGATGGTCCGGCTGGCCGCCTCGGCGACCTCCCCGACGGCCACCACCCGTCCGTCCTGGATGCCGACGTCGGCCTGGACGCCGGGGCTGACCGGTGCCGTCGACAACGGTTCCCCCTTTGACCACGCAGTCCAACACGGTCGCGCCTCCCTCCACCCCATTACGCTATTTTTGCACGATACTATCTTTTCAAGTGGCCGCAAGGGTCCGGGTCGGCTCGGCGAGGGATCGGTTCCGAGGTGGGGGAGTCGGCGCGGGCGGGGGTAGAGACGAGGGGTGGGCATGGCCGAGGGAAGGTCCAGAGGGGTTCTCACGAGCGCGGGCGGCGTACCCATTCTCGACTGCTCTCCCGACGAGAGCCCCCGCCGGGCGGTCGTGGTGCTGCACGACGCGGCGGGCGCCACCGCGGCAGAACGACGACTTCACCGGCCGGTTCGCCGACCTCGGCTACCGGGCGATCGCGCCCCAATTCTACTATCGGGCCGGTGATCGATCACTCGATCACGGTGATATCGAGGGCATGGTGCGACAGATGAAAGCCCTCAACGACACCGATCTCCTCGCTGATCTTCGAGCGATCGTCGGCTATCTCAACGACGAAGGGTTCGACGATCGCGCCATCGGCTTGGTCGGCTTTTGCATGGGGGGAACCATCGGCCTCTTCGGCGCCCGGCACCTGGCCCTCGGAGCGGCGGTGACGTTCTACGGAGGCGGCATCGTCGACGCGGAGTTCGGCATCCCACCGCTGCTCGACTTGGCACCTGATCTCCAGACCCCCTGGCTGGGTCTGTACGGCGATCTCGATCGACTGGCTCCCGTCGAGGAGGTCGAGCGGCTCCGCCGCGCGGCCGCCCGGTCCCCGGTCCCGACGGCCCTGCACCGCTACGCCGAAGCCGGCCATGCGTTCCAGGCCGACCGCCGGCCCACGATGTACCACGAGGCGTCGGCGCAAGATGCGTGGGAGAAGACGCTCCAGTGGCTCGACCAACACGTGGTCACATCGCAGCTGTCGTCTACTGCTTGAGACGTGGTCGAACCTTTGCGAACGGAGCCGGGACAGTCGGTCGACCGGTGGGCGCACGGCGACGGCGGCGTCGACCCGGCAGTGGCGGCCGCCTATGTCGCCCAGGGCTGGTGGGGGACCGACACGCTGGCCCAGGTGGTGGCTCGGCACCGCGCCGCCAAGCCACAGGCTCCCGCCCTGATCGTCCCGGGGGCCGATCCCGACTCGGACGTCGTGCTCACCTGGTCGGACTACGACCGGCGGTCGACCCAGCTGGCGGCGGCCATGGTCGATGTCGGCCTCGAGCCCGGCGACCGGGTGGGCGTGCTCCTGCCTGACGGTCCGGCCGTGCACACCGCGCTCTTGGCGGCCAGCAAGGCCGGGTTGGTGGCCGTCGGCATCGGCCATCGGGCGGGCGACGCCGAGGTGCGGCACCTGCTCGAGCGAACCAACGCCACGGCCATCGTCACCCACGGCGAGCGGGGCGGCCGTCCGGCCGCCGACGTGGTGGCCGAGATGGCTCAGGGGAAGTTGGCTGGTCTCCGCAGCCTGGTGGTGCCCGAGGGCGAGCTGGAGGACGGCATCCGGCTCGACGGGCAGGCGATCGACGTGCGCCGTCCGTCGGCCGCCGAGTCGGTCGTTGCCGGCCGGGCCGTCGGTCCGAACGACCTCTTCTTGGTGAACTCGACCTCGGGGACCACCGGGTTGCCCAAGTGCGTTGCCCACACCGAGAACCGGTGGTTCTACTTCCACCAGCTGGCGGTCGAGTCCGGGGCGCTCGACGAGAACGACGTCTTCTACGGCGCGGTGCCGGCGCCCTTCGGCTTCGGCCTGTGGACGGTCCACTTCACGCCGGCCATCCTCGGCTGTCCCACCATCGTGTCGCCGCGCTTCAGCGCGGACGACACGCTGCGGGCCATCGCCCGGTACGGGGTCACCGTCCTGGCCTGCGTCAGCACCCAGTTCATCATGATGCTGAACTCGCCCCTGATCGACGAGGTGGACCTGAGTTCGCTGCGGGCCATGTACACCGGCGGCGAAGCCGTCCCGTACGAGCGGGCGGCCGCCTTCGAGGAGCGCACCGGCGCGGTCGTCCTCCAGTTCTACGGCTCGAACGAGACCGGCACCTTCAGTCGGACCTCCCTGGCCGACACCCGGGAGCGGCGGCTGCGGACGGCCGGGCGGATCATCGACGCCATGCAGGTCCGCATCTACGACCCGGCCGGCCAGCCGGTGAGCGGTCCGGTGCGTACCGGCATCCCGGCCGGACGTGGGCCGGCCACCTGCCTCGGCTATCTGGACGACGACGCGGCCAACGCCGAGCTCTTGACCGACGATCGCTGGATGCTGATGGGCGACATCGTCGAGGTGGACGCCGAGGGTTATCTGCGGGTGGTCGGGCGGACCTCGGACATCATCATCCGCGGCGGCAAGAACATCAGCGCGCCGGCGGTGGAAGCCGAGTTGGCCGAGCACCCCGACGTGGCCATGGCGGCGGCGGTGGCCATGCCGGACCCGATCTTCGGCGAGCGCGTCTGCGTCTACGTCGTGGCCCGGGGCGAGGCGATCCCGACCTTGGAGGACCTGACGGGGTTCCTGGCCGAGCGGGGCGTCAGCAAAGAATGGTTCCCCGAGCGGCTGGAGCTGGTCGACGACCTGCCGAGGTCGTCGGGGGCCAAGGTGGCCAAGGGCGAGCTCCGAGCCGACATCCGTCGACGGTTGGCCGACGAGGCACCCGCTTCCCTCTCCGTCGAGGGCCTCGGACCGAGGGCGCGGGATCGTGGTTGACCCCCGAGTCTTTCTCGATAATTTTGAATAATGTGAAGTTGGCGGCCGGGGGGTCGCGGGTCGCCGAGGGGACAACAGGGAAGGCACCCACATGCTGAGCATCGACGACCTGGCGGCGAACAAGAACTTCACCGTGGCCGGCCAGTCCGGCGAACGGACGGTGACCTTCCTGCCCGACCCACCCCGGGCGACGCGCAAGTACACGGTCATCTCCGCCGACGACCACATCGTGGAGCCGGCCGACACCTTCGAGGGCCGGGTGCCCGCCGCCCTGGCCGACCGGGCCCCCCGGATCGTGGAGAAGGCCGACGGCACCGAGACGTGGCTCTACGACGGGGTGGAGCTGCCCACCGTCGGCTTCAACGCCGTGGTCGGCCGGCCGGTGTCGGAGTGGGCCATGGAGCCGACCCGTTTCGACGAGATGCGACGGGGATCCTGGGACATCCACCAGCGGGTCGCCGACATGGACCTGAACGGCGTCTACGCCTCGGTCAACTTCCCGTCGTTCCTCCCGGGCTTTGCCGGCCAGCGTCTCCAGCAGATCACCAAGGACGTCGACCTGGCCCTGGCCTGCGTCCGAGCCTGGAACGACTGGCACCTCGACGCCTGGGCCGGCCCTTATCCGGACCGCATCATCCCCTGCCAGTTGCCCTGGCTGCTCGACGCCGAGCTCGGGGCCGAGATGATCCGGGAGAACGCCGAGCGAGGCTTCAAGGCGGTGACGTTCAGCGAGGATCCGTCCAAGCTCGGCCTGCCGACCATCCACTCGGGGTACTGGGAGCCCCTGGTGCGGGCCTGTGCGGAGACCGAGACGGTCATCAACCTGCACATCGGGTCCTCCGGTGTCTCGCCGATGACGACGCCCGACGCCCCCCAGGACGTGGTCGGGGTCCTCTTCTTCGCCTATGCCATCTTCGCCGCCGTCGACTGGCTGTTCACCGGTCTCCCGTCGCGCTACCCGGACCTCAAGATCTGCATGTCCGAAGGCGGCATCGGCTGGGTGGCGGCCCTGCTGGACCGGCTCGACCACATGGGTTCGTACAGCGCCATGTACGGGAACTGGAAGGGCGACCTGACCCCGCGCGAGGTGCTGCAACGCAACTTCTGGTTCTGCGCCGTCGAGGACCCCTCGGCTTTCGTCCAGCGGGACCGGATCGGGGTCGACCACATCCTGGTCGAGTCGGACTACCCCCACTGCGACTCCACCTGGCCGAATACCCAGCGCGTCATCGAAGAGGAGCTCGGCGGTCTGCCGGCCGAGGACATCGCCAAGATGACCTGGAAGAACGCGTCCGAGCTCTACCGGCACCCGGTGCCCGAGGCCGTCCAGCACGACCCCAACGCGTACTAGTCCGAAGCCGAGCGAGCGAGCCGAGGAGGACGCGATGGGGCAGTTGGACGGCAAGGTGGCGATCGTGACCGGCGCGGGTCGCGGCCAGGGACGGGCGCACGTGTTGGCCCTGGCCGCCGAAGGGGCGGCCGTGGTCGCCGCTGACATCGCCGGACCGATCGATTCGGTGGCCTACCCCCTGGCCACCCCCGAGGAGCTCGAGGAAACGGTCCAACTGGTGGAGAAGGCCGGCGGTCGCGGCCTCGGGCTGGTCGCCGACATCAGGGACACCGACCAGGTGGAGGCCATGGCGGCCCGGACCCTCGAAGCGTTCGGTCGGATCGACGTCCTGGTGGCCAACGCCGGCATCTGCGCGGCGAGCCCGGTCGACCAGATCACCGACCAGGGCTGGGCGGACATGATCGACACCAACCTGTCCGGCGCCTTCAAGTGCATCCGGGCGGTCCTGCCGACGATGAAGGCCCAGCAGTTCGGGCGGATCGTCGTCGTCTCCTCCATGACCGGCCGCCACGGCAACATGAACCTGGCCCACTACTCGGCCACCAAGTTCGGGTTGGTCGGTCTGGCCAAGTCGGTGGCCCTCGAGGTCGTCCGGACAGGCATCACCTGCAACGTGATGTGCCCCACCTCGGTCGACACCCCGATGGTGCACAACGAGGCCAACTACAAGCTGTTCTGTCCCGAGATCGAGAACCCGACCATCGACGACGTGCGGCCTCGGTTCGCCGGCCTCAACCCCATGGGCATCCCGTGGGTCGAGCCGGAGATCTTCTCCCGGGCGATCATGTACCTGGTCACCGACCCGGGCGTGATGACCGGCGTCGTCCACGAGGTCAGCTTGGGCATCTCGGCCTCGATGCCCTGACCCGGGGCGGCAACGGGCACCCGATCGGGCTCGCTCAGACGGTGCCGGCGTCCAGGACGCCCGCCTCCAAGACCACGGTCTCGTCGAGCTCGTAGATCCGGATGTTGGCCGGGATGTCCGTCTCCATGAAGTTGGGGTGATCGTCGAACATGGCGGCCAGTGGTGGGCGCCCCATGGCGGCGGCCATCTGCTCGGCGCTGTCGAACCACAGCTCGACGAAAGCGTCGAAGTCGGTCGCCGCCGAGTGGGATGCCGGGTCGTTGTAGTCGTTCACCCGATGGCCGCGCACCCGGTTGAACACGAGGCGCCGGAACCCGTCGACCCCGTCGAAAGCTTCACGGGCCAGGGGCAGGTGGACGGCCCGGTAGTGCGCCTCGCAGGCCTCGGCGGTGCGGTCCGAACGGTCCTTCCAGCTGAACATGACCTTGACCATGAGTGATCGGGCTCCTTTGCGTCCAGGTTGGCTTGCGTCCAGGTTGGCGCGAACGGGGTGCGTCGGATTGCCGTGGTAGCGGCGCCACGGGCCGCCCTGCCACCTTGACGATCCTATGTTTCTATTTTAGCATTCTAGAGTCGGAGGAGCGGGAGGGGCCGTAGGAATGTGTCATGGCTGAGGCGGACGTGAGGGTCAGGGCACGGAACCAGGCGGTAGCGAGCGGTGTAGTCCTCGAGGAGGAACGTCGAGGATCGGGGCCGCCGCTCGTTTTCTTGCACGGCGAGGACGGCCGGCTGTTCTCGGGCGACTTGCTGGACGCCCTGGGTGAGCAGTTCGAGGTGCGGGCGCCCGAGCTTCCCGGATGGGGTGGATCGGCCCGCCCGGCCCACCTGCACACCGTCGAGGACCTCTCCTACGTCGTGCTCGACTATTTGGACGCCACCGTGCGCCAGCCGGTGACGTTGGTCGGCGCCTCCTTTGGCGCATGGGTGGCGGCGTCGGCCGCGGTCAAGAGCACGGCCCTGATCTCGTCCCTGGTCCTGGTGGCGCCGGTCGGGATCAAGGTAGGGGACCGGGACACTCGGGACTTCGTCGATCTCTACGCCATCCCCCGCCACGAGGCCCTGGCGGCTATCTACGGCGCCGGTCCCCGGCCGGACCTGGCGGCCCTCGGCCCGGAGGACTTCCTCTACCTGGCCCAGGCGCAGGAAGCCATGGCCCGCTACGGCTTCCGGCCGTACCTGCACGATCCGGCGCTGGTCCATCGGCTGCACCGCATCGGGGTACCGACGCTGGTCCTCTGGGGCAACGACGACCAGTTCGTCCGGGACCCCGCGGCGTACGCCGCCACCTACGCCGAGGCCATCGGCCCGAACGCCAGCCGCCTGGAGCTGGCCGGCGGGCACCGGCTCGAGGAACAGGACCCGACCGGCGTGGCCGGGGCGGTCGCCGCCCTGGTGGGGACGGTCACCGGTCGGTGCACCGGTGGCGGCGGGAGCCGGTCGATGAGGGATATCCGCAACTACGTGTTCACCGAGATGGCGTACCCCTTCATCCCGCCGGACGAGACCTTCGAGTCGGTCCGGGTGACCCTGCCCAACCGGCACTACGACCCCGAAGTCGGGGCGGAGATGTACCACAAGTTCTTCGACATCTACCGGGCGGCCGACGAGCTGGGTCTCGACATCATGCTCAACGAGCACCACTCCACGGCCACCTGCCTCGACGTGGCCGTGCCGCTGTCGGCGGCCATCGTGGCTCGGGAGACCCACCGGGCCCGGATCCTCCCCCTCGGCAACCCGATCGCCAACCGGTCCGACCCGATCCGGGTGGCCGAGGAGATGGCCATGATCGACGTGCTGTCCCGGGGCCGGCTCCAGTGCGGCTTCGTCCGGGGCGTGCCCATGGAGGTCTCCCCCCAGAACATCACGCCGATCGATATGTACGACCGGTTCTGGGAGGCCGCCGACCTCATCATCAAGGCCTGGACCACCCACGACGGACCGTTCAACTGGGAGAGCGAGCACTTCCATGCCCGCCAGGTCAACATCTGGCCCCGCCCCCACCAGCAGCCCCATCCGGCCATCTGGGTTCCCACCCAGAGCGCCAGCACCGGCGAGCAGGTTGCCCTGCGGGGCCACAACCTCGCCACCATCCTCACCGGTACCGAAGGGGCGGCCAAGATCTTCGGCGCCTTCCGGAAGTGGGCGGTCGACGCCGGTCTCCCCGAGCCGGGCCCCGAGCGAGTGGGCTACTCCGGCCTCATGTTCGTGGGCGAGAACGAGCGCGAGGCCCGGGCCGGCGGCCAGGCCCTGCAGTGGTACCTGCAACACAACAAAACGGCTGCCCAGTTCATGGACGTCCCCGGCTACCTGGACCCCTCGATCCGCGCCCGGATCCTGGCCAAGCAGGCCCGGGGCGAGGAGCCGCAGTCGCCGATCGCCCACCTGATCAACGCCCCGGTGGAGGAGCTGATCGAGCTCGGCATGTTCTTCGTCGGTACTCCGGACCAGGTGGTCGAACAGGTCAAGACCTTCGACCGGACGGTCGGTGGTTGCGACAACCTGCTGATGATGATGCACGTGGGAACGATGTCGTTCGACACCACGGTCAAGAGCATGAAGTTGTGCGCGGAAGAGGTGTTGCCGAGGTTGCGCCAAGAGCTGGACTGATGACGGCCACGGTGCCGCCGGGCCGACTTCGGCCGGCTCCGCCGCCATCGCTGGTCGTCACGCGTCATCTCGCCGTTCCGATGGCCGACGGCATCCGCCTCTCGACCGACCTCTACCGGCCGGCCGGCGACGGCCCTTGGCCGACGCTGCTGTGCCGGACGGCCTACGACAAGAGCCGCTCGGGCATTGCCAACGGCGCCCTCGATCTCTTGCGAGCCGCCGAGCGCGGGTACGCGGTGGCCGTCCAGGACGTTCGCGGCCGGTTCGGTTCCGAGGGCCGGTTCGACCCCTTCACGACCGAGGGCGCCGACGGGGCCGACACCGTGGCCTGGCTGGCCGAGCAGCCCTGGGTGGCCGGTCCGGTGGGCATGCTGGGCCGCTCGTACAGCGCGGCGGTGCAGTGGCGGGCGGCGGCCGAGCTGGACCGGCGTGGGCAGCTCGAGCTCTTGGGCGCCCTGTCGCCCGCCATGGGCGGCTGGGCTGCCCCGAACGGCTGGCTGTTCCCCACAGGGGTGTTCGCCCTGGGGTTCGCCGGTTGGTGGGGGAGCGCCCATCTGGCCCCGCCCGACGCGGCCCGGACGGGCTCAGGCGACCCGTTGGCCCTGGCCCGACGGATCGATGCGCTCTACGCCGAGCCGGACCTGGCCTTCGGGGAGGCCGGGCCGGGGTGGCCGGACTACCTCCTGGGCTGGTTGCGCGAAGCGGCCGCCGTGCGCAGTGGTGGCGACCCAGTCGGCGCCGAAGCGCTGCCCGTCCCGGCCGAGGTTCCGGCCTTCCACGTGGCCGGCTGGTACGACGTCTTTTGCGAGGGGGACCTCGCCGGCTACGCCAGGCTGGCCGAGCGCTGTCCCGACCGGCACCGGCTGGTGGTCGGCCCCTGGGCCCACGGCGGCGTGATGGGCGGCAACTTCGCCGGCCGCTCCTTCGGCCTCGACGGCTCGGCCGACGTCGTCGACCTGGCGGGCCAGCAGCTCGACTGGTTCGACCGTTGGCTCGTACCCGGTTCTGGCGCACCCACCCCCCGAGCGCCTCTCACCCCGTCCGACGTCCGCACCTTCGTTACCGGCGCCGACCGCTGGTGGGCGGGGCGGCAGTGGCCGCCACCGACGACCCCGCTCGTCTTTCGCCTGGCCGGGGAGATCGATGGCCCACTGGCCGAGCAGCTCGGCGTCCAGCGGGCCCAGACCCTCCTCGAGGACCCGGTTGTTGGGGACGCAGCGGTTGAGGACGCAGCCGTTGGGGACCCGGCTGTTGAGGACGCCGCCGACGACGAGGAGGCCCGGGTCAGCGGACCGTGGACGTTCACCTTCGACGCCGACGATCCGACCCCGACGATCGGGGGCCGGACGTTCCTGCCGGGATTGGAGGTGGCGGCCCAGGCCGGACCGGCCGACCAGGGGCCCGTCATTCGCCGACCCGACGGTCTGGTCTTCGGCACGGCGCCCCTCGAGGCGGCCGCCGAGGTGGCCGGCCCCGTATCCCTCTCGGCCTGGGTGGCCGCCGATCCGACGGTGTCGGTGCTGGTGGCGACCCTCTTCGACCTGGCTCCGGACGGCCGGGCCGAGCTGGTCGTCCGGGGTGCCACCCGCTACCGCCGCTCGGCCGCCGACGAGTCGCTGGAGCCGGTGGTGTTGGCCGTGGGCTCGATCCATCATTGTTTCGGGGTCGGCCACCGGATCGGACTGCACCTGGCGGCGGGGAGCCACCCAACGTACGACCGGCGAGCGGCCCTCGGCCCGTTGGTCGGTCAGCGCACGATCGCCGTGTGCCTGTGGAGCGAACCTGGTCGTCCGTCCACCTTGGTCTTGCCGGTCCGGTCGGGCGACGACGGCCGGGTGGGGTTGTGAACGTCGTCGTGATCACGGAGTGGTTCACCGCACGCCCACTACGATGTTGGCCCAGTGAAGACCGACTGGACCGACGCGGCGAGCCATCTTCCGCCGACTGGCGCCCAGGGCCCGGTGAGCCTTTCCCGGCGCCGGCGGACGCCGCGTCTGGCGGAGATGGTGGCCGATACCCTGCGGCAGCGCATCCTGAGCGGCCAACTGCCCGACGGGAGCGAGCTACCCAACCAGGAGCGGCTCCTGGACGAGTTCGGGGTCTCGAAGCAGGCGGTGCGCGACGGCCTGCGGATCCTCGAGCTGGAGGGGCTGATCACGGTCCGGCGGGGGAACGTCGGGGGGGCGGTCGTGCACCTGCCGACCCACAGCGGCCCGGCGTACAGCCTCGGGCTGGTGCTGCAGTCTCGTGGCGTGCAACTGGCCGAGGTCGGCCGAGCGCTGGCCACCATGGAGCCGGTCTGTGCCCGGCTCTGCGCCGGCCGGTCCGATCGCGCCACGGCGGTGGTCCCGGCCCTGGCGGCCATCCAAGAGGAGAGCGTCCGCTCGTTGGAGGACGTGCCCCGCTTCATGGAGGCGATGAGCCGTTTCCACAGCACCGTGGTGACCTCGTGCGGCAACGAGCCGATCGCGGTGCTGGTCGGGGCGCTCGAAGAGGTCTGGCTGGCCCAGGTGCGCGAGTGGGGCGTCCAGCAGCTCGAAGCCGGCTCCTTCCCCGACCTGGCCTACCGTCGGGCCGGGGTCGAAGTGCACGACAAGCTCATCGCGCTGATCGACGAGGGGAACGAGGAAGAGGTGTCGAGGCTGACCGAGGGTCACTTCGACGCCGAGCAGTTCTATACCGACCGCATCCGGCCCGACCAGCAGGTGCTGGTCTCGCTGCTGCAGCACTCCGCCGAGGACAGTCCGGCCGCGCGACCTTCCTGACGCCTCGGCCGGCCGGCGCCCATCGGCGGCGCCCGACGACCGAAGGTCATGAACGCACCGAGCACTGAGGAGGTCCCGTCGTGGACATGAACGACGTCCGGTTCCGTATTGCCGCCTCGCGGCGCATCCTCTTCCGACAGGGCTGTGACAGCCAGGTCGGGGGCCACGTCAGCCAGCGGGCGCCCGGTGAAGACGCCTTCTGGGTCACCCCGTTCGAGTACTTCGACGAGACGACTCCGGACCGGGTGGCCAAGGTCAGCTTCGATCTGGAGGTGCTGGAGGGGTCGATGGCGGCCTCGCCGGCGATCGCCTTCCACGCGGCGATCTACCGGGAGCGGCCCGACCTCGACGCCGTGATCCACACCCACTCCTTCTGGGCGTCGGTGCTGTCGGGGACGGGCCAGCCGCTCGGCATGTACAACGTGGTCTCGGTCCTCTTCGAGGGGGAGCAGGCTTTCCACGAAGACGACGGCACCCACCCCTCGGCCGAGGGCAAGGTGATCGCCAAGGCGCTCGGGGACAAGCACCTGCTGTTCTTGAAGAACCACGGAGTGATCGCCGTCGGGACGAGTCTGGAGAACGCGACCGTCGACGCCGTGTCGATCGAGCTGGCCGCCCATTACCAGGTGGAGATGGAACGGATCGGGGCCACCGAGATGCCACCGGCCGAGGTGCGCCAGTCCAAGGTTCTCTACGAGATGTACTTCCGGCAGAACATGTGGCCAGCCCTGTTGCGGCGACTGCGCACCTCGGACCCGGACCTGTTCGCCTACCTCGACGAGGTGTAACGTTGGTGTATGGCACGCACCAACATTGACCTCGACGACACGGCGTGCGATGCCGTCATGCGCCGGTACCACTTTTCGACCAAGAAGGAAGCGGTCAACTTCGCCCTGCGGACGGTGGCCGCGGAGCCCCTCGACCTCGACGGCGCCCGCCGCCTGCGAGGGTCGGGATGGGACGGCGAGCTGGCCGAGCTGCGCGACAGCCGCGCCGGGTGATCCTCGTCGACAGCTCGGCGTGGATCGAGTTCCTCCGTGACACCGGCAGCCCAGCCTGTGTTCGGGTGGACGAGCTTCTCGACGACGAGATCGCGACGTGCCATCCCGTCCGGATGGAGGTGTTGGCCGGAGCTCGAGACGAGGCGCATCTCCAGAGCCTGCGTGGCTTGCTCGCCCGGGCCTCCGTGCTCCCGACGGCGCCGGCCGACTACGAGGACGCGGCGGCGCTCTACCGCATCTGCCGGCGTCGCGGCGACAGCGTCCGGAAGCTGATCGACTGCCTCATCGCCGCCCACGCCATCCGAGCCCGCATCCCGCTCCTGCACGCCGACGCGGATTTCGACGTCTTGGCTCGTCACACCGACCTGCTGATCGACGGCGCCTGATGGCGGCAGGCCCGGTGGCCGCCGGCCAGACCGGTTGGTCGTAATCTCGGCGGTGCATGGGCGGGGCAGAAGGAGGAGGGGACCAAGGGGACGGCGCCGGATCGATCGCCGCGCCGTCGCGGCAACGTCGCCGTGACCGGCGCGACCGGCCGTGGCGGTCGATCGTCTTTGCCCCGGTCGGCGACGGCGCCACCCGCCGCCGGGGCTCGGACGCGGTCAAGGTCGTCCTGGCCGTCCTGGCCGTCCTCTTCTGCTGGCTGATCAGCGGCACGCCGGCGGCGCCGGAGCTGGCGATTCTCCACTTCCTGACGCCGCCACCCGAAGCGCTCCGGTGGCTGGTCAACACCGTCTGGTGGCTGGGGTCGGTGGGGGTGATCGTCGCCCTCGGGATCCTGGCGCTGCTGTCGAAGCGGCAGCAACGTGGCCCGGGACATCCTCCTCTCCGGCCTGGTCGCCTGGCTGACCAGCGTCCTGCTCGAGCTGGCCATCGGAGCGACAGGCGGCCACACGCCGACGGCCACATTGAAGGGCATCGACCTGGTGTTCCCGGTGGCCCGGGTGGCCGCCACGGTGGCCGTCGTCTCGGCTGCGCTGCCCTACCTCAGCCGGGGGCTACAGCGGCTGGTCCAGGCCATCGTCGCCGTGGCCGCGGTCGCCACCGTCGTGAACGGCTCCGGGCTGCCGATCAGCGTGCTGGCCAGCCTGGCCGTCGGCTGGGGAGTGGCCGCCATCTTCCACCTGGCCTTCGGCTCGCCGTTGGGGCTCCCGTCGACCAAGGAAGTGGCCGACCTCCTGGCCGACCTCGACATCACCGCCCATGACGTCACCGCCGCGCCCGACCAGGAGTGGGGCGTGGCCCGGTTCCGGGCGGCCGACGACGAGGGGCCGATCAACGCCTCGGTCTACGGCCGGGACGCCCACGACGCCCAGCTACTGGCCAAGCTGTTCCGGTTCGTCGCCTACCGCGACTCCGGGCCGACGCTGACGCTGACCCGGGTCCAGCAGGTCGAGCACGAGGCGTATCTGACCCTGTTGGCCGCCCGGTCCGGCGCCCGGGTGCCCGAGGTGCTCGCCGCGGGGACGGCCGGGCCGTCCCGGGACGCCGCGCTCGTGACCCGACCGCCGACCGGCGCCCGCCTGGTCGATCGACTGGCTGCCGCCACGCCACCGACCCCGGCCACGCCGTCGGCGCCAGCCATGCCGGCGACGGCGGGCGAGGACGACGACGGACCCGACCGCAGCGTCGACGACACGACGACTGACGGCGCGATCGCTGGCGAGGACGCCAGCGAGGGCCCCGACGCCCCGACGCCGGCACTGCCGATCCCGGACCCCGGGGTGCTACCGGACGCGGCGGCCGACGACCTGTTCGCGCAGATCCTCCGGCTGCGGTCGGCTCGGATCGCCCACGGGTCGGTCAGCGGCGCCACGGTCGTCGCCGACGACGGTTCGGCCGGGCTGGTCGACTTCCGGCGGTCGACCTCGACGGGGGCAGACGAGCGGCTCGACCGGGACGTGGCGGCGGCGTTGGCCACGGCCGGCCTGGCGATGGGGGCGGAGCGAGCGGTGGCGTCGGCCGAGCGAGTGTTGCCGACCGACGTCGTGGCGTCGGCGCTGCCGTTTCTCCAGCGGGCGGCCCTCGACCCAGTGCTGTCGCGGGCGCTGCGGGGCAAGAAGGGCCTCCTGAAGGCCCTGCGCGAAGGCGGTGCGTCGGCGGCGGGGGTGGAAGTCCCGAAGCTGGCGGAGCCCCGCCGGATCAGCTGGGTGACGCTGATCATGGTGATCGGTTCGATCATCGGCGGCTGGGCGCTCCTCGGCGTGCTGATCAACGTCTCGAAGTCGTGGGACACGATCACCGGAGCCAAGTGGGGCTGGGTGGCGGCCACCTTCGTGCTGGCCCAGCTGACGTACCCGTCGTTGGCCATCACGACGACCGGCTCGATCGTCGATCCCCTCTCCTACGGCCGGGTCATCGCGCTCGAGGTGGCCAACAGCTTCGTGCAGCTGGCCGGCGGGACCATGGGCGGGCTGGCGTGCCGCGTCCGGTTCTTCCAACAGGAGGGTTACGACGCCACGGTCGCCGTCAGCTCCGGCATGGCCATCTCGACGGTCAGCTGGATCGTCAAGGGCGCGCTCTTCCTGATCGCCCTGCCCATCGCCATCAGCCAGTTCCACTTCACAGAGAAGCCGACGAGCGGCGGTGGCGGTCACGGCGATCTCGTCTGGCTCATCGTCCTGATCGTCGTCGGCTGCGCCGTCGTGCTCGGCGCGGTGCTGATCGTGCCCCGCCTCCGCCGCCTGGCCCGGGACGCGCTACGGCCGAAGCTGTCGGAGGTGTGGGCCCACCTCTGCATCCTGGCCAAACACCCGCGGAACATGGTCGAGATCTTCGGCGGGGCCATCCTGGCCCAGCTGTTCGTGGCTATGGCCCTCGGGACGGCCCTGCACGCGTTCGACCAGCACCTCGGTCTGGCCCAGCTGCTCATCGTCCTTACCCTGGCGTCGATGGTCGGCGGGTTGTCGCCGGTGCCCGGCGGGATGGGCGTCGTCGAGGCCGGCATGATCCTCTGCCTCACCGCGGCCGGCATCCCGCAGACCGAGGCGGTGGCCGCCACGTTCGTCCAGCGGCTGTTCACGTCGTACCTGCCGCCGATCTGGGGCTGGTTCGTCCTCGTCTGGATGCGCCGCAAGGAGTACCTCTGAGCCGCCGTCTCCTCGTGCTGTGCACCGGGAACGCCGCCCGTTCGGTGATGGCCGGGTTCATGCTCGAGTACCTGTCGGAGGTCACGGGCGCCGGCCTGCGGGTGGCCACCGCCGGGACGCACGTGGTCGACGGCCAGCCGGTGAGCCATCGCACCCGGTCGGCGATCGCGGCGATCGAGGAGCTCGCTGACGTGCCAACGGCCCGCCATCGCAGCCGGCAGCTCGACCCGTCCGAGCTCGACCGGGCCGACGTCGTCATCGCCATGGAGGCCGACCACGTCCGCTACGTCCGTCGCCGCCATCCCTCGGCGGCGGCCCGGACGGCCACGTTACGGCGGCTATGCCGCGACCTGCCGCCCGGTCCGGCCCCGCTGCGCGCCCGGGTAGACGCGCTCGATCTCGCCGCGGTGACGTTGACCGACGACGAGGACGTCGACGACCCGGCCGGCCACGACGACGATGTCTACGTCGCCTGCGCTCGCCAGCTCTGGGGGCTCTGCCAGCAGCTCGTCGATCGGCTATGAGTCACCAGGCAATCGGTTCCCGGTTCTCAACTTCGAGCTTCCCCCGAGACCTTTCTCGGGCTGAGGCTCGACGAATGACCGCGTTCATCGCCAGCCTGGCGACCGATGGGTACGCCGACGAACACCCTGAACTGCCGACGGGCAACGAGCAGGAGCGTTGATGCCGCGTCAGCAGAAGAACCGCACCGGTGGCGGGTACATTTCTTTCGTCGGCACCGCGACGATGATCCGTCCGAGTCGGTGCCGACGATCGACTTCTTCGAAACCCTGAGCACCGGGGTCGTGGCCGAGATCAACGCGGTTCTCGACGCCGTCGCAGAAGCACCACCGCCAGCTTTTTCCGGTGGCGGCAAGTGGGAGGTCATGGATCGTGACATGGCAGGCTTCTACGAAGTCCGGGTGAGCGGGAACGGAAAAGACGGGCGGCGGATGAACCACCGCCTACTCTGCCTACTTGTCCGGGATGTCCCGGCGCTCGGTGGGGCGAGCATCGTCTGTATCGGCGGGTTGTCAAAGCCGCTTCGGAGCGCGGCCCGGCCACGGGACTACCAGCAGATCAGGCGCTTCGCCGACGAGTTCCGGCAGCGGCGGACGGTGATGGAGTAACTGGAGTACCGGCCGGTAGCGCAAGGATGTCCAAGTCAAGCTCGTGGGCGAGAGCGATCACGGTCGCGAGCGTGGGGTTCGAATGACGGGTTGACAGGAGGCGTCGAACCGATTCGGGTCGACTCCCGATACGACGAGCGAGTTCGGCCTTGGTGAGCCCAAGCGCGAGGCGGCGTTCGTCGATCGTGCGCACGATCCTGTCGATATCGTCGATTTGACGACGAGCTTCCTTGTACGCAGTCGCGTATTCCGAGGCCTGTCGTTGGTGGAAATATCGCTCGGCGCCCGTTTCGGCGGCCACGTCCCCTCCTTGGCAAGGATGTAACATATATGTTACATCGCCCGAGTCTTAGGACGGCGGTCAGTCGGCGTGGACGGACCGGAGCCCGGCCCAGGCCAGGTCGGCCAGTCGTCCGGCGAGCCGCCGGGCCTCGGCGTCGGCGGTGGCCGGGTCGAGGCCGCCGTTCGACGCGGCCCGCTCGGCCCGGGCGGCCATCCACTGGCGGCTGGCGCCCTCGGCCATGCCGACGACCGCATAGGCCAGGAACCGCCGGTGCTCCGGATCGAGGCCGGCGGCGATGAGCGGATCGATCGCCAGGGCGATGGCGTCCTCGACGCGTCGCAGCGCGTCGCCGAGCTCCTCGTCACCGGCGTCGTCGCGGCCGTAGAGGAGGCGGAACGCGGCCTCGTGGGTGACGACCATGTGGAAGTAGGCGGCGAAGCCCCGCTCGACCTGCTGGCGGGGCCCATCGGCGGACGCGGTCGCCTCGCCGACCGCGGTCAGCAGGTCGTGGGCGACGGAGTCGACGAGCTCCAGGTAGAGGGCGCGCTTGGACGAGAAGTGCTGGTAGAGCAGCGGCTTGGTCACACCGGCGGCCTCGGCGACGTCGTCCATCGTCGTCGCCCGGTAGCCGCGGTCGGCGAAGAGCTGGAGGGCGACCGTGAAGAGCTGCTGCCGTCGTTCGCCGGCCGTCAGCCGCCGCACCGGTCGGTCGCCGTCGCCGTACGGTTCGCCTGTCCGGACAGGTCCTGTCCGGACCGCTCGTGCCATCGACGACGAGGCTACCCGAGCAGCCCGGCCAGCCGGCCTGGCAGGTCGGCCAGCGAGAAGTGGTCTCGGGCGACGGCCGCGTTCTGGACGACGACGTCGGGATCGGGGTGGTCGAACCAGCCGGCCAGCGAGCGGGGGTCGGCGGCGTCGAACCACCGGAAGCCGAAGGCGGCCAGCTCCCGGGCGACCGGGTACCAGCCGACGGCGAGCGGGCGCCGGTGGACGGCCGACTCGACGGTCGGGTTGCCGAACCCCTCCCACGTCGACGGGAGCACGACCACGTCGCAGGCCGCGTAGGCGTCGGCCATCGTCACGGGGCCTGTCGTCCCCGGTGGCGCGCCGTGGCGGACCGGGCAGCGGGCGCCGGCGAGCAGCCGGTCGAGCTCGGGGCCGTAGCCGTCCTCGGCCGGCCCGAGGAGCCAGTACGTCGCACCGGCGGCCTCGGCCACGGCGAGGCCGCCGGCCACGTTCTTGCGGACGAGGCCGCGGGTCGGCTGGAGGACGAGGCGGTCCGACGAGGAGAGCCCGAGTGCGGCCCGCGCCGGCTCGCGCCGACCCGGCGGCGGGTCGGCGTCGAACGCGTTGTAGACGGTGATCGCGTCGATGCCGCGCTCGGCCAGCTGGCGCCGGCTCAGCTCGTTGATCGTCACGTGCCGCCACGCCGGGTCGTCCGGCGGGCCCGGACGGTCGGCCAGGTGTGGCCGCTGCCACGGCAGGTCGTGGTGGTGGAGGACGGCCGGCCGGCCCCGCAGGGCGGCCGCGACGACCGACGCGGCGGCCGGGTTGAGCGGGAGCGAGCAGAGGTTCTCGACGACGACGACGTCGGCCCCGGCCAATACCGCCTCGACCTCGGCGGCGGTCGGCGGGTCGGCCGCGTCGATGGCCAGGCCCGGCAGGCGATGGTCGACGGGTCCCTCGCCGGCGACCGTCGTCACCTGGTGCCCGAGCTGTTCGGCCGCCCAGGCCCACTTCGCCGCCTCGACCGACACGCCGTCGGTGCCGCCGAGCCGGAACGAAAGGATCGCGACGGTCGACACGGCCGCACCGTATGGGCGGACGGGGGGCCGGGTTGCCGTGAGGTACCGTTGAAAACCATGCCCAAGCGAGCATTGATCACCGGCGTCACCGGTCAGGACGGGTCGTACCTGGCAGAGTTCCTACTGGAGCAGGGGTACGAGGTCATCGGGGTGGTGCGGCGGTCGAGCACGGTCAACTTCGAGCGGATCGCCCACATCCAGGACCGCCTCACGCTGGTAGCGGGGGACCTGCTCGACGAGGGGTCGCTCGTGGCGGTCCTGCGCGACCACCGGCCGGAGGAGGTCTACAACCTGGCGGCGCAGTCGTTCGTTCAGACGAGCTGGAGCCAGCCGGTGCTGACGGGCGAGACGACCGCGCTGGGCGTCACGCGGCTGCTCGACGCCATTCGCACGGTCGACCCGGGGATCCGCTTCTACCAGGCGAGCTCGTCGGAGATGTTCGGCAAGGTCCAGGAGGTCCCCCAGCGCGAGTCGACGCCGCTCTACCCGCGCAGCCCGTACGGGGTGGCGAAGGTCTACGGCCACTGGATCACGGTCAACTACCGGGAGAGCTACGACCTCCATGCGTCGTCGGGCATGCTCTTCAACCACGAGTCGCCGCGCCGTGGCCTCGAGTTCGTCACCCGCAAGGTGACGCACGGCGCGGCGCGGATCGCGTGCGGCCTCGGCGACAAGCTGCCGCTCGGCAACCTCGACGCCCAGCGCGACTGGGGGTTCGCGGCGGACTACGTGCGGGCGATGTGGCTCATGCTGCAGCAGGACACGCCGGACGACTACGTCGTGGCGACCGGTGAGACGCACCCGGTCCGCGAGCTCTGCGAGCTGGCGTTCGCGGCGGCCGGTCTCGACTGGGAGCAGCACGTCGTCGTCGACGAGCGGTTCCTGCGGCCGGCCGAGGTGGACCTGCTGGTCGGCGACCCGACGAAAGCCGAGCAGGGCCTCGGCTGGCACCGCGAGGTCGACTTCCCCGGGCTGGTCGCGATGATGGTCGAAGCCGACCTGGCGCTGGTCCGCAGCCAGTTGCGCTGAACCGCTCGGCGATGGGCACCCGGTGATCGCCACCATCACGGCCGATCCGTTCGGGGTGCTGGTGGCGTTCGGCGCCGGCATCCTCTCGTTCCTCTCGCCGTGCGTCCTGCCGCTCGTCCCGGGCTACGTCTCGATGGTCTCGGGCCTGTCGGCCGCCGAGCTCGAGGCTGGTCGGGGGCGCGGCGGCGAGCGGCCCGCGGCCGCTGGCGCCGCTGCTGCGCGGTATCGGCCTGTTCATCGCCGGGTTCACGATCGTCTTCGTCGCCCTCGGCGCGGCCGCGTCGGGTGTCGGCCACGTCCTCGACACGCACAAGGAGACGCTGACGACGGTGGCCGGCGGGATCGTCGTCGTCATGGGCGTGGTCCTCCTCGTCGGCGCGCTGCCGGCGGGCTTCTGGGCCCGGGCCGGCGTCGGGCCGCTCCGCCGCGTCTTTTCGGACCACCGGTTCCAGCTCCGGCCGTCGACGCTCGGAGTGTGGGCGGCGCCGCTGATGGGCATGGCGTTCGCGTTCGCCTGGACGCCGTGCATCGGGCCGGTCCTGGCGGCCGTGCTGGCGCTCGCCTACGACCGGTCGACGCTGTCGGGGGGCGTCGTGCTGCTGTTCGCCTACTCGCTCGGCCTCGGCGTGCCGTTCCTCGTCACCGGGCTGGCGTTCAACCGGCTGACGTCGTTCTACGGGCGGGCCCGTCGCGGGCTGTGGATCGTCCACCTCGTCGCCGGCGGTGTGCTCGTCGCCTTCGGCATCCTCCTGCTGACCGGCCAGCTCAGCTGGCTGTCGAGCCAGTTCTCCGACCTTCTCAACCACCTCGGGCTCGAGCGCCTCACCCGGAGCTGAGCGCCGCCGGCGGGCGGGCAGGGGCCCGGGAGGCCGGGAAAAGGGCCGCTGACCCCCTGCTTGGATTCGGTCGACCGGACCCTCGTAGCATGGCGGGGAAGGTCATGGCGCCCGCTGTCCATCTCCGTTCCGCCGTCGCGCTCGCCGGCCGGTTCCCCGCCCTCTCCGGGGTCGACCTCTCGGTCGACATCGGCGAGGTCGTCGTCGTCGTCGGGCCGAACGGCGCAGGCAAGACGAGCCTGCTGCGGACGTGCGCGGGCCTGCTGGCCGTGACGTCGGGGGAGGCGTCGGTGCTCGGCCACGACCTGCGGGACGACCGGACCGCGGTGCGGCTCGAGGTCGGCCTGCTCGGCCACGCGGCCCCGCTCTACGACGAGCTGACCGCGGCCGAGAACGTCCGGTTCGCCGTGCGGGCGGCCGGCCGGCCGACCGGCCGGGTCGACCCCGCCCTCGACCGGCTCGGTCTGACCGGCCGGCTACGGCGGACCCCGGTCGGCCGCCTCTCGGCCGGCCAGCGCCGGCGAGTGGCGCTGGCGTCGCTCGTCGCCCGCGGCCCGAGGCTGTGGCTGCTCGACGAGCCGCACGCCGGGCTCGACGCCGGCGCCCGGGACCTGCTGGCCGAGCTCGTCGCCGAGGCGGTCGCCGGCGGGGCGGCGGTGCTCTTCTCGTCGCACGAGCCGGAGCTGGCGGTGCCGCTGGCCGACCGGGTGGTCACCATGGTCGGCGGCCGGGTCGGCGACGAGCGGCGGGGTGGCCGGCGGGCGCCGCTGGTCGCCGTCCCGTCGACCACGCCGGCGGTGACGTCGACGAGCGACGGCGGGAGCACGCATGTGGCGTGACGCGCTGCTCGTCGCTGGCAAGGACCTGCGCATCGAAGCCCGTTCCCGGGTCGCGCTCTGGCAGGTGCTGCCGTTCGCCCTCCTCGTCCTCGTCCTCTTTGCCTTCGCCCTCGGTCCTGGACCGACCGCCCTCAAGGCGGCCGCGCCCGGGCTCTTCTGGCTGGCCGTCCTCTTCTCGACGGTGCTGGCGACGCAGCGGAGCTTCGCGATCGAGTCCGGCGAGGGCACCCGGGACGGCCTCCGGCTGTCGGGCATCGACCCGGCCGGCATCTTCCTCGGCAAGGCCGCGGCGGTCGCCGCTGCAGCTCGCGGTCCTCCAGGTCGTCCTGTGGGCCGGCGTGACGCTGTTCTTCGGCGTCCGGGTCCACGTCGTCTGGCTGGCCGTCGTCGCGTCGCTGCTTGGCGACCATCGGGCTGGCGGCAGCGGGCGTCATCTACGGCGCGCTCTCGGCCGGCCTCCGGGTGCGCGAGACGCTGCTGCCGCTGCTCGTCCTGCCGATCCTCGCCCCGGTGCTGCTCGCCGGCTCCCGAGCGTGGGAGGCGGCGATCAACGGCTCGGTGGCGACCGGCGCGCCGTGGCTCCGGGTGCTCGGGCCGTTCGCCGCGGTCTACGTCGTCGTCGGGATGGTCCTCTACGGCCCGCTGCAGGAGGCTGGATGAAACCACTGGCCATGCGGCCGGCCCTCGTCCGGGGGCTCGGGATCGCCGCGGTCGTCTCGCTCGCGCTGACGATCTGGCTCGGCCTCTGGGTCACGCCGCCGGACGAGGTGCAGGGCAACATCGTCCGGCTGCTCTACCTCCACCCCCCGGTGGCCTGGGTCGCCCTCTACCTGGCGTTCGGCGTCGCCGCGCTGTCGAGCCTGCTGTACCTGTGGAAGCGGACGCGGTCGCTCTTCTGGGACCGGTTGGCCGCGGCGTCGGTCGAGATCGGCGTCGTCTTCAACGTGCTCACGCTCATCACCGGGCTCGATCTGGGGCAAGCCGACGTGGGGCGTCTGGTGGACGTGGACAGCCCGGCTGACGAGCACCGCGCTCCTGCTCGTCCTCTTCCTCGGCTACCTGGCCCTGCGTCGGGTGCCGGCCGATCCGGAGGTGCGGGCCCGGCGCTGCGCGGTCGCCGCGCTCGTCGCGTTCGTCGACGTCCCGATCGTCCACTTCTCGGTGCAGTGGTGGCAGACGCTGCACCAGGGCGCGTCGATCCTGACGCCGACACACTCGTTCAAGGTCCACGGCTCGATGGCTGTGGACGATGCTCCTCGGCTTCGTCGCCATGACGCTCCTCTACGTCTGGATGCTGATCGTCCGCTACCAGATCGAGGTGCTGAAGGACCGGGTCGGCGACGAGGAGCTCGAGATCTCGCTGGCCGAGCGGCGGGCCGAGGGTGACACGCCGCCGGCGCCGTCAGGGAGCGACACGCCGCCGGCGGCCGGGAGCGGGGCGCCGGCGGAGCCGGCCGGGAGCGTGCGATGAGCTACGTCGACGCGGGCTACTCGATCTGCCTGACGGTCCTCTTCCTCTACGGCGTCTCGCTGATCCTGCGCCGCCGCCGGCTCCTCCGGGCCGTCGACGTGGCCGAGCGCGGTGTAGCCAAGGACGGTGTAGCCAAGGGCGGTGTAGCCAAGGACGGTGTAGCCAAGGACGGTGTAGCCAGGACGGTGTAGCCGGACGGTGTAGCCAAGGACGGTGTAGCCGAGCGCGACGCGATCGTCGTGCCGACCGGTGCCGCGCCGGGCGGTGTGGCCGGGATCGACGTCGGGAACGAGCGGTGACCGACACTGCGGACACGACCGACCTGGCCGGGCCGCCGGCCGCGACCCCCCCGGCCACCCCGCCGCCCGACGCGGCCGGGCCTGGCGGCGCGGCGCCGAGACGCCGGCGGCCGCGGGCCAAGCTTCGGCTGCTCGTCGTCTTCGCCGTCCTCATCGGCGCAGTCGTCTTCCTACTCGTCGAAGGGTTGGGCAGCTCGCTCGACTACTTCGACACGGTCGACCAGGCCCTGGCGCACAAGACGGCCGTCGGGACGACGACGATCCGGCTGGAGGGGACAGTCGTGCCGGGGACGATCCGCCGGACGGGTGCGGGAGCCGACTTCGTCATGTCAGGCAGCGGCCACAAGACGGTCGTCGTGCACAACATCGGGTCGCCGCCACAGCTCTTCCAGACCGACATCCCGGTGGTCGTCGACGGCCACTTCGCGTCGGCTTCGTCGACGCTGTTCCTCTCCGACCAGATCGAGGTCAAGCACTCCGCGACATACGTCGCGGCCCACCCGACACGGGTGAAGGGCAAGAACGGGAAGACCCTGCCGTGACCGCCCGGCCGGGCCGCGGGCCGGCGCCTTGCTGAACGCCGCGCTCGGCCAGATCGGGGTCTGGATCGCCCTGGGCGGTTCGATCGTGGGGCTGGTCGTGACGGCCGTCTCCCTGCTGCGGCCGGCCCCGGCGCGACCCGCCGTGGCCGCCGCCGGCGGGTCGGCGCCGGTCGTCACCGCCGATGCCGCTCCGGCCGGCGGCGCGCTCGACGGCCGGCTGTTCGCGCCGGTCCTCCTGCTCGGCGCGGTGCTGGCGACGATCGCCATGGAGCGGGCGCTCGTCACGCACGACTTCTCGCTCGTCTACGTCGCCGACAACAACGCCCGGGCGACGCCGCTGATCTACTCGATCACCGGCCTGTGGTCGGCGCTGGCCGGGTCGATCCTGCTGTGGGGGCTGGCGCTGGCCGTCTTCACCGGCCTGCTGGTCTGGCGCTACCGGCGCCAGGGCGCCGACCCGGTCATCCGGTGGGCGACGCTCGTGATGTACGCGGTGTCGGCGTTCTTCTTCGGGCTGATGGTCGGGCCGGCCAACCCGTTCCTCACGGTCCCGGGCACCGCGCCGCTCCACGGGGCGGGGCCGAACGCCCTGCTGCAGGACAACCCGCTGGTGGCCATCCACCCGCCGCTGCTCTACCTCGGCTTCGTCGGCTTCACCGTGCCGTTCGCCTTCGCCATCGGGATGCTGGCCACCGGACGGGTCGGCGAGCAGTGGCAGGCCGAGACCCGACGGTGGACGCTGCTGTCGTGGACGTTCCTGTCGGTCGGCATCGTCCTCGGCGCGTGGTGGTCGTACCAGGTGCTCGGCTGGGGCGGCTTCTGGGGTTGGGACCCGGTCGAGAACGCCGCGCTCCTGCCCTGGCTCTGCGGGACGGCGTACCTCCACTCCGTGCTCGTCCAGGAGCGCCGCGGCCTGCTCCGCGTCTGGAACATGTCGCTGTGCGTCGCCACGTTCGCGCTGACGATCCTCGGCACGTTCCTCACCCGGTCCGGCGTCGTCCAGTCCGTCCACGCGTTCTCCGAGTCGACGCTCGGGCCGCTGCTGATCGGCTTCTTCCTCCTCGTCGTCGTCGTCGGCTTCGGCCTCATCGCCTGGCGCGGCGACCGGCTGCGGTCGCCCGGCGGCGTCGACTCGCCGCTCGGTCGGGAGGGGGCGTTCCTCCTCAACAACCTGCTCTTCGTCGGCTTCGCCTTCGTCGTCCTGCTCGGCACGCTCTTCCCGCTCCTCTACCAGGCGCTCAAGAACCAGGAGGTCACGGTCGGTGCGCCGTACTTCGACACGGTCGCCGCGCCGGTCGGGCTGGCGCTGCTGCTGCTGATGGCGATCGCCCCCGCGCTGAGCTGGCGCAAGGTCGACGGGGCCGTCCTCTGGCACCGCCTCGCCCTGCCGGCGTGGTTCGGCGTGCTGGTCGTCGTCGGCTGCGTGATCGGCGGCGTGCGGGGGTTCCAGCCGCTGCTGGCGTTCGGGCTCGGCGCGTTCGCCGCCGCGTCGGCCGCCCGGTCGCTCGTGCTGTCGGTGCGGACGAGCCAGCGGCACGGGGCCGGCGTCTGGCGCGGCCTCGTCGGCCGGGCCAACGGCGGCATGGTCGTCCACCTCGGCGTCGTCGTCCTCGCCATGGGGCTGGTCGCCGCCACGTCGTACCGGGCCACACGGGAGATCGCGCTGGCCCAGGGCCAGGTCGTCCGGTACGACGGGCACACGTTCGTCTTCGAGGGACTGCGGACAGTGCGGACCCCCCAGCGGTTGGCCACCGAGGCCGTGATCCGGGTCGACGGCGGCGGTCCGTTCACCCCGGCCGTCAGCAAGTACGACGGCCCGTCGTCCGAAGCCGTCGGCACGCCGGCCATCGACTCCGGCTTCTTCGACGACGTCTACCTCACCTTCGACGCGGTCGGCGGCGTCGGCGCGGTCGACCGGCGGCCAGGGCATCGCCAACCTGCCGGCCGGGTCGATCGCGGTGACCGTCGTCGTCGAGCCGCTGATCGCCTGGATGTGGGTCGGCGGGCTGATCATCGGCCTCGGCGGCCTGCTCGCCCTCGTCCCCGGCCGACGCCGGCGACCGACCGACCCGGTTTCGTCCGTCTCGCCGGTCGTCGCCGCGGCCGGACCGCGACCGCCCGACGGGGACGTCCCGGCCGCGGACAGCGCGGCGCCGGAGGCGCCCGACGAGGTACCGGCCGGGGTCGGGGTCCGGGGCGGGTCATGAGCACCGTCGACGCCCCGCCGGCCGCCCCGCCGCCGGTTCCCCCCGCCCGGCGCCGGCACACCGCCCGGTGGGTCGCCGCAATCGTCCTGCTCGCCCTCGTCGTCGTGGCCATCGTCGCCGCCACCCGCCCGTCGTACCAGGCGACGCAGGCGACGAGCCCGCTCGTCGGCCAGCCCGCCCCCGCGCTGTCCGGGGGGACACTGCTCAACGGGAAGGCCGTCTCGCTGGCCGACGACCGGGGGCGCTACGTCTTCGTCAACTTCTTCGCCAGCTGGTGCACACCGTGCCAGGCCGAGGAGCCGCACCTGATCACGTTCGCCAACCAGCAGCGGACTCGCGGGGCGACCGGGGCAGCGATGATCAGCGTCGTCTTCAACGACAGCGTTGCCAGCGCGTCGAAGTTCGTCGAGCAGTGGGGCCCGCAGTGGCCGTCGGTCCCCGATCGCGGCGGGTCGATCGCCAACGCCTACGGCGTCGACTCGCCACCGACGACGTTCCTCGTCGGCCCGAACGGCCGCGTCGTCGCCGACCCGCTCATCGGCCCGGCGACGGTGAGCCAGCTCGACGGCATGCTCGCCGCGGCCGAGCGCGATCACGGGACGAGCGGTGCCTGAGCCGACGCCCCCGCCGACGGGCGGCCCGTCGACCGATTCCAGCCGGTCGACGGTCGCGGCACCGCCGGTGACGGCCCGGCCCGAGCCGGAGCGTCGAACCGGTCGGGCGAGTCATCCGTGGCTCGGGCTCGCCGCCTTGCTGGTCGTCCTCGGCGTCGCGTTGGCGATCGGTAGCGGCGTCGGGTCGGGCGGCCACCCGACGAACGCCCAGCGGGCGACCGCGCTCGAGGCGCAGATCCGCTGCCCGAGTTGCGAGGATCTTTCGGTCGCCCAGTCGTCCGCGTCGTCGGCGATCGCCGTCCGCCACCAGATCGCCACGCTCGTGGACGAGGGGCGAACGGACCAGCAGATCGAGGCCGTGCTGGTCGGCCAGTACGGGACGACGATCCTGCTCCGCCCGCCGACCAGCGGGCTGACGTCCCTGGTGTGGATCCTGCCGGCCGTCGCCGGCGCCGTGGCCCTCGGTGCGTTGGGGGTGCTCTTCTGGCGACGCTCCCGAGCCCTCGACCGACTGCGACAGGAGGGCCGGTGACCGACGCGCCGACCGGCCCGGGCGTGGCGGCCGAGGATCGCTGGCACCTCGAGGACCGGCGCGACTTCCTCCGCCGTTCGCTCGCCGACGCCGACCGGGAGCACGACGCCGGCGACCTGAGCGACGACGACTACGTCGTGCTCCGTCGTCGCGACGAGCGGCTCCTGGCCGACGTCGAGGCGTCGCTGACTGCCCTCGGCGACGACCGTTCGTCACCGTCACCGCCGTCGGCCTCGCAGTCTCCGATGACCCGGTCGCCGCGGCCCGGACTCGTCCCGCTCGTCGTCGACGAGGACGACGAGCCGCGGCCACGCCGCCACCGGCGCACGTGGCTGGCGGTCGTCGGTACCTTGGCGATCGTCGCCGGGGTCGTCCTCCTCGTCGTGCACCTGACGTCGCCGCGGCTGCCCGGCGAGACGGCGACCGGCAGCATCACGCTCAGCCACAGCCAGCAGATCCAAGAACAGCTCGCCGAAGCGACGACACTGGTCCAGAAGAACGAGCTCGTCGCCGCCCTGGGCGTCTACAAGCAGGTGCTGTCGGAGACACCGCACCAGCCGCAGGCGCTTGGCCGAGTGGGGCTGGCTGGAGTGGCAGGCCGCGCAGACGGCCGGGAACCTCACGCTGGCGGCCGAGGGTCGCTCGGCGGTCGCCGAGTCGGTCAAGGTCGATCCGTCGCTCTATGCCGGCTACCTCTACCTCGGGACAATCCTCCTCGCCCAGAAGCAGCCGGCGGCCGCGGTGGCCGAGTACCAGAAGTTCCTGGCGAACCATCCGCCGAACGTGTGGATCACGAACGCCGCGCCGTCGATCACCAAGGCGTTCTCAGAGGCCCACCAACCGCTGCCGGCCGGCGTCAAACCGGCGGGATAGGCGCCGGCTGGTCGCCGAGCGCCCGCAGCCCGGTGACGACCGGCTCGAACGCGTCGACGAACGCGTCGACGTCGTCGTCGCCGGTCGACCAGCCGACCGAGAGCCGCAGCGAGTGGCTGGGGTCGGCCCCCATCGCCTCGAGCACCGGCGACGGTTCGAGGGACTCCGACGAGCAGGCCGAGCCGGAGTGGGCCGAGATGCCGGCCCGGTCGAGGCCCATCAGGATCGGCTCGGCCTCGACGCCGTCGATGCCCAGCGACACGAGGTGGGGGAGCCGGTCGACCGGGTCGCCGACGACGCGGACCCCGCCGACGGCCAGGGCGCCGCCGACCATGGCGTCGATCTGGGCCGTGTTGGCGTCGATCTCCGCGGCCAGCCGGCGACCGCCGTCCGCCGACAGGGCCTCGGCGGCCGCGCCGAAGCCGACGATGCCCGGGACGTTCTCCATGCCGGCCCGCCGGGCGCGCTCCTGCTGGCCGCCGACGAGGAGCGGGTCGAGGCGGAGGCCGCGCCGGAGGACGAGCGCGCCGATGCCGGGTGGTCCGCCGAGCTTGTGGCCGCTGACCGAGACGAGGTCGGCGTCGAGGGTCGCCAGGTCGAGCGGCGCATGCCCGGCCGCGGCCGCCGCGTCGACGTGGACCAGCACGCCGGCCGCCCGGGCCAGCTGGACGACCCGATGGACCGGCTGGACGGTGCCGACCTCGTGGTTGCGCCCACTGGCAGTGCACGAGGGCCGGCGGGTCGTCGGCGTGCCGTCCGAGGGCGTCGGCGACGGCGTCGGCGTCGATCCGGCCGTCGCCGTCGACCGGGAGCTTCTCGACCGTGGCCAGTCGGCGAGAGGCGTCGCGGACGGCCGAGTGCTCGACGTCGGCGCAGAGGACGACGCCGTTGGGTCGTTCGCGGCAGGCACCCCAGACGGCGGCGTTGATCGCCTCGGTGGCCCCGGACGTGAAGATCACCTGGCGGGCTCGCACGCCGAGCAGGGCGCCGACCTTCTCCCGGGCCTCCTCGATGGCCACCCGCACGGCCCACGCGTCGTCGTGCACCCGTCCGGGATCGGCGAACGGACCGGTCAGCCACTGCTGCAACGCCTCGACGACCTCCGGCCGGGGCGGTGACGTCGACGCGTGGTCGAGGTAGTGCCGGCGGCCCACGATCAGGCGAGGGCGGCGCAGGTGTCGTCGCCGCGAGCCCGCGACGAGAGGACGACCGGGACCGAACCGTCCGGTGTGTCGCCGCAGAGCCCGGCCAGGAGCCCTTTGACCATGCCGCGATCGACCGCGCAGAGCACCGGGTGCGTGGTGGCCGCGTCGCCGAACGGGCACTGCTCGGCGACCACCGCGGTGGCCGTCCCCTGGTCCTCGGCGTGGGCGGCGAAGCCGTGGGCAGTGAGGGTCTCGGCGATGGCATGCATCGCCGCCCGGACCGACCGCTGCCCGTCGCCGGGCGCCATCCGGCTGGCCAGTGTGCGGCCGTAGTCCTCGCCGACCTTGGCCGCCATCGTCTCCGCGGCCTCCGGGCCGAGCAGCGCCACGGCCTCCTGCAGGAGCCGGACGAGCAGGTCGTCGCGGCGGGTCAGCAACTCGATCGTCGGGTCGTCGCCGACCGGCAGGTACCGCTTGGCCGGCCGGCCGGCGCCGTGCTCGTGGCCGTCGCGGCCGGTCTCGACGCGGACGTAGCCGCCGGCCACGAGGCGGTCGAGGTGGTGGCGGGCGACGTTCGGGTGCAGCGAGAAACGGGTCGCGACCTCCGACGCGGTCGATCCCGGCTGCGCTCGCACGTCGAGGAAGATCTCTCGACGGGTCGGGTCGCCGAAGGCGGACGTGACCGCGGCCACGGCGGCGGCGAAGCGGTTGCCTTCCTCCAGCGCGGCGGCGGGAGCCGGCTGCACGGTCGGTAGTCTACCGGTGAGGGCCGGCCCCGACGGCTGGGCCGTTCCCCCGACCCGAAGGGCTCCATGGCACGCGATCAGGTTGAACTCGAGCAGGCGATCGGCGCGGTGGTCGACCCGGAGCTCGACCTGTCACTGCACGAGATGGGCGTCGTCCGATCGGTCCGGGTCCGCCGACGCCGAGCCGAGGTCAGCCTCGTCCTGCCCATCGCCGCCTGGCCCGGCCAGGACCAGCTACGCGACGCCGTCCGGGTCGCGGCCGAGACGGCCGGGGCCGACGACGTGGCCGTCGACGTCGGCGTGATGGACGACGCCGAGCGCGCCGCCCTCCGCGGCCGGCTGCGGCAGGACATGGAGGGCCCGGACAACGGGCCGGCCGGGAACGGGAACGGCGACAGTGGGCACGGCGACGGTGGGCACGGCGGCACGACCATGGTGGGGAGCCGGCGACGCCCCGGTTCCTGCAGGCCGGATCGCGGACCCGGCTGATCGGCGTCTCGTCGGGGAAGGGCGGCGTCGGCAAGTCGTCGGTGACCGTCAACCTGGCCGTCGCGCTCGCCCGTCTCGGTCACCGGGTCGGCGTCCTCGACGCCGACGTCTACGGGTTCTCGGTCCCGAAGATGCTCGGCGCCGACCGCGACCCGATCGTCCTCGGCGACCTCGTCATCCCGACCACCGCCCACGGCGTCCGGGTGCTGTCGATGGGCTTCTTCGTCCCCGACGACCAGCCGGTGATCTGGCGAGGGCCGATGCTGCACAAGGCGATCGAGCAGTTCCTCGGCGACGCCTATTGGGGCGAGCCGGACCTCCTGCTCGTCGACATGCCGCCGGGGACCGGCGACGTCACGCTGTCGCTGGCCCAGGTGATGCCCCGGTCGGAGATCCTCGTCGTCACGACGCCGCAGCCGGCCGCCCAGCGGGTGGCCCAACGGTCGGCCTACGCGGCCCGCAAGCTCCGGCTCTCCGTCCGGGGCGTCATCGAGAACATGAGCTGGTTCACCGGCGACGACGGGACGCGCTACGAGCTGTTCGGCCGCGGCGGCGGTCAGGCACTGGCCGACGACCTCGGCGTGCCGCTGCTCGGCCAGCTCCCGCTCGTCCCGGCGCTGCGCCAGGGCGGCGACGACGGCCGGCCCATCGTGGTCGCCGAGCCCGACAGCGACGTCGCGGTGGCCTTCGACGCGCTGGCCCGCCGGCTGGCCGCGCTCGGGCCGGCCCGCGTCTACCGACGCGAGCTGGCCGTCCGCCAGAGCGCGCCGACCGACTGAGCCTCCCGGAGTACGTCACCGAAACGTCACGGAAATGGCGGCCGGCGGATCACCGGCCGGCTGCCGAGCGTTAACGTTGACCGGCCAACATAGGGCCACCAATTGGTGAGTTCGTCAGCCGCGAGCCGAACCTTCACTCCCAGGGAGAGCAATGAAGAAGTTCCTCGTCGGCGCGACGTCGGTCGCGGCCGTCGGCCTGATCGCGGCAATCGTCCTGAGTGGCGCCCTCGCCCTCGGGGCGACGCCAGCCGGGGCCAGCAGCGAGCAGATCAGCGTCGGTCGGGTCGTTCACGACCTACCTGCTGATGCACGCCTTGTTCCCGACGTCGATCAACGACCTCCTGCCGGGCGGCACCACAGCCCACCAGAAGGTGGTCGCCACAGCGACGCTCGTGCACAGGCGGCCTCAACTTCACAACAGCCACGGCGTTCCCCGAAGGGGGCGCCCGAACGGCTCGGGTGCCGGCAAGACCTACCTCGCACACAGAGGAGGGCTTCGCGGCCAACAAGAAGGGCTGCGTGACAATCGTCCGGTCGTCCTCGCCGCCCGAAGGATCGGGTGGGTCGGCCACAGCCAGCGCCAACTTCGACTACTACGCCTACGCCCTCGACGGCGTGGCGCCGATGGTCGGGACCAACGCCAACAAGTCGACAGAGTCGACCTCCAACCCGGTCGTCTTCACCCTGGCCGAGCTGCGCAGCATCTACCACTGCACAACCGGCTTCACGACTGGGCGTCGCTCGGCGGCACCTCCGGGACGATCAACCGGTTCTGGCCCCAGACAGGCTCGGGCACCCGCTCGGTCTACAAGGACATGCTGGGCTTCACACCGGTGACCACATAGGGTACCTGCTCGACGGTGGCGATCAACATTCACCACAGTGGCCGTGACAGGGACGGAGAAGAATGTGGTCAACGAGGAGAACACAGAGAGCGGCCTGGTCTACGCCACAAAGGTGCTGCACGTCACAATCAAGCAACGACGTCTTCATCTACTCGGCCGGCAAGTTCGTCTCCGCAGTGGGGCAACACCACCAGTACGGCACCAACAAGCACAACCGGATCAACGGCGACAATCGGCAACTTCACACCGACCAAGGTGGAGATCGCCGCCACCGCACGAGCGCACCGCCGCTGGGGCGACAACAGCCGCCGGTGCGGTCGAGACCTACGTCACCTTCACCGCCACAACCAGCAAGCGGACACACAAGAAGGCGGCCATCAACACCGCCACGGTGACCGAAGGCAACGAGTGGTACTCGAACGACGCGGCGAACACCTCGGCGCCCAAGACATCGGTGACCCGGGTCGTCGGTATCCGCTACGTCTACAACGTCTGTGACACCGCGCTGCCCGGCTACAACGCCTGCAAGCTCCTGGTCGGCGTTCGACAACCAGAACGTGGCGCAGACCGCCACCCAGACATCGGGAGCGGGGACCAAGAGCCGCCTCTGCGCCGGTGACGACAGCACAGTCATCGTCGCCCAGGGCTTCGTGCCGCTGGCCAAGGTCGGCGGGCCCGTCGGCCACGACAACCTGGCCACAGCCACCTGCCGGGAGTTCCCGGCGAGCAACTACCCCGGTAAGGCACCGGCACAAAGTACCGGAAATGGACGTTACAACACATGGGTCAATCCGACAGGGTCGACAGGCGGTGCTCGAAGCCGGCCTACACCGAGCAGGCCGGCTATCCAGCGGTCAACAACACAGGGACAACGCTCCCGGTGACGACCGCGGCCGTCGGTGACGTCATGCTCGTCATGGCGCACACCGCCCCGTCGTCGGGGACCTCCGACGTCACGTCGATCACCGACAGCAACAGCCGCATCACCTGGCAGGCGGCCAAGTCGGCCGGGTTCACAAACCACCCGAGCGGCGACGCCATCGAGATCTGGTACGGCGTCGTCAAGAGCATCGGCGCCACCACGATCGACGTCCACTGGTCCGGCACAACCTTCGACCACTTCGTCTGGGCCGACGAGTGGAAGTCGGTCCTCGGCGACGAACGTCTCGTGGTCGGTCGTGTCGTCCGGGGTGAAGAACTCCGCCGTCGGGACCGGCACGACCTGCGCCTACCCGACGCTCACCTCCGGTCCGGCCGGCGGCCTCTACTGGGGCTGGGCGTACGGGTCGGCGGTCGGGAGTGCCGGGGCCACTCCCGGGCTTCTCGTACTACGTGACAACGCGACCCGACACACGAGAACGTCCTCGTGTCCGACCCGGCGCTGGCCGACTCGACGGCCTACACGCCGACGTTCACCCAAGCGAAGGCGACATCCTGGTACGACGCGGCCAGCGTCATCGTCGAAGCGGTCGCCGCGAGTCCTGACCGATCCCACCGACTTCGCCCGGCGGTCGTTCAACAGATGGGTGAACCCGACAACCTGATCGCTCGGGTGTGACCAGTTGGGTGAGTGGACCCGGGGCTCCGGCCCCGGGCCCACTGCGGTTCGAAGGCTGGTCGATGTCCGCCTCAGTCGATACCCCGCGGCAGCTTGTCCGGGTCCCAGCCCAGCACCGCCACGGCCTGGCGGAAGGCGAACCGGTCCGTCATGCCCGCGACGTAGGTGACCGCGGCCCGTACCGCGTCGGGCTCGCCGGCCGACAACCCACCCGTCTCCTGGACGGCTGGGATGGTGTTCGGTCGGTCCGCGTAGTGGTCGACGAGGGCCCGCAGGACCGCGATGACCGCCGCGCCCTGGGCCACCGATGCCTCGCGGAGGTAGACGTGCTCGTAGTTGCCGGCCCGGAAGGCGGCCAGGGCCTCGGCCATCGGCTCGGCCATCCCGATGCGGCCCGTCGTGAGGATCGTGTCGACCATGGCGTCGACGAACGCCCCCAACTGGCTGCTGCGGCGCTCGCCGCACCGTTCCCGGACGATCGCCGGCAGGCCGGACGGGGCGACGATGCCGGCCAGGACGGCGTCCTCCCAGTCGTGGCAGACGTAGGCGATCCGGTCGGCCCAGCTCACCACCTCGCCCTCGGCGGTGGCCGGGGCCGGGCGCGACCAGCTGTGGTTGCGGATGCCGTCCACCGTCTCGGCGCACAGGTTGAGCGAGGTCAACGAGACGTCCGCTCCCCAGCAGGCGTGGTCGAACCCTTCCGGCAGGTACGGGTCGAGCGCGTCCTCGCTGGCGTGGCCGCCCGGCCCGTGCCCGCAGTCGTGGCCGAGGGCGATCGCCTCGGTCAGCGCGACGTTCAGTCGGCAGGCCCGGGCGATGCTCGTCGCCACCTGGGCGACCTCCAGCGCGTGGGTCAGCCGCGTCCGCTGGTGGTCCTCCGGGAAGACGAACACCTGCGTCTTGCCCGACAGCCGGCGGAACGCCGTCGAGTGCAGGATCCGGTCCCGGTCCCGCTCGAAGCAGGTCCGCCACTCGTCCGGCTCCTCTGGCCGGGCCCGCCGGCCGCCGCCGCTCGCCCGGGTGGCCCCGGCGGACGAGCAGGTGGTCCTCGTCCGCCTCGCGGGCTTCCCGGGTCATGCCTCGGCCGAAGGACGGGCCGGGCCTGGCCGCCGAGCCGCCGGGCGCGCCGTCCGCCACCGGTTCCACCCTGGCCCCGGAGTCGGCGTGCGCCACCCGCACCCACCCGTCGTCACCGCCGGCGGGGTGACCCTCGCCGTCCATGCCGAACCCCTGCATCGTCGCCGCCCAGCGCCGGCCCCGGTCGGTAGGGCTCGGTTCCGTCGGCGGCTCGATCGGCTGGCCATCCGGCATGCCACCAGTGTGCCGCGTGCCTGTATCGTCGGAGGTGCCATGTCGACGGCACCGGGCCACCGCCCGGTCGCCCCGGGACCGAGGAGCCTCACCGAGTGGACGTACGTATCGGAATCGTCCAGACCCCCAAGGAGCTGGAGGTCGAGCTCGGTGAGGACGCCGACCGCGACAAGGTCCTGGCCGACATCGAGTCGGCCCTCGGCGGAACCGACGGCGTGCTCTGGTTGACCGACCGCCGCGGCCGCCGGGTCGCCGTGCCGGTAGCCAAGGTGGCCTACGTCGAGGTCGGCGCCCCGGTGAACGAGCGCCGCGTGGGGTTCGGCGCCCCCTGACCGCCTTCCCGGCGGCTTCCCCGGCGGCCGTGACCGGTCCGCCGGCCGGGAGGGCGCGGTGGTGACCGCCCCCGGTCTCTTGGACCTGCGGCTGGTCTTCGTCACCGGCAAGGGCGGCGTCGGCAAGACGACGGTCGCCGCCGCGCTGGCCCAGCTGGCCGCCGAGCGCGGCAAGCGGGTGCTGGCCTGCGAGATCGACGCCAAGGGCGACCTCTCGTCGCTCTTCGAGGCCCCGCCGACCGGGTTCACCGAGCGCGAGATCGCGCCCGGCGTCTTCGCCATGTCGATGGACACCGAGGCGTCGCTGCGCGAGTACCTCAAGCTCCACCTGAAGATCCCGGTCGTCGGCCGGATCGGGCCGCTGGCCAAGGCGTTCGACTTCGTCGCCACCGCCGCGCCCGGCGTGCGGGAGATCCTGACCGTCGGCAAGCTCTGCTACGAGGTCCGCGAGGGCCACTACGACCTCGTCGTCGTCGACGCGCCGGCCACCGGCCACATCGTCAGCCAGCTCGCCGCCCCCCAGGCCATCAACGACCTCGTCAAGGTCGGCCTCATCCGGACCCAGACCGACTGGATGCTCGACATCCTCTCCGACCCGACCCGGACCGGGCTCGTCGCGGTGACGACGCCCGAGGAGATGCCGGTGGCCGAGACGCTCGAGCTGGCCGGTCGGGTGGCCGCCGAGACGACCGTCCGCCTCTCCGGCGTCGTCGTCAACCGGGTCCTGCCGGAGCTGTTCGGCCGTCACGAAGAAGAGGTCTTCGACCAGCTCGCCGACCCGGCCGGCATCGAACGCCTGGCCGACCTCGTCGGCGGCGACGTCGGGCCGGTGATCGAGGGCGCCCGGCTCGCCGTCACGATGCGCCGGACCCGGGCCGAGCACCTGCAGCGGCTGCGCGAGGGCCTCGACCAGACCGTGCCGGTGCTCTACCTGCCCTACCTGTTCACGCGGGCCCACGGGCTGCGGACGACCCGCCAGGTCGCGGCGTCGCTCGGCGAGGAGCTCGGGTTCTGATGGCCGCCGACCGGCCGACGCCCCGCGAGGGCTCGCTCGACGGCCTGCTCGCCGCCAAGGAGATCGTCGTCGCCTGCGGCCCCGGCGGCGTCGGCAAGACGACGACCGCGGCCGCGCTCGCCGCCATGGCCGCCTGTCACCATGGCGGCAAGGTGCTCGTGCTGACGATCGACCCGGCCCGCCGGCTGGCCGACGCGCTGGGCTTGGCCGGGAGGGGCCTGTCCGGGACGGACCCTCCGGGCACGGGCTGGGGACACGCCGCCGGAGGCGGACTCGGCAATACCGAGCGTCGCATCCCCGACGACGTCTTCCGGTCGGCCGGCGTCACCCCCCGTGGCGAGCTGTGGGCGGCAATGCTCGACACCAAGGAGAGCTGGGACGCCCTCGTCCGGCGGCACGCCCCCGACGACGAGACCCGCGAGCAGATCCTCGCCAACCCGCTCTACCAGAACATCGCCGGCCGCTTCGTCCAGAGCCACGACTACATCGCCATGGAGCGGCTCTACGAGATCCACGCGGAGGGCAACTACGACCTCATCGTCGTCGACACCCCGCCCACTCGCAACGCCCTCGACTTCCTCGACGCCCCCCAGCGGATGGCCGACTTCTTCTCCAGCCGACTGCTCCGCTGGCTGATCGTCCCGTACCGGTCCCGGCTCGTCAACGTGGCCTCCCGGCCCTTCTACCAGGTCGCCGACCGGATCCTCGGCACGCAGTTCCTGGCGGACATCGCCGAGTTCTTCATCCTCTTCCAGTCGATGTACGACGGCTTCGTCGAGCGGGCCGAATCCGTGACCCGGCTGCTCGCGGACCGCCGGACGACGTTCATGGTCGTCTCCACCCTCGAGACGACGCCGATGCGGGAGGCCGAGTTCTTCGCCCGTGAGCTCGTCCGACGCCAGCTCCACCTCGGGGCGATCGTCCTCAACAAGGTCCTCCCCGCGTACTTCCGCGACCCTTCGGCCGCCCGCGTCGCCGAAGCCGTCCGGGACCGGGCCGACGAGTTGGCCGCCGCGCTCGCCGCCGGGCCGCCGACCGACGCCCATCCGATTGACCCCGTCCAGACCCGCCGCGTCCTCGGGGAGGTCGCCGACAGCTTCCTCAACTTCCGCGTCGTCGCCCGCCGGGAGGCCGAGCAGCAGGCCGAGCTGGCGACCAGTCCCGACGTGCTCGCGACCGTGCCGTTCTTCGACGCCGACATCTACGACATGGCCGGGCTCCTGCGGCTCGGTGGCAGGATCTGGGACTGACGATGCTCGACTACCACCTGCACCTGTGGCCGCACGCCGAGCGGGAGACCCCGCTCGTCGTCGAGCAGATCGCCGCGTACTGCGAACGGGCCCAGGCCGCCGGCGTCGTCGAGATCGCCCTGACCGAGCACCTGTTCCGGTTCACCCAGGCCGACGAGCTCCTCCGGGGCTTCTGGGACGACGACGAGCCGTCACCGGCTCTCCGGGCGTCGATGGCCGACTACTGGGACTTCCACGTCGGCGCCGACCTCGACGCCTACGTGGAGACCGTGCTCGCGGCCAAGCAGGCCGGCCTACCCGTCGTCATGGGCCTCGAGGTCGACTACTACCGCGGCCGGATGGACCAGGTCGCCGAGCTGCTGGCCGGCTACCCGTTCGACGTCCTCATCGGGTCGGTCCACTGGATCGGTGCGTGGCGGTTCGACGACCTCGACGACGGCCCGTCGATGGCCGAGTGGTCCGCCCGGTCCGTCGATGCCTGCTGGGACGCCTACACCGAGGCCATCGAGGAGCTCGCGGCCACCCGGACGTGCGACGTTCTCGCCCACCCCGACCTGATCAAGGTGACCGGTCGCCGCCCCGACAGCCCCCGCGAGTGGTGGGACCGGCTGGCCGAGGCCGCCAAGGTCAACGGCACCGCGGCCGAGCTCTCCTCGGCCGGCTGGCGGAAGCCCGTGGCCGAGCCGTACCCGGCCGAGCCCCTGCTGGCCCGGTTCGCCGCCCACGGCGTCCCGTTCACCACCGCCTCCGACGCCCACCGCCTCGACCACGTCGCCGACCGGTCCGCCGACCTCCGGGCTCTTCTCGACTCGATCGGCGTCGACCGCCTCCAGGCCTATCGCCGCCGCGTCCCCCACACGGTGCCGCTTGGCCCGCCTCCGCTTGGTCCGCCGGGAGCTCCAATCCCACCGGCGAGAGGGGTGGGGTAGTGGCGACGCCGGCCGAGCTGGCCGCGGAGCACACGGACCTCGGGCCGGACGAGCTGGAGCACCTCCAGCGGCTGCTCGGGTCGTGGACCGTGCTGGCCGACCTCTCGTTCTCGGACCTGCTCCTCGTCGTCCCGGTGTCCGCGACGGGCGCTGGCCGGGCCGACGGGCGCGGGGCGGGCGGCGCCAGTACCGAAGGAGACGGCACCCGACGAGACGGCACCGAGGGAGACAGTACCGACGAGGGTCCCGAGCTGGTCGTCCTCGGTCAGATGCGGCCGAGCAACCGGCCGACCCTCGTCGAGCAGGACCTGGTCGGCCAGACCGTCCGTGAATCGGCGTGGGCCCTCAGCGCGGCGTCGCTGCACCAGGGGGAGATCGTCCGGGGCACGGTGCACCACCCGATGCTCGGCGAGTCGGTGCCGGTCGAGAACATCCCGGTCCGCTTCCGCGACGCCGTCGTGGCGGTGCTGCTCCGGGTGTCGTCGGCCGCGGTCACGTCGTGGCGCGGCGGCGGGAGCCTCTACGAGAAGACGTACCTCGAGGTGTTCGAGCGACTCGCCGAGATGGTGGCCGAGTCGGCGTTCCCGTTCCCCGACGAGGACGTCGGCACGGAAGAGGCGCCTCGGGTGGGGGACGGCTTCGTCGTCGTCGACGCAGAGGGGCGGGTGGAGTTCGCGTCGCCGAACGCGGTCAACGCCTTCCACCGGATGGGCGTCTACTCGTCGCCGGAGGGCCGGCGGTTCACCGACCTCGGGGTCGAGGAGTCGGCCGTGGAATGGGCGTTGGCCACCGGCCGCCCGGTGGTCGAGGAGGTCGAGCGCCGTCCGGACGTCAGCGTCCTGGTCCACTGCATCCCGCTGCTCTCGCACCGCTCGGTGACCGGCGCCGTGATCCTGCTCCGGGACGTCACCGACGTCCGGCGGCTCGACCGGCTCCTCCTGTCCAAGGACGCGGCGATCCGGGAGGTCCACCACCGGGTCAAGAACAACCTGCAGACGATCTCGTCGCTCCTCAGCCTGCAGGCCCGCCGGGTGGCCCTCGGTGCCGGGCGCGAAGCGCTGCGGGAGGCCGAGCGACGGGTCCGGTCGATCGCCCTCGTCCACGAGATCCTCTCGCGCGACCCCGGCGACCAGGTGCCGTTCGGCGACATCGTCGGCTCGCTGGTCCAGATGGCCGAGGACTCGGTCGTCTCACCTCGGCCGGTCGAGATCACCGTCTCCGGCGACCTCGGCGACGTCGCCGCCGACATCGCCACCCCGCTGGCCGTAACCCTCGCCGAGGTGCTCCAGAACGCGGTCGAGCACGCGTTCGTCGACGAGTCGTCGGACGCCGGCGAACGAGAGCCCGGCGGGGGAGAAGGCGCTGACCCCCAGGTCGATCCCGATACCGGCACGAGCCGTGAGCCGGTGACCGGCCACGTCGTCGTCGTGCTCCAGCACCGGGGGGACGAGCTCTGGGTGACGGTCCGGGACGACGGGAGCGGTCTCCCCGACGACTTCGACATCGAGCGGACCGACAGCCTCGGGCTCTCGATCGTCCGCGACCTCGTCTCCAGTCAGCTCGGCGGGACGATCACGATGGAGGCCGTCCCGGCCCTCGAGGGCGGCGGGACCCGCGTCCTGATCAGCGTGCCGATCGAGCGGACTGGCTGAACCGGCCGACTGGGGTTGCCCGAGTGGAGGGGTCTGGGAGGTCTGGAGGGCTAGCTGGCCCGGCGCCGGGCGGCCAGCCAGGCCTTGCGGAGCTTGCGTCGCTCCTCCTCGGAGGTGCCGCCCCAGACGCCGGACTCCTGGTTGGTGGCCAGGGCGAAGTCGAGGCACGGCTCCTGGGCCTCGCAGGCCCGGCACACCCGCTTGGCCGCGTCGATCTGGTCGACCGCGGGCCCCGTCGTGCCGACGGGGAAGAAGAGGTCGGGCTCGGTGTTGCGGCAGGCCGCGGCCCGCCGCCAATCGTTGACGTCCCAGTCGACCGTCCGGTTCCACATCAGCGCCATCGTCGGGCCTCCACTGCGAGGTTTGTGAACCTTTTCACATGATCGGCCCCAAGCTGGTGGCCGTCAAAAAGGAAAGGGAAATTGACGTCGATATTATATGGCACTCGCCGATTATTGCAAGCAGATTTCGGGCGGCCGTCGAGATGCCATCACGGCTTTCGAGATGCCGTCACGGCAGGAGGTGGTCGATGCCCAGTCCGCTCGTCTCGAGCCCGCTCGTCTTCGCTCATCGCGGCTACACCGACGGGCCCGTCGAGAACACGGTAGCGGCGTTCGAGGCCGCCGGCCGGCTCGGTGCCGACGGCGTCGAGCTGGACGTTCGGCGGAGCGCCGACTGGGCACTCGTCGTCCACCACGACGCGGAGATCCCCGGGGTGGGCCCGGTGGCGGCGACGCCGGTGGGTGAGCTGCCGGCGCACGTCCCGCTGCTCGCCGATGCGCTGGCGGCCTGCGGCTCGATGATCGTCAACGTCGAGGTCAAGCACGACGAGGGCGCCGATCCCGACCGGGCGGTGGCCGCCGCGGTCGGCGCCGCCCTCGTGGAGGGCGGATGGACCGAGCAGGTTCTCGTCTCGTCCTTCGACGTCGCCAGTCTCGACGTCGTCCGCCACGCCGGCCTCGCGGTGGGCCGGCTGCTCGGCTGGCAGGACGACGTCCACGACGCCCTGGCCGACGCGGCCGACCGGGGCTACCAGGCGATCCACCCGTTCGTGACCACCGTCGACGAGCCACTGGTGGCCGACGCCCACGCGGCCGGGCTGGCCGTCAACGTCTGGACGGTGAACGCGCCCGGCGACCTGGTCGCCATGGCCGAGCTCGGGGTCGACGTGGTCATGACGGATCGCCTGGTCGACGCCCTGCGGCTCGTCCGCGGCACCGGCCCGAACGACGACCCGAATGGCGAGGCGGCAGCCGGGTAGTCAACAATGCAGGACCATGAACGTCGTCGTCTGTGTCAAGCAGATCCCTGACCCGGCCGCTCCGGGCTCGCTGGATCCCACCACCCACACCCTCGACCGGGCCGGCAAGCTCATCCTCGACGACTCGGACGCCTACGGCGTCGAGATGGCCCTCCAGCTGGCCGGGAACGTCGACGGCAGTGAGGTCACGCTGGTCTCGATGGCCCCCAACGGGGAGGTGTCCGGCCTCCGGACCGCGCTGGCGATGGGGGCGGCCAAGGCCATCCTCGTCAGCGACGACGCGCTCGCCGGCTCGGACGCCCTCGGCACGGCCAAGGTGCTGGCCGCGGCGATCAAGCGGGCCGAACCCGACCTGGTCATCGCCGCCACCGAGTCGACCGACGGCTACACCGGGACGCTCCCGGTCCAGGTGGCCGAGCTGCTCGGCCTGCCGTCGGTGACGTTCGCCAAGGCCGTCTCGACCGACGGGACGACCGTAAAGGTCGAGCGGCAGACCGAGGCCGGCTACGACGACGTCGAGGCGCCGCTCCCGGCCCTCGTCACCGTGACGGCCGGTGTCGTCGAGCCCCGGTACCCGTCGTTCAAGGGGATCATGGCGGCCAAGTCGAAGCCGGTCGACACGTTGACGGTCGCCGACCTGGGCATCGACCCGGCCGAGGTCGGGTCGGCCGGCGCCGGCCAGGAGATCACCGACGTCTCGGCGGCCGAGGCCCGGTCGGGTGGGGAGATCGTGGTGGACGAGGGCGACGGCGCGCAGCGCATCGTGGCCTTCCTCGAGCAGATCAAGGTGATTTGAGATGGCGATCGACAAGGTATGGGTACTGGCCGAGGCCGGCGATGCCGGCCCGACCCCGATCACCCTGGAGCTGCTGACCGAGGCCCGGAGCATCGGGTCGACCGTCGAAGCCGTCGCCTGGGGCGCCGAGACGGCGTCGCTGGCGGCCGGGCTCGGTGAGTACGGAGCGACGACCGTCTACGACGTCGGCGACCTCGGCGGTGCGCTGCCCGGCGTGCCGGTGGCCAGCGCCGTCGCCGCCCTCGTCGCCGGCGGTAACGCCCCCGACGTCCTGCTCGTCCCGGCCACCTACGACGGCCGGGACGTCGCCGGCCGCCTGTCGGTGAAGCTGAACCGCCCCGTCCTCACCAACGTCACCGGCCTCGTGGCCGACGGCGGCGAGCTCACGTCGCAGCACCCGCTGTTCGGCGGCAGCCATATCGTCACCGCCCGCTTTACCGGCCAGGGCCCGCGCATCTTCGTCATCCGGGCCAAGTCCTTCACCGCCGAGCCGTCCGGTGGCGCCCCGGCCCAGGTGGTCGCCGCGCCGGCGCCCGACGCCGGTGCGACCAACGCGGCCAGGATCGTCGACCGTCACGTCGAGGAGCGGTCCGGGCCGAAGCTCGACGAGGCGCCCGTCGTCGTCTCCGGCGGCCGGGGCCTCGGTTCGGCCGACAACTACAAGCTCATCGAGGAGCTCGCCAGCCTGCTCCACGGGGCCGCCGGGGCCAGCCGGGCCATCGTCGACGCCGGCTGGGTTCCCTACGCCCACCAGGTCGGCCAGACCGGCAAGACCGTCAAGCCGACCGTCTACGTCGCCTGCGGCATCTCCGGCGCCACCCAGCACCTCGTCGGGATGAAGGGGTCGAAGAACATCGTCGCCATCAACAAGGACCAGGAAGCCCCCATCTTCTCGGTCGCCGACCTCGGCATCGTCGGTGACGCCCTCAAGGTCCTGCCGGCCCTCATCGACGCCCTGAAGAGCCGGGGGTAGTCGGTCCGGCGCGGCCGGGCTACGGGCCGAGGAGCGCGGCGGGGATCACCGCGATGCCGTCGTCGCGTCGGTAGGCGTAGGGGCCGGTGGTGATGACGGCCGCGTCGAGGAGGTCGTCGCCCATCCTGCTCTTCAGCCAGGCCAGCTGGCGGACGCTGTCGTCGTTCGGTGCAGCGGTCAGCTTCACTTCGAGCGCGACGATCCGCTGGTCGGCCCGTTCGATGATCAGGTCCACTTCATGCGCGCCGTCGCGGGTCCGTAGATGCCGGGTGGTCGCCTCGACGGCCTGGGCGTAGGTGCGCACGCTGAGGGTCACGAGGGACTCGAACAGTGCGCCCAGCAGCGTCCCGTCCCGCGGGACGACCGGTCCGGCCCTCTCCCCACGCAAGAGCGCGCCCCGGTCGACGCCGAGCAGCTGCGCGGCGAGCGCCGGGTCGGCGAGATGATGCTTCGACGCCTGTCCGGCCTTGCCGAAGTGGTTCCGGCCCGGGACCCACCCGGGGACCGGGTCCAAGATGTACAGCTGGCTGAGCACGTCCCGGTAGGCGCTCGTCGTCGTCTTCGCCGGTGGGCTACTCCCGCCAGCCGCTGCCCGAGCCAACGTGTTGTAGCTGGAGGTGGTGGAAGTGGCGGCCGCATAGGCGGTGAGCCAGGCCCGCAGCGTCTCGGGTCGGCGGACCCTCTGGCCCTGCTCCGGGAAGTCCCGTTCGACGATCCGGGTGAGGTAGCCGTTCAGCTGGGCGCGGCGTGCTCGGGCCGGCAACGGCCGGATGCCGGGGAAGCCAGAGGCGATGATCTCGTCGACGTAGCCGGCCAGGTCGACGTCGGCGCTGCCACGTACGGCCGGCCGGACGCCTGAGAGCATCTCGCCGAGGCTCACCGCAGGTTCGGCCAGCTGCCGTTCGGCGAGCGACAGTGGTCGCATCCGGACCGAGACGATTCGTCCGGCACCCGAATGGACCGGTGCCCCGACCGGGGCAGCGCTCCCGGTCAACAGGTAGGTGCCTGGTGGGGCACCGGCGTCGACGCGACGGCGGACGTAGTCCCACGTTGACGGTTGCCGCTGCCACTCGTCCAGTAGGACCGGCGGCGGTCCGGTGTCGACGACGCTCGGGTCGGCGCCCACGACCTCGAGGACGGCCGGGTCGTCGAGCGTGAAGACGGAACTCGCACGACGGGCTGCGGTAGCGGTCTTGCCGACACCTTTCGCACCGTCGATGGCCAGGGCCGGGATCCCCGGGAGCAGTTGGTCGAGCTCGACGTCGACGATCCTCGGCAGGTATGGCACGATGCTCCCTCCGGCTCGTCCCGGTCCCGGACTTACCCTACCATTAGGCCGAGTTATACACTACCATTTGTCCGATATTTAGACTACCGTTCATCTGGCTCACTGAATTCAGAAGTCGGCCGGGAACCGCCCGGTGCAGATCGGCCGCCCATTCCGGTCGAACGGGTCGGTATGCCAGCCCGGACTGCTCCGTCGTGGCCCCAAAGGGTAGCGGTCCCGACTGCTACTTGGCCTCGGTCGTGGTGATGCCCTTCGGCTTCGTCGTCTTCGGTGCCGTCGTCGTGGTGGTCGTCGTGGTGGTGGCCTTCGGCAGCGGGGCGTTCAGGGCCTGGACCATGAGTGTCGCCAGCTGCTTGGCCCCTGTCGGCTTCAGGTGGACGCCGTCTGTGTAGAACCATGTCGGGTGACTGGCGCTGTCGGCGTTCCAGTTGAGCAGCGTGACGTTGGGATAGCCGGCGGCCACTGTGGCGATGACCTGGTTGACCTGTGTCTGCCAGGACCGGGGGACCCGCGTGTTGACGAGGACGATCTTCTGCATCGGCCCCAGTGAGTTGAGCAGTGTGCGCAACTGTGTCGGCGAGTACGGGCCGTTCGTGCCGAGCTCGATGATCAGCCGGTTACCGACATCGCCGTCGGCCTTCAGCGTCGGCACTGTGGCGAGCACCTGGACGAGCTGCTGGCCGACCTTGGCGTCGATGTCGATGCCCGGCAGCATCTGCTGCAGATAGGGCGCGGCGTCGATCATGACCGAGTCGCCGATGGCCGTCACCCCCTGGCCGGCCGGCGGCGGCGGGGCGGTGGTCGGCGGGACGGTCGAGCCGCCGGCGGCGCCGGTGGTCGTCGGACCGGTGGTGGTCGTCGGATGGCGCGGCGGCGTGATGCTCGTCACCTTCGACGCCGAGGCCATCGGCGGCGCGGACACCGCGCCGGAGAGACCGACCGTGCAGAGGACGATGTTGAGCGAGACGAGGCCGCCGACGATCCACTCGACCGGCGTCAGCCGGCGCCACGACCACTGGTGCCGCTTGACGCGCTGGAAGAGCCGGCCGAGCGCGCCGTGGCGGACCGGCTGCTCGATGTACCGCCACGACAGTGCGGCCAGCCCGATGGAGGCGGCGATCTGGAGGACGGCCCGCAGCAGGTTGGGTGGGGCGTTGTTCGGCGTCGTGAGCACGATGACCGGGTAGTGCCAGAGGTAGATCCCGTAGGAGCGCTCGCCGATCCAGCGCAGCGGCTCGACGCCGAGGAGCTTCCCGAACCGGGCGCTCGGGTGGACGACGACCGCGATGACGACCGCGGTGAGGACGGAGAGCAGCACGAGCCCGCCGCGGTAGAGGAAGGCGCTGTACTGGTCGGTGCGCCAGAACATGACGAAGATGCCGACGAGCGCGACGCACGCCGGCGCCGTCGAGCAGGTTCCGGGCGCCGGTCGTGACGTTGGCGAACGTCTGGGTCCGGGGCAGCGCGAGGGCCAGCGCGGCCCCGATCAGTAGGGCGAAGGCCCGGGTGTCGGTGCCCTCGTAGACCCGTGTCGGGTCCGTCGGGGAGAAGAGCACGCCCATGGCCAGCGCCGAGGCGACGGCGCCGGAGAGGACGATGACGATCTGGGCCTGGCGGCTGTGCACCCACTTCATCCCGGCCAGCACGATGAACGGCCAGACGAGGTAGAACTGCTCCTCGATGGCCAGCGACCAGAGATGGCCCAGCGGGGACGGCGGCCCGAACTTGGCGAAGTACGAGACGTGCTGGAAGATGAACCACCAGTTGCTGTAGTAGAAGATCCCGGGCACGAGGTCGCTGCGCAGCGCCGGCAGCTGGGCCCGGTCGAAGAGGGTGACCCACCCGGTGACGACGAAGAGCATGACGAACAGCGCCGGCAGCAGCCGGCGGGCCCGTTTCAGCCAGAACGTCGGCAGCGCGATGGCGTGGCGCCGCCGGTACTCCGCCACCAGCAGGTCGGTGATCAGGTAGCCGGAGAGGACGAAGAACACCCCGACGCCGAGCAGGCCGCCACGGGCCCACGAGAAGTTGAGGTGGTACGCGATGACGGCGAGGACGGCGATGGCGCGGAGCCCGTCCAGTCCTGGGAGGTACCGGCCGTCCCCCTCGACCGGCTTAGGCACGGGTCCCTCCGAGCGCAACCGGTCGTCGGCAGTGATGGTACGGCGTCGAGATCACTTCCGCGGGATGGGTGTCGAGGAACGGAGCGGGGCCATTCTGGCACGCGGCCGTCGCCGAACCGGGGCAAACAAGCGGTCGCCGGCAGGGACGCGGCCGTCGCCGAGCCGGGTCAAACGAGCGGCCACGGGTAGGGCGGCCACTCCCGGTCGTCGTCCGGTTCCGGCAGCCCGCCGGCCTCGACGAGGGCCTCGGCCCGGGCGGTGAGCGCGGCGACCTCGGTCGGGTCGAGCAGCTCGGCCAGTCGGTCCGGCCAGCCGTCGGCGAGGACCCGACGGATGTCGGCCAGCGGCCCATCGGCCAGCGGCTCGCCGGCGAAGTCCCAGATCACCGTGCGGAGCTTCGGCTCGGTGTGGAACGTGAGGCCGTGGTCGATGGCCCACAGCCGGTCCTCGGCCAGCAGCACGTGCCCGCTCTTGCGGTCGGCATTGTTGGCCAGGACGTCGAACGCGGCGATCACCGCGAGCGTCGGCTGCCAGATCTCGTCGTCCCGCAGGGTGAAGTAGTGCGACGTCCCGTCCTCGACGACCAGCCGCTGCACCGATCCCGGCCCGAACGGCGCCTCGTGCCGCTCGATCGTCTCGGGCACCAACGCCCAGCCGAGCGCCTCGGAGAGGACGTAGGCCGCCACCTCGCGGCGGTGCAGCCCGTTCGGGAAGTCCCAGAGCGGGCGCTCGCCCCGGGCCGGCTTGTAGACGGCCAGCCGTTCCGTGTCGCCGAGGGCGCAGGTGACGAGGAGCGTGGCGTTCGAGCTGCCGGCGATCCGGCCGTGGACCGTCATCTCCCCGCGGCCGAGGATCTCGGCGACCGTCGGCTCGGCCGCTCCGGAGGCCGGGCTTGGCGTCGTGGGGCTCGGGGTCATGGGGCTCGGGGTCATCGGACCGGGATCACGCGACCGGGGTCACGTGACCGGCGGCCGGTGCCCGTTCGTACGCGGGCAGTCGTGGCCGGACGGGTCGAGCGGCAGCCCGCAGAGCGGGCACGGTGGCCGCCCGGCCTCGACCAGCTGGGTGGCCCGGATGGCGAACGCGGCCGCCTGCTCCCGAGTGACGGCGATCCGGGCCACCGAGCCGTCCTCGTCGTCTTCGCCGGCCTCCTCGACGACGACGACCAGTCGGTCGAGATCGTCGTCGTAGGAGACGCCGATGGTGCCGACGACCCAGTCCGGCTCGACGTCGACGTCGAAGTCCAGGTCGTCGGGGAGGTGGCCGGGACGGCCGAGCTCGCGGACCAGCCGTCCGAGATAGCTGGCCAACACGGCGACCTGTTGCTTCTCGACCTTGACGGTCAGCGACACCGGACCCTGCAGGCAATGGAGCAGGAACAGTCGCGTCGCCGACCGATCCGGCCGTCCCGACCGAGAAGCGGTCGGGGGATTCGAGGTCGAGATCGTCGCTCATGACAGCTCCAAAGAAGTCAACGAGTCCACCGCGTTGACGCAGAGGACGTGGGGCCCGTCGGCCCCGTAGACGATCGCCGTGACCGAGCACGGCGAGACGACGAGACGTTGGAAGAGGTCGAGGGGGACGCCGGCCGCGGTGGCGACGACGGCCTTGATCGGGTCGGCGTGCGAGACGGCAACGATCGTTTCGCCCGGGTGGGCGGCGACCAGCTCCAGCACCGCGGCCGTGGCCCGGGTGGACATCTCGGCGAACGACTCGCCGTCCGGGAAGCGGAACCCGCCCGGCCAGCGCTGCACCGTCCGCCAGTCGTTCGTCCGGGCTAGCCGCTTCAACTGGCCGCCGGTCCATCGGCCCATGTCGCACTCGATCAGCCCGGGCTTCGTCCGGACCCGGACACCGACGGCCCGGGCGATCGGCGCGGCCGTCTCCTTCGTCCGCTCGAGCGGGGACGCGTAGACCGCGCTCGGTCGGTGCCGCAGGGCGCCGATCCGTTCGGCGACCCGCTCGGCCTGCTGGCGTCCCTCGTCGGCCAGGTGGAGGCCGGGGGAACGGCCCGGCAGGACGGCGCCGGTGGTCGGGGTGCGCCCGTGGCGAACGAGCAGCACCGTCGTCGGCTTCGGCGTGGTGGGCACGGGAGCCCATCGTAGGCTCCCGGTCGTGGACGGCTCCTCTCCGGCTCCGAGCGCGACGCCACTGCCCCGACCGCTGCCGCGACCATTGGCCGCTCTCGAACGGGAGATCGTCGGTTGCCGGGCGTGCCCGCGGCTCGTCGCCTGGCGGGAGGAGGTGGCGGCCCATCCTCGGGCGTCGTTCGCCGGCCAGACCTACTGGGGACGGCCGGCGCCGGGGTTCGGCGACCCGACGGCCCGGCTGGTCGTCGTCGGCTTGGCGCCGGCCGCCCACGGGGCCAACCGGACCGGCCGGGTCTTCACCGGCGACCGTTCCGGCGACTGGCTCTACGCCGCGCTCTGGCGGGCCGGCTATGCCAACCAGCCGCAGAGCGTCGCCCGGGACGACGGCCTCGAGCTCTGTGGAGCCTGGGTGTCCGCGGCGGTCCGCTGTGCGCCGCCGGCCAACAAGCCGACGCCCGACGAGCGGGAGCGGTGCCTGCCGTACCTCCGGCGGGAGCTGGGCCTGCTGACCGGGGTCCGGGTGGTCGTCGTCCTCGGCCAGTTCGCCTGCAATGCCGTCGCCGGTCTCTACGGTCTCCGGCCGCGGCCCCGTTTCGCCCACCTCGCCGAGCACCCGCTGCCGGATGGCCGGACCCTCCTGTGCTCGTACCACCCGAGCCAGCAGAACACGTTCACCGGTGTCCTCACCGAGCCGATGTTCGACGCCGTGTTTTCCCGGGCCCGTCAACTCGGCGGGTAGGACCGCGCCCGAGGCGGGGTCGTCGTTCGGCGTTCAGGCGGTCGGTGCCGGCAGGCGGCCGGGCATCGGCACGGCGGTGGCCGGCCACCGCTTCCGGCTGACCCGGCTGAGGCGGCGCAGGAGCGCGACCGCGCCCGGGTCGTCGTCGGCCGGTCGGATCTCGACCGCGTCGGCCGCGACCATGGCGTGGAACACCTCGCGCCCCCGTTCGGTCCGCACGAGCGTGAGCGTCCAGTCGTTGAACGCCCCGATCCCGCCGGTCGAGATGTCGGCGTGCTCGGCCGCGAAGTCCGGGCACGACTTGCACCCCTCCCGCGTCCAGGCGTGGGCCTCTTTGAGCGGGATCTCGTGGTAGCCGCCGTCGCGGGTCCAGACCTGGAAGACGCCCTTGATGTTCATCTTCACGATGTCCTGGCGAGCCAGCCCGTAGCGGGCCTCGAACAGCTCCGGGAAGATGGCGTCGTCGAACGTCTTCGAGCAGAGCAACCCGATGGAGAGGGTGAACCGACGGGCCACCTTGCCGGCCTTGCGGGCGGCCATCACCGGCGGTGCGGACGCCTGGCAGCCCATCCCGACGAGGGCGATCCGCTCCGCGCCGCCCTCGATGGCCTCGGCGTAGGCCATCGGGTTGGCCGAGTACGTGTACCGCGACCCGGCCGTCGCCAGCACGTCGGCCCGGGTGCGGGCGACGGCCGGCCGGGCCTTCCACGTCGATCCGTCGCCTTCGAGGGCCGAGACGAGCGCGGCGTCGATCACGTCGTTCTCGAGCGCCCAGACGAGCAGGGCGGAGACGAAACCGCCGTCCTGGCCGGCGGTGTGCAGCTCCGGGTCGGTCGCCCGGGCCAGGACGACGTCCTGGGCGATCCCGGCGACCTCGTCGTCGGTCCGCTCCCGGCCGAACAGGTACTGGTCGATCTCCGGCTCCCACGTCCGGAACCTCGGGCACGCTCGCGTGCACAGCGTGCAGCCCTTGACGCCGTGGGTGCAGTTGTCCGTCCCGCCTGTCTCGGCGACGTGGAACGGTTTGTACCGGCCGTCCGTGTCGTCGTAGCCGAGCACGTCGTACGGGCAGACGACGACACAGGCCGAGCAGCCGGTGCACAGCCCGGACGTGACGACCTCTGTGTACAGGTGGGACCAGTGGAGCTTCTCGGGAGGCACGGGTGCCACCCTATCCAGCGACCCCCTGGCGGCGCCGCATCGAACGGCTGATTTCCGGTGATGTACGGCGCACCGCCCGTCGGCGCGGCATCGGCGTACCGCTCTCCGGTACGGTCGCCCGACGTGCCGGAGATGCTGGAGGTCGAGTACTACCGCCGGCTGGCCGAGAAGGCGTTGTACCGTCCGGTCGCGGCCGTCGCGGTGCCCGACCCGCATGTGCTGCGGGGCCAGGTCCGGCCGGCCGCGCTCCGGCGGGTGCTGGTCGGGCGTTCGTTGGTGGCCGCCCGTCGACGGGGCAAGCTCCTCCTCCTCGACGTCGACGGCGGCCCGACGTTGGGCATGCGGTTCGGGATGACCGGCGACCTCGTCCTCGACGACCAGCAGGCGATCGGGGAGCTGCTGTACGCGCCGGTCGGCTTCGGCCGCCAGTGGGTGCGGTTCGGGCTGCGGTTCGCCGACGGCGGGTCGCTGCTGTTGCACGACCCCCGCCGGTTCGGACGGGTCGAGCTCGACCCGTCCGAGGAGCAGCTCGGTCCGGACGCGGCGACGGTCACGCCGGCGGAGCTCCGGGCGGCGCTGGCCGTTCGGCGATCTCTGTCCGGCCAGGCGGGTGGCGGCCCGCCGCTCAAGGCCCGGCTCCTGGACCAGTCCCACCTCGCCGGGCTCGGCAACCTGCTCGTCGACGAGATCCTGTGGCGGGCCGGCCTGTCGCCGCAACGGCCGTCGGGCTCGCTCAGCGACGCGGAGCTCCGACGTCTCCACCGGCACGTCCGGACCACGGTCGCCCAGCTGCTCGACCGCGGCGGGTCGCACACCGGGGACCTGATGGCCGAGCGGCGGATCGACGGCCACTGCCCGAAGGACGGCACCGCGCTGACGAGGGCGACGGTCGGCGGCCGGACGACCTACTGGTGCCCGACCCACCAGCGCTGACTCGTCATCCGGTCGAGGCGACCGGGATGCTGCGGCCGGCGTCAGCGGCTGGCCAGCTCCTCGAGCACCTTCGCCGCGTGACCGTCGGCCCGGACGTTGTACCAGGCTCGGCTGACCTTCCCCTTCTCGTCGACCAGGAAGGTGGAGCGGATCGTGCCGACCGTCTTCTTGCCGTACATCGTCTTCTCGCCCCAGGCCCCGTAGGCCTCCATGACCTTGTGCTCGGGGTCGGAGAGCAGCGGGAAGGTCAGGCCGTACTTTTCACGGAACTTCGTGTGCTTGGCCGCGCCGTCCGGCGAGATGCCGACCACCTGGGCTCCGGAGCGACTGAACGCGCTGCAGGTTCTCGTTGAACTGGCAGGCCTCTTTGGTACAGCCGGGCGTGTCGTCCGCCGGGTAGAAGTAGACGACGACGGGGCCGCCGGCGAAGTCCTCGAGCGAGACCGACGCCGCGTCCTGGTCCGGGAGCGTGAACGCCGGGGCCTTGTCGCCCGCCTCCAACCTGGCCATCGTTGCCTCCTGGTGGTCCGGTGATTTCGATGGGTTCCCGGTGGCCGGCCGGCCGACCACGGGGCACCGAGCTTGGCACAGCGGCCCGTTATACGCCTGGCCGGCCGGAAGCCCTGGTAAAATCCCGTTGACGACCGGGCTTTGGCTGGCGTCAGGGCCCCTCCCTCCTCTCTTTCGTGGCGCCGGGCCCCGCCAGACGAGAGAGCAGGAAATGACCGTAGACACCTACGAGACCGTCCGGAGCTTCGACTCCCTCGGTGTCGCCGAGCCGTTGACGAAGACCCTGGCCGACCAGGGCATCACGACGGCCTTTCCGATCCAGGCCCTGACGATCGCCGACGCGCTGGCCGGCCGCGACGTCTGCGGCAAGGCGAAGACCGGTTCCGGCAAGACCCTGGCGTTCGGCCTGCCGCTGCTCCAGCGGACGGCCGAGGCCCTGGCCGGCCAGGAGCCGTCGGGGGGGCACCCGGCCCGGCCGAACGCCCTCGTCCTGCTGCCGACCCGGGAGCTGGCCGTCCAGGTCCACGACGTCATGGCCCCGCTGGCCGAGGCGATCGGGCTCCGGGTGGCCGCGGTCTACGGCGGCGCCGACATCGACCGTCAGATCACCCGGCTACGCAAGGGGGTCGACGTCATCATCGCCACCCCGGGCCGGCTGATCGACCTGGGCGACCGGGGCGAGCTGTCGGTGGCCGACGCTCGAGCATCCTGGTGCTCGACGAGGCCGACCGGATGGCCGACATGGGCTTCATGCCCCAGGTCGAGTGGGTCCTGCGCCGGCTCGAGCGCCCCCACCAGACCCTCCTGTTCTCGGCCACCCTCGACGGCGCGGTCGACCGGCTGGTCAAGCGGTACCTGACCGACCCGGTCCTCCACGAGGTCGCCTCCAGCACCCAGACGGTGGCGGCCATGGAGCACCGGTTCCTCCAGGTCCACCAGATGGACAAGGTGAAGGTGGCGGCCGCCATCTGCCGGCCCCACGACAAGGCCCTGGTGTTCGTCCGGACGAAGCGTGGCGCGGACCGGTTGGTCGAGCAGCTCGGCAAGGAGGGCGTGCAGGCGGCGGCCATCCACGGCGACCTCCGGCAGACCAACCGGGAGCGGGCGCTCGCCGACTTCTCCTCCGGCAAGCTCCCGGTGCTCGTCGCCACCGACGTCGCCGCCCGGGGCCTGCACATCGACGGCGTCGACGTCGTCATCCACTACGACCCGCCGGAGGACCAGAAGGCGTACCTGCACCGCTCCGGCCGCACCGCCCGGGCCGGCTCGGCCGGGATCGTCGCCACCCTGGTGCTGTGGAACCAGGTCGTCGAGGCCGAGGTCATCCAGCGCCGGCTCGGCCTGCGCATCCCGATCGTCGAGATCTTCTCGAACGACCCGCGCCTGGCCGACCTGGTCGCCTGGGTGCCGTCGCCGGACGAGGGCGTCCTCGCTCCGGTGATGCGAGCCCTGGGCTCCCCGGCGACGGGGTCGACCGGGTCCTCGTCGTCACGGCCCACCCCGACGACGTCGACTTCGGGGCCGCCGGTACGGTCGCCGCGTTCACCGACGCCGGGATCGACGTCGCCTACTGCATCGTCACCGACGGTGAGGCCGGCGGTAGCGACCGGGACCTGCCGCGAGCGGCGATGGCCGCGGTCCGGCGGGACGAGCAGCGGGCGGCCGCGGCGATCGTCGGCGTCACCGACGTCACGTTCCTCGGCTACCCCGACGGCCGCCTGACGGCCAGCTTGGAGCTTCGCCGGGACATCAGCCGGGTGATCCGCCGGTTCCGGCCCCAGCGCGTGCTGGCCCAGTCACCGGAGCGGAACTGGGACCGTGTCTTCGCCAGCCACCCGGACCACCTCGCCGCGGCCGAGGCGGCCGCCGACGCGGTCTACCCGGACGCCCGGAACCCGTTCGCCCACCCCGAGCTGCTCGACGAGGGGCTCGAGCCGCACACCGTCGACGAGCTGTGGCTGATGGCCTTCCCGGAGCCGACCGTCTACGTCGACACGACGGCGACGTTCGACCGCAAGGTGGCGGCGCTGCGGAGCCACCGCAGCCAGCTCACCGGCGACGATGGACGTCGACAAGCTGCTCCGCGAGTGGTCGGCCGGCGTCGCCCAGTCGGCTGGCCTGCCCGACGGCCGCCTGGCCGAGGCCTTCCGTCGGGTCCAGGCGAGCTGAGCTAGCCCGCCAACTGCTTATCCGGCCAGTTGGCGGAGCACGTAGGGCAGGATGCCCCGGTGCCGGTAGTACTCGGCCTCCATCGGCGTGTCGATCCGGACGCGGGCGGCGAACTCGGTGGTGCCGCCGTCTTCGGCGGTCGCTCGCACCGCCACCTCCTTCGGCAGCACCCCTTCGTTGAGGGCCAACAGGCCGGTGATCGAGAACGTCTCGTGCCCGGTCAGGCCGAGCGACGCCGCGGTCTCGCCGGCGGGGAACTGCAGCGGCAGCACGCCCATGCCGACGAGGTTCGACCGGTGGATGCGCTCGTAGCTCTCCGCGACAACCGCTCGCACGCCGAGCAGCAGCGTGCCCTTGGCCGCCCAGTCGCGGCTCGACCCGGAGCCGTACTCCTTGCCGGCCAGGATGACGAGCGGGACGCCGTCGGCCTGGTACCGCATCGACGCGTCGTAGATCGACATCTCCTCGCCGTCGGGCAGGTGGAGCGTGACGCCGCCCTCGGTGCCCGGCGCCAGCTGGTTGCGCAGGCGGACGTTGGCGAACGTGCCCGCGCATCATCACCTCGTGGTTGCCGCGGCGGGCGCCGTAGGAGTTGAAGTCCTCGCGGGCGACGCCGTGTTCGACGAGGTACTGCCCGGCCGGTGACGTCGGCTTGATCGAGCCGGCCGGCGAGATGTGGTCGGTCGTCACGCTGTCGCCGAGCACGCGCCAGCACCCGGGCGCCGTCGATGTCGTCGACCGGCGCCGGCTCGGCCGCACCGCGGTCGAAGTACGGCGCATCGAAGAACGGCGGCTTCAGCACGTACGTCGAGTCGCCGGCCCAGGCGAACGTCTCCCCCTCGGCGATCGTGACGGACCGCCAGCAGCTCGTCGCCGTCGAAGACCGACGCGTAGCGGCGCCGGAACTCCTCCGACGTCAGCGACGCCCGGATCGTGTCAGCGACCTCCTGGTCGCTCGGCCAGAGGTCGGCCAGCCGGACCGCGTGGCCCGCCGCGTCCGTGCCGATCGGGTCGGTCGACAGGTCGATGTCCATCGTCCCGGCCAGCGCGTAGGCGACGACGAGCGGCGGCGACGCCAGGTAGTTCATGCGCACGTCCGGGTGGATGCGCCCTTCGAAGTTCCGGTTGCCCGACAGCACCGAGACGACCGAGAGGTCGTGCGCCTGCACCGTCTCCGACAGGCCTTCGAGCAGCGGACCGGAGTTGCCGATGCACGTCGTGCAGCCGAAGCCGACGAGGTAGAAGCCGAGCTGCTCGAGCGGCTCGATCAGGCCGGCCCGCTCCAGGTAGTCCATGACGACCCGCGAGCCGGGGGCGAGCGACGTCTTGACCCACGGCTTCGTCGTCAGGCCACGCTCGACCGCCCGCTGGGCGAGCAGACCGGCGGCCACGAGCACCTGCGGGTTCGAGGTGTTCGTGCAGCTCGTGATCGCCGCGATGACGACGTCGCCGTCGGCCAGCTGGTGCTCGCCGTCCGGTGCCGCCGCGCCGGCGTTCGCCGGTGCCGAGCGAGGCTCCCTTCCCAGTGCTTCACGGAAGGCGCGGCCGGCGCCGGCCAGCGAGACGCGGTCCTGCGGCCGGGCCGGGCCGGCCAGGCTCGGGACGACCGTCGACAGGTCGAGCGCGACCGTCTCGGAGTAGACCGGCTCCTCGTCCGGCCGGTGCCAGAGGCCCTGCTCCTTGGCGTAGGCCTCGACCAGGGCCAGGTGGTCCTCGTCGCGGCCGGTGAACCGCAGGTAGTCGATCGTCGCCTGGTCGATCGGGAAGATCGTGCACGTCGCCCCGTACTCGGGCGACATGTTGCCGATCGTCGCCCGGTTCTCGAGCGGCACCGCGGCGACGCCGGGCCCGAACGCCTCGACGAACTTGCCGACGACGCCGTGGTGGCGCAGCAGCTCGGTGATCGTCAGCACGAGGTCGGTGGCCGTCGCGCCCTCCGGCAGCTCGCCGTCGAGACGAAGGCCGACGACCGGCGGCAGCAGCATCGAGAGCGGCTGGCCGAGCATCGCCGCCTCCGCCTCGATCCCGCCGACGCCCCAGCCGAGCACGCCAAGGCCGTTGACCATCGTCGTGTGCGAGTCCGTGCCGACGAGCGTGTCGCAGAACGCCCGGTTGTCGTCGGTGGCGAAGACGACGCGGGACAGGTACTCCAGGTTGACCTGGTGACAGATGCCCGTACCCGGCGGCACGACCCGGAACCCGTCGAACGAGCCCTGGGCCCACCGGAGGAGCTGGTACCGCTCGATGTTCCGCTCGTACTCGATGCGGACGTTCTCGTCGAACGCGTCCGGCCGCCCCGACCGCTCGGCGATGACCGAGTGGTCGATCACCAGCTCGACCGGGACGAGCGGGTTGACCCGCTTCGGGTCGCCGCCGAGCGCGGCGAGCGCGTCGCGCATCGCCGCCAGGTCGACCACCGCCGGCACGCCGGTGAAGTCCTGCATGAGCACGCGTTCGGGCGAGAACGCGATCTCCTTGGCGTCGTCGCCGGCGTTCGCCCCGTGGGCCTGTGGGTGCTGGCCCCAGGCCGCGGCCGCCCCGACGTCGGCCGCGGACACCCGGAGGCCGTCCTCGTGGCGGAGCAGGTTCTCGAGCAGCACCTTGATGCTGTACGGCAGGTTGGCCGCGTCCGGCAGCGCGCTCAGGCGAAAGATCTCGAACCGCCGGTCCCCCACCGGGAGGGTCGAGCGGGCGCCGAAGCTGTCGGGATGCGTACGGGAGTCTGAAGCCATGTGCTCATTCTGCCCCTGCCGGCCGTTCTTGCCCACCTGACCGGCCGTTCTTGCCCGCCTGACCGGAGTGGCCTGCCTGGCCCGGCGGGGTACCAGCGAACGGTGGTTCGTTCTGCCACAATCGCAAGCGATGTCCCGCAGCACCCCAGCGCGCGCCGCGCTCGCGACGGCAGTCGCCCTGGTCGGGCTCTTCCTGGCCGTGCTGCTCCCTGTCGGGCTGCCGACGGCACTGCTTCCGATCGGGCTGTCGGCGGCCGGACCGGCCGGGGCCTCCCCGCCGTCGGCCGGTCTGTTCGCCGGGGGCGGCGTCTCGGGGTTCGGCGACGCGCCGACCTTCGGGTCCTTCGCCGGGACGACCATGTCGGCCCCGGCCGTCGCCATGGCGTCGACGCCGACCGGCCAGGGCTACTGGGTGGCCGGGGCCGACGGCGGCGTCTTCGCCTTCGGCGACGCCGGCTACTACGGCTCCACCGGGAGCCTCGCCCTGTACGCCCCGATCGTCGGGATGGCCGCCACCCAGGACGGCAAGGGGTACTGGTTGGTCGCCCAGGACGGTGGCATCTTCGCCTTCGGCGACGCCAGCTTCTACGGCTCGATGGGCGGGACGCCCCTCAACCGACCGATCGTGGGCATGGCGGTCACGCCCAACGGGCTCGGGTACTGGCTGGTGGCCTCCGACGGCGGCATCTTCGCGTTCGGCAACGCCCAGTTCTATGGCTCGACCGGCGGCATCGCCCTGTCAGCAACCGATCACCGGCATGGCGCCGACCGACGACGGCGGCGGGTACTGGATGGTGGCGGCCGACGGCGGGATCTTCACCTTCGGCGACGCCCAGTTCTACGGCTCCGCGTCCGGTCAGAACCTCGGGGCGTCGGTCGTCGGGATCGCCCCGACCGCCGACGACCACGGGTACTGGCTGGTCGTCGCCACCGCCGGCGTCCTGACCTTCGGCGACGCCCAGTTCGACGGCCCGTCGCCGAACCTGCCGCCGTTCTCCCCGACCGCGGCGATCGTCGCCACCCCGGACGGCGGCGGCTACTGGCTGCTCCAACCGGCCGACGTCGCCGATCGGTTTCACCAACCCCGCGCCGGGCGGTGGCGCGGGCATCGTCGCCACCGCCGCCTCCCAGGTCGGGCCGGACCCGCTCGGTCGGGGCCGTGGCGCCTACTGCAACCCGTACGGACCGTGCGAGGAGTGGTGCGCGCTGTTCGCCACGTGGGTCTGGCGGCAACAGGGCGTGGCCATCCCCCAGTACCCGTTCACCGGCAGCATCGACGAATGGGGCGCGGCCCGCGGCCTGGACCTCGCGCCGACGGCCATGCCGGCGCCGGGGGACGCCGTCCTGTTCGGGACCGGGCCGAGCTCCACCGCCACCTCGGTCCATGTCGGCATCGTCGCCCAAGTGTGGCCGAACGGGGCGATCATCTCGGTCGAGGGCGACGCCGGCCCGGAGCCGGACGGCAAGGGCGGGCGTGATCGTCAACGGTCCGTACCTCCCGTCGGACTCGCTGGCGTACAACGGCGTCCCGATCTACGCCTTCGTACAGCCCTGACCGAGCCCGCGGTCCGAGTCCGAACCCGAGCCCGCTGCGAGCCAATTACGGAGAGTTCATCTCCGTGTCGCGAGTTGTTCGCGCTGAGCACACCGGTGAGTGGGAAAACTGCCGTGAGCCGCACCGGCTTCCCACGAAGATGCCCCGACCAGCTCTCACTCGTTCCCGCATCGTCGCCGCTGGCGTCGTCGTCGTCAGCGAGGTCGGTCTACCGGCCCTTGACCTGCGCGCCGTCGCCCGCCGGGTGAACACGACGGCCACCGGTGTCCAACGCCACATAGGTGCCACCGAGCTCGTGGAGTCGGTAGTGGACGAGATCGTCCAGTCGATGCCGCCGATGCCCGGCCGTGGTGACTGGTCCCGACGCCTGCGTCTCTGGGCGGTCCAGACGCGGGCGTGGCTGGTCGGGTACCCCGGATTGGCGCGGTACCTCCTGGTCGACCGTTGGCACGCGGTCGGGCTCGACCAGCTGGAAGACGTCGCCGGAGTCCTGGACGAGACCGGGCTCGCTCGGGCGCAGCGAGTCATGGCGGCCAGCACGCTCTACCGGTTCGTCCTGTGCAGCGCCGATCTCGACGAGTCGGCCCAGGTCCTCGGGGGTGAGCTGCCGGCCGGAAGGGTTGCCGACTCGAAGGATCAGCGGCTGGCGTCGATCGCACCGGCGGTCGATCGTCTCGTTACCGCCACCGACCGGAATTTCGCGTTCGGTCTGGACCTCTTGATCGAGGGGATCGAGTGCCGTTCCGGCGACGGACTGGTCGGTCCGGCCGCGGCCCGGCGGTCCTTCGGCTCTTAGGTGCGGATTTAACCGCGCCGTCACAGAGAGATCATCGCGGGGCGGCCGGTGCGTCAGGGCGAGTTCACCTTGCCTCGGTACGGTGCCCCGAAGGAGTCCCCTGGCGGGGAGGACCTTTGCCGACCCAAACCCACCCAATACGGAGGACCGTGTCGTCTGCATCGTGCAGCAGGGCATTCGAGGCGCGCCCGGACACTTCGTCGGACCCGGTCACGGGTCGGCTAGCGCGCGTCGACTCGGCGAAGTGGCCACAGTGACCGACGGACTGTTGACGATGCCGACAGTCGGCGGTCCGCCGACCGGAGAGCATGGCCCCGGCCGCACCAAGCGAGTGCTCTTCGAGCACCCCAGTCGGGTCGACCGTGTCTTCGACCGGATGACGCTGGCCTCCGGGCTGACTGTGCTCATCATCCTCACCGTGGTCGGCGTCTTCCTCCTCTACCAGGGCCGCCACGCCTGGTCGCAGATGGGCTGGTCGTTCTTCACCACCAAGGTCTGGGAGTCCGGTTCGACGAACCCCACCTATGGCGTGCTCGGACTCCTCTTCGGCACCATCGTGGTCGGCATCATTGCCGTGGCGATCGCCATCCCTCTGGGTATCTCGGTCGGACTCTTCATCGCCGAGTTCGCCCCCCTTGCCACCCGCAAGCTGCTCCAGGGGACGGTCGACCTTCTGGCGGCAGTGCCCTCGATCCTCTTCGGGCTGTGGGGGTTCTCTGTTCCTCTCAGGCCCAGATCGTGCCGTTGTCGCGCTGGATGACGACCCATCTCGGCTGGTTCCCGTTTTTTGCCACCGACAGCGACTCCCAGCTCACCAACTCGTTCTTCATCGCCGGCATCGTGGTCTCGCTCATGGTCATCCCGATCGTGGCTTCGATCTCCCGGGCGGTATTCGCCCAGACCCCGCCGGGGGAGAAGGGAGGCGGCCCTCGCCCTGGGCAGCACGAGGTGGGGGATGATCCGCTCGGTCGTCCTCCCCTACGGCAAGGGCGGGATGATCGGTGGTTCGATGCTCGGCCTCGGCCGGGCCCTGGGGGAGACCATCGCCGTCACCCTCTTGCTCCCCCAGGTGCCGTGGATCAGCACCCATTGGCTCCAGAACGGGGGATCGTCCATCGCCGGTTTCATCGCCACCCGGGCCGGCAACGCCAACACAGTTCCCGGATTGATGGCCGCCGGCCTAGTGCTGTTCATCCTCACCCTCGGTACCAACCTGGTCGCCTCGACCATCGTGTCCCGGAGCCGCTCGGGGGCGGGAGTGGACCTGTGACCGCCACCGTGCCACAGGGCTCGATGACCACGGCCGGGGCCCGGCCGACCGGCACCCGCCGGCAGCCACCCAGGCGCCGCACCCCCCGGCGTCCGGCCAAGCTGATGCCGTTCGACGTGGTGCTGGCCCTGGTCTCGGCGGTCAGCTCGATCAGCCTGTGCTGGCTGGTCTTCTCGGTGCTCACCGACGGCATCGGCTGGTTCGGTTTCTGGCTGGTGGCCTACCTGGTCTTCTTGGGCATCTTCTACATCGTCACCTACGACCGCATGGGTCGGCTGGCTGCCGTCGATCGGCTATTCACCGTCGCCATGTGGTCGGCCATGATCATCGTCCTCGTCCCCTTGGTCTGGCTGATCGTCTACATCCTGGCCAAGGGCCTGCCGGCGCTATCGCTGGGCTTCTTCACGCACACCCAGAAGGGCATCACCCCGACCCAGCCGGCCACCGCCGGCGGCGGCCTGCACGCCATCGTGGGCACCATCGAGCAGGTGGGCATCGCCCTATTGATTTCCCTGCCCTTGGGGGTGATGACGGCCGTCTTCTTGAACGAGACCCGGTCCAAGCTCCGGCGACCGGTCCGCATCTTCGTCGACGCCATGAGCGGGATGCCCTCGGTCGTCTCGGGCCTGTTCATCTACGCCACCCTCATCATTCCCTTGGCCAAGGACAGCTCACTGTTCAGTTACAACGGCTTCATGGCGTCACTGGCCCTCTCGGTGACGATGATGCCGACGATCTGCCGGGCCGTCGAGGTAGTGCTCCGTCTCGTTCCCGCCGGACTACGGGAGGCCGGTCTGGCCCTCGGATCGTCACGGGCCAAGGTGGTCTGGTCCGTCGTCCTGCCGACGGCCTCCTCGGGTGTGGCCACGGCGGCCATCTTGGGCATCGCCCGCGAAGCCGGCGAGACCGCTCCGCTGCTGTTCACCGCCTTCGGCTACAACCTCATGAACGCCAATCCCTTCAGCGGAGCCCAAGAGTCGCTCCCGCTGTTCATCTACCGGTTCATCCGCGAACCGCTCGCCACCTCGATCGCCCGCGGCTTCGCCGGGGCGCTGGTGCTCATGCTGCTCATCCTCTTGCTGTTCGTCGTCGCCCGGATCGTCGGGCGGGACCGCACGAAGGCCCGTCGACGCCCCAAGTGGTCGAAGCAGCTGGGTTCGCTACTGCGACCGCCCGACCGCTCGACCGCTCCGGCCCTGGCGACCAAGGAGCCGTCGTGACCGATATCTACATCGCACCACCCGACGGTGAACCGCTCGACGGCCACGACCCGGTGACCGCGCCGGTTCCGGTCGTGGCCGAGCCGCCCCGGCCGAAGAAAGAGCCTCCGCGTCTGGTCGGCGGCCCGCCGCCCGGCGCGGCCACCCTCGAGGCCAAGGACGCCTGTGCCTGGTTCGGCGACCACCTGGTCTTGGAAGGCGTGACATTGGTCATGCCAGCCGGCGAGGTCACCGCGCTCATCGGCCCGTCGGGCTGTGGCAAGTCGACGTTCTTGCGTCTTTTGAATCGGATGCACGAGCTGGTCCCCGGGGCGGCCATGGATGGCGAGATCTTGCTCGACGCCGACGACATCTACTCGACGGCCATGCGGCCCCAAGAGGTCCGAACCCGCATCGGCATGGTCTTCCAGAAGCCGAACCCGTTCCCGGCCATGAGTATCCGCGACAACGTGCTGGCCGGGTTGAAGCTCACCCGGATCAAGTGCACCGACAAGGACGGCCTGGTCGAGCAGTCCCTCCAGCGAGCCAGCCTGTGGAAGGAAGTGAGGGACCGACTCGACCAACCGGGCGGGGGGCTGTCCGGTGGCCAGCAGCAGCGGCTCTGCATCGCCCGCTCCCTGGCCGTCGCCCCCAACGTGCTTTTGATGGACGAGCCCTGCTCGGCCCTCGATCCCACCTCTACCCGTCGGGTCGAAGAGACGATCGACGAGCTCCGGGGCGAGATCACCATCGTCATCGTCACCCACAACATGCAGCAGGCCCACCGGGTCTCGGACCGCTGCGCTTTCTTCTTGGCCGAGGAGAACGAGCCGGGCTATGTCGTCGAACAGGGGGCCACCGAGAAGATGTTCGAAGACCCCGACGACCCCCGCACGCTCGACTACGTGAACGGGCGGTTCGGATGACGACGACCACCGTTCGGACCGTCGGCTCCGTGCGAGCCACCGTGGTGTTGGCTGCCGCCGTTCTGATCGTCCTGCTCAGCCTGGCCGTCACCGGGGCGGTGGCCGGGGCTACAACAGCCACCACCAAGATCAGCGGTCAGGGCTCCACCTACGCCGCCCTGGCCTTCCAACAGTGGATCGCCGGAGCCCAGACGGCCGCCGGGATCAACGTCAACTACACCGCCACCGGCTCCCCGTCCGGCCTTTCGGCTTATGGGGTCGGGACCACAACATTCGCCGGAACCGAGGCGGAGTACACCGAGCTCTATCCGACGATGGCCAACCCGAACACACAGGTGCCTCGTGGCTTCGCCTACACCCCCGATGTGGCCGGAGCCGTCGCCGTCATGTACCACGTGAAGTCAGCCGGCGGCACAACAGTCAATTACCTCCACCTGAGCCCGCTCACCATCGCCCGCATCTTCATGGGTTTCATCAAGACATGGACAAGCCCGACAATCAGCAATGACAATCCGCTGCCCAGCGGCAAGAACCTGGTCCTGCCGCACGAGCCCATCACGTTGGACCTCCGCTCGGGACAGTCCGGCACCACCGCCCTCTTCTACGACTGGGTGAAGCACACCGACCCGTCGCAGTTCGCGACGTGGGCGGCGACAAATGGTTTCCAGGCCACTTACCGACTCTGGGAGGTGGACAACGGCAATCACTTCGGCAGCGGTAACGGTTTCGTCGACCAGGGCGGGTCCGACCAGCAGGCGGAAGCTATCGCCGGCAACACAGGCGTGGGATCGATCGGTTACGACGAATTCGGTTACGCCTTCGTGTACCACGACAACGTGGCCTGGGTGGAGAACGCCTCGGGTAAGTGGACCCAGCCGTACGCCAAGAACATCGCCGCCGCTCTGAAGTCGGCGGTGCTCGCCCCGGACACCTCCCAGACATTGGCCGGCGTCTACAACAGCAAGACACCGACAGCCTACCCAATGTCGGCGTACTCGTACATCCTCTACCAGTGCGCCACCACGCCGACACGGCCGACCTGCAAGGGCCCCTACTCGAGCCAGGCGACCATCAACACGATGGCCAAGTTCATGCGATATATCGCGTGTACAGGCCAGGTGAAGATGGCGACAATCGGCTACTCGCCGCTGCCAGCCCCGCTCGCCCAGTTCATGGCCAACGCCATCGGCTACCTGACCGGGCAGCCGCCACCGACGCTGTCTGCCTCCAACTGCGCTGATCCGCAGTTCCAGGGCAATCTCGGGGTGGGCGCCACACCACCGCCCGATCCGATCACAGTGACCATCTCGGCGTCGGGGAAGAGCAGCAGCGGGACAAGCAGTAGCAGCGGGACAAGCAGTAGCGGGAGCACGACCGCAGGCAATACCAGCTCGGGAGCCACTGGAAGCTCAACCGCCAAGAAGTCCACCAGCGGGGCCACGACGGGGGGGGCATCCACAGCTTCCGGCGCCACGACGACGACGGCCCCGGGGGCAGCGGCGGCCGTGGGGTCGGCCGGGTCGGGAACGCAGTCGGTGGGCGGCGGTTCGAGTACATACCAATCGTCGGACCCCACCGTCTATCGAGGGCCGGCCACCATCGGCGCTACTCCGCCGTGGCCCTGGTTGGTCGCGGTGTTGCTTCTATTGATCCCAGTGGCGTGGCTCACCGTCAGCGCCGGCCGCCGCCGAGGTGCCGGCGCCTTGCCGGAAGGCTCGTCCGAGTCGGCCGTGCCGTCCGATCCTTCAACGTCGGGCCGCGATGGCTCACTGGACCTTGAGCAATGAACCGATTCGTGGGCCATATTTTACCGTTTGTTCACCAATCTATTGGGGCGAATGCGTCACCGGTGTCATGAGATACTCACGCCCGACACTCGCCGTTCACCTGGATGTTCATCGGAAAGACGGCTGGGAAATGGCGCTTGACTTTGGGGCGTCGCCAGTCGAGAGTAAGGGTGTCCGACTGGGCCAACTCAGCCGGTAGCCAAGTAAAGGCAAGCGTCAAAAACCTGTGCGGAACGGAGAATATTGATGAACCGAACATTCAAGCGGCTCTGGGGAGGAGCGCTCGCCGCCGCAATCGCGGTTGGTGGTGGCGCCCTCGCCCTGGGGGCGACGCCAGCCGGGGCCAGTAGTGCCCAGATCAGCGCAGCCGGGTCGTTCACGACCTACCAGCTGATGCACGCCTTGTTCCCGACGTCCCTCAACGACCTCCTGCCGGGCGGCACCACAGCCCACCAGAAGGTGGTCGCCACAGCGACGTCGTGCACAGGCGGCCTCAACTTCACAACAGCCACCGCGTTCCCGAAGGGGGCCCCGAACGGCTCCGGTGCCGGCAAGACCTACCTCCACACAGAGGAGGGCTTCGCGGCCAACAAGAAGGGCTGCGTGACATTCGCTCGGTCGTCCTCGCCGCCCGAAGGATCGGGTGGGTCGGCTACAGCCAGCGCCAACTTCGACTACTACGCCTACGCCCTCGACGGTGTGGCGCCGATGGTCGGGACCAACGCCAACAAGTCGACAGAGTCGACCTCCAACCCGGCCGTCTTCACCCTGGCCGAGCTGCGCAGCATCTACCACTGCACAACCGGCTTCACGACATGGGCGTCGCTGGGCGGCACCGCCGGGACGATCAACCGGTTCTGGCCCCAGACAGGCTCGGGCACCCGCTCGGTCTACAAGGACATGCTGGGCTTCACACCGGTGACCTCATTTGGTAGCTGTGCGTCAGGTGCGCTGACAACATTCAAGACAGTCGCCGTGACAGGTGGCGGGACGAAGAATGTGGTCAACGAGGAGAACACAGAGAGTGGCCTGGTCTACGCCACAAAGGTGAAGGCCATCACAATCAAGAACGACGTGTTCATCTACTCGGCCGGCAAGTTCGTCTCGCAGTGGGGAAACACCACCACCTACGGCACGAACAAGAACAACCGGATCAACCAGGCGACAATCGGCAACTTCACACCGACCAAGGTGGAGATCGCCGCCACCCATGAGCGCACCGCCGGTGGGGCGACAACAGCCACCGGAGCGGTCGAGACCTACGTCACCTTCACCGCCACAACCAGTAAGCGGACACACAAGAAGGCGGCCATCAACACCGCCACGGTGGTCGAAGGCAACGAGTGGTACTCGAACGAGCCGGCCAACACCTCGGCGCCCAAGACATCGACGGCCCGCGTCGTCGGTATCCGCTACATCTACAACGTCTGTGACACCGCGCTGCCCGGCTACAACGCCTGCAAGCTCCTGGTGGCGTTCGACAACCAGAACGTGGCGCAGACCGCCACCCAGACATTGGGAGCCGGGACCAAGAGCCGCCTCTGCGCCGGTGACTACAGCACAGTCATCGTCGCCCAGGGCTTCGTGCCGCTGGCCAAGGCGGCCGGACCGTCGGCCACAGACAACAAGGTCACAGCCACCTGCCGGGAGTTCCCAGCGAGCAACTACCCCGGGAAGGCAGCGGCGACAAAGTACCAGAAGTACGCCTTCAACACATGGGTGAACCCGACACAGTAAGCGGCGTCCACTTCATGTGAACAGCGGTTGAACCAATGTCGTGGGCCCGGAGCGGAAAGCGCTCCGGGCCCACGACGGAGGTCACCGTCCAGCTCTCTCCATCCGAATTTCCGCCGAACCGACCGGAGGCGATTTTCACCGTGGCCACGACCAGACGAGCACCGGCCAGCCGTCACCGCCGATCCGGCGGAACGCATGGCCGACGACGGTCCGTCGTCGGGCTGTCGTGCCTGGTCGCCCTCCTGGCGATCAGTGCTGGCGTCCTGATCGGTCAAACCGTCCCGTCCGGATCGGCCCAGAGCGCCACATCAACGACACCGCCCTACTTCACTGTGGCGGTGACGCCCACCCAAAACCTGATCACAGGACAGAAGATGACCGTCACGGTCAACCGCACGGCGGCCGGTACCGCGGCGGGTCTGGAGCTCCATCAGATCGCGGTCTCCTGGTGCGCGCCGGGCACCACAATTAAGCACGTAACCTCCAACGTCCTCGCTACAGGTCTTGGTTCGAATGGGTTGGTGATCCGGACCTTTCCACCGACGGTGCTCTGCAGCTCCTCAATCCACCCCCTCAACGGAAATCCGCAGCTGTCCACCACGCCCTCTCCTGCATTCAAGGCCACAGGGACATATCCGTCCTACACGAGTACCGTGCAGGCCCAGTCCACCCTTGGCATCACAGTGAGGGGTACATCAAACACATCGAAGTTCGGCCATTTGGCCTGCGACGCCACGAGCCCCTGCACAATGCTCGTCGCCGTGGACGGACTGGTGAAGCCAACAAAGGCGGCGCCCGGATCGACACCAGTCTCGGGGACCTACTTCTTTATGACGCCGGTCACCTACGCGACGCCGACAGCCGCCGTCGCCTGCGGCGGAGTGGCGACGGGCGAGCTCAACTCCGCGGGACCCGATCGGATGACCAGCTTGCTCACCACATGGGCCGAGGGGGCTTGCCGAGCCGGGCTGGGCGGGGGCAAGGTGCTGGCCACAGCGCTCACCACCAAGCAGAGCGACGACTCGGCTCTGTGCGGTTTCGCCAGCGGCAAGGACGACCTCGCTTATAGCGCCATGGGCTACGGCACAGCCTCGTCCCCATTCAATCCGGCCAACTGCACAGCATTCACAGGCGGTCCTCAGCCCGACCGACCCTATGTCGCCGTTCCCGTGGCCCTCAGTGCCGTGGTCTTGGCCCACACCCAGACGCAAAACCTGCCGGTGGTAATTGGTTCGGGATTTCAGGACTACCACCAGCTGAACATCACCGACGGCCAGCTGGCCCAGCTGTTGAGCCGGGGCGGCCACACAGAGTCCTGGACAGAGACATTGGGCAAGACACTTCTCAAAGAGAACCCGACATTCGTCAACGACTTCTTCTACGAACCGGGAACAAAGACAGCGCACCCGGTCATCTACAGCAACCCCACCGGCAACGTGAAGGGGGCCGTGGTCACATCGGGGACCCAAGCGACCACCTATCTGGCTACCAGCCTGCTCCACAACCTCGTGCCGAACACACTGGTCAGCTTCACAACGGCCCATGCGGTGCTGCAACCAACTGCCAACTTCAGCCTGGCGTCGCCGGCATATGACACGCAACCGATCACGGGTCTCATCAACATCGTGCACAACAGCCTGCCGGCGGTTACCGGCAATGGCCATGGTGGCATCCCATGGGCGCTGCTGCCGGCGTCCAACGCCAACTCCGTCTGGTACGGCATGGACGATTTCGCGCTCCAGACGGCGGACTCCGTCGGGTCATCCACCCCGGCCTACGTTGCGCCCACGAAGGCAGCCATGGACGCGGCGGCGGCGGACATGATCGCCGAGCCGGACGGCACGTTGATCCCGAACCCTCAGGCGGCTCCGGTCAACGGCCAGGAGCCGTACCCGCTCACCTACGTCGAGTACGCCATCGTTCCCACCCAGCCGCTGATGACGTCGACCTGCACGCCGCGGACCCAGTCCCAGCAGAACCTCATGGACTGGTTGAACTACATCACCGGGCCCGGTCAGACACTCCTGCCGAGCGGTATGGCATCGCTGACGCCGACCCTCGAGGCCCAGGCCAAGACAGCCATCGCCAAGGTGGGCCAGGCGACTCCGGCCTGCACGGTCAAGGTGAACGTGACAGTAAAGGTGACCACGACGGGCACCTCGAAGGCGACATCGGGCGCAACGTCGTCCGGCGGGTCCAACTCGGCGACGCCGGCCGCCGGCACGACGGCGTCGGGCGGTTCGGCCGGGTCGGCGGGGACAAGGGGAACAACCGGTGGATCGGGGGCGTCCCGGTCGGGGAGAGGATCGAGCTCGGGCAAGAAGACCGGCTCCGGGACCACAACGGCCACGTCGGGCACAGGGTCGGGCACCGGGTCGAAGTCGAAGCACAAGGTCCCGTCATCGGCCACGGACCTGGCTGCCTTCCAGGTGGCCGAGGGTCCGAGCTGGCTGTGGCCGGTCGGGGGCCTCTTGTTGCTCTTCGTGCTGCTGCCCAGTCTGGTTCTCGTGGCCTCGGGCCGGTCGCCTCGCCAGGCGCTGGCCAGCCTCGGTCGGCGGTTGCGAAGCGGCGCCGGTCAGCCACCCGGCGGTTCCGCGCCGCCAGGACCCGGGGGTCCTTCGTGACCCTCACCGAGACGCCGGCGCCGACTCGAACAGAGGCCTTGTCAGAGTCTCCCCGGCCGACCGACTCGCCGTCGGCGTTGGAGAACGAGCCGATGGCGGAGAACGAACCGGCATCGACCGTCCAGTTCAGCGCCCGTCGGGTGGTCGGGTTGGTCACCCTCAGCGGACTGGTGCTGGTGGTGGCGGTGATCACCGTGCTCTATGCCGTGGGCCCGCTGGTCCACAACCGAGACCAGCGCAGCCTCATGGCCACACAGCGCGAAACGATCGCCCACGCGGCTGCCCAGACCGACAGCCTCTACGGTCCCACCCTGCCGACGGTCCCCCCGGTCCCGGGTGATCCGGTGGGCATCCTGGCCGTCCCGGCCCTGGGTCTTCAGCAAGCGGTGGTCGAGGGAGTGAGCTCCAGCCAGACCGTCGGCGGACCCGGCCACGTGCCCGGGACCGCTGGCCTGGGCCAGCCCGGCAACGCCGCAGTGGTCGGCCGCCGGGCGGCCTACGGCGGGCCCTTCGGCGATCTGGCCGAGTTGCGACCGGGCGACCGGATCGTGACGGCCACCGTCGAGGGCCAGGTCGCCTACGTCGTCCGCTCGGTGCGCACGGTCACGTTGGTCACAGTGGCCCCGGCGGCCGGCACCATCTCGGGCGTGAAGGCCCCCTCGTCGGGCCCGGCCCACACCAGCTCCGGCCCCGTGAAAACGGGCTCCGGCCCGGCCAAGACCGGCACGACGGAGACGACCACCCCTCGGACGGCCACCCAGAAGACGGAGAACATTCGCACCCTCTACGGTCCGTCCACGGACAACCAGCTCACCCTGGTCACCTCGGGCAGCAGCCTGCCCTGGAACACCGATCAGGCGGTGGTGGTGGTGGCCCGCATGCAGGGAAAGCCGTTCACTCCGACTCCCCAGGAGTCACGCAGCCCCACGCAGCAGGGTAACTCCGGCGAATCGGCCGCTCTGGCCTGGCTCCTGCTCGCCCTGATCGCCTTGATCGTTGTCCTGGTCGGCGCGGTAGCCCTCTACCGGCGCTGCACGACCCGGACGGCCTACCTGCTCACTACCGCCCCGCTACTGGCACTCACCGTGCTGGCGGCCGAGGCGGCGAGCCACCTGCTGCCGGCGTGGATTTGAGGTCTCCGTCGACGAGCAGAACCGCATACCAGCCCAACCTAAGGAGAAGAGGTTGCCCAACAAGCCCGTAAGGAGATGGCGGACATCCGTCCATCACGGCGTGGAGACACGCTCCCAGCAGAGAAGTAGGAACAAGGAGGAGGGATTCATGAGCAACAACGAGTTGGCCAAGCCGGCCATCTCGGCCAGCCGTCGCTGGCGGCGGCGCCTGACCGTGCCGGCCGCCATGGCGGTCGGACTGACCGGGGTGCTCGCCGCGTTGCCGGCCGCTCAGGCCGGGGCGGCCACGGCGCTGACCAAGGTGACGAAGAACACGGGCACGATCCCCACGGCCGGTAGCCCGAAGGTGGCGGCCACAGCCAAGATCGCGGTCATCGCCTCGGCGGTCGACCCGGCTAACGGCGACGTGGCCGAGTCCAACGGGAACCAGGTGTTCCTGGTCGTGAACGCCACAGCTGAGCCGGCCACGGACTTCGGCATCGGCACGTCGGGCACCCTGACCAAGGGTGACGCCTACCTGCTCGCCGGCAAGGGCGGCGCCGGGTGGCCGACACCGCTGGTCGACGGGACAAAGGCCGTCACCTCGGACATCGGGATCCCGAGCCTCGTCGCCTTCGACGGCAACGGGAACCTGGTCATGGCCGGGAAGTCGACAGGTCGGACCTACGTCTCGACCGTGCCGGTAACCACGGGCAGCTACTACGGCTTCACCTCGATGACCGCTGGTGGTCTGTACTTCTTGGCCGGGAACTCCGTGCCCGGCAAGACAGTCCCCGCCCCGGGCATCACGTTGCCGACCGCCCTCACACTCGTCTCGATCAACGCTGGTGGCGGTTTGGCCATCGGTGGCGTCCAGAACGTGGTGCTGGGTACGACAACAGCGCTGTTCTACCTGAACTTCACCTCGTCGAGTCAGACGCCGTACGGCGTCACCGCGGCAGCCGGGCACAGCACCCAGCTGGCCGGTGGGGGCACGACGACGTGCCACTCGGGCGCGCAGACGGCGGCGGTGACGGGCGGGCTACCCATCGTCGGGCCTCGGCTCTACTCCGACACCGCCGGCAACCTGTACGTCTCCAACTCCAACGGCACATGCACATGGGTGCTGCCGAAGGCCGCCGGCAACCTGACGGTCGACGGCGCTACGACGGCGGTGACCGTGGGCACGGCGTACAAGTTCGCCGGTGACGGCGTCGAGCCGTTCACAACGCCCCCGACCCTCGGGACGCCGGTGGTCACGACCTCGATCGCCTCCATCGACGGCGTGACCGAGGACAAGGCTGGCAACGTGGTCCTGACCTTGAACGCGGGGACAGGCACACGGACAACCATCAACGGTGTCTACGTGGTCGCCAACTCGACCGGCAAGTACTACACACAAACAATGCACGCCGGTGACGTCTACCTGATCGCCGGCGGCAGCCACCAGCTGCTCGGGGCGTTCACACTGCCGACCACACCGGGCGTTGACAGCAACGGCAACCTGTTCTTCACCGACCAGGGCGCGCACGACCTCTACGAGCTGACCGGTGGACCCGGTGGCGTGGCCCATACACCCACGACCACGGCCACCACGCTGGGCGCCACCCCGGCCAGCCCGCAGAAGCAGGGCACCTCGGTGAAGTTCACCGCCACCGTCACCCCGCACGCGGCCGGTACCGTGAAGTTCACGGCCGGTGCGACCACGCTGGGGACAGTGCCGGTGACAACGGCGAATGGACAGGCCTTCGTGAACGAAACGACGCTGACCGTCGGGACATACACGATCCACGCGGCGTACACCCCGACCACTCCGGCAACATTCGCGGGTTCGTCGGCAACAACGCCCTACAAGATCACGACGGCGACAGCTCCGGGGACAACGACATACGCCACAACACCGACAACCGGTAAGACGGTCAACACATCGGGCACAGAGACAATCACCCAGACCATCCCGGCCTCGGGTGTGTTCAAGCTGACCGTGAACGACCACGCGGTGGTCCAGATGACCCGGCCGAAGGTGAACGGCGCGACCGAGTCGAGCCACGGCACACTGACACCGGCGCAGGTGACAACATCCCGGAACACCGTTCCCGGCTGGACCGTCTCCGGTCAGGTCGGCACGTTCAGCTCCTCCGGCGGCCACACGTTCCCGGGCAGTGACCTCGGCTGGACCCCGGCGGTCCTGTCGCAGACCACACCGGCGAGCGGCGTGCACTTCGGTCCGGTCGTCGCTCCGGGGGTGACCCCGGGTCTGACGGCGGCGTCGACGTGGGCCAAGGCCACAGCGGGCGCGGGCATCGGAACGACCAGGTTGGGCGCCAAGCTCACACTGGTCATCCCGTCGACCACCCCGCCGGGCACCTACCACGCCACCTTCACGGTGAGCGCCATCTAGTAAATAGCGCGAGGTAGAACCTCGTGAGTAATGCTACGGTGCGGGGGCCTACAGGGACTCCTGTGGGCCCTCGCACCGAGTGTGTCATTCAGGGAATCACTCGGTAAACATTCGGTGAACGAATGGTGAAATATAGCGAGTTTCGTGAGATAAGTACTCTCATCGAGTTCCGACCGAAGACCAGTAGGGAGCACGACACCGGCACGCAATATGAAGACGGGCCCGATTCGTGAAGATTGATCGCAAGAGCACTTGTCAACGCTCCCTTAGCGGGACGCGTTCGGTCGCGTCTGGAGTCCAGGGCTTCTTGATCGCTCTGTCGTTGGTGACCGTGGCGACGGTCGCTCTGGTCTCGGGCCCGGCCTCGGCCGTCCCTCTCCCCAAGGCCGAGGCCGCCGCCAAGGCCCCGGCCCACGGCCAGTCCACGACCACCACCGCGCCCTCGTCGACCACCACGACGACCACACCGAACGACATCACCTGGAGCATCCAGCCGTCGACGGCCAAGGGGCCCACAGGCAAGCCGTCGTTCATCTACACCAACATCACCCCCGGCAGCCGGTTCAGGAGCTGGGTTGGGCTCACCAATTACTCGGCCTTCCCAGTCACTTTCGCCGTCTATGCGGCCGACGGAGTGAACACCCCCTCCGGTGGCTTCGACGTGCTGAACCAGGGCAAGAAATCGGTCGGGGTGGGGGCCTGGACCACGCTGGCCAAGACCGAGGTGACGGTGCCGGCCGGCACCGAGGACAACATCCCGTTCGTCATCACCGTCCCGACCAACGCCACCCCCGGCGACCACTTCGGGGGGATCGTGGCCCAGGTGTCCACCTCTTCGAAGGGCAAGAACGGCTCCAGGTTCCTGCTCAACCGACGGGTCGGAACCCGGATCTACATGCGGGTGGCCGGCACCCTGAACCCGGTGCTCTCGGTCGAGCACGTCGGTGTCGCCTACCACGGGACCATCAACCCGGTGGGCTCGGGCACGGCCACCGTCAGCTACACAGTGGCCAACACTGGCAATGTGGCCTTGGCCACTCCCCAGGTCATCTCCGTCACCAGTCTGTTCGGGACCCTGGCCACGGTGAGCGGCCACTCGATCTTCGCTCTTCTGCCCGGCCAGCACGACCACTTCAGCGTGGTGGTGAAGAACATCCCGCCCGCCGGCCCGATCACCGCCCACGTCACCCTGGTGCCCCAAGAGCCCAAGGGCACGACCACACCGCCCATCATCAAGTTGGAGCCCCCGGCGGTGGTCAAGGCCGCGTCGGGCTCTACCTGGGCCTGGCCGTGGCCCCAGCTGATCCTCTTCGTCCTCTTGGTCGCCGTGATCTGGCTGTGGGCCACCCGAGGGAAGCGCCGAAAGAAGAAGCAGGCCGCCGCCCTTTTGGCCGCCAAGGAGGAAGGCCGCCGCCAGGCCGAAGAAGAGCTCAAGGAAGAGCAGGAAAAGGCCGACGGCACAGAGATCATGGCGAGGGTTGTCGAGGTCACCGACCAGTGAGCCGACCGGTAAAACGCCACCGGCCCGAGATCCGTAGTGTCAGGGACGGGACGGAGCGCCGCCGAGGTCGGGTCACCGTCCAGCACCCTCAGGTCCGGGTAGCTCAGGTCGGGCTGGCGCTGAGCGTGGTGGCGGCGATGACCGGGGGGGTAGTCGAGGGGGTCGCCCAGGCGTCCACAACCTCGGGCACCGAGCAGATCGAGGTCACAGTGCCCCCACCGACTACGACCACCACCTTGCCCCCTCACTGTCGTCCCCGCCAGGGGTTCTGGCTCTCGGCCGCCAACGGGGCGGTCATCAGCGAGGGCGGAGCTACCAACTACGGCTCGTCGCTCGGCCGCCAGGTAGACGGGCGCAATGTCGGCCTGGTCGCCACCAAGGACGGTAAAGGGTATTGGGAGGTGGCCGCCGACGGGATGGTCTCGCCCTTCGGCGACGCCCGCGGCTTCGGGACGCCCAGGGCGGTAAGCGCCTCTATCGTGGACCTGGCGGCCACCGATGACGACGGTGGGTACTGGCTGACCGGGGCGAACGGAGCGGTCTACCCCTTTGGCGATGCCAAGAGCTTCGGCCAGATCGGAGGTCGACCCCTCGCCCCCATCGTGGCCCTTGTCCCCACCGAAGACGACAGAGGCTACTGGCTCATCGGGGCGGACGGGACTGTCTATCCCTTCGGCGACGCCTCCCACGAGGACTCGATCGACATCCGGCCAGGCCGCCCGGTGGTGGCCGCCACGAGCGACGACGCCAACGGCTACTGGCTGGTGACGGCGACAGGTACCGTCTACCCCTTCGGCGACGCCGTCAGCGACGGCCCATTGGCCGGTCAGCACCCCGACCGTCCCGTAGTCGCCATGGTGGCCACGGCCGACGCCGAGGGCTATTGGCTGGTGACCGCCGCGGGCACCGTCTACCCCTTCGGCGACGCCAAGGTCACAGGCACCCACCAGTTCCCTGGACGCTCCGGTTCGCCCATCGTCGCCATCGCCACCGGTCCGGTAACCACCCAGGGCGGGAACAACTGCTGCCACACAGGGCACGGGACCGGGCACGACCACACAGGCCACAACGGTTCGGGCCACGGTGGCTCACCCCGGGGAGCCGGCTCTCACGGTTCGGGTGGGTCCGGGCACGACGGCCAGGGTTCCGGCGGCTCTCACGGCTCGGGCGGCGCCCACGGCGGTTCCACCCTCGGGGGCCACGGATCGGCTGGATCTCATGAGGGGAACGGCTGGCCAACCGGCGGTTCGGCGGGGGGCAAGAGCCAGAGTCACGGTGGTCAAGGCAACCCACCACCCAAGGGCGGCGGCTCGAGCCACGGCTCGTCACCACCGGGTGACCACGGCCAAGCGTCTCACGGCGACCAGGGATCGCACGAAGAGGGGCGCAAGCCGTGAGCCCGCTATGAACCCGCACCTGCTGGGCCTGCGAGCCCGGCCTGATCGAGCAGCCGACGACCGATGATCGACGAGGGACGACCAGCGATGAGGAAGCACGAAGTGACGAGTGAGCACAACCAGGAGGAAAGCGTGAGCCCCACCGAGGAGACCACCCCGGCCGCATCGTTCAAGCGGCCCGCGATGTCCCACCGCTGCCGGCGGTGGCTGGCCGGCTCCACGGCGGTGGTTGCCGCGCTGGCGGCTGCCCTGGTGGCGTTGCCGGCCGCTCAGGCCGGGGCGGCCACGGCGCTGACCAAGGTGACGAAGAACACGGGCACGATCCCCACGGCCGGTAGCCCGAAGGTGGCGGCCACAGCCAAGATCGCGGTCATCGCCTCGGCGGTCGACCCGGCTAACGGCGACGTGGCCGAGTCCAACGGGAACCAGGTGTTCCTGGTCGTGAACGCCACAGCTGAGCCGGCCACGGACTTCGGCATCGGCACGTCGGGCACCCTGACCAAGGGTGACGCCTACCTGCTCGCCGGCAAGGGCGGCGCCGGGTGGCCGACACCGCTGGTCGACGGGACAAAGGCCGTCACCTCGGACATCGGGATCCCGAGCCTCGTCGCCTTCGACGGCAACGGGAACCTGGTCATGGCCGGGAAGTCGACAGGTCGGACCTACGTCTCGACCGTGCCGGTAACCACGGGCAGCTACTACGGCTTCACCTCGATGACCGCTGGTGGTCTGTACTTCTTGGCCGGGAACTCCGTGCCCGGCAAGACAGTCCCCGCCCCGGGCATCACGTTGCCGACCGCCCTCACACTCGTCTCGATCAACGCTGGTGGCGGTTTGGCCATCGGTGGCGTCCAGAACGTGGTGCTGGGTACGACAACAGCGCTGTTCTACCTGAACTTCACCTCGTCGAGTCAGACGCCGTACGGCGTCACCGCGGCAGCCGGGCACAGCACCCAGCTGGCCGGTGGGGGCACGACGACGTGCCACTCGGGCGCGCAGACGGCGGCGGTGACGGGCGGGCTACCCATCGTCGGGCCTCGGCTCTACTCCGACACCGCCGGCAACCTGTACGTCTCCAACTCCAACGGCACATGCACATGGGTGCTGCCGAAGGCCGCCGGCAACCTGACGGTCGACGGCGCTACGACGGCGGTGACCGTGGGCACGGCGTACAAGTTCGCCGGTGACGGCGTCGAGCCGTTCACAACGCCCCCGACCCTCGGGACGCCGGTGGTCACGACCTCGATCGCCTCCATCGACGGCCTGACCGAGGACCTGGCCGGCAACCTGGTCCTGACCCTGAACGCGAGCACAGCCACAAGGACAACCATCAACGGTGTCTACGTGGTCGCCAACTCGACCGGCACCTACTACACACAGTCAATGACCGCCGGTGACGTCTACCTGATCGCCGGGGGCAGCCACCAGCTGCTCGGGGCGTTCACACTGCCGACCACACCGGGCGTTGACAGCAACGGCAACCTGTTCTTCACCGACCCGGGGCCGCACATCCTCTACGAGCTCACCGGCGGTCCGACCGGACCGGCTCTCCCGGCCACCACGACGACGGTCACTTCGTCGACCAGCGGTAACTCGGTCTTCGGTCAGTCGGTGACCTTCACCGCCACCGTGACCCCGACCAGCACCACACCGCCGACGGGCACAGTGACCTTCAAGGACGGGTCGACGACGCTTGGCACCGGGACGCTGGCCACAGTGAGCGGTGTCAAGAAGGCCACCTTCGCCACCAGCACGCTCGGCGTCGCCACCCACCCGATCACCGCCGTCTACGGCGGTGACGTCAACAACGCGCCGTCGACGTCGGTGGTGACCACACAGACGGTGAGCAAGGCGGCCACCTCAACGGCGGTCGGTTCGTCGGTCAACCCGTCCAAGGTCGGTCAGACAGTGACCCTCACGGCCACCGTGACGGTCACGGCCCCCGGGGCCGGCGTGGCCACGGGCACAGTGACTTTCAAGGCGGGGTCGACCACGATCGGCACCGTCGCGCTCGCCACACACAGTGGGCAGGACACCGCGAGTTTCACCACGTCAGCGCTGAGCACAGGCACACAGTCGATCACCGCCGTCTACGGCGGCGCCACCGACTTCACCACCAGCACCTCGACGGTCCTCCACCAGACAGTCGAGCCCCTCCCGGCCACCACAACGACAGTCACTTCGTCGACCAGCGGTAACTCGGTCTTCGGTCAGTCGGTGACCTTCACCGCCATCGTGACCCCGACCAGCACCACACCGCCGACGGGCACAGTGACCTTCAAGGACGGGTCGACGACGCTTGGCACCGGGACGCTGGCCACAGTGAGCGGCGTCAAGAAGGCCACCTTCACTACCAGCACGCTCGGCGTCGCTACCCACTCGATCACCGCCGTCTACGGCGGTGACGGGAATAACGCGCCGTCGACGTCGGTGGCGACCACACAGACGGTGAACAAGGCGAACACCACGACCAGCCTGATCTCTTCGGTCAACCCGTCGAAGATCGGCCAGTCGGTGACCTTCACCGCGACGGTGACCGTCACGGCGCCGGGTGGGGGGGTCCCGACCGGTCAGGTGACATTCAAGAAGGGCCCCACAGTGCTCGGCCACGGGACGCTGTCGACAAGCGGTGGCCACGACACGGCCACCTTCGCCACCACCAATCTGCCGGTGGGCACAGACGCCATTACCGCCGTCTACGCCACCACCACCGACTTCGCGGCCAGCACGTCGTCGCCGGTGAACCAGACAGTCGAGCCCCTCCCGGCCACCACAACGACAGTCACTTCGTCGACCAGCGGTAACTCGGTCTTCGGTCAGTCGGTGACCTTCACCGCCATCGTGACCCCGACCAGCACCACACCGCCGACGGGCACAGTGACCTTCAAGGACGGGTCGACGACGCTTGGCACCGGGACGCTGGCCACAGTGAGCGGCGTCAAGAAGGCCACCTTCACTACCAGCACGCTCGGCGTCGCTACCCACTCGATCACCGCCGTCTACGGCGGTGACGGGAATAACGCGCCGTCGACGTCGGTGGCGACCACACAGACGGTGAACAAGGCGAACACCACAACGACAGTCACTTCGTCGACCAGCGGTAACTCGGTCTTCGGTCAGTCGGTGACCTTCACCGCCACGGTGTCGGTCACCGCCCCGGGAGCGGGAACGCCGAGCGGCACAGTGACCTTCAAGGACGGCTCGACCACCCTCGGGACCGGGACGCTCACCACAGTGAGCGGCGCCAAGACGGCCACGTTCACCACCTCGGCACTCACGGTCGGTAGTCATCCGGTCACCGCCGCCTACGGCGGGGCGACCGACTTTGCTGGGAGCACCTCGATCGCCCTCACACAGGCTGTGGCCACGGCGGCCACCACGACGAGCCTCAACTCGTCGGCCAACCCGGCTAAGCAGGGTCACTCGGTGACCTTCACCGCCACGGTGTCGGTCACCGCCCCGGGAGCGGGAACGCCGAGCGGCACAGTGACCTTCAAGGACGGGTCGACGACCCTCGGCACCGGGGCCCTCATGCTCGTGAGCGGCCACATGACGGCGACCTACGCCACCTCGACACTGACGGTCGGCGGTCACCAGATCACCGCCGTCTACGGCGGGAGTGCGGACTTCGCCGTCAGCCCGTCGTCGGCCCTCACTCAGACGGTCTCCACCGTGCCGGGGGCGCCGATCGGGGTCACGGCCACTGCCGGGTTGGCAGCGGCCGTGGTGACCTGGACGGCGCCTTCGACAACCGGCGGCCTGCCGGTCACCGGCTACACGGTGACCAGCTCGCCGGGGGCCAAGACCTGTACCTGGACCAGCGGGCCGCTCAGCTGCACGGTGAGCAACCTGACGCCCGGTACGGCGTACACCTTTACGGTGACGGCCACCAACGCCACAGGCACCTCGGCGCCGTCGACGGCGTCGACGCCAGTGACGCCGACCGCGCCCACGCCGCCGGTGGTGACAGGAGCCACACGCCAGCAGGGAGCATCGTCGTCCACCACCACAGGAACGGCCGCGGCGAGCCTCTCGGGCTCGACGCCGAGTACGCCGGCCATCTCGGCCAGCGGTAAGGGGATCGGCGCCCTGACGGTCGCCCAGTACAAGGCCAACCCGACCAGCGGGTCGGTATCGGGCGGCACCGGGGTCTACTACGACCTCGAGCTAGCCACGGGCAGCACCTTCAGCTCGGTCAGTCTCACGATCTGCACACTGGGCGGGGGCAATGCCCTCGACTGGTGGAACGGCTCGGCCTGGCTGGCGTTCTCGAACCAGTCGTTCAGTTCGGCCACCGGTTGTGCCACGGCGACGGTGAGCGGCAGCACGTCGCCCACCCTGGCCCAGCTGACCGGAACCCCGATCGCCGCGGCGGTGTCGAGCACGCCGCCCCCACCGGTGACGGTGACCAACGCTTACTACGAGGTGGCATCCGACGGCGGCATCTTCGCCTTCGGTGGTGCCCCGTTCTACGGCTCGATGGGCGGCAAGCCGCTCAACAAGCCGATCGTGGGCATTGCCACGACCCCGACAGGCGGCGGCTACTACGAGGTGGCATCCGACGGCGGCATTTTCGCCTTCGGCAACGCCCCGTTCTACGGCTCGATGGGCGGCAAGCCACTCAACCAGCCGGTGGTGGGCATCACCGTGACCCCGACAGGCGGCGGCTACTACGAGGTGGCCTCCGACGGCGGCCTCTTCGCCTTCGGCAACGCCGCCTTCCACGGCTCGATGGGCGGGAAGCCACTCAATAAGCCGATCGTGGGCATCGCGGTCACACCGACAGGCACGGGCTACTACGAGGTGGCCTCCGACGGCGGCATCTTCGCTTTCGGGACGGCCAAGTTCTACGGCTCGATGGGCGGCAAGCCGCTCAACCAGCCGGTGGTCGGGATCACGACGACGGCCACAGGTGGCGGCTACTACGAGGTGGCTTCCGACGGCGGGATCTTCGCCTTCGGCACAGCCCCCTTCTACGGCTCGATGGGCGGGAAGCCGCTCAACAAGCCGATCGTCGGCATTACCACCACCCTCACCGGTGGCGGCTACTACGAGGTGGCTTCCGACGGCGGGATCTTCGCCTTCGGCACGGCTACCTTCCAGGGTTCGATGGGCGGCAAGCCCCTCAACGCCCCGGTGGTGGGTATCGCCACCGACACAGTCGTCTCGTGAGATGACGGTGAGGAACAACGGCCGTCGAAAGGCGGCAATGGTGACCGTTGTGGTTGCCCTGGCTGGCTCGGTGCCTTTGGTACTGAGCCAGCCAGGGACGGCCGCGGCGGCGGTGGTGATCGGGCCAATGCACTCGGTGTCCTGTGGACCGCTCCCCGGCGACCCCCCGCTGGAGACCCCTGGCTACGCGCAGCAGGACGGTGCCGGCGGAGGAACAGACAGCTGGTGGTGTGAGCTCCCACACGCCACCGAGATGCCGTCGAATTACACGGCGTTCCGGCGGTCCGTGTCGCCGATTTCCGGTGGTACATATGCCGACTACGGCACGGAGTACGTGCCGAAGCGGACGGGGACCAAGACCGCGGCCGAGCCAACCGGGCCGACGATCACAGTGTCGTCAGAGGTCAACAGCACGGTTACACCACCGGCGCACCTGCACTACCCGAACCAGGGCACGGGTCGGGCCGTATCGCTCGGGCGCGGCATTGAGGCCACGGTGACCTCGACCGACGGGATCGTGACGGTCTCGTGGCGATACCCCTCGTCCGGCGTGCCCAAGTATCTCCGGGCGGTCGTCCAGGTGTCCGTCGTCGGGACACATGTCCCCCAGGCGACGGTGTTGGCGGTGGCCAAACAGGTGCGCCCGGACTGATGGGAGATCGACCGGCAGGTTCGTGGCGGGCCGGCATGGCGGCGACGCTTGTCGCCGTGGTCGGCCTGTCAGCCGGCGGGTGGGTGGTAACGGCGTCGGCCGCTCCCACCACCACGACGGCGCCGCTCACGCTGTCGCAGTGGAAGGACCAATACGAGCCGGCCGTCGGCCAGATCGCCGACGACGCCCTCGTCGTTTACGACACAGGGCAAAAAGCGGCCAAGCATCCGAGCAAAAAGAAGGTCCGAGCCATCGTCACGGCCTGCCAGAACTGGCACACCGACGCCGAGAAGCTCCCCAGTGAGGTGCCACCGATTCCTTCGGCGCCGGCCGAAAAGACGTGGGAGCAGCTGATCGCCGCCTCCCTCTCGGGCTCCTCCGACTGCACGGCGGCCCTGCAGCACGGGTCGAAGTCGGTGACGAAGGACTTCCAGAAGCAGCTGACGCTGGTCCACGCTGACGAAGGTCGATTGGTCTCCGAGCTGGGGACATCGACCCAGTGAACACGTCCTGACCGAACAGTGACCGTGGAGCGGTCAGAAGTTCAAGCGGGTGGCGGCCTTCCCGACCTATGCGGATAGAAATACGGTGGGGTCGCCACCCGCTTGAACGTCAAATGCTACCGGTGGGCGTCCGGTCGAGGGCGTCAAAGGGCGGCGAACCCGGGCCAAACGTACGGTCCGAAGTGCGATGATGGGCCATGCCCGACGCCAAGTCCGTTCTTGCCGGCCGCCTGCAGGCCGCCTTCGACACGGTCGAGCCGGGGGCTGACCCCGTCCTGCGGGCGTCCGACCGGGCGGACTACCAGGCGAACGGCGCGCTCGCCCTGGCCAAGCGATTGGGACGGAACCCCCGGGAGGTGGCCGATGCCCTCGTGGCTGCGGCCGATTTGGCTGACGTCTGCGAGGCGGTCGAGGTCAGCGGTCCGGGCTTCGTGAACCTGACGTTCTCCACCGCGTTCGTCGCCGAGCAGGTAGCCCGAGTGGCCACGGACGACCGCCTCGGGATCGAACCGGTGGAGGCCCCCGAGACGGTGGTCGTCGACTACTCGGCTCCGAACGTGGCCAAGGAGATGCACGTCGGCAACCTCCGGTCGACGATCATCGGCGACGCGCTCTGCCGGCTGCTGGCCGTCGTCGGCGACGACGTCCACCGTGAGAACCACATCGGGGACTGGGGGACGCCGTTCGGGATGCTCATCGAGCACCTGGTCGACCTCGGCGAGGAGGAGGCGGCTCACGAGCTGTCGGTCGGCGATCTCGGCCGGTTCTACCAGGAGGCGAGGAAGTCGTTCGACGCCGACGACGGGTTCCGGGAGCGGAGCCGCCGCCGGGTCGTCCTCCTCCAGTCCGGCGATCCGGAAACCGTTCGCCTGTGGCACCTCCTGGTAGCGGAGAGCGTCCGCTACTTCGACGACGTCTACGCCAAGCTCGGCGTGCTGCTGCACGACGACGACATCGTCGGGGAGAGCTTCTACAACCCGATGCTGCCGGCCGTCGTCGACGATCTCGAGCGCCTCGGCCTGCTGGTCGAGGACGATGGCGCGCTTTGCGTGTTCCCGCCCGGCTTCACCAACCGGGATGGCGACCCGCTCCCGTTGATCGTCCGCAAGTCCGACGGCGGCTTCGGTTACGCCGCTACCGACCTGGCCGCCATCCGGGATCGGGTCGACCGGCTCGGTGCGACGCGGATCCTCTACGTCGTCGGCGCCCCCCAAGCCCAGCACCTCCAGATGTGCGTTGCCGTCGCCCGCCTGGCCGGCTGGCTGCCGGAGGGGGCGAGGGCCGAGCACGTCGCGTTCGGCAGCGTCCTCGGGGCCGACCGCAAGATGTTCAAGACCCGATCCGGCGACTCGGTCAAGTTGGTCGACCTGCTGGACGAGGCCGTCGGCCGGGCGACCGTCGCACTGGCCGACCGGGACGTCGACATGGACGCCGACGAGCGGGCGTGGGTGGCGAGGGCGCTCGGAATCGGCGCGGTCAAGTACGCCGATCTGGCCAACGACCGGACGCGGGACTACGTCTTCGACTGGGACCGGATGCTGACCTTCGAGGGCAACACCGGGCCGTACCTCCAGTACGCCCACGCCCGTATCCGGTCGATCTTCCGGCGGGCGGAGATCCCGCCGCCGGACCCGACGGTCGCGCCGACGCTGACCGAGCCGGAGGAGCGGGCACTGGCCGTCGCGCTCCTCGGTTTCGGCGAGGCGGTCGCCGATGCGGTCGATGCCGACGCACCGTCGAAGGTCTGCGGGTACCTCTTCGACCTGGCGTCGACGTTCACGACCTTCTACGAGCGCTGTCCGGTGCTGAAGGCCGACGACGACGAGGTGCGGCGCAGCCGGCTGCTTCTCGCCGACGTCACCGCCCGGGTGCTCCGCCTAGGCTTGGACCTTCTCGGTATCGACGCACCCGACCGAATGTAGGCCTGCCACTCGGTAGTCGCGCCCTCTGGATGGACGATCCACCGGGCAAACGGCCCACTCGGTGAACACGCCGTGAACGGCAGTTGACGCGAGCCGGCGACGAGCGGCCGGCGCCGCCAAAAATCGGTCCGGGCGCGCGCCGGATGAACCACCCCGTGGCTATCGTCCTCATCGGATCCTTCGTCGACGTCGTGGGGTCCGGCGCGGGTACCCCACCGAGCGAGGCGAGCCGAACACGATGCAGTCGCTGGCAGCACACAGCCCCCCCAAGAGACGCCGCCCGTGGATCCTGGCTGTCGCCGTGCTCGTCGTTGTGGCGGTCGGCGCCGGGATTGCCTTCGCAGTCACCGGCGGGGGTGGTGGGGGAGGAGCCGGAGGCGGTGGCGCCGCCACGGGAGGCTCGAGCACTACTACGGGAGCCAATGGAGTCAAGACGGCGAGCGACCCGAGCAAGCCGCTGACGATCGTGTCGACCACGCCACCGAAGGGCACAAAGAACGTGACGTCGAATTCGACGATCACCGTCCGGTTCTCCGCCCCGCTCGGCACCTTCCGGCAGACGCCGACGCTGTCGCCGACCGTGAGCGGGACGTGGTCCCGGACGAGTACCACCACGCTGACCTTCCAGCCGACGGCCCCGTTCATGCCGTCGACCACAGAGACGTTGACCATCCCCGGCGGCCCACACGGCATCGTCGGCTCCGACGGCCAGCGCCTGGCGACCAGCACCCAGCCGGTGACGTTCACCATCGCCCAAGGCAGCACCGCGAGACTCCAGCAGCTCCTCGGCCAGCTCGGGTTCTTGCCGCTCAGCTACGTCGAGCCGAGTCCCGCGCCGACTCCCCAGGACATGGCTCTCCCACAACCGGGCACACTGGTCTGGCGGTGGCCCGGCATGCCGACGCAGCTCACCTCGCTGTGGACCCAGGGCGAACCGAACGAGATCACAAAGGCGGCGATCGAGGCGTTCGAGAACCAGAACGGGCTCACCGTCGACGGGCTGGCCGGACCGAAGGTGTGGGCGGCCGTGCTGGCCGACGTGGCGTCAGGCAAAGGCGACACCACACCGTGGGACTACGTGCTCGTCACCAAGACACTGCCCCAGCACCTGACACTGTGGGTGAACGGTGCGGTCAAGTACGGCAATATCGCCGTCAATACCGGGGCGCCGGGGGCGGACACGGTCGACGGGACGTACGCCGTCTTCGAGCACGTCAAGGCCTCCGACATGAAGGGCACGAACGTCACAGGCAGTACGTACAACGACCCGACAGTGCCGTGGGCGAGCTACTTCAACGGCGGCGACGCCCTGCATGGGTTCCCTCGGGCCCACTACGGCTATCCGCAGAGCAACGGCTGCGTCGAGATGCCGATCACAACAGCCGGCAACGTGTGGCCGTACACGCCGATCGGCACGCTGGTCACGGTGGTGGGCCCACCCTCCTGAGGACTACTTCGGGCCCAGCGTCCCCGGCTTACTGAGGCCAGCGGCCCTAGCGTGAATCGCCGGCCCAGTACGCCAAGGAATTTCTCACGTCACAGGAAGTCAACCGTAATACGGAACGATAAATAGCTGAGCCTGCCTCGGTTGCGGACGGTTCTTTTTGGGGGCCATTCGCGAGGTTGGCCGATGCGGTCGGAATGGACGATCTGACGGAGGTAGACGACGGTCGGTCAGCTGGTTACGCGGACCGCTTGGGAAAGAGGAGGGGTGGCATCCCGGCCAGCAGGTTCTGGTGGCTCGACTTGCCGAGCGACATCAAGGCCTTGCGCCAGCGGCTGTCGATGGAGCGGAGGTTGTTGAAGTACGAGCTTGGCAGAGGCTTGGTGGACGCGGTCGTCGAATTCGCCAGCCTGGTGGCAAGACCGAGGTAGTTCGTGAGCGAACCTTCCAGAACGCCGTCGGCTGACGAGGCCTTGGGGTGCAGGGCTTTGATCGCGGCCTGCTCCGAACGAAGGGAAGTCTCCAGGCCCTTGGCCGAGGCCGGGATAGCGCCTGAGTGCCTGCCGGCCTGCCCGGCACTCAGCGCCAAGTCGTGGAGCTCGGCGACCTCGGCGCGGCTCTGCTCGGCTACGACGACGGCCGGGCTCGTCCTCGAAAGGGCGGCCGGTTTGTGGTCCCTCGCGTCCTTCGTGGCCGCTCCGGCCGTCGGCGCCCCCAGCACGCCGGCACCGATGGCGCCGACAGCGACGGCGACGATGCTGCCCCGGAACCACCGAGCCGTCCGGGTGCCGGTCAGTTGTTGCCTTTTCACGGTGGACCTCCTGTGTCGTCGTGCGGCCGCGTCAGCCGTCTCTTCGTCCGTCGCCCGCTCCTCCCGCCCGGCGTAGCGAAGGGCGCCAAGACCATGGCCGGGCAGGTCATGGGGTCGTCGGGGGGCGCAGGACCTCGGTTTACGATGCAGGACGGGTGATGCCGACCAGCCGGGTCACCCCGGCGGCTGGGCGTCCGCGAGCGGGTGCGGCACTCCGGACGGGGGACGAGGAAAGACATGCCGAAGAAAACATAGGGAGCGAAAGTTAACGACCCGAAACGTCCACCCTGACCTTGAATGAACCTTGTGTGTCATCTCAGCGGCAGATTCCTCGTCGTCGTGGGCGCAGGGCCCGGGATCGCCTTCGCCGTCACCGGCGGGGGTGGTTGGGGGCGGCCGCGCCTCTGCCAGGCAGCGGGCTTCGCGAGCGACACCGGGGACGTCGAAGTGGCGGGGGACCGACGCCCTGCACGGGTTTCCCGGGCCCACTCGGCTACCCGCAGAGCAACGGCTGCGTCGAGATGCCGATCACAACAGCCGGCAACGTGTGGCCGTACACGCTGATCGGCACGCTCGTCACCGTCGTCGGGCCAGCTTCCTGAGGGTCATCCTCGATCGGAGCCCTCTTCGGAGACAGCGGCTCCGCCACCGAACACGTCGACGGTCCTGCCGTGAAGTGCCGCCTCTTTGCACGAAGAAATTGTTCTGACGTCACAAGACGTTCACCATCCTGCACGACAATGAGCGACCGGGCCTGCCTCGGTTGCAGCCTGTTCTTCGAGGGACGTCGGGAGGGTGATGTCGATGCGGGCAGGGCGGGTGTTTCCGGCCTTTCGGGTGCCTCTGGTCATGGCGGCGATACTGATCGGAGTTGTCACCTTCGGCGCCGGCATCGCCGGGGCAACATCGACATATGCCGTCGTAAACGGTCAAGGCTCGACCCTCGCTGCCCTGGCCTTCCAGACATGGACGCAGGGGGCCGAGATCAAAGACGGCCTCGACGTCAACTACACCGCGACCGGTTCGCCCGGCGGACTCTCGGCCTATGCCGCAGGCACCGATACATTCGCCGGATCGGAGGCCGAATTCTCGGAGCTGTACCCGACAACACCCGGCTACTTGTCGAAGATTCCCCGGGGCTTCGCCTACGTCCCCGACTTGGGTTCGGCGGTGGCACTGATGTACCACGTCGCCCTCAAGCCCACAGGGTCGGGCCCGGTCACCGATCTCCGCCTCTCGCCGCTCACCGTCGCCCGCATCTTCATGGGCGACATCACGTACTGGACAAGCCCGACAATCACTGCCGACAACGGGGGCCTCGTGCTCCCGCACAAGTCGATCACCCTCGATCTCCGCTCCGGAGAGTCGGGGACGACCGCTCTCTTTTACGACTGGATCAAGCACACCGACCCGACGCAGTACACAGCCTGGGCCACGGCCAACGACTTCTCGAAGACCTCCCGGATCTGGGAGGTGGACGACGGTACGGCCGGGTTCGGCGACGGGCCCGGCTTCGCCGATTATGGCGGTTCGGACCAGCAGGCCCAGGCCATCGCCTCGGGCACAGGGCTGTGGTCGATCGGCTACGACGAGTTCAGCTATGCGTTCGTCTACCACGACGAGGTGGCCTCGGTGGAGAACGCTGCCGGCAACTGGGCCCAGCCCACTGTCAAGAGCATCGACGACGCCCTCCATTCGGCAGTGCTCGCCCCGGACACCTCGGAGACACTGGCGGGCGTCTACGACAGCACGACACCGCTTGCCTACCCGATGTCGTTCTATTCGTACCTGATCTACCAGTGCGAGGCGAGCCCGACACGGCCGACGTGCCAGGGTGGCTATACGAATCCGGCGGCGACGAACACGATGGCGGCGTTCATGCGCTACGTCGCCTGCACGGGTCAGGAGAAGATGGCGACAATCGGGTACGCGCCACTGCCGGCGAATCTGAGCCAGCAGATGGCCGACGCCATCGGCTACATGACCGGCGAGCCGCCGGAACGGCTGGATGCGTCGAACTGTGCCAACCCGCAGTTCGCCGGCTGGCAGACGACCGTCACGCCGTCGGTGACCCCCGTCGCGTCGGTCGCCGGCCAACCGGTGACTTTCGGCGCGATGGTGTCGGCCGGGGCCGGCGTGCCGACCGGGACAGTGACCTTCAGCACCGGGGCGACGACGCTTTGCCGCGCCCAACTGTCCAGCGGCCTGGCCTCCTGCCAGGCGTCCGACGCGGCGGTCGGGACCGACGTGGTGACGGCCGCGTACGGCGGTGGCCCGACCTTCACACCGTCGGACGGCGGGACCACCCTGGCCGTCGTCCCGGCCCCGCTGACGGCACCACCCGGCAGCACGACATCGGCGTCCGCCACGTCGACGGCGTCGACAGGCACCGCCTCGGCCGCGGTGACCGGGCTCTCCGCCAGTGCGACCGGTCTCGGCTCGCTAACGGTGGCGACCTACGGCGGCGGCAACCCCACCGTCAGCGCGGTGTCGGGCGGTACGGGGGTCTTCACCGACGTTGCCGTGGCTCCGGGCAGCACGTTCCGCTCGCTCGCCCTCACGTTCTGCGATCTCGGCGGCGGCAACTCGGTGTCCTGGTGGAACGGGACCACCTGGGTGTCGTTCTCCGACCAGACGTACTCGTCGGCGAGCGAGTGCGTGGACGCCACCGTCGACGGGTCGACGTCGCCGACCCTCGCCCAACTCAGCGGCACGCCGGTGGCGGCGGTCAACACGGCGCCGCCCAGCAACGGGAGCCTCGCCGGTCCGGTCGTCGGGATGGCTTCCCTGCCGGACGGCTCGGGGTACTGGCTGGTGAACGCCGCTGGCGCCGTCTCCGCCCACGGGGACGCGGTCGACTACGGATCGATGGCTGGCCAGCCGCTCAACGCACCGATCACCCACATCGTGTCGACCGCCGACGGCCACGGCTACTGGCTCGTCGCCGCGGACGGCGGCACGTTCGCGTTCGGCGATGCCGGCTTCTACGGCTCGATGGGCGGCCAGCACCTGAACGCCCCGGTCGTGGACATCGCCCCGACCGCCGACGGCCAGGGCTACTGGTTGGTGGCGTCCGACGGCGGCATCTTCGCCTTCGGCGACGCGCCGTTCCGCGGTTCGATGGGCGGTCAGCCGCTGAACCGGCCGGTCGTGGCCGTCTCGGCCGACGACGCCACCGGCGGCTACTGGGAGGTCGCGTCCGACGGCGGCATCTTCGCGTTCGGCGCGCCGTTCTTCGGGTCGACCGCCGGCACGGCGTTGAACCAGCCGGTGAACGGGATGGCCGGCACGGCCGACGGCCGGGGCTACTGGCTGGTGGCGTCCGACGGCGGCATCTTCGCCTTCGGCGACGCCCACTTCGGCGGGAGCACCGGCTCGATGGCGCTGAATAGCCCGATCGTCTCGATGGCGCCGGACGACACGTCCGGCGGCTACTGGTTGACCGGTTCCGACGGCGGCATCTTCGCCTTCGGCGCGCCGTTCTTCGGAGCCGACTGACCGAGCGCCCATCGGCGCCCTCAAGCCCCCTGCGTCACAGCCCGTCCGTAGCGTGCCTTGGGGTGAAGGTACGGGAGGTGATCCGGATCCTGGAGCATGAGGGCTGGCAGCAGGTCCGCCAGAAGGGATCCCACCGGCAGTTCCAGCACCCCGAACGCCCGGGCGTCGTAACCGTCGCCGGGGCCTGTTGCCTCACGTCAAATCCTCCGGGAGCCCTGATTCGTTGCCTCACCTAAAAGCTCCGGATGGGGGGAGGCGGTGAAGGACCGGTTGACAGCCTGTCGGGGGGCCGGCCGTTTCTCGAGGGAGAGGCGTTCGAGCTGTTGGCAGAGGCGGTCGATCTCCCGCTGGAGCTGACCGGGGTGCAAGGCGTTCCGGGCCCGGGTGAGGGCCCCACGCTGGGCCGGGGTGAGGACCCCGGCGCCGACGGCCCGCTGCAAGGGCGTGGCGGCCGCATCATGGCGCTTGATGACCTTGGCCCCGACCCGGGTCCGGGCAACCAGCTTCTGCTGGGTCAGCACCAGGTTGGTGAAGCCCCGGTCGAGCTCCCAGATCCGGTTGAGCAGGCTGAGCTCGGCCGCCGTGTCGAAGCGGAGATAGCCGACCAGCTCTCGGACGTGGGTCCAGTTCTTCTGCTCGACGTGGGCTCCGTCGTTCTTGTTGCCCGGTCGGGACCGGGTGAAGGTGATCTTTCGTTCGTTGCAGTACTCGAAGAGGTGGGCGTTGATGAACTCCGAGCCGTTGTCCGAGTCGAGGCCGAGGACCCGGAACGGGAAGCACTGAGCGGCGTGGTCGATGGCCTGGGTCACCCAGACGGCTGCCTTGTTCTTGACCGAGCGGTTCACCGTCCAGCCGGTGGCCACGTCGGTCATGGTGAGGGTGAAGCAGAACTCGCCGAACGAGCTCCCGCCGTCGTGGCCGACCAGGTCGATCTCGCAGAAACCCGGGACGCCCTCGTCCCATTCCGACCAGGTCCGGACCGGGATCTGGGACTTGAGGATGCTCCCGGGCCGGGTGTGGGAACGGCCCCGCACCCCGGCCAGGACCTTGACCCCCCGAAGGCGTCGGTCGATGGTCGCCGGGCTCATGGCGCAGAGCAGCCGGGCCTCGTGTTGGCTGAGGTCGAGCTCACCGTCTCGACACAAGAGCGGGACGAGCAAGGCGAGCATCGGGGCCAGGCGTTTACCGGCCGGGCGGCGCCCGGCCCGCCAGCACAGCTCCAAGGCCGAGACCACCCGGGCCGGGTAGACGGGCGTCCGGGGCCGACGGACCCGGACCACCCGAATCTCGCCGGCCCCCCGCAGCTCTGACCGGGCGTGGTCCCGGTGCCACCCGGTGAGCTCGACCAGCTGGTCCAGCACCGCCGACTTCTCGGCCTTGGTCCCTCGGCGATAGGCCGCCGCCATCTTGTTCGTGACTGCCTTGCGCTCGCCCATCGAAAGCTCCATGGATCAGGCGTAGATCCCGGCGTCACCAGGCGGAGGTTTTACGTGAGGCAACGAATGGAGCTACGCGGAGGTTTCTGATGAGTCAACGCGGGGGCACCAGCCGACGAGGTGCCGAAGGGTACGCTGGCCAGCATCTGGCGACAGGCGCAGCTGCGAGGCCAACGATGACCGGATATTCGGTGGTGATCGAGCACGAAGGCGACGCGTGGGGAGCCTACGTCCCTGATCTGCCGGGTTGCGTGGCCGCCGGTTCTTCCCGGCAGGAGGTCGAGTCGCGCATCCGGGAGGCCATTCCGGCGCATATCTCTCTCATGCGCCAAGCTGGCGAAGACATCCCTGAACCCACGGCCGCGGGGGTCATCGTGGTGCCCGCTTCCTGACGCCCGCAGGACGTTTGCTGGCCAGAGAATTTTTTGCGCCCCAGGCAGGACTCGAACCTGCGCACCCGGCTCCGGAGGCCGGTGCTCTATCCGCTGAGCTACTGGGGCATTTGGGCAACTCGCCCGGGCCGATGGCTTCAGGGCAGGGAACGATCGTAGCCGCCACGGACGGTGGTGCGTCTGCCGTATCGTGCACGTCCATGCCGGCCAGCGCCGAAGGGCCGCTCCAACGGGACCTGCTGCCGGACACCGCCGAGGTGGCCGCGGACGGTCACCTGCGGGTCGGCGGCGTCGACGTCGTCGACCTGGCCGAGCAGTTCGGCACGCCGCTCTTCGTCTACGACGAGGCGCACTTGCGGGCGCGGTGCCGAGCGGCGGTGGCGGCCTGGGGCGACGGCGTGGCGTACGCGACGAAGGCGTTCCTCTGTAAGGCGATGGCCCGGCTGGCCGACGAAGAGGGCATGTGCCTCGACGTGTCGACGGGGGGCGAGCTGGCGACGGCGTTGGCGGCGGGGGTGCCGGCGGACCGGCTGGTCCTGCACGGCAACAACAAATCCGACACGGAGCTGGCGGACGCGCTCGACGCGGGCGTCGGCCGGGTCGTCGTCGACTCGTTCGACGAGATCGCCCGGCTGGGCCGGCTGGTCGACGACCGGCCGGGCGGCCAGGAGCGCCCGAAGGTGCTCGTCCGGGTGACGCCGGGGGTCGAGGTGCACACGCACGAGTTCGTCCGGACCGGCCAGGAGGACACGAAGTTCGGCTTCTCGGTGGCGTCCGGCGCGGCCGGCCGGGCGGTCGCCGCGCTCGAGCTGCTCCCGGGCGTGTCGCTCGTCGGCGTCCACGCGCACATCGGCAGCCAGGTCTTCGACGTCGGCCACTTCGAGCAGGCGGCCGAGGTGCTCGGGGCGTTCTTCGCGCCGCTCGACCTGCCGGAGCTGGTCGTCGGCGGTGGTCTCGGCGTGCCGTACGTCAACGGCGAGGCCGCGCCAACCCAGGCCGAGTGGGCGACCGCGGCCCGCCAGGCGTGCGCGGCGGCCGGCGTCGACCCGGCGACGCGGGTCACCGCAGAGCCGGGCCGGTCGATCGTGGCGACGGCCGGGATCACGCTCTACCGGGTCGGGACGGTCAAGGAGCTGCCAGGGATCCGGACGTACGTCGCGGTCGACGGTGGCATGAGCGACAACCCGCGCCCGGTCCTCTACGGCAGCGGGTACGAGACGTTCCTGCCCCGCGAGGTCGACGCGGCCCGGCCGAAGGTGGCCCGGGTCGTCGGCAAGCACTGCGAGACCGGCGACGTCGTCGTCGCGGAAGCGCGACTCCCGGCCGACCTGGCCGTCGGCGACGTCCTGGCGACGCCGGTGACCGGCGCGTACGGGTACTCGATGGCGTCGAACTACAACAAGGTCCCGCGCCCGGCGGTCGTCTTCGTCGCCGACGGCCGCGCCCGGGAGGTCGTCCGCCGCGAGACGTTCGACGACCTCCTGCGGCTCGACGTCTGACGCTACGGGGCAGCCGGCTGATCGGCCCTGGACCGGACGGCTGGCTCGCCGAGCCGGTCGCCGTCCAGGCGATAGCGTGAGCCGATGGCCGGAGGACACCCAGACCCGACCCCGGTGCGGGTGGCCGTCCTCGGCTGCGGCAACGT
>CAVUYB010000008.1:0-177390 GCA_963745595.1 uncultured Actinomycetota bacterium | reverse complement strand
AGCTACCACCCGGCGGCCGCGAGCCGCTCGCCGACCAACTGGAGCCGCTCGATCGGCTGGACGACGGCGATCCGCACGTTGCCGGCGCCCTCGGGCCCGTAGAGGTCGCCGGGGCTGACGAGAATGCCGCCGGCGCGGGCGAGGTCGTCGGCGAGCGCCCAGGCGTCGGGCCAGCGGGCGGGGACGGCGGGCCAGAGGTAGAAGCCGCCGGCCGGGAGCGCGTGGGGATGCCGGCCTTGGTCAGGACGCCGGCGAGGTACTCGAGCCGTTCGAGGTAGCGGGCGCGCTGGACGTCGACATGGTCCTGGTCGGCCAGGGCGACGACCGCCGCGGCCTGCACCGGTCCGGGGACCATGAGCCCGGCGTGCTGGCGGACGTCGCGCAGGAAGCCGACGAGCTCGGCGTCGCCGGCGTAGAAGCCGGCCCGGGCACCGGCCAGGTTGGACCGCTTCGAGAGCGAGTGGACCGCGACGACGCCTTCGGGGCCGGCCTCCAGCACGGACCGGGGTGGCCCGTCCCAGGTGAACTCGGCGTAGCACTCGTCGGAGAACACGGGCACGCGGTGGCGCCTGCCCCACGCCGCGGCGGCGTCGAGGTCGGTCAGGCCACCGGACGGGTTGGCCGGCGAGTTGACCCAGAGGAGAACGGCCCGCGCCGCGTCGGCCGGGTCGATCGCGTCGAGGTCGAGCCCGGCGCCGTCGGCGGTGGCCGGCGGGACGGGCACGGCCCGGCAGCCGGCCAGCGTCGCGCCCATCGCGTACGTCGGGTACGAGACCGCGGGTACAGGACGGTGTCCCGGCCGGGGTCGCGCAGGCGCAGGTAGTGGGCGGTCGACGCGACGAGCTCCTTCGTGCCGACACACGCCGCGACGCTCCCCGGGTCGACGGCGACGCCGAAGCGGGCCGACAGCCAGCCGGCCGTCGCCTCCCGGTAGGCGGGTCCGCCGGCCGACGACGGGTAGCCGCGCTCGGCGCCGGAGGTGGCCAGGGCGTCGACGACGGCCGCCGGCGGCGGGTCGGTCGGCGTGCCGATCGAGCAGTCGACGACCCCGCCGTCCAGCTCGTCGGCCAGGGCCTTCAGGCCGTGGAGCCGGTCGTACGGGTACGGCGGCGGCTGGAACCCACCCGACGGCGGAGCACCGGGCGGCGGACGAACGGGCGGCGAGCCGGCGCCGGTCATGCGGTCGCGACCATGTACTCGCGGAACCGGGCTCGGCCGGCGTCGTCGAGGACGACGTGGATCCGGGCGGCGTCGTCGCCGGTCTCCTGGCCGACGACCTCGCCCTCGCGGTGGACCGCGGCGAGGACGTCACCACGGGCCCACGGGATGACGAGCTCGACCACTCGATCGGCGGCCCGCAGCCGGTCGCCGATCGCCCGGAGGAGGTCGTCGATGCCCTGGCCGGTGCGGGCGGAGACGAGGACGGACCCCTCGGTGGCCGCGGCGACCCGCTTGGCGTCGTCGGGAGCACGGTCGGCCTTGTTGACGACGACGAGCTCGGGCACGTCGCTGGCGCCGATCTCCTCCATGACGGCCTGGACGGCGTCGACCTGGGCGTCGGGATCGGCGGCGGAGCCGTCGACGACGTGGACGACGAGGTCGGCGAGGTGGACCGCGTCGAGGGTGGAGCGGAACGCCTCGACGAGCTCGTGCGGCAGTTTGCGGACGAAGCCGACGGTATCGGTGACGAGGACGGTCTCGCCGCCGGGCAGCGCGAGCTGCCGCGTCCGCGGTCGAGGGTGACGAACAGGCGGTTCTCGGCCGGGACGCCGGCATCGGTCAGCCGGTTGAGCAGCGTCGACTTGCCGGCGTTCGTGTAGCCGACGAGGGCGAGCTCCCGGTGGCGGCCGCGCTGGCGGGACCGGCGCTGCAGCGTGCGCGTCCGCTCGACCGACCGGAGGTCGGCCTCGAGGCGGTGCATCCGGCGGACGAGGCGGCGGCGGTCGACCTCGAGCTGGGTCTCGCCGGGACCGCGGGTGCCGATGCCACCGGCCTGCTGGCTGAGCGACCCGCCGCGGCCGCGCAGCCGCGGCAACCGGTACCGGAGGAGGGCCAGCTCGACCTGGGCCTTGCCCTCGGGGCTGCGAGCGTTCTGGGCGAAGATGTCGAGGATCACCGCGGTCCGGTCGATGGCGGTCCGGCCGAGCAGCTTCTCCAGGTTCCGCTGCTGGGCCGGGCTCAGCTCCTCGTCGAAGACAACCGTGTCGGCGTCGACCTTCTCGGCCAGCTCGGCCAGCTCGTGGGCCTTGCCGCGGCCGATGAACGTCGCCGGGTCCGGATGGTCACGGCGCTGGACGATCCGGGCGACGACGTCGGCGCCGGCGGTGTCGACGAGCTCGGTCAGCTCGTCGAGGTAGCCGTCGACGGCGGTCGGGTCGGTGCCGGGCAGGACGACGCCGACGAGGATGATCCGCTCCCGGAACTCCCGGGTGATCAGCGTGCCGGGCAGATTGACGGTCATGCGGGTCGGCGAACGATCGATGGGGCGGTCAAGCCGTCACGCCGGGACGGCGGCCGGGCCCCGTCGGTCAGCGGGCAGGACGGCCGGGTCGACGGTGACATCGGCCACCCGGCGGACCGGGCCGGCGAGGATCGCGCTGTCGGCTTCGTTGGGGCCGAGCCGGACTTCGAGCGTCCCGCCGGGGTTGTGCACGAGCACCCGGGCGCCGACGAGCCCCCAGCTCCGGGCGGCCGCCGCCGCGGCGACGCTGCCGGTCCCGCAGGCCAGCGTCTCGCCGACGCCGCGCTCCCAGACCCGGAACCGCAGCTCGTCGGGACCACGACCGAGGGCGATGAACTCGACGTTGACGCCACCGGGCGTCTCGGCCTCCAGCCGGGCCCCGACGGCCGCGACGTCGATCTCGTCGGGGCCGTCGAGGCCGAAGAGCACGAGATGAGGGTTCCCGACGTCGACCCGCCGGGCCCGGTGGCCGGGGGCTCCCGATGGTTCCTCCGGACCGAGCCGGGCCGGGCCCATCGCCGTGCTCGCCCACGCCTCACCCGGGCGGTCGCCGGGCCGGTAGTCGACCGTGCGGATGCCGGCCGCGGTGGCGACGGTGAAGCGCGGCGGCGTCACGAGGCCGGCGTCGACCGCGGCCTGGGCCAGGCAGCGGATGCCGTTGCCGCTCATCTCGGCCTCACTGCCGTCGGCGTTGTGGAGCTCCATCCAGACGTCCGTGCTCGACCGACCGTGGCCGACGCCGCTCGGGCCGACCCGGATCACGCCGTCCGCGCCGACGCCCCGCCGGCGGTCGCACAGCGCCCGGACCTGGGCGGCGGTCAGGTGGACGCGATCCTCCACGTCGACCAGGACGAGGAAGTCGTTGCCAGCACCTTCGTGCTTCGAGAACTGCACCACCACAGTCTCGCGCCCGGTGCCGCGGCCCGTGCACCCAATAGCTGTGCACCCAATACCTGTGCACCCACTACCCGACGGCGGCGGCGACCGCGGCGACCGGGTCGGCGCCGTCGAGCCAGCGGATGCGGGGGTCGCGGCGGAACCAGGCCCACTGCCGGCGGGCGAACTGGCGGGTCCGCCGGACGGCCTCGGCGACGCAGTCGTCGAGCGGCACGCCGCGCTCGACGTGGGCGAGCAGCTCGCGGTAGCCGAGGGCCTGCCGGGCGGTGCGGGAGAGCCCGCCCGGCCGGGCGGCCAGGGCGCGGACCTCGTCGAGGAACCCGTCGTCCATCCAGGCCGCGAACCGCTCGGCGATCCGCCGGTCGCCGTCGTCCGGCCGGTACGGGAGGCCGAGCAGCGTGAACCGGGTCGGCGGGTACGCGGTCAGGCCGGGGCCGAACGACGAGAACGGCCGACCGGCGCCGATCGTCACCTCGAGCGCCCGGACGATGCGGCGCCGGTTCGACGTCGTCGTCCGCGACGCGGCGAGCGGGTCGAGGACGGCCAACCGGGCGTGGAGGGCGGCGATGCCGCCGGGCTCGTCGGCCTCCCGTTCGAGCTCGGCCGCGACCGCCGGCCAGCGACCGGGGAGGTCGAGGTCGTCGACGACCGAGCGCAGGTAGAGACCGGTGCCGCCGACGAGAACGGCCCGCTGGCCCCGCTCGTCGATGTCGGCCAGCGTGGCCCGGGCGGCCGCCTGGAACTCGGCCACCGTGAACTCGCCCGACGGGTCGACGAGGTCGAGGAGGTGGTGCGGCACCTCGGCCCGGGCGGCCGCCGACGGCTTGGCCGTGCCGATGTCCATGCCGCGGTAGACCGTCATCGAGTCGATGCAGACGAGCTCGACGTCGCCGCGCCGGCGGGCGACCGCCATGGCGACGTCGGACTTGCCGGACGCGGTCGTCCCGAGCAGGACGACCGGCCGTCGGTCGGGGGCTCGACCGGCCGTCACCGGGGGGTCGACGTCAGCCGGCGGCGACGGGGATCCGCGACCGGTGCCGCGGCGCCGCGGTCAGCCGGCCGAACCGGCCGGTCAGGTGGTGCGGCGCCGCGCCGGTCACCTCGACCTCGGCGAACGACCCGATCGCCGGCCCGCCGCCGTCGGGCGGGGCGAAGTGGACGAGCTTGCCCTGCCGCGTCCGGCCGGTCCGCACGGTCGGGTCCCGCCGGCTCGGCCCTTCGACGAGCACCTCCTCGGTCCGGCCCACGCGGTCCTGGTAGCGGCGGAGGGCGGACCGCTCGACGACCGCGGACAGCCGGTCGAACCGTTCGGCGACGACGTCCGGCGGGATGTACCGGTCCTCCATGGCCGCCGCCCGCGTGCCGGGCCGCGGCGAGAAGATGAACGTGTACGCACTGTCGTAGCCGGCCTCGGCGACGACGGCGAGCGTCTCGTCGAAGTCGCCGTCCGTTTCGCCCGGGAAGCCGACGATGATGTCCGTCGTCACCGCCAGATCCGGCACCGCGGCCCGGGCGGCCCGCAGCCGGTCGAGGTACCGCTCGGCGGTGTAGCCACGGCGCATCGCTGAGAGCACCCGGTCGCTGCCGGACTGCAGCGGCAGGTGGAGCTGCTCGCAGACCGCGCCGACGTCCGCCATGGCGGCGATCGTCTCCGGACGGAGGTCCTTCGGGTGCGGGCTCGTGAACCGGACCCGGCGGATGCCGTCGACCGTACCGACCGCGGCGAGCAGGTCGGCGAAGAGCGGCCGCCGCTTCGTCAGGTCGCGGCCGTACGAGTTGACGTTCTGCCCGAGCAGCGTGACCTCGACGACGCCGCGCCGGGCCAGCGCCTCGACCTCGGCGACGATGTCCTCCGGCGGCCGGCTGACCTCGGCGCCGCGGACGGACGGGACGATGCAGAACGCGCACGAGTTGTCGCAGCCGGTCTGGATCGTCACCCACGCCGCGTACGGCAGCTCCCGGACGGCCGAAAGGGCCGGCGCGTGGTCTGGCGGTGCGGTCGGGTCGGGGGCGTCCATGATCTCGACGATGGGGCCCTCTACCGACGCCCGGCGCAGTAGCTCGGGAGCGCGGGCCAGGTTGTGGGTGCCGAAGACCACGTCGACATGGCCGGCCTTCTGGCGGACCAGCTCCCGGTCCTTCTGGGCCAGGCAGCCGCCGACGGCGATCTGCAGCCCCGGCTTGGCGTCGCGTAGCGATTTGAGGTGGCCGAGGGTGCCGTACAGCTTGTTGTCGGCGTTCTCCCGGATGCAGCAGGTGTTGAGGACCACCAGGTCGGCCTCGTCCAGGTCGGTGGTCGGCTCCATGCCGTCCGCGGCCAGCAGGCCGGCCAGCCGCTCGGAGTCGTGCTCGTTCATCTGGCACCCGAAGGTGCGGATGAGGAACTTGCGGGTCACGCCGGCAGTCTAGAACTGGCTACTCGTCGTCCTCGACGGGTGGGAGGCGGGCCGCGTCGCCGGTCACGAGACCGTCGAGGTCCGGCCGGAGGACGAGAACCCGGCCGGGCACGCCGGCCGCGTCCATCGCCACCCGGGCCGCCGCCCGGACGGCCGGGGCATCGGCGGCCGTCGTGAAGCCCAGGAGCGATGGTCCGGCCCCGGACCAGCAGGCCGCCAGCGCGCCGCCGTCGACCAACGCGGCCAGCAGGCCCGGCGCCTCCGGGAACAGCGCGCTCCGGTAGTCCTGGTGCAGCCGGTCCTCCGTCGCCTCGCGGACGAGCACCCGCCGGTCGGCCAGGCCGGCCAGCAGCAGGCCCATCCGGCCGAGGTTGAACGCCGCGTCCTGCCGGTCGACCTGGTCCGGCAGGACCTGGCGGGCCTCGGCGGTCGGCAGCGTCCGGTCCGGGACGATGACGACCGCGACCAGCGACGGGTCCAGCGGGAGGTGGGCCGCCCGCGGCGTCCCGGCGACCGTCCCGGCGGCGACGAGGCCACCGACGACGGACGCGGCCGCGTTCTCCGGGTGGCCGTCGACCCGGGCCGCGACGGCCAGCGGGTCCGCGGCACCGGCCGCCGCGGCGGCCGCGGCGGCCAGTGCGGCCGACGAGCCGAGTCCCCGGGCCACCGGGATCTGGGAGCGGACGGTGATGGCCAGCCGGTCGTGCCCGGCGACGTCGACGGCGACGCGGGCGGCCAGGTGGGTGGCATCGTCGGCCAGGCCGGCGCCCTCGCCCTCGCTGCGGACGGTCAGCCGGTCGGCCGGCTCGATCTCGACTTCGACGTAGCGGTCGACGGCCAACGCCAGGGCGTCGAAGCCCGGACCGAGGTTCGCCGCCGACGCAGGGGCCCGGGCGCGCACCCGGTCAGAATAGGTTGCCGTCAGAAGAGATGGTGCTCGACCGTGACGACCGGCAACCGGCCGGCCGTCTGCACCGGCACGGCGACGTCCTGGGTGCCGACCCGGACGTGGACCGTGCCAACCGGCGTACCGGCCTGGTCGCCCCCGGCCGGCCGGTGACTGACGACCATCGTCTCGTCGATCTTCCCGCCCGGCCACACCAGTACCGAGCCGGACGCGGTCATGGCGATCGGCACCGCGTGGCCGGCGACCGTCGCCGATCCGACGGGCGTCCCGGCCGCCGGGAGCGAGACCGCCCCGACGTGGGCGGCCGCGGCCTGGGCGACGGCCAGGTCGGCCCGGCCGGCCGCGTCGAGCACTGTCGGTCCCTGCATCGACGTCACCGCGGCGAGCGCGGTGAACGACTGGCCACCGGCCGACGCCTGGTAGGCGAGGATGTCGCCGCCGCCGGCCGCGCTCGTGAACCCGGACTTGACGCCGACCACCCCCGGCACGCCGCCGGAGCTGGCCAGCAGCGGCGTGTACGTGTACACCGTCGCTCCTGTCGGCAACGGCGCCGACGACTGGGCGACCATGACCGCGAATGTCGGGTTCGTCATGTCCGCCGCCGCCACCTTGAGCAGGTCGGCCGGCGTCGACACCGACTGCGGTGTGTAGCCGCTGGCGTCCGCGTAGTGCGTCTGCGTCATGTCCAGCGACGCCGCGGCCGCGTTCATCTTCGCCACGAACGCGGCCAGCGAACCGGCATCCCAGGACGCCAACGAGTACGGCGAGGTCGTTGGCCGAGTGGACGAGCATCGCCCCGAGCATCTGCCGCTCCGTCATCACCTCGCCGGCCACGAGCGGCACGCTCGCCTGGTCGGTCCCGAGGTCTGTCGAGTAGTTCGACGCGTCGTCGGCCGAGATCGTGATGGCCGGGCCGTCGTCGCCGGGCGTCAGCGGGTGGTCGTGCAGCACGACGTACGCCGTCATGATCTTCGTCATGCTGGCGATCGGCACCGGGTGCTGCGGGCCGGAGTTGGCCGTGTAGCCGACCGCGGGGATCGAGACCGCCGACTGCACCCCGGCCGGCCACGGCAGGCTGACCGTCGCCGCCGGGAGCGCCGCCATCGTCGGCATGTCCGTCGCCACCGTCGCCATCGGGTGCTCGACCGTCGGCGGCCGCCCGCTCCGTACGGCGACGAACGTGATCGCCGCCGCCAGCAGGACCAGGACCGCGCCCGTCGTCACCAGCCGGCGCCGACGGGTGGCCCGACGAGCCCGTCGCGCCCGTTCCCGATCGGCTCCGTTACCGTCCCCGACGGCATCACTGCGGTCGGCGGCGCCGCGACCCCGCCGACCACCGGCCCGGGCGGCCTGGATCTGCGCCCGCGTCAGCGGTCCGCTGGCGGCCGGCTCCGGCGCCCGTTCGGCGACGGACGGTCCAGGCGCGGCAGGAGGCAAACGGGTGACCATCGCCGTCGTGCTCGTTCCCCGGCGCCTAGCCGGGGCGGCTGTCCAGCTCCTCGGGCGTCATGAGGACGGCGCGGGCCTTCGAACCCTCCGACGGGCCGACGATGCCGCGCTGTTCGAGCAGGTCCATCAGCCGACCGGCCCGGGCGAAACCGACGCGCAGCTTGCGCTGCAGCATCGACGTCGACCCCAGCTGGGAGCGGACGACCAGTTCCATGGCCGTCGACAGCAGCTCGTCGTCGTCGTCATCGCCGGAAAGGCTACTCCCGTTCCCGCCGTCGACGCCCTGGATGCCGACGACCGGCTCCGGCGTCCGGCCCTGCCGGCGCCAGAACGCCACGACCTGGCGGACCTCGTCCTCGGAGACCCACGGCCCCTGGAGCCGGCGGGGGATGTTCGACGACGCGGTCAGCACGAGCATGTCGCCCTTGCCGATCAGCCGCTCCGCCCCCGGCTGGTCGAGGATGACCCGGCTGTCGGCCAGCGACGACACCGAGAACGCCATCCGGCTCGGGACGTTCGCCTTGATGACGCCGGTGATCACGTCGACCGACGGCCGCTGCGTGGCCAGCACCAGGTGGATCCCGACCGCCCGGGCCATCTGGGCGATCCGGACGACCGACTCCTCGACGTCCCGGGCCGCCACCATCATCAGGTCGTTGAGCTCGTCGACGACGACCAGGACGAACGGCAGCCGCTCCGGTCGCTGTTCGTCGGATGCGACGCCGTCGTCGTCGGGCGACCCCTCGTCGGCCGCGGCGTCGTCGTCGGGTACCGGGGCGACCTCGCCGGCCGCCGACTCGACGTCGTACGGACCCTTCTCCCCTTCTGCTTCGGCGTTCGCCCGCTGCGCCCTGACCTTGGCCGCAATCGCCGCCACCTGGGCGGCCGCCGACGGGCCGCCGAGCGGGCCGAGGTCGCCGCGGTCGAACGCCTCGTTGTAGCCGGTGATGTCGCGCATCCCGTACTCCGCCAGCAGGTCGTAGCGGCGCTCCATCTCCTTGACCGCCCACGACAGCGCGTTCGCCGCCTTCTTCGGGTCGACGACGACCGGCGTCAGCAGGTGCGGCAGGTCGTTGTACTGGCCGAGCTCGACCCGCTTCGGGTCGACCAGGATCATCCGCACCTGGTCCGGCGTCGCCCGCATGAGGATCGACGTGATCAGCGAGTTGATGCACGACGACTTGCCCGCGCCGGTCGCTCCCGAGATGAGGACGTGCGGCATCTGCGCCAGGTTGACCAGGACCGCCCGCCCGGCGATGTCCCGGCCGAGCGCCACCTCGAGCGGGTGCGTCGCCTGGTGCGCCTCGTCGGACGTCAGGATGTCGCCGAGCGAGACGAGCTGCCGCTGGCGGTTCGGCACCTCGACGCCGATCGCCGACTTGCCGGGGATCGGCGCCAGGATGCGGACGTCCGGCGACGCCATCGCGTACGCGATGTCCTTCGACAGGCTCGTCACCCGGGCCACCTTCACCCCCGGGCCGAGCTCCAGCTCGAACCGCGTCACCGTCGGCCCGACCGTCCGGCCGACCAACCGCGTCTCGACGCCGTGGGCCGACAACGCGGACACGAGCGACTCCCCTGCCTGGTCGAGCAGGCGCAGATCCTGTCGCTGCTCCTTCGACCGGCTCAAGATCTTCATCGGCGGCAGCTGCCACGCCCCCGTTACCGCCACCGGTGCCTCCGGGCCGGCCACCGCCGGGACGACGTCGTCGGCGCCCCGTCGCTTCGACGCCACGGGGAGTGGCTCCGGCTCGGTCAGCGGCGGCTCGTCCGGATCGACCGTCGGGACCTCGCCGGTGTCCGTCTCGTCCAGCGGCCGCGGGTCGTCCAGCACCGACGGCGGCAGCACCGGCGGCGGGCCCGCCACCGGGACCGTGATCGGCGCCGCGTCGCCGACCGGCTCGTCGAGCACCGCGTCGCGGTCGATCCGCCCGCCGGCCCACCACGAGCCGAACGTCCGGCCGACCGCCGCCACCGCCGCCGCCAGCCCGCGGCCGAGCGCGCCGAGCGAGACGCCCGTCGACAGCACGATCCCGACGAACGCCACCGCCACCAGGATCACGACCGCGCCGGCCGTACCGACCCCCGACGCCAGTGGCCGCCCGACCGCCACCCCGAGCCATCCCCCCGCGTCGCTCAACGCCCGGTTCGTCGCGTCCGCCTTCGGCGAACCGCCGGCCAGCTCGGCCAGCCCGCACGCGGCCAGCAGCCCGAGGACCACGCCGATCCACGTCCGCACCGGCTCCGGCCGGTGTCGTCCGACGATGATCACGACGCCGACGACGACGCAGATCGGCGGCAGGAGGAAGCGGATCCACCCGACGACCGCGCCGAGCGCCACGTCGACCCCGTGGCCGACCGTCCCCGCGGCGTCGCCGTAGAGCGCCAGCGCCAGCAGGATGCCCAGCGTCGCCAGCCCGATCGCCCACAGGTCGGCCGCGTGGTCGCTGAAGAGGCCGCTCTCCGCCGACCGGCTCGCCGTAGCCCGCCCGCCCGATCGCCCGCCGGACCGGCTGGCCGCGTGCGATGCCCTCCCCTTCGACGCCGGCGCCTTCGACCTCGACGCCGTCCGGGAGCCCGAGCGCGACGACGCCTTGCTCTTCGACGTTGAACGGGAGGCCGTCGGTCGGCCCTTGGTCGTCACCACGGCACCGTCACCACAAGGCCACGCTAGTGCCGGCGGGCGGTGGTTCGGCGGACACCCCCGCCGCGGCTGCCCTGGTCAGAGGGTCGACAATCGGCGAAACCCCCTGGATTAGCGAACACATGTTCGCTACACTACCTCCGTGGCCACCCGAGCCGACCGGCCCCGCATCCCCCTCCGGTGGCACCTCGCCGAGGAGGACGACGAGGGAACCCTCTTCCCCGACGAGACCGCCGTCACCCGCCACGTCGGCACCGGGGAGTTCCGCGGGATGGAGTTCCTCCACGTCAACGCCCGGTCGATCATCAACGCCGTCCCTGCGGCCAGCCGCATGTCGTTCCGCTACACGATCAACCCCTACCGGGGTTGCAGCCATGCGTGTGGATACTGCTTCGCCCGTCCGACCCACGACTACCTGGGCCTGAACATCGGCGAGGACTTCGAGCGGCGCATCGTCGTCAAGGTGAACGCGGTCGAGCGGCTCCGGGCCGAGCTGCGGTCGACGAAGTGGGCCGGCGAGCACATCGCGATGGGGACGAACACCGACCCGTACCAGCTGGCGGAAGGGAAGTACCACCTGACGCAGGGCGTCATCCGGACGCTGACCGACGCCCGCAACCCGTTCAGCATCCTGACGAAGTCGACGCTGATCCTGCGCGACCTCGACCTCCTGGTGTCGGCCGCTCGGCGCACGTCGGTGCACCTCAATTTCTCGATCGGCACGCTCGACCGGGACGTCTGGAAGCTGACCGAACCGGGCACCCCACCGCCGGAGCGGCGGCTGACGGCCGTACGGCGCTTCAACGACGCGGGCATCCCGTGCGGCGTGCTCGTCGCGCCGGTGCTGCCCGGGCTGTCGGACGGCGACGAGCAAGTCCGGGAGGTCGTCGAGGCGTGCGTCGACGCCGGCGCCATCTCGGTGGCCGCTATCCCGCTCCACCTCCGGCCGGGCGTCCGCGAGCACTTCATGGGCTGGCTGGCGACGGCCCGGCCGGACCTCGTCCCGCTCTACGAGCGGCGGTTCCGCCGCGGCTCGTACCAGCCGAAGGCCGAGCCGGCCCGGCTCGCCGCGCTGGTGGCCGGCGTCCTGAAGAAGAAGGGCACCGGGACGCGGCAGGTCCGTCGCTACATCGAGGACCTCGACGACCCGGCCGGGGGCGGACCGAGCGACGCGTCGGGCGACGACATAGCCGGCCGCGGCATGGCGGCGAGCGAAACGGGGGCGGTGACCAGGCCGGCCGCGGCTCGGGCGGCGGCTCGATCAGCGCCGACCCGCTCGGCGCCGGCCCGACCGGCCGGAGAACAGCTCCGCCTTCTTTAAGCTGCGTCGCAATGGACACGGATATCTCGGCCTCGACGTCGGAACGCCCCTCGCACGAGCGGATGATCCTGGCGCTGGCCTGCATCGCGCAGTTCATGGTCATCCTGGACGTGTCGATCGTCAACGTCGCGCTCCCGTCGATCGGCCGGGCCCTCGACTACAGCCCGACCGGACTCCAGTGGGTCGTCAACGCCTACGTCCTCACGTTCGCCGGTTTCCTGCTCCTCGGCGGTCGGGCGGCCGATCTGTACGGGCGACGGCGCGTCTACATGTTCGGCCTGGTGCTGTTCGCGGCGGCCAGCCTGGTCGGCGGCTTCGCCCAGACATCGGCGTGGCTCACCACGGCCCGGGCGGTCCAGGGCATCGGCGGAGCGTTCCTGTCGCCGGCCACGCTGACGATCATCGTGACGACGTTCTCGGGGCAGCGACTGGCCAAGGCGCTCGGCCTGTGGAGCGCGATGGGCGGGGCCGGCGGCGCAGCCGGCGTCGTCCTCGGCGGCGTGCTGACGTCCGAGCTGAGCTGGCGCTGGGTCCTGTTCGTCAACGTCCCGATCGCCGCGGTCACCCTGTTGGGCGCGCTGGCCTACCTGACCGAGGCCCGGCGTCGCCAGGACGGCGAACGGTTGGACGTCGTCGGCGCGATCTTGGCGACGAGCGGCCTGGCGGTGCTGGTCTACGCCATCGTGAACACCGACGAGTACGCGTGGGGATCGGCCCGGACCCTCGTGACGCTGGCCATCGCCATCGTCCTACTGGGCGCGTTCATCCTGTCGCAGCTGAGAAAGACGGGAACGCCGCTCGTACCGCTCCGGCTGTTCCGCTCCCGTTGGGTGACGACGGCCAATCTCGTCATGATGCTCGTCGGGGCCGGGTTCTTCTCGATGTGGTACTTCCTCTCGCTGTATCTCCAGAACGTGCTCGGCTATAGCGCCCTGCGGGCCGGGTTGGCCTTCGCCCCGATGGGGGTGATCATCATGGTCGGGGCCCAGGGCAGCTCGCGGCTGCTCCCTCGGTTGGGACCGCGCCGGTTGATGACGATCGGGACGCTGATGGCGACGGTCGGCTTCGCATGGCTGACCCAGATCGGATCCAGCCACGGGTACTGGACAGTCGTCTTCGGCGGCGGGATGTTGGTCTCGCTGTCCTTGGGCGTGCTCTTCACGCCGCTGGCCTCGGCGGGAACGACGGGGGTCGACCGGCGGGAGGCCGGACTGGCGTCGGGGGTGCTGAACACGTCACGCCAGGTCGGCGGCTCGATCGGGCTCGCCGCGCTGGCGACGGTGGCGACCAGCCATACGAACCACCTCGTGCACAGCGGGACGAAGACGCAGGACGCCTTGGCGTCCGGCTACGGCCGGGCGTTCGCGGTGGCGTGCGGCCTGACGGCGGTCGGCTTCCTGATCAGCCTGTTCGTGCCGTCCACCGCCCGAGCCAAGGCGGCGGTCCCGGACGTGGCCTCGGGCCCGGCGCCCAATGCCGGCCCGGGCGGCGGCCCGGAACCGGCCGGTACGCTCGACCCGGCATGACGAACGCACCTGAAAGCACCAGCCCCGATCCGCGCGGTGGCGGGTTGGAGACGTCGGCCCTGCTGGCCCGGCTCCCCGGCGTCACCGCCTGGCCGTTGACCGTCGTCGAAGCCGGGCCGGTGACCGCGGCAATGTGGCGGATCCGCCTCACGGCCGACGGGCTCGACGAGCTCGAGATCGATCCCGGCCAGGACTTCATGGTCGCCGTCCCGGACGGCCCGGAGCAGCACTTCCGGCGCCGGTACACGGTGCGCCGCCTCGACCGGGCCGCCGGCACGATCGACCTCGAGATCGTCCTCCACGGCGACGGTCCGGGCGCCCGGTGGGCCGCGGCCGTCCAGCCCGGCGACACCGTCGAGGCGATCGGTCCGCGGGGCAAGATCACGCTCGCCCCGGACGTGGACTGGCACCTCTTCGCCGGCGACGAGTCGGCCATCCCGGCGACGTTCGCCATGGTCGAGGCGCTCCCGGCCGCGACGACCGCGGTCGTCGTCCTCGAGGTGGCCGGCCCGGAGGAGGAGCAGGCGCTGGACACCGCGGCGGACTGCCGGCTGACGTGGCTCCACCGGGGGACGACCGAGCCGGGGCACGGCACGGCGCTGGTCGACGCGGTCACCGCCGTCGACCTCCCGGCCGGCCGCGGTCACGGCTACCTGGCCGGCGAGCTGCGGACGGTCGCGGCGATGCGCCAGGCCCTGACCGGGCGCGGCCTCGAACCGGACCAGCTCTCCCCCAAGGCGTACTGGCGGCTCGGCGTCGCCAACGCCGCCCACGGCGAGCCGACGAAGGACTGAGCCCCGGCCGGTCCATCAGACGGCCGGTCCATCAGACGGCCGTCGATGACGGCGCTCGATCGTCCGGCAGCGGCTCGGGTCAGACGGCCATGATGATCGGGACGATCATCGGCCGGCGCCGCGTCCGGTCGCCGACGAGCTTGCCGAGGGCCTTGCGGGCGTGGCGGCCGAGGACGTCGACGTCCCGGGCGCCGTCGCTCATGGCCTGGACGAGGGCGTCGGCGACGACCTGGCTGGCCTCGTCGAGCAACTCCTCGGCCTCGGGGGCGTAGACCCAGCCCTTGGTGGCGATCTCGGGGCTCCCGCTCAGCGCTTTGCGGTGGAGGTCGACGGTGGCGACGACCATGACGACGCCTTCTTCGGAGAGCAGCTTGCGGTCGCGGAGCACGCCGTGGCCGACGTCGCCGACGGTGCCGTCGACGTAGAGGTAGCCGGCCGGAACGGCGCCGTCGCGGTGGAGGCCGTCGGCGTCGAGGCGGACGGCATCGCCGTCCTCGCACAGGAGCACCTGGTCGTCGGGGACGCCCATCGACCGGGCGATCGCCGCGTGGTGGACCATGTGGCGGTACTCGCCGTGCACCGGGACGAAGGTGTCCGGCCGGGCCACGGACAGCAACGTCTGCAGCTCACCCTGCCGGGCGTGCCCGCTGACGTGGACGGCCTCGGCCCCCGAATGGATGACCTTCGCGCCGCGGCGGTAGAGGTCGTCGATGACCCGGCCGACCGACCACTCGTTGCCGGGGATCGGGTGGGCGCTGATGACGACGACGTCGCCGTCCTCGATGCGGAACCGCTTGTTGTCACCGGTGGCCATCAACGAGAGCGCCGACATCGGCTCGCCCTGGGAACCGGTCGAGATGACGCAGATCTGCCCGTCGGAGAGGCGGTCGACGTCGTCGATGTCGACGAGCGTGCCGTCCGGGATCGACAGGATGCCGAGGCGGACGGCGAGGTCGACGTTCTTGCCCATCGACCGGCCGAGCGTGGCCACCCGTCGCCCGCTGGCCACCGCGGCGTCGATGACCTGCTGGACCCGGTGGATGTGGCTGGCGAAGCAGGCGACGACGACCCGGTGGCCGGCGGCGGCCACGAAGACCCGGCGCATCGTCACGCCGACGGTGCTCTCCGACGGCGTGAAGCCGGGTTCCTCGGCGTTCGTCGAGTCGGCCAGCAGCAGGCGGATGCCCGGGCCGGCCGCGAGGGCGCCGATCCGGGCCAGGTCGGTCCGCCGGCCGTCGACCGGCAGCAGGTCGAGCTTGAAGTCGCCGGAGTGCAGGAGGACGCCCTGGGGGGTGTGGAACGCGATGGCGAACGCGTGGGGCACCGAGTGGGTGACCGGGATGAACTCGACGTCGCACGGCCCGATACGGCGGCGCTCACCGTCGGTGACGGTGATGTACTGCGCCCGATCGGCCAGCCCGGCCTCGTCGATCCGGTTGCGGGCCAGGCCGAGCGAGAAGGCCGAGCCGTAGATCGGGACGGCCAGGTCGCGCAGCAAGAACGCCAGCCCGCCGGTGTGGTCCTCGTGCCCGTGGGTGAGCACGACGCCGTCGACGCGGTCCGCGTTCTCCCGGAGGTACGAGAAGTCGGGGAGGACGAGGTCGACGCCGGGCATGTCGGCGTCGGGGAACATGATCCCGCAGTCGAGGACGAGGATCCGGCCGTCGACCTCGATGCAGGCGCAGTTGCGGCCGATCTCGCCGAGGCCGCCGAGGAAGACGACGCGGACCGGCTCGGCCTCGGCGGCTCCGGCGGGCCTTCCGGACGTGTTGCCGGCGGGCTTTCCGGCGGCGTCCCCGGCCGGCGCTCCGCTCTTCTTCCGACGCTGGCGCCGGTTCGCCGGCGGCTGCGGCGCGTCCTTGGGCTCAGGCAACCGGACCGCCTACCCGCGGGGCGTCGAACGCCCCGAGGCGCATGAGGACGCGGTGGGCCTCGCCGTCCAGCTCGGGCGGCGCCGCCCCCATCGGTGCCCGGCACTGCCCGACCGCGAGGCCGAGGGCCCGGCACGCCGCTTTGGCCGGGAGCGGGTTCGGGAACTCCTCGGACGACTCGAAGTCGTACGACTCGACGAGCCGGGCGTTCAGGTGCCGGGCCGCCGCGACGTCGCCACGGCCGTGGGCGGCGATCATCTGCCCCAGCTCCGGCCCGGCCCAGTGCGAGGCCACGCTGACCAGCCCGACCGCGCCCACCGCCAGCAGCGGCAGCGTCAGGGCGTCGTCACCGGAGTAGAGCTCGAAGCCGTCGCGGGTGTGGCAGAGCAGCCGAGCCGACCCGACCGGGTCGCCGGCCGCGTCCTTGACCGCGACGACGTTCGGCGCGTGGTCGAGCAGCCGCAGCAGCGTGGCCTGGGCGATCCGGCGACCGCTGCGGACCGGGATGTCGTAGAGGACGACCGGGAGATCGGTCGCCGCGGCGACCGCCGCGAAGTGGCCGAAGAGGCCTGTCTGGGACGGCCGGCTGTAGTACGGCGTGACGACGAGGATGCCGTCGACCCCGGCCGCGGTGGCGGCCTTCGTCAGTTCGATCGAGTGCCGCGTGTCGTTCGTCCCGGCACCGGCGAGCACCGGCACGGTCACCGCGTCGGCCACCGCCCGCCAGAGGTCGACCCGCTCGGCGTCGGTCAGGACCGGTCCCTCGCCGGTCGTCCCGGCCAGGACGAGGCCGTCACTGCCGTGGTCGACGAGCCAATGGGCGAGAACGACCGCGGCGTCCACGTCGAGCCGCCCGGCCGCGTCGAACGGCGTCACCATCGCCGTCATCACGGCACCGAACCGGGGGGGTGGCATCCGGGTCAGGTTACCAAGCAGCCACTGCCACGCGGGCCGAGCAGTAGCCGCGGCTTCGGCGAGGGTCCTGCTCAGGCCACCCGGCGCTCGACCGGCGAGCCGTCGGCGAAGGCGTCGGCGTCCTCGGTCGAGTCGGAGAGGTCCTCGAAGGCGATCGCGCCCATCTCGGTGAACTTCTCCCGCAGCCAGCCGTCGGCCGCGTCGAGCAGGCCGAGCTTCTTCAGATTGGGGACGATCTTGGAGAACAGCAGGATCTGGAAGTCGTCGCGCTCGGGGGCCTGCGAGAGCACCTTGACGACGTCGTCCCTCGGCACCTCGAGGCGCTCCCAGACCTCCTGCATGAGCATGCGGTCCTTCATGCGGACCGCCGCCTCGAATGCGAACTCCTGGCGCTCGCGCAGCTCGGCGGCGGTCAGTCCCTGGTAGTACTCCTGCAGGCTCAAGACGCCGAAGGCGACGTGCCGGGCCTCGTCGGCCATCACGTAGCGCAGCAGCTGCTTGAGCAGCGGCTCGGTCGTCAGCGACTGGATGAAACCGAACGCGGCCAGCGCGAGCCCCTCGACCATGATCTGCATGCCGAGGTACGTCATGTCCCAGCGGCGGTCGCCGATGATGTCGTCGAGCAGCAGCCCGAGATGGCCGTTGAGCGGGTAGTGGCCGGACAGCTTCTCGTCGAGGTACCGGGAGAAGACCTCGACGTGCCGGGCCTCGTCGACGACCTGGGTGGCCGCGTAGTACTTGGCGTCGATCCACGGCACCGTCTCGACGATCTTGGCCGTGCACAGCAACGCGCCCTGCTCGCCGTGCATGAACTGCGAGAGCATCCAGTTCTGGTTCTCCATCCCGAGCCGGAGCCAGTCGCGCTCGTCCCACTTCTCGAGCACGGTCCCCGACAGGTCGGTGTTGGCCCAGCGCAGCGCGTCGCCGTTCGCCTCCCGGTTGGCCGCGGCGACCCGCTCCTGGTCGACCTCGGTGTCCCACGGCAGGTCCGTCGTCCCGTTCCACTGCGCCCGCTTCGCCTTCTCGTAGAGCTTCTCGAGCTTCGGCCTCGCGCCCTTCTCGTAGTCCCACGTGAACTCGGCCGGGCACGGGTCGTCGACGAGATGGCGGCCGTCCGACTCCTGCCGGCCGACGACGCTGAGCACCGCCTCGAGGTCGCCGATCTCGTCGCGGCCGATGAGATCCCGGTTGCTCCGCCTCGCGTCCTGTTCGTTGGTCGTCGTCATCGCCGCACGCTCCGTCCTCTGTCGCTTCCGTCTGGTGTCCCGGTCGTCCTGTCGTTCCTCTATCGGTCCCCGTCGCCCGGTACCCGGCTCGGTGCCGGGAGAGTCGCTCCTGCTCTCATCACCCCAGGCGCGCCGGCCATCCGCAACGCCTGGATGCCGGGGATCACGAACGTGCCGACGAGCCGCCGGGTCTGCTCCCGGTCGGTCAGGTCGGCGCCCGGCCTCGGGCACTGCAGGTACGACACGACGATCCGCACCGCCCATTCGGCGGCCCGGACCGCCTGCTCCGGCTCCAGCCAGCGGCCGAGGAACGGGGCGGCGAACGAGCTGGCGACGTCGAGGACCCGGTCCATCCGGTCGAAGGCGAGGTACGGGAGGACGACGCCGGGCTCGTAGGCCAGCAGGTACCGGAGCGCCGGGTGGGCGGCGAGGGCCCGAGCGGCGCCGGTCATGCCGGCGACCAGCAGCTCCTCGAGGTCGCGGGCCTCGCCCATCGCCACCGCCAGGTCCGAGAACAGGCGGGCCGTCTCGGTTTCGACGACCGCGTGCAGGACGCCGTCTTTGCCGTCCGAGAACGTCCGGTAGAGCGTCGCTCGCGACAGGCCGGCTTCGCGGGCGATGTCGTCGACCGTCGTCTTCGCGGTGCCCTGCCGGGCGAGGCAGCGGAGGGCGGCGTCGACGATCCGGACCCGCTGCGACGACCGGTCGTCGGTCCCGAGCCGGCGGATCGTCGCCGACGGTCGGCCATCGGCCACCCGGACGACTCCTGCCTGTGCCACTACTGAAACAGTATGGCGGAAATTGTCTCATTGTCAACGGCCGGGCGGCGTCGGCCACCGGGCTTGGCCGGCTATTGCTGCGACCGTCGGGCCAGGACCACCCCGACGACGGCGCCGAAGGCCAGGTGATCGAGCCACTGCGGGACCGGGGGCAAGCCGCGTATGGCCGGAAACCGGCGACCCACCACGGCCAGATCGAGGATCGCGATCGCTGCACCGGCCGCCGCACCGGCCACTGCGCCCGCGACCAGATCGGCCGGCGAGCCGGCGCGCCCGGCCGGCTGCCGCGTCGGTCGTTCGGTCGGCCGCGCGCCGTCGCCCGCGCTCTTCCGACGGGGCCGCAACCCGGAGAGGACGACGCCCCAGCCGAGCGAGAGCACGACGTGGGCGACCGCGCCGCGGACGACGGTCGGTCGACCGAGCAGCGTGCCCGCCGCCCGGGTGGCGGTCAGCAGGCCCGTGCCCTGCCGGACCGCCGCGGCGGTCGACGGCAGGCCGCTGACGACGCCGGCGACGGCCCCGGCGACCAGGCCGTCGACGACCCACTGCCGGGACCCAGCCGCGCCCGCGTACCGAGCGGGCGTCATCCGCCCGGCGGGACGATCCCGGCCAGCAGCTCGGCCCGGACGAGCCGGGCCACCTGGTCGGGATCGTCGAGGTCCCACCGGCCGGCCGACGCGATGTACGAGAGGACCATCCGGGCCAGGAAGTTGGCGGCCTCGGCGACGTCGACGCCCGGCGCGAGCTGGTGGCGGGCGAGGTACGGCTCGAGGAAGTCGGCGATCACCTCGGCGGTGCCGGTGCTCTCGACCGTCAGCTTGGGCAAGAGCACGTCCGGCTCGGTCTGGAGGATCCGCTGGAGCACCTCGTGCTCGCGGATCGCCCGGTGGGCGAAGGCCAGGCCGCGCTCCATCACCTCTTCGAGTGACTCGGCGGCGCGCACCTCGTCGTAGAGGCGGGCGAAGAACCGGGCGTGCTCCCAGGCGACGACCGCGCTGACGAGCTCCTCGCGGCCGCCGGGGAAGTAGCGGTAGACGGTGGCCCGGGAGACGCCGGCCTGGCGGGCCGCGTCCTCGACGGTCGTCTTCGCCAGCCCCCAACGGGCGACGCAGTCGTAGGTGGCCTGCAGGATCCGCTCGCGGGTGTCCGGCTCGGCGGCCATCGGGCCCGGGGTCAGAACCCCAGCAGGGGTTCGAGGCCGACCGTCAGACCCGGCCGGTCCGGCACCCGGCGGACCGCGAGCAAGACCCCGGGCATGAACGATCGCCGGTCGTACGAGTCGTGGCGGACGGTCAAGCTCTGGCCGAGGGCGCCGAAGACGACCTCCTCGTGGGCGACGAGCCCGGGCAGCCGCACCGAGTGGATCCGGACGCCGCCGGCGGCCTCGCCGCCACGGGCGCCCGGGACGACGGTCTCGGTCGTCGGGTCCGGCGGGAGCGGGCCGGCCCCGGCGGCCTCGCGGGCGGCGGCGATGCGGGCCGCGGTGTGCATCGCCGTCCCCGACGGCGCGTCGCGCTTGCCGTCGTGGTGGAGCTCGATGACCTCGACGCCGTCCATGAACGGGGCGGCGAGCTCGCAGAACCGCATGAGCAGCACCGCGCCGATGGCGAAGTTGGCGGCGACGACCGCGTTGGCCCGGGTGCCGTCGAACCGATCGGTCAGGTCGGTCAGGTCGGCCGGCCCGAGCCCGGTCGTGCCGACGACGGCGTGGATGCCGTGGTCGGCGAGCCACGGCAGCGTCACCCGGGCGGCGTCGGCCACGGTGAAGTCGACGACGACGTCCGGCGCGGCGTCAGCGACGACGTCGAGGCCATCCCCGACGGCCACCCCGGCCTCGCCGAGGCCGGCCACGGTGGCCCGCACGGCGTCGACGGCCGGGTCGACCGCGGCCACCAGCGCCAGGTCGTCGGCCCCGGCGACGGCCCGGCAGACCTCCTGGCCCATCCGCCCCCCGGCTCCGACGACCCCGACGCGCACCATCGTCGAACCCTACGCCGCCCGTCGCCGGCGGCGGACCACGCCGCCCGCCGACGGCGGAGCATCCAGACGACACCGGCGCCGGCGAACGCGACGATCGCCACCGCGGAGCCGACCAGCCCGGCCGTCAGCCCCGGCGGCCGGTAGACGAACGTCAGCGTCCAGCGACCGGCCGGCACGTCGACCCCCTGGACGAGCCCGACCGCGTGCACCGCCAGCCGCCGCGTCGCCCCGCCGCTGGCCGGGACGGCCTCGACGTGCCAGCCCGGCATGTACGTCTCGCTGCGGACGACGGTGACCGGTGCGGCCGCGGTCACCCGGTCGACTGCGCTCCCCCAGTCCGTCGCGCTGACCTGGTGGGCCTCGGCGCCGGCCGGCGACCCGGCCACCCAGACCGGCGGCCGGACGGTCGTGCGGGCGAACCGGCCGTAGGACGTCCAGTTGCCGGTGTAGCGCCAACCGGACTGGCCGAGCGCCGGCTGCAGGATGCCGTCGAGCGCCCAGCGCTGGCCGTCGGTGCCGTTGACGATCGACGTGTCCGACACCGACGATGCCGGGCCGGCCACGACCAGGCCGGCCGCCAGCCGGGGGGCGGCGAACCGCACCGACCAACCCGTCGCGGTGCGCCGCACCGATTCGGCCGGCCACGTCGTCTTCCCGGTCGGGCCGAGGATGCCCACCCGGAGCGGCCCAGGCCGCCACGGCGGACGACCCGGTGCCGGCCGTCCGGACGAGCGAGGCGGACGACAGGTCGACGGCCCAGCCGAGGTAGAACGTGCGGCGCGTCGCCGTGCCGGCCGGCGGCGCGCCGGGGCAGGCGGCCGGCGGTGGCGGCGCCTGGCCGTCGCCGGTCACGCCGGGCGCCAGGAACTGGGGCAGGACGAGCAGGGTGGCCAGCCGGAGCGGCGTGAAGACCCCCGTCGCCAGGGCGCACGGATCGAGCGTGTCGAGGGTGTGCGTCCCGGTCGCCGTGCCGTACGTGCCGGAGACGATCGACCCGTACCCCTGGACGCTCGGCCGCTTCGTCAGCACGTTCAGGTCCGGCTGGCCGATCTGGCTGAGGTCGGCCACGTTGAGCGCCGTCGTGTCGTAGACGGCGAACCGGCCGTCGTGACCGAGGACGGCCGATGCCTGGGCGGCCGACGGCTGCAGGGTGAGCTGCCCCGACGCCAGGCCGGTGGACGTCGACAGCACGAAGAGGGCGATGTCGGCGACGACCAGGCCGGTCAGGGCCCGCTGCCGGCCCGGGCGGCTCAACCGCCGCCAGCCGAACAGCAGCGCGACGGCAGCCAGGCTGATGACGAGCTGGGCGACGAACCACGGCGCCAGCTGCCCACCCAGGGCGGCGCCGACCGGGTCCGCGCCGAACGTCTCTTCGAGCGCCACTGGCACGACCAGGGCCGCGATGCAGGTCGCGGCGGCGGCCAGCGGCGGCGCCGCGGCCACCCACCGACGCCACCCGCCGTCCGCCCGGGCCTGGCGGCGCAGCATCCGGTCGGCCCAGAAGGCGAGCAGCATGGCCAGGGCGAGATCGACGATGCCGAGGTTCCGGCTCTGCAGCCGCGTCTTGCCGAACAGTGGGATGTGGACGAAAAGGTGGCCGAGCGGCGTGAACTCGCCCCACGCCATCACCAGCCCGAGCCCGGCCAGCCCGAGCCACAGTCCCCAGTCCGACGACCGCGGATCGCGCCGCCGGCCGAACGACCGCACGAGCAGGGCGGCCACCGCGACGAGCGGGAGCAGGCCGACGTAGGCGGTGACCTCCGGCAGGTTGTAGTTGTTGAAGTACGGCGGCTGGTTGAAGACCCCGTCCCCGCCGAAGAGGTCCGGGACGAGCATCAGGATCGACCACGACACGTGGAGCGAGCCCGCCCCGAAGAATGTGTAGCTCTCGCTCGCCCGCTGCGACGCGTTGATGAACGACCACCCCGGGACCAGCTGGGCCGCGGCCAGCGCCGCCCCCCAGACCGCGGCGACCGCCGAGAGCCCGAGGAACGCCGCCCGGCGACCGATCGTCACCGCCGCCCCGCCGTACGGGCGCAGCACCAACCAGGCCGTGACGACGACGCCGACGACCTCGGCCTCCACCATCGACCGCGGCTCCCCCGTCAACGCCACCAGGCCGATCATGGCGGCCAGCAGGACGACCCACGGCCACGCTCGACCGGTCTTCCCGCTCGGGGCGCTGATGCCGGGTTCCCCCGGGGCGACGGCGGGGCCGACGCCGAGGACGGCCCAGGACAGCCGGAGCTGGGCCAGGACGAGCAGGGGCATCCACCCCATCCCCTGGGCGACCGGCAGGTGGACGAGCTGGCTCGACATCATCCCGGTGAGGGAGTACGTCAGCGCGGCGAGCAGGCACGGCAGCGGCCGCAGCCGGAGCTGGCGGGCGAGGGCGTAGAGGCCGAGGCCGGCCGCCCAGTAGACGGCGAGGAGGTTGACGACCCAGGAGGCGACCGCGGGCAGGACGGCGAAGACGAACGTCAACGGGTAGAACGAGCCGGCGTTCAGCCCGCCGAGCAGCGGGCTGCCGGACCAGATGTACGAGTTCCACAGCGGCAGGTGGCCTTGGCGGATGAGCTGGCCGCTGAAGACGCGCAGCGGAAAGTTCTGGATGGCGTTGTCGCCGACGATCGCCGGGTAGCCGAAGAGCGCGGGGACGACGAAGAGGACCAGCGGCACGGCCACCAGCACGAGGACGGCGCGCCCGTCGGGCGTACGCCACAGCCAGCGCCGGGCCCGGCGCAGGTGGGGAACCCGGCCGGTCCGGGTGGCGGACCGGCCAGCGGGGGCCGGCGCGCTGGTCACGGCGGCGCCGGCCACGGGTCGGCTAGGCGACGCGGCTGGCGAGACCGAGGGCGCCGGCGTCGAAAGCGTCGGCGTCGAACGGGCCGACGACGGCGAGAGAGCGGGGGGCGACGGCGAGGTGCTCGGCCGCCCGGCGGACGTCGTCGAGACCGACGGCGTCGATGCGCGCCAGCAGGTCGTCGATGGTCCGGACCTCGTCGTGGAGGAGCAGGGACGAACCGAGCCGGCTCATCCGGGCCCCGGAGTCCTCGCAGGACAGGAGCGTCTCGGACCGCAGATTGCCCTTGGCGACGACGAGCTCGCGTTCGGTGATCCCGCCGGTGGCCACCGCCTCGATCTCGCCGGTGACGATCCGCAGGACCTCGTCGACGTGCTCCGGCGCGGTCCCGGCGACCACGGAGAGGGCACCGGCGTCTTCGTAGGCGGTCCGCTCGGACCAGATCGAGTAGGCGAGGCCGCGCTGCTCGCGGACCTTCTGGAAGAGCCGGCTGGAGAGGCCGCCACCGAGGGCGTGGTTGAGGACGGCGAGCGCCCAGCGCTGCTCGTCGTAGCGGGAGACCGACCGCATGCCGAGCACGAGGTGGGCCTGCTCGGTCGGCCGCCGCAGCACGACGAGCGGCTCGACCGTGTCGGCCGGCGCCAGCCGGGTCGGCGCGTGGCCGCCGGGCTGACCGGTGAACCGGGACTCGATGGCGTCGGCGACCGCGTCGTGGACGCAGTCGCCGGCCACCGAGACGACGATGTTGCCGGGCCGGTAGTGCTCGTCGAAGAAGCGCCGGACGTCGGCCGCTGACGTCGACCGCACGCTCGCCGCGGTGCCGAGGGTGTCCCGGCCGAGCGGGTGGTCGGGAAAGAGCGCGGCCGACCACCGCTCGACGACGAGATCGGCCGGCTCGTCGGCGTGCATGAGGATCTCATCGAGGATCACCGTCCGCTCCGCCTCGACATCGTCCTCGGCCAGCGCGGGGTCCCACATGATCTCGCTCAGAATGTCGAGCCCGAGCGGCAGGTGGTCGGCCAGGAGCCGGATGTAGAAGGCCGTGTACTCCTTCGTCGTGAAGGCGTTGCAGTCACCGCCGACCTCGTCGACGGCCTCGGCGATGGCCGCGGCCGACCGGGTCGACGTGCCCTTGAACAGCAGGTGCTCGAGGAAGTGCGACGCGCCGGCCCGCTCGGCCGGCTCGTCACGAGACCCGGTGCCGACCCAGAAGCCGACGGCGACCGACCGGACGTCCGCCATGGCCTCGGTGGCCAGACGGATGCCGCACGGCAGCCGCTCGGTCCGTACCGTCAACGGACGGTCAGCGCCGCCGGGGCGGCCGGTTCCGGGAACGACGCCGGTCGCCGCCGTCGCCTCGTCCCTCGCCGCCACCGCCGGCCGGCGCGCCCGGGCCGAGGTCGCCGAGCTCGGCGGTCAGCTCGGCCTCGAACGCGTCCTCGAAGGAGACGACCGGCGGTCCGTCGGCCCGGTCGGACCGGTCGGACCGGTCGGCCCGGTCAGCCCGGTCGGGCCGGCTGGGCCGGCCGCGGCCGCTGGGTCGCTTCTGTCGTTTCTGTCGTTTCCGCTGCTCGCCTCGACCTCCGGGGCGTTGGCCAGCGAGAGCGAGACCTTGCCCTGCGGGTCGATGTCGTCGACCCGGACCTCGATGGCCTGACCGAGGGTGAGGACGTCCTCGACCTGCCCGACCCGCTTGCCCCCGGCCAGCGGGGACAGCTTCGAGATGTGCAGCAGGCCGTCGCGTCCGGGAAGGACGTTGACGAATGCGCCGAACTTCGTGACGTTGACGACCCGGCCCTGGTAGACCGCACCGACGTCGGCGGTCGGGGGGTCCAGGATCAGCGAGATGCGGCGGCGGGCCTCCTCGACGGCGTTGCCGTCCTTGGCCCCGATGGTCACGGTCCCGACCATGCCGTCGTCGTCGACGGCGATGTCGGCGCCGGTCTCCTGCTGCAGGGTGTTGATGACCTTGCCCTTCGGCCCGATGACCTCGCCGATCTTGTCGATCGGGATCTCCATCGAGACGATCTTCGGGGCGCTGAGCGCCACCTCGGTCCGGGGCTCGGCGATGGCGCCGGCCATGACGTCGAGGATCTTCAGCCGGGCGTCCTTGGCCTGCAGCAGGGCCTGGGCCAGGACGTCGGCCGGCAGGCCGGCGATCTTGGTGTCGAGCTGCAGGGCGGTGACGGCGTCGGCGGTACCGGCGACCTTGAAGTCCATGTCGCCGAACGCGTCCTCGGACCCCAGGATGTCGGTCAGCGTGACGTACTTGCCGCCGTCGTAGACGAGACCCATGGCGATGCCGGCCACCGGCGCCTTGATCGGCACGCCGGCCGCCATCAACGACAGCGTCGATCCGCAGACCGAGGCCATCGACGTCGATCCGTTCGACGCCAGCACGTCGGAGACGAGCCGCAGCGCGTACGGGAACTCCTCCTTCGGCGGGACCACTGGTAGCAGCGCCCGCTCGGCGAGCAGGCCGTGGCCGATCTCCCGGCGCTTCGGGCCTCGCATGAACCCGGTCTCCCCGGTCGAGAACGGCGGGAAGTTGTAGTGGTGCATGTACCGCTTGGAGTCGTCCGGGCTGATGGTGTCCAGCATCTGGTCCATCCGGGGCATGCCCAGGGTGGTGACGTTCAGCACCTGGGTCTCGCCGCGCTGGAACAGGGCCGAGCCATGGGCGGTCGGGAACAGGTCGATCTCGGCCGACAGCGGCCGGATGTCGGCGGTGCCCCGGCCGTCGATACGCAGGCCCTCGTCGACGATGCGAGCCCGGACGAGCTTCTTGGTGAGGGACTTCACCGCCGCCTTGATCTCCCGCTCGCGCTCGGGGAACTCGTCGGCCAGCTGGGCCACGATGGCCGCGGTGGCCTCGGTGGTGGCGTTGTTGCGGTCGGTCTTGTCGGCGATGGCCTGGGCCTGGCCGATCGAGTCGGCACCGACGGCCTCGACCCGGGCGAAGACGTCGTCGCCGTAGTCGGTGAACGTGTCGAACGGGATGGTCTGGATGGGGCCCTTCGCGGCCACGACGTCGGCCACCAGCGCACGCTGGAGGTTGATCGACTCCCGGATCCAGGTCTTCGCGGCCTCCAGGCCGTCGGCGAGGACCTCTTCGGTGACCTTGGGGGCGCCGTCCTCGTAGTACTGCCAGGACTTCTCGGTGCCGCCGGCCTCGACCATCATGATGGCCACCTCGGCGTCGGCGGCGTCGCTCAGGGCCCGGCCGGCGACGACCAGCTCGAAGGTGGACTCGTCACCCTCCTGGTAGGTGGGGTGCGGGATCCAGGTGCCCTCGGTGGAGTAGGCGATCCGGACGGCCCCGATCGGGCCGTCGAACGGGATGCCCGACAGCATGAGCGCCGCCGACGCGGCGTTGATGGCCAGCACGTCGTGCGGGTTCACCTGGTCGGCGCCGAAGATCGTCCCGACGACGTGGACCTCGTTGCGGAAGCCCTTCGGGAACGACGGGCGCAGCGGGCGGTCGATCAGCCGGCAGGTCAGGATGGCCTGGTCGGACGACTTGCCTTCCCGACGGAAGAACGAGCCGGGGATCTTCCCGGCCGCGTAGGCCCGCTCCTCGATGTCGACGGTGAGCGGGAAGAAGTCGGTGCCCTCCCGGACCGACCGGGCCGCCGTGGCGGTGGCCAGGAGGACGGTGTCGCCGATGCGAGCAACGACGGCGCCGTCGGCCAGGTTGGCCAGCTTGCCGGTCTCGAAGGACAGGGTTCGGTCGGTGCCACTGATGGGCCCCGATACGGAGATGGCGTCAGCCATGGTGCTCCTTGGGTTCGGGGGCACGCCCTGGCCGGTTCCCAGTGGTCGACCACCTGATCGTCAGGTGACCGGCCACTGGCAGCCGACTTCGCGGCATACCCGTCTCTTTCGGTACTGCTCTTCTTGTGCCACCGCCCGGCCGCTGGGGCCGGGCGGTTGATCTTTCCTAGCGACGGATGCCGAGGCGACCGATGATCGTCCGGTAACGCTCCACGTCGTTGTTCCTGACGTAGTCCAGGAGCCGCCGACGCTGACCGATGAGCTTCATCAGCCCTCGCCGGGTGTGGTGGTCACCCTTGTGCACCTTGAGGTGCTCCGTCAGGTGGGAGATCCGGTCCGTCAACAGCGCGATCTGGACCTCCGGCGACCCGGTATCGGTCTCGTGCAACCGATGCTCGGTGATGATGGCCTGCTTTTCGGGCATGTACGGGCGTCCTCGGATGGCTCTGGTGGTGTCCTGCGCGGGATGGCCCCGCAGGGGCGACGGTCGGGCCGGACTGAACTGGCCTGGGCACGTCGTGTCAGCCGGGGACCGTTCCCGGCCGAGACAACGTTAGCAGGCGAGGACCCGCCGGGCCTCTTCTACGTCGACCTGCATCTGCGCCACCAGGTCCTCGACCCGGTCGAACCGGCGCTCCTCCCGCAGCCGGCGGGCGAACGAGACCTGGCCCTCCTCGCCGTAGAGATCACCGTCGAAGTCGAGCAGGTACGCCTCGACCAGCGGCCCGGGCGCTCGTTCGTAGAAGGTCGGGCGGTTCCCGACCGAGATGGCCGCCAGGTGCCGCGAGCCGTCCGGTCGCCGGTAGCGGCCGGCGTAGATCCCCAAGCCGGGGAGGGCGATCCCGGCCGGCACGTCGACATTGGCCGTCGGGAACCCCAGCTCCGCCCCACCCCGGCCGTCGCCGTGGACGACCTCGCCACGGACCTGGTGGTCCCGACCGAGCAGCCCGGCCGCACCGCCGACGTCACCGTCGGCGACGAGCTGGCGGATGCGGGTCGACGAGACCGCGTCGCCGTCGGCCTCGGCGAGGGAGACCCCCTCGACGTCGAAGCCGGCCATCGCACCCAGCTCGGTCAGCAACGCGACGTTGCCCTTTCGGCCGTGGCCGAAGTGGAAGTCCTCGCCGACGACCACCAGGCGGGCGTCGAGGCTGCGGACGAGCACCTCGGCGACGAAGTCCTCCGCCGTCTCGTCCGCCCGCCCCCGGTCGAACGGGACGACGAGCGTGAGGTCGATGCCGCAGTCGGCCAACAGTTCGAGCTTCTGGTCGAGGTCGGTCAGCAGCGGCGGCGCAGAGTCCGGCCGGACGACCGTCGCCGGATGCCGGTCGAACGTGACGACGGCCGAGCGCAGCCCTCGGGCCGCCGCCCGGGCCCGCAGCCGCGAGAGCAGGTGGCGGTGGCCGAGGTGGACGCCGTCGTAGGCCCCGATGGTCACGACAGTGCCCTTGGACGGCGTCGGGCGCTCGTCGGGCCGGCGGACCTCCATCGTCGGGAGACTAGACCGATCAGTCGGCGGCCAGGACGACCGCCGGCCGGATGCGGTCGGTGTCGGTCGCTTCGTAGACGGCGAGCAGGTCGCCGGAGTCGGCGACGACGGCCCACGGTCCGTCGCCGGCCGCCCCGAGCGGCACCCGGTCGAGCGGCAGGCCGCGGGCGACCAGGCGAGCCATCTCGGCGTCGACCGTCACCGCGTCGAGGTCGCGCAGCGCGTCGGCCGGCGACCGCAGGTCGTCCCGACCGAGCGACGACAGCTGGACCGCGTCCGCCTCGACGAACGTGCCGACCGCCGTCCGCCGCAGGTGGCGCAGGTGGGCGCCGCCGCCGAGCCGGCTCCCGAGGTCGGCGGCCAGCGTCCGGACGTACGTCCCCGACGAGCACGTGACGGTGATGGCGAAGACCCCGGGCTCGGCGGTCGGCGCGACGTCGAAACGGTGAACCGTGACCGGTCGGGGTGGCCGCTCGACCTCGAGCCCCTGCCGGGCCAGCTCGTGCAGGCGCCGGCCGCCGATCTTGACCGCCGAGACCATCGGCGGCACCTGCTCGATCGGCCCGGTCAACGACACCGCGGCGACTCGCACGTCGGCCAGCGTGACCCCGGCCATGTCCCACTGACCGGTAACGTCCCCGGACGCGTCGAGCGTGTCGGTGGCCGTGCCGAGGACGACCTCGCCGGTGTACGTCTTTTCCAGGCTGGTCAGGAAGCGGAGCATCCGGGTGAACCGGCCGAGCCCGACCAGCAGCAGCCCGGTGGCATCCGGGTCGAGCGTGCCGGCGTGGCCGACCCGGCGCTGGCCGAAGATCCGCCGCACCCGGGCGACCGCGTCGTGCGACGTCCAGCCCGGCTCCTTGTCGACGACGACGAGACCGGTGACCGGTGCGGCCCCGGGGACGCTCATTCCTCGTCGGGGGCGCCGGCGGGCCCCCGGCCGATCCGCCGGAGAACTTCCTCGACCCGCTCGCCGGCCGAGACGGCCGGGTCGGCCGCGAACCGGAGCTTCGGCGTCCGCTTCATGCGGACCTGCCGGCCAACCGTGCGCTGGAGGTGCGGCCGGCGCTCCTCGAGCGCGTCGGCGACGTCGTCGTCGAGCGAGCCGACGTACACGGTGGCCGTCCGCAGGTCGGGGCTCGTGTCGATCGACGTCACCGTCACGAGCCGCAGGCGCTCGTCGGCGTCGGCCAGCCGTTCGAGCTCTTCGGCGACGATCTGCCGAAGAACCTCGTTGACCCGTAGTGAACGGGCGTAGGGAGCGGCCCCACCGGCCGCACGCCGGTGCGCCATCTCAGGTCCTCGGGATCTCGCGCTCCTCGAAGGTCTCGATGATGTCGCCATCCTTGAGGTCCTGGTAGTCGGAGAGCCCGATACCGCACTCGAACCCCGAGTGCACCTCGCGGGCGTCGTCCTTGAACCGGCGGAGCGACGTGATCGTGCCCTTCCAGATGATGACGCCCTCCCGGAGGAAGCGGACCTTCGAGCCGCGGGTGATGACGCCGTTGCGGACGTAGCACCCGGCGATCGCCCCGATCCTCGGGATCCGGAAGACCTGGCGCACCTCGGCTTCGCCGGTGACGACCTCCTCGAACTCCGGCGACAGCATGCCGAGCATGGCCGCCTCGATGTCCTCGAGCAGCTTGTAGATGATCTCGTACGTCCGGACCTCGACGTCGCCGTCCACCGCCATCTCGCGGGCTCGCCGGTCCGGGCGGACGTTGAAGCCGATGATCGTCGCGTTCGACGCCTTCGCCAGCTGGACGTCGTTCTCCGTGATCCCGCCGACGCCGCGGTGGACGAAGCTCAGCTTGACGTCGTCGCGCTCCAGCTTGCGCAGGCTCTCGGTGACCGCTTCGAGCGAGCCCTGCACGTCGGCCTTCAGCACGAGGTTCAGCGTCGCCGTCTCACCCCGTTGGATCTGCTCGAACAGATCCTCCAGCTTGGCCCCGGTCGCCGCGGAGGCCACCGGCAGGTGGCCGGACAGGCGGAACCGCTGGGCCCGGGCCTCGCCGAGGGTACGAGCCGTCGACAGATCCTTGGCCGTGCGCAGCTCGTCGCCGGCGTGCGGCGGCTCCGAGAAGCCGAGCACCTGCACCGGCATCGACGGCAGCGCCTCCTTGACGTGGTCGCCGCGATCGTCGATCAGCGCCTTGACCTTGCCCCACGCCGCCCCGGCGACCACCGGGTCGCCGACCCGCAGCATGCCGCTCTCGACGATGATCGTCGCCACCGGGCCCCGCCCGGCTTCCAGGTTGGCCTCGAGGACCGTGCCCCGCGCCCGGCCCTCTGGGCTGGCCCGCAGCTCCTCGACCTCGGCGAGCAGCGTGATCTGCTCCAGCAGGTCGTCGATCCCGGTGGCGGCCAACGCGGAGACCTGGACGACGATCGTGTCGCCGCCCCACGCTTCCGGCACCAGCTGGCGCTCGGCCAGCTGCTGGAGGACGCGATCCGGGTTGGCATCCTCCCGGTCCATCTTGTTGACGGCGACGATGATCGGGACGTCGGCCGCCTTGGCGTGGTCGATGGCCTCGACCGTCTGTGGCATCACCCCGTCGTCGGCCGCCACGACGAGGACGACGATGTCGGTGACCTCCGCGCCGCGCGCCCGCATCGCCGTGAACGCCTCGTGGCCCGGCGTGTCGATGAACGTGATGAGGTTGTCGTGCCAGTCGACCTGGTAGGCCCCGATGTGCTGGGTGATCCCACCGGCCTCGCCGGCGACGACGTCGGTGGTCCGGATCCGGTCGAGCAGCAGCGTCTTGCCGTGGTCGACGTGACCCATGATCGTGACGACGGGCGGCCTCGGCCGCAGATCGGCCTCGTCCTCTTCCTCGTCGTCGTCGTCCTCGAAATACTTGGCGAGGAGCTCGGCCTCCTTCTCCTCGCCCGGGTCGACCAGCCGGACGTCCGCGCCGAGCTCGGCCGCGAAGAGCTCGATCATGTCGTCCGTCAATGACTGCGTCGCCGTGACCATCTCCCCCTGCAACAGCAGGAACCGGACGACGTCACCGGCCGATCGGTTCAACTTCGGCCCGAGGTCGCGAGCCGTCGAGCCGCGCTCGACGATGATCTCGCCCTCTGGTACCGGCGCGGTCGACGGCGTGTACGTCGTCAGCTGCGTCGGCTCGAGCTCTTCGAGATTGCGACGCCGACGCCGGGACCGCCGCTGCGGCGGGCGCCGACCGGGAACGCCACCACGGCCTCCCGGCGGCCCACCGCCGGCCGGACCGCCGCCACCGGGGCGGCCGCCGAAGCCACCGCCACCACCACCAGGGCCGCCAGGACGGCCGCCGAAGCCACCGCCACCACCAGGACGACTACCGCCACCGGACGGGGCCGGACGGCCGCCGGTCCGCTGCGGGTAGCTCCCGCCGCCGGGGCGGCCGGTCGGGGCCGGCGGGCGCCGCCCACCCATGCCGGGCGGCGGCGGGATCGGACGACCACTCGGGCCGAGCGGGGGCCGAACCCCCGGCGGGGGCGGCACCGGCTTGCCGGACGGGCTCATCGGCGGGCGGGTCGGGCGCTGGGCGCTGGGCGCGGCCGGTGCGGCGCCGGAGGACGCCGCGGCCGGCGTCGCCACGGTCTCCCCGGTGCCGGGAGCTGCCGGAGTCGGGCTGGGTGCGCTCTCGGCGGCCGGCGGTGCGGCCGGCACCGGAGCTGAGGCGGCTGGGGCTGGGGCTGGGGCTGCGGCGGCTGAGGACGGTGCTGCTGAGGACGGTGCCACCGGGGATGGCGCGGCCGGAGACGGTGCGACCGGGGCCGCAGCCGGTGCGGCCGGTGGGGCGGCGACGTCAGGCCGCGGCGGTGCGGACGCCGGTGCCGCGGCTGCCGCAGGCGGCACCGCGGCCGGACGGGCCGGTGCCGGAGCCGGCGGCGTGGCCGACGCCGGAGCGGCGGCCGGGCGGGGCGGGGCGGGCGATGCTGGCGATGCACTGGCGGCCGGGGCGCGGACGTCCGGGGCGCTGGCGGCCGGGCGGCCGGTGGCGTCGCGGCCGGCCGGGCCGGCGGAGCCGCCGGGCGGGCCGGCGGGGTCGGGGTGCCGCGGCTGCTGATCAGGCGCGGCTTCGGCGGAGCGGTCCCGTCGGCGTCGTCCGGGGCCGGCGCACCGTCGGTCTCGATCCGTGGCGCAGCCTTCTTGGCCGCGGCCGCCTTCTTGGCCGGCTCTTTAGCCGGGGCGGGCTCTTCCGGTTGCACCGGCCGGCGCAACCCCTCGGCGTCCGCCTTCCGGCGGACCCGGTCGGCCTGGGCATCCTCGATGGAGGACGAGTGGCTCTTGACGCCGATGCCCAGCGCGAGGCACAGATCCAGTGCCTCCTTGTTGGTCAGCCCGAGCTCACGGCCCAGTTCGTAGACGCGGATCTTCTTCGGCAACTCGTTCCTCAGTGTCCTTTCCGTGCGCCAAGTGGCACGCGGGGTCCTCTATTCTCGCACATCAGGGGCCGGCAGCCCTCCTCGGCCGGCCGGGTCGGCAGCCAGCGCCCGCCGGAGGCCGTCGACCGCTCCGGGCGCCGTTGCGGCCCGGAAGGCCCGGGCGAACGCACCGCGCTGTTCCGCCCGGGCCAGGCAGTCCGCCGCCCCGCACAGCCAGGCACCGCGTCCGGGAAGGCTCCGCCCCACCGCCAGCGTCCCGTCGGACCGTAGGACCAGCCTGATCAGCTCGTCCGCCGGCCTAGCCCGCCGGCAGCCGACGCAGGTCCGGACCGGGGCTATGCCCCACTCTCCGTCGGGCTGGCCTCGGCTGGGCTGGCCTCCGAACTGGCCTCCGTCGGCGTGTCGTCGGTCGGGGCCGCATCGGCCGCGGCTCGAGCCGGCTCGCCGCCCGCCGACGCCGCGGCGTCGGCGGTGGCACCGTCGGCCGGTGCCTCCGCATCGGCCGCGACGGCGGCGCCGTCCTGCTCTTCGGCGGCGTGCGTCCACTGCTCGGCCGAGATCGCCTCGCCGCCCTCGGCCGGCTTCCAGACCATCTCGCCGCCCTCGTTCTCGACCCACTCGCCTTCGGCCCACTCCTGGCCGGCGTAGCCGGCCTCCTCTTCTTCGAGCTGCGTCTCGCTCTTGATGTCGATCCGCCAGCCGGTCAGCCGGGCGGCCAGTCGGGCGTTCTGGCCCTCCTTGCCGATGGCCAGCGAGAGCTGGTAGTCGCTGACGACGACGGTTGCCGTCCCGGTCTCCTCGTCCAGCCGGACCTCGCGGACCCGGGCCGGTGCCAGTGCGTTCTGGATCAGCTCGACCGGGTCGTCGGAGAACGGCACGACGTCGACGCGCTCGCCGCGCAGCTCGTTCGTGACCATCCGGACCCGCGACCCACGGGCGCCGACGCAGGCGCCGACGGGGTCGACGTTCGGGTCGTTCGACCAGACCGCGATCTTCGTCCGATGCCCCGGCTCGCGGGCCGCCGCTTTGATCTCGACGACGCCGGACGAGATCTCCGGCACCTCCAGCTCGAACAGGCGCAGGATCAATCCGGGGTGGGTCCGGCTGACGACGATCTGCGGGCCCTTGGTGGTCTTGCGGACCTCGACGATGTACGCCTTCAGCCGGGCACCGTGCTCGTAGCGCTCGTAGGAGACCTGCTCGGCCTGGGGCAGCAGGGCCTCCACCTTGCCCAGGTCGAGCAGGGTGTAGCGGTTGTCGGTCTGCTGGACGATGCCGGTGACGATGTTGCCTTCCTTGCCGGCGTACTCCTCGTACTTCTGGTCCCGCTCGACCTCGCGGATGCGCTGGAGGATGACCTGCTTGGCCGTCTGGGCGGCGATGCGGCCGAAGTCGTCGGGCGTGTCGTCCCACTCGTTGAGGACGTTGCCGTCCTCGTCGAGCTCCTGGCCGTAGACGCGGATCTCGCCGGACTCCGGGTCGATCGTGACGACCGCCTCCTCCGCCGCGTCCGGGCGCCGCTTGTAGGCCGCGACGAGCGCGTTGGCCAGGGCGTCGAGCAGCGTGTCGACCGCGATGCCCTTGTCCCGGGCGATCTGGCCCAGCGCGTCCAGGAACTCGAAGTTCGTCTTGCTCATCGCGTCGTGACCTTTCCTTTTGCCCCGGCCGACTTCGGGCCCTTGCCCGGAGCCGGCGTAGGACCCCACTCGAATACCGTTCTCGCTCGTTCGATCTGCTCGTAGGCGATCCGCACCGGACCGTCACCGGTCTCCAGCACCACGCCGTCGTCGTCGGCCGCCGCCAGGACGCCCTGCAACCGGCGGACCTCGGTCGTGCCGGGATGCGTCCGCACCGTCACCGTCTCGCCGATAGTCCGGGCGAAGTGAGCCGGCGTCCGCAGCCGCCGCTCGACCCCGGGGCTCGAGACCTCCAGCGTGTACCGGCCGGGCATCGGGTCGAGCCGGTCCAGCTCGACCGAGACCGCCTTGTTGGCCGCGGCCAACGCGTCGAGGTCGACGCCGCCGTCCCGGTCAACCAGGACCCGGACGACCCCGCCCGTCGTCTCGACGTCGACGAGGTCGAGCCCGAGGTCCGCGAGGACGGGCGACAGCGCGCCGGTCAGGTCGTCCATCTGGCTGCCACCTCCTCTCGGGTACTGCTCCGTAAACCTGCTCGACCCCTTCCGTTCCGGGTGGCCGCCGCCCGAGTCAGGCCGGCGACCTCCCGCCGTCCGTTCCCGTTCCGACCTGTCGGGCTCCCACAAAAGGAAAGCGTGGGCGGCGGCCCACGCTTCGACAGGTCAGAACTACGACCGGACAGCCCCGGAATTATAGCAACCGGGCGCCGACGGCGGGCTGCTGGGACCGCGGGCGGTCGGGACCGGCCGATGATTCAGTACGACCGCCCGACGATAGCGACCGCTGACTCGTCGCCGGCGCCGTCGGCGAGGAGGCCGCCGTCGGGCCGTTGCAGGCAGCGGACGCTGAGCGTCGCCGCCGCCAGCTGCCGCTCGCCGTCGGCACCGACCGCCGCCCACGGCACGCGGGCGAACCCGGCCTTCCCGACCTCGACCGCGCCGGCGAGGTCGTCGACGTCCTCGGTCCGGGCGTCGCGGAAGGCGACGGCTTCCGCCCGCAGCTCGTCGGCCACCCGGGCCATCGTCGTGGTGACCGCGGCGACCGCACCACCCACGGGCACCTGGACCTTCTCCTGCCGATGCCGGACGACCATCGTCACGTTGCCGTCGGCCAGGTCGCGTGGCCCGACCTCGACCCGGACCGGGACGCCCTTCAGCTCCCAGTCGACCGACCGGCGCCCGAAGCCGGTGTCGGTCCGGTCGTCGAGCTTCACCCGCAACCCCGCCGCGACCAGCTCGGCGACGAGGGACTCGGCGGTCCGCCGGACGCCGTCGTCGTCCCGAACGACGAGCACGACGACCTGGTGCGGCGCGAGGTCGGGCGGCAGCCGCAGACCGAAGTCGTCGCCGTGGGCCATGATCAGCGCGCCGATCAGCCGGGTCGACACCCCCCACGACGTCTGCCACGGGTACCGGAGCTCGCCATCGGTGTCCGAGAACCGGATCTCGAACGCCCGGGCGAAGTTCTGGCCGAGCTCGTGGCTCGTGCCCATCTGCAGCGCCTTGCCGTCGCCCATCATCCCCTCGCACGTCCACGTCCGCGTCGCCCCGGCGAACCGCTCGCGCTCGGTCTTGTGGCCGGTGAGCACCGGGATGGCCGCCACCTGGGTCATCGTCTCGACGTAGACGTCCTCGAGGATCTGCAGGGCGTACGCCCGGGCCTCCGCCTCCGTCGCGTGGACGGTGTGCCCTTCCTGCCAGAGGAACTCGCTCGTCCGCAGGAACAGCCGTGGCCGGAGCTCCCAGCGGACGACGTTCGCCCACTGGTTGATCAGCAGTGGGAGGTCGCGGTGGCTGTGAACCCACTTGGCGAAGAAGTGGTTGATCACCGTCTCGCTCGTCGGCCGGACGACGACCGGCTCTTCGAGATCCTTGCCGCCGCCGTGCGTGACGACGGCCAGCTCCGGACTGAACCCCTCGACGTGCTCGGCTTCGAGCTTCAAGAACGCCTCGGGGATGAACAGCGGGAAGTACGCGTTCTCCGCCCCCGCCGCCTTGATCCGCTCGTCGAGCGCAGCCTGCAGCCGCTCCCAGATGGCGTAGCCCCACGGCCGGATGACCATCGTCCCCCGGACCGGGCCGTTGTCCGCCAGTTCCGCCCGGGCCACGACGTCCTGGTACCACCGCGGGAAGTCGTCCGCCCGCGGCGTGAGCGCGCCCTTCGCCGACGCGCCGGACGCTCCGCCAGGGACCTTTCCGGTGGGAGTGGCCATGGCGGGGCACGTTACCGGGTTCGATCGGCGGCGAAAGGCATGGCATATGACTGGTATTCTTGATGGTATGCAGACGACCATCGATAGGGCGGGCCGGCTGGTGATCCCGAAGCAGCTGCGGGACCAGGTGGGGATGCAGGCCGGGCCGGTGGAGGTGACGGTGGACGGCGCCGCCCTGCGAGTCGAGCCCGTGGCCAGTGACGAGCTGGCCGAGGAAGACGGCCACCTGGTGATCCCCTCCGCCGGCCTGACGATCACGGTTGAAATGGTGAGGGCGCTGCGGGATGCCGACCAGCGCTGACGGGCCCGACGCCCTGGTGGACAGCAGCGTCGCGATGGCCTTGGTGCTGCCCGATCACGATCATCATCTGATCGCCGCCCGGGCGTTGGCCGGCCGGCGATTGGGACTGGCCGGCCACGCCGCCTTCGAAGCGGTCTCCGTCCTCACCCGGTTGCCGCCCCCGCTGCGCCGCACCCCGGCGACGATCGCCCGGATGCTGGCCGAGCGGTTCCCCGAATCGAGGTTCTTGAGCCCCGAGCTCGCCGCCGAACTGCTCGGACGGTTGGCCGGCCTCGGCATCGGCGGCGGCGCCGTCTACGACGCCCTCGTGGCGGCGACGGCGGCCGAGCACCGACTGCCACTGGTGTCCCTCGACCGGCGCGCCGCGAACGTCTACCGAACGTTGGACGTCGAGCTGGAGCTCTTGTAGCGGTCAGCCGGCCGCCGGACCACCCATCGTCCAACTGACCGCCGGCTCGGCCGTCAGTCCGCCCCGTCCTCGGCGACCCGCTGGCGGATGCGCTCGATCTTGACCGCCGCGGCGTTCGGGTCGGCGCCGGTGTCGTCCAGCAGCTCGCGGCGATCGGCCTCCGCCTCCGCCTCGGCCCCGGCGTCGGCCGCGGCCAGCCGGGCTTCGACGCCCTCGGCCACCAGCCGCTCGGCCTCGGCGACGAGCTCCTCGACCATCCGGTCCTCGGGGACGACCCGGACGATCTTGCCGTGGATGAACAGGTGGCCCTTCTGCTTCCCAGCGGCGATCCCGAGGTCCGCGCTCCGGGCTTCGCCGGGACCGTTGACGACGCAGCCCATGACGGCCACCTGGATCGGCAGGTTCCGGTCTTCGAGGGCCTCCTGGGCCGCCTTGGCGACGGCGATCACGTCGACCTGGGCCCGTCCACAGGACGGGCAGGCGATCAGATCGAGCCCCTTGCGCTCGCGCAGGCCGAGCGACTCCAGCAGCTGGCGGCCGGCCCGGGCCTCTTCGACCGGGTCAGCGGTGAGCGAGTACCGGATCGTGTCGCCGATCCCCTCGGCCAGCAGCGCCCCGATCCCGGCGGTGCCCTTCAGCAGCCCGGCCGGCGGGGGCCCGGCCTCGGTCACGCCGAGGTGGAGCGGGTGGTCGAACGTCTCGGCGGCCAGCCGGTAGGCGGCGATCATGAGTGCGACCGAGGACGCCTTGACCGAGATCTTGACGTCGTCGAAGTCGACCTCCTCGAAGTAGGCCAGCTCGTTGCGGGCCGACTCGACGAGGGCCTCGGGGGTCGCGCCGCCGTACTTCTCGTACAGCGCGGGGTGGAGCGAGCCGGCGTTGACGCCGATGCGGATCGGCACGCCGCGGTCCTTGGCTTCCCGGGCGACCAGCTTGATCTCCGACTCCTTGCGGAGGTTGCCGGGGTTGAGCCGGAGCCCGTGGACGCCCGCCTCCAGCGCGGCCAGGGCCATCTCGTGGTGGAAGTGGATGTCCGCGACGATCGGCACCGGCGAGCGGGGCACGATCTGGGCCAGTCCTTCGGCCGCCGCCGCGTCGTTACACGTGCAGCGGACGATGTCGGCTCCGGCGTTGGCCAGGGCGTAAATCTGCGCCAGCGTCCCGTCGACGTCCGCCGTCTTCGTCGTCGTCATCGACTGCACCGATACGGGTGCCCCGCCGCCGACGGCCACGTCCCCCACGTGGATCTGCCGGGTCCGGCGGCGCGGCGACAGCAGCTCCGCTGTGTGTTCCATCACCACCATTCTGCCGCGTTTCACCGGTCGGACCGGGTCACGCTCTGATCCGGGACCGAGCGCGCGTCAGCTCAGCGGAACGGGTTGGCGACGGGGTGGGCGATGTCGAGATAGAGGACGGCCACGACGACGATGGCCAGCACCGCGCAGAACGCGTAGACGACCGGGAGCAACTTGGCCACGTCGGCCTGGTAGTACGGCTTCCCTCGCCGGGTCCGGATCCGCTCGTAGACGGCGATGGCGACGTGGCCGCCGTCGAGCGGGAGCATCGGCAGCATGTTCAAGATGGCGAACATGATGTTGAGGGCGATGAGGATCTCGATCAGGTAGAGGACCCCGCTCTGCTCGGCCTGGGTGGCCGTGCGGACCGCGCCGACAATGGATTCGGGACGGTCGCCGGTCTTCGCGCTCTGGTCGGCCGCCTTGGTGCTGGTCACGCTGGAGTACAGCGAGCTGAACGCGCTGGGCACCGAGCGGACGAGGGCGGACGTGTCCCGACCGACGTTGATGACCCCAGTGCCGATGCCCCGGATCGGCCCCTCCGAGGCGTAGACCGGGTTGGACTCCGAGCTGACGCCGATGAGGCCGACCGTCTTGCCGTTCCCGGTCGCCGCGCCGAGGGCCTCGCCGCCGGTGCTGGTCAGGTGGCCGGCGACGGGCGTCACGGTCAGGTGCACCGTCCGGCCATCCCGGTCGACGGTCAGGTCGAGCGGCTGGCCGGCCGATCGCTCGATCACCTTGCTGAGGGCGTCTGTCCCGGCCAGCGGCCGGCCGTCGATGGCGGTAACGACGTCGCCCTTCTGCAGCCCGGCCTGCTGGGCCGCGGTCTGCGCGTGCCCGGCCCACGTCGAGAAACCGGCGATCCCGGCCTGCCAGTTCGACGTCGGCGTGCCGAAGAACAAGAGCGCGCCGTAGGCGAGGAGGAAGGCCATGACGAAATGCATGAACGACCCGGCGCTGGCGACGATGATCCGCTTGTGGAACGGCTGCTGGCGGTACGTCCCGGCCTCGTCCGCCGGGTCGATCTCCTCCAGGTTCGACATGCCGGGGATCTTCACGTAGCCGCCCGCCGGGATGGCCTTGACGCCGTACTCCGTCTCGCCCCGGCGGACCGACCACAAGCGGGGGCCGAAGCCGACGAAGTACTCCGTCACCTTCATCCGGCTCCACTTGGCCGTGGCGAAATGGCCCAGCTCGTGGACCATGACCATCACGATGATGGCGACGATGACGATCAGCAGCGCGCTCAGGCCGGCGGCCAAGAAGAGGGCGACGACCGCGGCCATCACGACGGCCAGCCGGACGAACGCCCACCATCCGGACCCGGTGGTCGCGTCGCCGGCCGGCGAGCCGGGAGTCGGCGGCGGGCCGGGTTCGGTCGGCGGGACCCCGCCATCGTGGTTCGGGCCGTCCGCCCGGGCCGTCGTCGATCGGCCTGCCGTCGACCGGGCGGCCAGCCACCACCGGCGGATGGCCGGTAGTCGTCGTCATGCCGCGGCCAGCCGGCGCTCGACCGCCGCGCCGGCCCGCTCCCGGGCCAGGCGATCGGCTTCGAGGACATCGCCCACCGAGGCCATCGGCCCGTCGGTGCAGCCATCGAGGGCGTCCTCGACCACCTCGGCGATGCCGAGCCAGCCGAGCCGGCCTTCGAGGAAGGCGGCGACAGCCACCTCATTGGCCGCGTTCAGCCACGCTGGCGCGGCGCCGCCCCGACGACCGGCCCGGTAGGCGAGGTCGAGGCAGGTGAACACCGACCGGTCCGGCGGCTCGAAGGAGAGCGAGAACGCGCTCGACCAGTCGATCGCCCCGAACGGCGTGGCCAACCGCTCCGGCCAGCCCATCGCGTAGCCGATCGGCAGCCGCATGTCCGGCTGGGACAGTTGGGCGATCGTCGTCCCGTCGAACAGCTCGACCATCGAATGGACAATCGACTGCGGATGGACGACGACGTCGATCCGGTCGTACGGCACGCCGAACAGCTCGTGGGCCTCGATCACCTCGAGCCCCTTGTTCATCAGCGTCGACGAGTCGATCGTGATCTTGCGACCCATCCGCCACGTCGGGTGGGCCAACGCGTCGTCGACACCGATGACGCGCAGCTCGTCGCGGGACCGGCCGCGGAACGGCCCGCCGGACGCGGTCACCAACAGCCGGCGCACGCCGTCGCCATTCGGCTCGGCGCTATTCGGCTCGGCCCCAGGCGGCTCGGCCCCATGCGGATCGGCGCGGTCTGATCCGGCGCTCGACCCGGGCCGCCCGACACTCGTAGCCACCAGGCACTGGTGAATGGCGCAGTGCTCGGAGTCGACCGGGACGATATGGGCGCCCGGCGTCTGCCGGGCCGCCTGGACGACCGGGGCGCCGGCGATGAGCGACTCCTTGTTGGCCAGGGCCAGTCGCCGACCGGCCCCGAGCGCGGCCAGCGTCACCGGGAGCCCGGCGAAGCCGACGACACCGTTGACGATCACGTCGGCCGCCGTCCCGGCTGCCTCCAATCCCTCGGCGCCGCCCATCACCTCGACCGACGGCGGCAGCTGGGCCGCCACGTCGGGCACGAGGGCCGGGTCGCCGATGACGACCAGCTCCGGACGGAGCCGCCGGGCCTGCTCGACCAGCTGGTCCACCGATCGCTGGGCGGCGAGCGCGACGACCCGGAACCGGTCGGGGTCCGTCTCGACGACGTCGATCGCCTGGGTCCCGATCGAACCGGTCGATCCGACGAGGCTGACCGTCTTCATGTCCCCGTCTTCATGTCCATGGCCTCCAGCATGCCATTGGGCTGTGTTGCTCACCCGGCAGGGGCCCCAACCCCCACCGCCTTCGTTTACCCGAGGTGGAACGCCCTCACGAGGAAGTAGGTGGCGGGCAAGACGAACAGGAGGCCGTCGATCCGGTCGAGGATCCCGCCGTGGCCGGGGAGGATCCGGCCCATGTCCTTCAACCCGAGGTGCCGCTTGATGAGCGACTCGGAGAGGTCGCCGATCGGGCAGACGATGGCGACGACCAGGCCGAGGCAGGCGGCCTTCCCGATGGTCCACGGATGGATGAAGTGGACGACGATGACCGCGACGAGGATGGCGGCGACGGCGCCGCCGAGGAAGCCCTCCCAGGTCTTGTTCGGGCTGACGCTCGACAGCGGGCGGCGGCCGAACCGGGCGCCGACGGCGAGGGCGGCGATGTCGTAGGCGACGGCGGTAATCACGGCGCCGAGCAGGAAGGCGATGCCGTGCCGGTCGGGGAAGAGGTTCGGGTTGAGCAGCAGGGTGGCGAACGACCCGAAGACGCCGACCCAGCAGAAGACGAGGAGGGTCGACGCGATGCTTCGCACCGGCTCGACGCCCCGTTCGACGCCGGCGAGGTGCCACAACATGACGAAGACGACGAGGAGGACGAGAACGAGCGGGAGCGCGGCCTCACCCTTGTTGTACGTGGCGACCATCAGCGAGATCGTCGCGACGAGACCGAGCAGCGTCGCCGGCTGCTGGCCGGCCTTTCGGAAGGCGGCGTAGGCCTCGACCGCGGCGAGCGTGACGACGACGGTCGAGATGATCGCCGCGGTGACGGTGCCGAGGTCGAAGAAGACGAGGGCGATGATGCCGATGACCACCCCGGTGGCGATGGCGATCGGGAGGTTGCGACCGCTCACTGTCTCGGTCGGCGGCTCCGGCGGGCGAAGACCCATCCCCGGGCGCTGGCGAGGCGGCGGCCGACGAGGGCCCGACGGGGCCTTCGGGACCGGCCGACCGGTGCCGCCGAGTGAGGCGGGCGCGGGCGGCGGTCGGACCGGCGCCGGCTCTCCGATCGACTCTTCGGGCGCGACGGCCGCCGCGGCGTCCTGGTCGTCGGTCCGGTCGGCGGTCGGCGCGTCACCGGTCGAGCCACCTTCGTCCAATGGCCGGGCGTCCAATGGCCGGGCGTCCAGTCGCGGGGCGTCGAACTGCTCGTCGTCGAACTGCTGGGCCTCGAGCTCGGCGGCTTCGGGCCGCCAGCGGCGGCGGTTCGACCGACCGAGGCCGCGTCGTCGGACCGGCGGCGGCTGCCGGTCACCGGCTTCGTCGGCGGCGGCCGCGACGGCCGCCGGGGCGGGCGCCCAGGCGTCGCCGGTCTCGGGGAAGACGGTCGAGCCGGCAACGGTCGACGGCGCCCCGTCGTCGACCGGGCGAACGGGGTCGTTGGACGGCTGGACGACCGGGACGGCCATCGTGTCGAAGTCGTCGACCCGGACGGCGGGCGGCTCCTCCGCGCCGCCGACGGCGGTGGTCTCGCCGGAGAGCGGCAGCTCGAAGGTCCACGGCTGGCGGTCGTTGGTCGCGTCGCCGAGCGAGCCCAACCGGCCCTCGTCGTGGGCGAGCATCGACGGCTCGAACGTCTCCTCGTGGGCGGTCCAGTCGGCCCCCTCCTCCCGCCAGGTCGGCCCGGGCAGGGCCGCCCACGGATCGGCGCCGCCGGCCGCGTCGCCGGTGTCGCGGGAGAGCACGGCCGGCACCTCGCCGGTCGGCGCCTCCGTCCAGTGCGGGAGGTCCGGCTCCGGCCAGTGGTCGGCGGCCGGCCGGTCCTGGTCGGCGACCGACGGATCGTCGGCGCCGGCGGCCGGCTCGGACACCGGGGCGGCCGGGACCGCCGGCGGATCGGTCCAGCTGGCCTGCTCCGGCTCGACACTGGTCCGGCCGGGCTCGACGCCGCCGGGGACGGCGGGCACCTCGCCGGTACGGCCGGCGACCTCCGCGCCGAAGATCCGCACCCGGCCGGGGCGGCTGCTCTCCTGCTCGTCGTCGCTGTCGGTCCGCTCGTCGTCCATCGTCACACCTCGAGGAGCTCTTTTTCCTTGTGGGAGAGGAGCTGGTCGATCGCGGCCACCTGGGCGTGGGTCATCTTCTCGATGTCCTTCTCGACCCGGTCGAGCTCGTCGGAGGACATCGAGCCGTCCTTCTCGAGCGCTTCGAGCTCGTGCCGGCTGGCCCGCCGGAGGTTCCGGACCGCCACTTTGCCGTCCTCGGCCTTGTGCCGGACCACCTTCACCAGTTCCTTCCGGCGCTCTTCGGTGAGGGGGGGAACGAGAGTCGGATGACCGCGCCGTCGTTCGCCGGGTTGATCCCGAGATCGGACCCCTGGATGGCCTTCTCGATCGCCGCCAGCGAGCTCTTGTCGTACGGGGAGATGACGAGCAGCATGGCGTCGGGGACGCTGAAGCCGGCGAGCTGCTTGAGCGGCGTCTGCGTGCCGTAGTAGTCGACGACGAGGTTCTCGACGAGGGCCGGCGTCGCTCGGCCGGTCCGGACGTTCGCGAACTCGCTGCGGACGTGGTCGATGGCCCGGGTCATCTTGTCCCGAGTGTCGTCGACGACCATCCCGGCCAGCTCGTTCTCGGTCATCGGACCAGCGTACCGATCTGCTCGCCGCGGAGCGCACGACCGAGGTGGCCCGGCGCCATGAGGTCGAAGACGAGGATCGGCAGTCCGTTGTCCTTGCAGAACGTGATGGCCGTCAAGTCCATCACGCGGAGATCCTTGGCGACGACCTCCATGAACGAGATCTCCTCGAACCGGGTGGCCGACGGGTCGAGCTTCGGGTCGGCGCTGTAGACGCCGTCGACGCCGCCATGCGTGCCCTTGAGCAGGATGTTCGCCTCGATCTCGGCCGCTCGGAGGGCGGCGGAGGTGTCCGTCGTGAAGTACGGGTTGCCCATCCCGGCGGCGAAGATGACGACGCGGTCCTTTTCGAGGTGCCGGATCGCCCGCCGCCGGATGTACGGCTCGGCGACCTGGGCCATCGCCACCGCGGTGAGGACGCGGGTCGGCTGGCCCTGGTGCTCGAGGGCGTCCTGGAGGGCGAGGGCATTGATGACGGTCCCGAGCATGCCCATGGCGTCAGACGTCGCCCGGTCCATGCCGGCCCCGGCGCCGGTCGTGCCGCGCCAGATATTGCCGCCGCCGACCATGACGGCCAGCTGGAGGTCGAGCTCCGAACGGGCCCGGGCGATCTCGCGGGCCAGTCGCTCGACGACGACGGCGTCGATCGTCTCGTCGGACGCCGACGACGCGAGCGCCTCGCCGGACATCTTCAACACCATCCGTCTCGGCTCACCCACCGACCGGTGCCTCCCCTCGTCCTCCGCTGAGCCGCCGGTCGACGCTCAGGAGCCGATCACCACCTGCACGAACCGGACGACCTCGGCCGAGCCGAGCATGCCGGCGATCGACTGCTTCTCGTCCCGGGCGAACGACTGGTCGAGCAGGACGCGGTCCTTGAACCAGCCACCGAGCCGGCCCTCGACGATCTTTTCCAGCGCGGCCTCCGGCTTGCCCTCGTTCCGGCTGATCGCCTCGATCGTCGCCCGCTCCGCGGCCACCTCGTCCTCCGGTACGTCCTCCCGGCGGAGGTACGCCGGTCGGGCGAAGGCGATGTGGAGGGCGATGTCGTGGGCCAGCTCGGTCGTGCCGTTGCGCAGCAGGACGATCACCGCGTTGACGCCGCGGCCGGCCTGCTGGTGGACGTACGTGTCGAGGACCTCGCCCGGACCAGCCTCTATCCGGACGACCTGGCCGACGGAGATGTTCTCCTGCAACGTGCTCCGGAGCCGGTCGACGTCGTCCTGGCGCTCGGCCACCGCGGCCTCGCCCTTGGCGACGACGAGGGCAGCCAGCTCGTCGGCGAACGCCACGAACTCGGGGGCCTTGGCGACGAAGTCGGTCTCGCTCCGCAGCTGCACGATCGCCGCGACGTTGCCCTCGCGGACGACCGCCACCGCACCCTCGGACGCCTCGCGGTCGTCCCGCTTGGCCGCGCCGGCCAGCCCCTTCTCGCGGAGCCACTGCGCGGCCTGCTTCATGTCGCCGTCGCTTTCCTCCAACGCCCGCTTGGCGTCGAGCATCCCCGCGCCGGTGGACTGGCGCAGCGCCTGGACGTCCTTGGCAGTGAAATTGGCCACGTCGCTCAGGCCTCCGTGGTGGCGGGGCTCGGGTCGCCCGGCTCGTCGGCCGCGGCGACCGGAGCCGGTGCCTCGGCCGTGGGGGCCGGCGCCGGAACGGCTGCGCTCTCCGGGGCCGGCGCGGGGGCGGCGGCCTCGGGAACCGGGGGCGGTGCAGTCGGAGCCGAAGCGGCCGGGGCCGGGGCGGGGGCCGGTGCAGCCGGGGCCGGGCGGCGGGGGATGCCGACGTCGCGGCCTCGGCCGCCGCGGCCTCAGCAGTCGCCGCTTCGACCGCACCCTCGGGGACGGACGCGTCGACGGTGGCCCGGGCCGGCGGCCGGGGCGGGGCGGGCGCGGCGGGCGGGGCGGGCGGGGCGGCCTTCGGGGCCGGGCGGTGGGACGCCACCCACCGACCCTCGACGACGGCGTCGGCGATGACCCGGCACATGAGGGTGCCGGAGCGGATGGCGTCGTCGTTGCCAGGGATCACGTAGTCGATGACGTCGGGGTCGCAGTTCGTGTCGACGACGGCGACGACGGGCAGGCCGAGCTTGTTGGCCTCGGTGACCGCGATGTGCTCCTTCTTCGTGTCGATGACGAAGATGGCCTCGGGGAGCCGGTCGAGGCCACTGATCCCACCGAGGTTCCGGCTGAGCTTCTCGAGCTCGCGCACGTGCCGGAGGGCCTCCTTCTTCGGCATGGCGTCGAAGTCGCCAGCGGCCTGCATGGCCCGGAGCTCCTGCATCCGCTTGACACGGCCGGAGACGGTGGCGAAGTTCGTGAGCATGCCGCCGAGCCAGCGCTGGTTGACGTACGGCATCCCGCAGGCCCCCGCGTAGTCGGCCACCGGGCCCTGCGTCTGCTTCTTCGTCCCGACGAAGAGGATGTTGCCGCCGCCGGCGACGAGGTCACGAACGTACCCGTACGCACCGTCGATGCCGTCGAGCGTCTTGCGCAGGTCGATCAGATAGATCCCGTTGCGCTCGCCGAGGATGTACCGGCGCATCTTCGGGTTCCATCGGCGGGTCTGGTGGCCGAAGTGCACTCCGGCCCCCAGCAACTGCCGCATCGTGACGACGGCCATACTGTGTCTCCTGTCGGTTGTACCTCCCCGGGCGCAGCACCCCGTACGGGGCGACCGTGGAACGCGCTCGGGTGCGTGGTGTCTTGGTGTTCGCCCGCGCCGGACGGCGGGGCAACAAGAGGCTAGTCGGTCCCCCCGCTACCGGCCACCGTCGGCGCGGCGGCGCCCGTCGGCGGGCCGGACGGTCAGGCCCGGGGGTGGGTGGCGCCGTAGACGCCGAGCAGCCGTTCCTTGCTGACGTGGGTGTACACCTGCGTCGTCTGCAGGCTGGCATGGCCGAGCAGCTCCTGGACGACGCGCAGGTCGGCGCCGCCGTCGAGCAGGTGGGTGGCGAACGTGTGGCGGAGCGCGTGCGGGTGGGTCGGCACCGGTGAGCGGGCGTCGAGGAGCCGCCGGACGTCGCGCTGGCCGAGCCGGCTGCCGTGCCGGTTCAAGAAGACGGCCGCCGGCGGGGTCGGTGGCTGGACGAGGCGGCCCCGGCCCTCCTCGAGCCAGCGGGCGAGCGCCGCCGCGCAGCGCTCGTGCACCGGGACGCGGCGTTCCTTGTCCCCCTTGCCGACGACGGTCACCGTCCGCCCGACCAGGTCGACGCCGGCCCGGTCGAGGCCGCAGAGCTCGGCGACGCGCAGGCCGGCCGCGTAGAGCAGCTCGAGGACCGCGTCGTCGCGGAGGGCGACCGCGGCGGCCAACGGATCGTCGGGGTCGGTCGGGCGGGCGGCATCGAGCAGGCGGTCGACGTCCGGCGGGCTGAGCACCTGCGGCAACCGGCCGCGCCCGGACGGCGCGGCGAGCCGCTGGGCGGGGTCCGCGTCGACGAGGCCGGTCTGGCGGCACCAGCGGAAGTACGCCCGGAGCGCGGCGGCCTTCCGGGCGACGCTCGACCGGGCGTACCGGCGGGTGCCGAGGTAGGCGAGGTAGCGCCGGAGCAGCAGCCGTTCGACGTCACCCGGTCCAGCACAGCCGGCGCGGGTGGCCCAGTCGACGAACGCCGCGACGTCCGACCGGTACGCCTTGGCGGTCGCCGACGACCGGGTCGACAGCCAGCGGCCAAACCCGTCCACCCGCCACGGATCGTCGTCGACGACCATTTCCCCAGGGTACAGGCCACCCACGGTACCGGCGGCGGCTCTTTCGGTCGGTGCACCAGCCCGGGGGCCGGCCGGCGGAACTGCCATCGGTCGGGAACTACTGCACGGTAACGTGACCGACGAGGGGCAACCGGGTCGGAAGGGGGAGCGTGGCATGGCTCGACCGATGGACCGCCGATCGTTCCTCACCCACGCCGCCGCGGTGGCCGCCGGCGTCATCGGGGCGACGGCGGCCGGTGACCTCCTGTTCATGGACGGCCCGTCGGGGGCGCGTGACGAACGGGCCGGGCCGCAACGGCGTCTCGGCGGCCAAGCCGAAGCGGGGCGGGTCGGTGATCTTCGGGACGACAGCCGAGGAGCAGGGGTTCAATCCGGCGACGGCCCGCTTCGACAGCGTCGGCGTGATGTACGCCCGGACGGTCTTCGACCCGCTGGCCATCATCACGACGAGCGGGAACGTGGCGCCGTACCTGGCCCAGTCGATCGTGCCGAACGCGTCGTACACGTCGTGGACGGTGACGCTGCGGCCGACAGTCGTCTTCCACGACGGCACGCCGTGCGACGGGGCCGCGCTGCTCCAGAACCTCGAGGCGCACTACCACTCGCTGCTGTCCGGGCTCGTCCTACAGCCGATCGTCGAGACAATCGTCCAGTCCGGCCCGCTCGGCGTCACGCTCAACCTCAAGCAGCCGTGGGTCCCTTTCCCGTTCTACCTGGCCGGCGGGGTCGGCGGGCAGCTCGCCTACGTCATGGCGCCGGCGATGATCGCCGCCGGGACAAATGGCACCGACCATCCGATCGGCACCGGGCCGTTCACGTTTGACCAGTGGATCCCGAACACACACTTCACGGCGGTCGCCAACCAGCACTACTGGCGCAAGGGCCTGCCGTACCTGGACCGCATCACGTACAAGCCGATCCCGAACGCCAACACCCGTTCGGAGGCGCTCGAGAGCGGGACGATCGACATGATGATCACCGACACCCCGCAGGTCATCGTCGCCTATCGCGGCAAGCGGCAGTGGTCGTACATCGACGACAGCGGCCCGGTCGTCGGCGAGCCGGACATGAACTTCGTCATGCTCAACCTGTCGAAGTCGCCGTTCGACGACCAGACAGTCCGGCTGGCCGCGGCCAAGGCGGTCAGCGCGCGAGCGTACGCGTCGATCATCGACATCAACGTCAACCCGGTCTCGACCGGACTGTTCGTGCCGGGCACGCCGTACTACTCGCCGACCTCCCTGCCCAAGTACGACCCGGCGGGGGCGAAGGCGCTGCTGGCCAAGGTCCAGCGCCGGACCGGGAAGCCGGTGTCGTTCACCCTCGGCTCGATCACAGACCCGGCGACCGTCCGCTCCGCGACATACCTGCGCGAGCGCTACGAGAGCGTCGGGTTCGAGGTCACGACGAGCGTCGTCGAGCAGAACGAGCTGATCGACGACGCGTTGACAGGCAAGTTCCAAGCGTTCGAGTGGCGGCAGTTCGGCGCGGTCAACCCTGACCTCAACTACATCTACTGGAGCACGTCGACGTCGAACGCCGACGGCCTGTCGATCAACATGGCCCGCAACGACGACCCCCGGATCGAGGCCGCCCTCCAGGTCGGACGGACGAGCACGACAGCCCAGGCCCGGGTCGCCGCGTACCGGAAGGTCAACGAGTACTTCGCCCAAGATCTGCCGTACCTGTGGGGCGACCGGGCGGTCTGGGCGGTCGTCGCCAACCCGACCGTCCAGAACTTCAACAACCCCTCTACCCCGACTGGGGCCAAGGCCTATGGCATGATCGCCGGATCGATCTGGCCGACGCAGATCTGGCGGAGCTGAGGGGACCGCCGGGCGGCAAGGCCAGAGGTGAGCGTTGGGGAGCACCAGATGGACGCAGGCGGAGGGGATGGGGCCCGATGAGCAGCCGCATCCTGGTAGTAGAGGACGACGAGCGCATCCGGTCGTCGATGCGACTGGCCCTGGAGGGTGAGGGCTACGAGGTCGACGAGGCGGTCAGCGGGGAGGACGCGCTCGACCACTTCGCCGCCCAGTCGCCGGACGTCGCGCTCATCGACCTCATGCTGCCCGGCATGGACGGCTTCGAATGCTGCCGGGCGCTGCGGCGCCAGAGCGCGGTGCCGATCATCATCGTGACCGCCCGCACCGATACCCACGACGTCGTCGCCGGGCTCGAGGCCGGTGCGGACGACTACGTGACGAAGCCCTTCGTCGCCAAGGAGCTCGGCGCCCGCATCCGGGCCCTCCTCCGGCGGGCCCGGCCGGCCGACGACGAGCCGACGGTGTTGACCTTCGGCGACCTCGAGCTCGTGCCCGAGCAGGGCGTCCTCCGGCACCATGACGGCACGGAGGTCCACTGCACCCGGACCGAGTTCCGGCTCCTCTGCGAGCTGGCGGCCAACCCGAACAAGGTCCTCAGTCGCGAGCAGCTCCTCGACCGGGTCTGGGGCTACGACTACTTCGGGGACGGTCGGCTGGTGGACGTGCACATCCGCCGGCTGCGGACGAAGGTCGAGCCCGACCCGGCCCTCCCCCGCCACATCCTCACCGTCCGCGGGATGGGCTACAAGCTGGTTCCCTGAGATGGCCGAGGGGCCGAAGAACGCCACGGCCCCCGCCACCCTGCCGGCCGGCCAGCCGTCGCCCGCCGCCCAGTCGGCGCCGATCAGCCAGCCGCCGATCGCCCGGTCCTCGGGCTGGCGGCGCCGCTGGCTCCGCAACCGGCTCTGGACCCGCCTCGGCCTGCGGGCCCGGGTGACCGTCATGTTCGCCCTCGGCGCCCTCTTGCTGTCGGTCAGCATGGGCGGACTGTCGTTCTTCACCGCCCGGCACTTCTTGGTCAGCGAGCGCCAGAACGCGTCGCTGCACCAGGCGTACGTCAACGCGCAGTACATCCGGACAAACCTGCTCGCCAACCACGAGCAGTACGAGCAGCTGCTGGTCGGCGCCGACACCGGGACGACCGGCTCGTACTCGGTCCTCCACGTCGGCGGCACATGGTACGCCCGGAGCTCGCTCGTCGGGCACAACTCGGTGCCCGTCGAACTGCGGGCGCTCGTGCTCTCCGGCACGCCCGCCACCCAGAGTTTCGTCCTCGACGGCAGCCCCGAGATCGCGGTCGGCATCCCGATCCCGTCCGTCAAGGCCGAGTACTTCGAGGTCTTCAACGTCAGTGACCTCGACAGCACGCTCCACGTCCTCGCCCTCGCGCTCTTCGCCGGCGGGTTGATCACGACCGTGCTCGGCGCGGTCATCGGCGCCTGGGCGTCCAGCCGGTCGCTGCGCCCGCTGACCGGGGTATCCCGGGCCGCGGTCGCCATCGCCGGCGGCCGGCTCGACACCCGGCTCGCCGCCGACACCGCCGACCCGGATCTCGCCGGCCTGACCAGCTCGTTCAACCTGATGGTCGACCAACTCCAGGAGCGGATCGAGCGGGAGGCCCGGTTCACGTCCGACGTCAGCCACGAGCTGCGGTCGCCGCTGACGACGCTGGCCGCCTCCCTCGACGTGCTCGAATCCCGGGCCGACGAGCTGCCGCCGACCGCCCAGCGGGCCCTCGTCCTGCTCGGCGCCGACCTGCGGCGGTTCCAGCGGATGGTCGGCGACCTGCTCGAGATCTCCCGCTCCGACACCGGGTCGGCCGACGTCGCCCTCGAGGAGGTCACCGCCGGCGAGCTCGTCCGCCGGGCCGTCGCCGCCAACGTCCGCGCCCTGCCCGGTGGCGTGGCCGCGCCGGACGTCACCATCGACCCGGCCGTCGCCGACGCCTGGCTGACCGTCGACAAGCGCCGTTTCGAGCGCGTGATGGCCAACCTGCTCGAGAACGCCGCCCTCTACGGCGGCGGCGCCACCGAGGTCCGGGCCGAGCCCGGGCCGGTGCGGGCCGACGGGCGGGCGACGATCCACGTCTCCGTCGAGGACCGCGGCACCGGCCTCGCCCCGACCGAACGCGCCCGGGTCTTCGAGCGCTTCTACCGCGGCCAGGCCGCCGGCCAGCGCGGCGCCGGCACCGGGACCGGCCTCGGCCTGGCCCTCGTCGCCGAGCACGTCCGGCTGAACGGCGGCACCGTCTGGGCCGACGAGGCCGACGGCGGCGGCGCCCGGTTCACCGTCGAGCTACCCGTCGAGGACGAGACGGAGTGGGCATGAGCCGCCGGGCCGCGAGACCGCGAGACCGCCGTACCGTCCGCCGGACGGCCGTCGCCGTGCTGGCCGGCGTGGCCTTCCTGGCCGTCGGCTGCGGCGTCCCGACCAGCGGCGGCCCGAAGGCGCTGCCGAAGGACCAGGTGCCGTTCCATCTGCTCGACCCGACCATCCCGACGACGACGTCGACGACGTCGACACCGGGTACCGCGCCGATCACCGTCTACTTCGTCGACGCCAGCCAGCAATACCTCACACCGGCCCAGCGCAACGTCGGGCCGTCGACGGCGACGCTGACAACCGTGCTGCGGGTCCTCCTGAAGGGGCCGACGCCGCTCGAAGCCGAGCAGGGCACGGTGACCGCGATCACCAACGACGTCCGCCTGCTCCACTCGTCGTACGCCGACGGCGTGGCGACGGTCGACCTCAACCAGGCGTTCGGCGAGATCTCCGGCAGTTCGTTGATCCTCGCCGTCGCCCAGGTCGTCTACACCGTCGCCAACGATCTCCGACGCCTGACAGTCGGCGTCCAGTTCGAGCTCGACGGCGTGCCCCTCCAGGTCCCCTCCGACACCGGAGCCCAGCAGACCGGCGTCGTCCGGGTGAACGACTACCTGTCCCTCACACCCCAGAACGCGTCGTCGACCACGACCACCCCGACGACTGCGCCGCCCGTAGCGACCACGGCAGTACCGACCACGACTGGGCCGACCCCGACGACCGCCCCGGGCTGATCAGCCCAGCCGGTCGGTCAGCCGAGCGGCTGGTCCAGCGGCTGAATTGGCCGCTTGCCAGCGGACGCGGGGCGCGCCCGACCAGAGGTGCTCGAGGTCGTAGAAGTAGCGGACCTCGTCCAAGAAGACGTGGACGACGAAGTCGCCGTAGTCCATCAGGACCCACCCGGCGTCCCGCAGGCCCTCGACGCTGGCCGGCGACGGCCCCCCGTCCTCCTTGACCTTCCGCTCGATCTCCTCGACCAGGGTCCGGACCTGGCGGACGTTGCGGCCGCTCGTGACGACGAACGCGTCGACGACGCCGAGCAGCTCGGCCATCGACAAGAGGACGGTGTCCTGGCCGAGCTTCTCGTCGGCCGCGACGGCGGCCACGAAGGCGGCCTGCGGAATCTCCGGCAAGTCGATCGGTCCGCCCTCGCCCGCCGCTGGCTGGACCGTTCCGGCCGGAACGTTCATCGACCCCTCAACGGACCACGTCCAGGACGACGATGGTGGCGGCCAGCGTGGACGCCATGACGGAGAGGCCGAGGCCGGCGTAGAGGCGGCGCTGGCGGCGCTGCTGGCGGCGCTCCGCCCGCAGCGCCAGCCGATCGAGCGGGGCCGGCGAATCGACCGGGACGGCCACCACCGGGTCGGCTGGGCTGATGACCACCGGGTCGGCCGGGCCGGCCACCGGGATGTCCGCCACCGCGACGTCGGCCACTGCGACGTCCGACACTGGGATGTCGGCCACTGGCGCCGGAAAGTCGACGATCGAGGGCAGATCGAGCACCGGCAGGTCGACCAGGGCGGTCGGCGGTCGGTCGAACGCCGGTGCAGAAGGAGCGACGACCGGCACGGCGGCCACTCTTGGAAGCTCGGCGGTGTCGACGCTCGAGACGGTCATCTACCGACAGCGTACATATCTCTACGGCGAATGCAACGGATAACGGCCTCGGGGACGAGACGGTCGACGGGCCGACCGGCGCTGAGCAGGGCGCGGACGTCCGAACTGGAGACGTCGACATCGACGCCCTCGACGTGGGCGACCCGCCAGCCGTCGGGGTCCGGGCGCCGAGGGCTGCGGGGCCGCGAGACGATGACCAGGGTCACGAGCCGGCGGAGGTCGTCGACCCGCTCCCAGGTCGGCAGCGACTCGACCAGATCGGCGCCGACGATCAGGAAGACGTCGGGGGCCGGCTGGCCAGCCTCTTCGGCCTCCCGGCGGAGGGCCTCGACGGTCTCGACCGTGTAGCTCGGCCCGCCTCGGTCGATCTCGGTACGGCTGACCTCGATCCCGGGCACGCCGTCGGCGGCCGCCCGGGCCAGGGCCAGCCGGTCCTCGGCCGGGCTGACCCGCCGCCTCGGTGCCTTCTGCCACGGGTCGTTGGCGACGACGAGGAGCAGGCGGTCGAGATCGAGGGCGTCCCGGCAGGCGACGGTCGCCGCCAGGTGTCCGGCGTGGGGCGGGTCGAAGGTACCGCCGAGAATGCCGATCCGCTGCGGCCGCTCCGGCATCCCGGAGAGACTACGCGTCGTCCGGGCCCTGCCGTAGGCCGTACCACTGCGCCTCGCCGAGGCCGTACCGCCGGGCGTCTCCGAGGCCGTACCGCCGGGCGTCTCCGAAGCCGTACGCTGGGACCGTGACCGAGCCGGCAGCGAGTGGCAGCGAGTGGCAGGCCGCGTCGTGGCGCCGCCGGCCGGCGGCCCAGCAGCCGACGTGGCCGGACGAGGAGGCGCTGAAGCGGACCGAGGCCCGCCTGGCGACCCTCCCACCGCTGGTCGTCGCCGGGGAGGCCCGCCAGCTCACGTCGGCCCTGGCCGAGGTGGCGCAGGGCCGGGCCTTCCTGCTCCAGGCCGGCGACTGCGCCGAGTCGTTCGCCGACTTCGCGGCCGACAACATCCGGGACAAGCTCAAAGTCGTCCTGCAGATGGCCGTCGCGCTGACCTACGCGGCCGGCGTGCCGGTGGTCAAGGTCGGCCGGATCGCCGGGCAGTTCGCCAAGCCGCGATCGTCACCGACCGAACGGATCGGCGACGTCGAGCTCGACTCGTTCCGCGGCCACATGGTCAACGACGAGACGTTCGACGCCGACGCCCGCCGGCCGGACCCGGCCCGGCTCGTTACGGCGTACCACCAGTCTGCGTCGACGCTGAACCTGCTCCGGGCGTTCGCCAAGGGCGGGTTCGCCGACCTCTCCCACGTCCACGCGTGGAACCAGCAGTTCGTCTCGTCGTCGACCGAGGGGCGCCGGTACGAGCGGATCGCCAGCGAGATCGACCGGGCCCTCCGCTTCATGCGGGCCTGCGGGATCGACCTCGACGCCGAGGGCGGCCTGCACCAGGTCGACTTCTGGACGAGCCACGAGGCGCTGATCCTCAACTACGAGGAGGCGCTGACCCGCCAGGACTCACTGACCGGCGACTGGGTCGACACGTCGGCCCACCTGCTCTGGGTCGGCGAGCGCACGCGCCAGCCGGACGGCGCCCATGTCGAGTTCCTGTCCGGCGTCATCAACCCGCTGGCCGCCAAGGTCGGTCCGAACGCCACCGCCGACGAGGTCGTCGCCCTGTGCGACCGGCTCGACCCGGGACGGGTCCCCGGCCGGCTGACCCTGATCGCCCGGTTCGGCGCCGGCAACGTCGCGGCCCGGCTGCCGCCGCTGCTCGACGCGGTGGCCGAGTCCGGCCACCCGGTCGTCTGGGCGTGCGACCCGATGCACGGCAACACGTTCACCAGCGACGGTGGTCGCAAGACGCGCCGGTTCGACGACATCCTGGCGGAGCTGCAGCAGTTCTTCGCGGTCCACCGGCAGGCCGGCACGTGGCCCGGCGGCGTCCACATCGAGCTGACCGGCGACGACGTCACCGAGTGCCTCGGTGGCGCGGAGGAGATCCTCGAGGACGATCTCGGCCAGCGGTACACGACGACGTGCGATCCCCGGCTCAACGCCCGCCAGTCGCTCGATCTCGCCTTCCGCGTCGCCGAGTTCCTGCGCGACTGATCACACGTCCGTTGCCCCGCCCGGGGCCCGTACGGGCATTGGCCGCGAGTCGGGGGATGCCTGCATGTGGCCGCGACCGGCTTGTACACTGGCCGCCGTCGTGAGCCGTCCCTCCCCTTTCCGTGCGCTCGCTGCGGCGCGCCGGGTCCTGGTGGCCGGAGCCCTCGTCGCCAGCGGGCTCGTCGCGGGCGGGCTCGTCGCCGCGACCGCCTCGCCGGCCGGTGCGACAACGACGACGACATCGACGGCGGCCACGACGCTGACGACGAAGGTGGCCGCCTACTGGCTCGTCGCCAGCGATGGCGGGGTCTTCGCGTTCGGCGGGGCCGGCTTCTACGGCTCGACCGGCAGCATGACGCTGAACAAGCCGGTCGTCGGGATGGCCGCGACCGCGGACAGCGCCGGGTACTGGCTCGTCGCCTCCGACGGCGGCATCTTCTCGTTCGGCGACGCCCAGTTCTACGGCTCGACCGGCGCGATGGCGCTGAACAAGCCGATCGTCGGGATGGCGCCGACCCCGACAGGCAAGGGCTACTGGCTCGTCGCCTCCGACGGCGGCATCTTCTCGTTCGGTGCGGCGAACTTCTTCGGCTCGATGGGTGGTCGGCCGCTCAACCAGCCGATCGTCGGCATGGCGGCCATGCCGACAGGCGACGGCTACTGGCTGGTCGCCGCCGACGGCGGCATCTTCGCCTTCGGCAGCGCCCAGTTCTACGGCTCGACCGGCAGCATCCACTTGAACAAGCCGATCGTCGGCATGACGCCGACCCCCGACGGCCAGGGCTACTGGTTCACCGCGTCGGACGGTGGCGTCTTCGCCTACGGCGACGCCCAGTTCTACGGTTCCGTCGGCAACGTCCCGCAGAAGTACTCGATCGTCGCCATGGCCGGCACAGCCACCGGCAAGGGCTACTGGTTCACGAACAGCAACGGCGCGGTCAGCGCCTACGGCACAGCCCCGTACTGGGGGTCGGCCCCACAGGTGCTGAACAAGCCGATCGTCAGCATGAGCGAGGCGATCGGCAGCGGCCAGTTCGGCGGCTCTACGTACCCGTCCGGCTCGTACGGCTACGACGTCTCGAATTACCAGTGCACAAAGCTGCCGCCGCGCCCGTACACGATCGGCGTCGTCGAGGTCGAGGGGGCGTCGTTCGGCTCCGTGAACCGTTGCCTGAGCGCCGAGGCGGCGTGGGCGGCCGGCGGGCTGAACCTCTACGTCTTCCTCACGTACGGCACCAGTGCGACGTCGACAGACCCAGCCTGTGCGTCGTCGGCATCACCGACGTCTTGCAACTTCGGCTTCAACGCGGCCGTCGACGCCTTCGCCAAGGCCCAGAAAGCCGGCGTCAACACCTCGGTCGGCTGGTGGCTGGACGTCGAGACGGCGAACTGGACGTCGACAACCGCGGCCAACGCCTCGCTCGTCCAGGGCGCCATCGACGGCCTCCACTCCGAGGGCCTCAACAACGTCGGCATTTACTCCAGCCCGGGCGTCTGGAGCAAGATCGTCGGGACGACATACAAGCCGGCTGTCCCCTACTGGGCGGCCGACTGGGGCCTCAACCCGGTGACAACCTGCCAGAACATCCACACCAAGTACCACTCGCTGCCGTCCGGGCCGGTGGCCATGGTGCAGTACAGCTCCGGCTCGCCGACAACACCGACAAGCCAGTACTCGGCCGGCGGGCTGACACCGAACTTCGACAACGACTACGCCTGCTAGCGCCTCGCCGATCGGGACCACCGTCTCGTTGATCAGCTGAGCCGGGCCGCCGATCAGGTGAGGTTGCCGACGAACCGTTCGAGCTGGCGGAGCGTCCGGCACTCGACGACCTCGTCGCAGTGGACCGCATAGTCGGCGATGACCGAGTCCCCGGACGACCAGTAGTCGCGGGGCTCCGGGTTGAGCCAGTAAAGGTGTCGGGCCTGGTGCGACAGCTCTTCGAGGACCCATGCCTCGGTGGCGTGGTAGTTGTTCCGGGCGTCGCCGAGGATCAAGACGCTGGCCCGTGACGTCACCTGGTCACCCCACCGCTGGTTGAAGACCGCCAGCGCGTGGCCGTAGTCGGAGTGCCCGTCGACCCAGATGACGTCGGCTTCGGTGTTGATCCGGTGGACGGCCACCGCCGGGTCGTCGGCGGCGTCGAAGAACCGGGTCACCTCGTCGATGCCGTCGACGAAGACGAAGCTGCGGACCGTCGAGAACTGCGAGCTGATGGCGTGCACGAGATGCAGGGTGAAGCGGGCGAACGACGCCACCGAGCCGGAGATGTCGGCGATCACGAAGATCTCCGGCTTCGCCGGTCGTGGATGGCGAAAGCGCGGCTCGACCGGCACGCCGCCGGTCGACAACGAGCGGCGGACGGTGGCCCGGAAGTCGAGCGGCCCCCGCCGGCCGTGCCGGCGCTTGCGGGCCAGCCGGACGGCGAGCTTGCGGGAGAGCGGGTGGAGGGCCCGCCGGAGCTCGGCCAGCTCCTCCCGGGTGGCGTGCATGACGTCGATGTCCTCCGGCAGCGGCTTGCGCACCGACCGGGCCAGCGCCTCGGCGCCGCGGTCCATCACCAGCCGGCGCCGGATCTCGCTCTCGACGGCTCGCCGGACCTTCTCGATCCGGGTTCGGTACTCGTCGGCCAACAGCCGTTCTTCGAGCTCGGTGGCCGCCTCGTCCCGACGCTCGTCCATCAGCCGTTCGAGCACCCCGTCGAGGTCCAGGTTCCGCAACGTCCGGTAGAGGTAGTACGTACCGCCGACCGGGCGGCCCGGTTCCATCCCGGCGTAGCGGTCGACCGCGTACCGGGCGACGACCGCGGCCATGCCCGGGTCGCCGGAGCGGAGCGCCCGGTAGAGCAGCTGGGCCAGCTCCTCGGCCGACATCCCTTCGCCGCCCGACCCTCTCCCCCGGCCCGGCCCGCGCCCCTGGCCGTCCGGCCGCTGGCTCGGCCGGTCGGTCGCCTCGTCGTCCTCGGCCGATCCCACGCCACCGACGCCGTCGGCCCCCGGGAGCCGGCTGGCGAAGTAGATCTCGAACGCGGTCTCGAAGGCCCGCCAGTGGGCGCTCGACTTCACGAGGGTCGCCCCGAGCGCGTACTTGAGCGCCTCACGGTCCTCCAGCGGGACGTGGCCCACGGCTTCCGCCGCGTCGAGGTGCTCGGTCAGCGAGACCGGCAGGCCGGCCTGGCGGAGCTCGGTGACGAACCCGGCGAGGAGCTCAAGCATCGGCGGCCAACAGCTCCTTGGCCGCCCGCTCGATGTCGGTCTGGTACTTGAGGAGGACCTGGAGCGTGTCGCGGGCGCCGGCGGCGTCGATCGACTCGATGCCGAGGACGACGAGCGTCCGAGCCCAGTCGAGCGTCTCGGAGACCGACGGCGCCTTGCGCAGCTCGAGCGTGCGCAGCGACCGGACGATCCGGGCGACCTGGTCGGCCAGCTCCTCGGTGATGCCGGGGACGCGGGCCCGGACGATCGCCCGCTCCCGGTCGAGGTCCGGGTAGTCGAGGTGGAGGTAGAGGCACCGGCGCTTCAGCGCCTCCGACAGCTCTCGGGTGTTGTTCGACGTCAGGAAGACCATCGGCAGCTGCGTCGCCCGGACGGTGCCGAGCTCGGGGATCGACACCTGGTACTCGGAGAGCACCTCCAGCAGCAGGGCTTCGGTCTCCAGCTCGACCCGGTCGACCTCGTCGACCAGGAGGACGACCGGCTCGGTGGCCGAGATGGCCTCCAACAGTGGCCGGGTCAGCAGGAAGTCCTCGGAGAAGATGTCCTCCTCCAGCTCGTGCCAGCCCGGAGCCGTTCCCTCACCGGCCACCTGGCCGGCCTGGATGCGCAGGAGCTGCTTGCGGTAGTTCCACTCGTAGAGCGCCTTCGACTCGTCGAGACCCTCGTAGCACTGCAGCCGGATGAGCCGGCTGCCGGTCAGCTCGGCCACCGACTTGGCCAGCTGCGTCTTGCCCGTCCCGGCCGGCCCCTCGACCAGCACCGGCTTGGCCAGCCGGTCGGCCAGGTAGACGACGCCGGCGATCCCCTCGTCGGCCAGGTAGTCGAGGCCGGCCAGCCCCTGGCGGACGGCCTCGATCGACTCGAAGCGCGGCGGTCCGGTGTCGGGCAACCCGAGCGGTCCGACGGCGCGGCGGTCGCCGGCGGCCTCGGCCTCAGTCCGACCGGCATTCACTGGCGGACCTGGCCATCGCCGCGGACGATCCACTTGACGCAGGTCAGCTCGCGCAGGCCCATCGGGCCGCGGGCATGCAGCTTCTGCGTCGAGATGCCGACCTCCGCGCCGAGCCCGAGCTCGCCGCCGTCGACGAACCGGGTCGACGCGTTGACGACGACGGCCGCCGCGTCGACCTCGGCGACGAACCGGTCGGCCGTCGCCAGGTCGGCCGTGACGATCGCTTCGGAGTGGCCGGAGCTGAACCGGGTGATGTGCTCGACCGCGGCCGACAGGTCGTCGACGACGGCGACGCTCAGCTTGAGCCCGAGGAACTCGGTGGCGAAGTCGTCGTCGGTGGCGACGCCGGCGTCGGGCAGGACGGCCCGGACCCGGTCGTCCCCGACGAGCTCGACGTCGGGCAGCGCTCGGCGGACGGCCGGCAGGAACTGCGCGGCGACGTCGGCGTGGACGAGCAGCGTCTCCGCGGCGTTGCAGACGCCGGGTCGCTGGGTCTTGGCGTTGGCGACGATCCGCTCGGCCATCTCCAGGTCGGCGGCCGCGTCGACGTAGACGTGGCAGTTGCCGTCGCCGTCGAGCACGTACGGGACGGTGGCGTGCTCGAGCAGCGAGGCGATCAGCGCCGGTCCGCCGCGGGGCACGAGGCAGTCGATGACCCCGCGGAGCCGCATGAACTCGACGGCCGTCTCGTGGCTGCCGTCGGTGACGAGGGCGACCGCGTCGGCCGGCAGTCCGGCCTTGTCGAGGGCCCGGCGCAGCACGTCGACGATCGCCGCGTTCGACGCCAGCGCGGAGGCGGAGCCCCGGAGGAAGGCGGCGTTGCCGGACTTCAGGCAGAGCCCGGCGACGTCGCTCGTCACGTTCGGGCGGTTCTCGTAGATCACGCCGACGACGCCGAGGGGGACGCGGACCCGCTCGACCCGCAGACCGTTCGGCCGCACCCAACCGTCGACGACCTCGCCGACCGGGTCCGCCAGGTCGGCGACCGTCCGCAGGCCATCGGCCATCGCCCGGACGCGGTCTTCGGTCAGCGTCAGTCGGTCGACCGCCGTCTCGGCCAGCCCGGTGGCGGCGGCCAGGTCGTCCCGGTTGGCGGCCAGGATGCCGCCGGTCTCGGCCACCAGCAGATCGGCGGCGGTCCGGAGGACGTCGTCGCGGACCGCGGACGACGTCGCGGCGATCTGGCGGGACGCAGCCCGGACGCGACCGCCCAGCGCGGTGAGGCTCATCCGGAAAGGTTACCGGGTCGTCAGCCGGCGCCGACCGGCCCGGCGGTCAGACGAGCAGCACGAGGTCGTCGCGGTGGACGATCTCGTGCGGCAGATCGTCGGGCAGCTCCTCGCTGCGGCGGCCGACCCATTCGTCGCTCCGGCCGGACGCGTGCCGGACGAGACCCTTGGCGAAGACCTGGCCGTTGGGGCCGACGATCTCGACCGCGTCGTCCGGATCGAACCGCCCGTGGACGGCGACGACGCCGGCCGGCAGCAGGGAACGACCCCGCTCGACGACGGCCCGCCGGGCGCCGTCGTCGACGACGAGCTTGCCGGACGAGCCGAGAGCGAAGGCGATCCAGAGCTTCCGGGCCGGAAGCCGTCGGTCGTGGGCCCGGAAGACGGTGCCGGCGGCGGCCTCGCCGGCGACGACCGCGCCGAGGACGCCCGGACGCTTGCCGTCGGCGATGACGACCTCGACGCCGGACCACGTGGCGATCTTGGCCGCCGCGAGCTTCGACGCCATCCCGCCGCTGCCGACGTCGCTGCCCGATCCGCCGGCGACGGCCTCCAGCTGCTGGTCGATCTCGACGACCTCTTCGATGAGCGAGACGCCATCCGTCTCGCGCGGATCACCGGTCAGCAACCCGGGCGTGTCGGTCAGCAGGACGAGCCGCTCGGCCCCGACGAGGTGGGCGACGAGCGCGCTCAATCGGTCGTTGTCGCCGAACCGGATCTCCTCGTCGGCGACCGCGTCGTTCTCGTTCACGACCGGGACGACGCCGAGCTCGAGCAGGTGCGTGAGCGTGCCCCGGGCGTGCAGGTACTGCTGGCGGTGGACGAAGTCGAGCGGGGCCAGCAACACCTGGCCGGCGAGCAGGTCGTGCGGCGCCAGGCCGTCCTGCCATGCCCGCATCAGGCGGTGCTGGCCGATAGCGGAGACCGCCTGGAGGACGGCCGGGTCCGTCGGTCGCGGCCCGCGTCGCCCGAGGGCCGACCAACCGACGGCGATGGCTCCGGACGTCACGACGACGACGTCCCGGCCGTGCCGGCGCTGCTCGGCGATCTCGTCGCCGAGCCGGTTGACGACGTCGCGGTCGGCCGCCCCATCGGGCGCGGTCACGGTGGACGAGCCGACCTTGACGACGAGGATCGGGCGGCTCATCGGCGGCCCCGCCGACGGAGGGCCGCCGGGCGGGCGTCGTCGCGTTCCTCGGTGGCGCCGAGATCGGCCCCGTCGCGGTACCAGGTGAACGAGACCGGCCCGACCTCGACCTCGTCGCCGTCGTGGGCCCCGGCCCGGGCCAGGGCGCGGTCGGTGCCCAGCCGGCGGAGCCGGCGGACGGCCTCGTCCATCGCCCCGTCGTCGGTCAGGTCGGAGAACCCGACCGCCCGCTCCGCCGCTCGGCCGACGAGCCGCCAGGCGCGGCTGCCGACCCGCTCGACGACGATGCCCTCGGGCGCCGGGCGGTGGATGACGATCTGACCGGTGACCGCCGGCACCTCGGCCTCCCGGGCCGCCGTGACGGTCCGGGCCAGCCGGCCGAGCAGATCGGGAAGGCCCTGGCCGGTGACCGCCGAGATGACCAATTCGGCCGGGCCGGCATCGGCGTCCGGCACCAGGTCGGCCCGGGAGCCGACGACCACCCTCGGCCGGTCGAGCAGGTCCGGCTGGTAGCGCCCGAGCTCGCCGAGCAGCACGTCGAGCTGGTCCGCCGGCGGGCGCCCGTCGAGCGCGGCCAGGTCGAGCAGGACGACGAGCGCCCGGGCCCGTTCGACGTGGCGGAGGAACCGATGGCCGAGGCCGCGGCCCTCGGCCGCTCCCTCGACCAGACCGGGAACGTCGGCCATCACCAGCTCGACCTCGTCGGCCGCGCCGCGGCGGCCGACGCGGACGACGCCGAGATGGGGCTGGAGCGTCGTGAACGGGTAGTCCGCGATCTTCGGGCGGGCGGCGGAGACGGCGGAGATGAGCGTCGACTTGCCGACGTTCGGGAAGCCGACGAGCGCGACGTCGGCGACGAGCTTCAGCTCGAGGTCGAGCCAGCGCTCCTGACCGCGCTCGGCCTGCTCGGCGAAGGACGGGGCGCGGCGGGTGTTGCTCAGGAACCGGGCGTTGCCCCGCCCGCCCCGGCCACCCGCCGCGGCCAACCAGCGGTCGCCGGCCGCCAGCAGGTCGCACAGGAGCTCGCCGTCGCGCTCCCGGACGACGGTGCCGACCGGGACCGGGACCTCGAGGTCAGGACCGCGGGTACCGTGCTTGCGCTTGCCCGACCCGTGGGCGCCGTCGACCGCCCGGCGGAACGGGTGGTCCCGGAAGCCGAGCAGCGACGCCTGGTTCGTCGTCGCCACCAGCCAGACGTCGCCGCCGCGCCCGCCGTCGCCGCCGTCGGGGCCACCGCGGTCGACGTGCGCCTCGCGCCGGAACGAGACGATCCCCGCGCCGCCGTCGCCGGCCTTGGCATGCAGTTGCGCTTCATCGACGAACCCGGACACGACGAGATCCTACGGGTCAGGCCCGGAGCCGCCGGGCCCGGGCCGCGACCTGCCGCCGCGCCTCGGCCACGTCGACCGTCGAACAGACCCCGTTGGCGACGACCTGGCGGCCGCCGACCCAGACGTCGGTGACCGACCGGCTCGACGATGCCCAGACGAGATGGGCCAGCAGTTCGGCGTCGTCGGTGGCCGGGACGAAGTCGGTCAGGTCGAGGCGGATGAAGTCGGCCAGCCGGCCCGGCTCGAGCGCGCCGGTGTCGAGCCCGAGGGCGTCGGCGCCGCCGCGGGTGGCCAGGTGCAGCGCGTCGGCCGTCGTCAGCGCCCCCGGATCGGCCGCCACCGCCCGGGCCAGCAGCGGTGCCAGCCGCAGCTCCTCCCACAGGTCGAGGTTGTCGTTCGACGCCGGGCCGTCGGTGCCGAGGCCCACCCGGATCCCCCGGGCGCGCATCGACGCCACCTTCGCCACGCCGCTGCCGAGCTTTCCGTTGCTCTGCGGGCAGTGCGCGACCGCCACGTCGTGCTGCTCGTAGAGGTCGAGGTCGGCGTCGCTCAACCAGATCGAGTGCGCGGCGAGGACCCGGCCGTCGAGCACACCGAGCCGGGCCAGCAGCTCGGGCGTGCTGCAGCCGTGGGTGGCCCGGACGCCCTCGTCCTCGGCCACCGTCTCGGCGACGTGGATCTGGACGAGCGCGTCCAGCTCGGCGGCCAGCCGGGCCGCCGCGACGAGTGCCTCGCCCGGCAGCGTGTACGCGGCGTGCGGGCCGATCCCGACCGAGAGCCGGCCGTCGCGACCGTCGGCGGCCGCGTGGAGCTGGCCGGCCTCGTCCAGGCAGTCCTGCCAGGACGGCCCACCCGGCCGGTCGAAGACGGTCGGCGTCAGCACGCAACGGAGACCGGTCTCGAGCGCCGCCTCGGCGACCGGGCGGCCGGGCCGGTACATCTCGCACGTCGTCGTCACCCCACAGCGCAGCAGCTCGTCGCCGCCGAGCAACATGCCCCAGTGGACGTCGTCGTCGGTCATCCGGCTCTCGAGCGGCCAGATCGCTTCGCGCAGCCAGCGGTCGAGCGGGAGACCATCACCGACGCTGCGCAGCAGGGTCATCGGCGTGTGCGCATGCGTGTTGACGAGGCCAGGCATGACCAGCCCGCCGAGGGTGACCACCTCGGTCGTCCCATTCGCCCCGTTCGCCCCGGTCCCCAGCGCCGGCGCGTCGCTCGCCGCTCCGGCCCAGGCGATCCGGTCACCGTCGATGTCGAGTACACCGGGCCGGTGCACCACTGGCGCCGAGCTGGTCGAACGGCGCGCTGACGAACGGCGCGCCGGTGACCAGCGCGTCGGCCTCGTACCGGACGGTCACTCAGACGACGGCGACGTAGAGCCGGCGCGAGAGGTCGGCGCCGAAGGCGACCGTCGCCTCGCCGACGGCCAGCAGCAGCGTGCCGTCCGGTCCCCGGGACGTCACCTCGGCGATCGCGCCGGGGATGAACCCGTACCGGTCGAGGTAGGCGAGCGAGTCCATGTCCAGTTCGACGTCCTCGCTGATCCGCTCCAGCCGGACCGTCGAGCCCGGCGGGACGTCGGCGAGCGGGCGCTGCCCCGACTCGTCGACCGGGACCGCGGACCCCGGGATCGGGTTGCCGTGCGGGCACGTTCCCGGGTCGCCGAGCAGGGTGACCAGCCGCTCCTCGACGTCGTCGGAGATGACGTGCTCCCAGCGACCGGCCTCCTTGTGGACCTTGTGCCACTCGAGGCCGATGACGTCGACCAGCAGCCGCTCGGCCAGCCGGTGCTTGCGGACGACCTTTTCGGCCAGGACGGACCCCTTCGGCGTCAGCTCGACCACCCGGCCCTCGCGGCGGACGTACCCGTCGTCGGCGAGCCGGTCGAGCATCTCCGACACCGACGGTGCCGACCGCCCGAGCCGCTCGGCGATCCGGGCCTGGATGGCCGGCGTTCCCTCCTCCTGCAAGGAGTGGACCGTCTCCAGGTACTCCTCGACCGGGGGGTGATAGCCGTCTTCCACATCCGTGATCCTACCGGTGGCCACGACGGCCGTTGCCTGACCGGCACCGAGACGTCGGCGCGGAGGGCCGGCACCTAGCATGGCCCGATGCCGACGACGACCCCGGGCGCCCATGGCGCGGACCCGTTCGAACAGGCCCGGTTGGCCGCCCGGGAGCTGCTGCGGAACACCGGTCGGGAGGCCCACGACGTCCTCGTCGTGCTCGGGACCGGCCTGTCGCCGGTGGCCGAGCTCCTGGGCGCCGATAGCCCACCGATCGATCTGGCGACGATGCCGTGGTTCCCGCGCTTCACCGCGATGGGCCACCGCCCGGAGATCTGGCCGATCGACGTCGGCCCGACGCGGCTGCTCGTCACGGCCGGGCGCCTCCACCTCTACGAGGGCCGGACGCCGACGGAGGTCGTCCACCCGGTACGGATGGCGATGGCGGCCGGCTGTCACACGGTCGTCCTCACGTGCTGCGTCGGTGGGATCAACCCGGCGTTCCCGGTCGGCACGGTCGTCGCCATCGCCGACCATCTCAACCTCACGGCCAGCTCGCCGCTGGCCGGCATCCCGGCCGGCCACCCGCACGGCTCACCGTTCCTCGACCTCACCGACGCCTGGTCGCCGCAGCTGCGGGCGCTGGCCCACGAGGTCGACCCGACGCTCCCCGAGGGCGTCTACGCCCAGATGGCCGGCCCGCATTTCGAGACGCCAGCCGAGATCCGGATGCTGGCGGCGCTCGGCGCCGACGTCGTCGGTATGTCGACGGTGCCGGAGGCGATCGCCGCCCGCCACCTCGGAGCCGACGTCCTCGGCCTGGCCGTCGTCACGAACCCGGCGGCCGGCACCGCGCCCGGTCCGATCGACGTCGACGAGGTGCCGATCGCCGCCGGACGGACGGTCGAGTCAGTGGCCCGGATCGTCCGCGGCGTGATCGAAAAGCTGACCGTGACCGGAAAGCCGGCATCGTCCGCCGACGCGTCGGATTGAGGCATCCGGCCGGTCAACCGGACCGGAGCTCAGCTGGACCGGAGCCCAGCTGGGCGAACGCTCAGCCGAACCGGAGCTCAGCCGGGAAGAACGTCGACGAGCTTGCGGTCCTTGCGCATGCCGAACTTCACGACACCGTCGGCCAGGGCGAAGAGCGTGTCGTCGCCACCGCGACCGACGTTGATGCCGGGGTGGAACCGGGTGCCGCGCTGGCGAACGAGGATCGAACCGGCGGTCACCGCGGTGCCGTCGAAGGTCTTGACGCCGAGTCGCTGGGCGTTCGAGTCCCGGCCGTTCCGGGTCGAGCCGCCACCCTTGGTTTTGGACATCTCGGTTCCTCTCCGTTCGGCGCGGTCAGGGTCAGCCGGCGGCGATGGAGGTGATCTCCACCGTGGCGTAGCGCTGGCGGTGCCCCCAACGGCGGCGCTGGTTCGTCTTCGACTTGTACGTCATGGCGTTGATCTTGGGCCCCAGTTCCTCGCCGACGATCTGGGCGGTCACGGTGACGCCCGAGAGCTGCTCGGGCGTGGCCAGGACGGTCTCGCCGTCGACGAGGAGCACCGGCTCCAGCGTCACGCTGGCGCCGACGGCCTCACCAAGAAGCTCGACGCGCAGACGCTGGCCCTCGGCCACTCGTTCCTGCTTTCCACCGGTCCGGATCACTGCGTACATGAGCTGGGAATGTTAGCGCATCGAGCGCGGGTCGCCGCCCGCCCTACCCGGCGGCCCTACAGCGCGGACGCGTCGAGGACGATCCCGCGGCCGTTGCAGACCTCGCAGACGGTCGACAGCGACTCGATGAGCCCCTCGGAGATCCGTTTCCGGGTCATCTCGACGAGTCCGAGCTCGGAGATGTCGAAGACCTGGGTCCGGGTCTTGTCTCTGGCCAGGGCGTTGCGCAGGGCGGTGGCGACCTTGTCGCGGTTCTCGCGGATCTCCATGTCGATGAAGTCGATGACGATGATCCCGCCGATGTCGCGCAGCCGGAGCTGGCGGGCGACCTCCTCGGCGGCTTCGAGGTTGTTGCGGTAGACGGTCTCTTCGAGGTTCGTCTTGCCGACGTTCTTGCCGGTGTTGACGTCGATGACGGTCAGCGCCTCGGTCCGCTCGATGATGAGCGAACCGCCGGACGGCAGCCACACCTTGCGGTCGAGGGCCTTGTGCAGCTGCTCGTGCACGTGGTAGCGCTCGAACAGCGGCTGGGCCTCGGCCTCGGGGTCGTAGTACTCGACCCGGTCGGCCAGCTCGGGGCTGACGGTGGCGACATAGCCGCGGACCTGCTCGTAAAGGGTGTGGTCGTCGATGATGACGCCCCGGTACTCGTTGTTCAGCTCTTCGCGCAGGAGCCGGACGGTCAGGTCCGGCTCCCGGTAGAGGAGGCCGGGGTTGTCGGAGCGGCGAGCCTCGGCGTCGATGGCGTTCCACTGCTGGAGCAGCCCGTTGACGTCCCGACGGAGCTCGTCCTCCGACGCCCCTTCGGCGGCCGTCCGGACGATGAGGCCGTGGCCGGCCGGCCGGACGTCGTCGATGATCTTGCGCAGCCGGCGTCGCTCGTTGTCGCCCAGCCGCTTCGAGATGCCGAACGCGCTGGAGTTCGGGACGAGAACGGCAAACCGACCGGGCAGCGAGACCTCCTGGGTCAGCCGGGCGCCCTTGGCGCCGATCGGGTTCTTCGTGACCTGGCAGAGGATGGTCTGGCCGGCCCGGAGCACCTGTTCGATGCGGGGTTGGGCCTTCTGGCCCTGGCCGGACCCGTCGACGTCGTCGACGTCGTAGCGGACGTCGCCGCGGTAGAGGACTGCGTTCTTCGGGATGCCGATGTCGACGAACGCGGCCTCCATGCCGGGGAGGACGTTCTGGACGCGACCGCGGTAGATGTTCCCGTCGATCTGCGTCGTCTCGTCGGCCGCCCGGGAGACGTAGTGCTCGACGAGCGACCGGCCCTCGAGCATGGCGATCTGGGCCAGGCCCGGCTGGACGTGGACGCACATGAGATACCGACCGACGGAGCGACCCTTGCGATCGCGGCCGCCACGGCGGCGGCGGCTCCGCCGAGCCTGACCGTCGCCCGAACCGGAACCTTCGTCCGCGCCTGTGTCGGCATCGGCGTCGGCGTCGGCCGCCGACGCGTCACCGGCCCGAGCCGCGCCGGCCCGGGCGGCACCACTGGCCCGCGGTGCACCGGTCGTAGGCGTACTGGTCGTAGGTGTGCCGGTCCTAGGTGTGCTGGGCGGCGGCGACCTCCGGGCGGTGGGCGCCGGCGAGCCGTTCGAGGCCGACCCGGCCGCGGCGGGGGCCGCCACCGGCCGCGGGTCGTCCGCTGGTGGACTGCCGGTCGGCTGGTTCGCCCCCGGCAGGTTGCCCGCGGGTGGCGGGGCCGGACGGTGGCCCGGTGGGGTCGACGGGGCCGGTCGGGTGTCGCCGATCCGCGGCTTGGCCGCCGGCGCAGCGACGCCGGTCCGGCCGGCCGCGGTCGGCGAGCCGTTACCCGGGTCGGCGCCCCGTGAAGCCCCGTTCTCTGTAGGCGCGGGGCCGTCCGCGGCCCCGTTCGTACCGGCGGGCCCGGGAGTGGGCCGTCCGTTCTCGGACTCGGACATGAGGGAAGTCCCTCCTCGTGCAGCTCATGACGCACGCCCTGCGGCGTGCGGCGCGGGCGCCGGTTCGGGAAGGCCGGCTCCGAGCGGCTCCCACCGGGCGCCGTCGCGCTCGATCCATTGGTGTGTTCTACGAGCTCGGGCCAGCACGAGGCCGGCACCGAGCCCTTCCAGCAATTCTCCGGGTCGGACCCCACGCGGTTGGGTCGCCAGCTCCGCCCGAAGGCGCCACGGTCCCCCTTCGAGGCCTCCCTCGTCGGGGACGAGCGCCTGTTCGGGCACGAGCGACAGCGTCCGTACCGCTGGGCGGAGATCATCTTCCACGGAGCGGCCCTTCCGCACTCGCCGGACGACGACGCTCGGAGCGTCGAGCAACTGCTCGACCCGCGTCGCCAGCTCGTCTGCGGTCAAACCGAATACCTCCAGGTCCCAGGTACAAGATGATACCTCCTGCTGCAGAGAGGTACCGTCATCCGCGATGAAGGCGGCGGCCTGGACGGTGATCCCGTCCGGTAGCATCTCGGACAACCGGTCGGTGAGATCGGAGAGCCCCGCCGGGCTCCCGAGCAGGATCTCGCCGGGGGCTCCCGAGTGGTGCTCCCCCCCCTCGCCGACGTCGAGGCGCACGTCGAGGTACTCGCCGAGCGACTCGGCGCCGGTCGGCAGGGCCAGCCCGAAGCTGAGCAGCGGCCGGGGCGAGAACCCGGCGGACCAGGCGACCGGCAACCGGACCCGGCGGAACGCCCGCTCCCACATCCGGGCGACGTCGCGTTGGCTCGTGAACCGGATCTTGCCGAGCTTGCTGTAGCGGAACCGGAGGCTCTGTCGTTGCCCGGCGGGAGCCCCGTTCGCCCCCTCTCCGGTGGCGGGCAGCTCGGGCGGGGTCATCCGGTCGGGGCCGGGCGGGCGGCGAGGAGCTCGACGGGGACGCGGCCGCCGGTCGCCAGGTCCTGCCCGGTCCCCTGGCTCCCGCCGGCCGGTGGCACCGGCGAGGCGACGACGTGCTCGAGCCCGAAGCCGGTGCAGGCGCCGCAGTCGTAGCACGGGGTCCACCGGCAGTCCTCCAGCCCGGCGCCGGCGAGGGCCTGCTCCCAGTCCTCCCAGAGGAAGTCCCGGTGCAGGCCGGCCGAGATGTGGTCCCACGGGAGGGCCTCGTCGGCGTGTCGGTGGCGGTAGACGATGTCGTCGAGGGACAGCCCCTCGGCGGCCAGCGCCTCTTCCCACCGGTCCAGGTCGAACTGCTCGGTCCACTCCTGGAACGTGCCGCCAGCCCGCCAGACGCGCTCGATGACCGCGCCGACCCGGCGGTCGCCGCGGCTGGCGATGCCCTCGGCCGCGGTGGCCTCGGGATCGTGCCAGCGGATCGTCAGCCCGCGGATGCCCCGGGCGGCGTTACGCAGGACGACGACCTTGCGGTGGAGCTCGGCGACGGTCGTCTGGCCGAACCACTGGAACGGCGTGTGCGGCTTCGGCACGAAGCCGCCGACGGACGCGGTCACGGTGACGGTGGGGTGGTACCGCCGGCCGATCTCGACGCAGCGTTTGCCGAGCTCGGCGATGCCGACGACGTCCTCGTCCTGCTCGGTCGGCAGGCCGATCAGGAAATAGAGCTTGACCCGGCGCCAGCCCTGACTGAAGGCGGCGTCGACCGCGGCGTACAGGTCCTCTTCCCGGATCAGCTTGTTGATGACCTGCCGCATACGCCACGTCCCGCCCTCGGGGGCGAACGTCAGACCGGTCCGCCGCACCCGCTGGATCTGGGCGGCGGTGCCGACGGTGAAGGCGTCGACCCGCAGGCTCGGCAGGCTGACGGACACCCGCTCGCCGTGGCGCGGGTCGTCGACGATGTCGCGGACGGTGTCCTCGATGTCGGAGAAGTCGGCGGTCGACAGCGACGTCAGCGCGACCTCGTCGTAGCCGGTCCGCTCGAGGCCGTCGCTGACCATCTGGCGGACCTGGGCGGCCGGGCGCTCGCGGACCGGGCGGGTGATCATCCCGGCCTGGCAGAACCGGCAGCCGCGGGTGCAGCCGCGGAAGACCTCGACGTTCAGCCGGTCGTGGACGACCTCGGTCAACGGCACGAGCTGCTGCTTGGGGTACGGCCAGTCGGCCAGGTCGGCGATCGTCCGCTTCTCGACCCGCTCGGGGACGCCGGGGACGACCGGCTCGGTGGCGACGAGCCGGCCGCCGTCGTAGCGGGGGCGGTAGAGGCTCGGGACGTAGACCCCGTCGACCCCGGCCAGGGCGACGAGGACGTCGCGGCGGTCGCGCTCGTCGACCGGGCGGGCCAACCACGGCGCGAGGACGTCGGTCACGTCGCCGACGGCCTCCTCGCCATCGCCGAGGACGAAGGCGTCGACGAAGTCGGCCAGCGGCTCGGGGTTGTACGTGCAGTGGCCGCCGGCGACGACCAGCGGGTCGGCGGGCCCGCGCTCGGCCGCGTGCAGCGGCACGCCGGCGAGGTCGATCAGGTTGAGGACGTTCGTGTAGACGAGCTCGGCCGACAGGTTGAAGGCGAGGACGTCGAACGCCCGGGCCGGCAGGTGGTTCTCGACCGAGAACAGCGGCACTGCGGCCGCTCGCATGGCGGCCTCCATGTCGACCCACGGGGCGTAGGCCCGCTCGGCGACCGCGTCGGATCGCTCGTTGAGCAGCTCGTAGAGGATCTGCAGGCCCTGGTTCGGCAGCCCGATCTCGTACGTGTCGGGATAGAGGAGCAGCCAGGCGACCTGGCCGGGGCCGTGGACCGGCTGGCGGGCGCCCTGCTCACCCCCGATGTACCGGGCCGGCTTCTGGACGCCCATCAGCAGCTGTTCGACCTGCGGCCAGAGCGATCCCATCGGCTACCGAGTCTACGGGGGTCCCCCGACGGGGCCCGACCGGCTACCCGCCGGTGCCTGTTTTCGGCGGGGTGGTGGTGGTTGTGGCGGCTGTCGTCGTCGTGGTCGGCGACGCCGGGGCACCGGGCGCCGTCGTCGTGGTGGTCGTCGGCGGCGGCGTGCCGATCGGCGGGATCGTCGTCGGCGGGGTTGTCGACGGCTGCTCGGCGGCCGTCGGGACCTTGGGTGTCGACGAGACGGGATTCGAGTAGAGGTAGTTGAAGATGTTGGCGACGGCCGGGGCGGCGGCTGTGGCGCCGTAGCCACCCTGGTTGACGACGACGGCGACCACGTACTGGTGTGTCGTGTTCGTCGGGCCGAAGCCGACGAACCAGGCGTTCGGCTCCTTGGCTGTTGTCTTCGACACGTCGGCCGTCCCGGTCTTGCCGGAGATCGGGTATGTCTTGGGCACCTTGGAGATCTGCTGGAAGGTCTGGTACGCGGTGCCGTGGGGTGTGTTCACCACCCCGGCGAACCCGGCCGCCATGGCGGCGTGGTCGGCCGGGGAGAGTGTGACCTTCCCCGTGACCTTCGGCGCGAACCGCTTGACGATCTGGCCGGTCGGCGTGACGATCGCCGACGCCACCTGCGGCTGGTACCGGGTGCCGCCGTTGGCGAACGTGGCGTAGGCCTGGGCCTCCTCGATCGGCGTGACGACGGTGCCGCCCTGGCCGAAGGCCATCTCGACGTTGTTCCCGACGTACCACGTTGTGTTCGGGAAGTTCTTCGGTGTCTCCTGGTGGAGCTTCTTCACCTCTGTCGCGCTGTCGACCCGGCCCTGGGCCTCGTCGGGCAGGTCGACTGTCGTCAGCTGGCCGAAGCCGTACGAGTTGGCCGTCTTCTGGATGGCGTCGGCGCCGTACTTGCCCGCTGTCTTGTAGAAGCGGTAGCCCAGTGTGTAGAAGAAGTAGTCGTCGGACTTGGTCAGCGCAGAGGAGACGTTTACCCGCCCGGCGTCGGACGCTGTGTTGTCCTTGAACGAACAGCCCGGGCCACCGGTCTTGCATGTTGTTGTCTTGATCGTGAACGTGCCGGTGTCGTTGATGGTTGTCTCGGGACCGATGAGCCCGGTCTGCAGGGCGGCGGTGGCCGTCGCCAACTTGAAGGTGGACCCGGGGGTGTACAGGCCCTGGATGGCGTAGTCGTTGAGCGGACAGGCTCCGGACGATCCCTGGCAGCCGGCGGACAGGTTCTGGTAGGCCGCGGTCGAGATGCCGCCGACCCATGTGTCGAGTGAGTACGTCGGGTTCGACGCCAGGGCCAGGACGGCCCCGGTCTCGGCGTCCATGACCACGACGGCACCGTTTGTGGCCGCCGGGAGCTTCCCGGTACTGGGGTCCCTGGTCTTCTTGTCGGCGGTCATGTCGGACGCCAGGGCGTTCTGGGCCGCGGCCTGGAGGCCGGCTGTGATGTTGAGGACGACGGTGTCGCCCTGGGTGGCGGCGGTCTGTTTCAGCGTGCCGACGACGTCGCCGGACGCGTCGACTTCGAGCTCCTGTTTGCCGGGGACGCCGCGCAGGTACGGCTCGTACTGGGACTCGATCCCGGCCTTGCCGACCTGTGTCGACTGTGTGTAGCCCTGGTTCGGGTGGGCCTTCAAGAATGTGGCTGTGATCGCCCCGACGTAGCCGAGGACGTGGGTGGCCAGTGTGCCGTTGCCCTGAGGGTAGTGGCGCTGGCTGACGTGCTGGACGGAGACACCGGGGAACTCGCTGGTGTGTGTGTCGAGGTACTGGACGGTTGTCGGCTTGGCGTTCTGGAGGATCGGCACCGGCTCGTACGGGCTGTACTGCTTGTCGGCCAGGGCGGCCTCGATCTGCTTGGGGGTCTGGTTGACCAGGGCGGCGACCTTGCCGATCACTGTCGGGTGCTGTGTGGCCTCGGCCCGGGAGAGGACGATCTCTGTCTCGATCGTGTTGCCGGCGAGCACCGTGTCGTGCCGGTCGACGATCACACCGCGGGGCGGGTCGACCGAGACGGTGCGGATCTGGTTGGCGTTGACGACGGCCGCGTACGACTTGCCGTCGATGACCTGGAGGCTCCAGAGCCGCAGGACCATGACGACGAAGAGGACGAGGACGATGACGCCGACGATCTGCAGTCGGAGCAGCGGTCGTGACGGCTGGTCCTCGGGCGACGCGACGAACGAACCGACGCTGACGTTGCGGCGGGGACGGATGCGGGGCTGGCGGGCCTTGCTCCGGTGCTTGGGGCGTGGGCGGCCCGACGATGGCTTCGGGTAGAAGTTTCCGCCGCCGAACGGGTGCCGGAGCGAGCGGCGGCTCATGACCGGCCTCCGGCCGGGTGGCTCATGGCCGGCCTCCGGCCACGCCGCTCACCAGCGGCCTCCGGCCATCGAGGGCCGGGCGCCGTCGCCCGAGGCCGGCCCGAGGACCCAACCGACCATCCGGACAGCCGGGGCGGCCAGGATGGCGTTGACGATGGCGACGACGGCGACGATACGCCGCCAGGTCGACGCGGAGGAACTGCTCCTGCCCGAGGACGGCGCCGATCACGGCGTACAGCATGACGGCTACCGCGCTCGCCGCGAGCGCGACCAGCGGCGGAAACCACCAGACCTCGCGGGTGACGGCCCCCGTGCTGGCGCCGACGGCGAAGCCGACGAGGCAGAAGACCAGGGCGGACAGACCGAACGGCGTCGGGAGGAGCAGGTCGGCGGCGAGCCCGGCGACGAACCCCATGACCGCGCCCTCTTCGGCGTCGCCGGCGATGCCGGCGGCGATCGGCAGCAGGAGCATCAGGTCCGGGTGGGCGCCGAAGATCGTGATGTCGACGCCGATCGTCGACTGGACGAGCAGCGTCACGAAGACGACGAGGACGAGCTTGAGGAGGCTGCGACCGGTCACCGGCGCCTCATGTTGTCGGCGCGTGGCCTGTGGGCGCGCCTGTCGGCGACGGGCTCCACTGGACGACCTGGACGTACGTCAGTGTGCCGAGGTCGGCCAGCGGCTCGGCCAGGACGTCCTTCTGGGTGGCGCCGCTCACCGTGTGGATGGAGGTGATCCTGGCCACCGGGATGTTCCTCGGGAACTGGGCGCCGGCCAGGCCGTTGGTGACGAGCGCTGTCTTCTTTGTGATCTTTGTGTTCGGCGAGACGTCGTTCAGGGCCAGCGGCTTCCCGGCCCCCTGGCCCTGGAGGGTGGCGAACTGGTCGTTGCCGTAGACGATGCCGACCTTGAACTGGCCGTCGGTGAGGAGCTGCACCGTCGCGGTGCTGTGGGAAGCGGCGACGACCCGCCCGACGAGCCCGCCGTTGCTGATAACGGCGTCACCGATGACGATCCCTTGGCTCCGTCCCTTGTTGATTGTGATCGTCGACGCGAAGTTGGACGTCGTGGTGGCGATCGTCTCGGCCGCCACCTTCGGCAGTGTCTGCACCGCCGCCGGCAGTGTGTGGAGGGCGAGCACGCTCTGAAGCCGCCGGAGCTGCTTCTGCTGGGCCGGCGTTTGGACGGCCTGCTGGCGGAGCGCCCCGATCTGGGCCTGCAGCTTGTGGTTCTCCTGCTCGAGGGCGCCGTAGTGGACGGCGCCGGCGAAGAACTCGCCGATCGGGTCGATGATGTCGTTGAAGCCGGACCGGAACGGCGAGAAGACGTCGGTCGCCACCGACTTGATGCCCGACGTCAGGCTGTGGCCCTTGCCGCTGGCGTCGAGCGTGATGATCGTCACCGAGAGCAGCACGAGGACGACGAGCGTCGTCAGGGTACGGCGGGACCGCCTGGGTTTGGCCACCCCCGGGAGCCTGGCGGACCGGTTAGCGGGACGTGGAGGTGATCAGCACCCGCTTCAGGGCCTCGAACTCCTCCAGGCACTGGCCGCTGCCGATGGCGACGCAGTTCAACGGGTCGCGGGCCACCACGATGGGCATCCCGGTCTCGTGCTGGAGCCGGGCGTCGAGGCCGTGCAGCAGGGCGCCGCCACCGGTGAGCACGATGCCCTGCTCCATGATGTCGGCGGCCAGCTCCGGCGGGGTGCGGTCGAGGGTGACCTTGACCGCGTCGATGATGGCCGACACCGGCTCGTCGATGGCGTGGCGGATCTCTTCGGTCGAGACGACGACGGTCTTCGGCAGGCCGGTCACGAGGTCGCGGCCGCGGATCTCGGCGTGCAGCTCCTCCTCCAACGGGAACGCGGAGCCGAGGGCGATCTTGATCTCCTCGGCCGTCCGCTCACCGAGCGCGAGGCTGAACTCCTTCTTCACGAACGAGACGATCGCCTCGTCGAGCTCGTCGCCACCGATGCGAACGGACTGGCTCGTGACGATGCCGCCGAGTGAGATGACCGCCACCTCGGTCGTCCCGCCGCCGATGTCGACGACCATGTTGCCGGTCGGCTCGTGGACGGGCAGCCCGGCGCCGATCGCCGCGGCCATCGGCTCCTCGATGATGTACGCCTTGCGGGCGCCGGCGTACTCCGCGGCCTCCATGACCGCCCGCTGCTCGACGCCGGTGATCCCCGACGGGACGCAGATGACCATCCGGGGCTTGGCGAACCGGCGCTGGTGCACCCGGTGGATGAAGTACCGGAGCATCTTCTCGCAGATCTCGAAGTCGGCGATGACGCCGTCCTTCAGCGGGCGGATGGCCTGGATGTTGCTCGGCGTCCGACCGATCATGCGCTTCGCCTCGGCACCGACGGCCAGTGGCCGCCCGTCCTTGACGTCGACCGCGACGACGGAGGGCTCGTTCAGGACGATCCCCCGCCCGCGGACGTACACCAGCGTGTTGGCCGTGCCGAGGTCGACCGCCATGTCGCGGCCGAGCAGGTTGAGGCGGTTGTCAGGCATCGAGGTCTGGTCCTCTCGGGGCAGAGCAGCCGGTCGGCACCCTGTGAGGTGGCCCACCGGCCCACGTACTGCGGAACACGTGCGGCGTCATACGGAATACTGCGTAACCCGTTGTACGGCACCAAGGGTACGGGACCGACGGATACCGCACAAGGGCGGCCTCGACACCGCGTTTTCGCAGGTCGGAGCCGGTCGTCGGTCGGCCCCGCCCGGAACGGGGCGGCTCAGGCCAGTCCGGGGAAGAAGATGGCGATCTCCCGGGCGGCCGACTCGACCGAGTCGGAACCGTGCACGAGGTTCTCGGTCATCTCGACGGCCAGGTCGCCGCGGATCGTTCCCGGCGCGGCCTGCTTCGGGTTCGTCGTGCCCATCAACGTCCGGACGACCGCGTACGTCTCGTCGTCGGGGCCCTCGACGACCATGGCCAACGCCGGCGACCGGGTAATGAAGGCGACGAGGTCGCCGTAGAACGGCTTGCCCTGGTGCTCGGCGTAGTGCTGGCCGGCCACCTCTTCGGTGATCGACCGCAGCTCCGCGGCCACCAGCCGCAGTCCCTTGCGTTCGAGGCGGCCGACGATCTCGCCGGCGAGCCCGCGCTCGACGCCGTCCGGCTTCACGATGACGAGGGTTCGGTTCACGAGCGGAGGACCATAGCAGCGCCCCGACCGAACGCCGGCCGTGGGCGCCGACTCGCCCGGGATTGCGTTCGACCACGGACCGCCGGGTATGGTCCCGCTGTGCGCAACTATCGATGCTCCCGCCACACGCCCACCCGCGTGGTCGCCGTCCTGCTCGCCAGCGCGGCGCCGGTCGTCGTGACGCTCGCGGCCGGCCTGCCGTCGGCCGGAGCGAGCGGGCCAGCGGCCGCCGCATCGTCTGCTCCGGCCGCCGTCACCGCGGCGCCGTTCACCGGCGGATGGGTCACGATGCTCGGTAGCGGAACAACGGTCGTCAACGGCACGCCGACGCAGGTGTCGGCATCCGGTGCCGGCAGCTCCGTCACGTTCGCCTTCACCTTCTCGGGCGCCGGCACGACGCAGTCGGTCTCGACCACGCTCGGGCCACCGCCCGGGCAGACGCTGACGACCGGCGTGACCTATTCGACCGGCAAGGGCGCCACGATGAGCAACGGCGGCCAGACGTGCGTCGGGACATTCGAGCTCGACGCCCTGTCCGCCCCGGCGTCGACGGGCGCGATCAGCTCGCTGGCGATCCAGTTCGAACGGACATGCGGCAGCACACACGCCATCGCCGGCGAGGTGGCGCTCAATCTGCCGAACGACGGCGGGGTCGGCTACTACCTGTACCTACAGGACGGTGCGCTCGTCGGGTACGGGAACAACTCCTACCTGACGTACCTCGGCAACCTGGGCCTGGCGACACTCAACAAACCCATCGTGACCGCGGCGGCGACCCCCGACGGCGGTGGCTACTGGATGGCCGCCGGCGACGGGGGGATCTTCGCCTACGGCGACGCCGGCTTCTACGGGTCGATGGGTGGCAAGCCGTTGAACAAGCCGATCGTCGGGATGACCTCGACGGCCGACGGTGAGGGCTACTGGGAGGTGGCCTCCGACGGCGGGATGTTCGCGTTCGGCGACGCCGCGTTCTACGGGTCGATGGGTGGCAAGCCGTTGAACAAGCCGATCGTCGGCATCGCATCTACCCCAGACGGCAAGGGCTACTGGGAAGTCGCCAGCGATGGCGGGATGTTCGCGTTCGGCGACGCCGCGTTCTACGGGTCGATGGGTGGCAAGCCGTTGAACAAGCCGATCGTCGGCATCGCGGTCACCCCGGATGGCAAGGGCTACTGGGAGGTGGCCTCCGACGGCGGGATCTTCGCGTTCGGCGACGCCCAGTTCTACGGCTCGACCGGCAACCTCTCGCTCAACAAGCCGATCGAGGCGATGATCCCGACGCCCGACGGCCACGGGTACTGGTTCGTCGCCTCCGACGGCGGAGTCTTCGCCTACGGGGACGCCCAGTTCTACGGGAGCTTCGCCACCGGGGGCGGGCCGTTCACAACAGGTACAGCCGGCACAGGTGTCGCCGGCTTGATCCACACGTAGCGCGATCGAGCGGCCGGTCCCGACCGCTGGGGCCGGTCAACCCGGTCCGGTCGGCCGCCAGATCACCGCCTCGCTCAGGCCGGCGCGCCTTCGCGTAGGCGGACACGGGCGTCGGCCGCGACGTAGAGCGACCCGGCGGCGACGAGCAGGCCGTCGTCGGTGACGAGTGATCGGCCGCGGTCGACGGCATCGAGCACGGAGCCGGCGACCTCGGCGGCGAGCCCGAGCTCACGGGCCGCGTCGGCGACATCGGCGGCGGGCATGGCCCGGGGGGAGTCGGGGGCGCAGGCGACGACGGTGCCGAAGCCGGCGGTGACGAGCGGGGCCAGCATGGCCGCGGGGTCGCGGCCGGTGAGCATGCCGACGACGGCCACCTTGGGCCCGTCGACGGCGAACTCGTCGACGACGGCGGCCGCGAGCGCGCTCATGCCGGCGGCGTTGTGGGCGCCGTCGACGACGCAGAGCGGCCGGCGGCCGACGACCTCGAGCCGGCCGTCGACGCGGACGGCGGCGAACGCCTCGCCGACGACGTCCTCGTCGAGGGGGGCGCCGAAGAACGCCTCGGCCGCGGCGAGCGCGCAGGCGGCGTTGACGCCCTGGTGGGCGCCGTGGAGCGGGACGAGGATCTCGCCGTAGGCGGCGGCCGGGGTGCGGAGGTCGACCAGCCGGCCGCCGACGGCGACCCGATTGGCGGTGCAGTCGAACTCGTCGCCGCGCACCCAGACCTGGACGGCGCCGGCCTCGTCGGCGACGGCACGGATGACGGCGACGAGATCGGGCGCGGTCTCGCCGACGACGGCGATGCTGCCGGGTTTGACGATGCCGGCCTTGTCGCGGGCGATCCCTTCGAGGGTGGGTCCGAGCACGTCGGTGTGGTCGAAGCTGATGTTCGTGAGCACGGCGACGAGCCCGTCGACGACGTTGGTCGAGTCCCACGTCCCACCGAGCCCGACCTCGACGACGGCGGCATCGACCGCCTCGTCGGAGAACCAGTGGAGGGCGGCCGCGGTCAGCAGCTCGAAACGGGTCGGCCGTTCGGTGAGCGCCGGTTCGAGCAGGGCGAGGGTGGAGAGGACGGCGGCGAACGCGTCGTCGTCGATCGGCTCGCCGTTCCGGCTGAGCCGCTCGTTGACGCGGGAGAGGTTCGGGCTGGTGTACGTCCCGACGCCGAGACCCATGGTGCCGAGCAGCGCGGTCGTCATCGCCGCGGTCGAGCCCTTGCCGTTGGTCCCGGTCAGATGGACGGACGGGTAGGCGAGCTGCGGGTCACCGAGCAACGCGACGAGCTCGCGCATCCGCTCGAGCGTCGGCAGGGACCGCCGGCTCGGCATGGCGGCCTCGAAGTTGACGTGCCCGTCGAGCCACGCGAGCGCCGCCGCGAGGGAGGCGAATGGTGCGGTGGCCAACCCGGCTCCGCTCAGGAGGCGGCCCGGCGGCTCCGGGAGGACTTCGCCGGGGGCTCGGCCAGCGGGACGAGGGTCGGGTGCACCCGGTCGAGGACGACGGCCCGGTCGACGACGCACTTGCCGACGTCGCTGCGGCTGGGCAGGTCGTACATGACCTCGAGGAGCACCTCCTCGAGGATGGCCCGCAGGCCACGGGCGCCGGTGCCGCGGAGCAGGGCCAGCTCGGCGACGGCCTCGAGGGCGTCGTCGGTGAACTCGAGCTCGACGTTGTCGAGGGCAAAGACCCGCTGGTACTGCCGGGTGAGGGCGTTCTTCGGCTCGACGAGGATCCGGATGAGGGCGTCCTTGAAGAGCTGGCTGACCGCGCTGACGACCGGGAGCCGGCCGATGAACTCGGGGATCAGGCCGAACTTCATCAGGTCCTCGGGCAGGACGTGGCGGAGGATCTCGGTCTCGTCCCGCTCGGCCTGCTGGCGGACCTCGGCCCGGAAGCCGATGCCCTTGCGGCCGATCCGGCTCTCGATGATCTGGTCCAGCCCGGCGAAGGCGCCGCCGCAGATGAACAGGATGTTCGTCGTGTCGATCTGGATGAACTCCTGGTGGGGATGCTTCCGGCCGCCCTGGGGCGGGACGGAGGCGGTCGTGCCCTCCAAGATCTTGAGCAGCGCCTGCTGGACGCCCTCGCCGGAGACGTCCCGGGTGATCGACGGGTTCTCGCTCTTGCGGGCGATCTTGTCGATCTCGTCGATGTAGATGATCCCGGTCTCGGCCCGCTTGACGTCGTAGTCGGCGGCCTGGATCAGCTTGAGGAGGATGTTCTCGACGTCCTCGCCGACGTAGCCGGCCTCGGTCAGGGCGGTGGCGTCGGCGATGGCGAACGGGACGTTGAGCATCCGGGCGAGCGTCTGGGCGAGGAGCGTCTTGCCACAGCCGGTCGGACCGAGCAGGAGGATGTTCGACTTGGTCAGCTCGACGCCCTCGTCGTCGCCGCCCGGACCGGCCTGGACCCGCTTGTAGTGGTTGTAGACGGCGACGGAGAGGATCTTCTTGGCGTACTCCTGGCCGACGACGTAGTCGTTCAGGAAGTCGAAGATCTCACGGGGCTTCGGAAGATCCTCGAAGTTGAGCTCGGTGGACTCGGTGAGCTCCTCGGCGATGATGTCGTTGCAGAGGTCGATGCACTCGTCGCAGATGTAGACGCCGGGACCGGCGATGAGCTTCTTGACCTGCTTCTGGGACTTGCCGCAGAAGCTGCATTTGACCAGATCGCCTCCCTCGCCGAACTTCGCCACGCTCGTCTCCCCTGCTCGTTCCCTGGTTCCTGGTGGTCGGAGATGTCTATGCCGCGCCGATGGCGGCCAGCTCGAGCCCGTCGCGGGCGGCGATGACCTCGTCGATCACGCCGTAGGCGACGGCCTCGTCGGCCGTCATGACGAAGTCCCGCTCGGTGTCCTTGGCCAGCCGCTCCTGGACCTGGCCGGTGTCGGCGGCGAGCATGCCGTTCAGGAGGTCCCGCATCCGGAGGATCTCCTTGGCCTGGATCTCGATGTCGCTGGCCTGGCCCTCGACGCCACCGAACGGCTGGTGGAGGAGGACGCGGGCGTGCGGCAGGGCGAACCGCTTGCCGCGGGCGCCGGCGGCGAGGAGGACGGCGGCGGCCGACGCGGCCTGGCCGAAGCAGAACGTCGAGACGTCCGGCTTGATGTACTTCATCGTGTCGTAGATGGCGAAGAGGGCGGTGATGTCGCCGCCGGGCGAGTTGATGTAGAGGTGGATGTCCTTGTCGGGCTCCTCGGACTCCAAGAAGAGGAGCTGGGCGCAGACGAGGTTGGCGACGATGTCGTCGATCGGCGTACCGAGGAAGATGATCCGCTCCTTCAGCAGCCGGGAGTAGAGGTCGTAGGCCCGCTCACCGCGGTTGGACGACTCCACCACGGTCGGCACCAGGTAGTTGGTGGCCCGGCTGTTGCTGGTCCCGAAGGGGTCCTCGCGCCTGCTGCTCATCGTCCGGCCTCCCCGGTCGCTTCCGTCTCGTCCGTTTGATCCCGGTCTACCGGCTCCGCCCCGGCGTCGGTGCCGTCCGCCGACGCCGCCTCGACCTCGAGGTCGGCCCGATCTATCGGGACGCCGTTCTCGTCGACGACGTCGATATGGTCGATCAGCCAGGTCAGCGCCTTGGCTTTGCGCTGCTCCGAGCGTACCGCGGCGGTCCGGCCGGCCTTCGCGAGCTGCTCTCTGACCAGGGCCGGGGTGATCTCCATCCGGGCGGCCATCGCCTCGAGCTCGGTGTCGAACTCGTCGTCGGTGACGTCGAGCGCCTCGACCTCGGCCAGCGCCCGGAGGGCCAGGTCGGCCTTGACGGACCGCCGAGCCTCCTCGCGGACCTCGGCGACGAGATCGTCACCGGTCCGGCCGGTGGCCTGGAGGAACTGGTCGATGCTCAGCCGCTGCTCGTCGAGGCGGTGGCTGAGGTCGTGGACCCGCTCGCGGACCTCCTCGTCGATGAGGACGTCGGGCACCTCATCGTCGTCGACGAGGCCGACGAGCGCGGCGACCGCGCTCTCCCGCAGGGCCATCTGGGCCTGGAGGACCCGGACCCGGGCGATCCGGGCCCGCAGGTCGTCACGGAGGGCGTCGACGGTCTCGAACTCCGAGCTCTCGGCGGCCCACTCGTCGGTGAGGTCAGGGAGTTTCTTCTCCTTTACGTCCTTGACGAGCACGCGGAAGGCCACGTCGGGCGAGCCGGCCGGGGCGGCGGAGAACTGGAGGATGTCGCCGACCTTCGCCCCGCGGAGCTGCTGGTCGAGCTCGGGGACGACCGTGCCGCTGCCGACCTCGTAGAGATAGTCGTCGACGGACACGACCTCCTGCCCGTTGGCGTCGCCGTGCAGGTCGATCGTCACGTTGTCGCCGTCGGTGGCCGCCCGGGACACCTCGACGAGCTCGGCCTCGGTCTCGCGCATCCGGTCGACCTGGCCGTCGACCTCGGCGTCGTCGACGACCAGGGACGGCACGGTGGCCTGCAGGCCGTTGTAGCCGGGGATGCCGACGATCGGGCGGACCTCGACGACGGCGTCGAAGCTGACCGCGCCGGCGTCTTCGCCGCCGGTGATGTCGATCTCGGGCGGGGCGATCGGGTCGACCGCGGCCTCGACGAGCGCCTTGGCGTAGAGGTCGGGGATGACCTCGCGCAGCGCCTCGGACCGCAGGGCCTGGGCCCCGCCCATCCGAGCCTCGAGGATCTGGCGCGGCACCTTGCCGGGGCGGAACCCCGGGATCCGGGCCTGTTGGGCGATCGTGCGGACGGTGTCGTCCAGTGCCTGGTCGACCTCGGCCTCGTCGATTTCGACCGACAGGCGGACCTTGTTGCCTTCGACGGGTTCGGCGGTAGCTCGCATAACGGAGCCCTCACTCTACCGGCGATCGACGGGCCTCCCCGACCGAAGGCCCCGACGCCCTCGCGGGGGCCCGCCCGCGGCGGCGGCCGGCCCGGAACCGGCGGGGAGCCGGCGGTCGGTCACATGAGGACGTTCATGGCATCGAGCACCCGTCGCCCGAGCTCGACATCGCCGGTGACGGTGACCGCGCCATCGGCGAGCGCCGCGTCGGCCGTCGTCCGCCCACAGCCGAGGCGCCAGTACGTCATCGCGTCGAGGACGAAGCCGACGGTCGGTCGGTCGGGCGCGTCGGTCGGCCGGGCGCGGCCGTCGACGACGGCGAGCGCGACGTGCCGGGGTAGCGGCCCGGCGACGTCCCAGACGACGCTCGTCCCCTCGGGCGCGCCGACCTTGCGACCGACGACGTAGCCGAGGAACGAGTCGACCCGGTCGAGCGTCGTCGCCTCCCCGGCCCCACCTCGACCGCCCGGGCGGTCGAGGGCGCGACGGAGGTCCTGCTCGTGCGCCCAGCAGTCGAAGACGCGGACGGCCATGAACTCCCGGTACGGGACCTCGCCGACCGGGCTCCAGCCGACGAGGTCGAACTGCTCGGGCCCGAACCCGGCCAGCTGATCGAGCCGGCGGGCGGTGACGGCCTGGAACTCGGCGAGCACCTCGGCGCCCGGCCAGGATCGGCGGGCGGCGACCCACGCCTCGTTCATCTCACCGATGGCGTTCTTCACGTGGGCCGGCACGGCCTCGTCGAGCATCGGCGCGGCGTCGCCGAGGAGCGTCCGTTCGATGCCGATCAGATGGGAGAGCTGGTCCCGCACGGTCCAGCCGGGACAGTCGGTCGGCCGGTCCCAGTCGGCGGCGTCGATCCCGTCGCCGGCGTCGACGATCGAGCGCCAGACCTCGTCGAGCGCGTCGACGACGGGCTCTGCGAACGGTCCGGCCACGCGGCCATCGTACGGGGTCGTCGGCCCGGATGGCCGAGCCGCGGACGTGGCGCGTCGTCGGTGACCGCCCGGCGATCGGGACGTGACCATCCACCGACCGAAAGGAGGCCGGCGATAGCGTCGATCCGTTGCCGACCGGGCCGAAGCGGGTCACGGAAGGCCCGGGGGTTCGGCCGATAGAGCGGAGAGGAGTCGTGATGGCGGACTACGAGGGCTACTGCGTCAAGTGCCGGGAGAAGCGCACGTTCGACGGGCAGGAAGTCGAGCTGGCCAACGGTCGGCGGGCCGCTCAGGGGGCCTGCCCGGTCTGCGGGACCAAGATGAACCGCATCCTCGGCAAGAAGTCCTGACAAACCTCGTTCTCTGAGGTCCGGTAACCCCGGACCTCACCGAGGATCGCGACCCGGTCGGGGTCCGCGGTCTATCCGAGGTCCGGCGCGTCTTGCGCCGGTTCGACGGGCGCCGTCGTCGGTGGAGACGGCTCGGCGGCGTCATCCGGCACCGGAACGCTCGACACCGGGACCGACGGTGACGCGGCAGCGATCTGCGATGTCCTTCGGGCTCGCCGACGCACCTGCAGGAGCCGGGCGCCGGCGACGACGATCACGATGACCGCCCCGGCCAACGCGGCGATCAGGATCACCACCGCCGTCGACGCGTGACCGTGAGCGCCGAGATAGTTGACCTCGGCGCTCTGGGTGTTCTGGGCGATGAAGATCACGAGGAAGATCAGGACCACCACCGCGACGACGACCGCCGTCCACGTGGCGCTCAATCTGGTGTGCGCTCCTTTCGAGCGGCCGGCTCGCGGTCGGCCGAGGCGTCGGGGGCCGCGCTCGGCAGAGGGCGCCGGGGTCGCCGTCGGCGACGAGGCGGCGTCGGTCGGCTCTTGGGTCGTCACAGGTAAACCATTCCCTTCCTGGCCAACGCCACACGCGAAACGTCGATCGTCCCCATGCGCCGGCGTTGGTCGACCGTCGCCGTCCACTCGACCAACTGCCCGTCGACCGATGTATCGAGCGCCGGGCCGTTGGGGATAGCTGGGCCATGGCCCGTCTCCGAAAGTCCCACTGCGCCGGTCCCGGCATCTCCCGCCGCCGGCGGGGCAAGGGCTTCAGCTACGCCTATCCCGACGGACAGGCGGTGACCGACGAGGCGACCCTCGAACGCATCCGCCGCCTGGCCGTCCCGCCGGCCTGGGTCGACGTGTGGATCTGTCCTTGGCCCAACGGCCACATCCAAGCCATCGGCACGGACGCCGCCGGCCGACGGCAGTACCGGTATCACGACGACTGGCGCGTCCACCGGGACCGGGAGAAGTTCGAGCGGGTTCTCGCCTTCGCCGCGGTGCTGCCTCGTCTACGGCGGAAGGTCGCGGCCGACCTGGCCGCGGAAGGGTTGGGAAGGGACCGGGTGCTGGCGGCCATCGTCCGCCTGTTGGATGTCGGGTTCTTCCGGATCGGCGGAGAGGAGTACGCGGCCGAGCACGAGACGTTCGGCGTGGCCAGCCTCCGGAAGGAGCACGTCACCATCCGGAAGGGCGTCATGGCCTTCGACTACCCGGCCAAGGGCTCCATCGAGCGGGCGCTCGAGGTCCGGGACCCGATCAGCCAGGAGGTGGTGGCGGCACTGCGCCGGCGTCGGTCGGGTGGCCCGAACCTCTTCGCCTACCAGGACGGTCGGCGGTGGGTGGCCGTCCACGCCGACGACGTCAACATGTACATCAAGGCGGTCGTCGGCGAGCAGTACTCGGCCAAGGACTTCCGGACGTGGTCGGCCACGGTCCTGGCTGCTGCCGCTCTGGCCGGACAGGAGGTCGTGCCCGCGTCGCGCACCGGTCGGCGACGGGCGGTCGCCGCCGCGGTGGCCGCGGTGGCCGAGCAGCTCGGCAACACGCCGGCGGTCTGTCGCTCCGCCTACGTCGACCCCCGCGTCATCGACCGCTTCGACTCCGGCGAGACGATCGCTGATCGGCTGACCCAACTGCCGCCGCTCGTCGATCTCCCGCAGAACGACCGCCGCCGATCGATCGAAGAGGCCGTCATCGACCTCCTCGACGGGCCCGCGCAAGCCGCGGGGACACAGGCCGCCTGACGACAACTGTTCGGCAGCTCGAATACGCCTAGTAGGCGGTGCCCGGCGGGACGTAGTACTGGTCATTGCACCGGTAGCCATGGGTGCTGCTGTCCACCGGCGGGTCTGTCAATCGGGTCCACTGCCCGTTCTTGATCTGCCCGAGCAGGTAGCAGTTGGAGATCGTCTTCTTCGCCGGATTGGTCGGTGCGGTCAGGTTGCCACCGGTGAAGCTCGTGACCTTCGAGAGCGCCTGGAGGAGCGAGCCACGGCTCGGGTCCTGGCCGGCGTTCTGGAGCGCCTGGGCGAACAGCTCGCCCGACAGCCAGCCGTACATCGTGAAGAGATCCGGTTTCCATCCGGGGTCGGCCACCTGGACCCAGTGCAGGAACGTTGTCACCGCCGGGATCGCTTTCGAGTCGGTCCCGAGGTACATCGACAGGTTCTGCTCCAGGTACATCCCGTCGACCGCGCTCGGGCCGCCGGACTTTGTGATCAGTGTGTCGCTGTACGTCGACGCCCCGAGAATGACCATCGGCTTGAAGTGCTCGGCGTTCATCGCCTTGATCAGCGGTGCCGCGTAGAGCGGCGGATTCTGCTCGATGAAGAGCATCTTGACGCCCGCCGTCTTCATGGCCACGACGTCGGCCACGAATGTGTTGTACGTAGCGCTCTCCGAGAAGGTGTTCTCGTAGGCGATCTGGTAGCCGAGATGCTTCATCGTCGCTTCCTGGCCTTCCCAGGCGTCGACAGCCGCCGGCTCGTTGGCCACCATCACCCCGGTTTTCAGGACGCCCGTCGGGTTCTTCTGCTTGAACCACAGCAGCGAGCCCTCCTGCCAGCCGCCCTGTAGCGGCACCGGGCTGACCAGATTGGGGAGCCGGTTGTTGGCCGGCGATACTGTGACCGACACGTCGGGCATGCCCGGGTTCTTGGCCAGCACCTGGCCACCCGATGTGGCGGTAATGGAGAAGCTGCCGACGAGCGCGAAGTCCTTGCTCATGTCCGCCTGGACGAGCTGCTGGTTGATCGTCCCGCTGAGCTTGTCGTCACCGGCTGTGACGACGATCTTCCGGCCGTTCACGCCGCCCTTGGCGTTGATGTAGTCGGCGTACGCCTCGGTACCAACCGCCGCGCCGGTGAAGAGTGTGATCTCGTGCGTCGAGACGTTCCCGACCGTCACCGAGTTGGCGGTGACGCCGATGTGTGTGCTGAACGCGCTCTGGGGAACCGTGCTGCTCGTGCTGGCTGCCCCCGCAGTAGCCGGCACGACGCCAGACAGCGTGATCGCCCCGACCGCCACGGCCAACCCGGCGCCGCCCCACCGGCCTCGCCAGCTCGACGGTCCCATCCTCGACGATGCCGTTCCCATCAGGGCCCCCCTTGATGTCAGACCGTCTCCGGCCGTGGAATAGTCGAAATTCTCGAGCCCGACTTGCCTAATTTCATCGGGAAGATGCAAGAATTTCTTCTATCTCAATCAGGCTACCGCACAGGGTCGCCAAGACGGTGTCGTACTTTCGATACGTAGACGGGCTATACGGATCCCGAGCGGTCCATCCATGGCGCGACCTTTCTGGCGGGCACCGGCGGCCGTCATCAACCGCCTACGCTGGGCCACCGGCCGGGCGCCGAGCGCCGGCCGACGGGGAGTAGCGCAGCCAGGTAGCGCACGTGCTTTGGGTGCACGAGGTCGGGGGTTCGAATCCCCCCTCCCCGACCACTGGGCCTCGGGCCCATCGACACCGGCGGCCCACCGGCCGTCCGGGCCGCCCTACGAGACCGGCGGCGTCGGTGACGTCGTCGACAGGATGCGGGCAAGCGCCTCGGTGATCGCGTCGAGATCGGCGATGTCGATGGTGGGCGGCGGTTGCGTCGCGCTGGCCGGCGCCGGGTCCCCGGGAGCCGGCGGCGCGCCTCCGGCTCCAGCCGTCGCCGGCTCGGCTCCGGGCGGGGCCGCGGCGACGACGAACCGCGCTTGGCCGGCCGGGCTCGACATGCCGGTCTTCACCGCTCCGAGGACGGCAGCCAGCTTGGTGTTGAGCGTCGCCGCCTGCTGGTGCGAATCGCCAAGCTTCTTGTTGGCGGTGGCGAGCTGCTGGTCGGAGCTCTTCTTCCCGGCCGCCCCGGCGACCGCGCCGGCCCCCGTTCCGAGCGCGGCACCGATGAGGGCGGTGAAGACGGGGATCACGACGCCGAGCACCGACGTCGTTGTCGATGCCTTGGAGTAGTGGAACACGATGACCAGGGTGGCCACGAGCAGGCAGGCCAGCACGATGACGACGAGCAGGAGCACGCGCCACGAGACGTCCGGCAGCGCCTTGCCTGTGCTCTTCGTCGTGCCTCCGGCCCCTTTGCCCGCTGTGCCGCCACCGGACGCGCCGCCCGATACGTCGGTAGTCGTCTGCGTTTCCCCTGCCGCCATCGAGGTGCCCCCTTGTCCTTCCCCGTGAGGCCACCTCACCGGCGTTGCAAGCATACGGCGCAACCCCAGGCGTGCCACTCTCCGGGCCCTCCGTGTACCGTGCCGTTGTGATCACCGTCACCGGCACCTTGCAGAAGGAAGCCTGGGACCGCCACGTTCTGCCCCCGGTCGAGCACGTCCGCCCGGGGCTCTGGTCGGTGCCCGTCCCGATCCCGAACAACCCCCTCCGCTATGTCCTCGTCTACGTCTTCGAGCTCGACGACGGCGTGGCCCTGGTCGACGCGGGCTGGAACACCGACGAGGCGTGGCTCGCCCTCAACAACGGCCTGGCCGAGGCCGGCGGGTCGATCGGCGACGTGCGGGCGGTCGTCGTCACGCACATCCACCCCGACCACTACGGGCTGGCCGGCCGGGTGCGGGAAGCCTCGGGAGCGTGGGTCGGCCTCCATCCGGCCGATGCCGTGCTGCTGCAGGCCCGGTACGTCGAGACCGACGACCTCGTCGAACGGATGAACGAGCTGCTCACGCTGTCCGGGGTGCCCGAGGACAAGCGTCCCGACCTGACCATGGCATCGATGCAGATCCGCTCACTCGTCACAGCGGCCGAACCCGACGTCCTGCTGGAGGACGACCAGAAGCTCGATCTTCCCGGCTGGGACCTGCGGACGATATGGACGCCCGGCCACTCCCCCGGCCACGTCTGCCTCTACAGCGACCGCCACCAGCTCCTGCTGTCGGGCGACCACATCCTGCCGCGGATCACGCCGAACATCTCCTTCCACTCTCAGCAGGAAGCCAACCCGCTGGGCGACTACCTGGAGTCGCTCGCCCGCATCCGTTACCTCGACCCCGAAGAGGTTCTGCCGGCCCACGAGTACCGGTTCGCCAACCTCGGGGCGCGGCTCGACGAGCTCGAGCGCCACCACTCGGACCGGCTGGCCGAGATCGAGGTGGCGCTGGCGGACAACCCCGGGACGTCGGCCTGGGACCTCACGCTCACGCTCCACTGGTCACGGCCGTGGGACGACATCCCGTCGTTCATGCAGCGGGCGGCCAACGGCGAGACGCTGGCCCATCTCGTGCTCTTGGAGTCCCGGGGCCGGGTCCGCCGGGAGCTCGGTGTGCCGGCCCGCTTCTACCTGGCCGACGAGTCCTGATCGCTACTCGAGCGGGCCCGGGAAGGCCTTCTCGGCCGCGGCCTCCAGCGCGCCCATGCGCCGCCGGAGGAAAACGATGCCGATCACGACCGCGATGACCGCGATGACGGCCAGGGCGATATTGACCGGGGTCGAGAACCGGGTCAGGACGCCGCCGGCGAAGTAGGCGCCGAACGTATAGACGGCCGCCCACACGATGCCGCCGGCTGCGTTGAAGACGAGGAACCGCCGGTAGTGCATCTTCGTCGTGCCGGCCAAGAACGCGGCGTAGGTGCGGAGGACGGAGACGAAGCGGCCGAAGAACACGACCTTGCCGCCGTGCTCCGCGAACAGGTAGCGGGCGACCTTGATCTTCGGCTCGTCGAACCGCACGTACCGACCCCACCGGCGCAGCAAGCGGTAGCCGCCCTTGTTGCCGATCCAGTAGCCCGCGGTGTCACCGATGATGGCCGCCGCCGCGCCGACCGCGAAGATGACCCACACATTGAGGTGATGGGTGGCGCCGGCAAACGTCGCCGCGGCGATCAGCGCGGTCTCCCCGGGCAACGGGATGCCGAAGCTCTCGATGGCCACGAAGCCGAAGACCGCGAAGTAGCCGTACGTGACGATGAGGTGGTGGACGGTCAACGCAGCGTCACGCCGGCCCACACCCGCCGACGACAGGACGGGCAGGTCATCCGATGGCCGAACCGCCCGCGGGGCACCCAGTAGCCGACCGGCAGCTGGTAGACGAGGAAGTCGAGGACGCCGATCCGCGACACCGCATCGCAGGTCGAACAGGTGACCGTGATCGGGCCGCGCCCGACGACCAAGTCGGCGTCGACCGCCGTCCCGTCCGGCGCTTCACCCGGCGCAATAGAGACCGGCGCAATAGAGACCGGCGCAATAGAGGCCGGTGCAATAGAGAAGAGCGCCCGCTTGCCGAGCGGGTCGCCAGTGGGCCGACCCCGTTCGCCTTCAGGTTCAGCCTCGGCTTCGGGTTCCTCCGGTGGCACGGTCAGCTCGCGGCCAACAGCTCGCCGACCTGCCCGGCCAACGACCGGTAGGCCTCGGCACCGGGCGACCCGGGCGCGTGCTGGAGGATCGAACGCCCCTCGGCCGGTGCCTCGGCGAACCGCACCGACTTCGGGACCGGAGGGTCGAAGACGGTCAGTCCGTAGCGGGTCCCGACCTCATCGAGCACCTGTCGCGCGTGCCGGGTCCGGCCATCGAACATCGTGGCGACGACGCCGAGCACCTGGAGGTCGGCGTTGGCGAACATCCGGACGTCCTCGACGGTCTCGAGCAGCTGGCCGACGCCGCGGTGGCTGAGCGCCTCGCACTGGAGCGGCACCAGGACGCCTCCGGCCGCGGTGAGCCCGTTGATCGTCAGGATGCCCAGCGACGGCGGGCAGTCGAGGAGGACGACGTCGTAGTCGGCGAGGACCGGTTCGAGGGCCCGGGCGAGGACGTGCTCGCGGCCGGTCTTCGTCAACAGATGGACCTCCGCTCCGGCCAGGTCGATGGTGGCCGGGGTCAGGTAGAGCCCGGGCACGCCCGGCACCGCCCTCGTGACGTCGGCCATCGTCGAGCGGCCGACGAGAACGTCGTGGAGGGACCCGTCGAGGCGGTCGGGGTCGCACCCGAACGAGTACGTCAGGCAGGCCTGGGGATCGAGGTCGACGGCGAGCACCCGCCAGCCGACTTCGGCCAGGGCGACGCCGAGGGCCTGGACGGTCGTCGTCTTGGCGACCCCACCCTTCTGGTTCGCCACCGCCACGACCTTTGCCATGGCCGGAGTCTACGACCGGGCTCCGGCGCGGCCGGGGTGGACGCCACGTCGGTCCGCGGCCGCCGGGCCGCCGACCGGACGCCGGTGACACCGACGTCGTGCTCCGTCGCGGGCCCGTGGCGATTCGATGACAACCGGATTTTTCGCCCGATGCCGCGGGTATGGTCGGTACGCCGGCGTGGCCGGCGATCACCCGTCGGGGTCGGAAACAGGCCCGAGCAGCGGACAAGTCGGGATGGTGGAGAAGTGGTTGACGTACTCAACGACGGCGCGACCGCTGGATGGCGTGCCCCCGGGTCGTCGCTCACGGTCACGCTGGCGGTGAAGGGCGCGACCTGCGTCCTTTCCCTGCGCGGTGCCCTCACCGGTAGCTCGGCCGCCGCCCTCGAGACGCAGATCGACCAGCTCGGCTCGATCTCCTGCCGGGATGTCGTCCTCGACCTTTCCGCGCTCGACGACGTCGACGCCATCGGCACGGGCATCCTCTTCGGCCTCCAGCACTACGTCCGTGGTCGCGGCGGCAACCTGACGATGGTCGGCGCCCGCGGCGCGGTCGCCTCGGCCGTTGCCGTCGACCCGCTCGCCGGCTGACCCGCTCGCCGGCTGACCGGCCCGCCGGCTGACTGGCCCGCCGGCGGCCCGCCTGCGGAAGGGCCGCCGACAACTGATCGGCGGACCGAGGCCGCCAGCGCCCGCAGGGCCGGGCACGGCACGTTTGGGTAGCTCGGGAGTGGGTATACCGATGGTGCCCGGAGCTTGCCGGGTACTTGCCTATCGCGACGAAGCCCCTGGACGGTCCCTCCGCCCCAGGGGCTTCGCCGCGTCCGGTTGCCCTTTTATCGCTAAACCAATTACTTGACAATCTCCTGGATTGGGGAGATAGTCAAGTTGATGCTTTATCGAAGGGCACACCCGTGACGGCCACCGCCGTCGCCGACGACCAGGCCGCGCTCGACCGGCTGTTCCAGGCCCTCGCCGACCCGAGCCGTCGCCGGATGGTCGAACGGCTCGGCCGGGGGCCGGCGTCGGTCAGCGAGCTCGCGAAGCCGTTCTCGATGTCGCTCGCCGCGGTCGTCCAGCACGTCCAGGTACTCGAAGCCGCCGGGCTCATCCACTCGGAGAAGGTCGGTCGGGTCCGGACGTGCCGGGTCGACCCGTCGGCGATGCAGCCGGTGGAGCGGTGGGTGGCCGAGCGACGGACGGCCTGGGAGCAGCGGTTCGACCGCCTCGGCGAGCTGCTGGCCACCGAGCCGGACGGCGCGGCGCGGCCGACCGAGGGGAATCGACCGACAGAACGATCGACCACGAGACCGCCAAAGAACACCACGAGACCGACAGAAAAAGGAGCACAGTGATGACCGACCGTTCAGCCAACCACGTCACCTTCGTCGTCGAGCGGGACTATCCGGCGTCGCCGGCCCGCGTCTTCGACGCGTTCGCCGACCCCGAGACGAAGGCCCGCTGGTTCGCCGGCCCTCCCGGGTGGAACAAGGGTGACCACGAGCTCGACTTCGAGGTCGGTGGGCGCGAGCACCTGCAGATCAAGGACGGCACCGGCGTCGTGCACACCTACGACGCCCGCTACCAGGACATCGTGCCGGCTGAACGGATCGTGAACTGCTACACGATGTACCTCGGCGACGTCCGGATCTCTGTCTCGCTAATGACCGTCGAGCTGGTCGCCACCGACGGCGGCACGCACCTGACCTTCACCGAGCAGGCGATCTTCCTCGACGGCGCGGACGAGCCGGACCTGCGGATCGCCGGCACCGAGGCGCTGCTCGACATGCTCGGTGCTGAGCTGGCCAGTTGATCAGGGTTCGCCGGCTGATCACGGCTGGCCGGCTGATCAGACGCGGCAGACGACCTCGCCGTTGACGATCGAGAACCAGCCGTCGTCGCTGGCCGACCAGCGCCGCCAGGCGTCGGCCATTTCCTCGAGGTCGTCCGCGGTGGCCGCGCCGAGGGCGACGGCCTGGTCGGCCAGGGACGACCGGGTGACGCGCTCGGCCCACAAGTCGCCCCACCAGGCCCGGTCGACGGGCGTGGCGTAACACCAGACGGACGCGGTCGGCGTCACCTCGCCGATGCCGGCCTGCCGAGCCCAGGCCAGAAGGTGGCGTCCGGCGTCCGGCTCACCGCTGTTCGACCGGGCAACCGCCCGGTACATGGCCAGCCACCGGTCGAGCGCCGGGTCGGCCGGGTACCAGGTCATGCCGCCGTAGTCGCCGTCCCGGGCGGCGACGATCCCGCCGGGCCGGCAGACCCGGCCCATCTCGACCAGCGCGGCCACCGGGTCCGCCAGGTGCTGGAGGACCTGGTGGGCGTGGACGACGTCGAACGTACCGTCGGCGAACGCCAGGCCCGAGATGTCGCCCGGCTCGAACCTGACGTTCGCCGCCGGCCGGTCGGCCAGCCGCGCGTCGGCCTCGGCCAGCACCTCGGTGGCCCGGTCCACGCCGACGACCGGACCGGGGGCGACCCGGGGCGCCAGGTCGACGGTGATCGTGCCGGGTCCGCAGCCGACGTCGAGCAGCGACATGCCCGGCGCCAGCCACGGGAGCAGGTAGGCCGCGGAGTTCTCGGCCGTGCGCCAACGGTGCGACCGCAGCACGCTCTCGTGGTGGCCGTGGGTGTAGCGGGCATCGTCCATAACGACGAGTCTGAATGGCCGGACAGCAATAAGCAATGTCGGCTGCTGAACGGGTGACATAAGCTGATCGAATGGCGAGGACGGAGTGGCTCCGGACGTTCTTGGCCGTCTACCGGGCTGGTTCGGTGACCGACGGCGCCCGCCAGCGGCTCCTCTCGCAGCCGGCGGCCAGCCAGCAGCTGGCCGGCCTGGAGCGCAGTATCGGCGCCGCCCTGTTCGTACGCACGCCGGCCGGCGTCGAGCCAACGCCCCGGGGGCGCGAGCTCTACGGCGAGATCGCCGACCCGATGGACCGCCTGGAGACCGTCATGGCCGGCCTCGACGCCGGGAACGTCCCCGCTCGACCGGCCGCCGTCCGGTTGGGATCGACGGCGGAGTACTTCCAGTCCGAGGCCCTCCCCCGTCTCGGTGGACTCGACCTCTCGCTGACCGCCCACTTTGCCGACGACGCCGGGCTACTACGGCTGCTCACCCATGGCGACCTCGACGTGGCCGTGACGAGCTCGGGCCCCGGGCGCCAGGCCGTCGGCCGGACGGTCGGCGAGAAGCGCTTCGTCCTCGTCGCCGCGGCGGCGGCTGTGCCGGGCCGCCCGGTCCGGTCGCTCCCGGCCCTCGGCGAATGGCTGACCGAGCGCCGGTGGGTCGCCTACAGCCACGAGCTGCCGATCACCCGGCGGTTCTGGCGCGACATCCTTGGCCGGTCGTTTGCTGCGGACCTCCGGCTCGTCGCCCCCGACCTCCGGTCCGTCGCCGCCGCCGTCGTCGCCGGGATGGGGGTGAGCATCCTGCCGATGTTCGTCTGCGCCGACGCGCTCGCCGCCGGGACGATGATCGAGGTGTTCCCGGTCACCGACCACATCGCGGCGGAGCCGTGGATCGCCTGCACCCGACCCGGTGACGACGGTCGACCAGCCGTCGCCGCGCTGCTCGGCGCCCTCGCCACCCCGACCGGCACCGCCGCCGTTCCGGCCAGCGCCGGTGGCATGTCGGGCGCCGGCGCCTAGCGTCGGCGCTCTCGCAGGTTCCGGTTCTTGATCCGGTTGCCGCAGACGGCCATGTCGCACCACGTGCCGCGCCGGCTGTGCGAGCGGTCGTAGAACGCCCATTGGCACTCGTCGTTGTGACACGCCTTGAGGCGCCGCCACGTCCCGTCGACCTGGGCGTCGCGGACGACGAGGAGCAGGCCGAGCAGGCCGGCATCGAGGTCGTCGCCGGCGACCGGACCGAGGCCGACCTGCCCGTCGGCCCCGACGTTCAGGTCGAACCGCCCGCCGTCGGGCAGGTCCCGCAGCGGCCGGAGCTGTTCGGCCGACGGCGGCGCCCCGCCCTCGTTGTGCACCAGCAGCGCCCGGATGGCTTCCCGAACGTCCCGGCTCCGGCGCAGACCGTCGTCGGCGATCGCCGTGCCGGCCGGCACGATGCCGGCGGCCGCCAGCCATCGCCCTGCGTCGCCTGCGTCGGCGAGGACGTCGGTCCGGCGGTCGCTCTCCCAGGTGTTGACGAACGCCTGCACCCGGAGCAGCGGCATCGGTGCCGGCTTCGTCTCCTCCGGCGGTACCCACGACGGAACGACCACGAACCCGCAGCCTACCTGTCGGCCACTATTCCGTGACCTACAAAATGGGTTGACAGGTCTTGTCATGACCGATAAACCTCCTTGTATGGTCACGGACGAGCGGCGAGAAGGCCAGCGACGAGGGGGCGGCCATCGTGAGGTGGCACGGAGATGACGGTGCTCCTGATCGAGAAGGAGGGAGTCGGCATCGTCGAGCGCCGACCCGGTCTGGCCGTCCAGCTACTGGCCCGACTGCGGGCGGCCCACCTCGATCGAGCCCTCGCCGACGGGGCCACGCCGGAGTCCGGTGTCGGGATCGCCGTCCACGCCGAGCGGCTCGTCCGGCCGCGAAACCGCCGGCACGTGGCGGCCACCCTCGAACGGCTCCTCGTCGGCCCGCGGTCACCGTCGGCGTGCCCGGTTCCCGTCGACCGTCGACGGATCGACGCGGTCGAACCGGAGATCCGGCGTCTCGCCGATCTGCTCGCCGGGCCCGGGCCGGTCACGGCGGTCGGCGTGGCCCGCGTCCGCGTCCTGTTGACCGACGGTGCCGGTCTGCTGCTCGGCCGCGGCAGCGTCGAGAGCCTCCGCCACGAGCTGCGCCGGACCGCCGACGCCCTGCAGGGCGTCGCGCCGTAGGCGCGCTGGCTACGTCGCGCCGTAGGCGCGCTGGCCGCGTCGCGTCGTAGACCTACCGACGGGACCACCGCGTCGCGCCCGGCGCGGCGTAACGTCGGCGCCGACAGTGGCGGCGCAGACGCTGGCGGGTTGGGGAGGGCTACGTGGTCTCGTTGAATTTCGTCGGGCTGCTGATCGTCGCGGTGATCGCGGTCGCGGCGCCGCTGCTGGCGGAGCTGGTCCCGGGCCGGGTCCTCCCACCGGTCGTCGTCGAGGTCGTCGGCGGCGTCCTCGTCGGCCCGCAGGTTCTCGGCTGGGCGCACGTCGACCTGCCGATCACCGTCCTCTCGTTCATGGGTCTGGGCTTCGTGCTCTTCCTGGCCGGCCTCGAGCTGGAACCGGACTCGCTGTGGAGCCGGCAGAGCCGCGCCGCGATGATGGCGTTCGCCGTCACGCTGGTCGTCGCCTTCCCGTTGGCGGCCATCTTGAAGGCGGCCGGCGCCAGCGCCGACCTGCGGATCCTGGCGCTCGCGCTCACGTCGACGTCCCTCGGCGTCGTCGTGCCGATCCTGCGGGACAGCGGCGAGTCGACATCACCGTTCGGGCAGGGCGTCATCGTCGCCGCGTCGATCGGCGAGTTCGCGTCACTCGTCCTGCTGACCGTGCTGTTCTCGGCCGACCCGAAGTCGACGCCGGTGCAGATCGCCTACGTCGTCGGCCTGGTGGCCAGCGCGGCGGTGGCGGTGGTCATCGTCACCCGCTGGTGGGGATCGCGGTGGTTCACCGATGCCCTCCACCGGCTGGACGAGACGACGTCACAGCTGCGGGTCCGCGCCGCGTTCGTCCTCCTGCTCGTCTTCGCCGCGCTGGCGGATCGTTTCGGCGTCGACGCCGTTCTCGGCGCGTTCGTCGCCGGCATCGTGCTGCGGGTGGCCAACCGGGACACCGGTGCGGCCAAGGAGCGGTTTACCGCCAAGCTGCACGCCATCGGCTTCGGCTTCCTGGTGCCCATCTTCTTCATCACGACCGGCATGAAGCTCGACGTCCGGGCGATGTTCGCCGACGTCCACACGCTGCTCCTCGTCCCGCTGTTCCTCGTCGGAATGGCCGCCGCCCGCGGCGTGCCGTCGCTCGTCCTGTTCCGGCAATTCCGACCGTCGGCCGCCGTCGCGGCTGCCGCCTTGCAGGCAACGTCGCTGACGTTCCCGATCATCGCCAGCACGATCGGGCTGTCGCTGCACTTCATGTCCCGACCGACCGCGGCGGCCCTCGTCGCCGCCGGGTTGCTGTCGGTGATCGTCTTCCCGATCGTCGCGCTGACGCTGCGGCCGTGGACCGAGCCGGCCCTGGCGGCCGAGGCGTGACCTATTCGACCTCGGCCTTGATCCGTTCGAGGGTCGTGCGCATCCCGTCGCGGTTCGTCCGGCCGCGAGTCCAGCCGAGCAGCGCCCAGTAGAGGCGGAGCCATGCCCGGTCGGCCAGCTGGAAGGACTCGGTGACGTCGGTGCCGTCGCCGGCCGCGGCCAGCTCGTAGCGCCAGATGCTCAACGGCAGGTCCCCGTTACCGACGCCGAAGGCGAAGACGCGCCCGGGCTCGGACTCGGTGACGGTGCACGTGGTCCAGTAGACCGGCCCGCGGCCGTTCCGCTTGACGTGGCCCCGGAACCGGGCACCAGTCGCCGGACCGGTCGCGCCGCCGAGCCATTCGGCCTCGAACGTCTCCGGGCTGTAGCGGCCGATGCGCGTGACATCGCTCACCAGCCCCCAGATGCGGTCGGCCGGCGCGTTCATGTGGACGGTCACCGCGTCGTGCACGCGCTCGCCCCTATGACTCGGTGATGGCGTCGACCTCGGCGGCGGCCTTGGCCGCCTCGGTGTACGCCCCTTCGACGTCGCCCTTCTCGAGCTTCTTCGTCACCTTGCGGATGGCGTGGGCGACGACGGCGTCGATCTCCTCCTCGACCTTGTCGACCGCGACGACGACCAGGCCGGCCTCGCCGGCGTCGAGCAGGTCGCTCATCTCCTGTAGGTCGGCCTTCGGGATGTTGTGCCAGTAGTGGCCGACGACACCGCCGGCCCCGGCCAGGACGACCCCATCGATGGCGGCACCGGCCAGCCAGGCGAAGCCGAGCGGCGGCACGAGGACGCCGATCAGGCCGCCGACGAGCGCCCCGCCCCAGGCCAGGTGCTTGGCCGTCGTGTCGTGGCGGTGGATCTTGAGCTTGCCGTCGGTCCCCTTGGTGACGATGGCGGCAGCCACGTGACCGAGATCACCGGCCTTGTGGAGGGCGCGCACCGCGTCGTAGTCGGCTTCGGCACCGGCGATGTCGGCGTAGGACGCGACGAAGATGATGAGCGGTCGATCGGGCATGGGTCGAGCATACGCCGGTCGGCTCAGGACTGCGTTTGTTGCTCAGGCTTGGGCCGGTTGGTCAGGCTTGGGCAAGGTACGGACCGAACGGTCCGAACCCGAGCCGGACGATGGCCGTCGGGCGGGGGATCTTGTTCACGGTCGAGCACGTCGGGTTGTAGACGAGCCAGTCGCCGGACGGCGCGACGTAGACCGACTCCTCCCCTGGGCCCTGGCCCTGTTGGTTGCCGGCGAGGAACGGCGATGTCGACGGGTCCGTGCACGGGCCGGCGGGACCGGCGCAGCGGGCGACGCCGATGGCGTAGTCGGGGCTGAAGTACCCGACGCCGCCGGAGTAGAAGAGCCAGTACGCCCCGCCCCCGACGACCATGTCGGGCGCCTCGACGAGGCCGCCCTGCCACGCCAGGTGGGCGGTGTAGACGGCCACCGCCTGGCCGGTGAGGGCGAGGCCGGTCGCCGAGAGCGGCTGCGACCAGAGCTCGGTCGGGCCGTAGCCGGGGGGCACGTTCTGGTCGGACTTCCAGAACAGGTAGGCCGAGCCACCCGGGTCGACGAAGACCCGAGGGTCGATCGACCCGCCCAATGCCGTCTGGCAGACGAGCGGCTGGCCGCCCGCCAGGAACGGCCCGGCCGGCGTCGTCGAGACCGCGTCGCCGATGCAGTGGATCGTCGGCTCGGACGCCAGCCCAGCGGCGAAGTACAGCACCCACCGATCGCCGAACCGGTGCACCTCGGGCGCCCACGTCGCCCCCGGGGCCGCCCAGGCCGGAAGGGTTGGCAGCGCGTCGTCCATCGCTCCCCACGGCCCGCCGGCCGTCTGCGACTGGAACGGGACGTTCAGGTTCGGCAACGGCTGGGTCCAGTAGAAGTAGTTCTGGTCCCCTGTCGACACCATGACCGGGTCGCCCCGGTCGACCCACGTCGTCGGCGAGACGGTCGCCGGATCGGCCAACGCCGACCCCGGCAGGGGCGGCGGCGCGGTGGTCGACGTCGTCGACGATTTGGACGGCGCGGACGGCGCAGCGGGCGCCGCCGCGGCTGGCGACGGGCCGTGGGTGCGGCTCGCACCGACGCCGACGAGGAACGCGACGGCCAGGAAGACGGGCACGCCGACCGCGACCAGCCGCCGACGCCGGACCCTCGTCGGCGGCCGGCGCGGTGGGTGCGGCGGAGCGGCGGTCGGTGCGGCGGTCGGTGCGGTCGGTGCGGTCGGGGATCGCCCCGGCGTCGGTCGGGCCTGGCTGTGCATGGCCGGAGAAGAACGGCTGAAACGGCCATTACCTCCCACCATTGCCTGCCGCCGCCCCCTCTCGTCGCCCTCTCGGCGGCGCCAGCCACCGCCGCGGCCGCTGGAATCAAACAGTCGACCGACCGGCCGCCGGGTCCCGAGTAGCATGCGGAGCGCAAGGACCACCTGTGGCGCCGACTCCCCTCACCACCTCCGGGCCCGGCACCGTCCCGGACGATGACCGGTGGGCACTGATCGTCGCCGCCTTCGACCTGAACCGGACCCACCGGGAGCTCGGGACGACGCTCGTCGCGGTCGGGCCCGGCGAGGTGACGATCACGCTCGACTGGCCGGACGAGCTCGGCCCGGCGACGTCGGCCCGTTGGCCGCGCTGGGTGCTCGCCGCCCTGCTCGACCATGCGGCCAGCTTGGCCTCGGTCGCCGCGGCCGGGGCGATCACACGCATCGGCGGAACGATGAACCTCGGCGTCGACTACCTACGGCCACCAGTCGCCGGGTCGACCATCGAAGTGACCGGCCGGTGCGACCACCTGACCGCCGACGTCGCGTTCACGACGGCGACCGCGTCCCACCCGACAGCGCCCGACGAGCCACTGGCGACGGCCACGTCGGCTCTCGGCGTTCTCGCCCGGCGCCAGTGACGACCGTCGACGACGGGCCGGCGACCTGGCACCGGGCGGCCCACCCGGTGGCCGTCGGCGACGCCGGCCTGCCGTGGATGGGTGACGACGTCGCCGACTTCGTCCTGCCGGGGCACGACGGGAACATCGGCAACGTCGAACGGAACAGTCTCCATGGCGGCGTCGTCGCCGGCTTCCTCGAGACAGCCGCGGCGCGGCACGTCGAACAACTCGTCGGGGCCGCGGTCGAGACGGCCAGCTTCAGCACCGAGTTCGTCCGGGAGGCCCGGGTCGACGATCTCCGGGCCCGATCGACCGTCGTCCGTCGCGGCCGGCGGTTCGTCGTCGCCCGGGTGGACGCCTGGCAGGACAGCCCGCCCCGGGCCGTCGCCATCGGCCACGGCATCTTCCGCGTCGTCGATTCGACCTGACCCGTCGCGTCAGGTCCTCGCTTCGGGCGGCGGTGACTCGGCCCGGGAACGCCGGGCCGGACGCTCAGGACTGTGGTGCCGGCGTCGTGCCGTAGACGGCGAGGCCGTAGATGACGATCACGTCGAGGGCGATGATGATCACCGACCACAGCGGGTACGCCGGCAGGAAGAGGAGCTGACCGATGGCGTTGAGGGCGGCCAGCAGGATGCCGACCCAGGCCGCCCAGACCTGCCCGGCCATCACGGCCACCCCGACCAGCGTGACGATGATCCCGAAGATGAGCATCGTCCAGCCCCACGACTTGAGATCTCCGAAGACGAGATGGTCACTCAGGTAGTGGGCGTTGGCGACGGCGACAATGCCGTCGATGAAGTTGAACGCTCCGACGACGATGAAGAGGACGCCGGCGAACGCCCTCCACCCACTGCCCCGCACGGCCATTTGCGTCGACATGTGCCCTCCCAGTCCGCGTCCGATCCCGACTGGCCGGATCTCCGGACACGGCGAGGCTACTGCTGGCCCGTCGGCCATCGGCGGTTGCTTTGTGAAGGAATTCCCAAGCTCACGCCAACGGAGACCCCTCCAGGACACACTCGGCGAACAGGCCGACCGGACCATGGCCGGCGGGGCGGCCTACGACGCGTCGGGTTCGGTCAGCGCGGCGATCGCGGCTCGCACGGTCGGGTAGACGACGAGCGCCGGTCGGTCGGGCTCGGCGACCGACAGAAGATCGCGGACCTGCCCGATGCTCCGGGCGAGCACGAGCGCGGTCCCGTCACGCTGCAGGTCGGCCGCGAGCTCGTTCAGCATGTCGGCCGCGGTGACGTCGAGGACGGGCATCGACTCGACGTCGAGGACGACGGCGTGGACGTCGGGCGGCCCGGCCGCCCGCTTGACGACCTCTCGCACGGCATCCGCGTTGGCGAAGAAGAGGCCGCTCTCGATGCGCAGAACGACGATGCCGGACGGGACGACCGCGTCGGGGTGGCGGGCGAGGTCGACGTAGCGGTCGGCCGCGCCAGGGAGGAGCCCGAGCGGCGCGACGTGGGGCCGGGAGGCGCGGTAGACGAGGAGCAGCACGGACACGCCGATGCCGATGAAGAGACCGGGCAGCGTGTCGAAGATCATCACGCCGAGCAAAGCGGTGGTGGCGGCGATGAAGTCGGCGCGGGCCGCGGTGCCGTAGATGTCCCGCAGCGGGCCGGTCACCGCCCGGTAGAGGCGGAGCATGGCGCCGACGTCGACGAGCTCGGCGACCGCGACGACGACGACCGCGGCCAACGTCGCCTCGGGCAGGTACTGGAAGAGGCCGGTCAGGAAGAGCAGGGTGAGGACCGTCAGCGCAGCGACGACCAGCCCGGAGAGCTGGCTCCGGGCCCCGGCGGCGCCGTTCACCGCGGTCTTCGACAGGCTCCCGTTCACGACCATCCCCGAGCTCAGCCCGGATGCGATGTTGGCGGCCCCGAGACCGATCAGCTCGCGGTTGGCGTCGATCTCGTAGTGCTCGACCGCGGCGTACGTCTTCGCTGCGCCGAGCCCCTCGGCGAAGCCGACGAGGACGATGCCGATGGCCGACGAGCCGAGGTCGACGTAGTCGTGGACGGGGACGTGCGGCACGCCGTAGTGCGGCAGGCCGCGGTCGATGTGCCCGACCAGCTCGACGTCGTGAGCGTCGAGCGTCGCCAGCTTGGCGACGAGGATGGCGAGGAGCACGACGACGAGGGAGCCGGGAACCCGGGGCGCCACTTTGCGCAGCCCGAGGACGGCGGCGAGCGAGCCGGCGCCGACGACGAGCGTCCAGCCGCTCGTCTCCCCGAGGTGGCCGATCAGATGGCCGAGCTGCTCGAAGAAGTCGCCGCTGCCCTTCTCGACACCGAACAGCTTCGGTACCTGGCCGATCATGATCGTCAGGGCGAGGCCGATGATGAAGCCCTTCAGCACCGGCTCGGAGATGAAGTTGGCGATGAAGCCGAGCCGGGCCAGGCCGAACGCGAGGGCGACGATGCCCGCCGTGACGGCCAAGGTGGCCGTCAGCGTCGCGTACATCCCGCTGTTCGCCGCCACCATCGAGCCGACGGCCGCGGCCGAGAGCGCGGCCGTGGCCGACATCGGGCCGACGACGAGGTGCCGGGAGCTCCCGAAGGCGGCGTAGAAGATCAGCGCCGACGGCGCGGCGTAGAGCCCGACGGCCGGGGAGACGCCGGCGATCGACGCGTAGGCGAGGGCTTCCGGTACGAGGACCGCCCAGACCGTCAGCCCGGCGACGAGGTCCCGGACGAGCCAGCCCTTCCGGTACGGGACGACGGTCGAGAACAACCAGGATGGTGGCCGAACGTGCGGCCGGCGTCCGTCGGGGGTGCTCGCCGTCGTCGCGTCCCCCGAGCCCGCCATCGTCTCTCGACCACCACTTTCCAGCGCTCGACGGGACCGATGGTGACGAGACCAGGCACCACGTCCGCCACCGCGCTGCGCGCTGCGCCACGGTATCCCGCGAGCTCCGTCGGTGTCACCGATCGATCGCCGGTCGTCGGCACCGCTGGCGACGGGCTGGCGCTCGCTCGGGGACCTACGGTTCGGCGGCGACGGCCGCGACCGCGGCCCGCGTCACGGTCCGCACCGCGTGGGCGGTGCCGCGCCCGAGTCGGGCCAGCCGATGGACGGCCCACGGCCGGCGAAAGACATAGTGGGCGACGGCGGCCGGGTCGGTCCGACCGTCGGACCGGGTCAGGCCGAGGATCGCCGGGTCGACGAGGCCGTCGGTGACGACGTCGCTGACGGCGCGCAGGACAGACCACGGGACGGCCCGCTCGTCGCAGGCCAGCGCGACGGCGGCCGTCTCCATGTCGACCGCGGTGGCCCCGACGGCCCGCAGCTCGTCGAGCGCGGCCGAGCCGACGACGAGCGACGGGCTCGTCACGAGCACACCGGACGGTGGCCGAGCCAGGCCCCCCTTCCCCGGGAGCCCGGCCAGCGGGGCGGGGTGGTACCGGGTCCCGGTCGCCCGGTCGACGACGACGTCGGGGACGACGAGATCGCCGACGGCCAGTGACGGGTCGACGCCGCCGCAGACGCCGATCATCAGGACGCGCTCGCCGACGTACGGCCCCGCCGCGGCCAGCAGGTCCCGGGTCGTCGACCCGGCCATCGCCGGGCCGATCCCGACGACGGCCGCCGAGACGCCCCCGGGCGGCCCGAGCCAGACCGGGAGCTCGCCGACGAAACCTCGCTGGAGGGAAAGCGCCCGGACGAGCGGGCGGAGCTCCCGGTCCATCGCCGCCAGGACGAGCACGCCGACCGCCCCGCGTCCGCTCAGGCCGGGGTGACCCGCCAGCCGCCGACTGTCGTGATCCGGTACGTGAGGCCGGACGTTGTCCGCTGGGCGCCGGACCGCAGGTTGGCCTGCTCGACGACCTTGACGACGTACCCGTTGCTCACCGTCGCGGTCACGGTGAACGTGCCGTGGATACTGGCGGCCTCCGTCGGCGAGAACAGCTTGTCGAGGGGCACGGTGCCGACGTAGACGGATGGGCGGGCCTGCGTGAAGTCGGTGACTTGGAGGACCCTCGAGACGGGAGCCAGCAGTGTCTTCGCCTGCTCGGCGGGGAGGGTCCGGGACCGCGACCCTTTCAGTGTGGACTCGCGCCCGTAGTCGGGCGCGACGTAGACGACCCGGATCAGCGGGCTGTTCGGCTGGGCGACGATGGCGGTGACGTTCCCGGCCAACAGCACCTCGCCGGCGCCGTTGCGGGCCGTCAGGTTGGCCGTCGTCGGCGCGAGCACCAGACCGAGGGCGACGGCTCCGAGAGCCAGCACGGTCAGGATGCCGAGGATCAGATGAGGGACCGGAGAGCGCCTGCGCATCGCGGCCAGGGTAGTGGGATCGACCCCGACCCGTGAAACTTGTCAACCGGCCCCGCATCGGCCGGTCGGGACGAGAGGGGCCGAGCTCGGTTCACTCCCCGGCACCCAGGCCGAGCGAATAGCCCTCCAGGAAGAGGGCGGCCTCGCGTTGGCGCGGGAACCGGTCGGCCACCTGGTGGAAGCCGGGTGAGTGGTCGGCGTGGAGCAGGTGGGCCAGCTCGTGGACGATCGTGGCGTCGAGGACCCACTCGGGAACGGCCCGGAGCCGGTGAGAGATGCGGATCTCCCTGGTCTGCGCGGTGCACGATCCCCAGCGCTTGCCCTGGTTGGTGACCCACCGGATCGACGCCGGTCGAACGCCGTCGACGTACCGGTCGGCCAACGCGGCCGCCCGCTCGGCGAGTGCCTCGTCGGATGCGCCGGCCCGGGGTCGCTTGGCCAGGACGCGGCCGACGAGCCAGTCGACCATCTCCGTCCGGGCCGACCCGCGGAGGTGGGACGGGACGACGACGACGATCCGCGGGCCCTCCCAAAAGGCGGTGGCCGTCTTACGACGGCGGGTGCTCACCCGCACGACGACTTCGGGGTTCGTCGGCGGCGGGACGCCATCGCCTCCGGTATCGGCACCGTCGATATGGGCACCGACGGCATCGGAGGGGTCGGGCACCGGCGGCCGGAAACGGCTGCCGGGCCAGTGGAGCGGAAGGGTCGGCGCGACGTCGTCCATCGGCTCCATTGTGCAGGTCGATGTGTCACTGGCCGGGCATGGCCCGGTCGTCCCTGGTCCCTGGACCGACGGCCGTCGCGAGCGGACGTCGCGAGTCGGCGCCGGCTAGCCCGACGACGGGGTGAAGGCGACCTTCAGGGCTCCGCTCTCGGCCGGACGGGCGACGGCGCGCAGGGCGTCACGCCAGTCGTCGAGGGCGAAGCGGTGGGTCAGCATCGACGCGACGTCGACGCGGCCGGCGGCGACGAGGTCGAGGTAGTGGGCGATGGCGTGCTGGCGCACGCCGTCGACGGCTTCGATGCCGAACGCGTTCGACCCGGCGACGGTCAGCTCCTTGAAGTAGACCGGCGTCCACTCCCACCGCTCGGGCGTCGCGACGCCGGTATAGACGAGCGTGCCGCGCTCGGCGAGGACGCGGCTGCCGACCTCGAGCGTCTCGGCTTTCGCCACGGTGTCGTAGACGACGTCGATGTGGCCGGGCCGGGTCATCGGTAGGCCGGCGAGGGGTTGGTGGAGGACGCCGCCGGACCAGTCGGCGAGCGCCTCGACGACGGCGAGCGCCGGTGCGTGCGGCACGACGAGCGCGGCGCCGAACCGGGCGGCCATGGCGGCCTGGGCCGGGAACCGGGCGACGACGGCGATCTCTACGTCGGGGTGGAGGGCGCGCAGGACGGCGACGCTCGTCAGGCCGAGCGCACCGGCGCCGTAGACGACGACCCGGCCGCCGGGCGGCGGCGGGAAGCGGAGGATGGCATGGAGAGAGACCGCGAACGGGTCGGCGAGGACGGCCGCGTCGTCGGTGACGCGGTCGGGCACGGGGAAGACCATCGAGTGGTGGACGGCCATCCGCTCGGCCCACGCACCGGGGGCGTCGGTGATCACACCGACGTGGACGCCGGGCCCGAGGCTGCCACGGGTGAAGCTCCAGCAGAGCGGGAGGTCGCCGGCGACGCACCGCGGGCACGGCGGGTCGATGCCGCGCGGCCCGCACGTGAGCCACGGGTTGACGACGACCCGCTGCCCGACGTCGACGCCGGCCGCGCCGGGCCCGACCGCGACGACCTCGGCGACGACCTCGTGGCCGGGGACGTGCGGGAGTGACGAGAACGCAGCCATCGGGTTGTCGATGTCGCCGTCACCGAAGTCGCCGAGGACGAGCTTGGCGTCCGAGCCGCAGATGCCGGCGAGGATCGGCCGCGTGACGACCCACCCGTCGCGCGGCTGCGGCTCGTCGACGTCGTGGAGGCCGAACGGCAGTCCGTCGAGCAGCCCGTCGACGTCGTCGCCCGGCGAAGGATCGGCCTCGCCGGTCGGTCGAGGGGCGCCGAAGAGGAGTGCCTTCACGGGGCGGGTCGCCCGCGGGTGACCTCGGCCACCGAAGCCTCGTCGACCTCGTGGGCCGCCATCGCCCGCATCCCGGCGAAGAACGCGTCGGCGTCCGCCGTCTTCATCTCGACGACCGCCTTCATGTCCGGGACGTAGTGCTCGAACCGGTCGCTGTCGATCGCCGCGACGATGCCGTCGGCGACCTCTTCGGCTGGCGCCAGCGGGCCCACGTAGACCGGCGGGTCGTTGTCGGGTTGGTCCCAGATCTCCGTGTCGATCGCCCCGGGGAGGACGAGCCGCAGGCGGACGCCGGTCCCGTCGAGCTCGGCCGCGGCCGCCTCCGTCCAGCCGGCGAGGGCGAACTTCGAGCCGGAGTACGCCGACTCGGTCATGATGCCGAGCCGGCCGCCGAGGCTCGACACGTTGACGACCGTGCCCGTCCGCCGTTCGAGCATCCGCGGCAGGACGGCCAGCGTGATCGCGACCGGCGAGAGGTAGTTGACGCGCATCGTCCGCTCGACTTCGGCCATCGTCAACCGCGTCACCGGCCGGCGCATCGGTGCGCCGGCGTTGTTGACGACGACGTCGACGTGGCCGTAGGTGTCCCAGATCGTCGAGCGCGATCGCGGCGGCGCGGTCCGGATCGGACAGGTCGGCGACCCACCGCCGCGACCGCGGGGCCGGGCCGACGCAGTCGGCGAGAACCTCGTCGAGGCGGTCCGTCCGCCGGGCGACGAGCGCCACCGTCGTCCCGTCGGCCGCCAGCGCTCGGGCCGTCGCCGCGCCGATGCCCGACGACGCGCCCGTGACCATGGCGATGCGGCCGCCCGCGACCGTTCCGGGGGTTGCCGTCATGGCTTCATCGGGGTGAGCGAGGGGACTTGAACCCCCGGCCTCCAGGGCCACAACCTGGCGCTCTAACCTGCTGAGCTACGCCCACCGAGGTCGTCCAGTCTGGCACAACCCCGATCGCTGCCCAGCCGCCGGACCGGCCGTGGGCCGGGCGGGCGTTACCGGGCGGGAACCTTCCAGCCCATCCCCGCCGCGACCTCCTTGCACGTCGGGCAGATCGGGTACCGCTTCGGATCGCGGCCGGGCACCCACGTTTTGCCGCAGAGCGCCCGGACGGGCGTCCCGGTGACCATGCCCTCGACGACGTTCGTGCCAGCCGCGACGTACTCCCCCTCCCCGCCCTTCTCGTCCTTCGGCCGAAACCCCTCGAGAACGATGTGCGTCATCCGCTCGTGGTCGCCCTCGTCGAGCGCCGGCTCCGGCCGGGTCGGCGCGATCGTCGGCGACGGGGCCATCGTCGTCTGCGGGGCAGCCATCGGGCTCGGCATCGTCATGCCGCCAGCCTACGTCCGGCCGCCGGCCGGCGGGTCCGGTGTGAGAAGCTTGAGCGTCGCTGCCCCGGTGGCCGAGTGGATTAAGGCGACGGACTTCTAATCCGTTTTTTCGCAGGTTCGAATCCTGCCCGGGGCGCGAAAAATTCCTGGCGATGTACGAGCACCCGACGCCGGGAAAACGCCGCTGAGCCCTGACCTACGCGGTTGCCGTCCGGGCGCGTCGATCCTTCTTCCGACCGGCCGGAGCCGTTGGTACCAGGCCGGTGAGGAACAACGAGGCCACCGCGACCAACGCCACTACCCAGAGCGCATCTCGCAGCGCGTCCAATCGGGCGGTGGCGTTCTCATCGATGATCGCCTCGGCGGTCTTCGGCGCGACCGACGCTTTTTCGAGTTGGTTGCGGAGGTCGCTGTTCGAGATGAACGGAACACCGCTGGCCAACTTGACCGTCGCCTCTGATTTCACCTGCGGGGGAATCGCCGCGTTCTGCTGGACCCCGTGCAACAAGCCCATCGAGAGACTCGAGATGAGGACCGCACCGACGAGTGCCGTGCCCAGCGAGGCCCCGAGATTGGTCATCGTGTTTTGGACGCCACCCACCTCGGCGCTCTGGTCGTCGGGGACGGCCGACACGGTGATCGCTCCCAACTGGGATGCCAGGGCGCCCATTCCCAAGCCCATCAACAGCATGGGAATGGCCACGATGCCCGCGTCGGCACCGGGGCTGATGCCTCCGATCAGCACGAGGGTGCCCGCCAGCATGGCGAGCAATCCACAGCGCACGATCAGTCGCGGCGAAACGCGGGGCGCCAGCCTCGGGATTCCGATGGCCGCCAGCAGGAGGGCCAACGAGAGCGGCAGCAGCCTCGCGCCGGTCTGAAGGGCGCTGAGCTCGAGCACGACGGAGAGGAAGAGCGGAACGATGAAGAACACGCCGGCCTGCACCAGGTACTGGGAGAAGAACATGGTGAGCCCACCAACGAGCTGGCGGTTGCGCAGCATCATCGGCCGCACCAGTGGTTCCCGACCTCTCGCTACCAAGTGTCCCTCCCAAAGAACCAGACAGAAGAGGAGGAGCAGGCCGCCGATGATGAGCCAGACGACCGGGGAGACGCCCAAGAGCGACGGACCGCCCGGTTTGGCCCGCACCCAACCCCACTCGCCCGAGCGCAGAACCCCGAACACGGTCAGCGACAGTCCAGCGATGGACAGGCAAGCCCCGACGACATCGAACGTCGAACGAGCGGTGGGCGCGGCATCACGGACCTTGCGCAGCAAGGGCAGGAGGACCACGACGATCAGCACCTCGGCAGCAAAAACCCAACGCCACGAGGCATACGTCGTCACGGCGCCACCGACCAATGGTCCGACGGCCACGGCGACCGCACTGGCGGCGGCGATCATCCCGTAGGCAGCAGGCCGTCGCTCGCTGGCAAAGTTGCCGGCCACCAGGGCCACGATGGCCGGCATGATCAGGGCCGCGCCCAGCCCTTCGAGCAGCGACCAGCCAAGGAGGAGCACACCCAGGTTGGGCGCCAAGGCGGTCGTCAACGATCCAGCGCCATAGACCACCAGACCGATCGCCAGCGCACGGCGCCGCCCGATCATGGCGCCGACCTTGCCGCCGGTGATCATGAACGAGGCCATCACCAACGTGTAGAGCGTGATCGCGGTTTGGATCCCCGTGACCGTGGTCCCCAGGTCCGCCGCAACCTGGCGGATCGAGACGTTCATGACCGACGTGTCGAGGGTCATGAGGAACTGGGCTGCTGCCAGGACCCCCAGAACCAGGCCGCTACCGCCCGCCAGGGCCTCGTCGCCGGCACCGGGAAGGGCCCTGCGCTCGGTCACCGGAGCGACGCTACTGCTCGGGACAGCCGGGTCCGGAACACACTTCTGATCCGGCCCGGGGCGCGCCGCTCGGTGGCCACGGAGACGCCGCCGGCCTAGCGTTCTCGCGGGACCCTCCAAGGTCCGAGGAACAAGAGGAGGCCCTGTGCCCGGAGCCGATTTCAACGACCGCGCCGACTTCGAAGACGCCGATCGGGGGCTGGTGGGCTCGCTGGTGCCCTGTGTGATCCACGGGGCCAAGGGCGCCGAGATTTGGAACAACGACGCCTACGCCTTCTTGGAGGGACCGTGCCCGGACACGGTCAACCCGAGCTTGTGGCGCCAGTCCCAGCTCACGGCCAAGCAGGGCCTCTACGAGGTGACCGACGGGATCTATCAGGTGCGGGGCTTGGATCTCTCTAACATGACGCTGGTCGAGTCCGACAACGGGGTCATCGTCATCGACCCGTTGATCTCGGCCGAGTGCGCTTCGGCCGCCCTCGCCCTCTACCGCCAGCACCGGGGCGAGCGGGCGGTGACCGCGGTCATCTACACCCACGCCCACGGTGACCACTTTGGTGGGGTGCACGGGGTCTACGAATCCGAGGTGCCGATCATCGCCGGCCACGGCTTCATGGAGGCGGCGGTCGCCGAGAACGTCTACGCCGGTACCGTCATGGCCCGCCGGGCGGTCTACATGTACGGCGCCACACTGCCGAAAGGTCCGACCGGCCAGGTGGGGGCCGGGCTGGGGGCGACGACCTCGGTCGGGAGCATCGGGCTCATCGCGCCGACCCTCGAGATCACCCACACGGGCCAGGAAGAGGTGGTCGACGGCATCCGCATCCGGTTCCAGATGACGCCGGGTACCGAGTGCCCGGTGGAGATGAACTTCTCCTTCCCCGACCACCGAGCCCTCTGCATGGCGGAGAACGCCACCCACAACCTCCACAACCTGCTCACCCTCCGTGGCGCGGTGGTCCGGGACCCCCGCATCTGGGCGCGGTACCTGAACGAAGCCATCGATCTCTTTTGCGGCGACGTCGAGGTGGCCTTCGCCTCGCACCACTGGCCCATGTGGGGCCGGGACCGCATCGTCACCTACCTGCGCCAGCAGCGCGACCTCTACGCCTACCTACACGACCAGACGCTGCGACTGATGAACCACGGGTACACGGGCATCGAGATCGCGGAGATGGTCGAGATGCCGCCCGCCCTGGAGGCGGCCTGGCACACCCACGGCTACTACGGGTCGGTCAGCCACAACGTGAAGGCCATCTACCAGCGGTACATCGGTTGGTTCGACGGCAACCCGTCGTCGCTCTGGGAACACCCGCCGACGGAGAGCGCTACCCGCTACGTCGACTGCATGGGGGGCATCGACGACGTGGTGGCCAAGGCCCAGCAGTACGCCGACGCCGGCGACCTCCGGTTTGCCGCCCAGCTGCTGAAGCACGCCGTCTTCGCCGACGACTCCCATGCCGGGGCCAAGAACCTGCTGGCCGACGTCTACGAGAAGCTGGGGTTCGGGGCCGAGAACGGCACCTGGCGGAATTTCTACCTGCAGGGGGCCGCCGAGTTGCGGACGGGGCAGGTGGGCGTGCCGATCAGCCTGACCTCCACCGAGATGGTGGCTGCGCTCAGTGTCGAGCAGCTCTTCGATACCTTCGCCATTCGGCTCAACGGGCCGGCGTGTTGGAACGAAGTGTTCGCCATCCACTGGGTGTTCACCGACCTCGGCCGCACCTACCGCACCGAGCTGTCCAACGGCGTCCTCATCCAAGAAGAGGACCCGACCGCCGAGGCCGACCTCACCCTGACGCTCACCGAGCCACAGTTCCTCGGAATGCTCGGCGGTGCCGGCCTCGGCGGCATCGCCACTGACGGCGATACCTCGCTGCTCCAGCGGTTGCTGTCGTTCCTGGACGAGCTGACGCCCAGCTTCGCCATCGTGACGCCCTGATCGACGTCAACGTTCGAGTACGCCTGGCTCCTGATCATCTAGACCTTCCGGACCGCAGGTCGGACTACTCGGGCACGCTGCACGGTCGGACCGTTTACCGGGGGGTTCGTGTTCGTATTGTGGAAAACTGGCGACGCAATCCGCCGTTGCCCGAACGGACCCTGGTACCTGATCCCCGTGTCGCACTAGCCGAGTAGCTGCGCTCATGTCGGCCGTCCCGTTCGCTTTGCTCTCGGCGCTCTGTACCGCCGCGAACCTCGTGTTCCAGCATCAGGCGAGCGGCGAGGCGCCGGCGGCGGCTGGCCACGGCTGGCGATTGCTGAGACATCTGGCCGTCCAACCGTTGTGGCTCGTCGGCCTGGCCGTCATGGCGGTCGGCTTTGTCTGTCACGCGGTGGCGCTTCACTTCGGGCAGCTGTCGTTGGTCCAACCGCTCCTCGTCACCGAGCTCGTCTTCGTGCTCGTGCTCCGCCGGATCCGCACCAAGGAGCGCCTTGGCTGGCGACCGTGGATCGCCGCCGCGGTGACCTGCGTCGGTCTGGCGGCGCTGCTCGTCGTGGCCGACCCGAGCCAGTCGTCGACGGTGCCGACGACTCGAGGCTGGGTGACGGCGATCGTGGTGATCGCCGTGCTGGCCGGCGGGTCGGCCCTCCTGGCCCGGCTCGGACCCCCGCATCGGCGGGCGGCGATGTACGGCGTCTCGGCCGGCTTGGTCTGGGCCATTGACGCGGCGTTCGTCAAGACCACCACCGACGTGCTGACGGCCGACGGATGGTGGCCGATGTTCCTGCACTGGCCGGTCTACGCGCTCGTCGGATCGGGGGTCGTCGGTGCTCTTCTGCTCCAGGCCGCCCTTCACGCCGGGCCGCTCAGCGCCTCGCAGCCCGCCGTGGTGACGGTCGATCCACTCGTCAGCATCGTGCTCGGCGTCTGGCTGTTCCACGAAGGCTTTCGAGACACGCCGCTGGCGGTGGCGGTCTCGGTACTGGCTTTCGTGGTCATGATCCTGGGCGTCGTGCTGATGGCCCGAACCGAGCTTTCGAAGATGTGAGGATGAGCCGCTCAGCGGTCAGCAGTCGCCGGTCGGCTCCACGACGGCCGGCCGCTTGACGAGCGCGAATGACAATGCTGTCATTTGTCGACCGTCTGTCGTCGCTCGACCGGTTCGCCCGGAGGATGCCGTGGAAAACGCGCTGAACGTGGAGAACCCACTGAACAGAGCCCTGGTGCGCACGATCCTCGAGCACGCCGAGGACTACGCCTGGAAGATGCAGGACTTCGGGCTCCTCGGCCTGCGTCTCGACGACCGTCAGGAGTACCGCCTCCACGTCTGGGACCCGAGCTACTACGCCGGGGAACCACCGGTCCACGACCACCCCTTCGACTTCACTTCGACGATCATCGCCGGCCAGATGACCAATACTCGCTACGAGGAGGACCCCTCGGGTGTCGAGTACCACCGGGTGCGGTACTCGCCGCCGGACGAAAGTACCCGCCGAACCGACACGGTCCGGCTGTCGGCGACGGCAACGACCTATACCGACGGCAGTTCCTACTCGCAGCGCGCCCATGAGCTGCACGACAGTCGACAGCTCCCGGGCACGGTGACGATCATCCGGCGAGCGTCCAAGGACGTACCCGAGCTGACCGTCTGCCATCGGGACGAGACGGCCTGGGTCTCGGGGCAGTCCCGGCTAGCCACGTCGGAGGAGATCAAGAAGATCACCGCCGTGGCGCTCGGGTGGTTCTAGACACCCCGGGCATCCACGACCGGCGTGGTCGACCATCGTAAATTGCCTTTTCACTGACCACGAGCCCGCGTACCGGCCCGAACCCCGGTTCACTTCTCGCGGTTTGGGCATAGCTGCACCAGGAAACGTCGGAGTGTGGCCGCGGCACCCGACGCTGAGGTTGTTGGAGGTGCGAAAATGGCCACCCGATCCGTACGGATCGTTCTCGCCGCTTGTCTGTTGGGCGTCGTCGGCGCGCTGGCGTTCCTGGTCGTCGACGCCAACCAGGCCAAGGTCGGCGCGACCGGCACAGCGCCGGGCACCTATACCGAGCAACCTGGGTACCCGGCCCTCAACAACACAGGGACAACGCTGCCCGTGACCACCGTCGCCCAAGGCGACATCATGCTCGTCATGGCTCACACGGCGCCGTCGGCCGGGCTCTCGCACGTCACGTCGATCACCGACAGCGGCGCGCGCATCGCCTGGCACTCCGCCAAGTCCGCCGGCTACACAAACCACCCGAGCGGCGATGCGCTGGAGATCTGGTACGGCATCGTCGACAGCGTCGGACCGACCACCATCCAGGCGCACTGGTCCGGCACAACGTTCGACCACTTCGTCTGGGCAGCCGAGTGGGCCGCCCCGAACGGCTCGGACTCGTGGTCCGTCGTGTCCGGTGGCGGTCAGAACGCGCCCGTCTGTCCCGGCGTCACATGCCCCTACCCGCCACTGACGTCTGGGGCGGCCGGTGGCTTGTACTGGGGATGGGCCTACGGATCCAGCGAGGGTGAGGCCGGTAACACGCCCGGCTTCAACTACTTCGTGACAACCGATCCGACACACTGGAACGTGTTGGTCTCAGGGGCGTCTCTTGCCGCGTCGACCACCTACACCCCTGACTTCCGGCAGGCGACAGCGAACGGGTGGTACGACGCCGTCGGCGTCATCGTCGAAGCGACTTCCTCGACATCGGGCTCGGCACCGACCACCACCACGACGACTGCGCCTCCCGCCACCACCACGACGACTGCGCCTCCCGCCACCACCACGACGACTGCGCCTCCCGCCACCACCACGACGACTACGGCGCCGAAGACCACGACGACCACGACGGCGCCGAAGACCACGACGACCACGACGGCACCCAAGACCACCACGACGACTACGGCGCCGAAGACCACGACCACGACGACTACCGCGCCGAAGACGACGACGACTACGGCGCCGAAGACCACGACGACGACCACGACGACACTCCGCCGCCATCACCGTCGGTGAGGTGACGGGCCGCCGCCAACGGACCAACGGGGTGGAGCCGGCCAGGGGACGGTGCCGATAACGGCGGTAGGCTCGGTCGATCACTTTCGAGTCGGAGGGACGGCGCGTCTATGCCCGATAGGAACACCGGGCTGACCGAGATCGCCATCGAGGGGTACACGTACCTCTACCCGCTCGTGACGATGGAACTGACGCGGCGACAGACGACCAACGTCGCGACCGGGACGCGGCCCGGTCGGGGTCCGATGAACCAGTTCGCCCACCTCCGGGAGTTCCCGTCGGCCGACTTCAAGGTGGTCGTGCGGCCGAACTTCGACACGCTCTACTCGTCGGCGTGGCTCGATCTCAGCGACGGGCCGGTGATCGTGTCGGCCCCGGACACCGGCGATCGTTACTACCTGCTGCCGATGCTCGACATGTGGACGGATGTGTTCGCGGTGCCCGGGACGAGGACGAGCGGCAATCGGGCGGCCAGTTGGGCGGTCGTCCCTCGAGGATGGCAGGGCGACCTGCCGGCAGGTATCGATCGCATCGAGTCACCGACCCCGTACGTCTGGCTGATCGGGCGCACCCAGACCAACGGTCCAGCCGACTACCCGGCCGTGAGAGAAGTGCAGGACGGCTACGGGCTCTCTCGGTTGTCGACCTGGCCGGAACCGATCGTTCCCGAACCGGTTGACGCCGACCCGACCGTCGACATGGAAACGCCACCGCTGGAGCAGGTCGACGCGCTGTCCGGTGAGGCGTTCTTCGCCCTCGGCGCCGACCTGATGAGCCGCCATCGACCCCATCCGACCGACTGGTCGGTCCTCGCCCGGTTGCGCCGGCTCGGCGTCGTTCCCGGTCGGTTCGTCGCCGATGAGCTTTCGGCGGAGGCGAGGGCGGCCGTCGACCAGGCGCCCAGCGCGACTCGCTCGGCGTTGCAGGTGCAGCTGCCGAGGCTGGCCAAGGCGGTCAACGGCTGGCAGATGAACACGGACACGATCGGCGTCTACGGCGACTTCTACGTGAAGCGGGCCATCGTCGCCATGGTCGGCCTCGGCGCGAACCCGCCGGAGGACGCGCTCTATCCGTTGCTCGTCGCCGACGCGGACGGTGCCCCCGTCGACGGCTCGCACGACTACGTGCTGTCCTTCGAGGAGGACGGCCTGCCGCCGGTCGGCGCGTTCTGGTCGGTCACGATCTACGACCATCAGGGGTTCCAGGTCGCCAACGAGCTCGATCGCTTCGCCCTCGGCGACCGAGATCCGTTGCGGTACAACGCCGACGGATCACTCGATCTCTACGTCCAGCGGGCCAACCCGGGGGCCGACCGGGTCGCTAACTGGCTACCGACGCCGGACGGTCCGCTCGGCATCACCATGCGGCTCTATGCCCCGGACCAATCGGTCCTGAACGGCACATGGGCACCGCCACCGTTGCGGCGGCTCGGCTGAGTCACCGACGCCGCGGACAGAAGGCGATCGGCCGTCAGGTGCTGGCCACCAGCAGTTCCTCGGCGTTGTTCGGTGGGCGAAGGCCGTCCGTCCGGTCAGCGAAGTAACGCTCGGCCAGCACGGCCGCCGAGACGTGCCGGACCTCTCGAAAACCGGCCTCGTGGGCCAGGGCCAGCATCTCGGCCGGCGTGAAGAAGCTGATGAACGGGGTCCCGCTCGCCCGCGCCCCCTTCTCGGCCAGCTCGAGCCCGGGACGGACGTCCGGGTCGGCGAGCTCGAGCGGCAGGATGAACGTCGTCGCCAGCGTGGAGCCGGCGGCGAGCGTCGCGACCTCCCGTAGCGCAGCCACGTTCGCCTCCCTCGTGAGGTACATGCTGACGCCGGTGGACACGACGACCGCCGGCCGGTCGGCGTCGAGGCCGGCGACGGCCAACCGCTCCCGCCAGGACTCGCCCGCTTCGAAGTCGACGGGAACGAGCCGCAGCCACTCCGGAATGCCGTAGCCGAGCTCGATCAGGCGCTGTCGCTTCCAGGCCTGATGTCCGGGCTGATCGACCTCGAACACCTGGAGGCGAGAGGCGATCTCCGGCCGTCGTTGCGCGAAGGTGTCCAGGCCTGCCCCGAGGATGACGTACTGGTCGACGCCGCGGCCGAGCTGCTCGACGACCAGGTCCTCGATGAAGCGAGCCCGGGCGACGATGGCGGCGCGAAAGACGCTCGTGGTTCGTGGGTCCATGTCCGGACGACGACGCCAGCCGTCCTTCGGTGCGGCGAGCTCGAGGCCGACCTCGTCCTCGAGCACGTACGGCGGCCGGTCGATCTGCGCATGCATGGCTCGCCAGAGCGCGACGCGCACGGCCGTGCCGTCCGGCCCGGCGGCCGGCGCGGCCGCCGTCGCGTTCAGACCTACCTCGAGACTCTCGGCCATGCGACCCAGTTGACCATAGGTCCGGAGACGACCGCGAAGCCGCTCACACCCGGCCGGAGTTCTGGGCCTTCGGGAAGTCGCGCAGGCGGTCGTAGATCGTGATGAGCCGCGAGACGACGGGTGCCCGCTCGTGCCACCGCGGCCCGGTCGGGCTCAGGTTCGTCGGCGCGTGCTTGGTCACCTGCGACGCGGTCCGCAACGCCTCACCGAGCGTCTCGTCGTCGAGGTTCCGCCGGATCGCCGGGACGGCCTCGGCGGTCTGCCAGTCGATCTCCGGACCGAGCAGATCGGTCAACACCTGCAGCTCCGCCTCGAAGTCCTGCCCGGTATTGAGCGAGATCCCCTGGACGCCCCTCGACATTCGCTCGACCCGGTCGATCGCCCGGCGACGGGGCTCCATGTCGTTCCTCAGCCGGTCGGTCACCGCAGTGAGCGCAGGGAACGTGGCAATCCCCTCGGTGACGTCGACCAGCGCAGCCTCGCGGACGGTGACCTGTCGGATCATCTCCTTCGCCAGATCGCCGTGTTCGGCCCGCTGCTCGACTGTCGCTCCCCGGGTCGTGGCGAGGCTCTCCATCAACGCCTTGATGCCCTCGTTCTCGTGCTCGAGGAGGTCCAGGGCGGTCCCCTCCGACGATGCGTTCGGCGACGTGCGGTGTTCCATTGGTACCTCCGTTCCGATCGATCCTCTTGGAAGAGCTATGCCCCGCCGGCCCACCCGCAGTCGGCGCGCTGGGGCTCGCCCCGCCGACCGTCAGGTCGACAGCGCCTTGGCCACCGCGTCGCGGGCCCGATCGATCACGGCCGCGACGGGCCCCAGCAGCATCGTCGCCGCCGGTGAATTCGGCGTCATCGGGTGCGGGTGGGTCGGCGCCAGTCGCTTGGCCGTCGCGAACATCGTCCCCCGCTTCGTCAGCTCGGCCGAGTCGACGGTCGCCTGGAGTCTCGGGAACTCGACCGACTCCTCCCTGTCCGCATGCCGCAGCACCGCGGTGTGGAGGCGCCCGAAGAGACGGTCCCATCGGGCACTGCCCATCTCGGTCCCCTCCATCTCCTTCAAGATGGCTTCGGCGTTGCTCTCCTCGTTGACGCGCGCGTGGGCGATGCGCTCGCCGTCGGCCGCGTAACGCTTCGTGAGCGGGCGCACGATCGCCTCCTCGGCGACCTCATGGCGAACCAGCTGTTCGCGCAACTGGTCGAACCGCTCCTCCCGGCGCGGTCCGGTTCCGGCGGCCACCTTGTCGAAGAGGCTCCGGATCTCTTCGTGGTCCTCCAGCAATGCCGCTACGAGCTCCATGGCGATGCTCCCTACTCCCCGACTGCTGGCACGATCTCCGTCTTTCCCAGGAGTACCCGTGGCCGCGACGGCCGAAACTGGGGTCAGCACGGCGAATACCCCCGCGGCGCGGCACAGCGCGCGCCTACCGTCCGACGGCTCGCTCCAGTTGGGCCTTCGTCATCTTCGAGCGCCCACTGATCCCCCGCCGTCGGGCCTCTTCGTAGAGCTGGTCGCGGGTCCGCCCGCCGGCCCCGCGGTGCGAACGCAGGCCCCCTCGCCGTCCCGACGAGAGATCGTCGGTCGACGTCCGAGACGGATGCGCGGCCTCGCCCGACCGGGCCCGCTCCTTGTTGACCGTCCGGGCCGCGATCTCTTCGGCCGTGTTCTCGGACTCGCCGCGCTCGAGCAGCCCTCGCTTCACGTGGCCGTACTGCCGCTCACGTTTGGCACTCCATGCCCGTTGAGGCATCGTTCCTCCCTTCGTCGCCGGTATCTGCCAGATACCCGCGGCGCGGCGCGCCTAACGCGAACCATCCGACGGTTGGGTTCATACGGCGGCGCTGAAGGTTGGTGCGCATTCGGGTTGCGCCGTCGGGCGCCGGGGTAGAGCGGGCGCATGCTCGTCTTCATCCTTCTCCTTCTCCTCATCCTCGTGTTCGCCGGCGTCGGCTTCGCGGTGCACGTTCTGTGGATCGTCGCCGCGGTGCTCCTGGTGCTGTGGCTCATCGGGTTGGTGACCGGCGTCGGTCGCCGGAGCCGGGCCTGAGCAACCTGCGGCTTGGCTGGCCCCTCCGGTCGGCCGCCGTGGGACAATCGTCCCCATGAGCGCGCGGTCGACGAGCGAGCGGATCGAGGTCGAGCGGGCGATCGCCGCCGAGCCGGCGAAGATCTTCGCCGTCCTCGGCGATCCGCAGGGCCACGTCGCCATCGACAGCTCCGGGATGCTGATGGCCGCGAGCGGCCGTCGCGTCGGCGCGGTCGGGGACACGTTCGCCGTGGCCATGGACCGCGAGGCACTCAACGACTACCCGCTCGGCCTGTACGACGTGACCGTGAGGATCGTCACGCTGGCGCCGGACCGAGAGATCGCCTGGACCGTCGAGGGACAGCTCAACCTCGGCCACGTCTACGGCTACCGGCTCGAGCCGATCGACGGCGGCACGCTCGTCACGTCGTACTACGACTGGTCGTCGGCCGAACAGGAGTGGAAGGACGCCGGCATCTTCCCGGTCGTCCCCGAAGGCGCCTTGCGAGCCACCCTCGGGATCCTCGCCCGGACGGTCGCTCCCGGCCGCCCCCGGCCGGCGGCCTGAGCCCGGCCAGCCCGACGTCCTCTACGGCCGGCACGATCGGGAAGGCCGGGCCATGGGGAGGCTCCGCGACGGGAGGCTGGGTGGTCAGGAGGCGGCGGCCCGGGCATCGACGGCCGCGGACAGCTCGTCGAGAACGCCGGGCCGGGCCGGTTCGGCTCGCTCCGGCCCGGGAGAGCCGGCAGCCGGCGGATCGTACTCCCCCTCCCCCACCAGCACGATCCGCCGGCCACTCGACCGGCTTACTCCCACTGATTTTCTACTCTTCCGTTCCTTAGAACGCAATACCCCCCTGTCGCAATTCTGTTGGGCGGAAAAAGCAACGGGGAGGACGTCGGGCGATCGGAAGGCGGTCCCTTCCATCCGGATCGGACCGTCCAGCCGGACGTCGCCCAGTCGATCGAGCACCGTGTTCGTCGCCACCCGGGTCTCGAGGCGGGCCAGGTGCATCCCCAGGCACGCGTGGACGCCGAAGCCGAAGGCGACGTGCTGGCGGTCCGGCCGGAAGACGTCGAACCGGTCCGGGTCGGCGTACCGCCGGCGGTCCCGGTTGGCCTCGCGCAGCAGGAGGACGACGTCGGTGCCCTCCGCCACCGCGACACCGCCGACGTGGGTGGCCGCGGTCGCCCGGCGGAGGATCATCGTCACCGGCGGCTCCCACCGGATCACCTCGTCGAAAGCGGCCGAGACGAGCGAACGGTCGGCCCGGACCGCGGCCAGCTGGTCCGGGTGCGTCAGCAGGGCGTAGAGCAGCGAGCCCAACGCCCGGTACGTCGTCTCGGCGCCCGCCGGCAGCAGGAGGAGGAGAAACGAGAAGATCTCCTCGTCCGCCAGGCCCTGCCGGGCCAGCTCGCTGATCAAGTCGTCCTCCGGCCGCCGGCGACGGGCGGCCAGTATCTCGCCGAAATACGCCCGCAGCGCCACCGACGCGGTGACCGCGCCGTCCCAGTCGGCGACGACGCCGATCAGGTCGGCGGCCCACCGGCGGAACTGCGGGTAGTCCGCGCCGGGCAGCCCCAGGATGTGGGCGATGACCTGCACCGGGAAGTCGAACGTCAGTTCCTCGACCAATGTCGCCCGGCCACGGGCCGCGAAGCCGTCGACGAGTCCCTCGACGACCGACCGGACGGCCGGCTCGTCCAGCGCGTTCGAGCGGAACGTCGACGCCACCAACGTCCGTTGCCGCCGATGCTCCGGCTCGTCCATCTGCAGGATCGTCCGGCCCATGACCGCGCCGGTGACGCCCTCGTAGACGGTGGACGAGAACGTCTCGCCGTCCCGGAGAACCTCGACGCATTCGTCCAGGCCGGTCACCGTGACGACCCGGCCGTCGGTCCGCACCCATGCCACCTCTCGATCGTACATCAAACGTTCGTTTGGGACCTCAGGCCATGCAGATTTCTCGGTCCGTCGAGCCGGCGGTCGGCGACCGGGACGGCCCCGGCTCGACGGAGTGCCCATCGGACCGGGAAGATGGTGTCGTGGCGACCTCGCAACGGCAGCACATCCTGAACACCGCCCTCGCGCTCATGGCCCAGCGCGGCGTCGACGGCACGAGCATGCGCGACCTGGCCAGCGCGGCCGGCCTCAACGTCGCGTCGCTCTACCACTACTTCCCGTCCAAGCGCGAGCTGCTGGTCGCCGTGCTGGAGGAACGGGGCTTCATCGGCGACCTGGCCGCCGCCGGCCCGGCCGCGCTGACCCGCGACGCGGCCGACGGCCTCGCCGACCTCCTCGACGACATCCTCCGCTCGATGCTCGAGGTCGAGGACTTCGTCCGGCTGATGCTCGGCGAGGTCATGCGGGGCGACGACACCGCCCGGACGGTCGGCGTCGAGCTGTTCTCGGCCACGCAGGAGTCGCTCGAGCACTGGCTCGTCGAGTCCGAGCCAGGCATCTGCAACGGGCCCGGCGCTCCGGCCGTCGCCCGCGTGCTGCGCGCCGTCCTCGTCGGCCTGTTCTTCGAGCACCTCGCGGGCGTCCTCGACGACGACGGCGATCCGGCCAACGCCTTCCGGCAACGAGCCAAGGAGGCCGCGACCGTCTTGCGCACGCCGGGGCTGGGCCCCGACTGACCTGCCGGCTACGCCGGCACGGCGTGGCGACGCAGGTCGTCCAGGCTGGCCCACTCCAACGTGCCGACGTGCGTCGCCTCGAGGACGACCGCTGGCGCCGCGCCGGCCTCCAGCGCCTCCTGCCACCGCGGCGCGCACAGGCACCACCGGTCGCCCGGCGCCAATCCAGCGAAGCCCGGCCGCGGCGTGCTCAGGTCGTTGCCGCGGGACTTGGAGAACGCCAGGAACTCGGCGGTCATCAGCGCGCAGACGGTGTGGACGCCGACGTCCTCGGCTCCGGTGTTGCAGCACCCGTCCCGGTAGAAGCCGGTCAACGGGTCAGCGCTGCACGGCTCCAGGTCGCCGCCGAGCACGTTCTTCACTCCGCCACCTCCGTCACCTCGAGGACGGCCGTCGTGCGAAAGCCGAGGTTCGTCTCCCGCGCCCCGGCCGCCGCCTCCGTCGCCCAGTAGACGACCATCGGCTGTCCGGGCACCGGCCCCTCGAGACCGAAGAACCGGCGCCAGATCCCGTCCTGCGGCTGCGTGTCGGCCGGACCGTGCCGGCCGTGGACGCGACGGATCCGCATCCCGCCGTGGTCGACGTCGTAGACGGAGCCCGACTCGGTGCGCACCCGCTGCATTTCCGGGAGCTTACGATGCTCCATTCGGTTGACCGGAGCAGATAGAAAGGTGCCCCGATGGAGCACTTCCTCGCCACCTGGGGCTACTTGGCCCTGTTCGTAGCCACGTTCATCTCGGCCATGGCCCTCCCGATCGGCGCGGAGATCGCCATCGGCTACGCCGGGGCGCTGGCCAGCGGCGAGCTGACGACGACCGGCCACGACCACCTCCAGCTCGGCCTGGTCATCGCGGTGGCGACGGCCGGTGAGGTCGTCGGTTCGATGGCCGGTTACCTGATCGGTCGCTTCGGTGGCCGGCCACTCGTCGACAAGGTCGGCCGCTACATCTTGTTGACCCACAAGGACCTCGACCGGGCCGAGGCCTGGTTCGCCCGGCGCGGTGAGCCGTTCGTGCTCTTCGGCCGGTTCATTCCGCTGCTGCGCTCGTTCGTCTCGCTGGCCGCCGGCTTGGGCGAGATGGCCGTCGGCAAGTTCTTGGCCTTCACCGTTCTCGGTTGCGCCATCTGGTGCGCCGCCCTGGCCAGCATCGGCTACTCGCTCGGTACAAGCTGGCACCACGTGATCAAGGCGTTCAGCTATGCCGGCTACGTCGTCGGCGCCCTGATCGTCGTCGCGGTCGTCGTCGCCATCGTCCATCGGTACCGGGTGGTGCGGGCCGAGAAGGCCGCGACCGCTCAGGGCCGGCACGTCCGGACCCGTTAGGGCGCGCGCCGCCTCGGTTGCGGGTGGTTCGGACGGCGGCGGTTCGGCCGACACAGCCGCCGCCTCCAGTAGGCCCCGGAACGTAGTCGAGAGCTCGGCCAGCTCGTCCGCGCTGGCCGACGCGGACAGGAAGAAGAAATTCCTCCCACCCTCCTCGTCGGGCGTGCAGTTGACCCGGAGGACGTCCCGGGCGCTGTGCACCCGGAACCGGCGCTGCCGGACGCCCGGCAGGTCGAGGCCCTCCCGCTCGGTGAACATGAAGAACGACACGACCGGCGGCGGCGGTTCGAACGGCCCGGGAGCGACGGCCCGGGCCTCGGCCAGCGGCACCGGGACCGGGCTGGCCGCCATGGCCTGGCGCAGCGCGGTCATAACCCGCGGCGAGACGTCCTCCAGCCGGTCGTCGGCGTGTACCTCCGCCCGGAGGCGCATCGGACCGACGAAACTGCCGATCATCTCGCGGGCGCCCGGCCGGCTGCGGTTGGACACGGCCGACCCGACGACGAACCGCTCGGCCCCGGCCACCCGGGCGAGGGCCATCTGCAGCCACGACAGCATGACGACGAACGGCATCGTCCCGAGCGCCGGCACCGCGGCGACGAGCGCCTCCCACTGATCGACGGGGATCTTGAAGTACCGCGTCCGGCTCGTCGGGCCGATCGCCGTCGGCCAACGGCCGGCCGCCGTCGGCTCCTCGCGGAGCGCGGCCCAGTAGGTCGCGGCGCGGTCCTGGGTCGCCGCCGGCACCGGGTGGTCGAGCGCATACCGGAGGTAGCTCGTCTCGGTCGGCACCGGCAGGTCCGGCACGGACTTCCCGGCGTACTTGGCGTACGCCCGCGAGATCTCGGCCGCCACGAGCGTCCCCGACTCCCCGTCGACCAGCGCCTCGGCGACGAACACCGAGAGGACGTTCGTCTTCGGGTGGATCAGGTAGAGCGTCGCCCGCAGCCGAGCGTCCTCCCACGGCGACAGGTCGCGGTACTCGGCCTCGACCGACCGGACCGCCGCCTCCAGTCCGATGGCCTTCGGTCGGTCACCCAGCTGGACTATCTGCAGCACCCCCGGCCGGAACGGCGTCACGACCTGCACCGGCGAGCCGTCACCGGGCTCGAAGCGGGCTCGCAGCATCTCGTGGGCGCTGACGACGTCGTCGATCGCCCGGGCCAGCGCGTCGACGTCCAGGCGGCCGTTCAGCTGGTACACCCAGCTCATGAACTCGCGGCTCGGGTTGAACGCCGACATCAGCAGCGACGACTGCTGGGTCAGCGACGTCGGGGCCCGCGTCGGGTGGTCGTCGTCTTGCGGCACGCCTCACTATCCAACCGGTCGGCAGCCCCGTCAACACGACGGCCTGGTTTTCCGGTCCGGCCGTTGAGACCGACGCCTGAAGCCGACGTGTGAGGATGGCCCGGTGCGCACCACCGTCGACCCCCCGACCGATCCGTCGGCCTACCCGTTCGTCCACGCCGTCCGCGTCCGGTTCGCCGAGACCGACGCCATGGCCGTCGTCCACCACGCTGCCTACCTGCCGTACCTCGAGGAGGCTCGCGTCGCCTACCTGCGGTCCGTCGACCACCCGTACACCACGTTGCGCGACGAAGGCGTCGAGCTGCCCGTCGTCGAGGTCGCTGTCCGCTACCTCCGCCCGCTCCGGTTCGACGACGTCGTCGACGTCCACCTTCGGCCGACCGAGGTGCGCGGGGCGACGTTCCAGCTCGCCTACCTCCTGACCGTCGACCGCGAGCCACGGGCGACCGCTATCACCGTCCATGGCGTGCTCGTCGGCGGCCGGCCCGGGCGGGCCCCGGAGTGGCTCCGGGCGCTCGTCGACCGCACCTGACGAGCCCCCGCCCGGCTAGGCAGCCCGGCTGAATCGACCGGGCGGGGCGGCTAGCGGGGCCGAAAACCGATCGGCCAGCTCGGCAGCCGATGGATGGTGGCGTCCGGTCGGCAGATCTCGTCGACCAGGCCGTACCGCACGGCCTCGTCGGCGCCGAGGAACCGGCCGGACCGCAGGTCGTCGGTCATCTCGGTGACCGGTCGGCCGACCGCCGTCGCCAGCCGCCGGCAGAACAGCGCCCACCGGGCCTGCCGGTCCTCCGCCCACCGCACGAGGTCGCCGGCCGGGCCGGCGAACGCGTCGTCCGTCTCGACCAACCGGACCCGTCCGTGCGGCGTGATCATCCGGTGGGTGCAGACCGCCAACAGCCCGACGGCCGGGCCGCCGACGAGACCGACGCACGTGCCGCGGACCGCGACGCCGGTCAGCTCGACGACGTCCATCAGCGACAGCGCGGCGTCGACCGAACCACCACGGCTGTCGATCTGCAGGTGGATCGGGCCGTCCCCGGACGCGTCGAGCGTCATCAGCTCCATCGCTGCCTGGCCGGCTGCCTGGTCATCGAGCGAGCCGGAGACGACGACGACCCGCCGCTCGAACATCCTTTCCCGCATCGTCTCTGCCCAGTCCGTCGTCATGGCCAGTCCGTCGTCATGGCCAGTCCGTCGTCATGGCCAGTCCGTCGTCATGGCCAGCCCGTCGTCGCCGGCCGTCGTCACCGGGGGGCCTCGCCGAGCCGCCAGTCGAGCTCCCAGCCGACCGCCGCCGCGTACCGCTGCAGCGTCGACAGCCGGATGTCGCCACCGCCGGTCTCCAGCCGCGCCACCGCGGACTGCGACGTCCCCATGCGGGCCGCCACCGCCGTCTGTGAGAGCCCCAGCGAACGCCGCCGGGCCACCAGCTCGTCCCCGAGGGCCCGCCGGCGGGTCGACATCTCCCGGAAGCCCGGGAACACCGGTTCGTGGCGTCGTTCGCTCACCGCCCCAGCGTACCGCAGGCCGGCCCCGATATCTCGAATATGCGATATCGTCAGTGAGATACCACGAACGAGATGCCAGCGAGCTGGCCGACCCGGAGGAGGCCACCGTGTCCCTGATCCCCACTGTGCTCGAGGAGTCCTCCCGTGGCGAGCGGGCCTTCGACCTCTACTCGCTGCTCCTGCGCGAGCGGATCGTCTTCCTCGGCCAGGAGGTCGACGACCAGATCGCCAACGTCATCGTCTCCCAGATGCTGTACCTCGAGGCCCAGGACCCTGACAAGGACATCTCGCTCTACATCAACTCGCCGGGCGGTCAGGCGTACGCCGGGATGGCCATCTACGACGTCATCCAGCACATCCGGCCGGAGGTCTCGACGATCTGTGTCGGCATGGGCATGTCCGCGGCCGCCATGATCCTCTGCGGCGGCGCCACCGGGAAGCGGCTCGCCCTACCCAACGCCCGGATCATGATCCACCAGGGATCGGCCGGGGCGCGCGGTGCGCCCACCGACATGGAGATCCAGCTGCGCGAGGTGCTCGCGACGACCCGCCGGATGGCCGAGATCATCGCTCATCACACCGGCCGGCCGATCGAGCAGGTCGAGCGCGACATCGACCGCGACTACTTCATGACCGCTGACGACGCCAAGGCATACGGTCTGATCGACGACATCATCGCCCCCCGCCGCGGGCTCGCGGCATCGGCGGCGCTCGCCGAGCCCGCGGTGCTGGAGCCGGTCGGCGCGAGCTAACCGGTCGGCGCCAGCTAACCGGTCGTCGGCGGCACAGCCGTCGTCGGTGACGGCGTCGTGGTCGTCGTCGTGGCCCGACCGCTCGCGGCCGTCGTCGTCGGTGATGGCGTCGTCGTGGTCGAGGGCGTCGTCGTGGTCGTCGGCTTCGGCGCCGTCGTCGTCGTGATCGTGGTCGTGGTCGTCGCCTGCGCTCCTGGAGCGCTCGACGTCGTCGAGCTGCTCGGGCTCGTCGGCGAGCTCGGGCTGGAAGTCGGCGAGCTCGGGTTCGTGGTGGTGGTCGACGTCGACGTCGTGGTCGACGCACCCGATGTCGGCGCCACCGAGACGCCGCCGGTGTCCCGGCTCGACCCGACGACCGACGACAGTGGCTTCCCGGCCAGCAGCTCGATGCACGTGACGACGACCAGCGCCACGACGAAGACGACCGCCGTCGACGCGATCAGCACCGGCCACCGGATCCGCCACCTCGGTTCCCCGGAGCCCAGGTCGGACGGCGCCGGCGGCACCGGTCGGCCGGGGGGCACCGCGCCGGTCGTCTCGGTTCGAGCGTCGGCTCGCCCGAGCGTCTCGGTGGGTTCCCCCGCGGGGCCGACGACCTCGGTGACGGGCTCCGCCGACCCGACCACCTCGGTCGTCGCGTCCGGCGCGCCGATCGTCTCGGTAGCCCGGAACGTCTCGTCGGCGACGGCACCGCCGGTCATCGTCTCGGCCGCTGGTCCGCTGGCCGTCCCTGCCGTCCCGGTCTCGCCGAACCGGCGAAGGATCGGCGCGTCGGGGTTCTTGACCGCCGCCTGACGGACGACCTGGTGGCCCCGCTCGATCGACTGGGCGACGAGCGTCGTCAGCGTCGTCGCCACGATGCTGCCGATGGCGACCCCGATGACCGTGCCGGCCACGCCGAAGAACGACGCAATGACCGCGGCCGCGACCGCACCGGTGGCGGACGCGAGGATCTGTCGGAGGCTGATCTTCATGAGCGTGAGGCTGGCGGACCGTGAGCTACCGACACCGACTCGTCGAGCACCCGGCGTCTCTGCCTCTGATCGAGCTCGTCATGCGGGCTCGTCGTCCCGACTCCGGTGACCCGGGCCCTGGTGGCCCGGACAGGGGCCCGCCGGCCGATCAGTCCACCTTACCGGTCACGTCCCGATGAGCGGCATCCGCAGGCTGCCCTGGCCTTCCGCCACCGGCTGCGGCCGCCGTTCCCACGTGTCCCGGCAGCTGTCCGAACAGAACCAGACCTCCTGGCCGAACGCATCGTGGACGAGCTCCTCGGCCACGAGCCGGGTCAGCGGGATCCCGCAGACGGGGTCCGGCGACGTCGGCGGCTCGAGCGGCCGGAGTCCGATCCGCGAGACCGGCAGTGGCCGTTCGAGCCCCCGGATCACGGTGTCGTCGGTGCTGAGGACACAACCCCACTTCGGCAGCGCATCGACGATCGTCGGCGCGGCGTAGATCACCCCGCCCGGCGCCATGTCGCAGAGGCGGGCCGCCACGTTGATCGCGTGCCCGATGTAGTCGTCGCCCTCGTGCAGGATGACCTCGCCAGCTGACGCGCCCGCTCGGAGCCGAGTCGGCAGTCCGGCCTTCTCGACCGCCCGCAGCATCTCCATCGTCCCCGCCAAGAGCGGCGTCGGCTCCACCGTCACGAGCATCGCCCCGTCACCCAGCCACTTCGCCACCCGGACGCCCCGACGGGAGCAGACGTCGCGGACGATCGACCGGAACGAGCTGAGGACGCTGACCGCCCGTTCGTCGCCTTCGGCCTCCGTGAGCGCGGTGAACCCCGAGAGGTCGATAAAGCCGAAATTGCGATCCGTCCGCACCGCACGATGCTGGCACGTTTGGGCTCGGCTCGGGTAGACCACTACCCGTGGCCCTGCTCGACGACATCCGCCGCTACTGGGACGCGGATGCGCCCACCTACGACCTCTCGTCGCGCCATCGGCCCCGCGACCCAGTCGTCCTGGCCGCGTGGACCGCCGCCCTCGACCGGCTGCTGCCGCCCGCCCCCGCCCGCGTGCTCGACTGCGGCGCCGGCACCGGGTTCCTGACGCTCATCGCCGCCCGGCTCGGCCACCGCGTGACCGCGCTCGACCTCTCGACCGCCATGCTCGATCGTTTGCGGACCGCGGCCGACGCGGAGCAGCTCGACGTGGAGATCGTCGTCGGCTCGGCCGACGAACCGCCGACCGGGTTCGACGCGATCATGCAGCGACACGTCCTCTGGACGCTGCCCGAACCCGCCAGCGCGCTCGCCGCCTGGCGGGGCGCGGCCGATCGGCTCGTCCTGCTCGAAAGCCTGTGGGGCGCCGCCGACCCCGCGGCTCGCGGACGCGGACGGGCCCGACACTGGCTCGAAGGCTGGCGGGACACCCAGCCCGAACACCATGCCGAGTACTCCCCGACCATCCGCCGGTCGCTGCCCCTCGGCACCGGGACGCCGCCCGCCCAGCTGATCGACCTGGCCGCCGCCGCCGGTTGGTCCGGCCTACGGATCGAGCGCCTCCGCGACATCGAGTGGGCCGAGCGCCAGGGTCTGCCGATGCCCGAACGGCTGCTCGGCGTCACCCGCCGGGTGGCCATCGTCGCCGGCTGACCGCCGCGGCCGCGGCCGCGGGCGCCGAACCGCCAGCTCGTGGTCAGGGTCGGCTGAGCGCCCGATCCTCGAACTGCCGGGCCCCGGTGTCGATCACCCATGCGTGCCCGAACTGGGCCACCGGCCGGGACAGCCGAGCCACCGTCCGCAACGTACGGTTCGCCGGGACGAGCGTCGACCGGAGCCGGACCCGGCAGCCGCCACCACGACCGTCCGTCGGGCCGACCTCGACGCCGGCGACCGGGCCGTTGGTGGGGTCGTCGGCCGGGTCGTCGTCTTCCAGGTCGAGCCGCGCCGTCCCTCGGACGTCGCCGTCGACCGCGGCGACGACGAGGCTCGGCGCGTCGACCTGCTCGACCGTCACCGTGAACCGCAGCGCGTACGGCACCGGCGGCTGGATCTGGCACACCCAGACGTCACCCACCGCCAAGCCGTTCGCCTCGAACCGCCGCAACCACGGCCACCACGCCCGGTACTCCTGCACTGATCCGATCGTCGTCCACACCGACCACCGGTCGGCGGCGAACCGGTAGCGACGGTCGGAGACGAAGGCACCCCGCGTCGGCGAACCGAAGGCCGAAGGCGTCGGTGAGCCCGAAGCCGAAGGCTCCAGTGGCGGATCGAGGGCTGGGCGTCCGTCGGGGCCCGGTCCGGTCACGGGACCCGGCAGGCCCCGTCGATGTCGAAGACCTGGTTGAACCGGCCGAGGGCCAGCCAGGACGCCACGCAGAGCGCCAGGTCGACCAGCTCGTCGTCCGTATAGACCGCATGGAGACGGTCCCAGAGGTCCGCGTCCATCCGGCGGTGGTCGGTGGCGTACCGGGCGGCGAACTCGGCGGCCAGCCGCTCGCGCTCGGTCAGGCCGCCGTCGTCCCGGCCGACCTGGGCGTAGAAAGCCTCGGGGACGGCGTCGGCGGCCAGCCCCCGGCTCGGCACGTCCCGGGCGGTCCGCCAGTTCGTGCAGATGGCGCAGTCGTTGATGCGGGCGACGGTGATCCGGGCGGCCTCGAACTCCCGGATGCTGAGCCGGGACTTCTCGTAGACGGCGTGGCTGTACCGGCCGGCCGCGGTCGTGAGATCGGGGGCGAGCTCGGTCCAGACGTACGTCAGCGGGTCCTGACCGTCGGGAACGTCGATCCGCGGCATGGCCCGATGCTACGGGACCGGTCGGTCGGCCAGTAGCTCGGGGTGGCGGGCGGCGACCATCCGGCGGATGCCGTCGCGCCAGGGCACCGTCGTCGACCCGACGAGCTCGTGCAGCCGGGTGAGGTCGAGGTCACCGCTGTCGATGGTGCCGGTCGTCGGCCGGAACGTCGGTGGCCGGCCGACGAGCTCGCCCATATAGCTGCACCAGTCCTCGATGCTGGCAACCTCGCCGCCCCAGTTGACGACGGTCGCCGGGATCGACGCGGCGGCGACGAGGCCGGGGATCGTCCCGACGATGTCGTCCTCGTGGATCGGGTGGTAGATGCTCGGCTGGTCGACGTGCACCGGGATAGGCGAGCCGTTGAGCAGCATCTCCAGGTGGACGGCCGGCCAGCCGCCCCTCGATCCGTACGGGACGGATAGGCGGGCGATCGTCGTCGGCAGCTCGAACCGCTCGGCGGCCCACCGGGCGGTCGCCTCGGCGGCGATCTTGCCGATGCTGTACGTCCGCAGGAACGGCCAGACGCCGTGGTTGTCGCCGAGCTCGCCGTCCTCGGCGATACGCCGGTGGCCGACACCCTTGTAGACCGCGGCCGACGAGCAGTGCAGGAACGCCTGCGCCCGCTGGTGGTGCTCCATCAGCCGGGCCAGGCCGCCGACGTTGGCCCGCAGGTCGACGTCCCAGTCGTTCGTCTTCGCCACTGCGAAGTGGAGCACGACGTCCGCGTCCGCCGGCAGACCGCCGACGTCGCCAGCCGCCAGATCGACCGGGACGCATCGGACCCCGGCCGCCTCCAGCCGCTGCCGGGCGGCCTCGTCGTTGAAGCGGGCCGCACCGACCACCTCGTTGCGACCGGCCAGCGCCATCGCCACCGGCTCGGCGACCTGTCCGGTCACACCGGTGACGACGATCGTGCGGCCCTCGAGCCCCGTACCCCCAATGTCGGTACCCCCAATGTCGGTGCCCCCCATGTCGGTGCCCCCCATGTCGGTGCCCCCCATGTCGACGCTCCTCTCGGTCGGTCGATGCCGGCCCCATGTTCCTGCGGTCGGCCCGATGCCGCGCTGTGCTAATAGCTAGCCGGTGGGAACGAAGCCGGCCAACCGGTACGAGCTGCTGAGCTGTGCCATCGGCGGCCACGTGCTCGTCGGGACGGACGCCGCGTCGGTGGTCGGGGCCGACCGGGCGCTGGTACGCGAGATGGGCGGTGGTCGCTGGTACCGGTGCCTGCGCTGCGATGCGTGGGTGCCGGTGCCACCGCCGGACCACCCGACGACGGATTCGGTCCCCGGTCGCGAGGAGATCGAGCTGCCGCTGCGCGGCCCGCTCCTCCGGGACCGTTACGTCCTGCGCCTCATCGCCATCGATCGGGCGATCCACGTCATCGTGCTCACGATCCTCGCGATCGTCATCTTCTTCTTTCTCGGCCACCGCAGCGGGCTCCGCCATGACTACGACGAGATCATGAGCTCGCTCACCGGCGGCCCGGGTCGGCCGGACCAGCTGACCGGGTTCCTCGGCTACTTCCGGCACCTGTTCCTGATCAGGCCGGCCGACCTGTTCGACGCCGGCCTGCTCGTCGTCGGCTACGCCGTGCTCGAAGCGACCGAGATGATCGGGCTGTGGCTGGCCAAGCGGTGGGCGGAGTATCTGACCTTCGTCGCCACGATCCTGCTCGTCCCGTTCGAGGTCTACGAGCTCGTCGACTCGTTCGGCATCTTCAAGCTGCTCACCTTCCTCGTCAACGTCGCCATCGCCATCTTCCTACTGCTGGCCAAGCGGCTCTTCGGGCTCCGGGGCGGTCATCAGGCCGAGCACGAGCGGCGGGTGCAGCTGGGCGGCTGGGCGGCCGTCGACCGGGCGACGCCGGACTTCGTCCTCGACTAACCGACGGCCCCGTCGACTAACCGACCACCCCGTCGATGGCCTGGCGGAGGAGGTCGGCGTGGCCGTTGTGGCGGGCGTACTCCCCGATCAGGTGGACGACGATCCAGCGGAGCGATACCTCCTCGCCACCGAACCGGCGACGTCCGAGGTCGTCGAACGAACCGGCGGCGGCGACGATCTGGCGAGACCGACCACATGCGTCGTCGAAGGCGGCGAAGCCGTCGGCGGCGTTGTCCGGTGACGCACCGTCGAAAGCCGCGTCCCGGTCCTCCCGGGTCGAGTAACGGGGCGAGAACGTCTCGTCGAGAAAGACGCGGCGGAACCAGAATGCCTCGAACTCGGCGGCATGACGAACGATGCCGAGCAGGGAGAGCGTCGATGGCGGCACCGACCGGGCGGCGAGCTGCCGGGGCTCGAGGCCGTCGCACTTGTCCAACAGCGTCCGGCGGTGGAAGTCGAGCCAGGCGGTGAACATCGCCCGCTCGTCGGCGATCAGCGGAGGGAAGTCGGGCAACTCGTTCCTCCTTACGACGGCGGCGGGATCTCGCCGGCCAGCAACAGCTCGGCGGCGGCGAGCGCCTCGGCGGCCGGCCCGTCGAACGTGACGGTCCCGTGCTCGAGGACGACGGCGCCGGGCGCGAGGGCGAGGACGCGGTCGACCTGCTGCTCGACGACGAGCAAGGCGGTCCCCTGCTGGTTGATCAGGCGGAGCTGCTCGTAGACGGCGTCGACGACGGCGGGCGACAGCCCGAGCGACAGCTCGTCGGCGATCAGCAGCTTCGGCGGGACGACGAGCACCTTGGCCAGCGAGAGCAGCCGCTGCTGGCCGCCGGACAGCGTGCCGCCGCGCTGGCGGCGGCGCTCGCCGAGCACGGGGAAAGCGTCGTAGGCCCGGGCGAGCGCGCCGGCGACGGCCCGCCGGCCGGCGCGCTGGCGGAAGGCGACGACGAGGTTCTCCTCGACAGTCAGGTCGGCGAAGATGCCGCGACCCTCGGGCACGTGGGCGACACCGGCCCGGGCGACGCGGTGGGCCGGCCAGCCGGTGACGTCGGTGCCGCCGACGACGACCCGGCCGGCGGTGGCGGGGAGCAGGCCGGAGACGACGCGGGCGACGGTCGACTTGCCGGCACCGTTCGGCCCGAGCAGCGCGACCGCGCCGCCGTCGGGCACGGCGAACGAGACACCGAAGAGCGCCCGGTACGGACCGTAGGCGGCGTCGACGTCGTCGACCTCGAGGGCGGTCATGCCGACGCGCCGAGGTAGGCCCGGCGGACCGCACCGTCGGCCATGACCCGCTCGAACGGCCCTTGCGCGATGACGCGGCCGAGGTCCATGACGATGGCCCGGTCGACGACCTCGCCGACCATCCGCAGGTCGTGCTCGACGAGCAGGACGGCCATGCCCCGCTCGGCCTGGAGCGTGCGGAGCACGGTCGCCAGCTGGTGCGTCTCGCGGACGTCGAGGCCGGACGACGGCTCGTCGGCCATGAGCAGCGTCGGCTCGCCGACGAGGGCCCGGGCCAGCTCGACGAGCCGGCACAAGCCGAGGCCGAGGGCGGCGACCGGCGTATCGGCGACGTCAGCCAAGCCGACGAGGTCGAGGACGGCGCCGACGTGCTCCAGCTCGTCGGGCTGCGGGGCGGACCGGTTGAGCAGGTCCTTCCAGAGCCGGCCGTCGCCGCGGTGGGCCCGCTCGGCGACGACGAGGTGATCGCGCACGGTGAGGTCGCCGAAGACCTCGATTCGCTGGTACGTCCGGCCGAGGCCCATCCGGGCCCGCCGGTACGGTGGCCGGTGGCCGAGGTCGTGACCGCCGAGCGCGACGGTGCCGCGGTCCGGCCGGAGCTGGCCACCGATGCAGTCGAACAGCGTCGTCTTGCCCGCGCCGTTCGGCCCGATCAGCCCAACGCTCTCACCGGCGGCGACGCCGAAGGTCACGTCGCCGACGGCGACGATCCCGCCGAACGCCTTCGATACGCCGTCGACGGCGAGCAGGCCGGCCGGTGGCTCGACGCCGACGGCGGCCGGCTCTCGGGTACGGGGCGTGCTCACCGGCCACGCTCCACCGCTGGCGCCGGCGGCCGGTTGCGCAGGACGATCCGCTCGACCCGACCGGTCCACCGCCGTCGCTGGTACTCGACGATCCCCTCGGGGTGGGCGGCGTAGGTGAGGGCGCCGGCCGCGAAGAGGACGAACGTCAGGCTCTGGAACCGCTGCGGCGCGTACGTCAGGAGCTGCTGGATGACGACGAAACCGATGCCGGCCTGAATGGCGCCCTCGACGGTCGTCACGCCGGTCGTGACGACGATGACGACGAAGGCCAGCGAGAGCTGGTAGTTGAACTGGTCCGGGTTGATGATCGTCTGCTGCAGGGCGAGCAGGCTGCCGCCGATGCCGGCGACCGCGCCGGAGAGGGCGAAGACGAGCACACGCTGCCAGCTGACGTTGATGCCGATGCCGGCCGCGCCGATCTCGCTACCGCGGATCGCCGCCAGGTAGCGCCCGGTCGTGCCACGCCGGACGAGCAGGACGCCGACCGTGCAGGCCGCGAGGACGAGGATGGCGAGGACGAAGAGCGGGTGGCCGGTCGGGTCGAAGAAGTCGATCGAACCGAGCCAGCTCCGATGCAGCGCCAAGCCACCTGTGCCGCCGCTCACCGCGCTCTGCGAGAAGACGGCAGTGTCGAACAAGAGCGCAGCCGCCAGCGTCATCAGCGCCAGTCCGAGCCCCTTGAGGCGGAGGGAGACGAGGGCGAGGACGACGGCGACGGCCGCCGCGACGACGGCGCCGACGAGGCCGCCGAGCAGGAAATTGAGCCCGAGGTGGTTGGCGAGCTGGCCGGCGGTGAACGCTCCGACGCCGGCCAAGGTGGCTTGGGCCAAGGAGAGCTGGCCGCCCATCCCGGTGACGAGGGTGATCGAGAGGAAGATGGTCGAGAACGCGAGCCCGGCGTTGAAGACGTTCTCCCAGGCGCTCGGCATCCACGTCAGCATCGAGACGACGAACGCCGCCAGGACGACCCACCAGAGCAGCCGGATCGCCCGGTCGAGCTGCGGCGCCCGGACCGCGGCGGCGGTCGGCGGCGCCGGCGGGTCGACCGACGACAACGGGTCCTTCGACCCGTCGAGCGAGCGGAGCCCGGGGACGAACAGGAGCGCGGCGACGAGGACGAGGAACGGCAGCGACGGCAGCACCGCGGAGTGCCAGATGCTGTTGGCTGTCAGGTAGCCCTGGGCGGTGACGCTGACGACACCGACAACGACCGCGACGAGGGCCGCCAGCGGCATCGACCGGAGCGACGCCCACGCGGCGGCGGCGATCGCCGCGACCATCAGCGTGATGTAGTCCTGCACCTGCAGCTGGGCCTCGACCGGGGCGAGCAGGACGCCGGCCAATCCAGCGAGGAGACCGGACACGGCCCAGGCGGTGGCGACGACCCGGTCGGCATCGACCCCGTCGAGCTGGACGAGGCGCCGGCTCTCGACGGCCGCCCGCATCTGCAGGCCGAGGCTGGTACCGCGCATCAGCCCGACGAGGGCGGCGAGGATGATCGCGGTCACGACGACCGCGCTGAGGAAGATGCCGTTGATCGGGACGTCGGCCAGGCCGAAGAGGTGGAAGTAGACGGTTGTCGGGTTGAAGGCGATGCTCGGGACGTCGACGAGGTTGCCGCTACCGAAGACGACCGAGAGCAGGGCCGGGATGCCGACGAGCAGGCTGATCCCGGTGACGATCTTGGCGGTCGTGTCGTTCCCAGGGATCCGCCGGAAGAGGCAGCGGTCGAAGAGCAGGCCGAGGCCCGGACCGACGAGGACGACGGCGACGATCGCCGCCGACCAGACCGGCCAGCCGTGGTCCTCGATCAACCACGCGTAGAGGAACGCGGACGCGTACGCCTGCGCGCCGAAGGCGAAGTTGAAGACACCGGTCGCCTGGTACGTGAGGACGAGCCCGACGGCGAAGACGGCGTAGGCGCAGCCGTCCGGGATGCCGGGGACGGCAAAGCCCAGGAACTGCTCCACGCCGGCGGCTCAGCTCACCGACGGCCCGGGGGTGCCCGGCTTGGGCGCCCGTGGCGTCGGATGGCGGACGCCGGGGCCGAAGCAGACGAAGACCTGCTGGCCCCGGGTCAACACCGGCCGGAACGCCGTGCCCTGGGCCTGGGTGAAGGCGCTGCAGAACGGCGGCGTGGCCTTGAAATGTGTCAGCGTCCAGTCGACCGGCGTCATCAGGCCGTCGGCAGTGAACGTCGTCATCTGGTTCGTCACCTTGACCAGGTTGGCCTGCGTCAACCCGCTCCCGGCGCTCTTCGCACTGCCGCCGGCGCCCTTCGCACTGCCCCCGGCGGCCCGGATGCCGCCGACGAGCAGGGCGGCCGACTCCCAGCCCTGGATGGCCGTCTCTGTGCCGACGTACGCGGGCTCGTACTTCTTCATCGCCGACAGGTACTCCTTCAGGCCGGGGTAGACCTTCTGGTTGGCGGTCAGCGGCACGTGCTGGATGAGGAAGTAGACGCCTTGCACGAGGTTCGCGTAGTGGTCGAGCGTGGCCTGGTCCTGGCCGTTGAGCCAGAGCTGCTTGACGTGCAGGCCGTACTGCTTGATGCCGCGGGCGAGGGCGACGTTGCCGTCGACTGTCATACAGCTCAGGACGAAGTCGGACTTGGCGGCGAGGATCCGTTGGACGTCGGGCGTCAGGTTGGGGTTGACCGGCGGCAGCTTCAGGTCGGTGTAGCTGATGTGATAGCCGGCCGCTTTGAACTGGTTGACCGCCGCCTGGCAGGCGGCGGACGAGCTCGACACGTTGTAGGCGAGGACGGCCAGCGACGTCGACTTCGTCTGCTGCAAGAGGTAGGCGATCTCCGGGAGGATGCTGTTGTATGTCTGCACCGACCCGCCGGAGCCGAAGAGGTTGGGTGGCCCGGCCCAGTCGCCGGTGACGTTGTAGCCGTACGTCGGCGTGCAGGTCGACTCGAAGTACGTCGGGTTGAAGAAGTACGACGACGCGATCACCGCGAACGCGTGGTCCTGGTCGACGACGGTGTGGGCGAGCGAGACGAAACGGCTCGGTGTCCCGCCGTCGTCGAGGTCGTAGGTGAGCGAGATCTTCCGGCCGTTCACGCCGCCGGCCGCGTCGACCATGTCGAAGTACGCCTGGACGCCCTTGACGAGCGGGGCGAAGTCGGCGCTGATCGGCCCGGAAAGCGTCGAGATGGCACCGACGTTGATCTGCTTGGCGGTCACGCCGGGCGAACCGGTGCCGGTGCCGCCGGGGCACTGGAGCGAGCCGCCGGCCGCGGCCGTCGCCGCCCCAGCGGGGGCGGCCGCGAGGCCCGTCAGACCGACGGTCGAGATCCCCACGGCCGGCACGACGGCGACCAGGACGGCAGCTATCAGGGCTTTTCGAACGGTGCGGGTCGCCATGCCGTCAAAGGAAGCTACCAGCAGGCACTAGAGAAGCGGCGGCTCCGGCTCGAGCGCCCTTCGACATCGCCGGCCCCTAAGTTGGCGACATGGCCCGCGTCCTGGTCACCCGACACCTCACGCCGGGCGCGCTCGACCCGCTGCGGACGGCCGGAGTGGAGGTGGTCCAGCGCCCGGAGGACACGCCGTGGTCGCCCGGCGAGCTCACGTCGGCGGCGCCGGACGTCGACGCCATCCTCTGCCAGCTCACCGATCCGATCGGGCGGGCGCTGCTCGAGGCCGGTGCGGCCGGGAACCTCCGGGTCGTCGCCAACGCCGCGGTCGGCTACGACAACATCGACGTCGCCGCGGCCGCCGAGCTCGGCGTGGCCGTCTGCAACACGCCGGGCGTCCTCGACCAGACGGTCGCGGACCTGGCGTTCCTGCTGATCCTGGCGGCGACCCGGCTGGCGTCGGAGGCGGAGGCCGACCTGCGGGCCGGCCGGTGGACGGGCTGGGGGTTCGCCGATCATCTCGCCCGCGACGTCCACGGGACGGTCCTCGGCCTCGTCGGCTACGGCCGGATCGGCCGGGAGGTGGCCCGGCGGGCCGACGGGTTCGCGATGGAGGTGCTGCACCACACCCGCCGGCCGACCGGCTTCCCGGGCTACGTCGACCGGCTCGACGACCTGCTGGCGACGGTCGACGTGCTGAGCGTCCACGTCCCGCTGACCGAATCGACCCGGCACCTGATCGGCGCCCGCGAGCTGGCGTTGATGAAGCCGACCGCGGTGCTGGTCAACACCGCCCGCGGCGGGGTCGTCGACGAGGACGCGCTCGTCGATGCGTTGACCACCGGCCGGCTGTTCGCGGCTGGGCTCGACGTGTACCCGCACGAGCCGGCCGTCAGCCGGCGACTGCTCGCCGCACCGCGGGTCGTCCTCCTCCCCCACGTCGGCAGCGCGACGGTCCAGACGCGCACGAAGATGGCCCGGCTGGCCGCCCAGGGGATCGCCGACGTGCTGGACGGCCGGACGCCGCCGAACCTCGTCACCGGCTGAAAGAATCGTCGGCCACCTGGAGATGTACGGGGTGGTGCAACCGGAAGTGGACGATCAGCCGGAGGTGGCCCCGTTCGAGGCCTTCTACCGGTCCCAGTACCCGGAGGTGTACGCCTTCGTCCTGCGCCGCCTGGACGGCTCCCGAGAGGACGTGGCCGACGTGACCGCCGAGGTGTTCGCCACCGCCTGGCGGCGAGCGGCCCAAATGCCGCCGCCCCCGGAGGACCGGCTCTGGCTCTACGGGGTGGCCCGCCGGGTGGTCAGTCGTCACCACCGCGGGTCCTGGCGCCGTCACCGGCTGCTCGGGCGGCTGCAGTCCGAGGCGACGGTCCGCCCGGCGGTCACCGTCGTGGGCGCCGAAGTAGACGGGGATCGGGTTCGGGCGGCCATAGCCCGCCTGCGAGAAGCCGACCGGGAAGTGCTGGCCCTGGTGCTCTGGGAACGGCTCAGCCACAGCGAGGTGGCTGAGCTGCTCGGGTGCTCGACCAATGCCGTCGCCGTCCGACTGCACCGGGCCCGAGCCCGGCTCCGCCGGCTCTTGGAGGAGGACCAGCTGTTGGAGGAGGACAACCGATGACGGACCTGGACGAACTGATCCGGGCGGCCGACCCGGCCGGCGGCATGGACATCCCGGTGCCCCCCTGGGAACCGCTGCAGGCGGTGGGGCCGCCCGGGTGCGTGTCCGCGGCAACGTCCGCCCACCGCGGGCATCGGGTGCGGCGACGCCTGGCCGTGGGATCGGGACTCGGCGCCGTGGCGGCCGCCGTGCTGGCCGTCGTGCTGTTGCTCGTGGTCCCCGGCCCGGCCGGGCCGCGTTCGGCGGCGGCGGCCGTCCTGGAGGAAGCGGCGGCGGCGGCGGGACGGCAGCCGGCCCTGCAGCCGGGGCAGTACCTCTACATGGAGACGCAGACGGAGATCCACCAGGCCCTGTACGAGTACACCACTACAGCGGGCCGGGAGGTGGCCACGGCCACCAGCGGGGAGACCGACCGGTCCTGGACCGGCGGCGACGGCGACAGCCACCAACTGGTGAGCGTCGGGACCCGCCAGTACCCGTCCGCCACCGACCAGGCGGCCTGGGCCGCCGGCCCGACAGCGCGACTGGGCGTGCCGATGACAGCCTGGATGGCCACAGGCCGGACCGGGACGACAGTGCCGCTGACCGACGTGTCGGGCCTGCCCACCGATCCGACGGCGCTGGCCGCCCGGATCGCTGCCCACGATCTCCCTACGCCGACACCCGGTGCCGCCCGCGGCGGGGGCGACCTGACGGAGACGCTCCTGGCCTACCGGCTGGACGGCGGCTTCCCGTACTCGGTATTCGAGGGGGCGGCGATCCTGCTGATCGTGCCGACGGCCGGCATGACGCCGGCCCTGGCCTCCGCCCTGTTCCAGGTCATGGCGGCCCAACCAGGGGTGGAGCTGCTGGGCACGGTCACCGACCACGACGGCCAGCCGGGCCAGGGCCTGGCCCTGCCGACGGCGGGCAGCACCCAGGTGCGCGAGGTCATCGTCGATCCTGCCAGCGGCCAGCTCCTGGAGGCCAGCTTCGTCCTCCCCCCGACGACCCTGCCATCCAGCCGTACCTGCGGCGGCCCGGCGGTGGCCACCACGACGACCTGCGTCCCCTCTACGGGGGCCTCGTCGTCGATGGCCCCGGAGTGGACCGACGTGGTGGCCCGGGGAGTGGTCGGGTCGGGCACCGCGACGGTGCCGCCCACCGGGACGATCGTGCCGACGGCCACACTGGTACCGGTGGGCCCCACCGACCTCGCCGCCACGGCGGCAGTCGGCGGGGTGCGGCTCGCGTGGGCGGCGCCGGCCGACACCGGGGGCGGCCCGGTGACCGACTACCTCGTGTCCCGCACGACAGCGAACGGCCGCGGCGTCCAGAACGTCGGCTCGGCCGCCACCGCCTTCACCTATCCGACAGACACTCTCGACCCGACCCAGGCCACCTTCACGGTCCAGGCCGTCAACGCCGACGGCTACGGCCCGGCGTCGGCACCGGTAACGATTACGTCGGTACCGACTCCGCCCCCGGTGTCCCTGTCGCCATAGCCGCTGTTACCGTCCACCGGATGCCCTACCACCGTCCGGTCGGCCTGGCCACCCTGCTCGCCGTCCCCGCCACCCTGGCGATCGCCGCCGCGCTGGGCGCACCGCCCGCCGGGGCCGCGACCACCACGAGCACGACGACGACGGCCACACGACCGGCCAATGCCAAGGCTCTGCTGGCGGCGTCGCTGGCCGCGGCCCGGAGCCAGCGGACCGTCCATTTCAGCGCGACGAGCACCGTCGGGTCCGAGTCGATCACGATCGTCGCCGACGTCGCGCCGACGAAGGGCCAAGAGGCGATCACGGTCACCAGTGGCGGCCATACCGGCCACGTCAGCGCCCGGTTGGTCAAGAAGGTGGCGTACTTCCGGGGCGACGCGGCCGGCTTGGAGCGCTACCTCGGGCTGCCGTCGACACTGGCGTCGAAGTACGCCAACCGCTGGATCTCGTTCGAGCCGTCGGACCAGTACTACAAGACAGTCTCCCAAGCGATGACCATCTCGTCGGCGGTCGGCCAGATCTCGGTGAAGGCACCGGTCTCGACCGGCCCGACCTCGACCGTCAACGGCGCGGCGGCCATCGGGATCACCGGGACGACGACCAGCCTGGGCAGCAAGGGGCCGGCCGTCCTCTACGTGCCGGCCCAGGGCAGCCTGCTGCCACTTCGCTACACCGGTCAGGGTAAGGAGCAGAAGCAGAAGGCGACCGGCCAGGTCGACTTCAGCAACTGGGGCGAGTCGTTCTCGGTGGTCGCGCCGGCCAAGGTCGTGCGGTCGTCGTCGGTATAGACCGGTAACGTCGGACGTACCAGTCGGCGACGCCGGGAGGTCGAGATGGAGATCCACGACAAGATCTACATCGGGGGTCAGTGGCTGCCCTCGGCCGGTCTCGGGGTCCACGAGGTCGTCGACTCCAACACCGAGGACGTCGTCGGCAAGGTCCCGGAGGGGACCGAGGATGACGTCGAGCGGGCTGTCGACGCCGCGGCCGGGGCCTTCTTCGCGTGGTCCTCGACGGCCGTCGAGGAGCGGGCGAAGCTGCTCGACCGGGTCGCCGAAGGACTGAAGGCCCGGGGCGACGAGATCGCCGCGACGATCTCCCGCGAGGTCGGCATGCCGAAGTCGCTGGCCGGCCCGATCCAGGTCGGGCTGCCCGTCGCCGTCTTCACCGATGCGGCTTCCCAGGCAAGAGCGCTGGCCTGGGAAGAGGAGGTCGGCAACTCGCTGATCGTCCGCGAGCCGGTCGGCGTCGTCGGGGCGATCACGCCGTGGAACTACCCGCTGTACCAGATCGCCCTCAAGGTTGCCGCCGCCCTGGCCGCCGGCTGCACGGTCGTCCTCAAGCCGAGCGAGATCGCCCCGCTGAACGCCTTCGCCCTGGCCGAGGTGATCGACGACGTCGGCCTGCCGCCGGGCGTCTTCAACCTCGTCTCCGGCCCCGGGGCGATCGTCGGCGAGGCGATCGCGTCGCACCCGAAGGTCGACATGGTCTCGTTCACCGGATCGACGCGAGCCGGGAAGCGGGTCATGCAGCTGGCGGCCGAGTCGGTGAAGAAGGTCGCGCTCGAGCTCGGCGGCAAGTCGGCCAACGTCCTGCTCGAGGACGCCGACGTCGACACCGCGGTGCCGGCCGGCCTGTTCGCGTGCTACCTCAACTCCGGCCAGACCTGCTCTGCCCTCACCCGGATGATCGTGCCGCGCTCGCGGCTGGCCGAGGTCGAAGAGAAGGCCGTCGCCGCGGTCGCCGGCTTCGCCCCCGGCGACGCGTTCGCCGACGGCGTCCTGGTCGGCCCACTCGTCTCGGCCGCCCAGCGCGACCGGGTGCGCGGGTACATCCAGCAGGGCATCGACGAAGGGGCCAAGCTGCTGACCGGCGGGGTCGAACCGCCGGCCGGCCTCGACCAGGGCTACTTCGTACAGCCGACGATCTTCTCGGAGGTCACGTCCGACATGACGATCGCCCAGGAGGAGATCTTCGGCCCGGTCCTCTCGATCCTCCCGTACGACACCGAAGAAGAGGCCATCCGCATCGCCAACGACTCGATCTACGGGCTCGCCGGCGGCGTCTGGTCGGCCGATCCGGCCCATGCCGAGGCCGTCGCCCGGCGCCTGCAGACCGGCCAGGTCGACATCAACGGCGGCGCGTTCAACCCGGCCGCGCCGTTCGGGGGGTACAAGCAGTCCGGCATCGGCCGCGAGCGCGGCCGGTTCGGCCTCGAGGAGTTCCTGGAGACGAAGTCGCTCCAGCGCTGACGCCTAACGGTCCAGCTCTTCCGCCGCCCGCTCTACCAAGGTCGCCGCCCATCTGCCGGCGTCCCGTGCCTTGCGGGCCGAGACGACCATGACGCCGTAGTGGGCCTCGTCCTTCAGGTCGAGCAGCTTGGTCAGGTTGGCTGCGAGGCGGGGCCCGTCGCGAGTCGCCGTCCTCAGAAGATCCCCCGCGCCCCGATGGTCGTCGCCACGGTGCCGGCAACCCAGTCTCAGGCAGCAGATCGCGTCCGACGCGGCGATGCCCGCCAGTACCGCGAGGCCAGCCGTGACGTTCAGGAACTCGTCCCCCGACCGCTCCTCGAGCACCGCCATCGCGACCTGCTGGTAGGCGCGTGCGGTCTGCATTCGAGCCCGGGCTTCCCGCCTGCCGCACGGAGCGGTCTGGGCTTTCGGCACCTCCGTCAGTCCTCTCCCCTGGTGTTCGGCGGAAGCAGAACGGGCGTGAGGTCTATGGCGTCTCGCTCGATCTCCGCCCAAATCCCTTCATCCGATGGACGAACGATCCACTCTGGAAACGACACGTCGACCACCTGGACGTGGTTGCCCGTCCACGACCGCACTCGTCCTCGAAGCTGATCGATCTGCTTGGCCCAAAGCGACGCCTCCACGTCCGAGCAGGACCGCGGAGCGGACAACGCGACGGCCATCTTTCGGAGAACGGTCGCCTGGCGTGGCAACTTTGGGTCGCCGGGGAACGGTGGGTGCACGAGCAGGATGTCGATATCGCTGTCGTCGCCACCATCGCCCCGGGCCGCCGAACCGAAGACGGACGCGTGATAGGGGGCAACCTTCCAGCGCCGCAGTTCGCGGCGCAGTTGCTTCCAGAGCTTGAGCCGCAGGTCGCCGAGCAGTTCGGCCGCCGGTGCGGCCAGGTGCTCGCGATTGAGCTCGTGTACCCGGTTGCGCCCCATCTCGGTCGCCCGGACGATCCCCTGGTCGACCAGTCGGGCCAGGCACCGGCGGACGCCGATCTCCGAGCCACGAACCGATTCCGCCGTCACCTCCCCCACCGTCAGGGGCCGTCCAGCGCGGGCCAGCACCGCGAGCACCGGGCCGTCGAGCGTTGGCGTGATCGTTTGGCTGGGATCGCTCAGGTTCACGATCTAAAAGTATAGGTAGCTATCAAATAAGATAGTGGCCTACAGGAGAGGAGGTCATCGGGCCAGCCGACCGACGAGCGACGACGACGCGACGACGCCGACGACGACCCAGGCGGCGAGCACGGCAAAGTCCAGTCCCACATGGCCGGACACCCCGGTCAGCATGCTCCGGAGGGCGTCCACCTCGTAGGTGAGCGGGTTGACCTTGCTGAGCACCTGCAACCAACCCGGCATGATTGTGATCGGATAAAGGGCACTCGAAGCGAAGAACAGCGGCATGGTGATCATCTGGCCGATCCCCATCAGCCGATCCCGCTTCAAGACCACCCCGGCCACCGTCATGGAGAGGCAAGAGAAGAACGCGGCCCCCAGCAGGACCACCAGGAACGACCCGACGATGTGCAGGGGATTGCTGGACAGGTTCACACCCAAGATGGCCGCCAGCACCAGGACCACCACCACCTGGGCCATCGCCCGGATGCCGGCCGCGAACGACTTGCCGAGGATCAGCGCGGACCGGGGCGTCGGGGTGACGAGCAGCTTGGTCAGCACGCCGGCGTCTCGTTCCCAGATGATCTGGATGCCGTAGAAAATGGCGACGAACAGGCCGGACTGGGCGATGATGCCGGGGGTCAGGAACTCCAGGTAGGGCTGGTTGTCGGGGGTGGGGATGGCGTGGATCCGGTTGAAGGTCTCGCCGTAGATGACCAGCCACAGGACCGGCTGGACGGCCCGGGTCAGCAGCTCCGTCCGGTCGTGCCGGAGCTTCTGCACCTCGACGAGACAGAACGTGTAGACGCGGCTCGGGAACTGCCGCCAGACCCGCGCGTCGACACCCGGTCGGGTCTCGACCGCGACGTCAGCCGACACGACCGGCCGTCCTGCGGGTACTGCGGACGGTGCGAAGGCCGCCCTTGTCGTCCTCGGCGAGGCTGCCGCCGGTGTGCCGGCGGAAGACGTCCTCCAAGCTGGCGTCCGGGCCGAGCTCGTCCTTGAGGGCCTGCGGCGTCCCCTCGGCCCGGATGTGGCCCAGATGCATGAGCGCCACCCGGTCGCAGAGCACGTCGGCCTCCTCCATGTAGTGCGTCGTGAGCAGCACCGTCATCCCGGTGGCCTGGCGCATCTCCTCCACCCGCTGCCAGACGCCGTCCCGGGCCACCGGGTCGAGGCCGACGGTCGGCTCGTCGAGGACGAGCAGCGCTGGCTGGTTGACGAGCGCCTGGGCCAGCTCCAGCCGGCGGATCATGCCGCCGGAGTACGTCCCGGCCAGCCGGCTGGCCGCGTCGCCCAATCCCATCGCTTCCAGCGCGTCGTCGACCCGTTCCCGGCGCTGCCGGCGCGGCACGTCGAACAGCCGGGCGAACCAGCTGACATTCTCCCGGCCGGTCAGCGCCGCTTCGATCGAGAGCTGCTGGGGCACGTAGCCGAGCAGCCGGCGAACGGCCATCGGCGACCGCCGGACGTCGTACCCGAGCACGTGCACGTCGCCCTCTTGTAGGGGCAGCAACGTGTTGACGACCCGGATCGTCGTCGTCTTTCCGGCGCCGTTCGGGCCGAGCAACCCGAAGACCTCGCCCCGCTCGACGGTCAGGTCGATCCCGTCGACGGCCGCGTAGTCACCGAAACGGTGCCGCAGGCCCTGCACTCGGAGCGCCGGCTCGCTCACTGCGCTTCCTCGATCGCTTCGCTCATGGTGCCTCCTCGACCGCATCCGCCAGCCGGGCCAGCACCGCCAGCGCATCGACCACGATCGCCTGCTCGGCGGGCGCCATCCGGCCCAGCGCGTCGGCCAGCGCCTCCACGCGGCGGTCCCGCCACGCCGTGACCTTCCGCCGGGTCTCGGGCTCGAGGTCCAGCCGGGCCACCCGCCGGTCCGACGGGTCGACCAGGCGCAGCATCACGCCCTGCTCGGTCAGCTGGCCGACGAGCGTGCTCACCGTGTTCGGGGCCAGCCGCAGCTCCTCGGCCGCCTCGGCCACCGAGACGCCCGGTCGGCGGCGGACCAGCCGGACCAGCTCGAGCTGGGCCCCGGTCAGCGCGGCCAGGACCGCCGGCCGACCCGAGAGCCGCCGGACCGTCCGGCGGACGGCGGCCATCGCCCCGAGCAGCTCGTCGGCGACGGCCGTCCGGTCGACCGGGCCGGTGCGGGTCGGCGAGACGGTGTTCGGCATCCCGCCATATTACCTCTGTAACAGAGGTAAGTATGCTGTCCGGTGTCACGCCGGGAGGCCGCAGCACGGGACGTCGTTCGCAACCGCGTCGCCCGGAGCCGCGTCGCCCTGGGAGATCCGCGAGAAAGGAACCAGTCATGACCGACGAGATGCAGGCGGAGACGATCAGGATCACCGGCCACGAGGATGCCGAGCTCGAGGCCTACCTGGCCCGGCCGCTCGGCAGCGGGCCGTACGGCGGGGTGGTCGTCATCCACCACATGCCCGGCTACGACGACCCGACCAAGGAGATCACCCGCCGGTTCGCGGCGGCCGGCTACCTGGCGATCTGCCCGAACCTCTACAGCCGCGAGGGCATCGGCGTGAGCCCGGACGACGCCGCGGCGTCGGCCCGGGCCAAGGGCGGCGTCCCCGATAGCCAGCTCGTCGGCGACGTTGCCGCGGCGGCGGCCCACCTCCGGTCGATCGGGACGTCCAACGGCAAGGTCGGGACGATCGGCTACTGCTCCGGTGGCCGCCAGTCGTTCCTGGCCGCGGTGAGCCTGCCGCTGCAGGCCGCGGTCGACTGCTACGGCGCGTTCGTCATCGGCACGCCGCCGGACGGGTTCCCGATGAAGGTCACGCCGCTCGGCGACCGGGCCAAGGATCTCTCGTGCCCCCTGCTCGGGCTGTTCGGTGCCGAGGACCAGTTCCCCTCCCCCGAGCAGGTGGCCGAGCTCGAAGGGCTGCTGAAGGCGGCCGGCAAGGACTACGAGTTCCATACCTACGACGGCGCCGGCCACGCGTTCTTCGCCGTCGACCGCCCGGCCTACCGCCCGGAGGCGGCGAACGACGGGTGGGAGAAGATCTGGGCCTTCTTCGGCCGGCACCTCGGGAGCTGAGCCATGTGCACCTACCAGACCGAGAAGGTGACCGTGCAGGGCAGCGGGAAGGGCGCGGCCGGGTGGTTCCCGCTCACCGACGCCAGCGTCTACTTCGACCATCCGGTCCACGCGCCGGCCGACCACACCGTCAACCTCGACTTCCTCAACCCGGGTCGGGGGCCCGGCGCCCGGGTGGCCGTCGAGCTCGATCCGGCCTCCGCCCGGGCCCTGGCCGAGGCCATCCTGGCGACGCTCGACGCCGCGCCAGCCGCCCTCATCGGCTGACCGCGACCCGCCGGACCGCGCCAATTGCCAACGGACATCGAGAAACGATGCACAATGTGGGGCCGCCGAGGGCGAGCACCTCATACCCCTAGTGCAGAAAGAGAGTCACACTCGATGAACAAGACCGAATTGGTCGCGGCGATCGCCACCCACACCAAGGTTGAGCGCAAGTCGGTGGCCGCCGTGCTGGATGGCCTCGAGGACGTGGTGTCGGCGAACGTCAAGAAGGGCGAGAAGGTGGCTCTCACCGGTTTCGTGAGCTTCGAGCGGGTCGACCGCAAGGCCCGGACCGCCCGGAACCCGCAGACCGGGGCCCCGATCAAGGTGAAGGCCTCCAAGGCCCCCAAGGTGAGCGCGGGCGCAACCTTCAAAAAGGTCGTCAACGGCCAGACGCCGGCGCCGAAGCTGATCACCAAGTAGTCACCGGCCGACCGGACCGCTGACCGCTCGCCCGGTCGGTGGTCCGGTCGGTTCGCGCCTGCCCACCGGCCCCGGACCCGGTGGCCGCTCAGCTCCGGGCGGCCTCTTCGTCCTCGATAGCCGTGATCTCCTCGATCCGTTGCTGGTGCCGGCCGCCGTCGAACGCGGTGACGAGGAAGACGTCCACGATGTCGAGGGCGAGCTCCTCGGCAACAATTCGGGCGCCGAGCGAGAGCACGTTGGCGTCGTTGTGGCGGCGGGCGAACCGGGCGGTGTACTCGTCGTGGCAGAGCGCGGCCCGGGCGCCGCGGACCTTGTTGGCGGCCAGTGCCTCGCCCTGACCGCTACCGCCGATGACGACGCCGACCTCGACGTCACCGGTGACCACCCGACGGGCGCACGCCGCGCAGATCGGCGGGTAGTCGACCGGCTCGGTCGAGTGCGACCCGAGATCGACCACGTCGTGCCCGGCCGCTTCGAGGTGCTGGACGACGGCCAGCTTCAGTGGGTACCCGGCATGGTCGTTGGCGACGGCGATCCGCATGGTGGCTTACCTCCCGCCCCGACCGTAGGCGACGGCCTGGCGATGGACCATCGTGACGAGGTTGCCGAGGGCGATGTTGACGTCGACGAGGTGGAGCCCCCACGTCGGCCCGAGGCTCTCGGTGACGACCGGCCGACCGTCGGCCGGGCCGGCGGTCACCTGGAGCCAGCTCGCCCCGTTCTCGTACTCGCACTGCGCGGTGTAGAGCCCCGGGTACGCCACCCACGGCGTAGAGACATGCGGGACGCCGGCCGCCTGGGTGCCGAGCCCGGAGGAGGCCGAGGCGGACGGGAAGTACGGCTGCAGCGCCCCGGTACCGCCCGGGTCGGCCGGGTTGACGCAGAGGACCTCGAGCCCGGTCTTGGCGGTGCTGCCGGACAGCTCGCTGACGCCGGTGCCGGGCCGGCCGAACAGGCTGCCGGCCGGCGGCGTCTCGTCGAAGCTGGAGTACGCGACGACACAGCCGACCTGTTGGGCGGAGCGGCAGGCCGGGATGTGCCGGAAGCTCCCGCCGACCGTCTGGCCGACCGGCACGGTCACGTTGCCGCCGAGGACGATCGCCGACACCAGTCGCCGCCGGACCGCCGGCTCCGGGTCGACCTGCGACCGCAGCAGCCGGATGAGCATCGCCGCCCCCTGCGAGTGGCCGATCACGACGACGCCACGGCCGCGGTTGTCGTGGGCGAGGTAGTCCCGCCAGGCGGCCAGCACGCCGGCGTACGCCAGCTGGAGGTCGGCCGGCGTGACCTCTGTCGGGTGGGCCAGTCCGGCCAGCGTGATCTGCCGGTACATCGGCGCGTAGACCCGGCAGTCCGGCGAGAACCGCGACGCCTGGGCTCTCGCCACCGCGGTCTCCGCCGGGTCGATCCGGAGGTTGGCGTTGACCGTCGACTGGGCGCTGACGGTCGGGTACACGTAGAAGCAGTCGATCGGCGGGTTGGCCGCCGGCCGGGCCCGCTGGACCGTCGTCGTCCCGCCGGCCCGGACGACCGTCGTCGTCAAGCTGGCCGCGCACGGGTCGTTCGCCATCCCCGGCCGGCAGAGCCAGACCGTCCCGGGGATCGGTCGCCCGATCGCCGCGCTGGCCGTCGCGGCCGCTCCCGCGGCGACCGTCAGCGGCATGACGAGGAGGACGACAGCGACGAAGGCGGCGGCCTTTCTCACTGGTTCACCTTCCCACGGATCCCCGTTCGTCCGGCGGACTGGCGGTCGCTCTACCGGTCTGTCGGCAGGGCGACGCCGGCCCCGGCCAGCGCGCCGGCGAAATGCTTGTTCCACGCCGCGGCCGTCTCGACCGGCCACGGCGGGTGCTCCGGCTGCTCCGCGAACATCACCCGGACCGCGCCGACGACGGACGCCGGATCGGGCGAGCACGCCAGCGCGCCGCCCTGTTCGAGCTCGTGGAGCGCGTTCTCCCGGCCGTGGCCGGGGACGACATCGAGGATGACGAGCCACCGACCGACGACCCGGGCCTCGTGGCACGTCTGTCCCGGCGACGTCACGACCGCGTCGGCCGCGGCCATCAGCTCGGGGACCCGGTCGGTGAGGCCGAACGGTCGGACCGTCGGGAACCGGCGGGCGGTGGCGTCGAGCCGCCGTCGGAGGCCGTCGTTGAGCCCGGCCACCGCCAGGACCCAGTAGCCGGCGCCGGCCAGCGCCTCGGCCGTCTCGGCCAACGGCCCGAGCCCCCACCCACCGGCCATCAGCAGGACGCACGGCGCGTCGGCCGGCATACCGAGCGCATCGCGGGCGGCCACCCGGTCCGGTGCCCGGTAGAACGCGGGGCGGACCGGTGGCGGCACGACCGCGATCGCCGCACCCGGCTGATAGCGCCGGACGGTGTTGGCGGCGAGCGACGAGCAGACGACGTAGAGGTCGATGCCGTCGGCGACCCACAGCCGGTGGGCGCACGCGTCGGTGCAGACCGCCACCGCGGTGATCGCCGGCCGTTCCTCCTTCAGACGGGCGCTCGTCGTCACGCCGGTCGGGAAGACCGAGACGACGAGCGGATAGCCCGGCAGCGCGTCGAGCTCGCGCCGTAGCGCCGGGACGAGCCGCCGGCTGGCTCCCCGCTCCAGCGCCCGGGGCAGCCACGTCCCCGAACGGAGATGGCTGAAGTGGAAGCCGTCGTAGACCGACGGGATCTCGAGCATCCGCCGGAACGCGGCCATCCCCGCCCGGGCCTGTGGGCCGCCGAGCATCGCCATGCAGTCGAGCACCCGCCCGTCGACGCCGCCGTCCGCCAGCGCGGCTCGGCACGCCTCGGCCACCGAGTCGTGGCCCTTGCCGATCGACCCGGACAAGACGAGCGCCGACTCCGGCGCGCCGGGCAGGCCGCCATTGGACTGGCGGCCCTTGGAGAGGCGGTCACCGGACCGGCGGTTCATCTCACCAGCTCCTCGAGGGTGACCGCTCGGAGTCCCCGGCGGTCGAGCTCTTCGGCGACGACGTCCAGTGCGTCGAGGCCGGTCTTCCACATCCCCGGCCGGCCGAACCGGTCGTTGTCGTGGAGGAGCACGATCGCCCCCGGGCACAGGCGCCGGTTGATCCGGGCGGCGACCTCGTCGGCCCGGTCCGTCGTCCACTCCCGACCCCACGCCGACCAGAGCACCGTCTCCCAGCCGCGGCGCCGGGCTTCCCGCAGCGTCGCGCCGGTCGCCTGGCCGTAGCTCGGCCGGTACCAGCGCGGGCGGACGCCGACCGCCGCCATCGCCGCCTCGGCTGCCCGCAGGTCCCGGCCGACCCATCGGGGCGAACGGACCAGATGGTGCCGGTGGTCGTAGCCGTGCGTCTCGACCTGATGGCCGCGCCGGACGACCTCGGCCACCAGGTCCGGGTCCCGGGCCACCAACGAGCCGAGCGCGAAGAACGTCGCCCGAAGACCGAGCCGGTCGAGCCGGTCGAGAACCGCCGGCGTCGCCACCGGGCTCGGACCGTCGTCGAACGTCAACGCCACCCCGTCACCGCGGCCCCGCCAGCGACAGAGCCGACCGGGCAGGGACGCGAACGGCGCCCACTGGCCGAGGGCCACCGTGCTCGGGACGTACTGCACCGCCAGCGCGGCGCCAGCGGCACCGGCGGCGAGGTTCCGGACCGTGCGGGGCACGGTTCCGGTCCTACCCCCTGGGCCGGGTTCTCACCCGGTGGGCTCCCCGGTCAGGGCGGACACCGGGTCGTCCCGGTCGCCACCGTGCTGGCGCTCGAGCAGCGTCGTCTGCAACGCCGGCACGACGTCGTGCCAATCGCCGACGATGCCGATGTCGGCGTGACCGAAGACCGGTGCGGCCGCGTCGGCGTTGATCGCCAGGACCGTCCCGGCCGCCCGCACGCCGACCATGTGGTTGAACTTCCCGCTGACGCCGATCGCGATGTAGAGGCGGGGGGCGATGCTCCGCCCGGTGATGCCGACCTGCCGGGCCCGCGGCGCCCACCCCTTGTCCGTGACCTTGCGTGACGCCGCCAGCTCGGCCCCGAAGATGGCGGCCAGCGCGCTCAGGTCGGCGTACTCGTCCGGATGCACCCCGGCGCCGACGCCGATGACGACCTCCGCCCGCGCCAGCACCTCGACGTCGTCGTCGCGTCGCCGCGAGCGGATCCGGACGCGGCCGATCGGCTTCGTTGTCCGGCGGTCGTGCCGGACCGCCTGGGCCGGCCTGGGGGACGGGACCGGGAGGACACCCGGCCGGACCGTCACCAACTGGACCGGCGACGTGCACGTGATGTCGGCGACGAGCGCGCCGGAGAACGCCGGCTTGGCCGCCACCAGCCGGCCGTCGACGACGTCGACCGCGATCGCGTCGCCGACGAGGCCGGCGTCGAGCGCGGCCGCGACGCGAGCCGCCACCTCCCGGCCGAACGCGGTCCCCGGCGCGAGGACCGCCCACGGGAGCCGCTCGCCGGCCCACGCCACCAGCGCGGCCGCCACGTCCTCCCCGACCGGTTCGCCGACGAGGTCGACGACCTCGTCGGCTCCGAACCCGCCCAACCCGTCGACCGCGTCGTCCTTCGTCCCCGGCGCCAGCGGCCGGACGGCCACGACCTCACCGCCGACCTCGCCGGCCAGGCGGGCCGCCGCGCCGAGCAGCTCCGCCGCGGCCTGCGGCCGGTCCGGCTCGAGCAGGACCGCGACGACCGGCCGCCCGCTCCGCCCCGGCGAGCCGACCGGCTCGGCCAGCGCGGACGAGGCCGAACGGGCGGCTTCTTCGGCCAGGTCCGCGGCGCCACTGTCCGGCCGGTCGCCGCCGACGAGCGCGCCTCGCGCCGCCAAGGCGTCGACCGCCGCCGCCACCTGGTCGGCCACCGACCCCGACAACACCCGCGCCTCCCGCTCGTGGTGCATGACCCGGACCGCGCCGACGACCGTCGGGCTGCCTGCCATGCCCCACGGCCCGTCGCCGAGGTCCGCCGACGTGAGCCGCCGCAACCGATCGGCGGACACCGCCCGGCGGCCCTCCGGATCGACCTTGCACGGATCGCACAGCCGCTCCGCCACCGAGACGACCGCCGGCAGGGTGATGTCGACCTCTTCCGAGCCGTCGTCGAGCTCGAGGTCGAGCTCGAGCCCGCCGTCGACCAGTTCGAGACGGCGGGCGCCGCACGCGAACGCCACGCCCGTCAGCTCCGCCAGCTCCGGGCCGACCTGTCCGGTGTCACCGTCCGTCGAATTCCGACCGACGAGCACGAGATCGAACGGCCCCTCGTGGGCCAGTGCGGCCGCCAGCGCCCGGGCCGTCGCCAGCGTGTCCGAGCCCGCGAACGCCGGGTCGCAGACGTGCACGCCGGCGTCCGCCCCCCACGCCACCGCCTCCCGGAGGACATCCTCCGCCGCCGGCGGCCCGAGCGTGAAGACCGTGCACGTCCCGCCCGTCGCCCGCGCCAGCTCCGTTCCCTTCGACACCGCCCGCCGGCAGTACGGGTTCATCTCCAGCGTCGTGCCATCCCGGACCAGGCGGCCGTCCGGGCCTAGCTCCAGCGACTCCGCCACCGGGACCTGCTTGACCAGGGCCGCGATCCGCAACGGCGCCGGCTCGGGGTTGCCCGGCGCCCCCTCCTCTACTTCTCCCACCGACCAGTCCCTCCCGGTGCGATCCTGCGGCCTCCGCCCCCCGTGGCCGCCCGGCCAGGATAACTGGCCCATCCCTCATCGCCTACGACCCCGATCGCCTACACTTTCCGGTGCGCCTCTAGCTCAACGGCAGAGCAACGGACTCTTAATCCGCAGGTTTCGGGTTCGAATCCCGAGGGGCGCACTCCACAGGGGGCGCCCCACAGGTCTACGACCATGGCTGATCGGTGACAGATCAGTAACGCCGGTCGTGAGGCGCAGTAACGGTAGGCGTGTGACGCCGTCACGGCTCGGCTCCCGGCCGACCAGCGCCGGGGACGGGGCCGACCGACGGATCTGTGCCAGATGGACCTGGGGGCCGGAATGGCTCGCCTCGCCACCATCCCGGCCCCCTTGGCCCGGCCGGCTACTAACAACCGAAGCCGCGGCCGATCGATCGCCACATCTGAGCCTGGTGGAGCGCTGTGAGGCCCTGATGCACCTCTGTGAGGCTCGGCTGGTAGCCGGTGTCCGGGAGGATCACCTCGTACTCCGCCATGTAGTAGTCGTAGTTCGCCTTCGCCGTGATGCAGATGTTCGGCTCGGCTCCCGCGGTGCCAGCCGTAACCGCGATGCCGGCGCCGGCGAGACCGGCCGTGCCGACGATCGCCGCCGCGAACAGACGCAGGCGACGACCGAATCGACGCCGGCTGGTGGTCTTGGTGCTGTTGGTGTTCGTCATCGTGACGCTCCTCTCTCGGGGTTGGTACCTAGGAGAGGGTCGAGCGCCACGGAACTGGACACTTTCTTGCGACTTCTTGCGACGGTTCGGCGCGTCGAGGCCTCGGCGACCGGATCGACCCCACCTCCGATCGTCGACAGCTCGGACAGAAGGCAGCCGCCCGCTGCCGGGCCAGGTCGATCGCCGTTCCCCGGCCCCGGTCGGTTTCGACCTGGATCGCGAGGACGACCCCGTCCACCGACCGTTCACCCGTATGCAACCTCCGGGTGCTTGGATGGATCCTCACAAGGAGGTGCGATGCCGGAGGGACTGTCCCCCGCGGAGGTGGGAAAAGAGATCGGCGAACACAACCAGCACGCCAAAGCCGATGATAAGGAGGATCGGACACGAACCTTGATCATCATCGAAGCGGTGTTGCTCGCGGTGGTTGCCGTTCTCGCCGCGTGGTCGGGATATGCCTCGGCGAAGTGGGGAACCGAATCCTCGTTGAGCCTCGCCAAAGCCTCGGCCGCGCGAACCGAAGCCAACCGCGCCGATCTGAACGCCCTGACGACCAAGAACTTCGACTCGTCGACGTTCAACGCTTGGTTCACCGCGTACACGCTCAACAATCAGACGGCAATGAACATCGCCGTAAAGCGCTTCTCGCCTCAATTCTTGATCGCCTTCAACTCCTGGCTGGCCACTGACCCGGCTACCAACCCCAACGCTCCGAAGGGGCCGACGTACATGCCCGACTACGTGCAGCCGGGATTGGCGCAATCCAAGGCGCTCGATGCGAAGGCTGACGCGGCCTACACGTCAGGAGAGGTCGCGGCGTCCAACTCGGACAATTACGTCCGCACGACCATCTTCCTCGCATCAGTGCTGTTCCTCGTCGGTATTAGTACCCACTTCCGGCTTCGGGGTGCTCGTATCGCGACCATCACCGTAGGTAGCGCGGTCATGTCACTGGCGATCGTGTCTCTGGCATTGGCACCAAAGCCAACCCTCTAGGGGGCGGCTCGCTCAACCGCCAGCCTCGGGAGAGAGCTCATCCCTGGAAAAGGGTGACCTGGTCGATACCGCCTCGCTCCCCCGACGGCCTCCGGGCGTGGACCCGGCGGCTCGGCCGCGACGACAAGACCAAGCCCCACCAACGAGAACTGACGCAGTGCCTCGGGCCCCGGCCCCCGGGCCTTCGCGCTGGCGATTAAATCAGTAGCCTGACTGAGGGCTGCCATGGCGAACATCGACGACACGGGGACGACCGCACCATCGCCAGTGCCACCCGACCCCCGCCGGTGGCTGGCGCTGGCGGTCATCGCCGTCGGCGCGCTCATTGTCTCGCTCGACGCAACGATCGTGACGATCGCGCTCCCGTCGGTTCAGCGGGGCCTGCAGATCTCCGTCGACAACCGGCAATGGGTGATCACCGCCTACGGGCTCGCCTTCGGCGGCCTGCTGCTGCTCGGCGGGCGGATCGCCGACTTCGTGGGCCGCAAGCGCGCGCTCGTCATCGGCCTCCTCGGCTTCGCCGTCGCCTCCGCCCTCGGCGGGGTCGCCCAGAACGCCCCCATGCTGTTCAGCGCCCGAGCCCTCCAGGGAGGGTTCGCCGCCCTCTTGGCCCCGGCGGGCCTGTCGCTGATCAGCGTCACCTTCGCCGCGCCGACCGAGCGGGCGAAGGCCTTCGCGGTCTACGGCGGCATCTCCGCCGGCGGGGGGGCGATCGGTCTGGTCGTCGGTGGAGTTCTCACCGAGTACGCCTCCTGGCGGTGGTGCCTGCTGGTCAACGTCCCCATCTCGGTCCTGGCCGCCCTGTTCGCCCTGCGGCTGGTGAAAGAGAGCAAGACGGAAGGCAACACCCGGTACGACATTCCCGGGGTGATCACCGCCACGGCCGGGCTGGTGTCCCTCGTCTACGGGTTCACCAAGGCCACCGTCGACGGATGGGGTGCGCCGACCACCGTGGGCTTCTTGGCAGCCGCCGTGGTTCTCCTGACCACCTTCGTGATCATCGAGCAGCGGACCACCTACCCGTTGTTGCCCATGTGGATCGTCGTCGACTGGAACCGCGGCTGCTCCTTCCTCTTGCGCTTCCTCGCGGCGATGGCCATGTTCGGGATGTTCCTCTTCTTGACCTTCGACCTCCAGAACACGCTTCACTACTCCGCCCTCAAGACTGGGTTCGCCTTCCTGCCCTTCACTATCGGGATCGCCGTTGGCGCGGCGGTCGCCAGCAAGATCCTCCCCACCGTCGGCCCCCGTGTGCTGCTGGTCGGCGGGATGCTGGCCGCCGCCGTGGCCTGCGGCTGGCTTACCCAGATCGGGGTGGGCAGCAGTTTCGTGACGTACATCCTCCCCGCGGAGATCGTCATCGGCACCGGCTTCGGCCTGGCCTTCGTGCCGATGAGCAGCGCCGCCCTCATCGGGGTGGGGTCCCACAATGCCGGGGTGGCCAGCGCCGCCCTCAACATGAGCCAGCAGGTCGGCGGATCCCTGGGGACCGCCCTCCTGAACACCCTCTACGCCACCGCGGCGGCCAGCTTCCTCGCCGCCCACGCCAACAGCGCCGACGCCGTCGCCCGGTCCGAGGTCCACGGCTACACCGTGGGCTTCTGGGTCAGTACCGCCATCTTGGCCATCGCGGCTGTCGTGGCCCTCGTGTTCCTCCGGGCCTCCAAGGACCAGGTGCCCGAGCCTGGTCGTTTCCCGGCGTCCGTGGACACTGCCTTCTGAGCTGCGTGGCTTTCTGAGCCGCGTGCACGTGAGCGGAGCGACCGGGGACCGAACCTATTCCAGTTCCTTCCAGTGCTCTCTACCGAAGAGACGACCGAATCGAGCGGTGAGCGAGCTGCCTTCGTCGTGAGCGGTGTCGGGGTGGAGGACGAGGGAACCCTTTGGGGCGGGAAGGTTCGCGGCTTCCTCGTCGGTCAGTTCGCACCGTACCGACGTCGTCGTCATCTCCGTCACCTGGTCACGATCGACGAACCGCAGACCGTGCTTCGTCTTCACGACGATCCCGTCGAACAGATCGAGCTCTGGAACCTGCAGGACGTGCTCCACCGTCCCGAACTCGGCTCCCGTTGAACTGAGCACGGCAGCACCGACCGGCAGCGCCTCGTACGAGACGGGTCGTCCTTCGTCCATCGCTCCTCCTCGTGTTCGCTCCGGACTCTACCCAGCGATCCGGCCAGCCGGCCGGCCAGGGCGCCACCCCTTCGCCGGTTCTCTCCTGGCGTTTGACCCCTGACTCTGCCGGGTAGCCCTGGAGTGGTGGCACAGGCCCCCAGATGAGGTCCGACGGAGAGGGGTGGGAAATGCTTTTGGTGTTGGCACTCTTGGTGGTTCTGCTCGTGGCGGGACTCGGCTTCGCGTTGCACGTTCTCTGGATCGTGGCCGCGGTGCTGCTGGTGCTCTGGCTCGTCGGCTTCGTGGTCGGCCGGGGCGAGAGCGCGGGGAGCCGCCACTTCTATCGTTGGTAGATCGGTCTCAATAGATCGGTTTCACCCGCCGCCGGGCAGGTCCACCGGAGGCAGCTCGTCGATGGTCGCCAGCAGGTGGCGCTCCCAGACCGCGGCGGCCGTGGCCAGGAACGGGTCGTCGGCGTCGATCCGGCGCTGGTCCAGTCGGAACGAGCCGCGACGGTAGATCGCCAGGTCGTAAGGAGGCCCGACGGCGATGTTCTCGCGGGCGGTGCTCATCATCGACGTGACGGCGACCTTGGCCGCCCCCTCCAGGGAGAGGCGGGCGGCCGCCCCGAGCTCGAGGATGAACTTCCCGTACTTCGTCTCGCCGATCTGCAGGAACGGACGGTCTTCCGAGGCGCGGATGTAGTTCCCTTCCGGGTAGATCCGGAGCAGGTCGGGCGGATCGTCGCCGATCTGGCCGCCGAGAATGAACGACGCGGTGGCATCGGCGGTCCCGAGGGCCTCCTGGTGTTCGGCGACGACCTCCTGGCCGACCTCTCCGACGCCGAGCGCGACCTCGAACAGGTGGGCCGCCCCGGCCAGCCGGGCGGGATCACGACCCAGGCGGTCGAGGACCTCCTGGGTCGTCCCCAGGTTCCCCGCCGACGCCAGGACGAGGACCCGGTCGGGAGCGGCCATGAGGACGTGCAGCTTCCGGACCACGCCGACGTCGTCCACCCCGGCGTTCGTCCGCGTGTCGGCGAGGAAGAGCAGTCCCTCGTCCAACCGCATCGCCAGGCAGTAGGTCATGCCGGAGCACGGTAGGGCACGCCGTCGGCGGTAGGGTGCGACCCGGCAGCAAGCAGCAAGCAGCAAGCAGAGGGAGTCACGACATGGCCGATAGCTGGGAGACGAAGACGGCCGGCCAGGTCGTCGCCGGTGACCGCATCCGGCTGCGTGACGTCGAGATCACCGTGGCTCGCGTCGAGCCGCGCTTCCTCGGCCGTGACGGGATGATCGCCTTCATCGAGGACACCCCCGAACGGTGGCTGAAGGTCCCGACGTCCCCGGACGCCGAGGTGGAGATCCTCGCCGGCTGACCCTCGGGCTGGCGGCGGAGGCCCTCGCCGGCGGGCCACCGCCGGCTGACCGTGCAGCCGGCCCCGACGGCCGGTAGTTTCACTCTCGATGGCACCACGACCGCAACGGCTCGGCTTGACCGTCGCCGACTCGACGCCCGTCCCGCCGCTCGAACCGAAGCCACCGGCCGGTGCGCCGAACGTCGTGGCGATCGTCCTCGACGACACCGGCTTCGCCCACCTCGGCTCGTTCGGCTCGGGCATCGCCACGCCGCACATGGACGCGCTCGCCGACGGCGGCCTCCGCTACAACCGGTTCCACGTCACCTCCCTCTGCTCGCCGACGCGGGCGTCGTTCTTCACCGGCCGGAACCACCACGCGGTCGGCATGGGGTTCCTGGCCGACATCCCGCTCGGCTTCCCCGGCTACACGGCGCGGCTGCCGAAGAGCGCGGCCGCCCTCCCCCGCGTCCTACGCGACGCCGGCTACAGCACGATGGCCGTCGGCAAGTGGCACCTGACGCCGCGGTTCCAGCGGTCCGCGGCCGGGCCGTTCGACAGCTGGCCGCTCGGCCTCGGCTTCGAGCGGTACTACGGCTTCCTCCAGGGTGACGCCAACCACTGGGCGCCGAACGTCGTCCAGGACAACCACTACGTCGACCCGCCGCCGGGGCCGGCCGACGGCTACCACCTGAGCGAGGACCTGGCCGATCGGGCGGTGCAGTACGTGCTCGACCAGCAGCAGGCCGCGCCGGGCAAGCCGTTCTTCTTGTACTTCGCGCTCGGCGCGATGCACGCACCGCACCACGTCGCGCCGGAGTGGGTCGAGCCGTACCGGGGGGCGTTCGACCACGGCTGGGACGCGTGGCGAGAAGAAGTCTTCGCCCGCCAGGTCGCCGGCGGCATCGTCCCCGACGGCACGGTGCTGACCGAGCGGCCGCCGTGGGTCGACGCCTGGGACGCCCTACCGGCCGACGACCGGCGCATGCACGCCCGCCAGCAGGAGGTCTTCGCCGGGTTCCTGACGCACACCGACGCCCAGATCGGCCGGCTGCTGGCCTTCCTCGACGAGATCGGCCAGCTCGACAACACGCTCGTCCTCCTCTTCTCCGACAACGGCGCCAGCGCGGAGGGCGGCCGGGTCGGCAGCGTCAACGAGCACCGGTTCACCGCCCGCATCCGCGAATCGATGGCCGACAACCTCGCCGCCTACGACGACTGGGGCGGCCCGAAGACGTACAACCACTACTCCTGGGCCTGGGCGTGGGCCGGGAACACGCCGTTCCGCCTCTGGAAGCGGTACACGTGGCTCGGCGGGACGCGGACGCCGCTGATCGTCCACTGGCCGGCCGGCATCGCCGACGACGCGAGGGGCCAGGTGCGCACGCAGTTCGCCCACGTGATCGACCTCATGCCGACCGTCCTCGACGCGATCGGCCTCGAACCGCCGGCCGCGGTCGACGGCGTCACCCAGCAGCCGGTCGACGGCGCCAGCCTCCGCCCGACGTTCGACGACCCGGCCGCCTCGGACCCCCGGGAGACCCAGTACTTCGAGATGCTCGGCTCCCGGTCGATCGTGCACCAGGGCTGGAAGGCGACGACCGACCACATCTCCGTCGGCGTCATCGACGAGGAGGAGGCAGCCATCGGCAGCCGGGTGTTCGACGACGACCACTGGGCCGTCTTCGACCTCCGGACCGACTTCTCCGAGTCGACCGACGTCGCGGCCGAGCACCCCGACGTCGCCCGGCGCCTCCAGGAGCGCTGGCTGGCCGAGGCCGGGCGCAACCAGGTGCTGCCGGTCGACGACACGTTCGTCAACCGGATGGGCGCCCTCGTCCCGCCGGCCTGGCCGCCGGGCACCGATCGGACGTTCCGGCCCGGCGGCGGTCCGGTGTTCGACGAGTCCGTGCCGATGCTGTGGGGCGGCTTCCGGATGACCGCGATCGCCGACGTCATCGACGAGCCCGACGGCGTGCTCGTCGCCATGGGCGACTGGAACGGCGGCTACGCGCTCTTCGTCGCCGACGGTCACCTCGTCTTCACGTTCTGCCGGGCCGGCGACGCCCTCGAGGTCGTCGGCGACCGGCCGGTCCCGACCGGTCGCCAGTCGCTCGGTGTCCACTACGCCCTGCTCGACGACCACCGCGGCACCTTCACGCTGCTGCACGGCGACGTCGCCGTCGGCCGGCTCGAGTTCGACGGCATGCTGCCGCTGGCCATCCAGCACGGCGGCGCGGGCTTGCGGCTCGGCCGCGATGTCGGCCTCCCGGTCTCGACCCGCTACTCGCCACCGGCCCCGTGGAACGGCGACCTCGTCGAGGTCCGCGTCCAGACGCCCGGCGCACCGCCGCCCGACCCGGCCGAGGAGATCCGGGCCGCGCTACACGGCGACTGAGGCCAGTCGCGTGCTACCCGGCGGCTGAGGCCAGCGCCGCCAGGAGCGCCTCGGGCGTGACGTCCCCCGGCCGGGCGCCGGACCGGGCGGCGGCGACGGCTCGGCGCTGCAGGAAGGCGTTGACCGGAACCGGCACCCCGTACAGCCGCCCGAGTAGGGCGATCTCGCCGTTCAAGAAGTCGGTCTCGATGGTGCCGGTGCCGCGGGTCAGGCTCTGCCACGACGATCCGCCGGCCCACGGCGATCCACCGATCGGCAGCATCTGCACGAGGTCGGCTCGGCGCTCCCGGTCCTCCTCGACGCTGGCGACGTCGATCCCGGCGGCCGTCAGCACCGCCTCCGCCTCGGCCACCGCCAGGTGCTTGATCTCGGTGTCCCGTCCGGCCGTCCCGCACATCGCGTCGATGGCGTTCGACAGGTTCATGAGGAGCTTGCGGTACTTCCACCGCATGATGTCCGGCCGGGCCACCGACTCGAACGTGGCCCCGCCGAACGCCTCGGCGACGGCCGCCGCAGTGGCGTCGACGCCGGACGGGAAGCGGCCGAGGTCCATCAACCCGCTGACCGGCACCGAATGACCGCGGATGACCCCCGGTTCGAGGTGGGTCGCCGGGCACATCACGCACAACCCGTACGTGTTGGCGAACCGGCGGACCGCCCGGCGCTCGTTCGCCACCCCGTTCTGGGCGCAGACGACCGGCGTCGCCGGCGGCGCCACCGCCTCGAGCGCCTCCAGCGCGGCCTCCGTGTCCTGGCTCTTCATCGTGAGCACGACGACCGCCGGGTCGGCCCGGTCCAGCTCCGGCCAGTCCAGCTCGTCCGGTCCGCCGACCGCGGGGACGTCGAGCACGACCCGCCGGTCCGGCCACTCGACGACCAGCCCACCGGCCTGGATGGCCGCCAGGTGGCGCCCGCGGGCGATCAGCTCGACCCGATGGCCGGCCTCGTGCAGACAACCGCCGACGAGCCCCCCGATCGCGCCGGCGCCGTAGATGACGAATCGCATGGACGGATGTTGCCACGGCCCCCCTCGACCGGGCCGGACGAGGGCGCCGTGCCAAGCTGGGCCTCGTGCCTGCCGTCGCGTCGCCGCTGCAGTTGGTCCGCGACGTCGCCCTCGCCCCGGTCCGCCTGCCGCTCCGCGTGCTCGACACGCTCGTCGAGCCGGCCCGGACCGACCTGCGACGCAACGTCCGCCGGTCCCTCGGCGTCCCGCCCGACCCGGTACCGCCGGTCGAGGACCCGGACGACGCCTTCCTGGCGCCGGGGAGCGTCGCCCGGCGGGTCCATGGCGACCTGCCGTCGATGCTCATCGGCGGGCTGAGCGCCCTGCTGCTCCAGAGCCTCCATCCGCTGGCGATGGCCGGCGTCGCCGACCACTCGAACTACCAGGACGACGCGCTCGGACGGCTGCGCCGCACCGCGTCGTTCGTCGGCTACACGACGTTCGGCACCGTCGAGCAGGCCGACGACGCCATCGAGCAGGTCCGCCGGGTCCACCGCCGGGTCCACGGCATCGCCCCCGACGGACGGCCGTACTCGGCCGACGACCCGGACCTCGTGACGTGGATCCACGTCGCCGAGATGACCAGCTTCCTCGCTTCGTGCCAACGGTTCGGACGACGGCCGATCACCGCGACCGAACGGGACGCCTACTGGGCGGACACCGCCCCCGTCGCCCGGGCACTCGGCGCCGAGTGGGTACCGACGACCGCCGACGAGGCGACGGCCTACCTGCAGCGCGTCCGCCCCACCCTCTACGCCGGGCCGCAGGCGCTCGCCGCCCGCGATTTCCTGCGCCGCGGCGTCGGCCGGCGGCCGAACGACCGGGCCGTCCACGCGGTCATCGTCTCGGCCGCGGTCACCCTCCTGCCGGGATGGGCTCGTGACGAGCTCCGGATCCCGCTGCCGCCGCTCGTCGACCCGCTGCTCGTCACGCCGGCGGCCCGGGTGTTCTGCACCGGCCTCCGCTGGGCGGTCTCGCCGCCGGCCCAACCCGCTTAGGCCGCCCAGCCCGCTCAGGCCTAGGTGGGCCGCAGCCCCCAGCTCCCCTCCCACCGCTCGCCCGGTTCGAGGACGACGACGTCCTTACCGGACCGGAACGCGTCGGGCGGGCACGTCATCGGCTCGATGGCGACGGCCGTGCGCCGGCGCTCGGCGTCGCCGAGCGTGTCGCCGGTGTAACACATGAGGTAGCCGAACCGGTCGTCGACCCACAGGTCGACGCCGCGCCCGGCGACCGGGTCGTGGAGCGTCGCCCACGCCCGGCCGGTGCCGTCCCGCTGGAGGCCGGTGAACGCCGTGTCCATCCGGGTCGTCCCGATCGACCGGCCGGCGGTGAAGTCGTACTCGGTGGCGGCGACCGGCTGGAGCTCGCCGGTCGGGAGCGCCCGGGCGTCGGTGATGAGCCGGTGGGTGGCCGGCAGCCGGAGGAGGGCACTGTCGACCCGCTCCCCGCCGACCGTCAGGTACGGGTGGAAGCCGAGGCCGAACGGTAGGGCGTCGCCGCCGACGTTCGTCGCGGTCGTCGCCACCGTCAGACCGTCCCGGCCCAGCCGGTACTCGATCCGCAGGTCGAGCGTGAACGGGTAGCCCGGCGTCGGCCGGACCGGGCACGAGAGCGTGAGGACGTTCTGGGCCTGGCCGTCGACCCGCCACGGCAGCCAGCGGACGAGACCGTGGATGGCGTTGCGCAGCTCTGGCTCGTCGAGCGCGGCCTGGGCGGCGACGTCGCCGAACCGGTACCGACCGTCGCCGAGCCGGTTCGGCCACGGCGCCAGCACCTGGCCGCGGCCGCTGTGCGACCACTCGTCGGCTCCGAAGCCGTCGATCACGTCGACCCCGCCGGCCCGATAGGCCCGGATCGTCGCGCCGACCTCGGTGACGACGAGCTGCTGCGACCCGTGACCGAGCACCCACTGCTGGCCCGTGGGCGATGTCGGGGACGGGGGGGTCATGGCGCCCCGGTATCGTATCGGCGCGTGCGCATCCTGGTGACCAACGACGACGGCGTCCACGCGCCCGGGCTGGCCGCGGTCACCCGGGCCCTCGCCGGCTGGCGGGCCGCCGCCCCGGACGACGAGGTCCGCGACGTCGTCGTCGTGGCGCCGCTGACCAACCACAGCGGCGCGTCGGCCGCGGTCGGCACGGTCTACGAGCGAGAGGCGATCGCCTACCGGGCGGTGCCGATCGACGGCGCCGACGACGTCCCCGTCTACGGCCTCGACGCGTCGCCGGCCCTCTCCGTCATCGTCGGCGTCCTCGGCGGCTTCGGGCCGCGGCCGGACCTCGTCGTCTCCGGCATCAACCTCGGCGTCAACGTCGGCCGCTCCGTCCTCCACTCCGGCACCGTCGGCGCCGCACTGACGGCGGCCCAGCTCGGGCTGAGCGGGCTGGCCGTCTCTCTGCGGTCCGGGTCGGTGCCCGACCACTGGGAGACCGCGTCGGCGCTCGCCGTCGCCCTGCTGCCGACGCTCGCGGCGGCGCCGCGGCGGACCGTCCTCAACCTGAACGTCCCCTCCGTGTCGCCGGACGAGCTCCGCGGCGTCCGTCGCGGTCGGATCAGCACGGCCGGGATCATCAAGTCCGCCGCGGAGCGCACGCCGCCGGCCCAGGGTGGTCCCGGGCGGGGCGGCGATCCCGAGGAGGGTGAGATCCGGCTCACCCTCGGCACCGCGATCCCCTCGCTCGGCAGCGTCGAAGGCGAGGACCCCGAGGACGATGCCGCCCTCATCGCCGCCGGCTTCGCGTCGCTGACCGCGCTGCGCGGCGTCCGCGAGGACACCGAGTCCGGCGCCGACGAGCTCGTCCGCGACGCGGTCTCGATGCTGCAGACCAGCCTCGGCTGACCGCCGACGGGCGCGTCAGGCGACCTCACCTCGTCGTCGCGGTCAGTCGTCGTCGCCCGGCCGCCGCTGCCGCTTGACCTGCGAACGCTGCCGCTTCGCCTGGAGCCGGCGCTCCTTCGAGCCCATCGTCGGCCGGGTCGGCCGGCGGGTCGGGTCGACCCGCAGCCCGTCGGCCAGCCGGGCGGCCAGCCGCTCCAACGCGACCTGGCGGTTCCGGGCCTGCGAGCGGTCGTCCGACGCGCCGGCCCGGACGACCGGGCCGAACCGCTCCCGCAGCCGGGCCCGCTGGCGTGGCCCGAGCGTCCGGGACCCGTCGACGTCGAAGCGGACCTCGACCCGGCTGCTCGCCCGGTTGGCGTGCTGGCCGCCCGGGCCGCCGGACGTCGTCGCCCGCCACTCGATCTCGTCCATCGGGATCGACAGCGACCGGTTCACCCGGAGAAGGCGCCGGTCGGCGGCGGGCTCGTCCACGCCGCGAGCGTAGGCACCCGCCGCGGCCCGGGCCCGCCAGCGGTGGAGCCGGCGGAAAGGCGCAGTGACGGCGCCCCCGCGGCCCGTTACGCTCGCCGCATGGAATATCGCCACCTCGGGCGCAGCGGCATGGTCGTCTCCGCCCTCTCCTACGGAAACTGGATCACCCACGGCGGACAGGTCGAGGAGGCCGCGGCGAAGGCCTGCGTGAAGGCCGCCCTCGACGCCGGCATCACGACGTTCGACACCGCCGACGTCTACGCCATCGGCGCGGCCGAGGAGGTCATGGGTCGGGCGCTCAAGGGCGTCCGCCGGGACTCGATCGAGATCTTCACGAAGGTCTACTGGCCGACCGGGCCCAACCCCAACAACCGCGGCCTGTCCCGTAAGCACATCGTCGAGTCGCTCAACGCGTCGCTGCAGCGGCTCGGCACCGACCACGTCGACCTGCTCCAGGCCCACCGGTTCGACTACGAAGCGCCGCTCGAGGAGACCCTGCGGGCCTTCGACGACCTCGTCCGTCAGGGCAAGGTCCACTACATCGGCGTCTCCGAGTGGACCGCCGAGCAGATCCAGTCGGCGCTGCGGATCGCCGACGACATGGGCCTCGACCGCATCGTCTCCAACCAGCCCCAGTACTCGCTGCTGTGGCGGGTCATCGAGACCGAGGTCGTCCCGCTGTCCGCCAAGGAGGGGATCGGCCAGATCGTCTGGTCCCCGCTCGCCCAGGGTGTCCTGACCGGCAAGTACCTGCCCGGTACGCCGCCGCCGGAAGGCTCCCGGGCGACCGCCAAGGACGGCGCCGGCTACATCGGCTGGTTGCTGCGCGACGAGGTGCTCGGCCCGGTGCAGCAGTTCGCCGCCCTCGCCCGCCAGGCCGGCCACACCCCGGCCACCGTCGCGCTGGCGTGGGTACTGCAGAACGAGAACGTCTCGACCGCCATCCTCGGGGCCACCCGCCCCGAGCAGGTCGTCGAGAACGTCAAGGCCCTCGACGTCGTCTTGGAGCCCGACCTCCTCCAGGCCATCGACGAGGTGCTCGAGCCGGCCATCCTCCGGGACCCGACCTTCACGACCAGTCCGGCCGGCCGGCCCTGAGCCGGGCCGGACCAGGAACGGCCTAGAACCGGGAACGGCCTAGAACCGGGAACGGAAGGACTTCACCGCCATCGTCGAGTGGGCCCGGTGCTCCTCGAAGACGCGCTCGTACCCGGTGTGGCTGATCAGCCACCGGCCGTCGCGCCGGACGTACTCGTCGCGGTAGAACGCGGTGCCGCCGATCTCCAGATCGGCGCCGGGGATGACGACCCGGTCGACGAGGTACCAGACGCCGGTGGCCGCGTCCTGGCCGGTCGACGAGATCTCCGGATGGTGACCGTGGTGCATGGTGATGATGCCCGGGTCGGTAAGGGCCTCGGTCAGGAACCCGACGATCGCCGCCCGGCCGTCGTAGTGGCGGGTGCCGTCCTCGTAGTCGGCCGTGCAGTCCTCGGTGAGCAGCTCGCCGAGCTCGTCGAACCGCTTCAGGTCGAGCAGCCGGAAATAGGCGTACTTGACCTGCTTGATGGCCTCGATGTCGTCCCGGTCCATGTGCCCCCCTCGCATGCGACGTCGGGAGGATTATGACGTAGACCGCCGCCGAGTGGTACCGCCAGGAGACCCGGCCGAGCCCCGACCGCGGTACGTCCGGGTCGGTTGGCGAGCCATGCTGTCGGGATGGCCGGGCGGAGGCGGTACCAGCGGATCGGGACGTACGGCATCTGTATCGACGACGAGGACCGGGTCCTGCTCGTCCGGGCGTCGAAGCAGTCGAACGCCCCCGGCTCGTGGTTCCTGCCCGGCGGCGGCCTCGAGCACGGCGAGACCCCGCTCGACGGCCTCCGCCGGGAGGTGGCCGAGGAGACGGGGCTGACGATCGACGACGTCAGTCTCCGTGGCGTCCTCTCCGACCTCTGGACGCTGCCGGACGGCGCGCAGCTGCACACCGTTCGCATCGTCTACCGGATCGGCGCGTGGCACGGCGAGCTGCGGGCCGAGGCGGTCGGGTCGAGCGACCACGCCGAGTGGGTACCGCGAGCGGCGCTCGACGGCTTACCTCTCGTCGCCTACGTCACCGACGCCCTCGAGCAGTTCAGCTAACCCATCCCCGAGACGGGGCAAGGACGGTCCGGGGAACGGGCCCGGGGTCCGGTGTCCCGAGGGTGGAGTGCCGTGCGGGCGATCGTCGGGTAGAACGGCGGGATGACGACGACACCGGTGCACCGGGTGGTGATCATCGGGTCGGGCTTCGGTGGGCTGTTCGCCGCCCGGGCGCTCCGGCGGGCGCCGGTGACGGTGACGGTCATCGACCGGACGAACCACCACCTGTTCCAACCCCTGCTCTACCAGGTGGCGACCGGGATCCTCTCGGAGGGCGCCATCGCGCCGGCCACCCGTGACGTCCTGCGGCGGCACCGCAATACGACGGTGGAGCTCGCCAATGTCACCGGCATCGACCTCGACCGGCGGGTCGTCACGGCCTGGCGGCCCGAGCGAACGATCGAGACCCCGTACGACAGCCTGATCGTCGCCGCCGGTTCCGGGACGTCCTACTTCGGCCACCCCGAGTTCGCCCAGTGGGCGCCGGGCATGAAGTCGATCGACGACGCGCTCGAGCTGCGGGCGCGGATCTTCGGGGCGTTCGAGATGGCCGAGACCGAGCCGGACGAGGCGGCCCGACGAGCGTGGCTCACGTTCGTCGTCGTCGGCGGCGGCCCGACCGGGGTGGAGATGGCCGGGCAGATCGCCGAGCTGTCCCACCGGGCCCTGCAGCGCAACTTCCGGCGGATCGATCCCCGACAGGCCCGGGTCCTCCTGCTCGAAGGGGGCGACGGCGTCCTGACCCAGTTCGGGGCGCGGCTCTCCGCGATGACCGCCCGGGACCTCGGCCGCCTCGGCGTCGAGGTCCACACCGGCGCGATGGTCGTCGGCATGGACGGGCAGACCGTCGACGTCCGGCGCCGCGACGACACGACGACGACGATCGACGCCCGCACGAAGGTCTGGGCGGCCGGCATGACCGCGTCGCCGCTCGGCCGGCTCCTGGCCGACGCCAGCGGCGCCGAGACCGACCGGGCCGGACGGGTCAGGGTCAATCCGGACTGCAGCCTGCCCGGTCATCCCGAGGTCTTCGTCGTCGGCGATCTGATGACCCTCGACGACCTCCCCGCGATGGCCGAGGTGGCGATGCAGTCAGCCGTCCACGCGGCGACGCTGATCAAGCGGCGGCTCGACGGCGACCACACCGACCGGCCGTTCCATTACCGGGACCTCGGGAGCCTGGCCGCGATCTCCCGGTTCCGGGCGGTCGCCAAGATCGGCCCGGTGTCGATCGGCGGCTTCGTCGGCTGGCTCCTCTGGCTCGTCGTCCACCTGACGTTCCTGACCGGTTTCAAGAACCGGCTCGCCGCGCTCGCCCACTGGGGCATCAGCTTCGTCGGGCGTGACCGGACCGAACGGACGATCACGTTCCGCCAGATGGTCGCCCGCGGGGCCATCGCCGCCCTCGCCGACCGGATCGCCGACACCGCATCGATCGAACGATGCACCGACTCGGGGGCAGCCGACGAGGTCGACGCCCCGCCGGCGGATCCGGCCCGGGCGGCGGGCGCGCCCGGTGGCGCGCCCGCCGAAGGGTCACCCCTCCCGACGCCGGGTGGTCCGTAAGCTCGGACCATGACAGGGACGCCGGACCGGAGCAGTCGGGCGTTCCCAGCCGATCCGGCTCGCCCCGGCCCAACCCCCTTCGCCGCTGCCGCTCGGGTCCCGCCGATCTGGCAGCCCGACCCGCTTCCCGGCCGGTCGGCCGGCGTCCCGCTCGCCGGCGCGGTGCCCGGGCGATTCACCCTGGCACCACCACCACCACCACCGCCACCGCCACCTCCTCCACCGCCGCCGCCCTCGCTCCCGGTTGCCGCGCCGCCGCCGGTGGTGGCGTGGTCCCCGCCGGGCGCGCCGCCCGGCCCGTGGAACCCGGCGTGGCCGCCGCCGTACGCACCCGTCACGGCCTCGGCCCCGCCACCGGGGCGGCGACGTCGCCGCTGGCTGATCCCGGTCGTCGGCGTCGTCCTGCTGGCCGTCGGCGTGACGTTCGGCGTGCTGGCCGCCACGTCGTCGACGACCCCACCCCCGGAAGTGTTGACCGGCGGACCGGCGGAGACGGCGCTCGTCGTCACGACGACGAACCTGCGGACCGGGGCCAGCGTCGTCGACCCGGTCGACATGGCGACCGGCGCCATCGCCGCGCCGATCCACGTCCCGCGTGGGGCGGAGGCGATCGCCACGGCGCCGGACGGCAAGACGGCGTACGTGCTCGCCGCCGGGACCGACTCGAACGGCCCGGGCAGCATCACCGCCGTCGACCTCAGCTCGGACACCGCCGGGCCGGCCGTGCCCGTCCCCGGTGTGCCCGTCGCGCTGGCCATCACCCCCGACGGCAGCACGGCCTACGTCGCGACCGTCGGCAAAGACGACACGGCCGTCGTTCCGGTCGCCCTCGACGACGGCACGGTCGGCCAACCACTGACGATCGTGACCGGACCGCCGTCGCAGGTCAGCATCGAGGTGACGGGCCAGACGGCGTACGTGAGCGACCTGTCGGCCGACACCCTGATCCCCGTCGACCTGGCGACCGGCACCGTCGGCCCGGCCATCGCCGTCGGCGCGCCGGCCGGGCAGTTCGCCATCAGCCCGGACGGGCGGACGGCGTATGTGACCAACCCCGAGAAGGGCACCGAGGTGCTCGAGACGGTGACGCCGATCGACCTGACGACCGGTCAGGCCGGCCCGCCGATCACCGTCGGCCAGGGACCGCAGTCCATTGCCATCAGTCCGGACGGTCAGTGGGCGCTCGTGACCAACGGCGGGTCGACGTCGCTGTCGACGGACACCGTGACCGCCATCAACCTGGCCACCGGCAAACCCCAGGGGCCCATCCAGGTCGGCGTCGGACCCGTGCCGGTGGCCATCGACGGTGCCGGCGAATGGGCCGTCGTCGGCAACACCGGCGTCGCCCGCGCCGTCGGCAACACCGTCACGTTCGTCGACCTCCGCGACATGTCGTCAGGATCGACCGTCCAGGTCCACGGCCTGCCGGCCGCGGTGACGATCGTGACGCAGACGGCCATCTGACCCCAAGCCCGGCCGACGCCGGGCATCGGTTGGGTCGATTCATACCCGGTTCTTAGCCGTCTCTTCCCCGGCTCTCAGGACGCCCGTTCAGGGTGGGGGGCATGACCGACGCTCCCGAAGAAGGCCGCTACCGGCTGACGTCACCGCGCCCGCCGGAGGTGGTCGTCCCCGACATCGTCATTCCCGACGCCGTCCTCCCCGCCACCCAGGCCGGGGCCATCGTGCCGCCGTCGGGAGCGCCGCCGGTCCCGCCGGCGCCGCCCGATCACCCCCATCCCGACCGGCCACAGCCCGCCGGTAGCTGGAACGTTCCGGGTCGCCGCCCCCCTCGGCACCGGACGACCACCCTCCGGCGGGCGCTAACCGTCGCCGCCGCCGCCGTCCTCGTCGCCGGGGTCGGCGGTGGCGTGGCGGCGGCCGCCTTCGGTGGCGGCTCGAGTCCCGGCGGGAGCGGGGTCGCGGCCGCCGACCTGGCCAGCGACCAGGGCAACAGCGTGGCGACGATCGCCGACGACGTCGAACCGGCCGTCGTCACGATCACGGCGGTCGTCAGCGGCTCTACAGAGGGGTCCTCGACCGCCACATCGACATCGACAGGCACATCGACATCGACATCGATATCGACAGGCACCGCGACCACGGACACGGCAACAGGAGGTACAGGGGCGACAACTGGGTCCGGCTACGGCCAGGAAGAAGAGCTGGAGGGTACGGGAATGATCGTCACGTCTTCGGGCGACGTCGTCACCAACGACCACGTCGTCGCCGGGGCCCACTCGATCACGGTCACGCTGCACGGGTCGTCGACGGCCCACCGGGCCACGCTGGTCGGGGCCGACCAGGCCGACGACGTCGCGCTCCTGCGGATCGAGGGGGTGAACGGCCTTCCGACGGTCACGTTCGGCGACTCCTCGACCGTCCAGGTCGGTGACCCGGTGGTGGCGATCGGCAACGCCCTCGGCCTGGGTGGCAGCCCGACGGTGACGTCGGGGATCATCTCGGCCGAGAACCGGCAGATCACGGCCAGCCGCGACGACGGTGGGACCGAGACGCTGGGCGGCATGCTGCAGACCGACGCGGCCATCAACCCCGGGAACTCGGGCGGTCCGCTCGTCGACTCGGCCGGTCAGATCGTCGGCATGAACACCGCCGGCGCCGGTACCGGTTCGGACGGGTCGAGCGCCCAGGACATCGGCTTCGTCATCCCGTCGAACCGGATCTCGGCGATCGTCGACCGGCTGGAGGGCGAGTGACGCGTCGCACCGAGTACGCGCTGGGCACGGTCGTCACGTTGGAAGCCGTCCCGGACGGCCGGGGCGTCGCCCGGGCCCTCCGGCAGGCCGGTGCCGGCCTGCAGCGAGCCGACGAGATCTTCAGCGTCTGGAAGCCGGACAGCCCGATCAGCCGGCTGCGCCGGGACGAGCAGAGCCTCGCCCAGTCACCGCCGGAGATCGCCGAGGTGCTCGGCCGTTGCGCCGAGGCCCGACGGCTGACCGGCGGTTGGTACGACCCGTGGGCCGGCCCCGACGGCGTCGACCCGACGGATCTGGCCCGAGGCTGGGCGGCCGGCCAGGCGCTCGGTCGGCTCCGAGCCAGCGGCGCGACCGCGGCGTTGGTGACGGCCGGCGACATGGCCACCGGTTTCGGCCACCCCGGCCCGGACCGTTCGTGGCAAGTGCCCGCCCGGGGGATGCTCGTGTCGCTGGACGGCCTCCCGGCCGGCGCGGTGGCCACCGTCGTCGACGGCCGCTCGGGTACCCGGGCCACGGTGGTCGGGCCCGAGCCGGGCTTGACCAGCGCGCTGGCGATCGCCCTGCGGTCGTCGGGGCCGACCGGCCTCGACGTCATCGAAGGCGTTGCCGGCTACGGCGCGGTGGTCGTCGACGACCGCGGCCGGTGGCGAGCCAGCCGGCTGGCCGTCAGCAACCGCCGAACAGTGACGCTGACCGCCGCCTGATGGGCCGGCGGATCGACGGGGCGCTCAGCCGAGGATCTTGGCCTTCGCCTTCTCGAACTCCTCGTCGGAGATCGCTCCCTTGGCCTTCAGGTCGCTCAGCTTGGCCAGCTCGTCGGCGCTGGACCCGCCGGCCGCCTGACGGACGTAGCTCTGGAAGGCCTGCTCCTGCTGCTTGGCCTGCTGGGCCGACCGCTCGTGCATGCTCCCGCCGCGGGCGATCAGGTACACCAGCGCTCCGAGGAGGGGGAGGATGATGATGAACAGGACCCAGACGAACTTGGTGAAGCCCTTCATGTCGTGGCTGCGGAAGATGTCCATGAAGATGGTGATGATCAGGAAGATCCAGATGAAGAACAGGAAGAACTCGAGCATCGTCCAGAAGATGTCGAGCAGGGGGTACTGGGTTCCGAGCATCGGGTTCCTCCACCGGTTCGTCGGCCGCCGTCCGGCTGACCGTCGTCGATCAGTGAACCACGGTTGGTCGGCCGGGGCGCGGACCCCAACCGCCACGACCAGGAACAATCGCCTGCGCCCGATCCCGGCGGTGGTGCCCGTCCGGTCCGCTGGCCGGCCACCGAGAAGGCGGTGATGCCGTCCTCGGCCGGGCCGGCGACTACAAGACCGTCCGGGCCGCCGGCGGGCGAGGGGCGCCGGTCACGTTGGAGAGGTGGGGCGACGGTCGGGAGGTCGAAGAGAGCGGGCTCGCCACGTCCTCCAGCGACTTCCCCTCGGCGTTGACCCCGAGGAAGACCTCGACCAGGCCACCGATCATCATCACCCCGGCCCCGATGAGATAGCCGATGAAGAGCCGGAAGTGGTCCTGGCCGTTGCCGATCAGGAAGCCGTAGAGCCAGGGTCCCAGGGCGCCGAAGGACTGGGCGATGGCGAAGAAGACGGCGATGGCCTTGGCCCGCACCTCCACCGGGAAGATCTCGCTCACCGTCAGGTAGGCGGCACTGGCGCCGGCCGAGGCGAAGAAGAAGATCACGCACCAGCAGACCGTCTGGGTGACCGCGTCGAGCCACCCCGCGTCGAACATGAGGGCACTGATGACCAGCAGCGACCCGGCCAACAGGTAGGTCCCGGCGATCATGACCCGGCGACCGATGGTGTCGAAGAGGTGCCCGAGGGTCAACGGCCCGATCAGGTTCCCCGCCGCGAAGAAGATGAAGTAGTAGGCGGTGTCGGTGGCCGGCACTGTGTAGATCTTGGTCAGCACCAGCGCGTAGGTGAAGAAGATGGCGTTGTAGAGGAACGACTGGGTGATCATCAGGGTCGCCCCCAGGATCGACCGCTTCGGGTACCGCACGAAGAGGGTGCGGGCCAGGGTGATGAAGCCGATGTTGGTGGCCGGCGTGATCTCGATGGCCTTGGACTCGTCGATCTCTCCCAAGGTGCCCCCGGAGGACTTCGTGGCCTCTTCGATCTGTTCGACCGCGGCCTCCGCCTCCTTCTCCCGACCGTGCATGAGGAGCCAGCGTGGGCTCTCGGGAAGGTTCTTGCGTACGAAGAGGATGATGAAGCCCAGGGCGGGCCCGAACAGGAAGCCGACCCGCCACCCGTAGCTGACCGGCAGCTTGTCGACCACCAGGATGGTCAGCACCGTGGCGATGAGGGCACCGGCCCAGTAGGTCCCGTTGACGGCGATGTCGACCCGACCCCGGTACTTGGCCGGGATCAGCTCGTCGATGGCCGAGTTGATGGCGGCGTACTCGCCGCCGATGCCCGCCCCGGCGATGAACCGAGAGGCCCACAACCAGTACACCCAGAAATGTGTGTGGCCGAAGGTGAGCGCCGACATGAGCCCACCGAAGAGGTACACGCCCAGGGTGATCATGAACAGGTTCCGTCGGCCCCACTTGTCCGACAGGCGACCGAAGAACAGGGCGCCGAACACCTCACCCAGGAGGTAGACCGTCCCCACGGCGAAGGCGACCTCGGAGGAGGAGAGGTTCAGCGCCTGCGGCTTGCTGACGAGTGCGGTGACGTTGCTGGCGATCGTGATCTCCAGGCCGTCGAGGACCCAGGCCACGCCGAGCGCCACGACCAACATCGTGTGGAACCTCGACCATCCCAATCGGTCCAGCCGGGCCGGGATCAGGCTCCGGATGACCCCATCCCCAGCTTCGACGAGGTTCGACGCTCTGCGTCCAACGTGGACATCTCCGTCCCTCCCTCCGACGTCCTTCCGTGACCACTTTTTTACCCCGGCCCGCGGCCTTTCCAACCGCCGTCGCCGGGCGAGCCGCGGAGAACGCCGGCGTTAGGGTCGGAACGGTCGGGCTGGGCGACAGGCGGGAGGCCGAGATGATGCAACGCAATGCCGAGATCACCACCGAGGACGGCACGAGCACGGCCTCGCTGCACGTCCCGGAGGGTGAAGGCCCCTGGCCGGCGGCGATCCTGTACCCCGATGCCGGGGGGCTGCGCGACACCCTGCGCAATATGGCCGAGCGGCTGACCAGCCTGGGCTACGTGACGTTGGTGCCCGACATCTACTACCGCTCCGGCGGGTTCGCGCCGTTCGACCTGCCGTCCGCTTTCGGCGATCCGGCGGAGCTGGAGCGGCTGATGGGCCTGGTGCGGAGCGTCACCGCGGACATGGCCATCCGTGACGCCCGCGCCCATGTCGGTTTCTTGACCGCCCTCCCCGAGACGACGGGCGAGGCGGTCGGCACGACCGGCTACTGCATCGGGGGACGGCTGTCGCTCCTCGCCGCCGGCAGTCAGGGCGACCGGGTCGCGGCGGCTGCGGCATTCCATGCCGGGAGCCTCGCCGCGGCTGACCAACCCGGGAGCCCCCACCTACTGGCCGGCGCGATGACGGCGACGGTGTACGTCGGAGCGGCGACCGGTGACGCCTCCTTCCCACCCGACCAGCACGACCGGCTGGAACAGGCATTGACGGCCGCGGGGGTGGCGCACACGATCGAGACCTACCCGGCCGAGCACGGCTTCGCCGTGCCGGACAACCCCCACTACGACCCGGCGGCGGCGGAGCGGCATTGGGACGTCCTAGCGAACCTGTTCAGTACGTCGCTACCCAATCCATGAGACAGGAGGTACTAACCGTGGCGAGCACAACGATCGCTGTCAGCATCACCCTCGAGGCCCCGGCCGAAGCCATCTTCGCGGTCCTCGTCGACCCGGCGAAACACGCGGCGATCGACGGCACCGGCTGGGTCGGCGATCCCGTCGACCGCCA